>NZ_JARRAB010000015.1 GCF_030376615.1 Pseudomonas sp. sp1636
CTCGAGCGCGGATAAATAACGCTCCCCGTCCTACAAGGCTAGAGCCTATTCAGAACCTTGTAGGAGGCGCCCCCCGCGGCGAATGCAGCCCGCAGGGCTGCCAGGTTGTGGTGTCGCGGTGCAGAACAAAGACCTCGCCCCGAGGTCGGGCCTCCCACAGGTAAGACTCAAGCCGGCGAACTTGAGTTAACCAACTAACCGTACTTCTGCGCGAGCCGCCGGTTGGCGAACAAAAAAGGCCGCGACACTGAGTGACCGCGGCCGGGGAAAGGCGTGGCAGTGTTCAGGCCTGGGCCAGGCGGGCGCGGGCCACCCGCGAGCCGTTCTCCTTGCCGAGCAGGGTGCAGATACGCGCACCGGCCTGGATCAGCTGATCCAGGTCGATGCCGGTCTCGATGCCCAGACCGTTGAGCAGGTAGAGCACGTCTTCGCTGGCGACGTTGCCGCTGGCGCCCTTGGCATAGGGGCAGCCGCCTAAGCCTGCGACCGAGCTGTCGAACACCGCGACGCCCTCGAGCAGGCTGGCGTAGATATTGGCCAGGGCCTGACCGTAGGTGTCGTGGAAGTGCCCGGCCAGCTTGTCGCGCGGCACCTCGCGGCCGACCACCTCGATCAGCCGACGGGTGGCGCCGGCGGTGCCGGCGCCGATGGTGTCGCCCAGGGAGACCTCGTAGCAGCCCATGGCGAACAGTTCCCTGGCCACCCGGGCGACCTGCTCGGGTGCAATCTGGCCTTCATAGGGGCAGCCGAGCACGCAGGACACGTAGCCGCGCACGCGGATGCCCTGCTGCTGGGCGGCCTCCATCAGCGGCAGGAAACGTTCGAGGCTGTCGCCGATCGAGCAGTTGATGTTCTTCTGCGAGAAGGCCTCGCTGGCGGCGGCGAATACCGCCACCTCCTTGACCCCGGCCGCCAGGGCGGCCTCGAAGCCTTTCATATTCGGCGTCAGGGCGGCGTAGGTGACGCCCGGGCGCTGCAGGATGCCGGCGAATACCTCTCTGCTTCCGGCCATCTGCGGCACCCACTTGGGCGAGACGAAGCTGCCGACCTCGATATAGGTAAGGCCAGCGGCGGACAGGTCGTCGACCAGGCGCACCTTGTCGGCCACGCCGATCGGCTGCTGCTCGTTCTGCAGGCCGTCGCGCGGGCCGACTTCGACCAGGCGGACATGTTGCGGTAGGTTCATATGCGCTTCTCTGTAGTGGTAGCCCGGATGTAATCCGGGGCAAGGATAGCTGGCCATTCCCGGATTGCATCCGGGTTAGGTACTGAGCACGCCGGCAGGGCAATGGTGGGCACGGGGTGCCCTACGCCTGTCGTAGGGTGGAAAACCGCGAAGCGTTTTCCACCGTCTGTCGTCCTCGAGTCCTTGATGTCGGTGGACAAGCTTCGCGTTGCCCACCCTACGGGCGCTAATCAGACCTCGTCCAGTTCCACCAGCACGCTGCCCTCGGCGACCATCTCGCCTTCGCCGCAGTACAGCGCCTTGACCGTGCCGGCATGGGGCGCGCGGATGCTGTGCTCCATCTTCATCGCCTCCAGCACCACCAGGGCGGTGCCGGCCTCGACCTGCTGGCCGGTTTCGACCAGCACGCGCACGATGCTGCCGTTCATCGGCGCGGTCAGGCCGCCGTGGTGACTGTGGCTGGCTTCGACTTCGGCGATTGGATCGACGCGGCTGACGCCGTGTAGCACTCCCCGATACTCGAGGTACAGCGTATCGCCACGGCGGATCGCCAGATGCTGTTGGCGCACGCCGTCACGCTCGACCAGCAAGCGTTCACCGTCGAGTCGCACAGCGGCTGGCGCGCTGTGGCGCAGGTGAATCACCTGGCGTTCGCCATTGCAGGTCAGCTGCAGGTCGATCTCTGCCGGCAGTCCGACTCGCCAGCCACTGTTCGCTACCCAGGGCGAATGGAAGTCCTCATGGTTGCGCCGTGCGGGCTCACTCTGCACAAAGGCTTCGGCGGCCAGTTGCCAGAACTCGACGGGTAGCCCGCTGGGGGGCGGCAGCAGCTGCTCCTGATAACGCGGGATAAAGCCGGTATCCAGCTCGGCGGCGGCGAAGGCCGGATGCGCCAGTACGCGGCGCAGGAACGCCAGGTTGGTCTTGACCCCGCCCACGCCGGTTTCATCCAGCATGGCCAGCAGACGCAGGCGCGCTTCCTCGCGGTTGTCGCCCCAGGCGATCAGTTTGCCGAGCATCGGGTCGTAGAACGGCGACACCTCGTCACCTTCGGCCACGCCCGTGTCGACCCGCCGACCCGGGCCAGCGCTGGCCTCGCGGTACAGGCTCAGGCTGCCGGTGGACGGCAGGAAGTCGTTATCCGGGTCTTCGGCATAGAGGCGCACCTCGATGGCGTGGCCGACCAGCGGCACCTGCTCCTGGGTCAGCGGCAGCGCCTCGCCACGGGCCACGCGAATCTGCCAGGCGACCAGGTCCAGGCCGGTGATGGCCTCGGTGACCGGGTGTTCGACCTGCAGGCGGGTGTTCATCTCCATAAAGAAGAAGTCGCCACGCTCGTCCAGCAGGAACTCCACGGTGCCGGCGCCGACATAGCCGATGGCCTGGGCGGCCTTGACCGCGGCCTCGCCCATGGCCCGGCGCAGTTCGGGGCTGAGGCCCGGAGCCGGGGCTTCCTCAACCACCTTCTGGTGGCGGCGCTGGATCGAGCAATCGCGCTCATTCAGGTACAGGCAGTGGCCGTGCTGGTCGGCGAATACCTGGATCTCCACATGACGCGGCTTGAGCACGTACTTTTCCACCAGCATGCGCGCGTCGCCGAACGACGATTGCGCCTCGCGCTGGGCGGAAGCCAGGGCCTCGCTCAGCTCGCTTTCGCGTTCGACCACCTTCATGCCCTTGCCGCCGCCGCCGGCGGTGGCCTTGAGCAGTACCGGGTAGCCGATCACCTCGGCGGCGGCGCGGAAAGTCTCCAGATCCTGAGCCGCGCCGTGGTAGCCGGGCACCAGCGGCACCCCGGCCGCTTCCATCAGCGCCTTGGCCGCGGATTTGCTGCCCATGGCATCGATGGCGCTGGCGGGCGGGCCGAGGAACACCAGCCCGGCGTCCTCGATGGCGCGGGCGAAGCCGGCGTTCTCCGAGAGAAAGCCGTAGCCCGGGTGGATGGCCTGGGCGCCGCTGGCCTGGGCCGCTTCGAGCAGGGCGTCGATACGCAGGTAGCTGTCGGCCGGTTTGGCACCGCCCAGGTCGATGGCGATGTCCGCTTCGCGCACGTGGCGGGCATTACGGTCGACGGCGCTGTGCACCGCCACGCTCTTGATGCCCATGGCCTTGGCCGTGCGCATGACGCGGCAGGCGATTTCGCCACGGTTGGCGATCAGCAGGGTGTCGATGTGCTTGTGACTCATGCTTGTTGCTCCTGCCGGAGGGATTGACGTTTATCGAGCCAGCTGCCGCACTGAACGGTATGGAGCACTAGATCGCAAGGAATAGTCATGGTTGCTCCTGCCAGCTGGGTTTGCGTTTATCCAGGAACGCGCGCAGGCCTTCCTGGCCTTCGGCGCTGACCCTGATGCGGGCGATGGCGTTTTCGGTGTAGCGGCGCAGGGCCGGGGTGAGTACGCCGCTGGCGACTTCCTTGAGCAGATCCTTGCTCGCCTGCATGGCCTGCGGGCTGTTGAGCAGCAGATTGGCGATCCAGTCGTTGGCCGCGTCGTCCAGTGCCTCGGCCGGGTAGCACTCGGCCAACAGGCCCAGTTCACGGGCCCGCTCGCCGCTGAAGCGCTCGGCGGTCAGGGCATACCGGCGCGCCGCGCGTTCGCCGATGGCCTGCACGACGAAGGGGCTGATCACCGCCGGCGCCAGGCCGATGCGCACCTCCGACAGACACAGTTGGGCATCGTCGGCGCCGATGGCCATGTCGCAACAGGCGATCAGACCCAGCGCGCCGCCGAAGGCCGCACCCTGGATCACGGCCAGGGTCGGGATCTTCAGTTGGTAGAGGTTGTGCATCAACTCGGCCAGCTCGCGCGAATCGGCCAGGTTGGCGTTGTAGTCGAGGGTCGCGGCGTGCTGCATCCAGGCCAGGTCGGCGCCGGCGGAGAAGTGCTTGCCGCGCCCGCGCAGCAGGAGGAAGCGCAGGCTCTTGTCGGCCTGCACGGCATCGAGGGCGAGGATCAGCTCGCGGATCATCTCGGCGTTGAAGGCGTTGTGCTTGTCGGCGCGATTCAGCCAGAGGGTGGCGAAACCGCGCGGGTCTTTGTCGAGTTGTACGGTGCTGAAATCGGTCATGGTCTGTCGCGTTCCTCGATGCTGCTTTTTGTAGGAGGCCCGACCTCGGGGCGAAGCTTTAGCTTCGGGCAGGCTGTCGCCTGCGTTCGCCGCGAGGTCGCGCCTCCTACAGGTTGGGGGGGCGCCTTGATACCGTTACATTCTGAAAACACCAAAGGTGCTCGGCTCGATCGGCGCATTGAGGCTGGCGGACAGCGCCAGGCCGAGTACCTCGCGGGTTTGTGCCGGGTCGATGACGCCGTCGTCCCACAGCCGCGCGCTGGAATAGTAGGGGTGGCCCTGGCGTTCGTACTGTTCGAGGATCGGTTGCTTGAGCTTGGCCTCGTCCTCGGCGGAGAAGGTCTGCCCGGCGCGTTCGGCCTGTTCGTGCTTGACCTGCACCAGCACGCCGGCGGCCTGTTCGGCGCCCATCACGCCGATCCGTGCGTTCGGCCACATCCACAGGAAACGCGGGTCGTAGGCCCGGCCGCACATGCCGTAGTTGCCGGCGCCGAAGCTGCCGCCGATGATCACGGTGAACTTCGGCACCTTGGCGCAGGCCACGGCGTTGACCAGCTTGGCGCCGTGCTTGGCGATGCCGCCGGCCTCGTATTTCTGCCCGACCATGAAACCGGTGATGTTCTGCAGGAACAGCAGGGGGATGCCGCGCTGGCAGGCCAGCTCGATGAAGTGCGCGCCTTTCTGCGCCGACTCCGCGAACAGGATCCCGTTGTTGGCGAGGATCGCCACCGGGTAGCCGTGGATATGGGCGAAGCCGCAGACCAGGGTGGCGCCGAACAGCGCCTTGAATTCGTCGAATAGCGAGCCGTCGACGGTGCGCGCGATCACCTCGCGCACATCGAAGGGTTGCTTGGCGTCGGCCGGGATCACCCCATACAGCTCTTCGCTGTCGTACAGCGGAGCAATAGGCTGACGATTATTCAGCACGCCGAGCTTGCGCCAGTTCAGATTGCTGATGCTGCGCCGGGCCAGGGCCAGGGCGTGCTCGTCGTTGTCGGCGTAGTGGTCGGCCACCCCCGAGGTCTTGCAGTGCACGTCGGCGCCGCCCAGCTCCTCGGCGCTGACCACCTCGCCGGTGGCGGCCTTCACCAGCGGCGGGCCGGCGAGGAAGATGGTGGCCTGCTGGCGCACCATGATCGCCTCGTCGGCCATCGCCGGCACATAGGCGCCGCCGGCGGTGCAGGAACCCATGACCACGGCGATCTGCGGGATGCCCATGGCGCTCATGTTGGCCTGGTTGAAGAAGATCCGGCCGAAGTGTTCGCGGTCGGGAAACACCTCGTCCTGGCGCGGCAGGTTGGCGCCGCCGGAGTCCACCAGGTAGATGCACGGCAGGCGGTTCTCTCGGGCGATGGCCTGGGCGCGCAGGTGTTTCTTCACGGTCAGCGGGTAGTAGCTGCCGCCTTTCACCGTGGCGTCGTTGGCCACGATCATGCATTCGATGCCTTCGACCCGGCCGATGCCGGCGATCACCCCGGCGGCCGGTACTTCTTCGCCGTAGACGCCATGGGCGGCCAGTTGGCCGACCTCGAGAAACGGCGAGCCGAGGTCGAGCAGGCGGTTGATCCGCTCGCGCGGCAACAGCTTGCCGCGTGAAATATGCCGGTGCTGGGCCTTCTCGCCGCCGCCCTCGTGGACGCGGGCGAGGAGGGCGCGCAGGTCGTTGACCTGAGTGAGCATCGCCGCGCTGTTGGCGGCGAACTCCGGCGAGCGGGTATTGATCTGGGTGTGCAGGATGGCCATCGATTTGGCTCCGGTTCAATCCGTAGGGTGGATGACGCTTTATGCATCCACCGGCTCTGGTGGAAAACCTGCGCGGTTTTCCACCCTACGTGCGGCAATCGCCTTACTTGGTCTCGTTGAACAGCTCGCGGCCGATCAGCATGCGCCTGATCTCGCTGGTGCCGGCGCCGATCTCGTAGAGCTTGGCGTCGCGCAGCAGGCGGCCGGTGGGGAACTCGTTGATGTAGCCGTTGCCGCCGAGAATCTGGATCGCCTCCAGGGCCATCTGCGTCGCGCGTTCGGCGCTGTAGAGGATCACCCCGGCGGCGTCCTTGCGGTTGGTCTCGCCGCGGTCGCAGGCCTGGGCCACGGCGTACAGGTAGGCGCGGCTGGCGTTGAGCTGGGTGTACATGTCGGCCACCTTGCCCTGGATCATCTGGAACTCGCCGATGCTCTGGCCGAACTGCTTGCGGTCGTGGATATAGGGCAGCACCACGTCCAGGCAGGCCTGCATGATGCCGATCGGCCCGCCGGCCAGCACCACGCGTTCGTAGTCCAGGCCGCTCATCAGCACCCGTACGCCGCCGTTTTCCTTGCCGAGGATGTTCTCTTCCGGCACCTCGACGTCATCGAAGAACAGTTCGCAGGTGTTGGAACCGCGCATGCCCAGCTTGTCGAACTTGTTGCCGCGGGAGAAGCCCTTCCAGTCGCGCTCGACGATAAAGGCGGTGATGCCGTGGGCGCTCTTGTCCAGGTCGGTCTTGGCGTAGATCACGTAGGTGTTGGCGTCCGGGCCGTTGGTGATCCAGGTCTTGGAGCCATTGAGCACGAAGTGGTCGCCGCGGCGCTCGGCGCGCAGCTTCATCGACACCACGTCGGAGCCGGCGTTGGGCTCGCTCATGGCCAGGGCGCCGACGTGCTCGCCGCTGATCAGCTTGGGCAGGTACTTGGCCTTCTGCTCGGGCGTGCCATTGCGGTTGATCTGGTTGACGCACAGGTTGGAGTGGGCGCCGTAGGACAGGCCGACCGAAGCCGAAGCACGGCTGATCTCCTCGATGGCGACCACGTGGGCCAGGTAGCCCAGGCCGGCGCCGCCGTATTCCTCGGAGACGGTGACCCCGAGCAGGCCCATGTCGCCGAACTTCTTCCACATGTCGGCGGGGAACAGGTTGTCGCTGTCGATGGCCGCGGCGCGCGGCGCCAGTTCCGCGGCGACGAAGGCCTGCACCTGCTCGCGCAGCATGTCGATGGTTTCGCCGAGGGCGAAGTTGAGGGACGGATAGCTCATGGAAGGCACCTTGATTGTCGTTGTCGGCTCGTACATTGGTATGGGTTGTCAGTCCATATACCTTTACGTTAACGTAAAGCTGGCTTCGTGAGCTGTCAAGCCTCGAGCGCCAATCGAAGTTCAAACGCCAGCCTCAGAACAAGCAGAACAAGCGAGGAATTCCATGACTTCACCCAGTTACACCCGCGGATTGCAGGACAAACCCCTGTTGGCCATGACCATAGGCGCGGCGTTCGATCAGACGGTGGCGCGTTTCGCCGAGCGCGAGGCGCTGGTGGTTCGTCATCAACAGCTACGTTACAGCTGGGCTCAGCTGGGCGAGGCGGTGGATCGCTGTGCCCGCGCCTTGTTGGCCATCGGCATGCAGCCCGGCGAGCGCCTCGGCATCTGGGCGCCGAACTGTGCCCAGTGGTGCATCGCCCAATTCGCCAGCGCCAAGGTTGGCGTGGTGCTGGTCAATATCAACCCGGCCTACCGCCTCAGCGAACTCGAGTATGCGCTCAAGCATTCCGGCTGCCGCTGGCTGATCTGCGCCGATGCGTTCAAGAGCAGCGACTACCACGCGATGCTCGGTGAACTGTTGCCGGAGCTGGCCGGTTGCGCCGTCGGTGCACTGCAAAGCCGCCTATTGCCCGAGCTGCGTGGGGTGATCAGTCTCGGCCAGCAACCGGCCGTCGGTATGTTCGACTGGACGGCGTTCCTGGCCCGTGGCGATGAGGTCGGCCCGGAGCAGTTGCGCGCCTGCAGTGCCCAGCTGCAGTTCGACGACCCGATCAATATCCAGTACACCTCGGGCACCACCGGCTTCCCCAAGGGCGCCACCCTCAGCCACTACAATATCCTCAACAACGGCTATATGGTCGGCGAAAGCCTGGGCCTGACCGAGCATGACCGCCTGGTGATCCCGGTGCCGCTGTACCACTGCTTCGGCATGGTGATGGGCAACCTCGGCTGTCTGACCCATGGCAGCACCATGATCTACCCGGGCGCCGCCTTCGAACCGCTGGGCACCCTGCAGGCGGTGGCCGAGGAGCGGGCCACGGTGCTCTACGGCGTGCCCACCATGTTTATCGCCGAGCTGGATCTGCCGGAGCGCGCCGGCCTGGATCTGTCCAGCCTGCGCAGCGGGATCATGGCCGGCGCCACCTGCCCGATCGAGGTGATGAAACGGGTGATCGGCGAGATGCACATGGCCGAGGTGCAGATCGCCTACGGCATGACCGAAACCAGCCCGGTGTCGACCCAGACGGCCGCCGATGACGATCTGCAGTGCCGGGTCAGCAGCGTCGGCCGCACCCAGCCCCATCTGGAGAGCAAGGTGATCGACGAGCAGGGACGCATCGTCCCGCGTGGGCAGGTCGGTGAACTCTGTACCCGTGGTTACAGCGTGATGCTCGGTTACTGGAACAATCCTGCGGCCACCGCCGAAGCTCTGGATGCGGCGCGCTGGATGCACACCGGCGACCTGGCGGTGATGGACGAGCAGGGCTACCTGAGCATCGTCGGGCGCAACAAGGACATGATCATCCGCGGTGGCGAGAACGTCTATCCGCGCGAGATCGAGGAGTTCCTGTTCGGCCATCCGGCGGTGGCCGATGTGCAGGTGGTGGGCATTCCCGACGACAAATATGGCGAGGAAATCGTTGCCTGGATCAAGTGCCACCCGGGCCACCAGGCGGCTGCGGCGGAACTGACCGAGTTCTGCAAGGGCCGCATCGCCCATTTCAAGGTGCCGCGCCACTTCCTGCTGGTCGACGAGTTCCCGATGACGGTCACCGGCAAGGTGCAGAAATTCCGCATGCGCGAGCTCAGCATCGAGCGCCTGGAGCTCACCTCGAAACCTTAGGCTTTGGCACCTGCGGCGCCAGCGAGCCTGGCGCCGTTTCAGATAAAGGAGTATCCGATGTCCCCGCAGATCAGCCGCTTTGCGCTGCCCGAAAACCTCGAGCAATTACCTGACGATATGCGTGAGCGAATACTCGCGGTGCAGGAGAAGGCCGGCTTCGTGCCCCATGTGTTCCTCATGCTGGCCCATCGTCCGGACGAGTTCCGCGCCTTCTTCGCCTACCACGACGCCTTGATGGAACGTCAATCCGACAGCCTGACGCCGGCGGAAAAGGAGATGATCGTGGTCGCCACCAGTGCCCGCCACGGCTGCTTGTACTGCGTGGTGGCGCATGGCGCGGTGTTGCGCATCTACAGCAAGGATCCGCTGCTGGCCGACCAGGTGGCGGTCAACCACCGCACCGCGCCGCTCGCCGAGCGCCAGCGCCTGATGCTCGACTTCGCCTTTCACGTCGGCCTCGAGCGTGGCGGCCTGGATGGCGACTGGCAGGCACGCCTGCAGGCGGTCGGCTTCAGCCTCGACGACATCTGGGACATCGGCGCCATCACCGCCTTCTTCAGCCTGTCCAACCGCCTGGTATCGCTGGCCGGCACGCCGCCCAATGCCGAGTTCTACCTGATGGGCCGTGTGCCCAGGGCGCCGGCTTGAAACTACGCCGCTAGCTGCAGCGCAAGCTCCCCTGGCATGCCGGGGAGCCCATGACTTTGCCGTCTTTCCACCGTGCGTTCAGGGGCGTGGGCAGGGCTGTGCGCGGCGGGTGCAACGGTTTCAATCGATGCGACTTTTATGCATAACGCACCTGATTTTTTGCTCGTTATTATTTTACGAATGCCTGCCTATACTCTGACTCGCCGGTCATGGGGGCATGGTTCGGCAGGCTTCGCCAGCAATAACCGCGGTCGGAATAACTAGGGGCTGGCCGCATCAATAGCTGCTCTCAGTTTGAAGCGTCATATCCAGACTTTCTGGTCGCAGGTAGACCTTCGTATAGTATTCACGTTTACGTAAAGGTAATAGTGTCAGCACCGCCATAACCGATAACAACAATCAAGGTTAGAGGGCTCCACATGTCACCAGAGTTCGTATTGGAAACACGGGGTTTGACCAAGGAATTTCGCGGCTTCACCGCGGTGGACTCGGTCGATCTGCGTGTGCAGAAGGGACACATCCATGCGTTGATCGGACCCAACGGGGCCGGCAAGACCACGGTGTTCAACCTGCTCACCAAGTTCCTTCCGCCCAGCCGCGGCGAGATCCTCTATCAGGGCAAGGCGATCACCGCCATGAAGTCGAACGAGATCGCCCGTCTCGGCCTGGTGCGCTCCTTCCAGATTTCCGCGGTGTTCGGCCACATGAGCGTGGTGGAGAACGTGCGCGTGGCATTGCAGCGCAAGCTGGGCAACGCTTTCCACTTCTGGAAGTCCGAGCGCAGCCTCGAGGTGCTCAACGAGCGCGCCCTGCAGATGCTCGACGAGGTCGGCCTGCTCGATTTCGCCGACACCCTGGCCATCGAGTTGCCCTATGGGCGCAAGCGCGCGCTGGAACTGGCCACCACCCTGGCACTGGATCCGACGGTATTGCTGCTCGACGAGCCGACCCAGGGCATGGGCGCGGAGGACGTGGAAATGGTCATCGGCCTGGTGCGCCGCGCCGCGGTGGGGCGCACGGTGCTGATGGTCGAGCACAACCTCAGTGTGGTCAGCCAGCTGTGCGACCGCATCACCGTGCTGGCGCGCGGTGCGATCCTCGCCGAGGGCGACTACGCCAGCGTGTCGGCCAACCCCCAGGTGCGCGAGGCCTACCTGGGCAGCGAAGCGGCCGTCCTCGAGGAGGCTCACGCATGACCAGCCTGCACAGTCCGGATTACGAGCAACTGCGGGTCAGCGACCTGCATGCCTTCTACGGCGAGTCGCACATCCTCCACGGCATCGACCTGCTGGTGCGCCGCGGCGAGCTGGTGACCCTGCTCGGGCGCAACGGCTCGGGTCGTTCCACCACCCTGCGCGCGATCATGAACCTGGTGGGCCGCCGCACCGGCTCGATCGTGGTCAACGGCAACGAGACCCTGGGTATGGCTGCGCACCTGATCCCGCGGCTGGGCGTCGGCTTCTGTCCGGAGGAGCGCGGCATCTTCGCCAGCCTCAACGTCGAGGAGAATCTGCTGCTGCCGCCCATGGTGCGCAGCGGCGGCATGAGCCTCGACGAGATCTACGAGATGTTCCCCAACCTCTACGAGCGACGCTTCAGCCAGGGCACCCGGCTGTCCGGCGGCGAGCAGCAGATGCTGGCCATGGCGCGCATCCTGCGTACCGGCGCCAACCTGCTGCTGCTGGATGAGATCACCGAGGGCCTGGCCCCGGTGATCGTGCAGAAGCTGGCCGAGGTGCTGATCAAGCTCAAGAACAAGGGCCTGACCATAGTGCTGGTGGAGCAGAACTTCCGCTTCGCCGCGCCGCTGGCCGATCGGCATTACCTGATGGATCACGGCCAGATCGTCGAGGAAATCAGCGCCGCCGAGCTGTCGTCCAAGCAGGAACTGCTGCACCGCTGCCTAGGCGTCTGAACCCGGTTTCACCCCTCGAAACATGCAGTACGGCGCGGCTCAGGCCCGTCGGATCGGGATTGCTTTGCCCGCGACAACAACAATAACTGTGGAAGGTAACCAAATGAATCTGTTCCAGAAGACTGCAAGCGCCATCCTCGTCTCCAGCCTGATCGCCGGCGCCGCCCAGGCCCAGGTCAGCGACGACGAAATCCGCATCGGCTACCTGGCCGACATGTCCGGCACCTACCGCGATCTCTCCGGGCCGGGCGGCCTGGAAGCGCTGAAGATGGCGGTCGAGGACTTCGGCGGCCAGATCGACGGCAAGAAGATCGTCATTTTCAGTGCCGACGACCTGAACAAACCGGATGTCGGCGCCAACACCGTGCGCCAGTGGGTCGATGAGCGCAACGTCGACATGGTCACCGGCCTGGTCGCCTCCTCGGTGGTGCTGGCGGCGAGCCAGGTGGTGGAGCAAGCCGGCAAGCTGGCGCTGATTTCCGGCGCGGCGGCCTCCAGCATTACCAACGAATTCTGCTCGCCCAACCATGTCCACTGGACCTACGACTCCTACGCCCTGGCCAACGGCACGGCCAAGGCGGTGCTGGCCAATGGCGGCAAGAGCTGGTTCATCCTGACCGCCGACTACGCCTTCGGCCACGCCATGGAAAGCGACATCACCAAGGTGGTCGAAGCCGATGGCGGCGCCGTGCTGGGCAAGGTGCGCCATCCGTTCCCGAGCAGCGACTTCTCATCCTACATCTTGCAGGCCCAGGGTTCCGGTGCCGATGTGATCGCCCTGGCCAACGCCGGCGCCGACACGGTCAATTCGCTGATGACCGCCAATCAGTTCGGCGTCGCCCAGTCCGGGCAGAAGCTGGCCGGCATGGTGGTGTTTCTCAACGACATCCACGCCATGGGCCTGGATGTGACCCAGGGACTGATGCTGACCACCGGCTGGTACTGGGATCTCAACGAGGAAAGCCGCGCCTGGGCCAAGCGCTATGAGGAACGCGTCGGCAAGATGCCGGGCATGGTGCCGGCCGGTATCTACTCGGCCGCGATGCACTACCTGAATGCGGTCAAGGCCACTGGCAGCGACGATACCCAGGCGGTGCGGGCGCAGATGATGGCGGCTCCGGTCAACGACATGTTCGCCAAGAACGGCAAGATTCGCGCCGATGGCCGCATGGTTCACGACATGTACCTGGCCCAGGTGAAGACCCCGGCCGAGTCCAAGGGCGAGTGGGATCTGTACAAGATCGTGCGCACCATCCCCGGGGACGAGGCCTTCCGTCCGCTGGCCGCGAGCCAGTGCAAGCTGCTGACGCAGAACTGATCGGCAGCTAACCCCAGCTCATCACCCGGCTGCCGGCAGCCGGGTGTCACGGACTTCCAGTGGGTGGAAAATCATGACTATGGTACTCGGCATTCCGCTGAGCGTGCTGCTCGGCCAGCTGTTGCTCGGGCTGATCAACGGGGCCTTCTATGCCTTGCTCAGCCTGGGCCTGGCGATCATCTTCGGTCTGCTACGGATCATCAACTTCGCCCATGGCGCCCAGTACATGCTCGGTGCCTTCGCCGCCGTGCTCGGCCTCAACTACCTGGGGGTGAACTATTGGGTGGCGCTGGTGCTGGCACCGCTGCTGGTCGGCGCCCTCGGCATGCTTATCGAGCGCGGCCTGCTGCGCCGGATCGCCGGCGAGGATCATCTCTATGGCCTGCTGCTGACCTTCGGCCTGGCGCTGATCGTCGAGGGCTGCTTCGTCAAGCTGTTCGGCGTCTCCGGTGCGGCCTACCCGATGCCCGAGCTGCTCAAGGGTGGCTATAACTTGGGCTTCATGTTCCTGCCCACCTACCGTGCCTGGGTCGTGGTGGCGGCGCTGGTGGTGTGTCTGGCCACCTGGTACATGATCGAGCGCACCCGACTCGGTTCTTACCTGCGTGCCGGCACCGAGAACCCCAAGTTGATGCAGGCCTTCGGTATCAACGTGCCGCTGCTGATCACCCTGACCTACGGCTATGGCGCGGCGCTGGCGGCGTTTGCCGGGGTGCTGGCCGCACCCATTTATTCGGTCACCCCGACCATGGGCGCCAACCTGCTGATCGTGGTGTTCGCCGTGGTGGTGATCGGCGGCATGGGCTCGATCATGGGCGCCATCATCACCGGCCTGGCCATGGGCCTGATCGAGGGTTTGACCAAGGTGATCTATCCGGAAGCGGCCAATACCGTGGTGTTCCTGGTGATGGTGCTGGTGCTGCTGGTTCGTCCCGCGGGACTGTTCGGAAAGGAGACATAAGCATGACGAGTCTGCACATCAAACAGGGCAGCCTGGTGCTGCCGCCGCAAGTGGTGCGCGAGCGCCAGCAGGCGGCACAGCGGCGCCAGCGCTGGTTCTACCTGGCACTGTTCGGTATCGCGCTGGTCGCACCGCTGGCGGTGTACCCGGTATTTCTGATGAAGCTGCTGTGCTTCGCCTTGTTCGCCTGCGCCTTCAACCTGCTGCTCGGCTATGCCGGCCTGCTGTCGTTCGGCCACGCCGCCTTTCTCGCCACCGGCGGCTACGTCACCGGATATATGCTCAGCCAGTACAGCGGCCTGGGCACCGAGCTGGGGATACTCGCCGGCACCCTGGCCTCCACCTTGCTGGGGCTGCTGTTCGGCCTGCTGGCGATCAGACGCCAGGGCATCTATTTCGCCATGATCACCCTGGCGCTGTCGCAGTTGGTGTTCTTCATCTATTTGCAGGCGCCGTTCACCGGAGGCGAGAACGGCCTGCAGGGCGTACCCCGTGGCCATTTGCTCGGGTTGTTCGACCTGAGCGACAACCTGACCCTGTACTACTTCGTCCTTGCGGTGTTCATCTTCGGCTTCGCCGTGATCCAGCGCACCATCCATTCGCCCTACGGCCAGGTGCTCAAGGCGATCCGTGAGAACGAGCCGCGGGCCATCTCCCTGGGCTACAACGTCGAGGCGCACAAACTGCTGGCCTTCGTTATTTCCGCCACCTTGACCGGCCTGGCCGGCTCGACCAAGACCGTGGTGTTTCAGCTGGCCTCGCTGACCGACGCCCACTGGCATATGTCCGGCGAGGTGATCCTGATGACCCTGCTCGGCGGTGTCGGCACCGTGCTCGGCCCACTGGTCGGCGCCGGCGTGGTGGTCACCCTGCAGAGTTACCTGTCCAACGGGCCGTTGGGCGAGTGGGTGCATGTGATCCTCGGGGTGATCTTCGTCGCCTGCGTGTTGCTGTTCCGGGCCGGCATCGTCGGCTGGGTGCTGAAACTGGCCAGGCGCAACTTCTAAAGCAAGCCTGCTGTTGTCTGCTCAAGGTGCGGATCGAGATCCGCGCCGGGGGCGCTGTTTGCCTGATTTTTGCTCTGCCGAGTCGTCGGCGGGGTTGTCTAGACGCCACGGGAAACCCCGTGGGTAACAGGTCGGTTGCATTGGCCGTCGCGGGTATTGCTTGGCAGTTGGTTGCCTGGTGTTGCGGCACTACCCACCTACAAGAAGAGAGACCCATGTACGTTGAAAACTCGATTACCAGGCCCTTCAAGGCCAAAGTCCTCTGCGTGGCGATTGCTGCCAGCCTTGCTGGCTTCATGGCGCCCGCCAGCGCCGACACCGCGTCCGACCTGGAGGTGCTGAAGGCGCAGATCGAAGCGCTGCAGAACAGCATTGCGGCGCTCGAGCAGAAGCAGGCCGAAACCGCCAAGGCGGTTTCACCCGCCAACAGCGTGACCGCCGGCACCACCCCAGGTTCGTTCAAGCTGCCCGGCTCCGATACCTCGGTCAAGTTCGGCGGCTACGTCAAGGCCGACCTGATATATAGCGACAGCAGCGCGGGCGCAGGCAGCACGCTCGACCAGTTGCTGGTTCCGGGTTCGATTGCCCTGGACAACGACACTGAGGACGGCCAGGTGACCCTTCACGCCCGCCAGACCCGTCTGAACGTCGCCACCAGCACCCCGACCGCTTGGGGCGAGCTCAAGACCTTCGTCGAGGCCGACTTCTTCGGCGCGAACGGCAACGAGATCGTCAGCAACTCCAACGGCCTGCGCACCCGCCATGCCTTCGGCAGCCTCGGCGGCCTGCTCGCCGGCCAGACCTGGTCTACCTTCATGGACGCGGGCTCCCTGCCCGAGACCCTGGACTTCGGCGGCCCGGTCGGCGAACTCTTCATCCGCCAGACCCAGGTGCGCTGGACCGAGGGCTTCGACGGCGGCTCCTGGTCGGTCGCGGCGGAAAGCCCCGAGTCCTACCTGACGACGGCCAATGCCGGCGGCGGTACGAATGCGGCGAGCGACGACGACAAGGTGCCCGACCTCGTTGCTCGAGTGGACTTCAACACCTCCGCCGGCCGCTTCGCCCTGGCCGCGATGGCGCGCAACATTCGCGTCGATACGGCCACGGCCGCCGACGACCAGTGGGGTGGCGCGCTCGCCGCTTACGGCGTAGTGCCGACCGTCGGCAAGGACACCTTCCAGTTCTCGCTCACCGCCGGCAACGCGCTCGGCCGCTACATGGGCCAGGCCGTGTTCTCCGACGGCGACGTCGATGCCGCCGGCAAACTCAACCTGAACAACCAGTGGGGCACGATCCTCGCCTACCGCCACTTCTGGGCAGACAACCTGCGTTCCACGCTGGCGCTGTCGACCGCCCGGGCGAGCAGCCCGAGCGCTGCGACGACGCGGAACATGAACGAAAGTGCCGACACCGCTCACCTGAACCTGCTGTGGAGCCCGGTTGCCAACACGACTTTCGGCCTCGAACTGATTCACGCGAGGCGCGAAACGGAAGATGGCCGCAATGGCGAGTTGAACCGCGTCCAGACCTCGGCGCAGTACAACTTCTGATCGCTCGCGCCGTCTGACGGCGCTGCAGCTAGGGTTGGGGACGATTCTTGCTTTTGCGTTGTTTTGCCTTGTTGCGCGGAGGCACCACCCGCAGCAACTTCGGCAGCGACCTGGGCGAGAACCGCTTCATCGTCAGCTACTGCTAGCCGCTCGATCCGATTGTTCTCCGGTGTGAAGTTTGCCGGGCCCTGGTGGCCCGGTTTTTTTATCGTCGTCTCTCGCCGCTTATGCCGATCTGGATAGCGGCCGGTCACCTTCACCGCCTGCCTGCGGCCGGTGTGCCTGTTCTGGTCAGTCGTTGCGTTGACGTTAACGTAATGAGTTGTTAGCGTTCCCAGGCTCATAACCATGAACCCGTGCCGTGCGGACTCAGGCGCGGCCTTTCCCATGGGCAATCGACCAAGGATCAAGCATGACCGCCAAGACCTACAGCATTTCCGAACTGGCGCGCGAGCTGGACGTGACCACCCGGACCATTCGTTTCTACGAAGAGCAGGGCATGCTGTTACCGACCCGGCGCGGCCAGGAGCGGATCTATACGGCCAAGGACAGGGTCGCGCTCAAGCTGATTTTGCGCGGCAAACGCATCGGCTTCTCCCTGGCCGAATGCAAGACCCTGATCGAGCTGTACGACCCGCGGGGCGACAACCGCAACCAGCTCAACATCATGCTGGGCAAGATCGCCGAACGGCGCCTGCAGCTGGAGCAGCAGTTGCTCGATATCCAGCAGATGCAGCTGGAACTGGACACGGCCGAAGAGCGTTGCCGCGCCGCCTTGCTGGAAATCCCCGAAACCCATTGAAGCCTTGGGCCGCCGCCGCTCAATCCGGGAGTGCGCGCAAGGCGCCCTGCAGGGCGCTCAGTGCCATGTCGCGCAGCAGGTTGAGACGTGCCGGCGCGCTCAGCTGCGGCGTCTCGACCCAGGCCGGCAGCTGATTGAGCAGGGCCACGATGCCACTCAAGGCGGCGCGGCGGTTGTTGCCGAGCGGCTGCCCGGTGAAGCGCTCCACGCTTGCCACCAGCTGCTGTTCGTAGCGGCCGCGCAGCGCCCCGATCTGTGCCTGTTGCTCGCTGGTCAGGCAGTGGCTGTCGTATTCGGCGAGGCGGAAATGCGCGCTCATGCTCGCGTGCAGCTGTAGGTGCGCCTCGAGCAGTCCGTGCAAACACTCGGCTGGAGTCGCCGCCTGCTGGTTCACTTGGCGGGCGCCATGCAGCAACTCTTCGTAGAGTTCTTCGATCAACTCGAACAGCAGCGCCTCTTTGTTTTCGATGTGGTTGTAGATGGAGCCGGGTTTGATGCCAAGGTAGTCGGCCAGCTCGCGCATGCCGACCCGGCTGAAACCGCGTGCGGCGAACAGGCACAGGGCCTGCTTGCGGGTGGCCTGATAGCGTGAGGGATCGGCGATTCGCTGGGTGGCGGGCATGGCTGTTCAGGATGGTGGCTGGGCGAGCGTCGAGCATGGCGCCCCGGGCGGGAAAAACCCAGGTCGCCAGCGCTCGATTTGCCTGAGCGGTTTGGCCAGTGGCCGCTTACAACGGGTAATGCGCCAGTTCGCGGGCGATCAACAGGCGCTGGATTTCGCTGGAACCCTCGTAGATCTGGGTGATACGCGCATCGCGGTAGTAGCGCTCCACCGGGAAATCCTCCAGGTAGCCATAGCCGCCGTGGATCTGCAGAGCCTTGGAACACACCCGCTCGGCCATCTCCGAGGCGAACAGCTTGGCCTGCGAGGCCTCCGACAGGCAGGGCAGGCCGGCGCTCTTCAGGCGGGCGGCGTGGTGGATCAGCAGGCGCGCGGCGTTGAGCTGGGTGTGCATGTCGGCGAGCAGGTTGGCCACGCTCTGGTGCTCGGCGATTGGCTTGCCGAACTGGATGCGTTCGCGGGCATAGCCCAGGGCCGCCTCGAAGGCCGCGCGGGCGATGCCCAGGGCCTGGGCGGCGATGCCGATACGGCCGCCCTCAAGGTTGGACAGGGCGATGGCCAGACCCTTGCCGCGCTCGCCGAGCAGGTTGGCGGCGGGGATGCGGCAGTCGGCCAGGGTCACCGCGCAGGTGTCGGAGGCCTTGATGCCCAGCTTGTGTTCGCTGCGCTCGACCAGGAAACCCGGGGTTTTGGTCGGCACCAGGAAGGCCGACAGCCCCTTCTTGCCCAGTGCCGGGTCGGTCACGGCGAAGACGATGGCCAGCTCGGCACGTTTGCCGTTGCTGACGAACTGCTTGGCGCCGTTGAGCACCCACTCATCGCCGTCGAGCACGGCCTGGGTGCGCAGGTTGTGCGCCTCGGAGCCGGCCTGGGGTTCGGTCAGGCAGAAACAACCGATGGCCTGGCCGCTGGCCAGCCGCGGCAGCCAGCTGCGTTTCTGCGCCTCGCTGCCGTACCTGAGCAGCGGCCCGCAGCCGACCGAGTTGTGAATGCTCATCAGGGCGCCGAGGGCACCGTCGCCGGCGGAGATTTCCTCCACGGCCAGGGCGTAGGCGAGGTAGTCGGTGTAGCTGCCGCCCCAGTCCTCGGGCACCACCATGCCGAGCAGACCCAGCTCGCCCATCTGCGCCACCACGGCGTCGTCGAGCCAGCCGGCCTTCTCCCAGGCCTGGGCATGCGGCGCCACCTCGCTGCGGGCGAAGTCGCGGGCCAGGTCGCGGATCATGCGTTGTTCTTCGGTCAATTGGCTGTCGTGCATTACAGCGGTCTCCTCGGTTCTGGCCGCGTGCTTCAGGCGTGGCGCAGGGGGTTACTGGCGGCGCAGCGAAAGCCGCTGAAGAAGGCCTGCACCCGCTGCGGATCCAGTTCGGCCAGGGTCGGCGGGTTCCAGCGCGGGGCCTTGTCCTTGTCGATGATCAGCGCGCGGATGCCTTCGATCAGGTCGCCGCGTTCGAACCATTGGTAGTCCAGGTGCAGCTCCTGGGCGAAGCAGTCGGCCAGCGGCAGATTACGGCCGCGCTGCAGCAGCTCCAGGGTCACCGCCATGGCCAGCGGCGAGCGGCTGTCCAGCACCCGCACGCAGTTCTGCGCCCAGGCCAGCAGCTCGGGGCGGTTCTCGCTGAGCAGGGCGGCGCGGATCGCCGCCAGGTCGGGCAGGGCGAAGTAATCGTCGATGGCCTGGCGCAGAACCTTGAGCTCGCTAGAGGGCAGCTCGCCGTAGGCCATGGCCTCGAGCAGTTGCTGCAAACATTGCAGCGGCGAGCCCGACCAGCTCAGGCTGTCCAGCGCCTGGTCGAACTCGACCAGCCGTTCGCTGGCCAGGCAATGGTCGGCCAGCCCGGCGTAGAGCGCGTCGGCGGCGCCGACCTGGAGGCCGGTGAGGCCCAGGTAGAAGCCCAGTTGGCCGGGCAGGCGGGGCAGGAAGTAGCTGCCGCCGACATCCGGGAAGAAGCCGATGCCGACTTCCGGCATGCCCAGCTTGGCCCGCTCGCTGACCACCCGTAGCGAGGCCGCCTGGGCCAGGCCCATGCCGCCGCCGAGGACGAAGCCGTCGAGCAGCGCCAGCACCGGCTTGGGGTAGCCGTGCAGGTACTGGTCGAGGGCGTACTCCTCCTCGAGAAACAGTTCGTGCTGGTTGCCGCCGCTGGTGTAGCTGTCGTACAGCATGCGGATGTCGCCGCCGGCGCAGAAGGCCTTCTCGCCGTTGCCGCGCAGCACCACGGCGAGCACCTCGGGATCCTGCTCCCAGGCATGCAGGTGCTGCAGGAGCAGGCGCACCATGGGCAGGGTCAGGGTGTTCAGGCCGCTCGGACGGTTGAGGCACAGGTGGCCGATGCGGTTGCGCACGCTGGCCAGCACCGGGGCTTCGGCGCCGCTCATGCCTGGGCTTCCTGGCGGTACAGCTTGATGATGGCGGAGAAGTCCAGGCCGCCGTTACCCTGCAGACTGAAGCTCTGGTACAGCTGCTGGGCGGCGGCGCCGAGCAGTACCGGCTGGCGCGCGTGCTTGGCCGCTTCGGTGGCCAGGCCGAGATCCTTGAGCATCAGGTCGCTGCCGAAACCGCCGCTGTAGCCGCGCGCGGCCGGGGCGTTGTCCAGCACGCCGGGGAACGGGTTGTTGATCTCCGAGCTCCAGCAACGGCCGCTGGAGGTGTTGATGATGCCGGCCAGGACTTTGGCGTCCATGCCCAGCGCCACGCCGAGGGCCATGGCTTCGGCGACGCCGACCATGGAGATACCCAGCAGCATGTTGTTGGCGATCTTGGCCACCTGGCCGTTGCCCGCCGCGCCACAGTGGACGATGTTCTTGCCCATGGCGGCGAGGATCGGTTGGGCGCGGTCGAAGTCGGCGACATCGCCGCCGACCATGAAGGTCAGGGTGCCCGCTGCGGCGCCGCCGGTGCCGCCGGAGACCGGCGCATCGAGCATGGGATTGCCCTGGGCGGCTGCCTGGGCGGCCACTTCGCGGGCGCTGAGCGGGTCGATGGTGGAGCTGTCGATCAGCACCACGCCCGGAGCGACTTGCGCCAGCAGGCCGTCCTGGCCGAGGTAGACCTGCTTCACCTGGGCCGCCGCCGGCAGCATGCTGACGATGGCCGCGACCGGCGCCTGGGCCACCGCGGCAGGCGATGCGGCACTCGTGGCGCCGGCCTCTACCAGGGCGGCGACAGCCTGGGCGCTGGGGTCGAAGACGGTGACGCTGTGGCCGGCCTTGAGCAGGTTGCGGGCCATGGGGCCGCCCATGTTGCCGAGACCGAGAAATCCGATATGCATGGTGAATACCTCTGTAATGGGGGGCTCAGCGGTGCTGAAACTGCGGTTGGCGTTTTTCCACGAAGGCGCGCATGCCTTCCTTCTGGTCGTGACTGGCGAACAGCGAATGGAACAGCCGGCGTTCGAAACGCACGCCCTCGGCCAGGCCCAGTTCGAAGGCCCGGTTGACGCATTCCTTGACCAGCATGCTGGCCGGCAGCGACTTGGCGGCGATGCCACGGGCCGCCGCCAGGGTCTGTTCGAGCAGCTCGGCGGCGGGGAATACCCGCGCCACCAAGCCGGCACGCTCGGCTTCCTCGGCGCCGAGCTGGCGGCCGGTCAGGCACAGCTCCATGGCCTTGGCCTTGCCCAGGGCGTGGGTCAGGCGCTGGGTGCCGCCGATGCCGGGGATCACTCCCAGGCTCAGCTCCGGCAGGCCGAAGCGGGCGGTGTCGGCGGCGTAGATGAAGTCGCACATCAGCGCCAGCTCGCAACCGCCGCCCAGGGCGTAGCCGGCCACCGCGGCGATCAGCGGCTTGCGCCGGTTGCCGATGCGGTCGGCGGCGGCGAAGAAGTCGTCGAGGTAGATCTGCGGGTAGCCCTTGTCGACCATCTCCTTGATGTCGGCGCCGGCGGCGAACGCCTTGGCCGAGCCGGTGATGACCATACAGCCGACTTCCGGGTCGGTTTCCAGGCGGTCGAGCACCTGGTTGAGTTCGCCGATCAGCTGGCTGTTCAGGGCGTTGAGCGCTTGCGGTCGGTTGAGGGTGATCAGGCCGACGCGTTCGCGCACCTCGACCAGCAGGGTTTGATAGTCCATGGCGATGTCTCCTGAGAGGCCGGCGCCAGGCCGGCCCGGCAGCCTTACTTGAGGGTGATGGTGGTGTTGACCGCGGCGCTGCTGTCGTCCTCGTCGAACCAGCGCTGGGTGACCGTCTTGGTCTGGGTGTAGAAGGTCACCACCTGTTTGCCGTAGGGGCCCAGGTCGCCGAGCTTGGAACCGCGCGAACCGGAGAAGGAGAACAGCGGCACCGGCACCGGAATCGGCACGTTGATGCCGACCTGGCCGACGTCGATCTCTTCCTGGAAGTGGCGGGCGGCGGCGCCGGAGCGGGTGAACAGGGCGGTGCCGTTGCCGTTCGGGTTGGCGTTGATCAGCTCGATCGCCTCGTTGAGGTTGGCGGCGTGCATGATGCAGAGCACCGGGCCGAAGATTTCCTCCTGGTAAACGCTCATCTGTGCGGTGACCCCGGAGAAGATCGTTGGGCCGACGAAGTTGCCGTCCTGGTAGCCCGGCACGCTCGGGTTGCGCCCATCCAGTTCGAGGGTGGCGCCTTCGGCGATGCCGCTGGCGATCAGGCCGTTGACACGCTCCAGCGCGGCGCAGGAGATCACCGGGCCGATGTCGGTGCCTGGCTCGGTGCCGGCGTTGACCTTGAGGGTTTTGCTTCGTTCGATCAGATCCGGCAGCCAGCTTTGCGCCTCGCCCACCAGGATCACCACCGGCAGGGCCATGCAGCGTTGGCCGGCGGCGCCGAAGGAGGCGCCCAGCAGGTTGTTCAGGGTCTGCTGCTTGTTGGCATCCGGCAGGACGATGGCGTGGTTTTTCGCGCCCATCATGCACTGCGCGCGCTTGCCGTTGGCGGTGGCGCGGTTGTAGACATGGGTGCCGACCTTGGTCGAACCGACGAAGGACACCGCCTTGATGTCCGGGTGGTCACAGATCAGATTGACCGCCTCGACGCCGCCGTGGATGACGTTGAGCACGCCCTTGGGTACGCCGGCTTCGAGGGCCAGCTCGGCCAGGCGCATGGTCACCAGCGGATCCTGCTCGGACGGCTTGAGGACGAAGGTGTTGCCGGTGGCGATGGCCATGGGGAACATCCACAGCGGGATCATCGCCGGGAAGTTGAACGGGGTGATCCCGGCGCATACGCCCAGCGGTTGCAGCAGGGTGTAGGTGTCGACCCCGCCGGCGACGTTGTTGGCCAGCTCGCCCATCTGCAGGCTGCCGATATTGGCGGCGTGCTCGACCACTTCCAGGCCGCGGAACACGTCGCCCTCGGCGTCCGGCAGGGTCTTGCCCTGTTCGGCGGTGAGCAGCGCCGCCAGTTCTTTCATGTTCTCGCGGATCAGTTGCTGGTACTTGAGGAAGATCCGCGCGCGGGCGCCGATCGGGGTCTTGCGCCAGGTCTTGAAGGCTTCGGCGGCGCTGGCCACGGCGGCGTGCATTTCCTCGGCAGTGGCGAAGGGCACGCGCGCCAGGACTTCCTGGGTGGCCGGGTTGACCACGTCGCGCCATTGTTGGGTCTTGGATTCGACGAATTCGCCGTTGATCAATAGCTTGACGCTGGGAACTGTGGAAGAGGTCATTTTCGGATCCTGTCTGCGGTCGTAGGTCGAGTACGCCTCCTCGGCGCCTTGGGCCGAGGGGCGGGGGGTAGGGGTGGGCGTAGCGGCCCGGTTCAGCCCTTCAGTTGCGGGAAGTCTTCTTCGAAATATTCCTGGGCGCCGCGCGCCTCGCCCTGGCGGCGCTGCGCCTCCATCTGTCGCAGTTCCACCCGGCGGATCTTGCCGGAGATGGTCTTGGGCAACTCAAGGACGAACTCGATGCGCCGCACCCGCTTGTAGGGCGCCAGGTGCTCGCGGGCGAAGGTGAAGATCTGTTCGGCCAGCGCCGCATTGCCGGTCTGGTCGTGGGCCAGGATCAGGAACGCCTTGGGCACCGCCAGGCGCAGCGGGTCGGGGCTGGGCACCACGGCCACTTCCATCACCGCCGGGTGCTCGATCAGCGCGCTCTCCAGTTCGAAGGGGCTGATGCGGTAGTCGGAGGCCTTGAACACGTCGTCGGCGCGGCCGACGAAAGTGATATAGCCGTCGGCGTCGATGGCCGCGGTGTCGCCGGTGCGGTAGTAACCGTCACGCATCGCCTCGGCGGTTTTCTCCGGGCTGTCTTCGTAGCCGAGCATCAGGCCCAGCGGATGGGGCGTCAGGGGCAGGGCGACTTCGCCTTCGCTGGCGGGCGCGCCGTCCGGGTCGAGCATGCACACGCTGTAGCCGGGCAACGGACGGCCCATGGAACCGGGCTTGAGCGGCTGGCCGGGGGTGTTGCCGACCAGCGCGGTGGTTTCCGACTGGCCGAAGCCGTCGCGCAGGGGCAGCCCCCAGGCTTGCTGGATTTGCTCGATGATCTCCGGGTTGAGCGGTTCGCCGGCACCGACCAGCTCGCGCAGACGCAGGCGCTCGCGGCAGCCGGCCAGGTCTTCCTGGATCAGCATGCGCCAGACCGTCGGCGGCGCACACAGGCTGGTGATGCCGTGACTTTCCAGCACCTTGAGCAGGGCCGGGGCGCTGAAACGTGCGACGTTATGGATGAACACGCAGGCGCCAGCGTTCCAGGGGGCGAAGAAGCAGCTCCAGGCATGCTTGGCCCAGCCCGGCGAGGAGATGTTCAGGTGGACATCGCCCGGCTGCAGGCCGATCCAGTACAGGGTCGACAGGTGGCCGACCGGGTAGCTCTGGTGGCTGTGCAGCACCATCTTCGGCTTGCTGGTGGTGCCGGAGGTGAAATACAGCAGCAGCGGGTCGCTGGCCTTGGTGATGCCATCGACCTGGAAGTGGACGGGGTAATGGCTCGCGGCATCATGCTCGACCCAGCCGCTGACGGCCTCGCCGACGCAGATGCGCGTGCAGCCCGGGGCCTGGTCGGCGAATTTGGCGGTATGCTCGCTGCCGACCACCAGGTGACGCACGCCGCCGCGCTCGATGCGGTCGCGCAGATCATCGCTGGTGAGCAGGGCGGTGGCCGGGATCACCACGGCGCCGAGCTTGAAGGCCGCCAGCATGGTTTCCCACAGGGCGATGTGGTTGCCGAGCATCAACAGGATGCGCTCACCACGGCGCACGCCCCGCTCACGCAGGTGGTTGGCCACCCGATTGGAGCGTTCGGCCAGCTCGGCGAAGCTGTAACGCCGCTCGCTGCCGTCTTCCTCGACTATCCACAGCGCCGGTGCCTGGTTGCCGGCGGCCATGGCGTCGAAGTAGTCCAGCGCCCAGTTGAAGCTGTCGAGTTGCGGCCAGCGGAAATCGCGCACGGCGGTGGCGTAGTCGCTGCGGTTGGCCAGCAGGAAGTCGCGGGCGGCGAGGAAGGGTTGGCAATTGCTGTTCATGGTTTCGGCCCTGTCTTGTTGTTGTCGGGACTGGCCTGATACCCAGCTCGATCAGGCTTATGGGCCGAGTATAGGTAGGCGTTTGCGCAGTAAGAAGGTGTAAATAAGCCGAACAGATATGCAAAAAACTTATAGCTGATCGAGTGTACGGGCGGGCATAGAGCTGTTCGGCATTCCGCGGGGGCGGGCTGGTCAAGAAGTGGCGCGCGGGGTATATGTGTGCACATTTCCGATATGCCTACCTGAAAAAGCTGAGCCCATATGCAAAAAAATACGGCTGGCGACAAACTCAACTGGGATGATCTGCGTTTCTTTCTCGCCGTGGCGCGTACCCGCACGGCGAGTGCCGCCGCCCGCCGCCTGGAAGTGGACTACACCACGGTGTCGCGGCGCATCCGTGCCCTGGAGCTGAGCCTGGGGGCGCTGTTGTTCGAGAAATCGCGCTCGGCCGGCTTTGTCCTGACCGTCGAGGGCCAGCGCCTGCTGGGCCATGCGGAAACCCTGGAGAGCACCCTGCAGGCCGCTTGCGAGCAGGTGTCCGGTTCCAGCATGGAGCTCTCCGGGCATCTGCGCATCGGCTGCACCGAAGCATTCGGCTGCTATTTCGTCACCGCGCAGATGAGCCATTTTCTCGAGGCTTATCCGCAAATTTCGCTCGATGTGCTGCCGGTGCCGCACTTCGTCAGCCTGTCGCGGCGCGAGGCGGATATCGCCATCACCCTGGAGCGCCCGGAGCGCGGCCCCTATGTCTGCTCCAAACTCTGCGATTACCGCTTGCGCCTGTATGCCACGGCGGATTATCTGGCGGGCCATGCGCCGATCCACAGTCGCGAGGATCTCAACGGCCACTCGTTCATCGGCTATGTTGATGATCTGGCGTTCAGTCCCAAGCTGCTCTACCTCAACGATCTGATTCCCGGTGCCTCAAGCCAATTACGCAGCACCAGTGTGATCGCGCACTATCATGCGGCTCTGGAGGGCCGCGCAATGGCTATCCTGCCGTGCTTTATCGCCGGCCCCGACCCGCGGCTGAACGAGATCCTGCCCGAGGAGATCGAGGTCACCCGCCAGTTCTGGATGTACTACAGCGAAGACCTGCGCAGACTCAAACGCATCACCCTGGTGGCCGAGTACCTGCGTGCCTGTGCCGAACTCAATCGGCCCTTGCTCCTCGGTGAGTCCACGGAAATGGCCTACCCGGCTCCCGGCTTGTCGAGCGGGAAATGATCCAGGTGGCGATTGCCAGGCGACTGAGGCTATGCAAATGAACGGAGCCCCGGCATGACCGCTCGCAGCGTCGACAAAGGCACCATCTCGGTCAGGCTGGTCGGCGAAGCCCTGCGCGAATGGCGTGCCCAGGGCCGGGATGCCAGCGCGCTGCTGAGCCAGGCCGAGATCGCTCCCGAGCTGCTGGACAAGCCCTATGCGCGGGTTTCCGCGCAGGCTTATGCACGGCTGTGGTTGCTGTTGGCCAAGGCCATGGACGACGAGTTCTTCGGCATGAACGCGCGGCGGATGAAGTCCGGCAGCTACGCCTTCATGGCCCGTTCGGCGCTGAAAGAGCCAAGCCTGGGCGCGGCGCTGGACAACGCCTTGGCCTTTCTCAGCCTGGTGTTCGACGACCTGACACTGCGTCTGGAGCACCAGGCCGGGCTGGCGGCCATCGTTATCGACGAGCCGCCGGGACAGGCCTGCCGGGCCTTTGGCTGCTTTACCCTGTGGATCATCGTGCACGGCCTGGCTTGCTGGCTGCTGGGGCGGCGTATCCCGATCCTGGCGGTGGAGCTGCGTTGCCCGCAGCCGGACTACCTGGAAGATTACCGGGTGATGTTCAGCGCCAACCTGCGTTTCGCCCGCCCGCACAGTCGCCTGCTGTTCAATGCCGATTGCCTGGCGCAGCCGCTGCGCCGCAGCGAGCGCGAGCTCAAGCGTTTCCTCGCCGGGGCGCCGGCCAATATCCTGGTTCGGTATCGCGATCCGCAGAGCCATGCCGCCCGCATCAAGGCCTACCTGCGCAACCTCAAGGCCGAGCGCTGGCCGGACTTCGAGGCGCTGTCCGGGCACTTCTACATGGCGCCCTCGACCCTACGGCGCAAGTTGGCGCTGGAAGGCCAGTCCTACCAGGGGCTCAAGGATCAGGTGCGCCGCGACCTGGCCATCGCTCGCCTGGACAGCGACGCGGGTAATTTCACCGAGCTGGCCTTCGAGCTGGGGTTTGCCGACAGCAGCGCCTTCTACAAGGCGTTCAAGAAGTGGACCGGAACCACGCCGGGACAATATCGCGCGCTGATGCACCCCGAGTTACAGCCTGATTAGGCGCGATTGTCCAAATTGCTCAGCCAGATTGACCCGCCTCGACATTGCCGCGACGCACCTGCACCGCGACTATCGTGGTTACTCCAGACAACAACAAACCGGGAGTCTTCCTGATGCGCGATTACCTCAACGCTGCCCGCGAGTTCGACTATCCGAGTGCCGCCGCCACGACTCTGGCGGGTTCGCTCGATGCGCTCAACGCCTGCGTCGAATGCTGTGACCGGCACGCCTTACCCGGGCGCATCGCCCTGTTCTGGGAAGGTCGCGACGGCAGCAGCGCCAGCTACACCTTCGCTGAGCTGCAACAGCAGTCGGCGCGTTTCGCCAATTTCCTCCAGGCCCAGGGCGTGCGGGCGGGCGATTGCGTGGCGGGGCTGTTGCCGCGCAATGTCGAGTTGCTGATCACCGTCCTCGGCACCTGGCGCCTGGGTGCGGTGTACCAACCGCTGTTCACCGCCTTCGGCCCCAAGGCCATCGAGCACCGGGTGCAGAGTTCCGGCGCCAGGCTGGTGGTCACCGATGCGGCCAATCGGGCCAAGCTGGACGAGGTCGCGGACGCGCCGCTGATCGTCACGGTCGCTGGCGCCAAGGGCCAGGGCATCCAGCGCGGCGACTTCAGTTTCTGGGCCGAGCTGGAGCGTCATTCGGCCGAGTTCGAGCCGGTGCTGCGCTCGGCCGAAGACCCCTTCCTGATGATGTTCACCTCCGGCACCACCGGCCCGGCCAAGCCGCTGGCGGTGCCGCTCAAGGCGATCCTGGCGTTCGTCGGTTATATGCGCGAGGCGGTGGATCTGCGCCCCGAGGATGCGTTCTGGAACCTGGCCGATCCCGGTTGGGCCTATGGCCTTTACTACGCGGTGACCGGCCCCTTGGCCATGGGCCATCCGACCACCTTCTACGAAGGGCCGTTCACGGTGGAGAGCACCTGCCGGATCATCCGCCAATACGGCATCACTAATTTGGCCGGCTCGCCGACTGCCTACCGCCTGCTGCTGGCCGCCAGGGAGCAGGTCGAACCGCTGCTCAAGGGGCGCCTGCGTGCGGTCAGCAGCGCCGGTGAACCACTGACCCCGGAGGTGATTCGCTGGTTCGCGGGCGGCCTCGACGTGACCATTCACGATCACTACGGCCAGACCGAACTGGGCATGGTGCTGTGCAACCACCATGCGCTGGCCCATCCGGTGCGCCTCGGCGCCGCCGGTTTCGCCGTCCCCGGCCATCGCGTGGTGGTGCTCGATGAACAGCAGCGCGAGCTGCCGCCAGGCCAGCCGGGCATTCTCGCGCTCGACCGGTCGCGCTCGCCGTTGTTCTGGTTTCCCGGCTACCTGGGCATGGCAACCCGCGCCTTCGTCGGCGACTATTACCTAAGCGGCGATACCGTCGAGCTGAACGAGGACGGCAGCATCAGCTTCGTCGGCCGCAGCGACGACGTGATCACCACTTCCGGCTACCGGGTCGGCCCCTTCGACGTGGAGAGCGCGCTGATCGAGCATCCGGCGGTGATCGAGGCGGCGGTGATCGGCAAGCCCGATCCGGAACGCACCGAACTGGTCAAGGCCTTCGTCGTGCTGCAGCCGCAGTTCCGCGCCGCCCCCGCCCTGGCCGAAGAGCTGCAGCAATACGTGCGCAAGCGCCTCTCCGCGCACGCCTATCCGCGCGAGGTCGAGTTCGTCAGCGAGCTGCCGAAGACCCCGAGCGGCAAGATCCAGCGCTTTCTCCTGCGCAACCAAGAGATCGCCAAGGCCCAAACGGCCGCGAGCCACTGAACAAGGAATTGCAAGCATGCGTATCGAAAACCGAGTGTTCCTGCTCACCGGTGCCAGTTCCGGCCTGGGCCTGGCCAGCGCCCGTGCCCTGGTCGAGCAGGGCGGCAAGGTCGTACTGGCCGACATCAATGCCGAGGCCGGCGCGGCGCGGGCCGAGGAACTGGGTGGCAACGCCCGCTTCGTGCAGACCGACATCACCCGCGAGGAAGACGGCCGCCATGCGGTGGCCACTGCCCTGCAGGTCTTCGGCGGCCTGCACGGGCTGGTCAACTGCGCCGGCATCGCGCCGGCGGAAAAGATCCTGGGGCGCAACGGCGTGCACGGATTGGACAGTTTCAGCCGGGTGATCGAGGTCAACCTGATCGGCAGCTTCAATATGCTGCGCCTGGCCGCCGAGGCCATGGCCCAGGGCGAGGCGAACGAGCAGGGCGAGCGCGGGGTGATCATCAATACGGCCTCGGTCGCCGCTTTCGACGGGCAGATGGGCCAGGCCGCCTATGCCGCCTCGAAAGGCGCGGTGGCGGCCCTGACCCTGCCGGCGGCGCGCGATCTGGCGCGTTCGGGGATCCGCGTGATGTGCATCGCTCCGGGTATCTTCGAGACGCCGATGATGGCCGGCATGCCGCAGGAAGTCCGCGATTCGCTGGCGGCCAACGTGCCGTTCCCGCCGCGCCTCGGCCGGCCGGACGAATACGCCGCGCTGGTGCGCCATATCATCGAGAACAGCATGCTCAACGGCGAGGTTATCCGCCTGGATGGCGCCTTGCGCATGGCGGCGAAATAAATGGTCTAAACAGTGGGTAGCCCGGATGCAATCCGGGAGCGCTGTAACGGCAACCCCGGATTGTATCCGGGCTAGAGAATTTGGCGATGAGAGACAACAAGATGACCATGAATTCCGATCCGGTAGTAATAGTCAGCGCCGCGCGCACGCCGATGGGCGGCTTTCTCGGCGACTTCAAGGACGTCACCGCCGCGCAGCTGGGCGCCGTGGCGATCCGCGCCACCCTCGAACGCGCCGGTCTGGCCTGTGACGCGGTGGACGAGGCGCTGATGGGCTGCGTGCTGCAGGCCGGCCAGGGTCAGGCGCCGGCGCGTCAGGCGGCCCTCGGCGCCGGCTTGGCCTTGGGCACGGTGTGTTCGACGGTGAACAAGATGTGCGGTTCGGGGATGAAGGCGGCGATGCTCGGCCACGACCTGCTGCTCGCCGGCAGCGCCGACGTGGTGCTGGCCGGCGGCATGGAAAGCATGTCGAATGCGCCCTATCTGCTGGAGCGCGCGCGCAGCGGCTACCGCATGGGCCACGGCCGGGTGCTCGACCATATGTTCCTCGACGGCCTGGAAGACGCCTACGACAAGGGCCGCTTGATGGGCACCTTCGCCGAGGACTGCGCCCAGGCTTACGGCTTCAGTCGCGAGCAGCAGGACGCCTTCGCCATCGCTTCCCTGAGCCGGGCGCAGCAGGCCATGAACCAAGGGCGCTTTGCCGCCGAAATAGTCGCGGTCGAAGCCAAGGTGGGGCGCGAATCGCGCCTGATCGACAGCGACGAGCAGCCGCCCAAGGCGCGCCCGGAGAAGATCCCCACCCTGAAACCGGCGTTTCGCGAGGGCGGTACGGTGACCGCGGCCAATGCCAGCTCGATCTCCGACGGCGCCGCGGCGCTGCTGCTGATGCGCCTGTCCGAGGCGGAGAAACGCGGCCTCACGCCGCTGGCGGCGATTCGCGGCCACGCCAGCTTCGCCCATGCGCCGGGCCTGTTCGCCACCGCGCCGGTCGGCGCCGTGCAGCGCTTGATGAACCGCACCGGCTGGGCGCTGAGCGAGGTCGATCTGTTCGAGATCAACGAGGCCTTCGCCGTGGTGCCGATGGCGGCCATGCGCGACCTCGACATCCCCCACGATAAGCTCAACGTGCATGGCGGCGCCTGCGCCCTCGGCCACCCGATCGGCGCGTCCGGCGCGCGGGTGCTGGTGACCCTGCTCAGCGCCCTGCAGCAGTACGACCTCAAGCGCGGAGTCGCCTCGTTGTGCATCGGCGGCGGCGAAGCCACGGCCATGGCCATCGAACTGCTGTAGACGCTAACCACCTGGTAGGAGCCAGCTTGCTGGCGATCTTTTTAGGTCAAAAGCATCGCCAGCAAGCTGGCTCCTACAGGCTATGCGGCAAGGACGAAATCCCCCCGTTTGCGGAGAGACCGAGAATGATTCCTTCAGAACAAGATTTGCAGATCCGCGACATGGCCCGCCAGTTCGCCCAGGAACGGCTCAAGCCGTTCGCCGCCGAGTGGGATCGCGAGCACCGCTTCCCCGCCGAGGCGCTGCGAGAAATGGGCGAGCTGGGTTTCATGGGCATGCTGGTGCCGGAGCAGTGGGGCGGCGCCGAGACCGGCCACCTGGCCTACGCCATGGCCCTGGAGGAAATCGCCGCCGGCGACGGCGCCTGCTCGACCATCATGAGCGTGCACAATTCGGTGGGCTGCATGCCGATCCTCAAGTACGGCAGCGAGGAGCAGAAGCAGCGTTTTCTCAAGCCCTTGGCGGCCGGCAGCATGCTCGGCGCCTTCGCCCTCACCGAACCCCAGGCCGGCTCGGACGCCAGCGACCTGCGCACCCGCGCCCGGCGCGACGGCGAGCACTATGTGCTGAACGGCAGCAAGCAGTTCATCACCTCCGGCAACCATGCCGGGCTGGTGATCGTTTTCGCCGTGACCGATCCGGCAGCCGGCAAGAAGGGCATCAGCGCCTTTATCGTGCCCACCGACACGCCCGGTTATAAGGTGCTGCGAGTCGAGGAAAAACTCGGTCAGCACGCCTCGGACACCTGCCAGATCCAGTTCGACGAGCTGCGCATTCCGGCCAGCCTGCGCCTGGGCGAGGAGGGCGAGGGCTATCGCATCGCCCTGGGCAACCTCGAAGGCGGGCGCATCGGCATCGCCGCGCAATCCGTCGGCATGGCCCGCGCGGCCTTCGAGGCGGCGCGCGACTACGCCCATGAGCGGGTGACCTTCGGCAAGCCGATCATCGAGCACCAGGCGGTGGCCTTCCGCCTGGCCGACATGGCCACCCAGATCGCCGTGGCGCGGCAGATGGTGCACCACGCCGCCAGCCTGCGCGAAGCCGGCCTGGCTTGCCTGACCGAGGCCTCGATGGCCAAGCTGTTCGCCTCGGAGATGGCCGAGCGGGTCTGCTCGGCGGCGCTGCAGACCCTCGGCGGTTACGGCTACCTCAAGGACTTTCCGCTCGAGCGCATCTACCGCGACGTACGCGTGTGCCAGATCTACGAAGGCACCAGCGACGTGCAACGCCTGGTGATCGCCCGCAGCCTGTAACAGGCTTTTGTAGGCGGCTCTGCGCGATCAGGCCAGGTGCTTGATCTCGAACACGTCGACGATGCGCTGCAGCTTGCCATCCCAGACGTAGCGCAGATGCACGCCCTGGCGCGGGATGCTCGCCGCCGGCGGCCGGAACAGCGCCGCGCATTCGCCCTCGGGGTGGCGCACGCTGCGATAGAGCAGGCCCCAGGAGTCCTGCTTGCGCCGTTCGGCGGCGAAGCGCTGGGCGATCGGGTAGGCGGCGGGATCCGGGTCGTGCAGCTGCTCGTGATCCTGGCGAATGTCGTCCAGCGCCTTGACCACCCGGCAGACGTAGGCACGCAGGGTCAGTTCCATGCTCGGCTCACGGGTCGCACGCAGGAAGCGTTCGCGGTGGTAGCGGGTTTCCGCCACCGCGGTGTGCAGGCTGTCGCCGCAGTAGTAGACGCCATACTGCCCGGCGGTGAAACGGCTGATTGCGCCGACATGGGTAAAGGCGGCCATCAGCGGCGACGAACCCGGGCCGCTGACCCGGTCTTGCGGCGCCACGTGGGCGAGCAGGCCGGCTTCTTCGCGCAGGCGGTCGTTGGTCAGCCCCTCGATCAGGAAGGCTTGTTCGAGGTCGGCGGGATCCAGCACGTCCTCGAACAGCGAGATCGACGGATAGGCACTGGTAACCAGTCGATAGGCCCGCGGCCAGACCGGCAGGGTCTGCTTCAACATGCTCAACCGCGCACACCATCGAGGTAGCGGCGCACGTCGGCGAGATCGACCACGCTGCCCGCAAGCATCAATTGCAGGGCACTGTTGCCATTGAACGGCGCCTCGCTGTTGGCTTTTCTCACCCACTCATAGGTCGAGGGTTGGTCGCCGAACAGGATGCGCAGGGACTTGTGAATGCCCATCAGGTAGGAGACCCGCTCCAGGGTGTCGCGCGGCAGGCGGATCTCCGGCAACTGCCGGTATTTGTACAGGGTGCTGCGGCCGATTGAACCGAGCAGCACCATCTGTTCCTCGACCGTGCACTGCCACTTGTCCATCAGATTGAAGAAGAATTTCAGCGCGACCTGACCCGCCTTGGTCGACTCGAGGTCGAGGGCCGGAGCCTTGCGTTGTGCGTTAGCGGTCATGGCACTATCTCCATATGAGGACTTATTTGTAATGTTAGTCCTCATATAGATATGGCGCAATGGCGCGAAAGCGGGGGCCAGGAGATCGATGTGAGTCTCGAACGGAGGTTGCGCAGGAGCACGTTGGAAAGCTAGAGTTTGGTTTAAAAGTCACATTTTTATATTTTAAATCAATATCTTGCAGAGTTAATCTGAGGCTTTATCGAGCTTCTTTTCCTGGGCGATAACGTGCTGGCAGATTTCGATGATCTGCTCGCGCATCCAGCGGTTGGCCGGATCCTGGTCGGTGCTTTCGTGCCAGTACAGGTGGGTTTCCAGGGCCGGCACGTCGCTAACCGGCAGCTCGACGTAGTGCAGGTCGTTACGCCGGGCGAAGCGCTCCGGCACGGTGATCGCCATGTCGGTGTTCTGCAGCACGGTGGAGGCCATCAGGTAATGTTGCGAACGCAAGGCGACCCGCCGTTTCAGGCCCATCTTGCCCAGCGACAGGTCGATATAGCCGAGGCCGCTACGGCGGCTGGAAATATGGATATGGGTCAGCGCCAGGTATTCGTCCAGGCCGATCTTGTCCTTACCGGCCAGCGGATGCCCCTTGCGCATGGCGCAGACGTAGCGGTCTTCCATCATCTTGACGTGACGCACCTGGGGATCGGTGTTGAGCGGCGCATCGACGGCGAAGTCGAGCCGACCCGCAGCCAGTTCCTTGGTGGTTTCGCGCCGGCGGGCGAGCATGCTCTCGAGGCTGACATTCGGCGCCAGGCGGCGCAGGCGCTGGAACAAGGAGGGCAGCATCACCGCCTCGGTGAGGTCGGTCATGCTGATGCGATAGGTCTTGTTGGCCTCGGCCGGATTGAAGATGCGGCTTTCCTGCACCGAGATGCGCAGCTGCTGCAAGGCGCTGCGTACCGGGGCGATGATGTTCTGCGCCATCGGCGTGGGCACCATGCCCTGGGCGGTGCGCACGAACAAGGGATCGTTGAAGGTCTCGCGCAGGCGGGCGAGGGCATTGGACACCGCGGGCTGGGTGATGCCGACGATCTGCCCGGCCCGGGTCAGGTTGGCCTCGGTGTAGATGGCATCGAAGACGATAAAGAGGTTGAGGTCGACCTTGTTCAGATTCATTCCGCGCGCGCTCCGAGGGTTGTCGGTGTCCGTGGATCATATATCGGTGATGAATGTTTATACACGGCGGGAATAGATTAGATAAATCTTAGTCCCTGTTCTAGCATCATTTTCAGATCGAACACCTCACCAAACAGCTCGTAGAAGGTAGCCCATGGATTTCGCCTACTCCCCCAAGGTTCAGGAATTGCGTGAGCGCGTCAGCGCGTTTATGCAAACCCACGTCTATCCGGCCGAGGCCGTGTTCGAGCAGCAGGTCAATCAAGGCGACCGCTGGCAGCCGACCGCGATCATGGAAGAGCTGAAAGCCAAGGCCAAGGCCGAAGGTCTGTGGAACCTGTTTCTACCCGAGTCGGAACTGGGCGCCGGCCTGAGCAATACCGAATACGCGCCGCTCGCGGAAATCATGGGCAGCTCGCTGATCGGTTCCGAGCCGTTCAACTGCGCCGCGCCGGACACCGGCAATATGGAAGTGCTGGTGCGCTACGCCAACCAGGCGCAGAAGGAGCAATGGCTGAAGCCGCTGCTGGCCGGGGAGATTCGTTCGGCCTTCGCCATGACCGAACCGGGCGTGGCCTCATCCGATGCCACCAACATGCAAGCCCGCGCCGTGCGCGAGGGCGACGAGTGGGTGATCAACGGGCGCAAGTGGTGGACTTCCGGCGCCTGCGATCCGCGCTGCAAGATCATGGTCTTCATGGGCCTGACCAACCCCGATGCGCCGCGCCACCAGCAGCATTCGATGATCCTGGTGCCGATGGACGCCGCCGGAGTCAAGGTCGTGCGCTCGCTGCCGGTGTTCGGCTACGACGATGCACCGCATGGTCACGCCGAAGTGTTGTTCGAGAATGTTCGGGTGCCCTACGAGAACGTGCTGCTCGGCGAAGGCCGCGGCTTCGAGATCGCCCAAGGCCGCCTCGGCCCGGGGCGGATCCACCACTGCATGCGTTCGATCGGCATGGCCGAGCGTGCCTTGAAGCTGATGTGCCAGCGCTCGATCAGTCGTACCGCCTTCGGCAAGCCGCTGGCGCGCCTGGGCGGCAACCTCGACCACATTGCCGACTCGCGCATGGAGATCAACATGGCGCGCCTGTTGACCCTGAATGCGGCTTATATGATGGACACCGTCGGCAACAAGATCGCCGCCAGCGAGATCGCCCAGATCAAGGTGGTGGCGCCGAATGTCGCGCTCAAGGTGATCGACCGCGCCATCCAGATCCACGGCGGTGCCGGGGTCTCCAACGACTTCCCGCTGGCTTACTGGTACGCCATGCAGCGCACCCTGCGCCTGGCCGACGGCCCGGACGAAGTGCATCGCATGGCCATCGGCAAGTTCGAGATCGGTAAATACATGGCGCGTTGAAGGGCGCCAGCCCGCCCCCGCGGTACAAAGCCCAAGGCTCGCCTTTATACGGGCCTTGGGCTTTGTCCGGGAGTGCTCAGGAGGGTCAAGTGTCCAGGTTTTCCTGCATGGCTTGTTGCCGTAGCCAGCTCAGGCGCATATGCAACTGTGCGGCAAAGGTGCGCGCGCTCAGTTCTTCGTGAAAGGTCAGCGCACGCCGGCCCATGCGCACCTGCCAGAGTTGACGGCCGTGTTGCCGCAGGGTTTCGATCTGTACGTCGGGGTGAGTCAATGGGCTTGCCGATCCTTTGCCGGGTGATTGCGGGTTTTCAGCAACGACAACAGTACGCCGCCCGCCAGTAAACCGAAGGTTACGCTAAGCGACAGCAATGCTGGAACCTTGCCGATAAAGCCGTGCAGGAAAATCTTCCCGCCGATAAAGATCAGCACCAGCGCCAACGCGTATTTCAGGTAGATGAAGCGATGCATCAGTGCGGCGAGGGCGAAGTACAGCGCGCGCAAGCCGAGGATCGCGAAGATGTTCGAGGTGTAAACGATAAACGGATCCTGGGTGATGGCGAATACCGCGGGCACGCTGTCCACCGCGAACACCAGGTCAGCCAGTTCGATCAGCACCAGCGCCAACAACAGGGGGGTGGCGTAGAGCCGCCGCTGGCCGTTGGCCGGGTCGCGTAGGCGCACGAGAAAGCGCCCCTGATGCAGTTCGTCGCTGATGCGGGTATGCCGATGCAAGAATTTCAGCACGCGATTGTGCGCCAGATCCGGGTGCGCCACTTCGCGGCTGAACAGCATCTTCACCCCGGTCAGCAGCAGAAAGGCCGCGAATACGTAGAGAACCCAATCGAAACGCTGCACCAGCACCGTGCCCAGGGCGATCATGATCGCACGCAGGACGATAACCCCGAGGATGCCCCAGAACAACACCCGGTGCTGGTAGCGCCTTGGAATGCCGAAGAAACCGAGAATCATCGCCATGACGAACACGTTGTCCATCGACAGCGATTGCTCGACCAGAAAGCCGGTGTAGAACTCCATTGCCTTGCTGGCACCGAGCTGCCACCAGATCCAGCCGCCGAACAACAAGCCCGCACTGAAATAGCCGCTGTACAGCAGCAGGCTTTCACGCATTTCAATCGCATGCTGGTCGCGATGCAGCACGCCGAGGTCGAATACCAACAACGCCAGGACAATGGCGATAAAGGCCAGCCAGAACCAACTGGGCGTGCCAAGAAAGGGCTCGGTAAAAAAAGCATGTAGCGCGGTCATGAGCCCTCCCTGTCATCAGGCTAAGTTGAGAACCAACTTAGTGACTCCGACATCACGGTGAGGAGCTCGCCGCCAGAGGGGCCCGGTGTCACATGCAGTAAGGCTAGAGCCGAAAAGACTGTGGGGCAACTCCGCGGTGTTGCTGTCGGGCGGGGCGGTGCTGGTGGATGAGGGTTGATCCAGGCAACTCTCCGGCCTCGCTGCGCCAGGGGCTCAATACACCCACACCTCGACGCGACGGTTCTTGATCCGCCCGTCCTCGGCGTCATTCACGGCCACCGGCAGCTCGTCGCCGAGCCCGGTGATCTCGCGGAACACGACCCCGTGCCTGGCCAGTTCGCGACGCACGGCCATGGCCCGCAGTTTTGACAGCAACTCGGCCCTGGCCGGATCGGCCTTGGCATCGCCGAAGCCGACCAGCACCACCTTCTGGCGCAGTTTGTCTTGCTCTTTCAGGTAGGCGAGTAGCCGCTCGAGGTCGCGCAGGGCCTTGTTGTCCAGCACGGCGCTGCCTTGCTGGAAGCGGAAGTTCACCGACAGCCGTTTTGCTTCACGGGCCAGGGCCTGGTAGGTCTCAGGCATGCCGCTGTCAGGGACGATGGTTATCGCTTGCACGGTCTGCGCGATAAAGCCGCTGTGCGCGACTATCGCCTGGCCGCGTGGACTATGGGCGAAACTGACCAGCGCCTTGGCCCAGGGGTTGGGCAAGCCTGGCTGATTATAGAGAAACAGCCGCCGTGACAACGGGTAGTCCTCGGTCGCGATCAGGTTCAGGCTGGGCCGCATTGCTTGCGAATCGCCGGCGGCGATGGCCACGGCCTTGGCCTGGCGGACATAGGGCAGGCCGATAAAGCCGATGCCGTTCGGGTCTTGGCTGACCGCGTCGGACAATGCTTCGCTGGACTCGAAGCGCTGCGCGCTGGCCGCCAGGGTTGTCTCGTGGGCGCTCAGCACCAGTTCCTTGAAGGTGTCGTAGGTACCCGAGTTGTCATCGCGCGCGTACAGCTTGATCGGCCCGCGGTTACCGCCTAGCTGCGCCCAGTCCTGCAGCTCGCCCGAGAATATCTGCGCCAACTGATCGATACGCAACGCCCCGAGCGGGTTGCCCGGGTGCAGGATGATCGCCAGGCCATCGAGGGCAATGATTTGCTCGGCCTCCCGGCTTTGCAGGTCGCCCAAGGCCGCCAGGGCGCTGAGTTCGCTGGCCTTGATCGGCCGTGAGGAGGCGGCCAGATCGGTGCTGCCGTCCTGCAAGGCGCTAAACCCGGTACCGGAGCCATGGGCGGCGACTTCGACGGTCACCCGGCGCCCGTCGCGGGTTGTGCCGATGACCTTCTGCTCGTTGTCGACGGCGCCGGCTTCGAGGTGTATGGCGTTCAGGCCCTGTTCTTCGAACAGGCCTCTGACCAGCGCCGGGCCAAGGGTGGCGCCAATGGTGTTGGAGCCCTGAATCCGCAGGACGCTGCGGTTGTCCGCGGGGATCGGCAGGGCGGCGAACACCGACCAGGGCAGTGCGTAGCAGATAAAACCGAGCAGCAGGGCGGCGCCGGTACTGTTCCAGGTGGGCTGATTACAAGTAGGCAGGGCGCGCGGCATGCGGTGGACACCTTGTAGAGGCAATTGAAGGTGCCGCGACGGTAAGACAAATAGATGACTGCAATATGACAACATGGCGTTGGCCGGGGAGGGGCTACGCACGCGTAGGCTGAGCGGTGCCGAGCCCAACCTAGCTCAGGGGGGGGCGTCTTCAGCTCAGCTCCAGCCAGATCGGGGCATGATCGGAAGGCTTTTCCATGCCGCGCAACTCGTAGTCGATCCCTGCGTCCTTGAAGCGCGCTTGCAGGGGCTGCGAGGCCAGGATCACATCGATACGCAGACCGCGTTTGGGCTCGTCCTCGAAACCGCGGCTGCGGTAGTCGAACCAACTGAACCGATCGCTGACCGTGGGGTTGAGCTGGCGGAAGCTGTCGACCAGGCCCCAGTTCTTCAAGCGGGCCAGCCACTCGCGCTCTTCCGGCAGAAAGCTGCATTTGCCGGTTCTCAGCCAGCGCTTGCGGTTCTCCTCGCCAATGCCGATGTCGCAGTCTTGCGGCGAAATATTGATATCGCCCATCACCACCAGCGCTTGCTCTGGCTGAAACTGGTTGTGCAAGAGTTGCTGCAGGTCGGCGTAGAAGCGTTGCTTGGCGGGGAACTTGAGCGGATGGTCGCGGTTTTCGCCTTGGGGGAAATAACCGTTCATCACGGTCACCGGGTTGCCCTGGGCATCGGCGAAGGTGCCATAGATAAAGCGCCGCTGGCTGTCCTCGTCATCGCCGGGGAAGCCCTTGTGCAGCGCCAGGGGCTCTTGGCGCGACAGCAGGGCGACGCCGTAATGGCCTTTCTGGCCGTGGTAATGCACGTGGTAGCCGAGTTGGCGAATGTCCGCTTCGGGGAATTGCTCGTCGGCGACTTTGGTTTCCTGCAAGCCGATCACGTCCGGCTGGTGTTTCTCGATCAAGGCCGCCAATTGATGGGGGCGCGCACGCAGGCCGTTGATATTGAAGGAGACGATCTTCATGGGCGGCAAGTCCTGGGGTCGTTGGGGCAAGCTAGGATGCTAGCCGATCCAGCGACCGCCCGGCCAGTTCTGGCTGTCGTCGGGTTGCGATGCTAGGGTTGCCACAAGCCAGGTTGGATAAGAACAGAGGTCGCTCCCGATGCCGAACAATCCTGTCGAAGTCCGCATGCTTGATAGCGGCTATGCCCGCGAAGCGCGCTCGCTGCTGTACCTCGCCTATCGACATGAGCCGACCTTTTCTTATCTGTTCGAAGCCGAGCGGCCTGGCTATGACCAGCGCGTGCGCGCCACCGTCCGCGAGTTGGTGCAACAACACTTCGGCGAGGATCTGCCGGCGATTGGCTTACTGATCGATGACCGCCTGATCGGCATGGCGCTGATCGCCCCACCGCAGCGGCGCCTGGATATCACCGAAAGCTGGAACTGGCGCATGCGCATGCTGTTGACCGCCGGGTTTCGCTGTACCAAACGTTATCTGGCCTACCACGATGCCATCTTGGCCTGCCTGCCGCCCGGGTCTTACCACGTGCTGCCATTGCTTGGCATGCACCCCGAGTTCCAGGGCCAGCACCTGGGTGAGCAACTGCTCGAAGCGCTGCACCACTGGTGCGCCGAGGATGCCGGTTCGCTCGGCGTGGTGATCGACACCGGCAACCCGCATTATCTGGACTTCTACAAGCGCCATGGCTATGAAGAAATCGGCGAAGTGGCGGTTGGGCCGATCATCGAACATGTGTTCCTCCATCCCAACCCGCAGCCGGCCGTCAGAACCAGCGCCTGATGGCTCGCAGGTCAGCAGGGGGGGGCGCGCAGACTGGCGTTTCCCCGCTGGGGGCTGGAGTGCAGTAATAAAGCGTAACTGCGAGAACACTGCCATGCGCTCTGGCATGCGGCTTGGCACGTGCTAGCATCGCCTTCATGAGAACGTTTCCCACAGTTTGCGCCGGATTGGCGCTGTTCCTGCTGAGCACGTCGGTGCTGGCCGAGGCGCGTCTGGTGGTCAGGGTGCAGCCGGCCAATCCCGCGCTCAAGGCCAATGTGGAAGGCTATATCGGCAGCCTGGGCGAGCGCGACCGCGAGGCCTTGCAGCGTTTTCGCCGGGTAGCCGAGGCGCAGGCGGAAAAGGCTGCGCAGGCCCTGGGTTACTACCAGGCGCAGATCGTCAGCGAGGTCAGCGCCGGTGAACCATTACGCCTGAGCGTCCGCATCGTCCCCGGCGAACCGGTCAGGTTGCGTGAGGTGATCTTGCGCATCGACGGGCCGGCCAACCAGATGCGCGAATTCCGCCTGCCCAGCGATTCCCGGCTGAAAACCGGCGCGGTACTCAATCATGGCCGTTACGACAGCGCCAAGCGGCAGATCCAGAACCAGGCCTCGCGCTATGGTTTTTTCGCGGGGCGCTTCACCCGGCAACGCCTGAGTATCGACCCGCGCGCCGGGGTCGCCGACATCGAACTGGTCTATGCCAGTGGCCCGCGCTACCAGTTGGGCGCCGTCAGTTTCGCCGGCGATGCGCCGTTCGCAGAGCAACTGCTGCAACGCATGGTGCCGTTTGCCGTCGACGCGCCCTATGACTCCGAGCGGATCGCCGAGCTGTACCAGAGGCTGCGCTCCAGTGGTTATTTCGAGTCGGTGAGCGTCGAGGCCAATCCGAACGCCGCCGAGCAACAGCGGATTCCGGTGCATGTTCAGCTGCAAACGCGCAAGCCACGCAGCCTGGGGCTGGGGCTGGGGTTTTCCACCGATGTCGGTCCGCGTGGTCGCGCCAACTGGACACGCCATTGGGTCAACCCGCAGGGCCACAGCTACGGCGCCGAGATGGAGTGGTCGGCGCCGCGGCAGAACGTCGGCCTGTGGTACGACGTGCCCGGCGACCCGCCGCTGACCGACAAGTTGCGCTACGCCGGCGGCTATCAGTATCAGGAACTGGCCGACACCGACAGCCTCAGCCGCCTGCTGAGCCTGGGGCCGGAGTGGCACAGCAAGCTGGACAGTGGCTGGCAACGGGTCATCTCGTTGAAGTGGCAGCATGAGCAATACCGGCTGGGCGACGATTCAGGTCTGAGCACCTTGCTGATGCCCGACATCAGCTACGCGTACCTGCACAGCGACAATCAGGTCGACCCTCAGCATGGCTACCGCCTGCAATTCGATCTGTCGGCGGCCAAACGCGGCTTACTCTCCGACGCCGATGTGCTGCACGCCAATGTCCTGCTCAAAGGCTTGACCAGCCTGGCGCAGAAGCATCGTTTGCTCGGCCGGGTGCAGTTCGGTGCGACTGAATCCGGCGGTTTTTCCGCAGTGCCGCCGTCGCTGCGGTTCTTCGCCGGCGGCGATCAGAGCGTGCGCGGTTACGACTACCAGAGCCTGTCGCCGGAAAACGCCCAGGGCGATAAAATTGGCGGCCGTTACCTGTTCGCCGCCAGCGCCGAATACCAGTACGGCGTGGCCGAGCGCTGGCGCCTGGCGACCTTTGTCGATCAGGGCAACAGCTTCGATTCGCTGGACTTTCCCTCCTTGAAAAACGCCGTCGGCATCGGCTTGCGTTGGGTCTCGCCGGTCGGCCCGTTGCGCCTCGACCTGGCGCATCCGCTGGATGACCAGGGCGGTGTGCGGGTGCATTTCTCGATGGGGCCGGAACTGTGAGGCGCGGCTTGAGATCCGGTCTCTATGCTCTGCTCGGCGCCTTGCTGATGCTGGTGTTGACGCTGACCTGGCTGCTCGGCAGCCAGGCCGGCAGCCGTTGGGCGTTGGCCCAGGTGCCGGGCTTGCAGGTGAGCACCTTCAGCGGCCAACTGGGCGGGCAGTGGCGCGCCGAACAGTTGCGTTGGCAGCAGGGCGACAACCTGGTGAAGCTCCACCTGGCCGAGGTGGCCTGGTCACCGCTGTGTTTGTTGCGCATGCGCCTGTGTATCGAGCGGCTGCGGGTCGAGCGCGTCGAGCTGAGCTTGCCGCCTGACGAGGAGACGGACGACGCACCATTGCGCTTGCCGCAGGTGCAGCTGCCATTGGCCCTGCAACTGGGCGAGGTGCGCATCGGCAGCCTGCAACTGAATGGCGATGAGCAGCTGCAAGGCCTGCACCTGACGGCGCGCTGGAGCAATGGGGGCTTGCGGATCGACAGCCTGCGCCTGCAGCGCGGCGACTTGGCGCTGGAACTGAGCGGCCAGTTGCGGCCCAGCGGAGACTGGCCATTGAGCATCGCCGGCACGCTGCAACTGCCGGCGCCCGAGCAACAGGGCTGGCAGCTGGCCGTCCAGATTGTCGGCGATCTGCAGCAGAGCCTGCGGGTCAGCGCCGACAGCACGGGCTACCTGAATGGGCGTTTGCGCGGCAGCGTGCAGCCGCTGGCGGATAATCTACCGGCCAGCGCGCAGTTGCTGGCCGATGGGTTCATGGCCAGCAGCGAATTACCGGCTACCTTGCACCTGAACCAGATAGCGCTGAATGCCAGCGGCGATCTGGCCGACGGCTACCAAGTCAGCGGCCACGCCGAGTTGCCGGGCGAGGGCGGGCCGCTGGCTCTGACCCTGCAAGGGCTGCTGAACGCAGACGGGGCCGAGATCGCCGCGCTGGATCTGAGCGCCAGCGCCGAGCAGCGTGTGCACCTCAGTGGCCAGTTGGACTGGCGCGAGGGCTTCGGCCTGGACAGTAGTTTCGATTGGCAGGACTTTCCCTGGCGCCGCCTGTATCCCGATCTTGCACAACCACCGTTGGCATTGCAGCGGCTGAGCGGTGAGCTGAGCTATCGCGACGGCAACTACCTGGGCCACTTCGCCGCCGAGCTGGATGGCCCGGCCGGGGCTTTCACTCTGGCGAGCCCGCTCAGTGGCGATTGGCAGCAGTTGCACCTGCCCGATCTGCAGCTGCGTGCCGGCCAGGGCCGGGCCGATGGCCAGCTGAGCCTGGGTTTTGCCGATGGCCTGCGCTGGGATGCGCGCTTGCAGCTGCACGAGTTGGATCCGGCCTACTGGCTGGCGGAACTGCCGGGCAGCCTGGGCGGGCCGCTGCACAGCCAGGGCCAGTTGAAGGATCAGCAACTGCGCCTGAATGCGCAGGTCGACCTCAACGGCCGCTTGCGAGGCCAGCCGGCGCAGTTCCAGGCCCAGGTTAGCGGGGCCGGGCAGCGCTGGGGGCTGCCGCGATTGGCGCTGCGCCTGGGCGACAATCGCATCGACGGCAGTGCCGAGTTGAACCAGCGCCTGAGCGGGCAATTGCGCCTGAAGCTAGCGCGCCTGGGCCAGCTCTGGCCGCAGTTGCACGGGCAACTCGCGGGCCAACTCGACCTGGCCGGCAGCCTGCAGGCGCCCCAAGGCCAGCTGAGCCTGCAAGGGCAGCGCCTGGGCTACCGCGACCGACGTCTGCAGCACCTGCAACTCGATGCTTCGCTCGACGCTGCCCAGCAGGCGCGGATCGCGCTGGACGGCCAAGGCATTGTCCTGGGCGAAACCGAACTGGGCCGGCTGACGGCCAGCGGGCAGGGCGATCGGCGCCAGCAACGCCTGCAACTGAAACTCGCGGGCCCCTTGCTGCAGAGCGCCTTGGCCCTCGACGGCCGTCTGGATCAAGGTGCCTGGCGCGGACGCCTGAGCAGCGCCGAGGTGCACAGCGGCGGTCAGAATTGGCGCTTGCAACAACCCGCCGCGCTGCTGCGCCTGGCCAACGGCCAGCTCAGCCTCGCCGCGCACTGCTGGCGTTCCGCCGCGGCCAGCCTGTGCGGCGAGGCGCAGCGGCTGCTGCCCGAGCCCAGGCTGCGCTATCGTCTGCGCGATTTCCCCCTCGACAGCCTGGCGCCATGGCTACCCAAGGACTTCGCCTGGCAAGGCCTGCTGAATGCCGAAGTGCAACTCGACTTGCCTGCCGCGGGGCCGAGCGGCCGGGTGCTGCTGGATGCCGGCAGTGGCACCTGGCGCATTCGCGATCAAGGCCAATGGCTGGACTTTGCCTACGACAGCCTGCGCCTGGAGAGCCAGCTGCGCCCGCAGCAAATCGATACCCGGCTGGATCTGCGCGGGCCGAAAATCGGCGAGCTGTTGTTGCAAGCCCGTCTCGATCCGCGGCCGGCCACTAAACCCTTGTCCGGCGAGTTTCGTCTGAGCGCTCTGGATCTGGCACTGGCGCGGCCGTTCGTGCCGATGGTCGAGCGTCTGGCCGGGCGGCTCGACGGCAGTGGCAGTCTGTCCGGCAGCTTGCTGGCCCCCCAGGTAGCGGGTCGTTTGCAGCTCAGCGGCGGTGAACTGTCCGGCGGCCAATTGCCCAGCACTGTCGAGGCGTTGCAGGTGCAGGCCGTGATTGCCGGGGCCAGCCTGCAACTCAGCGGCGGCTGGCGCAGTGGCGACAGCGGCCAGGCCGGTCTGGCCGGCGAGTTGTCCTGGGATGGCGACTTGCTGGGCGAGTTGCGGGTGCGTGGCAGCCGTTTGCCGCTCGATATCGAGCCCTATGCGCAGCTGGAGGTCGCACCGGACTTGACCCTGCGCATCGCCGCCGAACAGCTGTCGATCACTGGCAAGGTGCTGATTCCGCGCGGTCAGATTGTCATCCGCGAACTGCCGCCGTCGACGGTCAAGGTCTCGGAGGATGCGCTGATCGTCGGCAGTGACCGCGTCGAGCCGCAGCCGGTGGCAATCGCCATGGACATCGCCGTCGAGGTGGGGCAGGAGCGCCTGAGTTTCAAGGGTTTCGGCCTGAATGCCGATCTGGCCGGACGCGTGCACATCGGCAACGACCTCGACACTCGCGGTGAGCTGAACCTGAACAATGGCCGTTTTCGTGCCTATGGCCAACGCTTGACCCTCCGCCGTGCGCGCTTGCTGTTCGCCGGGCCGATCGATCAGCCCTATCTGGATGTCGAGGCGATTCGCCGAGTCGATGCGGTGGTCGCCGGCCTGCGCCTGAGCGGCAATGCCGAACAACCCAGCACCGAGGTGTTTGCCGAGCCGGCCATGAGTCAGCAGCAGGCGCTCTCCTACCTGGTGCAGGGCCGGCCTCTGGGGCAGAGCAGCGGCGACAACATGCTGGGCCAGGCGGCGCTGGCCATGGGCTTGGCCGGGAGTGCCTCGGTGACCGGCAGCGTGGCACAGACGCTCGGCATTCGCGACTTCCAGCTGGACAGTGAGGGCAGCGGCGTCAATACCAGCGTGGTGGCCAGTGGCAGCCTGTCTGAGCGCCTGAGCTTGCGTTACGGCGTCGGCGTATTCGAACCGGTGAATACTGTCGCGTTGCGTTATGAACTGAGCAAACGCCTCTACCTCGAAGCTGCCAGCGGTCTGGCCAGTTCCCTAGACCTGTTCTACCGGCGCGATTTCTAGTCCCCCCCGGCGTGCCGAGTGCCCGCTTGCGCTTAAATCGCTGAATGTGCGGTGTCTTTTCAGTATGTGGCCAACTACATCTGGCTTATTCGGCTTTTAACGGCAGATACAGCTAAGTACTGCTGGCTAAACAGTAAAATAGACTGCACATCTCTTCATATACTGACGCCCGCTCCAGCAGGGCGAACGTTTCCAGCGTTCGCCCTGCTGGATGTGGCGCTGATGGCGTCAGTCGGTCAATCAGTACTGCCTATCCGGCGGTCGAGCATGCGCAGGGTACCCAACCTCGCAATTACTACAAGAATAAGGAACTTTAGATGGAAACCCTCAACAGTTTGGTCAATCAACTCAACGGTCTTGTCTGGGGGCCACCGATGCTGGTGGCGATCCTCGGCACCGGCTTGTTCCTGATGCTACGCCTGAAATTCATGCCGCTGAGCAAGATCGGTGACGGTTTCAAACTAATGTGGCAAGGCCGCAAGAAAGGCGATGCCGAAAGCGGCGAAATCACTCCGTTCCAAGCGTTGATGACCTGCCTGGCGGCAACCGTGGGCACCGGCAATATTGCCGGCGTGGCCACTGCAATTTTTCTTGGCGGCCCCGGCGCCCTGTTCTGGATGTGGTGCACCGCCCTGGTCGGCATGGCCACCAAATACTGTGAAGTGGTGCTGGCGGTGCATTACCGCGAGAAAGACGAGCGCGGCGAGCACGTCGGCGGGCCGATGTATGCGATCAAGAACGGCTTGGGCAAGAAATGGCTGTGGCTAGGCACTGCGTTCGCCATCTTCGGCGGCCTGGCCGGCTTCGGCATCGGCAACATGGTGCAGGTCAACAGCATGGCCGCGGCCCTGGAAACCACCTTCAACGTGCCGTTGTGGGTCACCGGTCTGGTCACCATGTTCTTCGTCGGCCTGGTTATCCTCGGCGGCATCAAACGCATCGGTAAGGTCGCCGCGACCCTGGTGCCCTTCATGTGCGTGGCCTACATCGTCGCCGCCATCGTGGTGCTGGTGGTCAACTCTGCCCAGATCCCGGCCGCGTTCGAGATGATCTTCACCTACGCCTTCACCCCAGTCGCAGCGACTGGCGGTTTCGCTGGTGCGGCGGTGATGGCGGCGATCCGTTTCGGTGTGGCCCGCGGCATCTTCTCCAACGAAGCCGGCCTCGGCACGGCCGGTATCGCCCAGGCAGCCGGCACCACCAACAGCGCGGTGCGTTCGGGCATGATCGGCATGCTCGGCACCTTTATCGACACCATCGTCATTTGCAGCCTGACCGGCCTGGCGATCATCTGCTCCGGGGTCTGGACCAGCGGCGTCAGCGGCGCGGCACTCTCGGCGGCAGCCTTCGAGTCGGCCATGCCGGGTGTCGGTGGTTATATCCTGACCATTGCCCTGGTGGTGTTCGCCTTCACCACCATCCTCGGCTGGAGCTATTTCGGCGAGAAGTGCTGGGAATTCATGGTCGGCACCAAGGCTATCCTGCCATTCCGCATCCTCTGGGTGCTGGCTGTGCCGTTCGGGGCAGTCGCGCAACTGGACTTCGCCTGGCTGGTGGCGGACACCCTCAATGGCCTGATGGCGATTCCCAACCTGCTGTCGCTGTTGCTGCTCAGTCCGGTGGTGGTCAAGCTGACCCGCGACCACTTCGCCCGTGAGACTCGCGTGGGCGGCATCGAAAGCCTGCAGCGTTAGCCGCTGCCGATTTTCTGCATAAACGCTGGTTATTTGCTGCAATGAAAAAGCCCCGGATTTCGGGGCTTTTTCGTAGGCGGCATGGTTAACTCTGATTGCGTTGTGTATTTTTCCGACAACTAAATATCCCCCCGTTCCGGCAAAAGAGGACACCTCGATGACTCAAGTAACCCTGCATGGCAACCCGGTACAAGTCGAAGGTCAGCTGCCACAGGTCGGGCAGCAGGCGCCGGCCTTCACCCTGGTCGGCGCCGGTCTGGCCGATGTCAGCCTGAGCAGCCTGGCGGGCAAGCGCAAAGTGCTGAATATTTTCCCCAGCGTCGACACCCCAACCTGTGCCACCTCGGTACGCACCTTCAATGCCAGTGCCAGCAAACTGGAGAACACCCTGGTGCTGTGCATCTCCGCCGATCTGCCGTTCGCCCAGGCGCGCTTCTGCGGTGCCGAAGGCCTGGAGAACGTGGTCAACCTGTCGAGCATGCGCGGCACCGAGTTCCTCAAGGACTACGGCGTAGCCATCGCCGACGGCCCGCTGGCCGGCGTTGCCGCCCGCGCCGTGGTGGTGCTGGACGAGCACGACAAGGTGCTGCACAGCGAGCTGGTCGGCGAGATCGGCAACGAGCCGAATTACCAAGCGGCGCTGGCCGCACTCAAGTAAGCGCAAGCGATTCAGACAAAACGGCCTACTTCGGTAGGCCGGGTTTTTCCTGGCGGACTCAGCGCGTCAGCATCGCCATCGACTCCGCCGCATAGCGTTCGCCGGCGGCGGCTCGCGGCGGGAAGATGGCGTCCAGCGCGGCGATCTCGACGGCGCTCAACGGGATGTCCAGCGCGGTGACGTTCTGTTCCAGGTAGCTGCGGCGCTTGGTGCCGGGGATCGGCAGCAGATCCTCGCCTTGGGCCAGCACCCAGGCCAGCGCCAGTTGCGAGGCCAGCACGCCTTTATCCGCGGCCAGTCGCTCGACCTGGCTGACCAGTTGCAGATTCTTGGCGAAGTTGTCGCCCTGGAAGCGCGGACTGAAGCGCCGGTAGTCGTCGGCGGCGAAGTCTTCCGGGCTCTTCAAGGTGCCGGTGAGAAAGCCGCGGCCCAGCGGGCTGTAGGGCACGAAGGCGATGCCCAGCCGGCGGCAGGTCGCCAGCACGCCATTCTCCTCGGGGTCGCGGGTCCATAGCGAGTATTCGCTCTGCACCGCGCTGATCGGGTGTACCCGCTGGGCACGTTCCAGGGTCTCGGGGGCAACCTCGCTCAGGCCGAGGTAGCGCACCTTGCCCTGCTGCACCAGCTCGGCCATGGCGCCGACGGTCTCCTCGATCGGCACCTCGGGGTCGATGCGGTGCTGGTAGTAGAGGTCCAGGTAGTCGGTGCCTAGGCGCTTTAGGCTGCCCTCGATCGATTGGCGCACGTACTCCGGCCGGCCGCTGACGCCACGCCGCTGCGGATCCTGCGGATCGCGCAACAAACCGAACTTGCTGGCCAGGAAGGCCTGCTCGCGCCTGCCGGCCAGGGCCTTGCCCAGCAACAGCTCGTTGCTGTGCGGGCCATAGGCGTCTGCCGTGTCGAGCAGGTTCAGGCCCAGTTCCAGGGCGCGGTGTACGGTGGCGATGGATTCGCGCTCATCGCGGCCGGCGACATAGAACTCGCTCATGCCCATGCAGCCGAGGCCGATGGCTGAAACCAGAGGGCCGTTACGGCCGAGTCGGCGAGTTTTCATGGGGGTGCTCCTGTGTGGTGGGGAAGGGTCACGCCCAGTCTGAATGTTAAGGCTGAGTGGATAAACCTACTGAAAACGTATTCACTATTTGCTTATTCGAAATAGTGGTGCTGCAGATGGATCGTTTTCTCGCCATGCGGGTGTTCAGTCGGATCGTCGAATTGCGCGGCTTCGGCAAGGCTGCGGACAGCCTGGGTCTGCCGCGGGCCTCGGCCACCCAGCTGATCAAGCAGCTGGAGGCCCATCTCGGGGTGCAACTGTTGCGTCGTACCACCCGCCAGGTCGGCCCGACCCCGGATGGTCAGGCCTACTACGAGCGCTGTCTGCGTTTGTTGGCTGATCTGGAGGAAGCCGAGTCGTTTTTCTCGCAGAGCGGCAGCGGCCCACAGGGGCGGCTGCGGGTCGACCTGCCGGCCTCGCTGGCGCACCGGCTGGTGATTCCGGCGTTGCCAGATTTCTGCGCCCGTTTCCCGCGCATCGAACTGGAAGTCGGCGCCAGCGACCGCCCGGTGGAGCTGATTCGCGAAGGGGTGGACTGCGTGCTGCGTGCCGGCGAGGTGTACGACACCAGCCTGGTGGCGCGGCCGTTGAGCGCATTGCCGCAGATTACCTGCGCCAGTGCGGCTTACCTGCAGCGCTACGGTATCCCGCAGACGCTCGCCGAGTTGGAGGGGCACCGCGCCGTCAATTACTTCTCCGCCCGCACCGGACGGCGTCTTCCCCTGGATTTTATGGTGGCGGGCGCGCGGGTCGAGCTGGAGCTGCCCGGCAACATCGCCCTGAGTACCGCCGAAGGCTATGTCGCCGCCTGCGAAGCGGGGATGGGCATCATCCAGGCGCCTTATTACCACCTGCGCGAGCAACTGGCAGCCGGCAGCCTGCGCGAAATCCTCGCCGACTTCCGCCCGGCACCGATGCCCTTGGCGGCGCTCTACCCGCCGCACAGACAGCTGTCGCGGCGGGTGCGGGTGTTCGTCGATTGGTTGGTCGAACTGTTTGCCCGGCACGATTCGCTACGGCCGAATTGAGCCGAGCCGCTGGCAGCCGGGGCGAAACCCTCGTAAAGCCAGCGTCAGCGCTCTGTGTCAGGCGGTTTTTTATCGACAGGGCATGGGCTTAGCAACCTAAGTTAGAGGTAAATAGCCGGTAAAGAGGCTTTGCTTCGTGCCTGACACTGCTTATCGTTCAGGCACTCCAAAGAAGTGACCTGGCCATGTCTGAGACAACCGCATTACCCCGTACCTCGAAGCAGTCACGCCAATGGCTGATCGGTCTGATTCTGTTGGCGCTGATCATCGCCCTGATCTGGTGGTTCTGGCCCAACGAACCGCAGGCCCAGGCGGGCGGCCACTGGCGCGATGGCGGGCCGGTGCCGGTGCGGGTGACGGCGGTCACGCAAGGCGATTTCCCGGTCGAGTTGAAAGCCCTGGGCACGGTGACCGCCTACAACACGGTGCATGTACGCGGCCGGGTGGAAGGTGAGCTGGTCAAGTTGTTGTTCGAGGATGGCCAGCGGGTCGAGGCCGGCGACCTGCTCGCGGTGATCGATCCACGGCCTTATGAAGTGGCCCTGCAACAGGCCTTGGGCGTGCAGCAGGAGAATCAGGCGCAACTGCACAACGCCGAGTTGGATCTGGCCCGTTATCGTGGCCTGTACGCCGAAGACTCCATCGCCAAACAGACCCTGGACACCCAGCAGGCCCTGGTCAACCAATACCGCGGCGTGCTCAAGAGCAACCAGGCGGCGGTCGCAGAGGCGCGCCTGAACCTCGACTTCACCCAGGTGCGTGCGCCTATCAGTGGCCGTCTCGGTCTGCGCCAGGTGGATCGCGGCAACCTGGTCAACTCCGCCGATGCACTGCCGCTGGTGGTGATTACCCAAACCCTGCCGATTGCCCTGCTGTTCACCTTGCCCGAGGCCGAGCTGCCGGCGGTGTTGCGCCAGTTCAGGGCTGGGCAGCGGTTGCGGGTCGAAGCCTGGGATCGCAACGACACGCTCAAACTGGCCGAAGGGCAGCTGGACAGCCTGGATAACCTGATCGATACCGCCACCGGCACGGTCAAGCTCAAGGCACGTTTCGAGAATGCCGAGGAGCTGCTGTTTCCCAACCAGTTCGTCAACGTCCGCCTGCTGCTGGAGACCCGCGAGCAGGCCCTGTTGATACCCGCTGCAGCCTTGCAGTTCGGCGCGCGCGGCACCTTCGTCTATGTGGTCGACGCGCAAGACAAGGTGCAGGTGCGGCCGATCGTGACCGGGCCGAGCAATGGTGAGTTGACCCTGATCGAGGAGGGCGTCGAGCTGGGCGAGCGCCTGGTGCTGGAGGGCACCGACCGCCTGCGTGACGGCAGCGCCGTCGAGGTGATCGGCGAAAGCCAGGCTCCGACCGCCAAGCAAACCAACGTGCGGGCAGTGCGGACACCGGCAGACGCATGAACGCTTCCCGCCTGTTTATCCTGCGCCCGGTCGCCACCACCCTGATCATGCTGGCGATCCTGCTCAGCGGCCTGATCGCCTATCGCCTGCTGCCGGTATCGGCCTTGCCCGAGGTGGATTACCCGACCATTCGCGTCATGACCCTCTATCCCGGCGCCAGCCCGGACGTGATGGCCAGTGCGGTGACCGCCCCGCTGGAACGCCAGTTCGGCCAGATGGCGGGCTTGAAGCAGATGTCTTCGAGCAGCTCCGCGGGCGCCTCGGTGATCACCCTGCGCTTCGACCTGGAGGTGCAACTGGAGGTTGCCGAGCAGGAGGTGCAGGCGGCGATCAACGGGGCGAGCAACCTGCTGCCCAACGATCTGCCGGCGCCGCCGGTGTACAACAAGGTCAACCCGGCCGATACCCCGGTGCTGACCCTGGCGATTCGTTCGGCCACTATGCCGTTGCCGCAGGTGTTCGACCTGGTCGATACCCGCCTGGCGCAGAAGCTGGCGCAAACCAGCGGCGTCGGCCTGGTCACCCTGGCCGGCGGCCAGCGCCCGGCGGTACGCATCCGGGTCAATCCGCAAGCCCTGGCCGCCTACGGCCTGAATCTCGCCGATGTGCGCAGCCTGATCACCGCGAGCAACGTCAACCAGCCCAAAGGCAACTTCGACGGCCCGACCCGCGTCTCGCAACTGGATGCCAACGACCAGCTCAAATCCCCGGAGGAATACCGCGAGCTGATCTTGAGCTACCAGAACGGCGCGGCGCTGCGCCTGAAGGAGGTCGCCGAGATCGTCGACGGCGCGGAAAACAATCGCCTGGCGGCCTGGGCCAACCGCAACGAGGCGGTGCTGGTCAATGTGCAGCGCCAGCCCGGCGCCAACGTGATCGAGGTGGTCGAGCGCATCCAGGCCTTGTTGCCCACTCTCAGTGCAGGCTTGCCGGCCACTGTCGAGGTCAGTGTGCTGACCGACCGCACCCAGACCATTCGCGCCGCGGTACGTGACGTACAGCACGAGTTGCTGCTGGCGGTGCTGCTGGTGGTGCTGGTGACCTTCCTGTTCCTGCGCAAGCTGTCGGCGACCATCATTCCGTCGATAGTCGTGCCGCTGTCGCTGATCGGCACCTTCGGCGTGATGTACCTGGCCGGCTTCACCATCAACAACCTGACCCTGATGGCCCTGACCATTGCCACCGGCTTCGTGGTCGACGACGCCATCGTCATGCTGGAAAACATCGCCCGCCACCTGGAAGCCGGCGAAACCCCGCTGAATGCCGCGCTCAAGGGCGCCAAGCAGATCGGCTTCACCCTGATCTCGCTGACCATCTCGTTGATCGCGGTGCTGATTCCGCTGTTATTCATGGCCGATGTGGTCGGCCGGCTGTTCCGCGAGTTCGCCATCACCCTGGCGGTGGCGATCCTGATTTCCCTGGTGGTGTCGCTGACCCTGACGCCGATGATGTGCGCGCGCCTGCTCAAGCATCAGGCGCAGGCCGAGCAGGGGCGCTTCTACCGCAGCAGCGGCCAGTGGATCGACAAGTTGATCGCCCATTACGGCATCTGCCTGCAATGGGTGCTCAGGCGCCAGCCGCTGACCCTGTTGGTCGCCATCGTCACCCTGGCGTTGACCGTGCTGCTCTACCTGGCGGTGCCCAAGGGCTTCTTTCCGGTGCAGGACACCGGGGTGATCCAGGGCATTTCCGAGGCGCCGCAGTCGATTTCCTTCGGCGCCATGAGCGAGCGCCAGCAGCGCCTGGCCGAGCTGATCCTGCAGGATCCGGCGGTGGCCAGCCTGTCGTCCTACATTGGCGTGGATGGCGACAACCCGACCCTCAACAGCGGGCGTCTGTTGATCAACCTCAAGCCGCATGCCGAGCGCGATGTCACGGCCAGTCAGGTGATCGAGCGCCTGCGCCCGCGCTTGGCCAAACTGGCCGGCATCGAGCTGTACCTGCAGCCGGTGCAGGATCTGACCATCGAGGATAGGGTCAGCCGCACCCAGTTCCAGTTCAGCATGGAGTCGCCAGACCAGGCGTTGCTGGAGGAATGGGTGGCCAAGCTGGTTGCCGCGCTGCGTCAGCAGCCGCAACTCAGCGATGTCGCCAGCGACCTGCAAAGCCGTGGCCTGCAGGTATTCCTGCAGATCGACCGGGACGCTGCCTCGCGCCTCGGCGTGAGCGTCGCCGCCATCGACGATGCGCTCTACGACGCCTTCGGCCAACGGCAGATCTCGACCATCTACACCCAGGCCAGCCAGTATCGGGTGGTGCTGGAAAGCGACAACGCCGGCAGCATCGGCCCGGCCGCATTGCGCCAGATCCACGTGGCGACGGCCGACGGCAGGCAAATTCCCTTGTCGTCGCTGGCGCGCATCGACGAGCGCGCCGCCAGTCTGCTGACCAACCGCATCGGCCAGTTCCCGGCGGCGACCCTGTCGTTCAACCTGGCCGCAGGTGTTGCCCTCGGCGAGGCGGTGGCGGCGATCGAGCGGGTAGAGCAGGACATCGGCTTGCCCGGCGGGGTGCAGACCCGGTTCCAGGGGGCGGCCGAGGCCTTTCGCGCCTCGCTGTCGAGCACCCTGCTGCTGATCCTGGCCGCCATCGTCACCATGTACATCGTCCTCGGCGTGCTCTACGAGAGCTACATCCACCCGATCACCATCCTCTCGACCTTGCCTTCGGCCGGGGTCGGCGCGTTGCTCGCGCTGCTCTTGACCGGCAACGAGCTGGGCCTGATCGCGGTCATCGGCATTATCCTGTTGATCGGCATCGTCAAGAAGAACGCGATCATGATGATCGACTTCGCCCTCGACGCCGAACGCAATCAAGGCATGGCCCCGGAAGCGGCGATCTACCAGGCGGCCTTGCTGCGCTTCCGGCCGATTCTGATGACCACCCTGGCGGCGCTGTTCGGCGCCATTCCGCTGATGCTGGCCTCGGGTTCCGGTGCCGAACTGCGTCATCCGCTGGGCCTGGTGATGGTCGGCGGCCTGTTGCTCAGCCAGGTGCTGACCCTGTTCACCACGCCGGTGATCTACCTGTACTTCGACCGGTTGTCGCGGCGCCTGAGCGGGCGCAGCGCGGCGGGAGTGCTGGTGTGAACCTCTCCGCGCCCTTTATCCGCCGACCGGTGGCGACCCTGCTGCTGAGCCTGGCGATCCTCCTGCTCGGCGGCGTCAGCTTCGGCTTGTTGCCGGTGGCACCGCTGCCGCAGATGGATTTTCCGACCATCAGCGTGCAGGCCAGCCTGCCGGGGGCCAGCCCGCAGATCATGGCCTCCAGCGTGGCCACGCCGTTGGAACGCTCGCTCGGCACCATCGCCGGTATCAGCCAGATGAACAGCCGCAGCAGCCAGGGCAGCACGCGGATCATGCTGCAGTTCGAGCTGGATAAAGACAGCAACGTCGCCGCCCGCGAGGTACAGGCGGCGCTCAATGCCGCGCGCGAGCTGCTGCCCAGCGGCATGCGCAGCATGCCGAGCTACCGCAAGTTCAACCCGTCGCAGGCGCCGATCATGGTGCTGTCGCTGACCAGCGAGGTGCTGGATAAGGGCCAGCTGTATGACGTGGCTTCGACCATCCTGGCGCAGAAGCTCGCGCAGGTCAGCGGCGTCGGCGAGGTGAGCATCGGCGGCAGCTCGCTGCCGGCGGTGCGCGTGGCCTTGGAGCCGCGCCTGCTCGACCAGTACGGCATCGCCCTGGACGAGGTGCGCCAGACGATCAGCGCAGCCAATGCCCAGCGGCCGAAAGGCGCGCTGGAAAATGGCGAGCGCTATTGGCAGGTGCAAGCCAGCGACCAGTTGGAGAAAGCGGCCGATTACCTGCCGCTGATCATTCGCTATCGGGACGGCGCCGCGGTGCGCCTGGGCGATGTGGCCACGGTCAGCGATGGGGTGGAGGATCGCTATAACAGCGGATTCTACAACGATGAACAAGCCGTGCTAATGGTGATCAACCGCCAGACCGGGGCCAATATCATCGAAACCATCGCCAGCATCCGCGAGCAGCTACCGGCGCTGCGTGCGGTGATTCCGGCCAGCGTCAAGTTGGCCGTGGCGATGGATCGCTCGCCGGTGATCCGCGCCACCCTGCACGAGGCCGAGCGCACCCTGTTGATCGCCGTGGCCCTGGTGATCCTGGTGGTGTTCGCCTTCCTCGGCCGTTGGCGCGCCGCGCTGATCCCGGCGCTGGCGGTGCCGGTGTCGCTGGTCGGCACTTTCGCGGCGATGCACCTGCTGGGTTTTTCCCTGAACAACCTGTCGCTGATGGCGTTGATCATCGCCACCGGCCTGGTGGTGGACGACGCCATCGTCGTGCTGGAAAACATCACCCGCCATATCGAGGCCGGTGAAACGCCCATGGCCGCGTCCCTCAAGGGCGCGCGCGAGGTGGGCTTCACCCTGCTGGCGATGAATCTGTCGCTGGTCGCGGTGTTTATCTCGATCCTGTTTATGGGCGGCATCGTCGAACGGCTGTTTCGCGAGTTTTCCATCACCCTGGCGGTGGCCATAGTCGTCTCGCTGCTGGTTTCGTTGACCCTCACGCCGATGCTGTGCGCCCGTTGGCTCAAGGCCGAACAGCTCGAGCGTCAGCCCAATGCCTTGCAGCGTTGCGCGGCGCGGATGCAGGCGCGGGTGCTGGACGGTTACCGGCGCAGCCTGGACTGGGCGCTCAACCATGCGCTGCTGATGCTGTTCAGCTTGCTGGCGACCATCGCGCTGAATGTCTTTCTGTTCGTCAGCGTACCCAAGACCTTCCTGCCGCAGCAGGACACCGGCCAGTTGATCGGCATGATCCGCGGCGACGACGGCCTGTCGTTCCAGGTCATGCAGCCGAAGATGGAAATCTACCGCCGCGCGCTGCTGGCCGATCCGGCAGTGGACAGCGTGGCCGGCTTCATCGGCGGCTCCGGCGGGATCAACAACGCCTTCATGATAGTGCGCCTGAAGCCCATCGCCGAGCGCGACCTGTCGGCCCAGGAGGTGATCAATCGCCTGCGCCGCAACGCGCCGAAGGTGGCCGGTGGGCGCATGTTCCTCATGCCGGATCAGGATCTGCAGATCGGCGGGCGGGAAGGGCGTAGCTCGGAAAACGAATACATGCTGTTGTCCGGCGACCTAGAGCTGCTCCGCGAGTGGTTGCCGAAGGTGCGCGAGGCCTTGCGAACGCTGCCCGAGCTGACCGACATCGACGCCAAGGAGACCGAGGGCGCCCAGCAGATCCGCCTGCTGGTCGACCGCGACACGGCCAAACGCCTCGGCGTGGACATGAACATGATCACCGCACTGCTCAACAACGCCTTCAGTCAGCGCCAGGTGTCGACCATCTACGACAGCCTCAACCAGTACAGCGTGGTCATGGAAATCAACCCGCAATACGCGCAATACCCGGAGACCCTCGACCAACTCCAGCTGATCGGCGCCGATGGGGCACGAGTGCCGCTGTCGAGTTTGGCCCGCTGGGAGCGCGGCCTGGAGGAAGACCGGGTGCATCACCAGGGCCAGTTCGCCGTCGAGAATATCGGCTTCGCCCTGGCCGAAGGGATCAGCCTGGAGCAGGCCAGTGTGGCGATCGAGCGCGCGGTGGCGCGGCTCAACCTGCCGACCGAGGTACAGGGCATGCTCGGCGGTACCGGTGGCGCCTTCCAGCAGACCCAGCAGAATCAGCCGTGGATGATCCTGCTGGCGCTGCTGGTGGTGTATATCGTCCTCGGCGTGCTCTATGAGAGCTACATCCACCCGCTGAGCATCCTCTCCACCTTACCCTCGGCGGGGGTCGGCGCCTTGCTCGCCCTGCAGCTGATGAGCATCGAATTCAGTCTGATCTCGCTGCTCGGCTTGTTTTTGCTGATCGGCATCGTCAAGAAGAACGCCATCCTGATGATCGACCTGGCCCTGCAACTGGAACGTCAGGAACAGCTGAGCCCGCAGGAGTCGATCCGCCGCGCCTGCCTGCTGCGCTTTCGACCGATCATGATGACCACCCTGGCGGCGATCCTCGGCGCGCTGCCGCTGGTGTTGGGCAGCGCCGAAGGCGCGGAGATGCGCCAGCCGTTGGGCATCACCATCGTCGGCGGGCTGATCCTCAGCCAGTTGCTGACCCTCTACACCACTCCGGTGATCTACCTGTATTTCGACCGCTTGCGCCACCGGGTCAACCGCTGGCGCGGCGTACGCACCGATGCCGCCCTGGAAACCCCCGTATGAAGCCTGTAATCCTGCGTTCGCTGTGCCTGAGCCTGGCCACCTTGGCCCTCAGTGCCTGCGCCATTGGCCCCGACTACCGGCGCCCGGATTCGGCCAGCGCCCTGCACTTCAAGCAGGCCGCCGGCTGGAAGGCCGCCGCACCGGCCGATGAGGCGCTGCGCGGCGACTGGTGGCGGCTGTATGGCGACAGCGAGCTGAACCAGTTGGTCGAACGCCTGAATGCGAACAACCAGAGCCTGGCCAGCGCCGAAGCGCAATATCGCCAGGCCGTCGCCCTGGCGCGCGGCGCACGGGCGGCGTTGTTTCCCAGCGTCGGTTTCAATAGCGGGGTGACCCGCGCCGGGCAGGGCGGCGGCGACAGCACCATTGGCACCAGCGGCGGCATCAGCGTCAGCGGCTCCAACGCCGCGCAGGTCTCGAAGACCTACGACGCCAACCTCGGCGTCAGCTGGGAGCTGGATATTTGGGGCAAGCTGCGTCGGCAACTGCAGACCGACAACGCCAGCATGCAGGCCAGCGCCGCCGACTTGGCGGCCGTGCGCCTGAGCCAGCAGGCGGAGCTGGTGCAGAGCTACCTGCAGCTGCGCGTGCTGGATGAGCAGAAGCGCCTGCTGGACGCCACGGTGGCGGCCTATCGGCGCGCGTTGAAGATCGCCGACAACCAGTACCGCGCCGGCATAGTGCCGAAGTCCGACGTGACCCAGGCGCTGACCCAACTGAAGAGCGCCGAGGCCGAGGCGATCGACCTGGAGTTCCAGCGCGCTCAGCTCGAACATGCCCTGGCGGTGTTGATTGGCGTGGCGCCGGCCGAGTTTGCCCTGGCCAGTCGCGAGCATGTCCCCAGCCTGCCGACGGTGCCGCTGAGCCTGCCCTCGGCACTGCTCGAACGCCGCCCCGACATCGCCGCGGCCGAACGCCGGGTGATCTCGGCCAACGCCGCCATCGGTGTGGCCAAGGCCGCCTACTACCCGGATCTGACCCTGTCCGCCAGCGGCGGTTACCGCAGCGGCGGCCTGAACGGCTGGATCAGCACGCCTAACCGGTTCTGGTCGATCGGCCCGGCGTTCGCCGTCAACCTGTTCGACGGCGGCCTGATCCGCTCCCAGGTCGAGCAAAGCGAGGCGCGCTACGACCAGACCGTGGCCGATTACCGGCAAACCGTGTTGCAGGGCTTCCGCGAAGTGGAGGACTTCCTGGTGCAGCTGGCGGTGTTCGAGCGTGAGGCCGTGGTGCAACAACAGGCGTTGGAGGCCGCGCGCGAGTCGCTACGGCTGATCCTCAACCAGTACCAGGCCGGCACCCTGGGCTTCAGCGACGTGGTCAGCGTGCAAACCAGCGCCCTGAGCAACGAGCGCACCCGCCTGACCCTGCAAGGCAACCGCCTGACCGCCAGCGTGCAGCTGATCGCCGCCCTGGGCGGCGGTTGGCAGGCGGTGCCACAGGAGTAGATAAGGTGCCGCTGCAATATGCGGGTTGGCATGCTCGTTAGCGGAAAGCGGTATAAACCAGCGGTTGCTGCCGCAGTAACAGCGCCGGACTATTAACAGGCCGCGTACATGCCTGGCGCCTCTCGCGCCAGTGCGCGGGCAAGGGTGGAGCTATGAGCCGAGACGCTTTCCTGCACCTTCCGATTCGCGACCGGGTGGCCGCGGGTGAGGGCTTGGCGCGGCTACTCGTAGCCTATCGCCAGCGCCCCGACGTGATCGTCCTGGCCCTGCCGCGCGGCGGGGTGCCCGTGGCTTACCGGATCGCCAACGCCCTGGACGTGCGCCTGGATCTGCTGCTGGTACGTAAGCTCGGCGTCCCCGGCCATGCGGAGCTGGCCATGGGCGCCATCGCCAGTGGCGGGGTGCGGGTGATCAACCACGACGTGCTGCACTACGCCCGCATCGACCAGGCCAGCCTCGACGCGGTGGCCGCGCGGGAAACCGAGGAACTGCAGCGCCGTGACCGGGCCTATCGCGGCGAACGGCCGGCGCCGGTGCTGCGCGACCAGCAGGTGATCCTGGTCGACGATGGCGTGGCCACCGGCGCCACCATGCAGGTGGCGATCCGCGCGGTACGCCAGCAGAGCCCGGCGCGCATCGTGGTCGCCGTGCCGGTGGCGGCACCTGACAGCGCGCAACTGCTGCGCAGCCAGGTCGACGAACTGGTCTGCCCGTTGATGCCCGAGATGCTGGTGGCCATCGGGCGCTGGTACCTGGATTTCGACCAGACCACCGACCGCGAGGTGCTCGATCTGTTGCAGCGCGCCTGGCAGCGCAGCTGCGAAACAACGGTGTGATTCCCGACAGGAGGCGAAGCCGATGCAAACCCCTGGCACACGCGTGTTGAACCTGACCCTGAGCGATGTGCAGCTGGCTGCCGACTTGCTGCTGCCCGCCGCCGCGACGGGGTTGGTGGTGTTCGTGCATGGCAGCGGCAGCAGCCGGCTCAGCCCGCGCAATCAACAGGTGGCGCGCTATTTCAATGGGCGCGGGCTGGCCACCTTGCTGTTCGACCTGCTGAGCGAGGTGGAGCAGCGCCTGGATCGGGTCAGCCGTGAGCTGCGCTTCGACATCCCATTGCTGACCGGGCGCCTGCTCGGGGTGATCGATTGGCTCGGCGCCGACAGCCAACTGCGCCATTTGCGCCTCGGCCTGTTCGGCGCCAGCACCGGCGCGGCCGCCGCGTTACTGGCTGCGGCGCAGCGCACGCAGAGGGTGCAGGCGGTGGTCAGTCGTGGCGGCCGCAGCGACCTCGCCGGTTCAATGCTGGCCGAGGTGCTGGCGCCGACCCTGCTGATCGTCGGCGGCGAGGATTCCCTGGTGTTGCAACTCAATCGCCAGACCGGCGAGCAACTGCGCTGTATCCAGCGGCTGGCGGTGATCCCCGGGGCGAGCCACCTGTTCGAGGAACCCGGCGCCCTGGAGATCGTGGCCCGCGAGGCCGGCGACTGGTTCGAGCGTTATCTGGGCACTGCCACGCGATAGCCCGCACCGCACGGGATGGCCGTCGACAAGGTCTGCCTGGCGCTGGGCCGAGAAATCGCCCAGAAGCCTAAGCGTTGCGCCCAACTGGCTCGACACCGAGCAGGCCCGCCCGACGTTCTCCTGACAGGTGCACAGGCGGCTCGAACTTGGCCTAAGCGCGGTCAGTCACGATGCCAGTGGATGTCGACGTGGTGCTCATCCTCGCTGTAGCTGTACTCGATGCGGCCCTTGTAGGCGGCACCCAGGGCATGACCAATGCGGTTGGCCAGGTGCAGGCCGGTGGTGGTCGCCTGCATGCCGTCGTCCTGCTCGCTGATCCTGAGCAGGCGCTCGAGCGCGTGCTGGGCCTTTTCCGACTGCTCGGTGTTGTGGATCAGATTGAGGATTTCATCGCGATGCTCACCCAGGAAGTTGCCTGAGAGTTGCAGGGTTCCGGCGGGCTGATCGTCGGCGATACGCTGGCAGGCCGGGCAAACCACGCTCTGCGCAGCGCTTGGGGCCGCGTCTTGCCAGGCCCAGCGTCCCTGCTGGTAGATGACGCCACACTCCGGGCACAGTGCCACGCCATTGCGCGGTGGCTTCAAGTAGGGGTCGCCGTTGCGAGCGGGATAAAGCTGGGTTTTCTGACTTTGCTGTTGCTTGTCCATGACCTTCTCCTGGAAGCCGATGGGGCGCATGCAGGTTGTCGGACGTCGCAGTGCAAGGCTGTCTGCCAGACACCTGCTAGAGAAACGCTACGCCTGGAACAGCTTCCCGACAATCACCTGTGCTGGTTCTTTATTGCGCTGAGTTGCGGCCTGGCCTGGTCAGTCTCAACCAACGGCCTAAGCCTGGGTCTGTTCGGGCCTGGTTTCACGGGCAGACTCGATCCCGCCAGGCGGCGCCAAGATCGCCTAGCGGCCTGATCGATTAAGCCGTTTAGCCATGGACTCAAGCCTGTCCGCAACCATGTAGGAGGCGCGCCCCGCGGCGAATGCAGCCCGCAGGGCTGCCAAGTTGTGGGGGCGCGCTGCTGGACAACGGCTTCGCCCCGAGGTCGGGCCTCCCACAGATAAGACCCAAGCCGGCGAATCTGAGCTAATCGACTAGCCAAACCGGCCTTCTAGCGCCTTATTTTGCAAACGCCATCGAGCCGATCAGCGCTTCGCACCGTGGCGCACCACCTCGATACGCCAGGTGTCCTCGTAGGGCGGTACGTTGCACTCGATGATGTCGTTGGGCGCGACCTGCAGGCACGCGCCGACGATATCGGCGTGGATCGGCTGTTTGCTGCTGCGTCTGTCGACCAGCACCGCGGTGCGCACCTCTTGCGCGCCGAGACTGCTCAGATAGCTGCAGGTGCGCAGCAACGAATGCCCTTCATAGAGCACATCATCGACCACCAACAGCGTGGTATTGCCCAGGTCGAGTGCGGCCAGTTGCGGGTTTTCGGTCAATGCCGTCTGCGCATGCAGCAGGCTGAGGTCGTCGGCATAGCGTTTCACCTTGAGCGGATACAGTGGCAACTCGGGTTGCCCGGTATCCCGCGCCAGATACTGCTGGAGCCTGCGCGCCAGCGGCTCGCCGCGGCGCAGAATCCCCACCAGCGCAGCTCGCCCAGGGGGCAGCAGGGCGGCAGCCTGACGCGCCATCAGCTGCAAAATCTCGTCGAGTTCCTCCGCGTTGTACAAGCAGAACCGTTGGCCTGCGGGTTTCGGCTGCATGTGACGGCTCCTGGTGGCGGGCTGATGAGTTAACCATAGCGCGCCGCGCCGGTGCCGCCGGGCACGGCGAGGCCCGCTCGGTCGATTCGCCCGGGCACTACCGGGCCGGCCAAACCAGGCTGAAGCCCTGGCCGCTGTCAGGCCGCACGCTGCAAGCAAAACCTGCACACTCGCGTAGCAGGCTGTCCAGCAGCCACTGGCGATCCGCTCCTTCGGCAGCCTGGATGCTCAGCCGCCGCTGGCGAGTGGGCTGCAACTCCAGGGCCAGCAGGCGACCGTCGGCGGCCAACTCGGCGAAATACAACAGCCCCAGGTCGGCGCGGTAACCGGCATGGCTGTCGATGCCTTCGTAGTCGTCGAGCAGATCGCCGCAGCCGTAGAGAATCAGGCGCTGGCGGTACACCTCGAGCGCCTTGATATGGTGCGAGGAGTGGCCGTAGAGCACATCCACCCCAGCCTGGTCGATCAAGCCGTGGGCGAAGCGCACTTGCTCCGGCGCGATGGCGAAGCCCCAGTTGCCGCCCCAGTGCAGGGAGACGACGATCAAATCGCCCGGACGTTTCGCCGCCGCGATGCGCGCCGCCACCCGCTCCAGACTGTGCGCCGAGAGGTTCTCCAGGCGGGCGACGCCCGGCCGCCGCTCGTCGGCCGCCCAGTCTGGCGGCACCCCGCAGTCCGGGGTGGCCCAGGCGAACAGCAGCAGCCGGCGGCGATCGGCCAGGGGGAGAATCGCCGGGGTTTCGGCCGCGGCCAGGCTGAGCCCCGCGCCGGCATGTTGCAGACCCAGCTTGTCCAGACTGTGCAGGGTATCGATCAGGCCCGCTTCGCCCCAATCCAGCACATGGTTGTTGGCCAGCACGCAGCAGTCGATGCCGGCCACTTCGAGCAGGGCCAAATTGGCCGGATTCATCCGGTAGTTGATGCCTTTCGCCTGCGGCTGGCCGCGGCGGGTCAGCGCGGTCTCCAGATTGACCAGGCGCAGATTCACGCGGCGCCGCTGCAGTGCCTGCAGCGCCACGCCCCAGACATAGGTGAAATCCACCGGAGGCGAAATCGGCCCGTTGCGCCGTTCGGCCAGCCGCACGTAGTCACGGGCATCCTGCACGTAGGCTTCATAGAGACGAGGGTCGCCTGGGTGCGGCAGGATCTGATCGACCCCGCGGGCCGTCATCAGGTCGCCGCCGAGAAACACCCTGTAGCTGGCTCTGTGCATGCTTGCCTCGCGGTCGCGCCGCCCCTAGAGCCGGGCGGTGGTCATGGCCGAGGCTCGATGACCGGCAAGCCATACTCTTCGGCCAGTAGCGTCGCCACCAACGCAGTGGTGTCGAGGATGTCCAGACGTTGTGCCGCCAGCCTGGGGTCGAGACGAAACGGCGGCACGCTGTCGCAGATCGCCAGGCGCTCGAACAGGGCGCCGTCGAGCAGTTCGTTGCCGCCGGTGAACAGGCCATGCGCCGCAGCGGCGAACAGGCGCGTGGCGCCGGCGACCCGGCAGGCATGACCGGCGCGCAGCAGGGTGGCGCCGGTGCTGATCATGTCGTCGAAGAGGATCGCGGTCTTACCTTGCAGCTCGCCGCTCAGCCGCGTGCCGCTGAGCGCTTCGTCGTTGCGGTACTTTTCCATGATGGCGCCGCTCACGGGCCGCCCCAGACGTCGTTCGAGGGCCTGGCGGAACTGCTCGGCACGCTTGGCCCCGCCCGTGTCGGGGGAGACCGCCACCACCTCGGCGGCGCCGATCGAACCGGCAAAATGCTCGGCGAACAGCTCGGCGCTGTGCAGGTGCTGGGTGGGAATACGGAAGGCATTGTCGAAGGCGGCAAGGTTATGCACCTCCAGGCTCAACAGCCGATCGACCCCGCTGGCCTCGAGCAGGGTGGCGACGTAACGGCTGATGATCGGATCCTGCGCCGCGGTGCGCCGTTCCTTGCGCGCATAGCACAGGTAGGGGGCGACTACCTGTACCCGACGGGCTCCGGCGTCCTTCAGCGCGGCGCAGAAGAACATCAGGCGACAGAGCTTGTCGTGGACGCTGTACTGGGTGTCGCCGTAGAGCCCGTGAAAGACCACCGCCTGGCGGCCGTTGACCGGATCCAGCGCTCGGCTCTTGTGCTCGCCATCCTCGAACACATGCTCCTCGTGCGCGGCCAGGCGGCAGCCGAGTCGCTGCGCCACGCGGGTGCCATAGTCCTGGTTGCCGCGCAAAGCAAACAACAGGGGGTACGCTGGGCGCATGCTGGAACTCCTTCTGGGACAGGCTCCGCAGGCCGATGCAACTGTGAGCCGTGGCGCCCAGCCATTGTGGGTCGAGATCGACCGTGGCGAGTCAGCCGCGCAGGCTGGCCACAAGCGCGCCGGGGGAACCTGAATGCCCAGGCCACTCGCTGGCGGGTCTTATTCAGCTTAGTCGAGCCGGCGCGGCGGTTCGGCTATAGGCCCTGCCACGTGTCGGCAAACCCCGCTACCGCAGCCGGGCCGGCTCGGAAGCGGCGATTCCAGCCGGCTCTAGCTCAAGCGCCGGCCGATCACCCCGCTCAATCGCGTTTTTTCCGGTTAACGGTTTGCGCCGCCTTGATGACATCCGCGCCTATGACTGTTTCGAATTGCTGCCACACCGGCTGCATGGCCTGGCGCCAGGCATCGCGTTGCTCTTCGTTCAGCGCGATTATCCGGCTTGTGCCCGAGGCTTCGATGCGCTGGCGGTCGGCCAGGTTGGCGGCCTCGGCCTGACGATTCACCTCGTAGGTGACCTCGTCGATGATGCCTTCCAGCTCCGTACGGAGCTGATGGGGGATGGCGTACCAGAAGCGCGGATTGCTCACCAACATGTAGTCGAGCACGCCGTGATTGGTTTCGCTGATGAACGGTTGAACCCTGTGCAGTTGCTTGCTGGAAATGTTCGACCAGGGATTTTCTGCCCCTTGCACCCGACCGTTTTTCAGCGCGTCAAAGACCTCGGCAAAAGGTAGCACCTGCGGCGTGGCGTGCAACTGAGCGAACTGCGCCTCAAGCACGCTGGATGGCTGAATACGGAAGCTCAGGCCAGCCGCGTCGGCTGGTACCAGCAACGCCTTATTGGCCGACAGCTGCTTCATGCCGTTATGCCAATAGGCCAGGCCGACGATGTCGTGATCCTCCATGGCGCGCAGCAGCTGGCGGCCCTTGGCACGTTTCTGAAAACGATTGACCGCAGCCAGGTCGTCGAACAGGAAGGGCAGGTCGAAAACCTGCAGTTGCTTGGTGTATTTCTCGAACTTGGCCAGTGAGGGGGCCAGCAGTTGCACCTCGTTGTTGCGCAGGGCATCCAGTTCGTTGGCATCGCCGTAGAGCGCCGAGTCGGGGTAGACCTCGACCTTGACCTTGCCCGCCAGACGCTCTTCGACCAGCCGCTGGAACAGCAGGGCACCCTGGCCCTTGGGCGTATTGTCGGCAACCACATGGGAAAATTTGATCAGGATGGGGGTGTTTTCTTGGGCGCCGTACGCACTGGCGGAGGTGAACGCCAGGGCGCAGGCGGCCAGGGCGAAGATCGACTTGAACATCTGACAGTCCTTTCCTGTTATTGACCGGTCTGAGCCGGGTGGGCATGTGCCTGCGGGGCATTCGTGACGATGGCGGCGGCTTGCCGTCCACCAAACGCTTGCTATGTATCGCAATGCCTGTGCCAACGACGCGCTTGCTGTGCAGCCCCTCAGGCGTCGCCAGAAGCATGTGACCCAGTTCGCATGGGCTGGCGGTTTTCCGCCTTTGCCTGGATGCGGGTGAGCGGCTATCCGCTGGTTTTCGCTGTCGGCAAGCGCTTCCTCCCCATCTACGGAGGGCGGGGCGTCGAAAACGACGTGACCACCGGTCGAACGCCCTGCGCCGATGGCAGCTATACCAGTTATTACAAGCCGTGCAGCCTGAGCCTTGGGTAGTGAGAGTTGAGTTGTACTTTCCTTCGCTCCTTATCAGCAGGAGTAAGCATGTCAAAAGTAGCCATAGTTACCGGCGCCTCAAGGGGGATTGGTGCGGCCATCGCCAAACGCCTAGCCGCCGACGGCATCAGCGTAGTGGTGAACTACACCGCGCAGCCGGCGGATGCCGAGCAGGTGGTGCGCGATATCGTCAGCGCTGGCGGCCAGGCCTATGCCGTGTTGGCCGACATCAGCGATTCGGTGGCGGTCGAAGCCTTGTTCGACCAGGCCGAGATGAAGTTCGGCGGCATCGACATCCTGATCAATAACGCCGGGGTCATCCAGCCCGGTACGGTCAGCCTGGCCGACAGCGACGATGCGCTCTATCAGCGAATCTTCGCGATCAATACCAAGGGCACCTTCAACACCCTGCGCCTGGCGGCCAGGCACCTGCGCGCAGGCGGGCGTATCGTCAACTTTTCCACCAGCGTGGTGGGCTTGGCGCTGCCTGGTTATTCGGTGTATGCCGCGTCCAAGGCCGCAGTGGAAAGCTTTACCGCGATCTTCGCCAAGGAACTGCGCGGGCGGGCCATCTGCGTCAACGCTATAGCGCCCGGGCCAACAGCGACCGAGTTGTTCTTGAGCGGCAAATCCGCCGAGCAAATCGAACGAATGGCTAAACAGCCACCCTTGCAGCGCCTGGGCACGCCCGAGGATATCGCCAATGTCGTGGCCTTTCTGGTCAGCGAGCAGGGCGCCTGGGTCAACGGGCAGACCCTGCGGGTCAATGGCGGCATCATCTAGCAGGCCGTTGAAAAACTACCTGCGTTGGCAATACTGCGTTAAAAACGGCCTCGGAATGCTCATTTACAGCCAGCAAACTCCGCTTCCTCGGCCGTTTTTGCCTTGTCTTGCCTGCCTCGCCTACATTTTTCAACAACCTGCTAATCAGCCGAGCGGGGTAAGCGCATACAGGCGGCTATTTGCCGGATTGGCCAACGGCACGCCACGCGGCAAACAGGATCAAACCGAACAGCAACGTCACGCTCAGCAGGGTCCAGTTGGTGAACGGCAGGCCCAGGATGGCGTAATCGTTTTGCCCACAGACGCCTGCGCTCATGAATACCGCGGGCAAGTACTCGTGCAGGGGGAGGTAGAACGAATAGAACGGGAAGGGCGAGCAACTGAAACTTTCCAGGATGCCGGTCTCGATCAGCACCAAATGGCCATTGTCGAACATCGCCATAAATCCCGCGGCCAGCAACAATGGCCAGAAAAACAGGGTCAACCAGCGTTGCCCAATACCCTCGGCCGCAATTATCAGCAGGCTCAGAACGCCGCCGAGCAGCAACCACAGGCGGATCTGCACGCACAACGTGCAAGGCTCCCAAGCGAGCAGGTGCTGCATGAGCAAAGCACCGCCGAGCATTGCGAAACAGGCAAAGGCAACGCTCGAAAGCAGCGCAACCATGGATTTCTGGCGAGTCATAGCAATCTCCGAGGGCAGCCAGGCAAGAACATAAAGCATGGCTATGTACCAGTTACCTGTTGGGTGTGCCAGCAACTCTTGGCTGAAACTGCAAACGACTGTGTAGCGCTGGGGGCAAATCCCATTCAGGGCACGCTTGGGGGCGGGGTAAATAGCCGCACATAGCAGCTCTGGCGACAGCAATGATGATCCCGGTCAAGATTAGTTGCCGCCTTGGCGGCCGTGATTGGCGCCGATTCAGGCGCTACAGTTTGCTGGGGTTGCCGCTTGGGTATGGCTAAGGTGGCGGTACACACAACCACCGACCGAGGTTCGCCATGCACTTTGCCTACAGCCCGCGTACAGAGGAGTTGCGCCAACAGCTCCGCGCCTTTCTCGACCGGCACATAGTCCCGCGTATTGGCGCCTGGCACGCCGCGGTTGCCGCCGGTCATTTCCCCGTGCCCTTTATGGCCGACCTCAAAGCCCTGGCGCGCTCCGAGGGGCTGTGGAACCTGTTCTTGCCGGCGCTGCATGAGGACGAGCCAGGCACTGCCTTGAGCAATCTGGAATATGCGCCCCTGGCGGAAATCATGGGTCGCGTACCCTGGGCCTCGGAGGTGTTCAACTGCAACGCGCCGGACACCGGCAACATGGAGTTGCTCCATCTGTTTGCCACGCCTGAGCAACGCGTGCGCTGGCTGTTGCCGCTGCTCGACGGCGAGATCCGCTCGGCTTTCGCCATGACCGAGCCGGACGTGTCCTCATCGGATGCCAGCAACATCCAGACCCTGATCCGCCGCGAGGGCGACGAGTACGTGATCAACGGCCGCAAGTGGTTCATCACCAATGCCTCGCACCCCGATTGCAAGCTGCTGATCGTCATGGGCAAGACCGATCCGGACGCCGGCCCGCATCAACAGCAGAGCATGATCCTGGTGCCGTTCGATACTCCGGGAGTGGAGTTGCTGCGCAATATCCCGGTGATGCACCACATCGCCCCGGAAGGCCACAGCGAGTTGCTGCTGCGCAATGTGCGGGTGCCGGTTGGCAATCTGCTGGGCGCGGAGGGTGCGGGCTTTATGATGGCTCAGGCACGTCTCGGTCCGGGGCGTATCCACCACTGCATGCGCTCGATCGGCATGGCCGAGCTGGCCCTGGAACTGATGGTCGAACGCTGTCAGGAACGCAAGGCCTTCGGCAAATACTTGCACCAATACGCCAATATCGGCGACTGGATCGCCGAGTCGCGCATCGAGATCGAACAGGCGCGTCTGTTGGTGCTCAAGACCGCCTGGATGATCGACGAAGTGGGCGCCAAGGCGGCGCGCAAGGAAATCGCCATGATCAAAGCGCTGGTGCCGGCCATGCACACCCGGGTGGTCAACCGGGCCATGCAGGTCTACGGCGCCATGGGCCTGACCCCGGACACGCCCTTGGCCGACATGTGGATCAGCGGTCGTGCCTTGCGTTTCGCCGATGGCCCGGATCAGGTGCACCTGCGCAGCATCGCCCGCCTGGAGCTCAAGGCCAGCGAAGCCACGCGCGGGGCGACGGCGGCCTACCTGACCCCATTCAGCCAAAGCTGAGAGCCACGTCGGCGCAGCAAGGTTTTCGAGCGCCTGGTGCGCCCGGCGTACTCAGAGGGCGACAGGCGGCGGCCTTGCGTAGGGTAAACTCCGGTCTAAGTCGCCCGTGCGTTAGGCCGGTCGGGCTGGGTATACTCGCCTGCGCAGCAATTGCGGCGAGACGGGCTGGAGCCTAATCTGCACCGCCCGTCCCTGAGTCCCTGCCGGCAAGCTTTATAGGTTCGTCCTTGAGTGGGCTTGCGGCACCTTGCCGCACCTGGTCGCGGCTTGACTTGACTTGTGTCAATCGGAAGAGGGAGTGGGATCAGTACCATGCAGGCACATTCATTGTTGGCTTTAGATAACCCCATGAAGATCAATCGGTTTTTCACGAGCAGTCATCTGTATTCATGGAAAAATGCTTGCCTGTTTTTGCTGGTTTTAGTCTGGGCGGCGCTTCAGGGCGTGCAAGCCAAGAGCTACGGCGCTATCGAACAACAGCGCATCGACCAGGTTTTCCCCAAAGGGGTTAACGTTTCCGAGCCGCAAGGCGAGTTCAAGGTGCGCACCCTGTCCGATGGCGACACGGTGCTCGGCTATGTGTTCCAGAGTCTGGACGTGGTCGATATTCCGGCCTATTCCGGCAAGCCGATCAACATGCAGGTGATCCTCGACAACGCAGGCGTGATTCAGGACGCCTATGTGCTCGAGCACCACGAGCCGATTCTGCTGGTCGGCATCCCCGAGTCGAAACTGCACGACTTCAACGCCAAGTACAAAGGCATCCAGGTCAACCAACGGGTGGTGGTCGGCCGTTCCAGCGACCCCGAAGCGGTGACTGTCGATGCGGTCACCGGCGCCACCGTTACGGTCATGGTGGTCAATGAGGTGGTGATGCGCGCCGCCCACGCGGTGGCGGTGTCGCTTGGTCTGGTTGAAGACAATGCCGGTCTGGCGCAGAAGCCGGCTACGGTGCGCGAGGATGTTTATCAAGCCGCCGACTGGACGCAACTCACCGGCAATGGCGCTATCCGCCGCCTGCACCTGACCCGCGGTCAGGTCGACGAAGCCTTCAAGGGCAGCGAAGCCGAAGGCTTCGACGAGGCCGCGGCCGATCAAGTCGACGACACCTTTATCGACCTCTACACCGCTCACCTGAATGCGCCGACCATCGGCCGTAATCTGTTGGGCGACAACCAGTACCGCTTCCTCATGGAGGAACTCAAACCCGGCGAGCACGCGATTGCCGTGCTCGGCAGCGGCGCGTATTCGTTCAAGGGCTCGGGCTATGTCCGTGGCGGCATTTTCGATCGGGTGCAACTGCGCCAGTTCGGCGAAACCATCAGCTTTCATGACCGCGATTTCGAGCGTTTGAGCGATGTCTATGCCGAGGGCATGCCGGACTTCCGCGAGATGGCGATCTTTATCGTGCGCGCGCCGGCCGGCTTCGATCCGGGTTCGCCCTGGGTCCTGGAGCTGTTGGTGAAACGGCAGACCGGGCCGACCAGCGGCATCTTCAGCAGTTTCGAACTGCCCTATCAGATGCCTGAGGAATACCTCGAACGACCACAGCCGAGCGCCGCAGAACTGGCCGCGATCGAAGAAGCCAATCGGCCGCTGTGGCTGAATATCTGGTACCAGAAAAGCTTCCAGATCGGCGTGATCGGTGTGGCCTTGCTGCTGCTCACGGTGATCCTGTTTCTCCAGGACAAGTTCACCCAGCGTCCGCACTTCCTCCATTGGTTGCGCCGTGGCTACCTGATCTTCACCGTGGTGTTCATCGGCTGGTATGCCCTGGGCCAATTGTCGGTGGTCAACGTGCTGACCTTCGTCCATGCCCTGGTGCAGGGTTTCCGCTGGGAGCTGTTCCTCACCGACCCGGTCATCTTCATTATCTGGACCTTCACCGCCGCCAGCATCCTGCTCTGGGGCCGCGGCGTGTTCTGCGGCTGGCTGTGTCCCTTCGGCGCCCTGCAGGAGCTGATCAACGAGGCCGCGCGCAAGCTGAAAATCCCCCAGTACGAGCTACCCTTTGCGGTGCATGAGCGGCTCTGGGCGATCAAGTACATCATCCTGCTGCTGCTGTTTGGCCTCTCTCTGGAGTCGCTGGCCACCGCCGAGCGTTTCGCCGAAGTGGAACCGTTCAAGACTGCCATCACCCTGAGATTCGACCGCCAATGGTGGTTCGTGCTCTATGCCGTACTGCTCTTGGTGATCAATATCTTCACCCGCAAGGTCTACTGCCGCTATGTCTGCCCGCTGGGCGCGGCACTGGCCATTCCGAGCAAGTTCCGTCTGTTCGACTGGCTGAAACGCCGCAAGGAGTGTGGCAGTCCGTGCCAGCTGTGTGCCAAAGAATGCGAAATCCAGGCGATCCATCCCGACGGCCAGATCAATGCCAACGAGTGCCACTACTGCCTCGATTGCCAGATGACTTACCACAACGACGACAAGTGCCCGCCGCTGATTCTCAAGCAGAAGAAACGCAGCAAAAAGGCCCCCGTTAGCGCCGAACTGATACCCGTAGTGCAAGTAGTAGTCCCTGCGCGAGCCCTTTGACGGCATGTGCATGGACGGTCGCAAGACCGTATTTATCCAGCCAAGGAGCACAATTGATGAGCGATAAAGAGTCGAAGAACACGCCAGCGATCGATCCAAAACAAGCGACGCAAAAGCTGGAAACCACCGGTTTGAGCCGTCGCGGCTTCCTCGGTGCCAGCGCCGCGACAGGGGCGGCCTTGGTCGGCGCCACGGCGCTGGGCAGCGCGGTGATGACTCGCGAATCCTGGGCGGCAGCGGCCAAGGAAGCGAAGCAGAACTACCATGTTGCGCCGGGTGAACTGGACGACTACATCGGCTTCTGGAGCGGTGGCCATCAGGGTGAAGTGCGCGTGCTGGGCATTCCGTCCATGCGCGAACTGATGCGCATCCCGGTATTCAACGTGGATTCGGCCACCGGTTGGGGCCTGACCAACGAAAGCCGCGCCATCATGGGCGATAGCGTCAAGTTCCTCAACGGCGACTGCCACCACCCGCACATCTCCATGGTTGACGGCAAGTACGACGGCAAGTACGTGTTCATCAACGACAAGGCCAACACCCGCGTTGCACGTATCCGCCTGGATATCATGAAGTGCGACAAGATGCTGACCGTGCCGAACTGCCAGTCCATCCACGGCCTGCGCCTGCAGAAGGTGCCGTACACCAAGTACGTGTACGCCAACGCCGAATTCGTCATCCCCCATCCCAACGATGGCAAGATCTTCGATCTGCAGGATGAGAACAGCTACACCATGTACAACGTGATTGATGCCGAGACCATGGAAATGGCCTTCCAGGTCATCGTCGACGGCAACCTGGACAACACCGACGCCGACTACACCGGCCGCTTCACCGCAGCCACCTGCTACAACTCCGAGAAAGCCTATGATCTCGGCGGCATGATGCGCAACGAGCGCGACTGGGTCGTGGTGTTCGACATGCATGCGGCGGAAAAAGCGGTCAAGGCCGGCAAGTTCATCACCCTGGGCGACTCCAAGGTGCCGGTGCTCGACGGTCGCAAGAAGGGCGACAAGGACAGCGAGTTCACCCGTTACATCCCGGTGCCGAAGAACCCGCACGGCTGCAACACCTCGTCGGACGGCAAGTACTTCATCGCCAACGGCAAGCTGTCGCCGACCGTATCGATGATCGAGATCGCCAAGCTGCCCGACCTGTTCGCCGGCAAGCTCAAGGATCCGCGCGATGTGATCGCCGCCGAGCCGGAGCTGGGCCTGGGCCCGCTGCACACCACCTTCGACGGCCGCGGCAATGCCTACACCACCCTGTTTATCGACAGCCAGGTGGTCAAGTGGAACATGGCCGATGCCGTGCGTGCCTACAAGGGCGAGAAGGTCGACTACATCAAGCAGAAACTCGATGTGCATTACCAGCCGGGCCACATCCACGCCTCGCTGTGTGAAACCAGCGAAGCCGATGGCAAGTGGCTGGTTGCCCTGTGCAAGTTCTCCAAGGACCGCTTCTTGCAGGTCGGCCCGCTGCACCCGGAGAACGACCAACTGATCGACATCTCCGGCGAGGAAATGAAGCTGGTGCACGACGGCCCGACCTTCGCCGAGCCGCACGACTGCACCATGGCGCGTCGTGATCAGGTCAAGACCAAGAAGATCTGGGATCGCGACGATCCGTTCTTTGCCGGCACCGTGGCCATGGCGAAAAAGGATGGCATCAACCTGGATACCGACAACAAGGTTATCCGTGACGGCAACAAGGTACGGGTGTACATGACGTCCATGGCGCCGGCATACGGTGTCCAGGAATTCAACGTCAAGCTGGGCGATGAAGTCACCGTGACCATCACCAACATCGACCAGATCGAGGACGTGTCCCACGGTTTCGTCATGGTCAACCATGGTGCGAGCATGGAAATCAGCCCGCAGCAGACCTCGTCGATCACCTTTATCGCCGACAAACCTGGCCTGCACTGGTACTACTGCAGCTGGTTCTGCCATGCCCTGCACATGGAAATGGTCGGGCGCATGATGGTCGAACCCGCGTAACTCCGGGAGGGTTTCCGGGCTCCAGCCCGGGAACCCCTTGCGCAACGGCTGAACCCGTGGCTCTTGGAGGAGTCAGTCTGCTGGCGATTTCTCTCGATCGCCAGCAGACTGACTCCTCCAGTCACGACACACGCTTTGAATGCTTCAAGGTACAAGGTAAACCTCAGTGTTAAAACCTCAGGCAATAGCCTGGTTGCATGCCACGGCTCTATTGCTGCTTATTCTTCCCGGCGCTGCCCAGGCAGCGCCGCAACCGATCACCGATCTGCCGCTGCAGGCCGAGGGTGACAATCGCTGGCGACTGCCCGCCGGGCAATACCAAGGTTCGTTCAGCGTCGATCAGCCGATGCACATTCGCTGCGAGCCAGGCGCCGTATTGCAGGGTCAGGGGCAGGGTAACGGCCTGCTGATCAACGCGCCCGAGGTGACCATCGAGGGCTGCACGCTGCTCGATTGGGGGCGGGACATGACGGCCATGAACGCCGCCGTGTTCATTCAGCCCAAGGCCCGCGGCGCGGTGATCAAGGACAACCGCCTGCAAGGCGCGAGCTTCGGCATCTGGGTCGATGGCGCGGCGGATGTCAGCCTGCTTGGCAACAGCATCCAGGGCGATCCGAGCATTCGTTCCCAGGATCGCGGCAATGGCATCCACCTGTATGCGGTACGTGGCGCCAAGGTCATCGGCAACCAGGTGCGCGATGCCCGCGACGGCATCTACATCGATACCTCGAACGGCAACCTGCTCGAGGGCAACACCCTGGAAGACCTGCGTTACGGCGTGCACTACATGTTCTCCAACGACAACCAGGTGCTCGGCAACATCACCCGCCGCACCCGCACCGGCTATGCGCTGATGCAGAGCCGCAAGCTCACGGTGATCGGCAATCGTTCCGAGCAGGACGAGAACTACGGCATCCTGATGAACTACATCACCTACTCCACCCTGCGCGACAATTTCGTCAGCGATGTGCGCAGCGGCTCGACCGGCGACAGCATGATCTCCGGTGCCGAAGGCAAGGCGCTGTTCATCTACAACTCGCTGTTCAACAGCATCGAGCACAACCACTTCGAGCGCAGCGCCCTGGGCATCCACCTGACCGCCGGTTCCGAAGACAACCGCATCGCCGGCAATGCCTTTGTCGGTAACCAGCAGCAGGTCAAGTATGTCGCCACCCGCACCCAGGAGTGGTCGCTGGACGGGCGCGGTAACTATTGGAGCGACTACCTGGGCTGGGACCGCAATGAAGACGGCCTGGGCGATATCGCCTACGAACCCAACGACAACGTCGACCGTCTGCTGTGGCTGTATCCACAGGTGCGCCTGTTGATGAACAGCCCGAGTATCGAGTTGCTGCGCTGGGTACAGCGTGCTTTTCCGGTAATGAAGTCGCCCGGGGTGCAGGACAGCCATCCGCTGATGCAACTGCCGACCACCGATCTGCTGCCCGCCAGCCAGGAGCCAACGCCATGAATGCCGTCGAAATCGAAGGCGTCAGCCAGCACTACGGTCGCATGACCGTGCTGCACGACTTACACCTGTGCCTGGGCGAAGGCGAGGTACTGGGCCTGTTCGGCCATAACGGTGCCGGCAAGACCACCACTATGAAACTGATTCTCGGCCTGCTGCAGGCCAGCCAGGGGCGGGTCGCGGTGCTCGGGCGCACGCCGAACGATTCGGCGGTACGCCGCCAGCTCGGCTATCTGCCGGAGAACGTGACCTTCTACGCGCAGCTCAGCGGACGCGAGACCCTGCGCCATTTCGCCCGTCTCAAGGGCGCCGCGCTGGCGCAGGTGGACGACCTGCTGGAGCAGGTCGGCCTGGCCGACGCTATGAACCGGCGAGTCAAGACCTACTCCAAGGGCATGCGCCAGCGTCTCGGCCTGGCCCAGGCCTTGCTCGGCGTGCCACGCCTGTTGCTGCTCGACGAGCCCACGGTCGGCCTCGACCCCATCGCCACCCAGGATCTCTATCGGTTAATCGACCGTCTGCGTCAGCAGGGCACCAGCATCATCCTCTGCTCGCATGTCTTGCCGGGGGTCGAGGCGCATATCAACCGTGCCGCGATTCTCGCTCACGGTCGGCTGCAGGCGGTCGGCAGCCTGGCCTGCCTGCGCGAAAATGCCGGTCTGCCGGCAGTGATCCGTGCCAGCGGACTGAAGCAGAGCGCGCAACTATTGCAGCGCTGGCACGTCGCCGGGCATGAGGCGCGCTCGGTCGGCGTCGACGGCGTCGAAGTAGAGGTCATCAACGGCCACAAGCTCGGTCTGCTGCGCCAGTTGCTCGGTGAAGGCGAGGCACAGGACATCGACATCCACCAGCCGTCGCTGGAGGATCTGTACCGTTATTACATGGAGCGCGCGGGCATTGTGCCGAGCGCGGAGGGCAGAACATGAACCAGGTGTGGAATATCGCCCGCAAGGAACTCAGCGACGGCCTGCGCAATCGCTGGTTGCTGGCCATCAGCCTGCTGTTCGCCGTGCTGGCGGTGGGCATCGCCTGGCTCGGCGCCGCGGCTTCCGGGCAACTGGGTTTCACCTCGATTCCGGCGACCATCGCCAGCCTGGCCAGTCTGGCCACCTTCCTGGTGCCGCTGATCGCACTGTTGCTGGCCTACGACGCCATCGTCGGCGAGGACGAAGCCGGCACCCTGATGTTGCTGCTGACCTACCCGCTGGGGCGCGGGCAGATGCTGCTCGGCAAGTTCGTCGGCCATGGCCTGATTCTCGCCTTGGCCACCCTGATCGGCTTCGGTTGTGCGGCCCTGGCCATTGCCGTGCTGGTCGACGATATCGAACTGGGCCTGCTGGCGTGGTCCTTCGGCCGCTTTATGCTGTCCAGCACCCTACTGGGCTGGGTATTTCTGGCCATGGCCTATGTCCTGAGCAGCTCCGCCAGCGAAAAATCCAGCGCCGCCGGGCTGGCCCTGGGGCTGTGGTTCCTGTTCGTGCTGGTGTTCGATCTGGTGTTGCTGGCGCTCTTGGTGCTCAGCCAGGGCAAGTTCAGCCCGGATCTACTGCCCTGGTTGCTGCTGCTCAATCCGGCCGACGTGTACCGGCTGATCAACCTGTCCGGCTTCGAGGGCAGCGGCAATGCCGCCGGAGTGATGGCGCTGGGCGGCGACCTGCCCATCGATGGCCCGCTGCTGTGGCTGTGCCTGCTGCTGTGGGTCGGCGTGCCGCTGTTGCTGGCCTATTGGCTATTCCTGCGCCGACCGACGTAGGCTGCGAGAGCGCTATCGCCAGTGGCATCTGCCTGGGTGCGCACCTCGCACCCGGCGAGATTTTTTTCAGATAGAGAGAACAGCAATGAAAAACTTGTATATCGCCACGCGAACCCTGCTGGTAGGGCTGCTCGGCCTGCTGCTGATAGCCTGCAGCGAATCGCCAGAGCCCCAGCAAAGCCTTGGCCCCGTGGCTTTTCACGAGGCTGACGAGTGTCACGTGTGCGGCATGATCATCAACGACTTTCCCGGCCCCAAGGGCCAGGCGGTGGATAAGACCGGGGTGAAGAAATTCTGCTCCGCCGCCGAGATGCTCGGCTGGTGGCTGCAGCCGGAGAACCGCATCGGCACTGCCAAGCTCTATGTACACGACATGGGGCGTAGCGAATGGGCCAAGCCCGACGACAGCCACCTGATCGATGCCACCCAGGCCTTCTATGTGGTCGGCCTCGCCGACAGCGGGCTCAAGGGCGCCATGGGCGCGGTGCTGGCCTCGTTTGCCGATGAAGCGGCCGCACAAAAACTGGCCGCCAGCCACGGCGCCCGGGTGCTACGTTTCGACGAAATCGATCAGGGCGTGCTGCAACAAGCCTCCGCCATGCCGCATGCCGGCATGCACGGACAAGCCAGTCACTAACAGATCGCCTGCACCCGCCATCATTCGCAACTAGGAGATCCACATGGGTATCAGTATCTGGCAGCTTCTGATCGTTCTGCTGATCGTGGTCATGCTGTTCGGTAGCAAGCGCCTGCGCAGCTTAGGCTCCGACCTGGGCGGCGCGATCGGCGGCTTTCGTAAATCGATGGGCACAGACCCGAAACCACAGGAGTCGACCAAGCAGCCTTAGAACAGGCAGGCTTGCTACGGGTGGCGGCCGTAACGCCCCCCGCCATTGTGCGGCGCAAACTCTCTGTACCTGTCGGCTGCGCCGCCGCCTGCCGCTGTGGCGCCTGCACGTGCTGCGCTAACGCGATCTGCGAGCCGCTGTGCCTCAGGCGCTTTTCCAGGCCTGACGCGGAAAGCTGATTGTGGTCAAGTCGCCAAAGCCTCCTCTCCCTGTAAAAAGACGATAACGGTTCCTGCTTTCCCCGGAGCCGCAATGCCCTGGCCGGCGGTGCAGAATCTGCCGCTTGCCGGGCGCTTGACGATCTTTTCAGGAGGCTTGCAGTGCACGTTCTCGATCGGCGTATCGCCCTGAGTATTCCACCCATTTGGCGTCTTGCCTTTCGCCCGTTCTTCCTCGCCGGCAGCCTGTTCGCGTTGCTGGCCATTGCCCTCTGGGTGCTGGCCTGGAGCGGCAACGGCCCGCACTGGCAGCCCACCGGCGGTTGGCTGGCCTGGCACCGGCACGAGATGCTGTTCGGCTTCGCCGCCGCCATAGTGGCCGGTTTTCTCCTGACCGCTGCACAGACCTGGACCGGTCAGCCGGGCCTGAGCGGCAAGCGCCTGATGCTGCTGGCCGGTCTCTGGCTCGCGGCGCGACTGGGCTGGTTGTTCGGTGCGCCGCTGCTGCTGTTGGTTCCGCTCGACCTGAGTTTTCTGCTGGCGGTGGCCGCCTTGCTGGCGCGCATGCTCTGGGTGGTACGGCAGAAGCGCAACTATCCGATCGTCCTGGTGTTGTGTCTGCTGGCGGCGAGCAATGCCTTGCTGCTGGCCGGTCTGGCCCTGGGCGACGATGAGCTGCAGCGCCGTGGCGTGCTGGCCGGATTATGGCTGGTGGCAGCGCTGATGGGGCTGATCGGCGGCCGAGTGATTCCCTTCTTTACCCAGCGCGGCCTGGGCCGCCTGGAAGCGGTCAAGCCCTGGGTATGGCTGGATATTGCCCTGCTGCTCGGCTGCGGCTTGATCGCCGCACTCTATGCCAGCGGTCTGGCCTTGCAGCCTCGAACGCTGCTGGCCGGGCTGTTCCTGGCGCTGGCGGCGGGGCATTTGCTGCGCCTGGCGCGCTGGTACGACAAGGGCATCTGGGCGGTACCGCTGCTGTGGTCCCTGCACCTGGCGATACTCTGGCTGGTGGTCGCTTGTGTCGGTCTGGCGTTGTGGCATCTCGGCCTGTTGGCCACTCCCAGTCCGGCCCTGCATGGCTTGACCATGGGCGCCATGAGCGGGTTGATTCTGGCCATGCTTGCCCGCGTCACCCTGGGGCATACCGGACGGCCGCTGCAACTGCCGTCGGGCATGGTCTGGGCCTTTGCATTGTTCAACCTGGGCTGCGTGGCACGGGTGTTGGTTTACCCGCTCTGGCCGCTGGCAGGGCTGTGGTTGGCGGCAATCGGTTGGTCCTTGGCGTTGGCCATCTATGCCTGGCGCTATGTACCGATGCTGGTCAAGGCGAGGGTGGATGGCCACCCGGGCTGATCGTCCGCACTAAGTGGCGTCTGAACGCCAAATATGGGTTGCCGGTGTGTTATCTAACGCTGCGTGCGGCGGGCTGCCCAGTCATTGATAGTTGGCCCCCAGTGCCCTGGGCGTGGGTGGCCTTGCCGCTCGGCACTGCCGAGCATCGGAGAAGCTGATGAGAATCGAATTCCAGGATCGTCTGGCCGTCGTCACCGGAGCCAGTTCAGGTATTGGTCTGGCCTTGTGTGCCGCGTTGCTGCAGCGCGGCGCCAGGGTGCTGGCAATGTCCCGTAGCCTTGGCGGTTTGCAAGGTCTGCAGGAGAGCTACCCTGAGCGCCTGTTCTGGCATGCCGGCGACGTCACCTCGAGCGAGGATCTCGCCAGCCTCCGCCTGCGCGCGGAGCAACTGGGGCCGGTGGATTACCTGGTGCCCAATGCGGGTATCGCCGAACTGGCCGACAGCCTGGATCTGGCGGCGTTCGATCGGCAGTGGGCAGTCAACGGTGCCGGAGCCTTGAATACCCTGGCCGCGCTGCGTGATGTGCTGGCGTCACCCTGTTCGGTGGTGTTTATCGGCAGTTTTCTCACCCGTTCGAGCTTTCCCGGCCTGGCCGCCTATATCGCCAGCAAGGCGGCGCTTGGCGCCCAGGCACGCACCATCGCCGTGGAATTCGCGCCGCGCGGTGTGCGCGTCAACCTGGTCTCGCCCGGGCCTACGGCAACCGCCATCTGGGGCAGCCTGGGGCTGAGCGACGAGCAACTGGGTCAGGTCGCCGACAGCGTTGCCCAGCGTCTGCTGCCCGGTCATTTTCTCGATGCGGCGGCTGTCGCCAGCGTTATCCTGTTCCAGTTGTCGGCAGGCGCCCGCGGCGTCTATGGCCAGGACTGGGTGGTCGACAATGGCTACACGTTGAGCTGATGCGGATGAGCCGCCTATGTGGCTCAACTGGAAGAAAACCGCCCGCGGCCTGATGCCAAGGGCTTCAGCAGCACCAGCGAGCAGGCGGCGAGCGCGATGCAATCCCTGCACCTGCTGGCCGACAGCCTGCGCCAGGCTATTGAAGCCTCAGCCTTTCGGGCCGGCATCGAGCTGGCCAGCCTGGATGAGCCGTCACTCAAGTTCCTGGTTTACAGCCACCGCTGGCACTACGGCGAGGGCAACCGCGGTCTGCAAAAACCCGACTGCGTCCGGCAAGTCGAGCAACTACATGGCGTCGAGGCGGCGGTGCATTCAGGCAGGGCGCTCACGGGCTCGAGTACCCGCGCAGGGCGGACGGTACGGCACTGACAGTTGCAAGGCGGGCAGTTGCAAGGCGGGGGTGAGGGAAGAGCGAAGTTTGCTTGGGCGGTCGTCGCGCAGCACAGCATCAGCTATCAGCCTGCTGCCTATCGCCGAGTCGCCTCGCCGGCAAGTTGCGGCAGCACATGGGATTCAAGCGAAGAGGGGAGACGCAGGACGCCAGCAGTCTGGCGTCCTGCGGTAAATCATTTAAGTCCCAGCACCCATTCGGCAAGGATCTTGGCTTCTTCGTCGGTGACCGGGTTTGCCGGCATCGGCATCTGACCCCAGGCGCCGACGGTACCGTTCTTGATACGTCCAGCCAGCAGATCGGCGGCACCCTCGGTACCCGCGTACTTGGCAGCGACTTCCTTGAGAGCCGGGCCTACCATTTTCATGTCGAGGTTATGGCATGCCGCACAGGGCTTGCTCTTGAACAGTGCTTCAGCAGCTGCGGGGTCGGCCGCCAGGGCAGATTGCATGCTCAGAACAGCACCCAAGGCCAACAGCGGAGTCAAAAACTTCTTCATGGTATTTCCTCAAGGCGAGTGACGCGGACGATATGACTTGGTAAACGTTGTACCTAGCCTGTGTAGTGATTCATTGCATTGCGGAACCAACTTCGGCCCCAACCAATGTGTAATCGCAAGCAATGCTGCGACAGCAGTTTATTACAAACGACCGAGCATAGCTTGGGGGCGTTTTTCATTGCTTGATTTCAATCAACCGATACGCCCGCCAACTATGCGCCTGCGCACTGCAGTGGTTCAATGCGGTCTATCGCCTCAGGCAACCACGCTCGGTTAGCCGCCTGGCGAACTTGATCGTCCGCGGTCGGGGGCGCTCGGTTTGCAGTAGCTGTTGCGCGCGGTTGAGGCGAGTAGGCGCTCTATTTAACGAAATAGGCGCGCAAGAAATGATCTCCTCAACCTAAGGACAGTGGCTTTTCTACAGGAGGGCAGTGTTAACAGCCCCCCTGGCCGCTCGTGCTCAATGGGAAGTGCCTTCGGCAAATTCGATCTTGTTGCCGACGTTGTATTTGCCCGAGGGTTTGTTCATCGGGATGCGTTTGATCTCCTCGAGGGTCTTGCTGTCGTAGACGATCAAGGCGCCATCGCGATCCCAGACGCTGAGCAGTACGTAGCGGCCGTCCCGGGTGAACTCGACGTGGGCGGCGTTCTTGCCGGGCATTGGTCGCAGGGTATGCGCGATCTCCAGGGTTTGCTTGTCGATCAGGTGCACCGCATCGTTGTTCGGGCCGAAGAACACGTCGGTCCAGGCGTAGGCGGAGTTGATGTGGCTGCGCATGAAGAATCCCGGCCCTTCGGTGGGGATTTCCTTGATTAGCTTCCAGTTTTGCAGGTCGAGCACCGAGATCAGCCCCTGGCTGACGTTCGGCGTGGCGAACACCCATTTGCCGTCGCGCTTCCAGTAGATGCCCGAACCCAGGTGCGGCATGCCGGGCAGGGCGATGTCGATGACCGCCGCGCCGCTGTCGAGGTCGATCACCTGGCCGCCCTTGGCTTTGCGCGAGGTGGCGAGGAGGTGGCGATAATCCGGGGTGAAGGAGAAATCGTCGAGTACGTCGCGGCTCTGGATGCGCCGTGGGACAAAGGTCGGCTCGCCAGCGTAGGACAGTTCCCAGACCTCCTGCACGTCCTTGAGCGCGATCACGAAACTGTCGCGTGGTGGCGCGGTGTAGACGGCGCTGACCCGCGACGGGGTGCCGTCCTGACCAAGCGCCGGGATATGTTTGACCAGCGACAGGTCGCGGGCATCCAGCAACACCAGATTGCCCGGCAGGTAGTTGCCCACCAACACCCAGCGGCCGTCGTTGCTGACCGCCAGGTTGCGGGTATTGAGTCCGGCGCGCACCTCGGCGACCAGGGTCAGGTTGTGCAGGTCGTAGAGGCTGATCCAGCCGTCGCGCGAGGCGAAGTAGACGAAGCGGCCGTCGGGCGAAAATTTCGGCCCGCCGTGCAGGGCGAAGCGTGACTGAAAGCGGGTCAGCACCTCGAACTTGTCGCCATCGAGGATGCTGACATGGTGATCGCCGGCTTCCACCACCACGAACAGGTTCAGCGGGTCGGCGCCGTGCTGCGCGCGGCTGGGCAGCTTGTCGGGATCGGCGAGCAGACGGTGGCTGGCGCGGATCTCGGCATCGCTCCAGGTCGGCGCGGTGGCGGCCGGCTGGTAGAGGTAGCTGACCAGTGCGTCGATCTGCGGCGCGTCCAGCACGCTGGCGTAGGCGGCCATCTGACTGGCCGGACGGCCGTCGCGGATCACCGCGCGCACCTCGTCCGGTTTAATTCGACCGAGGCTTTCCGGCAGCAATGCCGGGCCGGCGGCGCCGAGGCGGTTGGCGCCGTGACAGCTCTGGCAATGTTGCTGGTAGAGCGCTTCGGCTTGCTCGTGCGGGACGCTGGCGGGCGTTGCGGCCTGGGCCAGGCTGGCGAGCAATAGCAGGGGCAAGGGTATCAGCCGCATACGGCCTCCATTTGGCAGTAGGCATGGCCGCGCAAGCGCGCCGGGTATTCGAGGTTCAGCCCGGCGAACAGATCCACCACTTTACCGATCACGGTCAGGGTCGGCGGCGTCAGCAGATGCCGGTCGGCCATGGCGGGCAGCTGCAGCAGGGTGCCGCGCGCCACCTGCTGGTCGGCGCGGGTGCCGTTGCCGATCAGCGCGGCCGGGGTATCCGCGGGCAATCCGGCGGCGATCAGTTGCTGGGATATTTCCCCGAGGCTGGCCAGACCCATGTAGAACACCAGGGTCTGGCCGCCCTGGGCGAGGCTGCTCCAGGGCAGTTTCAGTTCGCCGTCTTCTTGCAGGTGGCCGGTAATGAACTGGCAGGAATGGGCCAGATCCCGGTGGGTCAGGGGAATGCCGGCATAGGCGCTGCAACCGGAGGCGGCGGTGATGCCCGGCACTACCTGGCAGTCGATGCCGCGCTCCAGGGCATACTCCAGTTCTTCCGCGCCGCGGCCGAAGATGAAGGGGTCGCCGCCCTTCAGGCGCACCACGCGCAGCCCCTGGTGGGCGAGGTCGACCAGCAACTGGTTGATCTGCGGCTGTGGCAGGCTGTGATGGCCGCTGGTTTTGCCGACGTAGTGACGGATGCAATCCGCCGGCAGCAAATCCATCAACGCCTGGCTCACCAGGCGGTCATAAACCACCGTATCGGCTTGTTGCAGCAGGCTCCAGGCACGCAGGGTGAGCAGGCCGGGGTCGCCGGGGCCGGCGCCGACCAGGGCGATCTCCCCGGGGGCGAAGGCGGCGCACAGCGAAGCGGGTAGGGCGATGGGCTGGTCCATGCAAACTCCTGAATCTGTCATCGGGCTGAGCGGTTGTCGGTGGCCACGGGGAGCCTTGGTTAGATCGTCATGCTGGGTATGCAGGGCATCGGTTGCAGGCCGATTTCCTCGTCGCTCAGGTAGCAACCGGGGTCTTCGCCCCAGAGGCTGCCTTCGGCCCAGGCGCGGGTGCGGGTGTTGCCGTTGCAGATCGATAGCCAGCGGCACTGGGCGCAGCGCCCGGTGACCGCCCGCGGGTGTTGGCGCAGCTGCGTGAGCAGGGGCTGGGGTTGATCCAGCCAGATCTCGCGAAAGGATTGCCGGCGTACGTTGCCGACGCTGTGCTGCCACCAGTAGGTGTCCGGGTGCACGTCGCCGATGTTGTCGATATTGGCGATACCGCTGCCGGACGCATTGCCGCCCCAGGCCTGGAGCATGCCTTCGAGGCGGGCGCGGTGTTGCGGCAGGTGCGTCTCGACCCACTGCAACAGCAGGACGGCGTCGGCGTCGTTGTTGCCGCTGACGAAGTCGGTCTCGCGGCCGTTCTGCACATCGTCCCAGGCCTGGGCGAACAGTTGCTGCATGGCGTCGCGGGTCATCTGGTGGTGGGCGTCGGCCTTGCGACTGCGACTGCGCTTGCCGCGCCCGCTGTAGTTGAGGTGCGAGAGGTAGAACTTCTGCACGTCGTGCTCGCGCATCAACGCCAGCAGCGCCGGCAATTGCGGATAGTTGTGCTGGGTCAGGGTGGTGCGCAGGCCGACGCGAATATCGTGCTGGCGGCACAGGTCGACGGCGCGCAGGGAGGCGGCGAAGCTGCCCTTGAGCTGACGCCATTCGTCGTGCACCGCTTCCAGGCCATCGATGCTGATGCCGACGTAGTCGAAACGCGCGGCGGCGATCTGCGCGATGTTGCGCTCGTCGATCAGCGTGCCATTGGTGGACAGGGCGACGAAGAAACCTTGGTCGCGGGCGTAATCGGTGAGCTGGAAGATGTCCTCGCGGAGCAAGGGTTCGCCGCCGGAAAGGATCAGTACGCGTACGCCGGTGGCATGCAGATCGTCGATCACGCGCAGGGCGGCGGCGGTGTCCAGTTCGTCGCGGAACTCGCTGTCGGCGGAAGTCGCATAACAGTGCTTGCAGGTCAGGTTGCAGCGCCGTAGCAAATTCCAGATCACCACCGGCGGGCGGGGTCGGCCGGTGCCACGGGCGCCGAGCACTGGGGCGTGCGGTTCAGTCAGGGCGCGCAGGTAATGGCTGATTCTCAACATGAGCGATATTCCTTGGAGATCGTAGCGCTCCCGGCGGGCGCGTAATTCTATGCTTGCAGCATCACTGAGGAAGAATTGCCGCTCCTTGACCGGGAACAATAAAGCGCTGCGCGGCGCTCAGGCGCAGTCCGGTTTTCTTCAGGATGCGGCTACTGACCAGCATCTCGTCGGCGCGGCAGGCAACGCCCAGCAAGGTGCGGATCTGTTCGCGATAGGCATCGATCTGTTCGGCGCTGCGGCCATGCACCATGGCGAACAGGTTGTAGCGCCAACCCTCGCGCCGCGGGCGGCGGTAACAGTGGCTGACGAACGCCTGGGCGCCGAGCAACGGGCCGAGGCGGGCAATCTCGCTGTCGTCCACGTCCCAGACGGTCATGCCGTTGTGCCGATAGCCCAGGCGGTAGTGATTGGGCACTGCGGCGATACGCCGGATAGCGCCCTCGGCCTGCAGCCGTTGCAGCAGCGCCAGGGTCGCCTCGACGCTCAGCTGCAACTGTTCGGCGAGCCAGGCCCAGGGGTCGTCCAGCAGCGGCAGGCCGGCCTCGGTGAGTTCGATCAGGCGACGCGTTAGCTGATCTTCAGACGGGGAAGTGCAAACCGACATGGTAGGTTTCCTCCTTGGGCAGGTTGAGCACCGTCAGCCCGGTCTCGGCTTCGATACGTTGCAGGGTGTCGAGAATGCCCTGCGGGGTTGCGCAACCGAGCACAAACCACATGTTCCAGGCGTGCTCGCGGCGGTAGTTGTGCGCCACCTCGGGCATGGCCGCTAGCCGCTCGGCGACTTCGTCGAAACGCTGTTCGGGCACCGCCAGGGCGGCGAGGGTGAAAGCGCCACCGAGCCGGTCGATGTCGAACATCGGCCCGAAGCGGCTCAGGGTGCCGTCGTCCAGCAACGCTTGCACGCGACTGCGCAGGTGCGCCGAGTCGCTACCCAGTTCTTCGGCCAGTGCCTGCCACGGGTGGCGCACCAGAGGCAGGCCGAGTTGCAGACGATTGAGCAGGCGCCGGTCGAACTCATCCATGGCGCACCGCCTCGGCTGCTGCGGGGGCGTAACGGCCGCCGCACTGTTTGAAGGCGCGACTGCTGAACAGCAGTTGATGGGGTACCTCGCTCAGTTGCTGCTCGGCCAGCAGACGCTCGATCTGCTGGCGCACCTGTTCGCGTTCGCGGCCATGCACCATGCAGAACAGGTTGTAGCGCCAATGCGGCAAGCGGCGTGGGCGCTCGTAGCAGAGGTTGATGCCGGGTGCCTGACCGAGCCGCAGGCCGACGGCTTCGACCTGCTCGTCGGGGATGTCCATCACCAGCATGGCGTTGGCCAGAAAGCCCAGGGCGCGGTGTTTGAGCACCAGGCCGACGCGGCGAAACAGTCCCTGCGCCTGCCACTGCTGCATCTGCTCGAGTACCGCCGCTTCGTCGACGCCGATCTGTTCGGCGAGTACCCGGTAAGGGCGTGGCGCCAGCGGTAAGCCGGTTTCCAACAGGCGGCGCAGGCTAATGGCCTGCGCGGGGGGGAGTGCATGGTTCATGGTAGATCCACCAAAGGAAAACCCAGGTCGATGCGATAGGCGTTACGCATTGGCAGGTCGAGAGGGGGCAGGCCGGTATCGGCTTCGATCTCATCGAGCAGCCGATCGAGGTGCGCGCGATCCGGGCCGGTCAGCACGAACCACAGGTTGTAGGCATGCTCGCGCAGGTAGTTGTGATTGACTTCGGGGTAACGACTGATGCGCTCGGCCACTTGTTCCAGGCGCGCCTCCGGCACCGCCAGCGCGACCAGGGTACTGGCGCCGGCGCGGCTGTGGTCGAACACCGGGCCGATGCGCGACAGGCTGCCGGCAGCACGCAGCCGTTCGAGGCAGGCGAGCACTTCGGCTTCCTCACAACCGAGGGTGTCGGCCATGACCCGGTAAGGTTCGGCGCACAGCGGCATGCCATGCTGGTAGCGCTCGATCAAACGACTGCTGAGTGGATCGATGTTCATCCTATAACCCCGTCTGGTGAGCGCGACTGCTGAAGAAGATGCCGCTCGGGCTCGCCGCCGGCAGACGCTGTAGCAGTTCAATCCGGTAGGGATCCCAAATCTGGATCTCGCCGCTGTCGCGCACCGACAGCCAGAGCTGGTCGCCGCGGGCGGTGAACTCCATGTGCAGCACGCCGGGCCCGGGTTGCAGGTCGGCGACGATTTCATGGGTTTCGCTGTCGATAACCTGTACGCGGTGGTTATCCGGGTGGGCGAAGTTGACCCAGATCTGCCGGGCATCGGGCCGCGCCATGACGAACACCGGCTGACCGGCGACCTCGATGGCGGCGGTTTGCGTCCAACTCTGCGAATCCATCACCAGCACCTGATGCCTGCCCACGGCCGGCACGAAGGTCTGGTTGCCAGCCACGGCCCAGCCCTCCAGATGTGGCATCTTATACACCGGCAGTTTCTGTTGGCCGCGGCCATAGTTGCCGAGCACCCGCTCGACGCCGCGTTCCGGGTGCCAGAGGTCGAGCTTGGCCATGCCGTCCTCACCGAACAGGCCGGCCAGGTAGTAGCGGCCGTCCGGGGTCAGCAGGGCGTCGTAAGGCTGGTTGCCGACGCCGGTGAAACGGCTGATCGCCGGGGTGTTGCCCTGGCTGAAGTCGGCGATCCAGATCTCGCCGGTGTCGAACAGGCTGAAGACGAAACGGCGGCCGGGCGCATCGACCACCCCGACCACCCGTGAATGCTTGCTGCCGTCGGCCAGCGGGGTGGCGGGAATATCGGCCACCAGCGTCAGGGTTTCGACATCGAAGACTTTGACGCCACCCGGTTCGTAGTTACCCACGGCGATCAGGCTGCCGTCCTGGCTAATGGCGCCGCCGATGCTGTTGCCGCCTTGGATCACCCGCTTGTCGATGCGCATGTGCAGCAGGTCGACCTTGCTCAGGCCGCCGTCGCGGCCGAAGACGTAGGCGTAGCGTTGATCGCGGGAGAACACCACAGAGGCATGGGACAGGTCGCCCAGCCCCTCGACCCGCGCCAGGCTGGACTGCTGGCTGCTTTCGATGATTTGCAGGCTGCCGGTGGCGCGCTCCACCACCACTCCCAGGTCGCCGCTGCCGCGCAGCGGTGATTGCGCGCAGGCGCTGAGTAGCAAGCTGGCCGCAGCCAGCAACAGGGTCGAACGAATCATGGCGTTGGGTATCCTTCGAGGAGGCGGTCGACCAACCAGGCGATGTCCGGCTCGTTGAGCAGGGCATTCCAGGGCGGCATGGCGGTGCCGGGGCGGCCGTGGGTCACGGTGGCGATCAGTGCTTCGCGCGGTTTGTTGGCCAAGGCCTGACGGGTCAGGGCGGGGCCTAGCCCACCGGTCATGCGCAGGCCGTGGCAGGAACCACAATCCTGTGCCAGCAGGTGTTGCAACTGGGTTTGACGCTCGACGCTAAGCGCCTCGGCCTCGACCTGGGAAAGCGGTAGAAGCACCAATAGAAGCTGCCCCAGGGTGCGTAAAGCGGAGTGGGCTAGCGGCATGGCGGTGTTCCCTAATAACAGTGGGAGCAGGAGGTTGCGGCGGTTGCCAAGGAACCTTGACTCGTATCGAGTGCTGCGCCGGCCCGCGGGCCGGCGCAGGTCAAGGTTATTGTTTGAGCGCCTGGATGCTGGCCTCGGCGTCGATGCCCAGGGTGTAGCCCAGCGATACATGGTGGTAACGCCCGGTGGCATTGTCGTCGTGGATGGCGAAGCCGAAGTTGTAGGCCTTGCCCGGCTCGAGGGTCACATCGCCCTCGCCACCGGCGAACTTGCGGGTGAACTCGACCGTCCAGGTGTTGCCGTCGAGCTTGCCGGTGGCGCCGACCAGCGCCTGGCCACCTTCCATGACCCGCTTCTCGGCGACATAGCCGTCGTAGGCCTTGTTGTCGCCGCTGCGCCACTGGTTGAGGTCGTAGAACACGCCATTGGCCAGCGAGCCATCCTTGACGTACTTAGTCTTGTGCTCGTCGGCACCGGGCATGGTGCGTGCGTCGCCGTGGCAACTGCCCCAGCAGCCGCCCTGGGAAGCCAGCTGAACCTGATCGCTGGCTTCGAGCATGTAGGCAATTTTCACCGGGTTCTGCTCGTCCATCTTGGCCGCGCCCGAGGCGGCTGGTTGCTGCCAGGTGAAGCGCAGATACAGATTTTCACTGTCATGGGCGGCCTGCACCTTGACGTCGATGAAAGGTGCCTTGCCGGCAATCGGCGCCGGTTCGAGCTTCTTGCCGCTGACGATGGTCTTGCCGATGTCTTGGGCTTCATCGGAGTGGCAGTCGGCGCAGATTTCGCCCTTCCTCAGCGCCCGCGCACCACCATGCTCGGTGCCTTTGGTGACCCATTCGACCGGCGAGACGCCCGGGTAGAACAGGGTGATGTCGTTGGACTTGATCGAACTCCAGTCAGCCGGGACAGCAGCCCAGGCAGGGAGGGTGACGCAGGCAAGTGTGGCCCCTAGTGCGCAAGTCATCATACGTGTGTTCATGCTGCTCTCCTTATTCCTAGCGGTTAGCGGCCATGGGTTCTGGCGCTACTCTTCGTCTGCTTCGGTCATGCCTTGCGGTTTATGGTGGGCAATGCCTTTATGGCAATCGATGCAGGTCATGTTGTCTTCGCGGGCCATTTCATGCTGCTTGCGCGCCCGCTGTTTCTGCGATTCGGCTTCCATGCTTTCGAGGCTGTGGCAATTGCGGCATTCGCGTGAGTCGGCCGCCTTCATTCGCTTCCACTCGCGGCGTGCCAGCTCCAAGCGTTTGGCTTCGAACTTCTCGCGGGTATCGATGGTGCCGATGATCTTGCCCCACACCTCCTTGGAGGCCTCGATCTTGCGGAGCATCTTGTAGGTCCAGTCCTTGGGGACGTGACAGTCCGAGCAGACCGCGCGTACGCCGGTACGATTGGTGTAGTGGATGGTCTCCTTGTATTCCGGGTAGACGTTGTCGCGCATCTCGTGACACGACAGGCAGAAGCCTTCGGTGTTCGTCGCCTCCATGGCCGTGTTGAAGCCGCCCCAGAACAGGATGCCGAGGACAAAGCCAACAATCAGCAGGCCGCCCAGCGAACAGGTCAGGCTCGGCCTGCGCAGGCGAGCCCAAAGTCCGGTGGGTTGTTTGTGTTCGGGTGGTGTGTCTCGATTGATCATAGCCTTGCTCCTAATCTCAACCGCCGCCCGGACGGGCGACGGCTGAGTACGCCTGCGACTCGGGTCAGTAAACGTCGTACATGGTGTTGTAAACGTTGAACTTGCCGGTCGGCGTGACGATCGCCGGGTCGGTGATCACCTGCTTGAGCTTCAGCGTCTTGTCGTCATAGATGACGATGGCCGACTGATCGGCCTTGCCGCCCCACAGGGAAATCCACACTTCGTCGCCCGCCGCGTTGAACTCGGGGTGAACGGCGCGGCGGATCGCCTTGCTTTCCGGCAAGCCGGAGTCCTTGGCCACATCCAGGCGCTTGGGCTCCTTGTCCAGGTCGTTGAGGTCGAACACATAGACCGATTCGGCCACTTCGCGCTCGGGGTTCATCGGCGCATCTGTCCACAGATGCTCGGACTTCGGATGGGTCTTGACGAACAGGTTGCCGGCGCCCGGCATCTTCAGCTCTTGCACCACCTTCCAGTTGTGCTCCTTGTACTTGGCGTACTGAGGCTCGTCGGATGCGGTGGAGATCAGCGACACCACATCGGCGCCGAGGTGGCCGGTGGACCAGACCGGACCGAATTTCGGGTGCACGAAGTTGGCGCCACGACCGGGGTGCGGGATCTTCGCGGTGTCGATCAATGCCGCCAGCTTGCCGGTCTTGGTGTCGACCGCCGCTACTTTGTTGGAGGCGTTGGCCGCGACCATGAAGTAGCGTTTGGAGGCATCCCAGCCACCGTCATGGAGGAACTTGGCCGACTCGATGGTGGTGGTTTTGAGATTCTTGATGTCGGTGTAGTCGACCAGCATGATCTGCCCGGTCTCCTTCACGTTCACTACCCACTCGGGCTTGATGTGCGAGGCGACAATGGAGGCGACGCGCGGCTCGGGGTGGTACTCGCCATCCACGGTTTGCCCGCGAGTGGAAACGACCTTGATCGGCTCGAGGGTTTCACCGTCCATGATCGAGAACTGTGGCGGCCAGTAGGTGCCGCCGATCAGGTACTTGTCCTCGAAGCCCTCGAACTTGGAGGTGTCTACGGAGCGGGCGTCGGAACCCAGGCGCACGGTGGCGACGGTCGTCGGCTCTTCGTACCACATGTCGATGATGGTGGTCAGGCCGTCGCGGCCCACGGTATAGACATAGCGACCGGAGGCGGACAGGCGCGAGATGTGCACGGCGTAGCCGGTGTCCAGAACCTTCCAGATTTTGTGGGTGTCGCCGTCGACCAGCGCCAGTTTGCCCGCATCACGCAAGGTGATGGCAAACACGTTCTTCAGATTGATCTTGTTCAGCTGCTTCTTCGGCCGCTGGTCAACCGGAACGATCAGTTTCCAGCTGTCTTTCATGTCCTGCAGGGAGAATTCGGGCGGCACATCCGGGGTGTTCTGGATGTAGCGCGCCATCAGGTTGATTTCTTCCTTGGTGAGGATGTCGTCGTAGTTGACCATCCCGCCTTCGGTGCCGTAAGCGATGATTTTTTCCAGGCGCTTGGTGCCCAACTTCAGCGTACCGCCGTTGGTCTTGTTGCCGTCGGCGTCGGTCTTTTCCCAGTGGGGTTCGAGGTTCTTACCGGTGGCGCCCTTGCGCAGTACGCCGTGGCATCCGGCGCAGCGTTCGAAGTAAATCTGCTTGGCTGATTCCTTTTCCTCAGCCGTCATATCGGGCGGATTGTTGGCATGGGCGACCGACAGGCCGAGTAACGACAGACCGGCAATGAAACCGGTCAGTAGTGGGCGTGTGACGATACTCATATGGATGGTGCTCCTTTGTGGAGTGCTTTAGCGACTCCGGCTAAGTAACGGCGATACGGCTGATTCTTTGCTTCGTCTAGCTCTGCTCGCGAAGCCATCGTTAGGGGAACCCATCGCCGACTTGCTTGACGGCAATCAAGTGAGTTCGCCAGAGTGCTTGAGCGTGACGTCTTGTCGCGGGTAGGGTTTAGGCATGATCAATCACCCTAGGTGAGGTACCCGTTGTGAATGCGCCCGTGAATCCAGTCGAAACCGCCGCCGTGCGCGCCACGCCCTTCTACCAAGCCCTGGGCAACGAGGAAGTGCTGTTCGAAAAGGCCTGGCGGCACGGTATGCCGGTGCTGATCAAGGGGCCGACCGGTTGCGGCAAGACCCGTTTTATTCAGTACATGGCGCACCAGTTGCGCTTGCCGCTGTATACCGTGGCCTGCCATGACGATCTGAGCGCCGCCGACCTGGTCGGTCGTCACCTGATCGGTGCGCAAGGCACCTGGTGGCAGGATGGTCCGCTGACCCGCGCGGTGCGCGAGGGCGGCATCTGCTACCTCGACGAGGTGGTCGAGGCGCGCCAGGACACCGCCGTGGTTCTCCATTCGTTGGCCGACGATCGCCGCGAGCTGTACCTGGAACGCACCGGCGAGGTGTTGCGCGCGCCGCCCGGGTTCATGCTGGTGGTGTCCTACAATCCCGGCTACCAGAACCTGCTCAAGGGCATGAAGCCGAGCACCCGGCAACGCTTCGTCGCCCTGCGTTTCGACTACCCGCCGGTGGCCGAAGAGGAGCGCATCGTCGCCAACGAGGCACGGGTCGATATCGGCTTGGCGGCCCAGGTGGTCAAGTTGGGGCAGGCATTGCGCCGCCTGGAGCAGCATGATCTGGAGGAGGTGGCCTCGACCCGCTTGCTGATTTTTACCGCACGCATGATCGGCGCCGGCATGAGCCCGCGCGAGGCCTGCCTGGCATGTCTGGCCGAACCCTTGTCGGACGACCCGCAGACCGTCGCCGCCCTGATGGATGTGGTCGATGTCCACTTCGCTTGACGCCGCCGCTCGGCCGCCCCGACATCTGCCGGGCGACCTGGCGATGTGGTTCTTCATCCTCGCCGAGCTAACGGTTTTCGCGCTGCTGATTCTCACCTTCGCGGTGGCTCAGGCATTGCAGCCCCAACTGTTCCACGACAGTCGCCAACTGCTCGACAGCTCCACCGGCCTGGCGCTGACCCTGAGCCTGCTCACCTCCGGCTTGTTCGCCGCATTGGCCCAGGAGCAGGTGCGCCAGGCTCGAGCGCGGCGCGGGGCATGGCTGTTGCTGGCGGCAGTGCTGTCGGCCAGCGTCTATGTGCTGCTGAAGCTCGGCGAGTACAGCCATTTGATCGATGCCGGGCTGGGTATGGAGCGCAACACCTTCTTTACCCTGTACTGGATTCTCACCGGCTTTCATTTCGTCCATGTATTGCTCGGCTTGTTGATCCTCGGTTGGCTGGCCAAGCGCTGCCGGCAGAGCGTCTATGGCCCGGGCAATTGCAGCGCGCTGGAATCAGGCGTGCTCTATTGGCACATGGTCGATCTGGTCTGGGTGCTGCTGTTTCCGCTGGTGTATGTGCTGAATTAGATGAGGCCACCATGTCTGCTTCGAGTACTTTGATTTTCTGCTGGCTGGCCTTGGCCATGCTCTCCGTGGCCAGTGTGCAACTGGGCAATAGCGGGGCGACCCTGCTGCTGGCGGCGGCTGTGCTGCTGGCAGCCCTGGGCAAGGCCTGGGTGATCACCGACGGCTTCATGGAGCTGCGCCACGCCCCGCGCCTGTGGCGCGGGCTATTGCTCGGCTGGCCGGTCGCGATGGCGCTGGGCGTGCTGCTGACGCTGCAGCTCTGGTGAACGGCGCCGGGATAAACCGCGCAACGCGGTGCCTGCTGGCGCTTATTCGGGCGGTCTAGCAGGGTTGCCATACGGGGTTACGACCTGCCAAGGTTGTGCGCCAGCCCATTCGCCTCCTGTGCCCGCTCATGCTGCGGACGCCAGGCCTGGCCACCATTATTTCCCGCGTCCTGCTCCCGGCTTTCCCATTCCAAAACCATATCCGAGCAAAACCATCGGGCTTTCTTGATTGCGATCAAGCAGGTTTCGTTAGCCGGCTTTCTAGAATGGTCACGCCAAGCAAAGAGGAAGCGCCCATGTCAGAGACCTTCACTAAAAGCATGGCCAGGAATATTTACTTTGGGGGAAGCGTGTTCTTCTTCCTGGTATTCCTGGCCCTGACTTATCACACAGAGCAGACCTTTCCAGAGCGTAGCAACGAGTCGGAGATGAACGAGTCGGTGGTACGCGGCAAAGCGGTCTGGGAAAACAACAACTGCATCGGCTGCCACAGCCTGCTCGGCGAGGGTGCCTACTTCGCGCCCGAACTGGGCAATGTGTTCACCCGGCGTGGCGATGAGGCGGCCTTCAAGCCGTTCCTGCATGCCTGGATGAAAGCGCAACCGCTGGGCATTCCAGGTCGCCGGGCGATGCCGCAATTCAACTTGAGCGAGCAAGAAGTGGACGATATGGCGGAGTTCCTCAAGTGGACTTCGAAGATCGATACCAACGACTGGCCGCCAAACAAGGAGGGCTGATAGATGACCATTGCCAATCCACATCTGAAATTCGCCTCGCAAGCCGTGGCTAAACCCTACTTCGTGTTTGCCCTGATGCTGTTCCTTGGGCAGATCCTGTTCGGCTTGATCATGGGCCTGCAGTACGTGGTCGGTGACTTCCTGTTCCCGCTGATTCCCTTCAACGTGGCGCGGATGGTGCACACCAACCTGCTGATCGTCTGGTTGTTGTTCGGCTTCATGGGGGCGGCCTATTACCTGATTCCGGAAGAGGCCGACCGCGAGCTGCACAGCCCGAAACTGGCGATTATCCTGTTCTGGGTATTTGCTGCCGCTGGCGTGCTGACCATTCTCGGTTATCTGTTCGTGCCCTATGCGGGCCTGGCCAAGATGACCGGCAATGACCTGCTGCCAACCATGGGCAGGGAATTCCTCGAGCAGCCGACCATCACCAAGATGGGCATAGTGGTGGTCGCCCTGGGCTTCCTCTACAACATCGGCATGACCCTGCTCAAGGGCCGCAAGACCACCATCAGCATGGTCATGATGACCGGTCTGATCGGCCTGGCGGTGTTCTTCCTGTTCTCCTTCTACAACCCGGAAAACCTGGCGCGCGACAAGTACTACTGGTGGTTCGTGGTGCACCTGTGGGTGGAAGGCGTATGGGAACTGATCATGGGTGCGATGCTCGCCTTCGTCCTGATCAAGGTTACCGGGGTAGACCGTGAAGTGGTCGAGAAGTGGCTGTACGTGATCATCGCCATGGCCCTGATCACCGGCATCCTCGGTACCGGTCACCACTTCTTCTGGATAGGTGCGCCCGAGGTCTGGCTGTGGGTCGGTTCGATCTTCTCCGCGATGGAGCCGATTCCCTTCTTCGCCATGGTGTTGTTCGCCTTCACCATGGTCGGCAAGCGCCGTCGCCAGCACCCGAACCGCGCCGCCACCCTGTGGGCCAAGGGCACTACCGTGACCGCCTTCTTCGGTGCAGGCGTGTGGGGCTTCCTGCACACCCTGGCGCCGGTGAACTTCTACACCCACGGTTCGCAACTCACCGCAGCGCATGGTCACCTGGCCTTCTACGGCGCCTATGCGATGATCGTGATGACCCTGATCAGCTACGCCATGCCACGCTTGCGCGGCCTCGGCGAGGCGCCGGATGAGCGGGCGCAAACCGTTGAAATCTGGGGCTTCTGGCTGATGACCCTGTCGATGGTGGCAATCACCCTGTTCCTCACCGCCGCAGGCGTGGTGCAGGTACAGTTGCAGCGTTTGCCGGTGGATGGCACTGCGCTGTCGTTCATGAATACCGTCGACCAGTTGGCCGTGTTCTTCTGGCTGCGTCTGGCGGCCGGGGTGGTCTTCCTGATTGGCTTGATCTGCTACCTGTACAGCTTCAAACAGCGTGCCCGGGCCACGGCCCGTGAAGAGTCCGCTGCAGCCGTTTCGGCCTAAGCGGTGCGCGGTAAATAGATCTCGGCCCGGCTGGTACAGCGGGCCGTTTTGCATTCTTGCCTTTCCCTACGGGGCAGGGTGATTCAATAAAGGTGAAGCAGATGGCCTTTACCGTCGAACTGGAAGAGTGGGTGGGCAGTGTCTGGCACCGCTTTATCACCCGTCGCGCCAGCCCCGATTTTCCCGAAGCGCGAGTCGAACTGAGCAGCATGCAGCGGCCCCTGGCCCTGCTGTTCCGCGCCATGGGGGGCGCCAGCGGAGTTGGCGTGGAAGCCGCCAGTGCCCGCGATCTGGTGCTGCGGCGTAACCTGCTGCAACAGGTGGCCGGTACCTGCAAGCAATTGCCAGTGGCCTGGTGCGATGCGAGCAATCTGCGTCTGCCGCCGAGCCTGGCGGTGTACCCCGAGGTCGCGCTGAATCAGGATCTGTATCGCTGGCTGGCGCTGCTGGCCGCCGAGGCGGGCGAGATGCGCCACTGGGCGCGCGACAATCAGCGCTGGACCCTGAACCTGCTGCAGCGCTACCCGGCCCTGCGTCCACGCTACCAGCGCCTGGTCGAAGCCCATCTGCAATTGCGCCCGGATCCCGCCCAGTTGGGCAGGGGCGAGGCCGCGCTGGAGGCCGCTTTGCAACAGGCGTTGCGCGAGCCGGGCAGCGTCGAGCATTTCCCGCGTAGCGAGCTGGCACCCTGGCCGCTGCCGATGTGGCTGTACCCGGCGGAAAACCTTGGCGAACCCCAGGCCAGCCAGCTGAACGAGGAGAGCGAGGGCAACCTGCTGACTCCGCCGGGCGAGCAGAAGGTCGGGCCCAAGCGCGCCAAGCGGGTCGAGGAAAGCACCAGCAAGGGCGGCCTACTGATCTTCCGCCTGGAAAACCTGTTCAGTTGGTCCGAGCATGTCGAGCTGGATCGCTGCACCGACGACAGCGAAGACCTGGACGCTGCGCGGGTCGCCGAGGATCTCGACGAACTGGCCCTGTCCAAGCAGCGCATGCGCAAGGGCGGCGGGCTGAAGTTGCACCTCGATCTGCCGCCGGCAGATGTCGACGACATTCCGCTGGGCGAGGGCATCAAGCTGCCGGAGTGGGATTATCGCCAGCAGAGCCTGCGTGAAGACTTCGTCAACCTGCAAATGATGGTGCCGCGCGGCAGCGAGCCGCAGCCGCTGCCCTTGCGCCTGGCGCCCTTGGCGAGCCGGCTGCGGCGGCAGTTCGAGCACTTGCGCAATGATCGCCAGTGGCTGCGCCAGCAACCTCAGGGATCTGAGCTGGATATGCAAGCCTGGCTGGATTTTCATGTCGAGCGCCAGCACGGCCAGTGCGCCGAGCGGGGCTTGTTCATGGAACAGCGGCCCAACCGCCGCGACCTGGCCTGCCTGCTGCTGGCTGATTTGTCGATGTCCACCGACGCGCACCTGGACGACGAACACCGGGTGATCGACGTGATCGGCGACAGCCTGCTGCTGTTCGGTGAGGCGTTATCGGCCCTGGGCGACCAGTTCGCCCTCTATGGTTTCTCTTCCCTGCGCCGCCAGCAGGTGCGCATGCAGGAACTCAAGTCGTTCAAACAACGCTACGACGATGGCACCCGCGGGCGCATTCAAGCGCTCAAACCCGGTTATTACACGCGCATGGGCGCAGCCATCCGTCAGGCCACCGAGTTGCTCGGTGCCTGCAAGCAACGGCGCAAGCTGTTGTTGCTGGTAACCGATGGCAAACCCAACGACCTGGATCTCTACGAAGGCCGTTACGGCGTCGAGGACACCCGCGAGGCGGTGCTGCAGGCACGGCGCAAGGGTCTGTTGCCGTTCTGCATCACCATCGATAGCGAAGCCGGCGACTATCTGCCGTACATGTTCGGCGCCAACGGCTACACCCAGATCCGCCAGCCGCAGCAACTGCCGCTGCGCCTGCCGCAGTTGTATCGGCAGTTGACCCAGGCATGAACGGTCGAACGGTCAGGCGCCGGGGCGCGACACAGTCCGCGGCTGTTAGGTGGTGGTGGGACTGATTGCGCGCAGGAGTGCGCCATGCACCCCGCGCGGCGGCTCAGGCAATGCTGCGAGGCAGCCAGAGGATCATTGCGGCGCAGAACAGGCTCAGGCCGATGCAGAACCACAGAAAGCGCCGCTGGCGCCGTTCGCCGGCGCTGTCGGCCAGCACCGGCAGCGGCATGCCGCAGTTGCGACACTCCGGCTCACGGGGTGGGTTGTCTTGTTGGCAATACAGGCATTTAGGCATGGCGACCGCTCATTGTTCGAGTAGAGGCGAGGACAGCGATTTCACTCGAATTGCTCCAAGCGCAGGCGATCGATAATGCTGACCTGACGGCCCTCCTGGGTGATGATTTCCTCGTCGATCAGGCGGCGCATGATCCGCGAAAAAGTCTCCGGCTGGATCGACAGGTGCCCGGCAATCAGTTGTTTGGCCATCGGTAGCTCGAAACTGTTACCGCCGGCCGGCAGGCTGGCTAGCTGGGTGGTCAGATAACGCACCACGCGGTGGGTGGCGTTTTTCAGTGACAGGGTTTCGATCTCGTTGAGCCGCTGGTGCAGGCGCACGCAGAGTTTGCCGAGCAGGGCGAAGGTCAGCCGACTATTGCTCTGCAGCAGACGCATGTAAGTGCTATTGGCGATGCGGTAGAGCTGGGTGGGGCATAACGCCTCGGCCGAGGCGACGTATTTGGGGGTATCCATCAGCATCATGGCTTCGGCGAAGGTCTGCCGATTGCCGATGACCTCGAAAACTTTCTCCTGACCGTCCGGTGTCAGGCGGTAGATCTTCACCGCGCCGGCGATCACGAAATAGAACGAGTGGGCCGGTTCGTCCTGACGGAACAGCGGTTCGCCCTTGTCGATGCTGAGCAGTTGGCTGGAGTTCATCAGCTCATCCATTTGCTCATCGTTCAACGGCTCGAACAAATGGTGACTGCGAAGAATCTGGTTATGTACGCGATGAAGCACCATAAAAGGCATCCTGATTGCTTGGCGGGTGAGGATCAGTCCCGAGATCACCTCGGAGTTTAGCCCAGACGGTACGGGCGGTGCTGGGCGCAGCGAGCGGGCGCCCCAATTCAATGCTGTGCAGGCATCTCCAACGCGTGCCAATGCGGATCGTCGAACAGTTGCGGGTAGCGATTCAGCGCCGTCACAACCTGCGCCATGGCTTGCTCGCGCTGATCCTTGACAACCAGCGCCTGGGTGCCCCGCAACAGTTCGCCGAACAGGCCGTGCAGGGCCGCGTCGGCTTTTTCCGGCAGGACGCAGTGGCTGATCATCGAAGCAACCTCGGCTTCGATCCTCTGTGCCAGTTCGCGGGCCTGAGCATCATCGATGGGTTCGTGAGACGCCTGAACAAACGCTTGGCGGATGTGGGCCATGCCCTCGCGCAAGGGGGCATCGCTGGCCCATTGCTGCCCTGGCGGCGGTAGTGGCAGGTGCTCGCCGGCGCCGTGCTGGTGCTGGTGCTGGCTGCTGGCGGCCATGGCCGGGCCGGTGGCGAAGCTCAAGGCAATGCCACTGGCCATGGCCAATACCGAGGCCAGAACCAGGTACCAGGCTAGTGGCTGGATAACTTTTTTCATGGAGACTCCCTGTATGGCGGTCATCGCGCTTAGCTGGCGCGAAAATGGGCGGCTATCCTTTTAGCAATAGCAAGCCGCATGCCATCTACAACCCATTGATTATAAAGGCTTTAATTGGCATTTGTGGTAAAAATAACCGCAGAGGGCAATGGTCATAAAAACCATAACGGGTGATTTTAACCATGACGGCGAGACCGCTCTGGGCGGCCCGCGGCATGCCTACAGCAGCCGCGGCTGCTCGTGGGAGGTAAGGGTGGTCGGGGTCTGGCGCGGGCGAGCGAGGTCGCTGGCGATGATGCGGCGCATGTCTTCGAACAGCTCCTCGGCTTCTGCCGCGCTGCAATCCTCGCGGTAGCGTTTGCGCAGTCCGTAGCTGCTGAGGGTGATGTGCACGTCGGCGCTGATGCCGTGCTGGGCCAGGCAAGCGCGAACGCAGTGCAGCGGGCAGCCGTCGATGGCAAGGATCGGCCGCCCGGAGCTGGCCTTGCTCACCAGCGCCTGGACGTGGCCGCCGACCCCGGCGATACAGGACATCTCCGCCAGGCCCGCACGATCCAAGCGCACGGCAAGGGTGTTCGCCAGTTGCGCCACGTTGGAGCAACCAGAGCAGGAGTAGACCAGAGGGTGAGTTGTCTTGGACATTGCGTGCTCCCTTCACACGTCAGCAGGCCGTCCAGTTTGACGGCCATGCAGCGGCTGACGTTGATCGCGATCAATTCTGTTAGTCGTCGTAGCTGTTCAGCCCCTGCAGGTCGATGATTTCGATGCGCCTGCGCTGTACGGCAATCACCTTCGAGTCGATCAGCCGATGGAGGATGCGCGAAAAGGTCTCCGGCTGGATGCCCAGCTTCGAGGCGACCAGGCGTTTCGGCACATCGAGCATGATCACCCCGTCGCCTGCTTCCTGGGCCTGGGCCAGAAACCGTCTGACCCGATGGCTGGCGTTGGCCAGGGTCAGGGTGTCGATCTCGTTCAGCCGCTCGTGCAGACGGATGCTCAGGGTGGCGAGAATATCCAGGCAGATGCTCGGGTGTTCTTCCAACAGGCGCCGGTACTGCGAGGCGTGCAGGCTGGCCATCTGGCAGGTCTTGAGCGCGGTGGCGCTGACCGGATAATGCGGCGCGCCGGTAAACAGCAGGGCCTCGGCAAAGGATTCGCCGGCCCGAATGATTTCCACCAGCTTTTCCTGGCCGTCGCAGACCACCCGATGCAGCTTCACCTGGCCACTAAAGAGGAAATAGAAGCGATCGGCCTTATCGCCCTGATGGAATAATGCAGCGCCAGCAGGCAGGCGTTTGAGATTGGCCGAGGCGCACACTTCCTGTAGCGCCGCTTCCGGTAGCCGGCTGAACAGGTGATGACGGCGCAACTGCGCAACTAGTGATGGTTCGGTCAGCATGGTCTCTCCCACAACGCCAGCCCGGGATTACTCGGACGTGCATGCTAGAAGGTCGGCGGCCAGTACTTCCTTGATCTCGAACAAGTCTGCGGCCGATGGGACAAGACTGGCAAGAAGGAAGGGGGCATCGGCCCCCCGCATGGGACTCAACTCCAGCCCCAGAACTGCAACCACCAACCATAGCCGACTCCGGCCGAGCCCAACAGCAGGCAGGCAAATGCCGCAAGTCGGCGCACTCCGCGGGCGCCATGACGCTCGAGCACCTGCCAGCCGAGCCACAGGCACCAGGCAATTGCCCCGATGAGCAGGGCGCCGCGGGCCGGTTGCGCCCAGGCCAGAGCCAGGCCCTCATAGCGCAGAAGCTTGACGGTGGTGGCGCTAAGGCCGAGAAACAGCCCGCACGCGCCCAGCGGGATCAGGCTCAGCGCCAGGTGTTCGAAGGCATTCCCCGTCCGCCCCACCAGCCGGGCCGCAGCCCGCAGCAGCAGCCACAGCCCGCCGCCTAGCAGCAGCGCGCTGGCAAACAGATAGGCGAGGATCAGCAGGCCGTCGAGCCAACTGAAGGTATCGTTTGCCAACGGGTAGTGGGTCAGCAGCCACCAGGGCGCATCGGCTTGCAGCGGCCAGTAGATGTCGCGCTCCACCAGCCAGCCGGCCAACGCCTGTTTGGCGCTGATGAACCAGGGGCTGACCGTCCACTGGAAGGCGCCCATGGCCAGACCGATGACGCCGAACAGCAGCAGGCTGCTGTCCCAATGGCTGGCGTGCCGTGGGCCGACGATCAGTATTTCGGCATTCAGCGGGCGGGCGCTTAGCCGCACGGCGCCGCGCTGACCGCTGCAGCGACCACAGGCATGGCAGTCGGCGCCACCCTGCATGCGGCGGATGTCGAGCAGCGGCGCGCAGTTGGGCGGCGACTGGTGCGGCGGCAGGTTGTCCAGCCAGCGCTGTTCGTCGACCTTATAGTGCAGCGGCGCCAGACGGGCGAGCAGGGCGAACACGCCGCTGACCGGGCACAGGTAGCGGCACCAGACGCGTTTGCCACGACCATAGAGAAAGCCCACCAGCATCGCCGCCACGGTGGAGCCACCGAGGATCAGCAAGGCCGCCTGGGCGTAGTCGTAGACGCTGATCAACTGGCCGTAAACGGTGGTCAGGATAAACGCCAGGGTCGGCCAGCCGCTCCAGCGGATCCAGCGCGGCGTACCACGGCCCAGGCCGCGCCAACTGATCCACTCGCTGAGGGAACCTTCGGGGCAGAGCACGCCGCACCAGAGCCGACCGAACAGCAGGATCGAGAGCAGCACGAAGGGCCACCAGAGCCCCCAGAAGATGAACTGGGCGAGCAGGGTCAGGTTGTCGAGAATACGCGCCTGATTGCCCGGCAAAGGCAGCAGCGCCGGAGCGACCAGCAACAGAAGGTAGAAGACCACGACCGCCCATTGCACGGCTCGGATCACCCGGGCATGCCGGCGCAGGGCATCGCCAAAACCGCCGACAATCTGGTTCAGTCGGCTTATGCCGGGCATGTCGAGCCATCCGCTGAGCTTTTCGACGACAGCCGTCGCAGCCAGCAGCCGACCAGCCCCCAGTAGCAGACCAAGGCTGTCACCGTGGCGGCCGAGGGCTGAGCCCGGTAGCCGACGAAGTTGGCCAACACTGCCCCCAGCCCGCTGGCGTCATCGAGCCCGGCGGAGCTGTCCCAGAGGGCGTCGCCGAACCAGCCATAGAGCTGTTCGGGCAGATCCATAGCCATCAACTGGCCGCTGATGCGATCGAGTCCGGCGACCAGCAGTGCCGCGCCGAGCAGCAACAGCACCGCCTCGCTGAGCGAGAAGAAGCGCTGCCAGGAGATCAGCCGGCTGCCGCGCTGCAGCATGACGAAAGTCAGCAGGGCCAAGCCCAGACCCAAGGCTCCGCCCAGGGCGAAACGCCAGAGTTCCAGGCCTTGTTTGTGCACGCCCATGCCATAGAGGAAGACCACGGTTTCGCTGCCTTCGCGGGCCACTGCGAGCATGGCCAGAAACAGCAGGCCGAGTCCGCCGCGCCTATTCAACTGGCTGTCGGCGGCCTGCCGCAGATTCCGCCCGAGCGTGCGTCCATGCTGGCGCATCCAGCCCACCATGTGCAGGATCAGCAGGCTGGCCAGCAGCACCAGGGTGGCCTGGAACCACTCGCCGGCCGTGCCGGCCAGCCACTCGCCGGCGAACAGCACGGTCAGCGCCAACAAACCCGACAGCAGCAAACCGCAGAACACCCCGACCCAAAGATAGAGCCGAGCCCGCCCAGGCCTGGCTTGTTGGCTGATCCAGGCGTGCAGGATGCCGATCACCAGCAAAGCCTCGACACTTTCCCGCCATACGATGAACAGCGACTGGTTCATTCAACACTCCTGGTGCAGCAACTTCATTTGGCGATGATGCCGCCCTTGGGCAGCTCGAGATGGAACTCGTCGAAAAAGGGGTATTGGCCAGGCCTGAGCGGGTGAATCACGACAAAGGAGGTGACCCCGGGAGAAAGCACCTTCTCTACCCGCAACGGCATGCTTTCGAACTCGGCCGGACCTTGTCCCTGGTTGTGCAGGATGATCTTGAAGCGTTGGCCGGCCGGAACTTCCAAATATTGCGGGGAAAAATGCCCGTCGCGGATGACCAGCTCGTAACTGGGCAGGCTCGCCGCGAAGGTCGATAAGGGTAGTCCACAGGCCACCCACAGCAGTACTAGCAAGGAACGCGACATAACGGTCTCCGGTGGGGCGCGGCTGGAGTGCCGCGCCCGCTTGAATCAATAGCCGCCTTTCTTACCGATGCCGGCATAGGTGAACTCGTAGTTCAGTTCGCAGCGCTCGAACCAAGGCGCAACGCCGGTTTCCTTGTCGGTATGTCGGCCGAACATCGAATGGCCGCCTGGCGGCAGAATGCTGTAGGTCAGGCTGTACTTGCCGGGACCAAACAGCTTGAGGTTGTCGCCGTAGTGCGGACCGTCATTGGCGACCATGGCGTGAAAATCGCCCTTGATTTCGTCGTCGCTACCGACCTTGCGCAACACGAAGGAAATGTTCAGGTAAGGCACGAAACTGCCTTCCTGGAAGCCATGCGGGTTATTTTCCAGGGCGCTGATGTCGGCTTCCAGGTGCACGTCGGAGTCGGCGGAGGGCCGCATCATGCCCGGCGGATCCATCTCGATCGGCTGCAGGTACACCGCACCGACTTCCATGCCCGCGCACTGCTGGGGCTGGCCAATCGGATACTCCTTGGCCAGAGCCAAGGGGGCGGTTAGCAAAAGGGCGAGTGAAAGGGAAAGCGGTGCACGCATTGATGTAGTCCTCTTAGCTTGGGGCTGGTGAAGACCAAGCTTAAAGGCAAACCACACTAACCATAATGATTCTCGTCAATACTCAGGTTTGTATTGGTGAAATATATTCGAGCGGAGCGGTAGACATTTAGCGCTGTGCCGGCGAAGAGAGGCGACTGGCCGGCGGGGCTGGAGCCATAACCGCCTGGCGGAGGCAAGCGGCTTTGCATGAACAACCTTAAAAGTATAGCTCAACATGCTGATTATATTGATTCTGTGCTGCTGCATGATAGCGTCCGCCACTGGTGTCACAAGCCTGTTGTGCTGGCGTGATAGCTCTGCTCCGCGCATGTGCCGTCGAAGCCGTGACGAGGTGCGCGCGCCGCTCGTATTCGCTGGCCGGCATCCTTGACGGTTCAGCGCAGCTCGCCGTGTCGGGCTTGCCCTGCCGCGACGCCGTTCGAACGGCCCGGAGATTGTAAGGCCAGTACAGCCTGATAGACTGCCTGGGCATTTGCCAACTTTGAGGAGTCTCATGATCAAGAAATGCTTGTTCCCAGCAGCCGGTTACGGCACACGCTTTCTACCTGCAACCAAGGCCATGCCCAAGGAGATGTTGCCGATAGTGAACAAGCCACTGATCCAGTATGGCGTCGAAGAGGCGCTTGAAGCTGGGCTGACGGAGATCGCCATGGTCACCGGCCGCGGCAAGCGCTCGCTGGAGGATCACTTCGACATCAGCTACGAGTTGGAACAGCAGATCCGCGACACCGACAAGGAAAAATACCTGGTAGGCATCCGCCGCCTGATCGATGAGTGCAGCTTTTCCTACACCCGTCAGGTCGAAATGAAAGGCCTCGGCCACGCGATTCTCTGCGCCCGTCCGCTGATCGGTGACGAGGCCTTTGCCGTAGTGCTGGCCGATGACCTGTGCCTGAACCTGGAAGGTGACGGGGTATTGACCCAGATGGTCAAGCTGTACAACCAGTTCCGCTGCTCGATCGTCGCCATTCAGGAAGTGCCGCCGGAGGAGACCCACAAGTATGGCGTGATCGCCGGCGAGATGATTCGCGACGACATCTACCGGGTCAACCACATGGTCGAGAAGCCCAAACCGGAAGATGCGCCGTCGAATCTGGCGATCATCGGTCGTTACATCCTCACCCCGGATATTTTCGACATCATCAAAGACACCCCCCCGGGCAAGGGCGGCGAAATCCAGATCACCGATGCACTGATGAAGCAGGCCCAGGACGGTTGCGTACTCGCCTACAAGTTCAAGGGCCAACGCTTCGACTGTGGTGGTGCGGAAGGCTATATCGAGGCCACCAACTTCTGCTTCGAGAACCTCTACAAACCGGGCAAGGCTTTCTGAGCCGAGTTGAGCTCGAGCAGCCAGCCACCTTCGGGTGGCTTTCTGTATTAAGGGCTCAGGGAATCGGCAGCGCTTCCGAGCCTGGCCCCAGCGGTTGGCCGTAGCTGAACTCGACGTAGTTGCCCGCCGGGTCACGCAGGCCGCAATAATAGCCGACGGGGTAGGGCTCATCGCGTGGTGCCCAGATCAGACAGCCGGCCGCCTGCGCCTTGGCCGCGATCCGGTCGACCTGCTCGCGGCTGGCCACGGCGAAACCGAAATGGCTGTAATCGTCGGCGGCCAGCTGGCGATCCTGGCCACCCGGCATGATCACGAAGATGAAGGCATGTTCTCTGCCAGGCTCGGCCATCCAGACGATACGCGAGCCCTTGCCCAGGCGCTGGTGGATCACGCGCATGCCACAGAAATCGGCGTAGAACGCCACGCAGGCATCTAGATCCGCCACATGCAAGGCCAGATGGGTGAGGGTAGGGGGCATGGCGTTTCTCCTCATTACGACCTCTCAAGCTTAGGCTCTGCACAGGATTGTGCCGCGATTGGGTTATGCTGGCGGCCTGCTTTGGAGGCCAACCATGACCTATGACTTCGATCTGTTTGTAATCGGCGCCGGTTCCGGCGGTGTGCGTGCTGCACGCTTTGCCGCCGGCTATGGTGCGCGCGTGGCAGTAGCCGAAAGCCGCTACCTGGGCGGCACCTGCGTGAATGTTGGCTGTGTGCCGAAAAAGCTGCTGGTGTACGGCGCGCATTTCGCCGAGGACTTCGAGCAGGCCCAGGGTTTTGGTTGGTCGCTAGGTGAAGCGACCTTCGATTGGTCGACCCTGATCGGCAACAAGAACCGTGAGATCGAACGTCTCAATGGCATCTACCGCAACCTGCTGCTGGGCAGCGGCGTGACCCTGCTCGAGGGCCATGCGCGTCTGCTCGATGAGCATAGCGTGGAGCTCGGCGGCCAGCGCTACAGCGCCAAGCACATCCTTATCGCCACCGGAGGCTGGCCGCATATCCCGCAAATTCCCGGGCATGAACATGCCATAGGCTCGAATGAAGCCTTCTTTCTCGAACAATTGCCCAAGCGTGTGCTGGTGGTGGGCGGTGGCTATATTGCCGTGGAGTTCGCCTCGATCTTCCACGGTCTCGGCGCCCAGACCTCGTTGCTGTATCGCGGCGAGTTGTTCCTCCGTGGTTTCGATGGCGCCGTGCGCCAGCACCTGCAAGAAGAACTGAGCAAACGCGGCCTGGATCTGCAGTTCAACAGCGATATCGAACGCATCGACAAACAGCCAGACGGTAGCCTGCAGGCGACCCTGAAGGACGGCCGGGTACTAGAAACCGACTGTGTGTTCTATGCCACCGGCCGGCGACCGATGCTGGACAATCTGGGCCTGGAAAACACCGCGGTAGAACTCGATGAGCGCGGTTATATCAAGGTCGACGAGCAGTACCAAACCACCGCGCCGTCGATTCTGGCGCTGGGCGATGTGATCGGCCGGGTACAACTGACCCCGGTGGCATTGGCCGAAGGCATGGCGCTGGCACGCCGACTGTTCAAACCCGAGGAATACCGCCCGGTCGACTATCGGACGATTCCGACGGCGGTCTTCAGCCTGCCGAATATCGGCACCGTCGGCCTCAGCGAAGAGCAGGCGAGGGCTGAGGGCTACCGGGTGGAGGTTTACGAAAGCCGTTTCCGGCCGATGAAGCTGACCCTCACCGAATGCCAGGAGCGCAGCCTGATGAAACTGGTGGTGGATGCCGACAGCGACCGGGTGTTGGGTTGCCACATGGTCGGTCCGGAAGCCGGCGAAATCGTCCAGGGCCTTGCCGTGGCATTGAAGGCTGGGGCGACCAAACAGATTTTCGACGAGACCATTGGCGTGCATCCGACGGCTGCCGAAGAGTTTGTTACCATGCGCGCCCCCGTGACCAGCTGAAAACCCCATGCCGCAACTTTTTTACCTGTCCGACCTGTTCGGCGTAGCCGTATTCGCCATCACCGGCGCCTTGATGGCCGGGCGTAAATCCATGGATCTGTTCGGCGTGTTGGTGATCGCCGTCATCACCGCGCTGGGCGGCGGAACCTTGCGCGATGTGATTCTCGACAATCATCCGGTCAGCTGGATACGTGACGACACCTATATCGTCATCGCATCCCTGGCGGCTATCGGCACCGTGGTGTGGGTACGCTTCACGCAACCGATTCATGAGAAGGGACTGCTGATCGCCGATGCCTTCGGTTTGGCCGTATTCACCGTGATCGGTACGGAAGTGGCCTTGCAGCACCACGTGCCGTTGAGTACCGCGGTGATCATGGGGGTCATGACCGGAGTCGCTGGCGGCGTCATGCGCGATGTGATCTGTAATGAAATACCGCTGATCTTCCAGAAAGAAATCTACGCCACCGCCTGCATTGCCGGCGCCCTGGTGTTTATCGGACTGCGCGCGCTGGACACGCCGCACTGGCTGGATACCGGCATCGCCATGCTCACCGTGCTGTTTATCCGTCTGGCGGCGATTCGCTGGCGTTTCTCATTGCCACGCTTCCATCTGCTCGATCGCGACTGAGCATGATCGAACGGCCGGATCAGCGGGTCTGATCCTTGTCGAAAACTGCCGTTTGCGACGGGCAGCTTTCAGCCCGATAAGACCTCAGCCTTTACAACGCGAGGGGGCATGGTTCGGGCCTAGAGTTACTGGGCGGTGCTCCGCCCACTCACCCTAGGTATGACAATTTCCCAGCGCTCAGATTTGCAGCGCATACGGTATTCATCCTCGCTGTCTTCGGCATAGCGAGTGATGATGCCCGCGACCTCGCATGTTTCGACTTCAAGACTCAAGCGGAAGGCTTTTGATGTGCTGCCGACGGTACGTCCTTGCAGGTCTTGGAGTAAGTAGCGTTCGCCTTCAGCGTGTAAACGTAATGAATCGCCCGGTTTAAGCTCTCGGATGGCCTGATGAATAAGGGCGGTTGCAGGCTGACGGCCAGGGTAGCCAATATCGATGTCCTTCATGCTGAACACTTGATACTGGGTATCCAATGCCGGGTCATGCTGGCCGCTGAAACTTTGTTGTACCAGAGCTCCACCGAACGACTGGGTGAAGGCGTTGGTGGATGCAAATTCACAAAGAGTCAGCGTTTCTTCGGCTCGGGTCATGCCAACGTAGTACAGGCGGCGTTCATCCTCTAACTGTTGCTGTTTTGGGTTCCAGCCGCCATCCAGTAAAGCCACATGGCGAAACTCTAAGCCTTTGGCGGAGTGCACGGTGCCGAGGTAAAGTCCGGCTCGCGGTTGTTGGCGTATTTCCCGCGCGTAGTCATAAAGCCAATCAATCAGCGTCGCCCGTGCGAGCTGGCACTCGCCGAACTCGCCCTTGAGCTGTTCGAAGGCCGTATGGAAAAACTCAGTCCATTGTTCATCGAGCGATAGGCTTTGCAGGGAGGCGTTTGCGCTGTTCGCATCGAGCAGCGGCGCTTCGCTCGCGTGAAGATGTTCAATGGCTTGGATGTAACCACGCTGGCGCGTTAGCGGGAGTGCGCTCTGTTTGTCGGCAGCCAGGTAGTAGGGCACCGAATTGTGCTCACACCAGGCCTGAATCGGCAGCAGGAAGCGGTGCGTGCGTGCGAGAACTGCGCAGCCCCGCCAATCATCGCGCTGCTCTAAATCCTTGAGACGCTGCAACTCTGCCAATACGGCTTGTGCCTGGATGTTGCCTGTTGCGCTGTCGGCTGCGGGTAGCCGAATACATGAAACCCGGCCCTGCCGCAGGTGATCAAGAGTCTGCCAGCGGCCGCCCGGGGGCAGCTCCTGGCGAGTCTTGTTGATCTGGATTGGATGTTTGGCTTTGAGTCGTTCACGGTTTTTTTCGATCAGCAGGTTGGCGGTCGCAATGATCATTTTGCTGGAGCGGAAGTTCTCCACCAGATAGCTGATGTCGGCTTTGTACTCTTGCTGGTAGCGTTCGATATGCCGATTGCTGCCGCCGCGCCATTGGTAGATATTTTGATCGTCGTCGCCGACGGCCAAAATGCACAGATCGTCGTCGTTTTCACTGTGGCGTTTGGCCAGGGCGCTGACCAGGTTGTACTGGCGCTCGTCGATGTCTTGATACTCGTCGACCAGGATGTAGCGATAACCGCGCAGTAGACGCTCGCGCAGATCATCTTCACCTTCTGCTAAGTGTTTGCCTTCGAGCAGTTCGGCGGCGCGTTCGAGTAGCGCATCGAGCTCGCCGTCATCGATCTTTTCGCGTTGTGAGTAGCTCACGCCGGTCAGGCGCATTGCCATCGCGTGATAGGTCAATATGGTTAAGCCGTAGGCTTCGTTACCAACCAAATCAAACAGACGACGGCGGATTTCGTTAGCGGCATGACGGTTAAAAGTTAGGCCGATGATGCTGCTGGCCGGCATACGGCGCACGCGCAATAGGTACGCAATGCGGTGGACTATAACGCGTGTTTTGCCAGAGCCAGGGCCCGCGAGAATCAAGCGGTTACGGTCGTCGGGGTCTGCGACCACGATTTTTTGCGTGGTATTCAACGCATAGACAATCGACTGCCATGAGGCCTCGCTGGTCGCCAGCTTGAGTACCTCGTCTTTGCCGGAAAAGTACCGCTTGAGGAAGTCCTGCTTGCTCTCTTTGAAGTAGTGCATGACTAAGCTCAAGGCAGCCGCCATCTCTTTCAGGGCAACTTCTGCGTATTCACGCATCACATGCACCTGAATGCGCTTCTCCCGGTAGTGCTCATCGAGCTTGAGGAAGTCTTCTTTGAGGTAGCGCTGGCCATGCTTGTCGGGGTTGATTTCGATGGTCATGGCGCGCCGCATCACGGTCATGCCGTGATTCAGCGTGAGCACTTCCTGCTGGTGCAGATAGAGCAACACATGCTCAATGGCCTTTGGTCGTTGCTCGGGCTTGATGGTGGCGTTGAGCACTAGATCGTTTTCGATCATTTTCACGAGCTCGCCAAAAGTCGTTTGCACCAGTAGGTCTTTGGCACGCACGCCGCTGGGCAACTTGGCGATAAGAAATGGCAACAGCACCGCGGCGATGGCACGGCGCTTTTCACCAAGTTCCTGTACTTTCTGCCAGGTGTAGCCATTGCGAATACGCAGCTTCAGGTAGTCGCGGTTTAACTGGCGAAGTTCGAAGCTACTGCGCTGCGAGCTTTCGCCATCACGATCCTGGGTCAGGCTGCGCAACAAACGCAGTATGTGCAGGGGGAGCAGGTCTGCTTGCGCTGTGATCTGGCGAAGCTGCGCGGTGAGCGGCGGCAAGTTGATATCTTGCCAACCGCCCTGATCGGCATCGGGCGCTTGCTCGCGCAGTTCGCTGAACAACGCATTTTCCAGCTGCACTGATTGGCTCAAACGTTCATTGGATGAGCCAACTACGCCATGGCGCAGGTAGATCGTCAGCTGCGAGTCATTTTCCAACAGGCCAAGATTTTCCAACTGTTTTAGCGTGCTGCTGATTTCCTCCTGGTTTTGCTCGGTGAGCGCCATCAGTTGATCGGTATTGATTCGCTCATCGGCATCCGCCGCATAAAGAAAACGCAGTACGGCTCGAAACTCTTCGAGTCGGCGTGCGGGTAGTTTGGATTTTAATAAGCGCGCATCGGCTTCTTGTTCGCTGAGGCAGAGGCGGGCAGGGAAGACCTTGGTATGGTTTTCCTCACGGCTTAAGTATTGACCGCGCTCAAGCCAGGCAATAGCCGTGACCACTTTAGTTTCGGCATCACGGTCATCAGCCTCGAAGCTGGTATTAACGCTTTCATCCTGAAGGATTTCACCCGCGGTGATAATCAGCTGTCCGCCTTTGCGCCTATTACCCTCACTGCGAACTTTGCGCAGTATTTGTTGAATATCTTGCAGGCTTAGCTTGGACTTTTCACTGAGGCCGAACTGCGTTTCGATGTCTTGGGGGTCGTACAGCAGTACGCATTTGGCTTGTTGCTGGTCGCGCCCCGCACGGCCAGCCTCCTGTAAATAGTTCTCCAGCGAGCCTGGGATGTTGGCATGCACCACAAGTCGCACATCGGGCTTGTCTACACCCATGCCGAAGGCGTTGGTGGCGACAATCACGCGTAGCGCCCCGGCTTTGAAGTCGTCCTGAATGTCCTTTTTCTCATGGGGCTGTAAACCCGCATGGAAGAAGCGGCAGGCCCAGTTTTGCTCAATCAGAAAAGCCGCGAGTTCTTCCGCATTCTTGCGACTGGAAACAAAAACTACCGCGCCGCCGTCTTGCGGGCCTAACTCGTCCTCCAGCAGCAGATGGGTGCGCTGCCATTTCTCGCCTGCCCCCGTTGGAAGCACCTCAAAACACAGATTGGTGCGTTCGGGCGTGCCAATAAAAGCGGTAAATGTAACGCCCAACTCTTCCTTGAAGTGTTGGTGAATATCGTCCAGCACATCCTGCTTGGCCGTGGCGGTAAAGCAGCCAAGCGGCGCTACAGGTGCGTCGGCACTGAACTCGCGAATAAAGCGCGCGGCATACAGGTAGTCAGGACGAAAATCGTTGCCCCATTTGGATAGACAGTGCGCTTCATCGAAGATCCAGGCGCCGATCTGCCGATTGGCAATGGCCTTGCGGAAGGCCTTATTGCGAAACTGCTCTGGCGACACTAGGAGAATACCGATATCGCCCATCTGGATTTTTTCCAGCACATCGGCGCGTTCAGGCATCGTCAGCAGACCATTGAGCGCCGCAGCACATTGCACATTGCTGGCGAGCAGACCGTCGACCTGATCTTTCATCAGCGACTGTAACGGCGAGATGATGATCGTCAGGCTACCGTTGCGGTGATAGCGGTTCAGCGCAGGCAATTGATAACAAATGGACTTGCCGCCGCCGGTGGCGAGTACCGCCAATATCGATTTGCCCTGCATGCCAGCCAGAACGATGTCGTACTGCGCGCTTTTGCCGTCGGCTTCGTAACGGAAATCATCGAAATTGAAGTAGTGCTTCAGCTCTAGACGAGGATCGTGAACGCTTTGGCAGTACTGACAGCTCTTGTCGGTGCAGGGCACGTCGCGAAGCTCTGAGATCAGTCGGCTTACCGCCGGGAACTGATAGCGAACCCAGGGGGCGAGTACAGAGTTACCTCCAGATGCCCGCAGCCATGCCAGGGCATAGGCCATTGGCCAGTTCAAGTCGGCCAGGCTCAGATCTTGTTCAATAAGCCTGGTAAGCCGTGTGCGACAGACCTTCAAGTCCCGCTTTAGCGCGGGATCTGTTTCTTGCAGTAATGCAGGAAGTAATTCGCGCAGCCGGAGTAGCTCTATTGGCGGCTGGCCGCTCATGGCCAGAAAAAAATTACCCAGACCAGTCCCGATTTGCGGTGCGGTGAGGGCTTGATAACACAGCAGTTCGTTTGGTTGATTTTCAGCCAGTCGCGTAAAGGCTTGGTGCTGGTCTTGAAATAAAGTCAGCGTCGAGCGGCAATCGGCCAGCGGCGAACTCAGGCTGTCGCGGATCAGCTTGTAGTCTTTGATCAGACGGTGATAAGGGTTCTGCGGAAAGGCCAGTGGCGATAAACGTAGGGTGTCGATCACCGGCAGGGTTAGCAGCTTTAGATGGGGGGCGGCGCTGCGAAGCAAAGGCAGATCATGGGCGAGCAGGTTATGCCCCAGTAGAAAGCTGGCACCCTCAGCCATTTGATCCAGTCGTTCCAGCGCCGCAGCAAGATTTTTGTTAATGCTTAATTCGAGTTCCTCACCGGTATCCGGCCGCAAAGCGCCAATCTTAAAAATCTTGGCCGGTTGATTCGGTTGTTCGGGCACTACCTCAAGGTCGAACACCAAACACTTGGGCTGAGGAAGCTGCGCCATGTACTACACGCCCCTGAAGTAATTACTACAAAAGCAGGGACTTTAACCTATCAGTGACGGCGGTGGGAGCGTCATAGTCGCGCAAACTATGTTCAATGAATTAGTTCTGAGCGCTCTAGTTCAGTCCTCAGAACTAATATATCGAATTAACCCAGAGAAAAAAACTTTAAAAGTCAAAGAGCTTTATTTGTGCGCTGAAAATTTTTCAATAAATTTGTTCGCAAAAAATCGACTTTACTGAAGCTGTGTTCTTTCCTGCAACTAAAGATTCACGTATGAACAGATAAGGTAGACATGCTTGCACGCTTTTTTATTTAAATAAACTCTAAGCGGCTTGATAGCAACTGCTCTCGACTATGGAGGTTATGTTTGATATGTCTTCAGAGGAGAAGGCTAAGAGATCTATACGCCCGTCTCGGCGGGTATTTATTATGCGTGTCTTGGATGCTTGTTTTTTATAAAATGGCACATGTGCCAATATTTTCTGGCGAGACCAGCCATTATCCGCAAGGAAAAAGTAAAGGCTATAGCGAAGCGAGGGCATTCTGAACGGCGGTCCATTATTCGCCGCCATTAGTTTATTAAAGCTAACCTGCACAGATCGAGAGCTAACCGGGCCAGGAAGCGCTTTCCGGGTTGTGCGAGGGAAGAGATAGTGGCTCGAGTTACCTACGCAAGCCAGCCAGTCCTCAAGTGCTGCTAGAGGGCAGAGTAAGGGCAGGCGGACTATCTGGAAGGTGTTTCTCCTTCTTCGCCCACTCTCACCGATACGATTAGAGGTAATTTCAAGAGAACTACTCGTTATTTTTACATCGTGCCTCATAAGTCTACACACCTCTGCGGTGGTCATCCCGAACCAGAATCCTATTAGCAAAATTGCTCTATTGCGGTAAGCGATCAATTCGGATCGGTAGATTGATTTTAGCGAGTTTCCGCGCGGGTCCAAATCCGGCGGCGTTCTAGGGGAGAAACAGCGCTCATGTGCCTCGACCAGATGCATTACATCTACAATTGAAGGAGGCCGTTGGAACGGTGGTTTGCGTCGTAGAGGCATCCTGTCCCAGAGTTGGCACACCAGATCGATCACTGACGGACATGCGGTAGGATCGGGAAAGTCGTTCTCCTTGTGCCAGTAACCGAGAGCGGAAAGCGCTAAATCCATTCGCCTTCTGTCAATGCGGCCATAGCAGTCTGCTAGGTAGAGACAGACTTCGTAAGGTAACGACGGTAAATCTCGTCCTTGCCACTCGATGTAATGCTGCAAGGCTCTGCGGCGATTAGCTTCTGCTCTGCTAGGGGCACCGCTTAGTTCAACCTTGTTCTTATTCATGAGGTCTCACCGTAATGGATGGTGCATCGTTCTTCTAGTGGGGTATCCAGCGCATATTACGAAAGCGAATAGGCGGCTGGTTCTTTAGGTTTCTTTTCGATCAGCTAATCATATATCTGTGTCTATTATTATATATTGGTGCATGCCTCCCCATTCAAAGGGAATTCACGCGCGGGAGAGACGAGTCACCCCACGACTCAATTCAATTGAGAGGGGCGGCTATGCCTAGCAAAACACCGGAAAATGCATTTCTTGCCCGGATCCGTAGTCGGCGATCGACACGCAGCTACTTGTGGTTAGTCTACAGCCACAAGATACGGACTGACCTCATTCTGGAAAGCAACCAGGAGTTCGCACACTGGCTTCTGAACCTTGAGTTTGATGCCCATGTCGTGGATTTCTGGATCCCGGCGGCAAACGAGTTGTATGGCGATCAAGTAGGCGGTCGTCGGACTCGGCCAGATGTCGTGGCGAAGAACGCCGACGGCGTGCTGGAGTGGCATGAGGTTAAAGCCGGATATGTTGATGAAGTCAATCCCAGCCAACAAATCATGATGCAGCGGGAGTTAGCCGCGAACAACGGAGCATTATACCGCTTGTTCGATGAGTCCACGCGCACTGCCCGCCAGTATGAGCTGCTTCCACGTCTCCGCCTCATGCATTTCATCGCGGTTGGGCGTAATCAACCCCTGGTGGATTACGTGCAGGAGACAGTCCTCAGCTACGTGAATCAGGAGCAGGCGGGGACGTTTGGCGGATTGCTGCAAGCATTTCCCATGCTGGCACCTACTCACCTGATCTGTGCAATGGTGCGCCTCACCATTGAAGGATTTGTGACAGTCGAGGTTGAGGATTCTACGCCCTCCCAACACACGGTTTGGTCGTTGAGAGGCTCCTCATGAAACGTACAGCGATCCCGCAGGCCATCAGACAGGGCGACTGGCCGCGCGTCGAGCCAGCGACGGTGCCGCAGGCGCAATGGCCGGATTTCGCCCGAAAGCGGCTTGCCGTGTCAATGTACATCGACGGGGCCTCGATGAAAGCGATCAGGCTGCAAACTGGAATGCCGTCCAACGAGATTAACCGGCTTGCACATCGCTTCTGCTCGATGGATGAAGAGGGACATTATTTTGGTGAGCGGGCGCTGATAGCGTACACCCGGATTGTTCCCTATGAGCGACGCAAGCCCATTGGTGTGAAGCGAAGTGAGCAGCAGGGTGGCCTGACCGGTGCGCTCAACATGCTGTTGTCCGAGCACCCCGAAATTGAAGCGGCCATGATCGACCTACTCTGTACTCCAGGTGCGGTATTGAATGACGACCGAGGGGGGATGAGTGTCTTAGTCTCAGCGTTTAAACAAGCGCTAGAGAAGGCTGGCATTGCTTCACCGTCTTGGCCTTTCAATACCAAGCACAAAGGTCGTACAACCATCCGGAAGTACCTAAAAGCTCTACGTGTAAGGTTTGCGGTCCAATACATTCATGCCCACGGTGATGAGGTTGCCGTGGCTCATCTGGCGACCGGCACGGGTCATCGACGTTTCATCCACCCTAAGCGGCCTTTCGATTGTGTTCAGCTTGATGGACATCACATCGACGCCATCTTCGCGCTGCGCGTAGAGGAAATGCCGGGGTTTTATCAGTGGATTGCGATTGATCGAATTTGGTTATTGTCGATGATCGAACCCTTTTCCAATGCTGTCCTGGCCTACAAGCTTGTCCTGAGAAGTGAAGTCTCAGCGGCCGATGTCCGTGAAGTCATCGCCCAAGCCTGTCTTGGGAAATGGTGCCCAAGAGCGTTGGTAAACGAAAAGTATCAGTATAAGCCAGGTGCCGGACTGCCCTCGGGTGTCATCGAGGGCTGCCAAGGTATTAGCTTCGGGGTATTTTTTGCCGACTCCCACCTGTCCAACCTCGCCAAGAAAATTACCACGGAGGCACGTCGCGACTTCGGTTTCCAAGTGTGCATAGGGCCGGTGGGGCATTTCGAGGTGCGCGCGGAAATCGAGCGTTCCTTTCTGGAGGTGGTACGGGAAGTTCACCTGTTGGTCTCATCAACTGGAAGCCATCCTCATGCCGGGCGGGCCAAGGACGCCGAGCAAAAGGCCGTGAAGTACGAGATCGACTTCACGCTGATGGAGGATGCGATAGATGTGCTGCTTGCCAACTACAATGTCACGCCCAGTGAAGGGCTGGGGCTCTTTTCGCCGCTAGGTTACCTAGAGCAGTTCTTCCGCCAGGGCGCACTAATTCCGAGCTACTCAGCAGAGCAGCGAGAACGATTGCAGGCGGACCTGACCACTCGTAAAGCGACTGTGCGTGGAAGCTGCGACAGTGGGCGTCGTCCTTACATCCAATTAGATCGGGTGCGCTATACCAGCGCGATCCTGGCTGGTGACTTCGCCTTTGTCGGAATGCAGTTGTTGATCGAAGTCGATAATCACGATTACCGAGCAGTCAAAGCCTATCTGCCAAATGGTGAGTCTATCGGTTATCTCTGCGCGCAAGGATGGTGGGGAGAGTTCAAACATACGCCCTCCGTGCGACTCAAGGTGAACAGCTTGATCCGTTCAGGGGATTTGAAGATCGATGAGGATAAATCCCCGACCCAGCAACTCAGTGATTATTTCACCCAACACGGGCAAGCCGGAGTGGCATTGTCTCTCAGCCGGGAAGCTGCGACCCAAAAGGACGAAAACCCGCGTCCTCGGAAAAACCGGGCATTTCGACCGGACTATTTTATCCAAGCTGATAGCGAATACGGTGAGCTGCCCTCGCCTGGTCGCGCGCTGAACCGAGTCGAGAGATGAACGCCAGCGCTCACCCTCTCAAGACCGACCAGGCGCTGTTTATCACGCACCAGATGGTGCGCGTCCTTCGCTTGAGTCTCGATCGGGTGGCCGCCAGACGATCCGGCGTGTTGTTCGAAGGTGCGTCGCGGGTCGGCAAAACCCGTTGCGCACAATTTGTCGCCGAGCAGTTAAAGATCAAGTTGCCAGGCGTGTTCACCATGCTCCACATCGCCCGCCACCGTGAACCCGGCCGACGGCAGTCCGTATTGAAGGAGATATGTGAATCGGAGCGGGCATCGCCTAATGCGCGAGGCGTGGATTATCTTCAGCACCTGCTGGCCTATATCGAAGGGCATGTGACCGGCCAACCCGCGCCACAATGTGTATTGGTTGTCGATGAGATTCAACAATGGCGTCAAAACGACTTTCGCGTTCTGTCGGACCTTCACAATTATCTCCAGTCGGAAAACATCAATTTAACGGTCATCGGTTTTGCGCAATCGGAGATCTATCATCTACTCAGCGGGCTTCGGGCGGTGAAGCGCCCGCAGATAGTGGCCCGCTTCTTTGCAGAAATCATTCCGTTCCACGGGTGTCGGAGCGTCGACGAACTGACGGCGATACTGCAGGCGTGTGACGAGGGCTCCGAGTACCCCGTCGGGTCGGGCACCAGCTATACCGCGTTTTTCGCGACAGAGGCCTTTGCCGCCGGGCTCAGGCTGGCACCGCTGGCGGGCTTGTTCTGGAAGGCGTTCGATGAAAGTGTAGCGGGGGAATACGTCAACAATCTCCCCATGCAGCACGTACGCGAGTCGATCCTCGACCTGTTGCTGCTCATCGCGCCGCATGACAACGCCTTGTTCGAAGCCGATGACAAGCTAGTCATTGAAGCGGTCCGCCGCACGAGTGTTCGGATGTTCTGCGATGTACTATAAACACGGGCTATTTTTCCCAGATAACTTTCCATGGCCATATGATCATGCCGTTGCCGCTCTGCACAAAGCCGCGGTGGTGAATGGCGTCTGTGGCAGGGTCGTGCTGGGAACGTCTCCGCTAAAGAAGTCACGGCGCGGTTCGAAAAAGGGTAGGGAAACTCAGATTGAGAGGGCCCTGGACGAGATATACCACACCTCTCGTTCCTTTCTGTCGTCCAGCAATTTCGTCAAACGTACCGGCGATTATTTTCCAAAGAATGTTCACGGCCCCATCAAGTATTGTGCGGAATGCCTGGCGGAAACAGGATTCGTACCAGCAGTCTTTTCACTGCGCTTTGTGGCCAGTTGTCCGTGGCATCACCGGCCGCTGAAACCGCTATGTGAGCGTTGCCACGACATTCGGAAGTTCGCACCTACCTCGTTCGGGAGTCCGGTCGGCTACAGTTGCGAGGACTGCGGTTACTGGGTGCCGAACCGGGAAGCGATTTTTGCTGCCTGTCGTTCCTATGCCGCCAGCACTAGTGGGTTGGCTTGCATGAATTTTCACGTCAATACTGAACGACTGCACCGGCTGGCGGTACTGGACGTGATCAATTTCGCTAAGGCGACCGATGATGGCACGCAAGCCCTTGCAGACAGCTGCGCTATACAGGAGTTTCTCCCTGATAAAACGACCAAAATATGGCATAAGACTTTCGACATGCTCGGCCAATGTGCGGTACCGGGTTCGCCGGATGAGTGCTACAGGTGCTTTGTCAGATTTCATCAAGTTCGCCTGCTCAAAGCGCATCGCCACTGCCCCTGCGGCGCAGTTCTTTCACGACCCGGCGTCGGTGATTCGTCGCGCAGCGTGTGCTTGTACAACGTGGCATTGTCGATATTTCGGCAAAAATTTGAATACCTGAGCAATGATAAAGCGATACCGCGGCTTTCAGAGCAGGCCTCGCATCAGCTGGCAAAACTCCAGATGGTGCCTAGGGTTTCACGACGTTTCTTTCAAAGCGTTTTCTATCAGCTTGTCGCGCGCTTATGGTTCTGGAGTCGTGCTGCGTCGCAGTTTTTCGTTCACATCGATCCTCGGCATTTTTTCGCGGTATTAGACGCCGGCAGCAGCAATATGCTGTTGTCTCGGCTCCTTGGCGAGTGGTTGCGAGGCTACTATAAGTGTGAATTCGATCTGCCCGCTGACCGTGCAGCCATGCGCCAGCTCTTAGGGCCGGTCCAGGCCGGGCAGGCACTAGGTATTCGCAATTTCGGTACCCGCGCAGAGTTGAGCGCCCCGGCAACGCCCAGGCTGTTCTACGGCTCGATGCGGGCTACGGCGATGTTTTACTTCTAACTTTGGTGCCTGAAAAGCCGTGCCAAACGCCTTTGAGGTGCCCTGTCGCCGGCGACAGTCCCGTCTCTAGCGGCCGCCGTAAATACGAGTACTTATTGGCGAATTCAGCAGGGGCAGGTAGCCAAGGCGCGAGTGGCGACGTTGGCGGTTATAGGAGATGTCGATGTACTTCTGGTTGGCTGCCTCAGCCTCGGTTCGGGTGGCAAAGCGGCGCAGGTGTAACAGTTCGCGAAGCCAGCAATTGCTGAGTCAGGCCGGTGTATGGAACTCGAATTACGGGCACCTGTACTGGCTCATCGAATAGTGACAAGTGCCTACCAACTGGTCGGATCTCAGGGAATTATCCTCCAAATATCTCTGCAACTATAATTTATAGTCACCAAGATATTTTGAGTATAGAAGTCGACGCTTTGGGTGATTCGCAGCTTCCGGCCGAGCCTGACTGCCATCGAACGGCTTGCCCATGTGCCAACTGCAGATTGGCAGCATCCCCGGTAACGCTGATGGGGAATGATCGCGCAAGCCTTGGTCGGTTCAGGAACTGCTGAGTAGCAAGGTGGATGGT
>NZ_JARRAB010000016.1 GCF_030376615.1 Pseudomonas sp. sp1636
ATGGGGGGTTTGTCTTTGCGCGTTTTAAAAGGCTCTAAAACCACGCGTTAGAAATGGACGGCAGAAGCAGCACGCCGCACATGTTTCCGTGCTTCGGTGTGCTGCTCGTCTAGAATAGACTCATCTTTCAGAGAGTCCGTTTATGCCTGATTCGGTCGAGTCTCGGTTCTTGTCTGAGCTTCCTGTTGAGCGATTAATTGCCTGTCACGAGTGCGATTTGCTGATGCGCAAACCGCAGATCGAAAATGGCGAGCGTGTCGAATGCCCACGTTGTGGTTATGAGCTGTACACCCACCGGCATCAAGTGACGCGCCGCAGCCTGGCCTTGGTGCTGGCCGCGCTGCTGCTCTACGTGCCGGCCAACTTTTTGCCGATCATGCAGCTTAATTTGTTGGGGCAGACCAGCGAGGATACGCTGTGGAGCAGCGTACTCGGTCTGTATGACAGTGGCATGCAGGGGGTCGCTGCGGTGGTGTTTCTCTGCAGTATGGCCATTCCATTGCTCAAGTTACTCTGCCAGCTCGCCGTGTTGCTGAGTATCCGTCTGGATTTCGGCCGCAGCTATGGCCTGCTGCTCTACCGGATTTATCACCACTTGCGTGAGTGGGGCATGCTCGAGGTCTACCTGATGGGCATCTTGGTGGCCATCGTCAAGCTGGTCGATCTGGCGGATATCAGCCTCGGCCTGGGACTATTCTGTTTTATTGCACTGCTGCTGGTTCAGGTCTGGCTCGAGGTGACTATGTCGCCCCATCAGATCTGGGAAGCCTTGGCGGGGGAGGACGTGCATGCGGGCGATTGATGCGGGGCTGCTGGTCTGTCATGAGTGCCACCAACTGAGCCGGCAGGACGCCTCCGCCGGCAAACAGTTCTGCTCGCGCTGCGGCGGCCTGTTGCACGCGCGCCGGCCTAACAGCCTGACGCGTACCTGGGCGCTGCTGCTGACGGCGGCTATCCTCTACATCCCGGCCAATTTGCTGCCGATCATGACTGTCAATTCATTGGGCAAGGGACAGTCGGACACCATCATGTCCGGCGTGGTGGAGTTGGTGAACTACGGCATGCTGCCAATCGCCGCGGTGGTGTTCGTCGCCAGCATCTTGGTGCCGACTTTCAAGCTGGTCGGCATCACGCTGCTGCTCTATTCGGTACAGCGGCATCAATCCATGTCGGCGCGCCAGCGCCTCATTATGTTTCGCTTTATCGAATGGATCGGACGCTGGTCGATGCTGGATATCTTCGTCATCGCCATATTGGTGGCGGTCGTCAATTTCGGCAGCCTGGCGAGTATCGAGCCGGGCATGGGCGCCGCGGCATTCGCCAGTGTGGTGATTCTGACCATGCTCGCTGCTTTAACCTTTGACCCTCGTTTGATCTGGGATAACACGAAGTTGGATGACGACCATGAGTGATCTGCCACTGGCTAAAATTCGCCCGGCCTCCAACTGGTCGGCTATCTGGGTCTTGCCCATCCTCGCCTTGTTGATCGGTGGCTGGCTGGGTTGGCGTGCCTACAGCCAGGCCGGCATCGAGATCCAGGTGATCTTCGACAGTGGCGCAGGCATTCAGGCGGGTAAAACCGAGGTGATCTACAAGGGGATGCCCATCGGCAAGGTGATTGCGCTGGCCCTGGATGACAGCGGCGAGAAGCGCGGTGTAATCGCCACTATCGAAATGCGGCAAGAGGTGAAACCGCATCTGCGCGACCAGGCACGCTTTTGGCTGGTCAAGCCGCGCGTGAGCCTAGGCGGGATCACCGGCTTGGAGACCTTGGTGTCGGGCAACTACATCGCAGTCAGCCCCGGCGCTGGCGAGCCGACCCTGCTGTTCAAGGCGCTGTCCGAACCGCCGCCGTTGTCGGATGATCAACCAGGCCTGCATCTGACCCTGAAAGCCGAGCGCCTAGGCTCACTGGAGCGCGACAGTCCGGTGTTCTACAAGCAGATCCAGGTGGGCCGGGTGAAAAGCTATGCACTGGCGGAGAACCAGAGCACGGTCGAAGTGAAGGTGTTCATTGAGCCGGCCTATGCCAATTTGGTGCGCAAACACACGCGTTTCTGGAATGCCAGCGGCATCAGCGTCGATGCCAATCTGTCGGGCGTCAAGCTGCGTAGCGAGTCGTTGGCCAGCATAGTCGCAGGCGGCATCGCCTTCGCTACCCCGGAGCATCGTGCAGACAGTCCGCCAACCGATCCGAGCATTGCCTTTCGCCTGTATGAAGATTTCGATGCGGCTCAGGCCGGTATCAAACTGCTGGTCAAATTGAGCGATTTCGAGGGGTTGCAGCCGGGCCGTACTCCGGTGCTGTACAACGGCATCCAGACCGGCACCTTGAAAACGCTGAAGGTCAACGAGGATCTCAGCGGAGCCAGCGCCGAGCTGAACATGGATCCACGCACGGAGGACTATCTGGTCGAGGGCACCGAGTTCTGGGTGGTCAAGCCCTCGATCTCGCTGGCCGGCATCACCGGTCTGGAGGCCCTGGTCAAAGGCAATTACATCGCCGTTCGCCCTGGTGAAAGAGGCGGTGCGGCCAAGCGTGAGTTCACGGCGCGGCCCAAGGCGCCGCCCCTGAATCTGGGAGCGCCAGGCCTGCATCTGGTGCTGTTCAGCGACAACCGCGGTTCGTTGGAGGTCGGCAGTCCGATTCTCTACCGACAGCTGAAAGTCGGTTCGGTACAAAGTGTCCAGCTGTCGCGCGACAACCAGCAGGTGGTGTTCGGCGCGCACATCGAGCTGGAGTACGCCCATTTGGTGAACAGCAGCACACGCTTCTGGAATGCCAGTGGCATCACCTTGCGTGGCAGCTTGTCCGGGGTCGAGGTGAAGAGCGAGTCGCTGCAAACCCTGTTGGCCGGCGGTATCGCCTTCGAAACCAGCGACCTGGAGGCGCCAGTCACGGCCAGGCGGGTGCAACGCTTCAATCTCCATGAGAACCGCGAAAACGCCCTGCAAATCGGACAGGCGATCAGCATCCAGTTGCCACGGGGCGATGGCCTGAGTCCGGGGACGGCGATCCGCTACAGGGATCTGGATGTCGGCAAGATCGAAAGTATCGGGCTGAGCGAGGATCTGCAGAGCGTCATCGTGCATGCGCGGATCACCCAGGCCGCGGAGCAGATCGTCCGTGCCGGTACGCAGTTCTGGGTGGTCAAACCGGAGTTGAGCCTGACCCGGGCGGCCAACCTGGAAACCTTGGTCAGCGGCCAGTTCCTGGAAGTGCTGCCGGCGAGCAAGCCGGGGGGGCGGCAGACTGTTTTCACCGCGTTGGCCGAGCCGCCGAATCTGGCGGCAAGCGAGCCCGGGCTGCGCCTGGTGCTTAGCGCGGCGCGGCGCAACTCGCTGAAAGCCGGCGCGCCGGTGGGCTATCGCGAGGTGCAAGTGGGCAAGGTGACCGGTTACGAGCTCGGGCCGAGTGCGGATCGGGTGCTGATCCATGTGCTGATCGAGCCGCGCTATGCCGGCCTGGTGCACACCGGCAGCCGCTTCTGGAACAGCTCCGGCGTCGGCGTCGAGGCCGGTCTGTTCAAGGGGGTGAAGGTGCGTACAGAATCCCTGGAAACCATCATCGCGGGCGGCGTCGCCTTCGCTACTCCGGAGTTGGCGGACATGGGCATGCAGGCCAAGCCGGGGCAGACCTTCGCCTTGTTCGACGAGCCGCAGGACGAGTGGTTGCGCTGGGCGCCGAAGATCGCCTTGCCGCACTAACCAGTTCCAGGGCCGCAAGTGCGGCCCTTATCCCCACCGGAATCAGGCCAGTTCGGCGCTTGCCGCCTCATCCTGCACCTGGGCCTTGGCCGTCTCGCGAGGCTTGATGAACTTCCAGTCGGCCTCATCGATATAGATACCGCTCGGCCCGCTGCCGCCTTCCAGGTCGATGGCCACATGGGCGGAGACCTGCGGCTTGACCGAGGCCAGAATCGGCACGAAACCCAGTTGCAGGCTGGTTTCGATCAGCGCCTGCTGGTTTTTCTCGTCGATATCCGCGGCCTCGTCCAGGTAGTAGGGCAGGCGGATGCGCCCGGCCTGATCGCGATCCATCAGGTGCAGCAACAGGTACATGTTGGTCAGCGCCTTGATGGTCATGGTGGTGCCGTTGCTTGCTGCGCCATCGATGTCGGTGTGGATCACCGGCTGGCCGTGCACCTTGGTGATCTCGAAAGCCAGCTCGAACAGATCCTTCAAGCCCAGCTGGTTGTGGTTGGCCGCCACCAGGCGCGCCAGGTATTCCTTGGCCTCCTCGTTCCTGCTGTCCTGATCGCTGCTCTGCTGCAGGTCGAACACCGACAGGGTCTCGCCTTGCTCGTACTGGCCGGCGCTGTGGATGATCTGGTCGATATGCTTGAGCGCCTCCTTGTTCGGCGCCAGAACGATGCGGAAGCTTTCCAGGTTGGAGACCTGACGCTTGTTGATCTCGCGGTTGAACAGCGCCAACTGGTGTTCCAGATTGTCGTAGTCGCTGCGGATATTGCGCAGGGTGCGGGCGATATCGGTGACCGCGGCGCGACGGGCCTTGGTCAGGGTCAGGGCTTCGTCCTGGCGATGGGCGTAGGCGTTGACCAGCAGTTGCAGGCGGCGTTCGACGTCGTCCTCGCTGTCGAACTTGGCCACGCCTTTCAGGCGCACCTGGGCGTAGAGCGCCTCGATCTGCCCGTCGATCCGCTGCAGACCCTGCCAGGCGTCCTGGTAGTCGCCCAGCAGCGGCAGCAGGTTGTCCAGCGAGTCGTCCAGCGGGTCGGTAAAGGGCGCGCCGAAGGGTAGATTGCTCGGCAGCAGTTGGCGACGGCGCAGGGCGTCTTCCAGGGTACGCTGCTTGGCCTCCAGGTCGGCCAGTTGGCGGCCGATTAGTTGCAGCTTGGCGGACAGTTGCTGCACCCGCTCGGTAAAGGCGTCGCTGCTGCGCTTGAGTTCATCCTGGGCGGCTTCCAGTTGCGCCAGTTGTTCCAGTTTGCTGTCTTCTTCCACCGCCAGGGTCTGGCGGCGGCGGAAATCTTCCAGGGCTTTCTGCGCATCCAGTACGGCCTGGTACAGCTGCTCGGCCTGGGCTTTGCTCGCCGCGCGGTCGACGGCCACCGCCTGTTGCGTCTTGAGCTGTTTGTATTCGCGGTCGAGGCGGTCTTTCTGGTCGCGCAGGGCGGCGCGGTCGGCCAGGGCTTGCAGAGCCGGCGGCTCGATATGACTGAGGTCGATGGACAGACCGGGGACTTCGAAACGCTCGCCCTTAAAGCTATCCAGCACGGCTTCCAGGGTTTTTACCCAGGCGTCGTCGTTGTCCAGTTGAATGCCTTTTTCGCCCAGCGGCAGGCTGAACAGCTGGCCGTTGAACAGGCGCATCAGGCGGTCGACGTCTTGTTGGGAAAATTCCTCGCGCAGCCTGGCGTAACTGTTGTTGTCGGCATGCTCGAGCTGTTGCTTGACCGATTTGAGGCGCTTTTCCAGATCGCGCAGGCGCTCGTCGAGATCCTCGCTGGAGAACTGGCGGGATTGCGCCAGGGCGCCGGCCAGCTCGTCGTGGGCGTCCTTGGCGGCGAGTAGTTGGGCTTCCAGTACCTGCACGTCGCTGACCAGGGCGAAGCGGTTTTTCAGTACCGAGAGCTCACCGAGCCAGCGTTGGAGTTCGCTGATTTCACGCTCCATACGCATCAGCTCCTGGGTGCCGCCGCGCTGTTCGTGCTGCAGGCCGTCCTGCTCATTGCGATAGTGCTCGACCTGGATCAGCAACTCTTCTTTGCGCGCGCTGGCATAGTCCTGCCAGGTGCCGAGCAGGGTATCGAGCAGCGGCGAGAGGCGATGCAGCTTGCCGCGCAGCTGTTCGCGCTGGGCCACGCCGGCGGCCAGGGCTTCGATCAAGGGGCCGGCGCTGACCAGCGCCTGGTAGTCCTGCTCCATGCGGCGCACGTCGCGAAAGGCTTCTTCGGTGGCGGCGATATAGTCGACGCTGCCCGAGCGCAGGCTGTGTTCGAAGGCGTCGAGGAACAGCTGCTTGAGCTTGGCCGCGGTGATTTCGCGCATATGCAGCAGGTTGATAAACAGTGCGCGGAAGGTTTTCAGGCTCTGCTCGCTGGTGGAGCGCAGCGGAATCAGGGTCAGATCCAGCGGCACCGAGGTGTGCCCGCCGACCAGCAGGCGGCGCAGTTCTTCGGGTTTGAGCTCGTAGGCCTTGATGCCTTCGCGCTCCAGGGCGTTGAACAACTCGCGCTGACGCAGGCAGGTACCGTCCTTCTGGTAGTGGGCCAGGTTCAGCTCGCCCTGGTAGGCGAAGAACTGGTGACCGAAACCGCCGCCCGGGCCGCGCCCGGCCACGCCGATCACGTGGGAGCCGTGGGGCAGGGCGACTTCCACCAGGATGTAGCTGGTGTCGCTGGCGAAGTAGAACTTGCGCGACTGCTCCAGGCTGTACTTGCCGAAGCTCATGTCCGACATGCGTGCCAGAATCGGGAACTGCAGGGCGTTGATCGAGGCGGACTTGCCCAGGTTGTTGGCGCCGTACACCGACAGCGGGTTCTCCAGCGGAAACAGGCCGAGGCTGTAGCCGGCGGTGTTCAACAGGGCGAAGCGGCGGATGCCGTAGCGTTCCTGGCTCATGCGTCTATCTCCTGTACGGCGCGTTCGGCGGCCATGGCACGGGCCAGGGCAGCTTCTTCCGACTCGTCCTCGGCGAGGCTGATGATGGCGTCCTCTGGCTCATCGTCCAGCAGCAGCGGGGCCGGTAACGGCAGGGCGCTGTGCAAGGTGGCGGCCAGGTCGCGATCCTGCTGTACGCTCAGGCAGACATCGAGGAAGCGGTGCATCGGGGCGAGGAAGCGGTAGATGCCGTTTTCTTCACCGGCAAAACCCAGTTGGTTCAAGCGGCGCATGACTTTTTCTTCCAGCTCCTCAACGCTGGTGACCTCGGCCTGCAGGAACAGGTCGCGGTACTTGTCGAGCAGCGCCGGCAGCTCGTCGCGGCCGAGGCTGCCGCCGTCGAGCACGGCCAACGGGTCGCGGCCCTGGTCGGCGAGGTGTTCCACCAGGATGAAGGTGAACAGCGCCAGGCGCTGGGCGGTCTTGTTGACCTGGGTGCCCATCTGCTCGGGGACGAAATAGTAGAAGCCACGGCTGTCGCACACCAGCTCATAACCGAGCGCCTTGAACAGCGCACGGTACTGATCCTGCAGATTGGACAGCTGGCTGTACAGCTCCGGGTCGCGGCGGCTGACGTGATAGCCCTTGAACAGCTCGCGGAAGATCGGTGCCAGTTGGGTCAGTTCTTTCAGGTCGATATTCATAGGGCGGTAGTTCCGGCCGGCTTGATCAAGGCAAAGGAGCTCAGGCTGAGCTGATGCTCGGCGGTCAAGTAATCGCGACGCTCCAGGCGTTCGCGCTGGAAGCGGCCATCGCGCGACAGGCGCGAGAACCAATACAGCAATTCGTCGGTGGCCCCCTCGGGTTCCTGCTGCAGCAGCCAGGTCATCAGATCCGGCAGCGGCAGGGCCTGCTCGCAGCGTTCGATCATCTCGCGGGCGGTGCGTGGCGCGCGGGGTGTTTGGCCCTTGCGCGCAGTATTGGCCTTGGGGAACTGCGCCGGCTTGGGTTCGAAGCGGGCCAGGGCGTAGACATAGGCCTCGACCTGGGAGGCGCTGCCGAGAAAGGTGCTCTGCGGCCGACTGAACAGCGGCAGCGCCGCCTGCGGCACCGCGTCCAGGCCCTTACGGCGAATGGCGGCCAGGGCCAGGGCCGCGCCACGGGTCACCGCGTTGTGCCGGCGCGCCTCCTCGCGCAGCGGCAGCAGCAGTTCGCGGGCACGGCGCAGGGTCAGCTGGGCGGTGGTCTGCATCTCCAGGATGCGCGCGTGGGTGCGCAGCAACAGGTCGTCGTCGACCAGTTGGCCGAGGCGCTGCTGTTCGCCGAGCAGGCGCAGCAGCACATGCTCGACGCGATAGACGCCCTGCTCGAAGGCGCCGTCGGCGGCCACCAGTTGGATCATCGGCTCGACGTATTCGTCCCAGGTCGCCAGCACCTCGGCGTAGCGCTGGCGCAGGGGGATCTGCCGGTCGCTGGTCTTGGCCCGCTCGGCGACCGCCACCAGCGCCTGTTCGTCGTTGGCCAGTTTCTTCAGCACGTCGCGCACGCGCATGTCGAGCAGACGCAGTTGGCGCGCCAGGTCGGCGGCGTCGCGCACCTCGAAGGCGTCCTTGATATAGCCGGCCAGGCGTTCGAGGTGGCGCAGGTAGGCCTCGATCTCCAGACACAAGCCCAGGCGATGTTCGCGGCGCAGGTAGGCGAGAAAATCGTGGATCTGCGCATTCAGCTCGAAGCGGTTGGGACTCTTGGCCACCGGCACCAGGATATCCAGGCGGATCCACTGGTCGAGCAGGGCGGTAATGTCCACCGGCGTACTCTCCGGCAACTGCAGCGTCAGCTGTTTGCGCAGCTCGATCAGGCTCAGGGTGCCGCTATCGAAGCGCTCGCAGAGCGGTTCGAGCAACGTCCAGTGTTCGGCAAGGGCGCGCAATACGCGCTTGGGATCGATCATCGCAAGGCCAGTCGCTCAATCTGGGAAAAGCGCCGATTGTACTGCATCGACTGGCAGTCGATTGAGCCTGAAGCGATCGGAGGCGCTTTGTTCGCGCAGGTGACGCAATGCGGCAGTTTGCGCCCGCTGCGGCCGGCGTCGGAGCGCTGGCCGGCGCCGGAAGCCCTGTCCAAGTGACTGAATTCGCTGGCATGTTTTCTGCGATAGAGAATTAAACCGTCGCAGGAATCGAGCCTATGTCTTTCGTTGTCACCGCCTATGCCGATGCCTGTTGGCGCGAGTTGCAGGATCAGCGCGACCTGGTCCGGGATCTCGACGCCATCACCGATAGGCGTGAGGCGATGGCCTTCTTGCAATGTTTCGAGAACCGCCTGTGTGTCTACTCGGGCTATGCGCAGAAGCTCTACAGCCACTACAGCTTCGTGGTGCCGCAGAGTGATCATGGCGATATCACCATCCTCCCGGTCGAACGGAGCTGGAGCGAGACCTTCCATGACATCCCGATCCGTGCGGTAGAGCCCACCGGTATCCATCTTCTGCCGGGCGAAGCCATCGGCCATGCGGGCCTCTACTTGAAAATTCCCAGCGAGAACCGCCTGGTGGCGTCCAAGGAGCTGCCGTTTCAGGAGGGGCTGCGACTGGTGATCCAACGCTATCGGGCCAAGGGCGAGTGTTTCCTGCCGGTGTTGATCAAGGAGGATTTGCGCGGATTCGAGGCGCGCATGCCGTCGTTGCACCTGCACCGCATCAACCTGGCTCAACTGACGCACTGCGCGCCGCCGAACATCAATGCAATCAAGGACGCGATTGCCAGGCACCTGCTCGGGCTGTTTCGCCAGGACTGAATCGCCCCCCAATAGCCGGCAATCGAGCCGTCTGCATGGCGCGTTGATGTCATGCGGTTGTCATCCCTGCCGTTCATCCTGGCGGGCACCCGCCGCCAACCGCCATGGGCGCTCGATGTGAACGTCAGTCTGGCCAGGCTTGCAATAAAGCGCCGTCAACGGTCGGTTGGCAGACGAAATATCCCCATTGCTCTTTCGATATGCGCCGGTTATCGGCACAATTCCCCTCCACTTTTTTGGGGAGGGGGTCGGCACTGCTGATTTCCTGCCGGTTGACCTTGTATAGGCACTATAGGCACACAGATGATCAAGACGCCGTACTACCTCATCGACAAGCAAAAGCTGCTGGGCAATCTGCAGAAGATCGCCTATGTGCGTGAGCAGTCCGGGGCCAAGGCGCTGCTGGCGCTCAAGTGCTTCGCCACCTGGTCGGTGTTCGACTTGATGGAGCAGTACATGGACGGCACCACCTCGTCGTCGCTGTACGAGCTCAAGCTCGGTCGGCAGAAGTTCGCCGGCGAAACCCACGCCTACAGCGTGGCCTGGGCCGACGACGAAATCGACGAGATGCTGGTCAACTGCGACAAGATCATCTTCAACTCCATCGGCCAGCTCGAGCGCTTCGCCGACGCTTCGGCGAGCAAGGTGCGCGGCCTGCGGGTCAACCCGCAGGTGAGCAGCTCCGACTACCTGCTGGCCGACCCGGCGCGCCCGTTCAGCCGCTTGGGTGAGTGGGATCCGGAAAAGATCGCCACGGTAATGGATAAGATCTCCGGCTTCATGTTCCACAACAATTGCGAGAACGCCAGCTTCGAGCTGTTCGAGCAGATGCTCAGCACCATCGAGGAGCGCTTTGGGCATCTGCTCGAGCAGGTCGAGTGGGTCAGCCTCGGCGGCGGCATCCACTTTACCGGCGACGACTATCCGCTCGATCAGTTCTGCGCACGGCTCAAGGCCTTCTCCGAGAAATACGGCGTGCAGGTCTATCTGGAGCCCGGCGAGGCGGCGATCACCCTGAGTTCCTCCCTGGAAGTCACGGTGCTCGACACCCTGTACAACGGCAAGCATCTGGCCGTGGTCGACAGCTCCATCGAAGCGCACATGCTCGATCTGTTGATCTACCGGCTCGACGCCAAGATGGAGCCCTGCGACGGCGAGCACAGCTACATGGTGTGCGGCAAATCCTGCCTGGCCGGCGACATCTTCGGCGAGTACCAATTCGATCGTCCGTTGGCCATCGGCGATCGTCTGTCGTTTATCGACGCAGCGGGTTACACCATGGTCAAGAAGAACTGGTTCAACGGCCTGAAAATGCCGTCCATCGTGGTGAAACAACTCGACGGCAGCGTCGAGGTGGTTCGTGAGTTTGGCTTTGACGATTACCTGTCCAGCCTCTCGTAGGCGGCAGATAAGGAGAGATAAAGAAATTGAAGAAGAATGTTCTGATCATTGGTGCAGGAGGTGTCGCCAAGGTGGTGGCCCACAAGTGCGCGCAGCACAACGACGAACTCGGTCGTATTGCCATCGCGTCGCGCAACATCTCCAAATGCCAGGCCATCATCGACAGCGTAAAGGCCAAAGGCAGCCTCAAGCAGCCGGCCGAAATCCAGGCCTATGCCCTCAACGCGCTGGATATAGAAGCAACCAAGGCACTGATCCGCGAGAGCGAATCGCAGATCGTCATCAATGTCGGCTCGTCGTTTCTCAACATGTCGGTGCTGCGTGCCTGCATGGAGACTGGCGCCGCCTACCTCGACACCGCCATCCACGAAGAGCCGGGCAAGGTCTGCGAAACGCCGCCTTGGTACGCTAACTACGAGTGGAAGCACCTGGCCGAATGCCAGGAAAACGGCGTGACCGCCATCCTCGGCGTCGGTTTCGATCCGGGTGTGGTCAATGCCTATGCCGCCTTGGCGCAACAGCAGTACTTCGACAGCATCGAGTCGATCGACATCCTCGACGTCAACGCCGGTTCCCACGGCAAGTACTTCGCCACCAATTTCGACCCGGAAATCAATTTCCGCGAATTCACCGGCCAAGTCTGGAGCTGGCAGAACAGCCAGTGGACCAGCAACAAGATGTTCGAAGTCAAACGCAGTGACGACCTGCCGGTGGTCGGCGAGCAGAATCTGTACCTGACCGGGCATGACGAAGTGCATTCCCTGTCCAAGCACCTGAACGTGCCCAATGTGCGTTTCTGGATGAGTTTCGGCGAGCACTACATCAATGTGTTCACCGTGCTGAATAACCTCGGCCTGCTCTCCGAGCAGCCGGTGAAGACCGCCGAAGGCCTCGAAGTGGTGCCGCTGAAAGTGGTCAAGGCCGTGCTGCCGGATCCGGCCTCTCTGGCCCCAGGCTACAGCGGCAAGACCTGCATCGGCGATCTGGTCAAAGGCAGCAAGGACGGCAAGCCGGTTGAGTTGTTTATCTACAACGTCGCCGATCACGCCGATGCCTATGCCGAGACCGACAGCCAGGGCATCTCCTACACCGCCGGCGTGCCGCCGGTCGCCGCCGCGCTGTTGGTCGCCCGTGGCGAGTGGGACGTGGCGCGCATGGCCAATGTCGAGCAATTGCCGGCCAAGCCGTTCCTCAAACTGCTCGATCAGATGGGCCTGCCGACCCGGATCAAGGACGCCAACGGCGACCGCCCCTGGGATCAAGCCCTCTGATCGGCTGCGCGTCGGCGGTACGGCGTTAAAAACAGGCGGGAAATGCTCATTTACAGCAGTAAACTCCGCTTTCCCGCCTGTTTTTGCCTTGTCTCGCTCTAGCTCGCTCGATCAGCCCGCGCCCGCCATCTTTGGCGGGCGTTTTGTTTTCGGCTCCGTGGGAGGGGCTTTAGCCGCGACGGTGCTCAGGCGTGCGTCGCGCTTCCCGCCCGCGGCGTTTCACGCGACAATCAGCGCAATGACCGCCGCCCCCAAGTCGGGCGCACACCCGCGACAGCCGTGAGGAATTTTCAATGAGCAGCAACGACCGCGTCATCATCTTCGACACCACCCTGCGTGACGGCGAGCAGAGCCCCGGTGCGTCCATGACCGGTGAAGAAAAGCTGCGCATCGCCAAGGCGCTGGAGCGCTTGCGCGTCGACGTGATCGAAGCCGGCTTCGCCATCGCCAGCCCGGGTGACTTCGCCGCCGTCAAGGCGATTGCCGACAGCATCAAGGACAGCACCGTGTGCAGCCTGTCGCGGGCTCTCGACGGTGACATCGACCGCGCCGCGGAGGCGCTCAAGGGGGCCAACTCCGGGCGTATCCACACCTTTATCGCGACCAGCCCGATCCACATGCAGTACAAGCTGCGCATGCAGCCCGATCAGGTGGTCGAGCAGGCGGTGCATGCGGTCAAGCGCGCGCGCAACCTGTGTGCCGACGTCGAGTTCTCCTGCGAGGATGCCGGTCGCTCGGAGCTCGACTTCCTCTGCCGGATCATCGAAGCGGCGATCGATGCCGGCGCACGCACCATCAATATCCCGGATACGGTCGGCTACGCCATCCCGCACCAGTACGCCGAGACCATCCGGCAGTTGCTCAACCGCGTGCCGAATGCCGACCAGGCGGTGTTCTCGGTGCATTGTCACAACGACCTGGGCCTGGCCGTGGCCAACTCCCTGGCCGCCGTGGTGGCCGGCGCCCGCCAAGTCGAGTGCACCATCAACGGCCTCGGCGAGCGAGCCGGCAATGCCGCGCTGGAAGAGATCGTCATGGCGATCAAGACTCGCGAAGACCTGCTCGGCGTGCACACCCGTATCGACACTCCGCACATCCTCAGCACCTCGCGCATGGTCTCCGGCATCACCGGTTTCCCGGTGCAGCCGAACAAGGCCATCGTCGGCGCCAACGCCTTCGCCCACGAGTCGGGGATCCACCAGGACGGCGTGCTCAAGCACCGCGAAACCTACGAAATCATGTCGGCACAGTCGGTCGGCTGGCACACCAACAAGATGGTGCTGGGCAAGCACTCCGGGCGCGCCGCCTTTCGCTCGCGCCTGGAGGAGCTGGGCATCGCCCTGGCTGGCGAGTCCGAGTTGAACGCCGCCTTCGCCCGCTTCAAGGAACTGGCCGACAAGAAGCACGAGATTTTCGACGAAGACCTGCAGGCGCTGGTTTCCGAGACCCTGGCCGAAGAAGCCCCAGAGCGCTTCAAGCTGGTCTACCTGGAAGTGGCGAGCAAGACCGGCGAGGTGCCGCAGGCCAAGCTGGTGCTCAGTGTCGATGGCGCCGAGCAGGGTGCTGAGGCCCAGGGTTCCGGACCGGTCGACGCGACCTTCAAGGCGATCGAGGCGATTGCCGTTTCCGCCGCCAACCTGCAGCTGTATTCGGTCAACGCCATCACCCAGGGCACCGACTCCCAGGGCGAGGTCACGGTGCGCCTGGAGAAGGACGGGCGCATCGTCAACGGCAACGGCGCCGATACCGACATCCTGGTGGCGTCGGCCAAGGCCTACATCAACGCGCTTAATCTGATGCAGGACGGACAGAAAGCCCACCCGCAGGTGGCTGACGTTTGATTGCAGAGCTGCGGCGTCGCGCTTATCTGAGCGCCATGCAGGTGGCCAGCTGGCTGCCGCGGGTGGAGTTGCCGTTTGCCGCGCCCTCACGCCCGCAACTGCTGCAGCCGGCAGAACCTGAGGTGCCGGCGACGGCCGAGCCGGTCAGCCCGCTTGCGCGCGAGAAGGCGCCGCCGAGCCGGCCCACGCCTGCCGTCGAGCGGCCGAAGATCGAGGTGCCGCGGCCCAGCGTCGTCCCCCGTAACGCCAAAGCGGAGGCCGCCGATAAGGCCACGCCTCCCGTAGCGCCCAAGCCGGTGGTTGCGCCGCCGCGTTTCGCTCTGCAGCTGCTGCGCGCCGGCGACTGCGCCTTGCTGGTCGAACTGCCCGCCGGCGAACCCTTGCAGGGGCGCGATCCGGCCTATTTGCTGCTCAAGGATCTGCTGCGCGCCGCCGGTCTGCCGGACAGCCCGCAATTGGTCGGCGAGCCGGTACGCTGGCCCTTGCTGGCGCGCGGCAGCATGGATCAGGGGCCGCAGGCCGCGCTGGATTACCTGCAGAGCTTCATCGCGGCGCGCCTGGAAGAACAGCAACCCTGCGCCTGCCTGTGGCTGGTCGGTTTGCCCGCCATCCGTTTTGCCGGCGATGCCGATGCCGAGGTCTACAACCGCGAGTTGCAGATCGATGGCCTGGGGGCGGCCTGGGCACTGCCGGGGCTGGAGTTGCTGATGGACGAACCGGAGCGCAAGGCCGCGCTGTGGCAGGCCATGCGTCGGGTGCGGCAACGCTGGCAGGCCGGCTCTTGAACACTCCCTGGATTGCCTGGCTCCGGCCACTGCGCCTACGTTTCCCTGCTGAGTCAACCTGAATGAGTGATGCGATTTCTTTTCGCCCGATGTGCGAGGCGGATATCGAGGCGGTGCTGAAGATCGAGTACGCCGCGTTCAGCCATCCCTGGACGCGCGGCATTTTCCTCGACAGCCTCAAATCCTACGACTGCTGGGTGATGTTCGAGGGCCAGCAGCAAGTCGGCCACGGCGTGATCAACGTGATCATCGACGAGGCGCACCTGCTCAACATCACCATCAAGCCGGAGAGCCAGGGCCGTGGTTTTGGTTTGCTGTTGCTGGAACGCTTGATGCAGCGCGCCATGGAACTCAAGGCCGGCGAATGCTTTCTCGAAGTGCGCACCAGCAACCAGTCGGCCTATCGCCTGTACGAGCGTTACGGTTTCAATGAAATCGGCCGGCGCCGCGACTACTATCCGGCCGTGGGTGGCCGCGAGGATGCCTTGGTGATGGCCTGCACCCTGATCGACTGAGCGGCGCCCCGGGCTAGCCACTTGGGGGCGAGGGCGTGGCTGATTGGCTTGTCGTTTGCCCGCAGGACAATGCGGCGGAAACGCGACCGGTACCGGTAGTGCGCGCCGCACACTTGACCCGATTGGCGAGTGTCGGTGGCCCAATCCGCCACTGTGTTCCCGCTGGCCTGTCGGATACTGTCGGGCCATTGGTCGCCCCCAGAGGCGCGCTGCCGCTCATCTGTACCCTCTAAGTAAGCCAAGCCACTGACCTTCGCCGACCCGCTGGCGACGGCTAAGGCCATGCTGTAGACGCTGTGCGAGGAGAGCGTCGAGGAGGCGATCTTGCGCGCCGTCCGGCCCAGCGGCTGGTCAACCGGCTGCTCTGGTGCGTACGGCGTCATAGTCGGGGCAACTGGAGCCTGTCCGAAGTCGACCAGGCGCCGCCAGCCGGTGGCCGCGCCGAGTCAGCCAGGAGTTGCCGGGGCGACTTAGAGCGACTAGTTTGAAGCGTAGAACCATAGCTTAAGTAAGATAAGTGAACTGCTTCGCAGAGGACGCAAGGATGTCGGACGCCGCCGTTCTAGACCTAGATGAACTCAATGCCTTGGCTGAAGCCATGGGCATGCCGAGTAAGACCGCAAGCAAAGTCCTGCTGGTCGAGGACGACCCCAATACCTTGGGTCAACTGGCAAAGTTGCTTGGCAAGGAGCGCATCAGCTATCTCATCGCCGCCAGCCCGCAGAGGGCACTGGATGCACTGCGGACAGACATGGACATCGGCTTGATGATCATCGATCTGCGCATCAGTGGCGACGGTAAGGGGCTTGAGCTGATTCGCCAGGTGCGCGATTCCGAATATGGGCAGATACCGGTGATAGTGGTCTCCGCTGACGCTGGGGTCGGAGACGCCATCGAAGCCATGCGCCTGCAGGTGGCGGATTTCTTTCTAAAGCCTTTCGACCTGTCTCTGCTCTTGCAGGCACTGCGAGGCGAGCTGGGAGTCTAGCGTGCATTCGGCCGACTGCTGGGGTCTTTGTGACCCAAGGGCTCATGCGAGTTGTCAAAGTCGCTGACACCTTACCTGGGGTGAGGCATTGGGCGAGAGGATACAAGCATGAACGACCTGCAAGAGCTATTCGACAACAACGCGCGGTGGGCCGAGTCCATCACTCAGCAAGACCCCGGGTTCTTCGCCAAACTGGCCCGCCAGCAGGCACCGGAATACCTGTGGATCGGCTGCTCCGACGCGCGGGTGCCGGCCAACGAAATCGTCGGCCTGTTGCCCGGCGATCTGTTCGTCCATCGCAACGTTGCCAACGTGGTGCTGCACACCGACCTCAACTGCCTGTCGGTGATCCAGTACGCGGTCGATGTGCTCAAGGTCAAACACATCCTGGTCACCGGCCACTACGGTTGCGGCGGTGTGCGCGCCTCCATGCAGGACGCCCAGTACGGCCTGATCGACGGCTGGCTGCGCACCATTCGCGACCTATACTACGAGCACCGCGAGCACCTGGCGCAGCTGCCGAGCGAGGAGGAGCGGGTCGACCGCCTCTGCGAACTCAACGTGATCCAGCAGGTGGCCAACGTCAGCCACACCACTATCGTGCAGAACGCCTGGCACCGTGGCCAGGAACTGTCGGTGCACGGCTGCATCTACGGCATCAAGGACGGCCGCTGGAAGAACCTCAACGTCACCGTCAGCGGCATCGAACAACTGCCGCGGCAATACCGCCTGCGCCCGCTCGGCCAGAGCTGAGGTGGCAAACAGTTCGCGCAGCCTGGCGACGCTCGGTCTGCTGCTGGCCGTGCTCTGCTGGTCGGGCAACGCCCTGGTGGCGCGTGCCTTCGCCGGCGAGATCCCGCCGTTTGCCCTGGCGTTCTGGCGCTGGTGCCTGGCCCTGAGCCTGCTGCTGCCCTTCGTCCTGGCGCCGCTGTGGCGCCATCGTCCGCAACTGCGCCAGGCCGGCTGGCGCCTGCTGGCGCTCGGCGGCCTGGGCATCGCCGGCTACAACTCGATGCTCTACAGCGCGGCACAGACCACCGTGGCGATCAACATCACCCTGGTCAATACCTGCCTGCCGCTGATGACCTTCATCGGCGCCGGCCTGCTGCTCGGCGAATGGCCGCAACGCCGCGCCTGGTGGGGCATGGGCCTGGCGGCGATCGGCTTGCTGGTGCTGATCACCCAGGGCCGCTGGGCGACTTTGACGGCGCTGTCGTTCAACCGCGGCGACCTGCTCATGCTCCTGGCCGTGGCCGACTGGGCCTTGTATTCCCTGCTGCTGCGGCGCTGGGCCAAGTACCTGCTGCCGATCCCGGCGCTGGCCCTGCTCGGCATGCTGATGCTGCTCGGCGTGCCGCTGATCCTGCCGTTCTACCTCTATGAACTGAGCCAGGGCGCGCGCTTTGCCGTCACCCCAAGCAACCTCGGCGCCATTGCTTACACCGCCGTGTTCGCCTCGCTGGTCGCCTACCTGGCCTGGAACCATGGCGTACGCGTACTCGGCGCGGCCAAGGCGACGCTGAGCAACTACCTGATGCCAGTGTTCACCGCCGTGCTCGGCTGGCTGCTGCTGGGCGAAGGCCTGCAGGCCTTCCACTGGCTGGGCGGCGGGCTGATCTTCGCCGGGCTGCTGCTGGGCACGCAGCTGGGAACCAGGCGCGGCTGATAGTGCTGGGGTAAGAAGCCAGGTAAAGAAAAGGGGCCAGCTTCCGTGGATCGCCTTTTGGTGTGTTGGCCGCCCGATCACCCGGCATTATGAATCGCCTGAGCGGCTCCACACTGACCCAGGAAAGCCCATAGAAAGGGGCTTTCAGCCTGCCGCAACCTCGGCAGAACAGAGCTTTCCAGACAATCAGCCTGATGTAGTCGCCTGCTGTGCGGGCTATCAACGGCTTCAGCGGTCGTTGCAGCGGGGTGAGTTGAATTGGCGGATCGGCTACAATAACCGAGTGCAAAGCAACCGAGGCGGTGACTGTGACGACCCCAAGCCTGCAAGCCAAAAAGGCCTACTGCGCCAAGACCCGTCAGTCCAACTATGCCGCCAGCCTTCGGCTTGAGGGCTACGACACTACGCCCGCCGATGCAAAGCGCCCGCTACCCACGCGCGAATCTGTGCTGAACACCTACCGGCAGGGCTGATTCTGGATAAATATGGCGTCGGCCAGGATCCTTACTGCTACCCAGGCACTGCCGTTCTGCGCAACCGCCTGGGGCTCCGTGACGATGCCGCACTGAATCAGGCAGAACACGACCTTTCGGCAATCGCTGCCAGCGAAATCGATTTTGAACTCCCGCCTTATGACCTCGCTTACCTTAAGCGAATCCATCTGCATCTCTTCAAAGACCTCTACGACTGGGCCGGTCAGCTACGCACAGTCGACATCTCCAAAGATGACACCCACTTCTGCAACGTCAGCCGGATAGAGCCGGAAGCCGAAAAGCTCTTCCGTGCTTTAGCTCAGGCTGGCTGGCTTGAGGGGCTTGATCGTGCCGCCTTGGTGACCGCTGTCGCTGAGTATTTTGGCGATCTCAATGTCATCCACCCCTTTCGAGAAGGCAACGGCCGCGCCCAGCGCATTCTGTTCGAACATGCCATCGTGAACGCGGGTTATGAGATTAGCTGGTGGGCCGTCGACGAGTTGGAGTGGATTCAGGCCAATATTGACGCGGTGGTTTGCGATTACTCCGCATTGATCCGCGTTTTCGATAGATGCGTCGGTGGCCAGATCGCCACCTGAATGGCTGGCTACTCTGGCGAGTTTGCGCATTGGGTTATGAATGGCTCTGTACCCGTTAGGTGTTGCATGGAGGCGGCAGGTTTTGTCCGCTGCGTATGCTGGTGTGGGCAGGGTCAGCAGTGCTCGCCACCCCGTAGCCCGGATTGCATCGGGCTACGGCCTAGTCGTGCTTTGCTTGGCCTCGTCGTACTCCGGGCTGGTCTGATTGCTTTCCGGCATGACTTCCCCGGTCATCAGCCACCATCTGTACTGTGGGAACACTCGCCCAAGTATCTCGATTTCGTCTGCCCCGATCCTGGCTTTTCCGCGCTTGATGTTCTGCCATCGCACGTAATCGGTGCTCCCGCTCTCCGCTAGCTCTTTCAAGCTGGCCAGCTCAAGCAATTGAAGCCCTCTATCAGAAATTCCTTCGCTCATTAGTAAATGCCATAAACGTTCTATGTACATTTCTGGCCTTTTGGGTAATACGTGATTATGTATCTATTACATATATTGCCGTCGTAGGCGCAGCTATTCGCCGGATTATAGGGGCTTTGCATGGGGCAGTCCGCACTGGACTTCAACATTCAGGGAAACACCAGCCGAGCGCCTTGCACTCCGCCATTCCCCTCAGCCACAGCGCAAGGGCGCGCATTCGAACAAGCAGGAGGCTACGACCATGGATAGAACCTATGTCCCACTCACCCTGATGCGCCACAACCGGCCGTTGCGCGGGGTGTTGATCGATGGCCAGCCCTGGCTGTCGCCCGCGATTTCGGCCTGTTGATCGGGCATCGGCACCCCGAGCGGATCTGCCGGTTGATGGACGATGACCAGATCCGCGCCGTGCGCTTCGCCCAGGCGTCTGTTGGCCAGGTGGCTGGGTTGAGCGGTCGGGCTGGGCGGCTCGTAAGGATGCTTACCGGGCGGGCATTGGGGGCGCCGAACATGTTTTTCACGCATCCGCCGCAGCCGCCGCTTTCCCTGCGCGCGCTATCGCTGCGGTTAGCGCGCGGCGGCTTTCTTGATCGTCTCGAGCCAGGCCGGGTTCAGCCGATGCTGCCCGGTATCCATGCCCAGGGTCGCCATGGCCTGCTTGTGCCGGTCGATTTCCGCGAGCATCTGGCTGAGGGCGCTGGAGTTGCCGTCCAGTTGGTGCATCTGGGTCAGGCCCAGGTGATAGAAGCGCAGCAGGTTCATCGCGCTTGGGTCTTGCATCGCGACGCCGGCAGTGACGTGGTGCATGGCGTTGGTGATGCTCATCAGCCTGCGCTTGAGCTGCCAGCCGTAGACGGCCGGGGCCATCCAGGGCTGCTGCCAGAACTTGAACCGTACCAGTGCCACGGTCAGCGCTAGCCCGGCAAGGATGCCGCCCAGATTCCAGCGAAAATTATCGCCACCGGGTTTGCCGAACAGCCACACGGCCAGGGTGGACAGCAGCATGCCCAGCACCAGGAAGATCAGCACAATGATCAGGGTGCTGCGGCGCGTTTGTTGGCGGTATTTCTCAGGATTCAACGGCTTGATCTCGAACATGAGTCCCGCAGGATTCCTCTGTTGAGTGGGTGACAAGGTGGCGGGCATTATCACCCAGAGCCATGGTGCTGGCGCGATTAAGGTTGTGGCTAGGTGTGCTGGCCTTGCCGGTCTTTGCCGCGCTCGGGTGGCGCTGTAGGTGAGCGGGTTGGGGAAGTTGATTGGCGCGCGCAGCGCAGTCAGGGATAAGGGGGCATAAAGTCACCGCGACTTACGCTCGCAAGTGGCTCTGCCCCGCATCAGCTCAAGATTTCAGCACGCCGGCGGCCTTGGCGGTGTGCGTGGCGATCATGTCCATTAGCTCCGGCGACAGGCAGTCGTAGGGCTCCAGGCCGAGCGCCTTCAGCCGGGTGCGCACCGCGCCCATGATTGCCGGGTTGGCGCCCGATTCGATAATCGAGGAGACGAAGGCGGCGAACTGCGGCGCCGACCAGCCCTTGTCCGGCGACAGTTCGGTGTGGATGAAGTCGAACCCGTAGAGGGGATGCGCGCTGTTCTCGATGCGGCCGTACAGGTGCACGCCGCACTGGCTGCAGGCGTGCCGCTGGATGGTGGCTTGGGGGTCGACCAGCGCCAGTTTCTCGGCATGTTCGGTGACCCTGAGCTTGTCGCGCGGCACCACCGCCACCATTGAGAACAGTGCGCCCTTGGGTTTCCAGCACTTGGTGCAGCCGCAGGCGTGGTTGTAGGCCGATTGCGCGTCGATCTGCACCCGCACGGGATCCTCGGCGCAGCGGCAGACGAGGGTGCCGCCGGCGAAATCCTTGGTGCCGGCCTGGATGCCGTTGTCGACCGATGGGTGAATCGAAAATGCGGTTGTCATGACCATCTCCCTAGCTGTTAACGCGAGAAGAAGATCCCGGGCGGCCATGGGAACCGCACAGGGAGGAATTTAAGCGTAGCAGGGGGACGGGGAAGCGGAAGGCCATGTCTAATTAGCGGCAGCAGTAGATATCGGCGCTTAGCCGCCACGTCTCGGCGGAACGGGAAGGGGGGTAGGGCGGACTCAGGAGCGGAGCGAACAGTCCGCCGTTTGCGGGAGACGGCGGACTGCTTCGCGAGTACGCCCTACGCGCTAACCCGCATCCTGCGCCCCTCCTTCGCCAGTCGCTACAGGATGGCGGGCGGGGACATTCTCAGCCTGCAGCGAACCCTCAGGCACTCGTCTATCGCCATGATCATGCGCTATGTCGCCGGGTCATTTGGAGTTTGCTTTGAGGCTGTCCCTGCTGGCTCAGTGTGGCCATGCATCCGTTTGACTGCCCATGAGTTTGGTATATTATTTCTATAACGCTTAACGTTAAGGATTAAAGCGTGATCCTGAATTTCAGATGTGCGGAAACGCAGGCTCTGTTTGAAACAGGCGATTCGCGACGATGGAGAAGCTTCCTGGCTGTCGCAACTAGAAAACTAGCCATGTTGCATGCTGCTGTTGAGCTTCGAGACTTGAGATCCCCGCCGGCTAACAGGCTTGAGGCATTGCACGGTAACCGGGCTGGTCAGTACAGCATCAGGATAAACAGTCAGTTTCGTATCTGCTTTGAGTGGGCAGATGCCGGGCCGGCAAACGTTGAAATCGTCGATTACCACTGAGGAGGTCGCACCATGGCAATTAACGGAATGCGCCCCATCCACCCGGGCGAGATTCTGCGGGAAGAGTTTCTGGAGCCGCTGGATATTACGCCGGCTGCGTTAGCTCGTGCCCTGCATGTGTCTGCTCCAACGGTCAACGATATCGTACGTGAACGCCGTGGCATCACTGCTGATATGGCCATTCGTTTGGGGCGCTACTTCGATACGTCAGCGCAGTTCTGGATGAACCTTCAGAGCGAGTACGCACTGGCCACTACCTTTGCAGCCAATGGCGAAGAGATCGAGCACGAGATTGAACCGTTAGTGGCTCATGGTTAAGAAGGGGTGGCACGCCGTAGTCACTGGCGCACACAAAAAAGGGCTTAGCTTTCGCTAAACCCTTGTTTTGTTTGGTGGCTACGCAGGGACTTGAACCCCGGACCCCAGCATTATGAATGCTATGCTCTAACCAGCTGAGCTACGTAGCCGAGTGGCGCGCATTATTCGCGCTCAGGGCTTTCCTGTCAACCCTGAAGAACGAAATTTTTCGCGCGCGATCAAGCGCTTAGACGTTGAAGCGGAAGTGCATGACGTCGCCGTCCTTGACGATGTATTCCTTGCCTTCCAGGCGCCATTTGCCGGCTTCCTTGGCGCCGGCTTCGCCCTTGTACTGGATGAAGTCGTTGTAGGCGATGACTTCGGCGCGGATGAAGCCCTTCTCGAAGTCGGTGTGGATCACGGCGGCGGCCTGCGGGGCGGTGGCGCCGACCTTGACGGTCCAGGCGCGGACTTCCTTGACCCCGGCGGTGAAGTAGGTCTGCAGGTTGAGCAGTTCGTAGCCGGCGCGGATCACCCGGTTCAGGCCGGGCTCTTCCAGGCCCAGGGCTTCGAGGAACATGTCCTTCTCTTCGCCGTCGTCCAGTTCGGCGATTTCCGCTTCGATCTTGTTGCACACCGGTACTACGGGCGCGCCTTCGGCATCGGCGATGGCCTGTACGATGTCGAGCAGCGGGTTGTCGTCGAAGCCGTCCTCGGCGACGTTGGCGATATACATCACCGGCTTGCTGGTGAGCAGGTGGAAGCCGCGCACCAGTTGCTTCTCGTCGTCGCCCAGGGTCTTGAGCAGGGTGCGTGCCGGCTTGCCTTCGCTGAAGTGCGCGATCAGCTTCTCCAGCAGGGCTTTCTGCGCCACCGCGTCCTTGTCGCCGCCCTTGGCGTTGCGGGTGACTTTCTGCAGTTGCTTTTCGCAGCTGTCGAGGTCGGCGAAGATCAGTTCGAGGTCGATGATCTCGATGTCGCGCTTGGGGTCGATGCTGTTGGCGACGTGGATCACGTTGTCGTCCTGGAAGCAGCGCACCACGTGGGCGATGGCGTCGGTCTCGCGGATGTTGGCGAGAAATTTGTTGCCCAGGCCTTCACCCTTGGAGGCGCCCTCGACCAGGCCGGCGATGTCGACGAACTCCATGGTGGTCGGCAATACGCGTTCGGGTTTGACGATTTCGGCCAGGGCCTCCAGGCGCGGGTCGGGCATGGGCACGATGCCGCTGTTCGGCTCGATGGTGCAGAAGGGAAAGTTCTCTGCCGCGATCCCGGATTTGGTGAGGGCGTTGAACAGGGTGGACTTGCCGACGTTGGGCAGGCCGACGATGCCGCAGTTGAATCCCATGGTGTGTCCCTCGCGCGAATGGCGGTAAAGAGTTAGGAGGAGGCTTTCTGGCTGTGCAGCTTGTGCATCGCTTTGCTCCAGTCGCCTGCGAGCATTTCCGGCAGTACGCCGAGGGCGAAGTCGATGCTGGTGTCCAGCAGTTCCTGCTCGCTGCGCGGGGCGCGGCTGAGGACGAAGTTGGAGACCATGCTGCTGTGCCCGGGGTGGCCGATGCCAAGCCGCAGGCGATAAAAATTATTCTGCTTGCCGAGCTGGGCGATGATGTCGCGCAGTCCGTTATGTCCGCCGTGCCCGCCGCCCAGTTTGAGTTTGGCGACGCCAGGGGGCATGTCGAGTTCGTCGTGGGCCACCAGAATGGCTTCCGGCGCGATGCGGAAGAAATTTGCCAAGGCCGCCACGGACTGGCCGCTGCGGTTCATGAAGGTGGTGGGGATCAACAGGCGAACGTCGCGACCCTGATGGTTGAACTTGCCAACCAGGCCGAAATATTTGCGCTCGGCGCTGAGCGTGGCGCCCTGGCTGCTGGCCAGGCGCTCAACGAAAAGGGCCCCTGCATTATGCCGGGTCTGGTCGTATTCGGGGCCGGGGTTACCCAGGCCGACGATCAGTTGTACGGCAGTCATGTCAGGAGCCCTTTCGTGGAAATAGCCCGGGCGCTGTTGCGTCCGGGCTGTTTTCCGGCGCTGCGAGTATTACTCGGCAGTGCCTTCTTCTGTGTCTTTGGCTACGCGCGAGGCGTGGATGTTGGCCACTGCCAGGTCGTTGCCGTGCGCCAGTGCAACCAGCTCAATGCCGCTAGCCAGTTTCAGGTCGGACAGGTGGACGATCTGGCCGACTTCAACGGCAGCCATGTCGACTTCGATGAATTCCGGCAGGTCTTTCGGCAGGCAGGAAACTTCGACTTCAACCAGGGTGTGGGAAACTTCGCCGCCTTGGGTCTTCACGCCAACCGAGGTTTCCTGGTTGAGGAAGTGCAGGGGTACGTGGGCGGTCAGTTTCTGGCCGGCAACGACACGGATAAAGTCGGCGTGCAGCACGTAGCCTTTGGCCGGGTGGCGCTGCAGGGCTTTGATCAGGACGCTTTCGTTGCTGCCGGCGACGTTCAGGCTCAGCACGTGGCTGAACGAGGCTTCGTTTTCCAGCAGTTTGGCCAGTTCTTTGGCCAGCAGGCTGATCGACTGCGGGGCTTTTTCGCCGCCGTAGATGACGGCAGGAACCATGGCAACGTTACGACGCAGGCGGCGGCTCGCACCTTTCCCCAGGTCGGAACGCACTTCGGCATTCAGGGCAAATTCAACAGTCATTTCACTTCTCCAAAATAACCAAACCGCCCTTCACGCTTGCGACCAGCGACCGGACGGTTAGGTAATAAGCCCCGCCAACACGGCGGGGCGTTTCGCGTTCAGGGCGACTTCCGGGTTAGCGGAACATCGCGCTGATCGATTCTTCATTGCTGATGCGGCGAACCGCTTCGGCGACTACCGGGGCGATATCCAGTTGGCGAATACGCGAACAGGATTGCGCGGCGGCGGACAGCGGGATGGTGTTGGTCACCACCAGCTCGTCGAGTACGGATTTTTCGATGTTTTCGATTGCGCGGCCCGAGAGTACCGGGTGAGTGCAATAGGCGAAGACCTTGGCGGCGCCGTGTTCTTTCAGCGCTTTGGCCGCATGGCACAGGGTGCCGGCGGTATCCACCATGTCGTCGACCAGGATGCAGGTACGGCCATCGACGTCGCCGATGATGTGCATCACCTCGGACTGGTTGGCTTTCTCGCGACGCTTGTCGATGATCGCCAGGTCAACGCCCAGGGACTTGGCGACTGCGCGAGCACGCACCACGCCGCCGATATCCGGGGAGACGATCATCATGTTGTCGAAGCGTTGGTCTTCGATATCGTCCACCAGTACCGGCGAACCGTAGATGTTATCTACCGGGATATCGAAGAAGCCCTGAATCTGATCCGCGTGCAGGTCGACGGTAAGAACCCGGTCGATACCTACTACGGTGAGCATGTCGGCCACGACTTTGGCGCTGATTGCCACGCGGGCGGAACGCGGACGGCGATCCTGGCGGGCATAGCCGAAGTAGGGGATGACAGCGGTGATTCGGGTGGCTGAGGAGCGGCGGAAGGCGTCGGCCATCACCACCAGTTCCATCAGGTTGTCGTTGGTTGGCGCGCACGTCGGCTGAATCAGGAAAACGTCTTTACCGCGAACGTTCTCGTTGATTTCAATCATGATTTCGCCGTCGGAGAATTTTCCGACAGAGGCATCGCCGAGGGGGATGTGCAGCTGACGTACGATACGTCGCGCCAGATCGGGGTTAGCGTTCCCCGTAAAGACCATCATCTTGGACACGCGCAGTACCTGCCGGCTGAGGGTATACCTGGATGAGTATAGAAAATGGCAGGGGCGGCTGGATTCGAACCAACGCATGGCAGGATCAAAACCTGCTGCCTTACCGCTTGGCGACGCCCCTGTATCCGGTGTAACGCAATGCTGCTTATCGGTGTATCGCTGCCCTGGGGCAGAAATGGCAGGGGCGGCTGGATTCGAACCAACGCATGGCAGGATCAAAACCTGCTGCCTTACCGCTTGGCGACGCCCCTGTAACCGATGCTACGCATTCACTTCTTTGCCAATGCTTCAAGCTCGCGGTGCAACATCGAGATGTTGCGGCCTTGTGCCACAAAACTTGGCAGAGTGGCTGGAAGTTGGCGGGCGACTTTACCAGCATCGTCCCTGTTTGGGAAGCTCCCAAACACACAAGCTCCAGTCCCAGTCAGTTTTGCCGATACAAATTTATTCAATAAGATCAGCGCGTTACGTACTTCTGGGTAACGCTTCTCGACGACTGGCTGGCAGTCATTACGACCGCCCCCCTCAAGAAGGCTGCGAACTTTAATGGGCGGCGTATCCCGTGTCAACTCAGGGTCGGAGAAAACTTCCACAGTGCTGACAAGCACTTGCGGAATTGCCACGAGAAACCAGGGCTCGCCGAGGGTCACCGGGGTGAGTTTTTCGCCCACGCCTTCGGCGAAGGCCGCGCGGCCGCGCACGAAAACCGGTACGTCGGCGCCCAGGCTCAGGCCCAGGCTGGCCAGGCGATCTTCGTCCCAGTGCAGTTGCCAGAGGCGGTTAAGGCCGAGCAGGGTGGTCGCCGCATCCGAACTGCCGCCGCCGATGCCGCCGCCCATGGGCAGGCGCTTGTCCAGCCAGATATCGGCGCCCAGGGCGCAGCCGGCCTGCTGTTGCAGTTGACGGGCGGCGCGCACGATCAGGTTGCTGTCGTGGGGGACGCCGTCGATGGGGGTGTGCAGGCGGATCTCGCCGTCGGTACGCAGGGCGAAGCCCAGTTCGTCGCCGAAGTCGAGAAACTGGAACAGGGTCTGCAGCTCGTGATAGCCGTCGGCGCGGCGGCCGAGGATATGCAGCATCAGATTGAGTTTGGCCGGTGCCGGCAGCCTCAGTTCGGCGGCGGCGGGAATTGCTGGCGGGCTCATTGGCCGAGCTGGCGCGGTTGCCAGTCCTTGATCACCAGGGTGACTTGCAGGTCGTGGCCGCTCAGTTTGAGGCGCTCGGGCAGCCAGTAGCCATCTTGCTCGGCATAACGCAGGTATTCGACCTGCCAGCCGTCCTGATCCAGGTGCGCCAGGCGGCTGTCGCGGTCGAGGGTCAAGCGGCTTCTGCTGTCGGGCGCAGGCAGGCCGCGAATCCACCACAGCAGGTGCGAGACCGGCAGGTTGAGGCCCAGTTGTTGCTGCAGCAGTTGTTCGGGAGAGGCGGCCCGGTAGCGCCCCTGGTTGGCGACTTCCAGCTGGAGGTCGCCGGGGCGCCCGGTCAGTCGTGCGGCGCCGCGGCCGAGCGGACCGGACAGGCGGATGTCGTAGTAGTCCTGGCGCTGCAGCCAGAACAGGGTGCCGCTGCCGGAATCCTGCGGGGCGCGAATGCCGACCTTGCCGCTGATCTGCCAGGCGTCGAGGCTGCCGATCTGTTGTTTATGGCTTTGCCAGAGCGCCGGACTGCCTTCGCCCTCGAGGGCTTCGCGCGAGGTCAGGCCGGCGCAGCCGGCGAGCAGGGCAAGCAAACTGAATATGAGGAGCGGGCGAGCAAGCATCAAAACGTCTCTGATCCGGTCAGGCGCAGCAGGGTGCTGCGCAATACTGTGCTGTCGGGTTGTTGTTTAAGGGCGTTGGCCCAGACCTTGCGAGCCTCGCGCTGCTTGCCCTGGGCCCAGAGTACCTCGCCGAGGTGGGCGGCGACTTCATGGTCGGGAAAGCGCCGCAGTGCCTGGCGCAGCAGGCGTTCGGCTTCGGCCAGGTTGCCCAGGCGATAGTTGACCCAGCCGAGGCTGTCGAGAATCGCCGGGTCTTGCGGGTTGAGCTGGAGGGCTTGCTCGATCAGATCCTTGGCTTCGGCGTAGCGCGTGGTGCGGTCGGCCAGGGTATAGCCCAGCGCGTTGAGCGCCATGCTGTTGTCCGGCTCGCGCTCGAGAATGAAGCGCAGATCCTGCTCCAGCAGATCCAGGTCGTCGCGTTTTTCGGCGAGCATGGCGCGGGTGTAGAGCAGGTTGAGGTCGTCGGGGAATTGCTCCAGGGCTTGCTGCACCAGTTGCCAGGCTTGCTCGTGTTGTTGCTGGCTGGCCAGGGCTTCCGATTCGATCAGGTAGAGCTGGATGGCGTAGTCGGGCTGCGCTTCGCGGGCCTGGCTCAGGCGTTGCGAGGCTTCTGCCGCGCGCTGGCTATCGAACAGCAGTTGCGCCTGGCGCGCCTGGGCCGGGAGGAAGTCATTGCCGGGGCCGACCAGGGCGTATTCGATCAGGGCGCTTTGCTTGTCATCGAGGGCTTCGTAGGCGCGCGCCAAATTGTAGTGGGCAGCATCGGCATGGCTGTCGCGTTCCACCAGTTCTTCCAGGTAGACGATGGCCTCGCGCCAGGCTTCGGCTTCCAGGCAGACCAGGGCGAGGGAGAAGCGCAGGTCGTCGTCCTGGGGGAACTGTTGCAGCAGCGAGGCGAACTCGCCTTTGGCGTCGTCCAGACGGCCTTGCTCGACCAGCAGCCGCGCATAGGTCAGGCGCAGGCGTTTGTCGTCGGGGTGCAGGCGGATGCCTTTTTGCAGCAGCGGTAGGGCTTCATCGCCGCGCTTGAGGCTTTGCAGCAGGCGCGCGTGGAGCAGCAGCGGAGTTACCTCGCGCTGTTTGGCCGATTGTGCTTCGAGCAGTTCGAGGGCTTCCTGCGGGCGGTCGTCCTGCTGCAGGAGCAGGGCTTTACCGAATAGCAACTGGCCGTTGTCCGGGTATTTGCTCAGCAGGCGATCGAAGCTTTGCAGTAGGCCGGCGCGGGTATCCGGGTCGGTTTCCATGGCGGACAGGGCGAGAAAGTCGAAGTGGGTGTCGCCTTTGCCTTGCAGTACCCGCTCCATATGCAGCATGGATTCGTCGTAGCGGCCGGCGCGCGCTAACTGAATGGCGGCGGCACGTTGGGCGTCGAGGCTGTCCGGGGCGTTTTTCGCCCAGATCAAGGCGGTATCCAGCGCCGCTTGCTCGGCGCCGAGGTATTCGGCAATCCGGAAGCCGCGTTCGGCCACGCCGGCGTCCTGGGTCGCCTTGGCCTGTTGCACGTAGTTGCCGATGGCGATATCGAAGCGGTTGCGCTGCCCGGCCAGTTCGGCGGTGAGCAGGGCGAGCAGGGTTTCCTGGCTGAACGAGCCATAGACCTGGGGCTGCGGCGCTTCTGCTACTGGGGAGGCCTCTTCCACTGGCGGTGTGCCGTCTGGCGCGGAGGCGGTAAATGTCTGGCAGCCGCCGAGCAAAGCGAGGGCGGCCAGCAACGCGAATGATCTATTCATAGAGAGAACGGCGACTTACCTGCGGTCGGGGCATCATGACACAAGCCGTAGGGCAAGCCCATGGGGCAAGGCCCGATAGCTGGTGGGTGTCTATAAGACAATATTCGGTGGTGGTTGTTCTCACTCTGTCGAAGTAGGACAATTGCGCGCTTATCTCCCTGTCAGCGACTTTGCATGGCCTTTATTGCCCTCGGTATCAACCATAAAACCGCTTCGGTGGCTGTACGCGAACGTGTGGCTTTTTCTCCGGAGCAGTTGGTCGAGGCTTTGCAGCAGCTTTGCCAGCGCACGGCCAGCCGCGAGGCGGCGATTCTGTCGACCTGCAACCGCAGTGAGCTGTACCTCGAACAGGACGTGCTGAGCATCGATGGGGTGTTGGTCTGGTTGGCCGACTACCACCAGCTCAGTCTCGACGAGCTGCGTGCCTGTGCCTATGTGCTCGAGGACGACGCCGCGGTGCGCCATATGATGCGGGTGGCCTCGGGGCTGGACTCGATGGTGCTGGGCGAGCCGCAGATTCTCGGCCAGATGAAGTCCGCCTACGCCGTGGCCCGTGAGGCCGGCACCGTCGGCCCGCTGCTCGGGCGCTTGTTCCAGGCCACCTTCAGCACCGCCAAGACCGTGCGCACCGATACCGCGATCGGCGAGAATCCGGTGTCGGTGGCGTTTGCCGCGGTGAGCCTGGCCAAGCAGATCTTCAGCGATCTGCATCGCAGTCAGGCGCTGCTGATCGGTGCCGGCGAGACCATCAGTCTGGTGGCGCGGCACCTGCACGAGCAGGGCGTCAAGCGTATCGTGGTGGCCAATCGCACCCTGGAGCGCGCCAGTAGCCTGGCCGAGCAGTTCGGTGCGCATGCGGTGCTGCTCTCGGACATCCCCCAGGAGCTGGTGCACAGCGACATCGTCATCAGTTCGACGGCCAGTCAGTTGCCGATTCTCGGCAAGGGTGCGGTGGAAAGTGCGCTGAAGCTGCGCCGACACAAGCCGATCTTCATGGTCGACATCGCCGTGCCGCGCGATATCGAGGCCGAGGTCGGCGAGCTCGACGATGTTTACCTGTATACCGTCGACGATTTGCACGAGGTGATCGCGGAGAACCTGAAAAGCCGCCAGGGTGCGGCGCAGGCGGCCGAAGAGCTGGTCGCCGTCGGGACCGAGACCTTTATGCTGCGCCTGCGCGAGCTGGCCGCGGTGGATGTGCTCAAGGCCTATCGTCAGCAGGGCGAGCGCTTGCGTGACGAAGAATTGGCCAAGGCCCTGCGCCTGCTCAGTAACGGCAGCTCGGCCGAGGATGTGTTGGTACAGCTGGCCCGCGGTTTGACCAACAAGCTGTTGCATGCGCCCAGTGTGCAGCTGAAAAAGCTCTCTGCCGATGGCCGTGTCGATGCGCTCGGTGTGGCCCAGGAACTCTTTGCCCTCGATGAGGGCGCGCCGTCCAGCTCGGTCAATAAATAAAGGCTTGCAATGAAAGCGTCACTGATCAACAAACTCGACATACTGCAAGACCGCTTCGAAGAGCTGACCGCGCTGCTTGGCGATGCCGAGGTGATCGGCAATCAGAACCAGTTCCGGGCTTATTCGCGGGAATATGCCGAGATCGAGCCGGTTAATCGCGCGTTTCAGGCGTTTCGCAAGGTGCAGGCCGATCTCGAGGGTGCCCAGGCCCTGCTCAAAGACAGCGACCCGGACATGCGTGAAATGGCCGAGGAAGAAGCCAGCGCGGCTAAAGCAAAGCTGATCGAGCTGGAGGACAACCTGCAGCGCATGCTGTTGCCGAAAGACCCCAGCGACGGCCGCAACGTCTTTCTCGAAGTGCGCGCCGGAACCGGCGGCGACGAGGCGGCGATCTTCTCCGGCGACCTGTTCCGCATGTATTCGCGCTATGCCGAACGGCGTGGCTGGCGGGTCGAGATTCTCTCGGCCAGCGAAGGCGAGCACGGCGGTTATAAGGAAGTGATTGCCCGGGTCGAAGGCGACAATGTCTACGGCAAGCTCAAGTTCGAGTCCGGCGCCCACCGCGTACAGCGGGTGCCGGAAACCGAATCCCAGGGCCGCATCCACACCTCGGCGTGCACCGTGGCGGTGTTGCCCGAGCCGGATGAACAGGCCGCCATCGACATCAACCCGGCCGATTTGCGCATCGACACCTACCGTTCTTCCGGTGCCGGTGGCCAGCACGTCAACACCACCGACTCGGCGATCCGCATCACCCACATTCCCAGCGGCACCGTGGTCGAATGCCAGGAAGAGCGTTCCCAGCACAAGAACCGCGCGCGGGCCATGGCCTGGTTGTCGGCCAAGTTGAAGGATCAGCAGGAAGCCGCCGCGCACAAGGAAATTTCCGACACGCGCAAGCTGCTGGTGGGTTCCGGTGACCGCTCCGAGCGCATCCGCACCTACAATTTTCCCCAGGGCCGGGTCACCGATCACCGCATCAATCTGACCCTGTATTCGCTGGGCGAAGTGATGGCCGGTGGCGTCGATGCGGTGATCGAACCGCTGCTCGCCGAATACCAGGCCGACCAGTTGGCCGCGTTGGGCGATTGATGAAGACATACTATTGCGTAGCCCGGATAGGCCGCGGTACGCGGCGCAATCCGGGACGCGCGGCTCCCGGATTGCGCTGACGCTTATCCGGGCTACGGAGCGGGCTTGCTCGCGATGCTTGACGCTCTTTGATCGCCAGTAAGCTGGCTCCTACGAAAACGCAGCCATGGTCACAATCGAAGCCCTGCTCAACCACGCCGAATTGCCCGACTCGCCGACGCCGCGGCTGGATCTCGAGCTGTTGCTCGGCCACGCCCTGGGCAAGTCGCGCAGCTACCTGCACACCTGGCCCGAGCGTGAAGTCGACGCCGCACAGGGCGCGCGCTTTGCCGCCGCCCTGGCGCGGCGTCAGGCCGGCGAGCCGGTGGCGCATATTCTCGGTCGCCAAGGGTTCTGGAGTTTGGAGCTGGATGTTGCCGCGCACACCCTGATTCCCCGCCCGGACACCGAGTTGCTGGTGGAAAGCGGGTTGCAGCTGATTCCGGCCACGCCCGCGGCGGTGCTCGACCTGGGCACCGGCACCGGCGCGATTGCCCTGGCCCTGGCCAGCGAACGACCGGCCTGGCAGGTGAGCGGTGTCGATCGGATACCGCAGGCGGTGGCCCTGGCCGAGCGCAACCGGGCGCGGCTCGGACTGGTTAATGCCGTCTTTGTCGAGAGCCATTGGTTCAGCGCGTTGGCCGGCCGGCGTTATCGGCTGATCGTCAGCAATCCGCCGTATATCGCCGCCGATGACCAGCATCTGCGCGAGGGCGATCTGCGCTTCGAGCCGAGCAGCGCGTTGGTGGCCGGGGTCGATGGGTTGGACGATATACGCCTGATCATCGAACAAGCGCCGGACTATCTCGAGGCGGGTGGCTGGCTGTTACTGGAACACGGTTTCGACCAGGCCGCCGCCGTACGCGGGTTGCTCGCCGCGCGCGGATTTAGCGCGGTGGAGAGCCGGCGTGACCTGGGCGGCCATGAGCGCATCAGTCTCGGACGTTTTCTTCAGCAACAGCCGCATGAGTGACCCCATGAACCAGCAGGACATGTTGAGTGACGAGGAGCTGCTGCGCTACAGCCGGCAGATCCTGGTGCAACAGATCGATGTCGACGGCCAGTTGCGCCTCAAGCACAGCCGCGCGCTGATCGTCGGCCTGGGCGGATTGGGCTCGCCGGTGGCGCTGTACCTGGCCGCGGCCGGGGTTGGCGAATTGCACCTGGCGGATTTCGACAGGGTGGATCTGACCAACCTGCAGCGGCAGATCGCCCATGACACCCACAGCATCGGCCAGAGCAAGGTCGACTCGGCCTCGCAGCGCCTGCTGGCGATCAATCCGCAGATTCGTCTGCAAACCCATCGCCGTGCCCTGGATGCCGATTCGCTGGCGGCGGCAGTCGGCGCGGTGGATCTGGTGCTGGACTGCTCGGACAACTTCGCCACCCGCGTGGCGGTCAACGCCGCCTGCGTGGCGGCGGGCAAGCCGCTGGTCAGTGGCGCGGCGATTCGCCTGGAGGGTCAGCTCTCGGTGTTCGATCCGCGGCGTGGCGACAGCCCCTGTTATCACTGCTTGTACGGTCACGGCAGCGAAGCCGAACTGACCTGCAGCGAGGCCGGTGTGGTCGGCCCGTTGGTGGGCCTGGTTGGCAGCTTGCAGGCCTTGGAGGCCTTGAAGTTGCTGGCGCAGTTCGGCGAGCCTCTGGTCGGTCGCTTGCTTCTGATCGATGCGCTGGGCTCGCGTTTTCGTGAGCTGCGGGTCAAGCGTGACCCGGCCTGCAGCGTCTGTGGCGGTGTTGGCCGTGAGGCATGACGCGCCAATCGGCGTATTCGATTCCGGCGTCGGCGGGCTGTCGGTGCTGGGCGAGATTCGTGCGTTGCTGCCCGACGAATCGCTGCTCTATGTAGCCGACAGCGGGCATGTGCCCTATGGCGAGAAGAGTCCGGAGTTTATCCGCCAGCGCTGTCGATACCTCGCCGCGTTTCTCCTCGCACGAGGCGCCAAGGCGTTGGTGCTGGCCTGCAACACCGCGACTGCGGCAGGGGTCGCCGAATTGCGCGAGCTGTACCCGCAGTTGCCGATCGTCGGCATGGAGCCGGCGGTCAAGCCGGCTGCCGCCGCCACCCGTTCCGGGGTGGTCGGCGTGCTGGCCACCACCGGCACCTTGCAGAGCGCCAAGTTCGCCGCCTTGCTCGACCGCTTCGCCAGCGATGTGCGGGTGATCACCCAGCCGTGCCCGGGCCTGGTCGAGCGGATCGAGGCCGGCGAGCTGGATGGCGCGCAGACTCGCGCAATGCTGCAGGGCTGGGTGCAGCCACTGCTGGCCGAAGGCTGCGACACGCTGATTCTCGGCTGTACCCATTACCCCTTTATCAAGCCGCTGTTGCACCAGTTGCTGCCAGAGTCGGTGCGCCTGATCGACACCGGCGCGGCGGTGGCGCGGCAGCTGCAACGCAGGCTCGGCGAGCGCCAGCTGTTGGCCAGCGGGCCGGCACAGGCGGCGCGTTTTTGGTCGAGCGCCGAACCGCGGCGCATGCAGGCGGTGTTGCCCCGGTTGTGGGGGGAGGCGGCGTCGGTGCGGGCGCTGTAATTGCGCCACGACTGCATGTTTATCTATTGTCAGTCTTCCATTAGGAACAAATATTTCTATACTCCCAGCAGCGATGGGTGGAGCTCCTTCCACCGGGTAAAAAAGGATATGCCAATGAACAAGCTGTTTACTGCGGCTGCGCTTGCGGCTTTGACTATCGGGTCGGTTGGCGCTGCGCAAGCGGCTGACGTGACTTTTGCCATTGGCCAGTCCGGCGACTCGACCATGGTCTACCGGCTGGGCACCCAGTTCGACTTCAACCGCAGCTGGGTGCAGAGCGATGTAGGTCGCCTGACCGGCTACTGGGATGCCGGTTATACCTACTGGGAAGGCGACGAGACGGCCAGCAATCACAGCCTGTCGTTCAGCCCGGTATTCGTCTACGAATTCGCCGGCGAGACGGTCAGACCCTATGTCGAAGCCGGCATCGGCCTGGCATTTTTCAGCAGCACCGAGCTGGAAGACAACGACTTGGGCTCGTCCTTCCAGTTCGAGGATCGCCTGGGCGTTGGCCTGCGCTTCGCCGACCAGGAAGTCGGCCTGCGCGCGCTGCACTACTCCAATGCCGGCTTGAAGGAGCCGAACAACGGCGTCGAGGCCTATACCCTGCATTACCGTTTGAGTTTCTAGCAGGCCGTTGAAAAACTACCTGCGTTGCCGATGCGTCGTTAAAAACAGGCTCAAAATGCTCATTTACAACCCGTAAACTGCGCTTTTGATTCGCTACGCTCCCCCCTTCGGGGCCAGCCTGCGGCTGTTACTGCGCTGCGTTACGTTGCGCCTGTTTTTGCCTAGCCTCGGCTGCCTCGCCTACATTTTTCAACGGCCTGCTAGAGCGCGGCACAAAAAAAATCGGCCGGTCGGCCGATTTTTTATTTCTGCAATAAGCCCGGTTCAGCGATAGATACTGGGCATGCCGCGGCGCTCGTCCAGGCATTCGCTGGAGGCCGTCTCGAACTCGCGGCAGATCAGCGGGCGCACCGCATAGATGGTGCAGCGCATGCTGTCGCGATCCAGCGCCGCGCACCAGCCGTCATCCAGACGCAACATGACTTCGCCGCCCCAGTCGTCGGTGGCGATGAAGCGTGGCGGTACCCCGGTGTCGGTGATCAACATCACTTCCAGCTGGCAGCAGCAGGCGGCGCAGTTGGAGCAACTGACGGCAGCTTCGCTGGGCAATTGGGTGAGGGGGATCTGGCGGTTTTCGGTCATGGCTGCAGTGTACGCCATGTCTGCCTCCCGGTTGCCCGGCTGTCGACGTAGGGTGGCTGGCGCTTGGGTGTAGCGGCGATGCGCCAGGCGGGTCTTGCCTGGCGGCGGCGGGTGGAAAGCGCGCCGCGGTTTTCCACCCTAGGTCGATTGGCGCGCGCGCACGCCTTGTTCGTACTGGCTGCGATAGAGCCTGGCGAAAGCATGCAGCACGGGCAGCACCAGCGCCCAGATCGCGGCGAGCAACACTAGGGTTTGCCAGGTGCCGTAAGGCATGCCGACGCCGGCAAGCTGGGCGCCGCCATAATAGGACAACGGGCCGGCGCAGGCGCCGAGCAGGCTGGCGCGCCACCAGGCTCGGGCCGTCCAGGCCAGGCAATGGTTGAGCGTGGTGGCCAGCAGCAGCCAGAGCAGGGCTAGCCACAGCGGGATCAGGCTGCGCGGTTCGCCGAAGTCGAACACCCCGAGGTTGAGCAAAAAACTGTCCAGGGCGCTGCCGGCGAGAAAGACGCTGAGCAGCAGTTTGCCCTCGGCGGCCCAACTGCTGAACCACCGTAGGTGCACGGCCAATGCCGCCGCGACTATCAGCAGCCACGGGCTGTCGCCGCCGAGTACGCAGGCGAGCCAGCCGAGCTGAAAGAGGAGGGCGTTGGCGATCAGTTTAGGCATCGAGTTTTCCTGGCAGGGGTTGCGGTTGCGTCGCCGGCTTGGCCGGCAGCAATTGTGCGGTGCCGATGGTGCGCTCGATGAAGCCGCCCTCGCAATAGCACAGGTAGCCTGCGCCGGGTCGCACCTGAGCGAAGCCGCAGAAGTCGAAGCGCAGTTCGCTGAGGTTGGCCTTGTTCGGGGCCGCGAAGACCTGGCCGAGCTGGCGCAGGAAGTCGCTCAAACCGGTGGCTCCTGCGCCAGGTGCGGCAGGCGCCTGAAGGCTGCCAGGGCGCGGGTGCGGCTGCTGGCGAGGTCGACAATTGGCCGCGGATAATCCGCCACGCCGAACAGGCCGCCCATGGCCGCCGGGTTGTGGATGTCCTGGTCGTTCAATCCGGCCAACTCCGGCAGCCAGTGGCGGATAAAGCTGCCGTCCGGGTCGAAGCGCTGCGCTTGGCTGAGCGGGTTGAAGATGCGGAAATAGGGGGCGGAGTCGGTGCCGGTCGACGAGCTCCATTGCCAGCCGCCGTTATTGGCGGCCAGGTCGCCGTCGATCAGGTGGCGCATGAAGAAGCGCTCGCCTTCGCGCCAGTCGAGCAGCAGGTTCTTGCTCAGGAACATCGCCACCACCATGCGCAGGCGGTTGTGCATCCAGCCGGTGGCGAGCAGTTGGCGCATCGCCGCATCGATGATCGGCAAACCGGTGCGGCCTTGTTGCCAGGCGGCCAGTTCGTCCGGCGCCTGGCGCCAGGCCACGGCGTCGGTTTGCGGGCGAAAGGCGCGGTGCATGGCGACGCGCGGGTAGCCGACCAGGATGTGTTTATAGAACTCGCGCCAGAGCAGTTCGTTGATCCAGCTGACGACACCGCTGTGGCCGCTGTCGAACTCGCCCCGATTGGCGTGCAGGGCGGTGTGCAGGCACTGGCGTGGCGACAGTACGCCGGCGGCGAGGTAGGCGGACAAGCGGCTGGTGCCGGGTTTGCCCGGAAAGTCGCGTTCGTGCTGGTAGTGGTTGATCTGCTCGTCGGCAAAGTCGAGCAGGCGCCTGTTGGCTTCTTGTTCGCCGGCCGGCCAGAGCTGGCGCAGGCTGGCGTCGGGTTGGCTAAAGCCGGGCACCGCGCCGGGAACGGGGTCGCTGGCGATATTCAGCGGCGCCTGCGCGGTCGGGCGCTTGATCGGCGCGGGCAGGGCGCTGTGCAGGCGCTGGTAGCAGGCCTTGCGGAACTGGCTGTAGACCTGGAAGTAGCCGCCGGACTGGGTCAGCACGCTGCCGGGCCTGAACAATAGCTGATCGAGGTGGCTGTGGAAGCCGATGCCCTGCGCGTCCAGAACCCGGGCCACGGCCTGGTCGCGGCGGCTTTCGTGGACGCCGTATTCCTCGTTGACCTGAACGCTGCCAATCTGCAGCTGCTGGCACAACTCGGCGATTACCCGCGGTGCGGCGCTCCAGTCCTCGGCCTGACGCACCAGCAGGGGTACGTTAAGCGCGGCCAGTTCGCGGGTCAGCTCACTCAGGTTGCGCAGCCAGAAATCGACCTTGCTCGGCGCATCGTCATGGGCTTGCCACTGCGCGGGGCTGAGCAGGAACAGCGCGACCGTTGGCCCGGCCGCCATGGCCGCGGCCAGTGCGCTGTTGTCCTGTACGCGCAGGTCGGTGCGCAGCCATAGCAGTTGTGGCGTGGTCATTGGCTGTCCAGCAGGTGGCGGTCGAAGAGCATTTGCAGGGCGCTAAGCGGGTCATGTGCCATGCCCAGCGCGCTGTTCTGCCGCGCCAGGGCCTGCAACTCCTGACGATGGATGTGCGCCGCCGGGCCGATGACCAGGCACGGGCAGGCGTATCCCGCCTGCAAGCGCGGCCAATGCGCGCTGTTCAGCGCCTGGCTGGAATACAGCAGCAGTGCGCGCGGCTGGATGTGCTCCACGGCCATGGCCAGTTCCGCTGGCGGCAGCGGCCAGTCGAAGACGTTGACCGCCGCGCCGGCGTTGCTGGCCAGCCAGGCGGTGAGCCACAGCCCCGGTTCCATCGGCAAGTCGGAAAGATTGGCCAGCAGCAGGGGCGCGCCGTCCTGCTGGCGGTTGTTGTGGTAGACCCGCGCGGCGAGCTTGCTGCGCAGCCAGGAGTAGAAAAATACCTGCTCGGCCTGGGCGCCGAACTGGCCGCGCCAGCGCAGTTGCAGGGCATCGAGCAGCGGCAGCAGCAGCTGTTGGCACAGGGTATGCGGCGAGTAGAGAGCCAGTTCGCTATTGAAGCACTCGTCCAGGCGCCGTTCGGCCAGGCTGTAGATGGCTGCTTGCAGGCGCTGGCACTTCTCGTCCCACGGCGAGGGGGTTTCGACAACCGCTGGCTGATTGGCGCGCAGCAGGCCTTTGATCTGGCCAACCGAGACGCCGCGCTTGAGCCAGGTGAGGATGGTCTGGATTTGCGCCACATGTTCGGCCGAGTAGAGACGGTGCCCCTTGGGCGTGCGGTGCGGCACGATCAGACCGTAACGGCGCTCCCAGGCCCGCAGGGTCACGGCGTTCACGCCGGTAAGCCGGGCCACCGCGCGGATCGGCAGGCAATCCTTGGCCAGTGCGTGCGGGCAGTCGTCGCCGGCAGCGGCGGGCGAGTCTTGCTGAGTGAGGTCATCCATGTTCAGAGGGCATTACGCAGGCTGAGGATTTCTGGATGGGTTGCAGATAAACCTGCGTGGCCAGGTAACTGTTCGGGTGGCGGCGCAAGTGGTGCTTGAGCAGGGTCAGGGGCACCGCCAGCGGCACGACGCCGTTGCGGTATTGCTCGATCAGGCGCTGCATTTCCTGCCGTTCTGCGCTGTCCAGGGCTCGCTTGAGGTAGCCGCTGAGGTGCTGCAGCGTGTTGCTGTGGCTGCGTCGGGTCGCGCACTTCTTCAGCGCCGCCATCAGCTCGCTGAAGTAACGCGGCGCCAACTGCTGCAGATCATGCTGGTGCAGGTTGCCGAGCAGGCGCCCGAGCGCCTGGTACTGCCGCGGATGGGTGGCCATCAACAGGTATTTGTAGCGCGAGTGGAAGTCCAGCAGGGTCTTGCGGGTCAGGCCGTCGCGCAGCAGTTGCTGCCATTGCGCGTAGGCGTACGCGCGGGCGATGAAGTTCTCGCGCAGAATGGGGGCGTTGAGCCGGCCGTCTTGCTCCACCGGCAGATCCGGGCGTCGGGCACAGAATGCCGCGGAGTAGATGCCGCGGCCCTTGGCTTCGCTGGGGCGGCCGTTGTCCTGGTAAACCTTGACCCGCTCCAGGCCACAGGACGGCGATTGCTGCGTGAAGATGTGGCCGCGCGCTCCCGCCATCTGTGCGCCGTAGGCCGCCTCGGTTGCGCTCTTGTTCATTGCAGGTGGGCGAGCAGTTTGCGCGCCGCGTCCTGGCCGCTCAGCCAGGCACCCTCGACCCGGCCGGACAGGCACCAGTCGCCGCAGGCATACAGGCCGAGGTCGGCATCGGCCAGCGAGCCCCACTGGTGGGCGCTGGCCGGGCGGGCATAGAGCCAGCGGTGCGCCAGGCCGAAGGTGAGAGCGGGCATGGCGCAGTCGATCAACTCGGCAAGGGCGCCGTGCAAGTGTTCGATCACCGTCTCCTTGTCCATGTCCAGGTGCTGTTTGCTCCAGCTGCTGCTGGCATGCAGTACCCAGGTATCCGGGCTGCTGTCGCGGCCGGGTTTGCTGTGGTTACGGGTCAGCCAGTCGAGCGGGCTGTCTTGCACGAAGCAGCCGTCCACCTTGGTGTTCAGCGGGCTGGCGAAGGCCAGGGCGACCGCCCAGGTCGGCTCCATGACCACGCTGGCCGCTGCGCCGGCGAGTTTTGGTGCGGCCGCCAGCAGGGTGCTGGCTTGCGGTGCCGGAGCGGCGATCAGCACATGACTGAAGGGGCCGTGGCTATGGCCTTCGGCATCTTGCAGATGCCAGTGCTGCGGGCCGCGAAACACTTCGGTGATCCAGCAGGAGAAATGCACCGGCAAAGCGCCGAGCATGGCGCGGGTGATGGCGCTCATGCGCGGGCTGCCGACCCAGCGCACCTGCTCGTCCGGCGAGGCGCTGAGTTGGCCGTTGCGCGAGTGATAAAGGCTCGGCGTCCATTCGGCGACCCAGCCGCGGGCCTGCCATTGCTGAACCACATCGACGAAGCGGCGATCGCGAGCCGTGAAGTACTGTGCGCCCAGATCCAGGGCGCCGACATCGCTACGCTTGCTGGCCATGCGGCCGCCGCTGCCGCGGCTCTTGTCGAACAATTGAACCTCGTGTCCGGCGGCGTGCAGGGTCTGGGCGGCGGACAGTCCGGCGATGCCGGTGCCGATGATGGCGATGGGTGCGGTCATGATCTACCCCTTGCGTTAGAGCATCAGGCTACGCTTTAGACAAAAGCTATACAGTGTTGTTGTTATGTACAGAATTTATCGGCTGCAATCGTGCCTCTCTTTCATTAAAGACAATCCTGAGCCGGATTAAAGGCACGTTGCCCCGACATAAACCAGACTGGTGGTTATTAGAGCGGCTAAGGTCACGCGAGGAGAATGCCATGCACATAGTGTTGACCGGGGGTACCGGGTTGATCGGTCGCGCTCTTTGTCATCATTGGGCGCCGCAGGGGCACCAGTTGACGGTGTGGAGCCGCCGCCCGCAGCGGGTCGCAGCGCTGTGCGGGGCGCAGGTTCGCGGCATCGGCCGGCTCGCCGATCTGGGCGATGAGAAGGTGGACGCCGTGGTCAATCTGGCCGGCGCCCCCATTGCCGACCGACCCTGGACCAGCAAGCGCAAGAGCCTGCTCTGGGCCAGTCGCATCGCCCTCACCGAGCAACTGCTGAGCTGGTTGCAGGAGCGCGCAGAAAAGCCGCGGGTGTTGCTGTCCGGTTCGGCGCTGGGCTGGTATGGCGACGGCGGTGAGCGCGAGCTGCATGAGGATTCGCCGCCGGTCTGTGAGGATTTCGCCGCGCAACTATGCGGCGCCTGGGAAGAAACCGCGCAGCGCGCCGAAGCCATGGGTATTCGTGTGGTGCTGGTGCGCACCGGTCTGGTGCTGGCGAGGGACGGTGGCTTTCTCAAACGCCTGTTGCTGCCATTCAAACTCGGTTTGGGCGGGCGCCTGGGCGATGGTCGGCAATGGATGCCCTGGGTTCATTTGGCCGATCAAATTGCCCTGATGGATTTTCTCTTGCAGCAGGAACAGGCCAGCGGTCCTTATAATGCCTGCGCCCCTAACCCGGTTCGCAATGCCGAGTTTAGCCGTGCGCTGGGTCGTGCCGTGCACCGCCCGGCGTTATTGCCGGTGCCGGCCCTGGTGTTGCGCGTCGGCCTGGGCGAATTGTCCGGTTTGCTGCTGGGCGGCCAGCGTGCATTGCCGGTGCGTCTGAGCGAAGCTGGTTTCCGTTTTCGTTTCACCGATCTGGATACTGCCCTGGCGGATGTGCTGGGCCAACACTGACTGATAAGGATTTTTCATGAGTAATCACGCCTTGCTGCTGGTCAATCTGGGCTCCCCAGCGTCGACCGCAGTGGCTGATGTACGGCGCTATCTCAATCAATTTTTGATGGATCCCTATGTGGTCGATCTGCCCTGGCCGTTGCGGCGTTTGTTGGTCTCGCTGATCCTGATCAAGCGGCCGGCGGCTTCGGCGCATGCCTATGCGTCGATCTGGTGGGAGCAAGGTTCGCCCCTGACGGTGTTGAGCAAGCGTCTGCAGGACGCGATGAGGGCGCAATGGACGCAAGGCCCGGTCGAACTGGCGATGCGTTACGGCGAGCCGTCGATCGACACGGTGCTCCAGCGTCTGGCCGCGCAAGGCGTCCAGCGGGTGACCTTGGCGCCGCTTTACCCGCAGTTCGCCGATAGCACCACCACCACGGTGATCGAGGAGGTCAAGCGGGTGGTGCGGGCGCGCAGCCTGGATATGAGTTTCTCCATCCTGCCGCCGTTCTACGATCAGCCGGAATACCTCGATGCGCTGGTCGACAGCGCCAAACCGTACCTCGATCAGGGTTTTGACCACCTGTTGCTGAGCTTTCACGGGTTGCCGGAGCGCCATCTGCACAAGCTCGATCCCGGCGGGCATTGCCTGAAGGACGCCGATTGCTGCCGTGCGGCGCCGCCTGAAGTGCTCGCCACCTGTTACCGCGCGCAATGCCTGCGGAGCGCCGAAGCCTTTGCCGCGCGCATGGGGCTGCGCGCGGAGCAATGGTCGGTGGCCTTCCAGTCGCGTCTGGGGCGAGCCAAATGGATCGAACCCTACACCGAGGCTCGCCTCGAGGCGTTGGCCGGGCAGGGGGTGAAAAAGCTGCTGGTGATGTGCCCGGCGTTCGTCGCCGACTGCATCGAAACCCTGGAGGAAATCGGCGATCGCGGCCTGGAGCAATTCCAGCAGGCCGGCGGTGAAACCCTGCAGTTGATTCCCTGCCTCAATGATCACCCCAGTTGGGTGACAGCGCTCAAGCGCTTGAGTGAGCGGGCGCCGTTGATGCTGTAAAGCACAAGAACCCGAGCAACCCCGGCATGAAAAGCCCCGCGCTTGGCGGGGCTTTTCATTGTGCGTTAGTTAGCCTTGTTCCTCGCTCAGGGCCTTGCTGCGCCAGCCCTGGCCGCCGGGCAGCAGCAGGTTGAGCAAAATGGCGATGATGCCGCACAGCGAGATGCCCTTGAGGCTGATGTCGCCGGCACCGATGACCATGCCGCCGATGCCGAACACCAGGGTCACCGCCACTATCACCAGGTTGCGCGCCTCGGACAGATCGACCTGGTGACGGATCAGGGTGTTCAGGCCGACCACGGCGATGGAGCCGAACAGCAGGCAGAGAATGCCGCCCATCACCGGCACCGGGATGCTCTGCAGTACCGCGCCGAACTTGCCGATAAAGGCCAGGAGCATGGCGATCAGCGCCGCCCAGACCATCACCCTGGGGTTGAAGTTCTTGGTCAGCATCACCGCGCCGGTGACTTCCGAGTAGGTGGTGTTGGGCGGGCCGCCGAGCAGGCCGGCCGCCGAGGTGGCCAGGCCGTCGCCGAGCAGGGTGCGGTGCAGGCCGGGCTCTTTCAGGTAGTTCTTGCCGGTCACGGTACCGATCGCCAGCACGTCGCCGATGTGTTCGATGGCGGGGGCGATGGCCACCGGCAGGATGAACAGGATCGCCCCCCAATGCAGTTCGGGGGCGATGAAGTTCGGTACGGCCAGCCAGGGTGCGGCGGCCACCGGGGCGAAGTCGACCGCACCGAACAGCCAGGCCAGCGTGTAGCCCACGGCGATGCCGCAGAGGATCGGGATCAGGCGGAAAATGCCGCGACCGACCACGGCGACGATCAGGGTGGTGAGCAGCGCCGGCAGGGAAATCATCAGGGCGATGTCATAGGGCACCAGTTGCGCGCTGGCGTCGCCGGCCTTGCCCATGGCCATGTTCGCCGCCACCGGCGCCAAGCCCAGGCCGATGGCCATGATCACCGGGCCGATCACCACCGGTGGCAGCAGGCGGTCGACAAATCCGGTGCCCTTGAGCTTCACCGCCCCGGCCAGGAGCATGTAGGCGAAGCCGGCGGCGACCAGGCCGCCGAGGGTCGCCGGCAGGCCGAAGTCGGCCTTGGCGGCGAGGATGGGCGCGATAAAGGCGAAGCTCGAGGCGAGAAACACCGGCACCTGGTTCTTGGTCACCAGTTGGAAAATCAGGGTGCCGAGGCCGGCGGTGAACAACGCCACGTTGGGATCCATACCGGTGATCAACGGCATCAGCACCAGCGCGCCGAAGGCCACGAAGAGCATCTGCGAACCGGCCAGAACCTGGCGCCAGGTGGCGTCCTGCGTGTGATCGGGCATGCTCAGGCGTCCTTCTGCTTGGTGCCGAAGATCTTGTCGCCGGCATCGCCGAGGCCGGGAATGATGTAGCCATGTTCGTTGAGGCGTTCGTCGATCGAGGCGGTGAAGATCATCACGTCGGGGTGGGCGTCGGCCACCGCCTGGATGCCTTCGGGGGCGGCAACCAGCACCATGGCGCGGATTTCCTTGCAGCCGGCCTTCTTCAGCAGGTCGATGGTGGCGACCATGGAGCCGCCGGTGGCGAGCATCGGGTCGATGATCATCGCCAGGCGTTCGTCGATCTCCGGCACCAGTTTTTCCAGATAGGTGTGTGCTTGCAGGGTTTTTTCGTTGCGCGCCACGCCCACGGCACTGACCTTGGCCCCCGGGATCAGGCTGAGCACGCCGTCGAGCATGCCGATACCGGCGCGCAGAATCGGCACCACGGTGATCTTCTTGCCGGAGATTTTTTCCACCTGAACGGTGCCGCACCAACCCTGAATTTCGCAGTTTTCCAGGGGCAGATCCTTGGTCGCCTCATAGGTCAGCAGGGCGCCGACTTCCTGGGCCAGTTCGCGGAAATTTTTCGTGCTGATGTCGGCGCGACGCATCAGGCCGAGCTTGTGGCGAATCAGCGGGTGGCGGATCTCGAGGATGGGCATGGCGGGTTCTCCGGCGGGCTGGCAAAAAAATTGCGCTAGATTAGCATTGGCGTTGCGCCGCTGGCGCGCAGACGCACGCGGCGTGCGGGAATTTAGTGCGCAATGTCGCCGATTGCGCGTATTTCTGGCGGTTTGTCCACAAGGGCTTGCTCCGCCTCAGGCAGATGGGTACCTTTGCCGACTTTTATTTTGACGCATCGATCAGGTTCCGCGCTTGTTCAATGTTCGTTCACTCATAGAGGAAAGACCATGCCCGTCGATCTTGCGCACATCCGCCAAGTCATGCTGGAAGCCGATTGCCTGTACCCCGAAACCGAAGTGGAAGCGGCCATCGACCAGGTTGCCGCGGCGATCAATAGCGAGTTGGCCGAGCGCAACCCGGTGGTGTTCTGCGTGATGAACGGCGGCCTGATCTTCTCCGGTAAATTGCTGCCCAAGCTCAACTTTCCCTTGGAGTTGTCCTACCTGCACGCCACCCGTTACCGCAACGAAACCAGCGGCGGCGAGCTGTTTTGGAAGGCCAAGCCGGAAATCTCCTTTATCGACCGCGACGTGCTGATCATCGACGACATCCTCGACGAGGGCCACACCCTGGGCGCGATCATCGATTTCTGCCGCCATGCCGGCGCCAGCGCGGTGCACACCGCGGTGCTGATCGACAAGGATCACCAGCGCAAGGCGCGTCCGGATCTCAAGGCCGATTACGTCGGTCTGCCCTGTATCGACCGCTATATCTTCGGCTATGGCATGGATTACAAGGGCTACTGGCGCAATGCGCCGGGGATCTACGCGGTCAAGGACATGTAACGCCATGAGCGTGCCGCGCGATCTCGATCAGGCCCTGTTTGCCGAACTGGCCTGGAGGCGTGGGCAGTTCGCCTGAGCACAGTTGTGCCGAATTCGTCATCCTGTCCGGGTAAAGGGGTCAAGCCGGGTCGAGCCTGAATCGCCACTCTAACCCCTGGTTATTAGAGGAGGCTGGCCGTGATTCGATTGACCCTGGAACAAGCGCGCGAACTGGCGCAGGACATCTTGCGCAGCAACGGCTTCAGCGAGCCCCATGTACAGGCGGTGAGCGCTACGGTGTTGGCCGGCGAGCGCGATGGCTGCGCCTCCCATGGCCTGTATCGGCTGCTCGGCTGCGTCAGCTCGCTGAAGGCGGGCAAGGTCGTGGCGGACGCCGCACCGCAGATCATCGATCAGGCTCCGGCGCTGGTTCGGGTGGATGCCAAAGGTGGCTTTTCCCAGCTGGCGTTTCAGGCCGGCTTGCCGGTACTGGTGGAAAAGGCCAGGCATTGCGGGATCGCCGCGCTGGCGATTAATCGCTGTGTGCACTTCTCGGCATTGTGGGTGGAGATCGAGGCGCTGACCGAGGCCGGTCTGGTGGCATTCGCCTTTACCCCAAGCCATGCCTGGGTGGCACCGGCAGGCGGCAGCAAGCCGGTGTTCGGCACCAACCCGATTGCCTTCGGTTGGCCACGTGTCGGGCACAACCCGTTTATTTTTGATTTCGCCACCAGTGCGATTGCCCGTGGCGAGATCGAGCTGCATCGGCGTGCGGGCAAGCCCATCCCGCTGGGCTGGGGGATTGACCCGCATGGTCAGCCGAGCACGGATGCCGAGGCGGTCATGAACGGCGCCATGCTGACCTTTGGCGGGCACAAAGGCTCGGCACTGGCGGCGATGGTGGAGCTGATTGCCGGCCCGCTGATTGGCGATCTGACCAGTGCCGAATCACTGGCTTATGACGCGGGCAGCAAGTCATCGCCCTATCACGGTGAGCTGCTCGTGGTGCTTGATCCACGGCGCTTTCTCGGGGAGGCCGCCGATGAGCATCTGGCGCGGGCCGAGGCGCTGTTCGAGAGTATCCAGGGCCAGGGTGCGCGCCTGCCGTCGCAGCGCCGCTACCAGGCCCGAGCGCGCAGCGCCGAGCAGGGCGTGCAGATACCGCAGGCCTTGTACGACGACCTCAAGGCGCTGATGGTCGATTAGGTGCAGTATAAAAAAGCCCCGACTCATTGAGCCGGGGCAAAGCATCGATCTACGTTCTTCCCAGCCGCCATCTTTCAGGGCATGGATGGGCGCTGCATCAGGCCGTCGACCAAGCGGGCAATGCCCAGTGGGTTGGCGTTTTGCAGGGCTTGCGGGAGCAATTGATCGGGACAGTTCTGGTAGCACAGCGGCCGCAGGAAGCGGTTGATGGCAAGGCTGCCCACCGAGCTGCCGCGTGAGTCCGAGGTGGCAGGGTAAGGGCCGCCATGCACCATCGCGTCACACACCTCCACACCCGTTGGGTAGCCGTTGAACAACACCCGGCCGACCTTCTGCTCAAGCAGCGCCAGCACATCGGCGAAGGGCGCGAGGTCTTCACCTTCGGCGATCAGGGTGGCGCTCAGCTGTCCGTGTAAACCTTGCAGCGCGGCCAGCAGTTCGGTCTTGTCCGTCACTTCGACCACAATGGTGGTCGGGCCGAAAACTTCTTCCTGGAGCAGTTCGTCGCCATTCAGCAATAAGCTCACATCCGCTTGGAACAGCTGCGGCTGGGCTTTGCCCGCGGTTTGCCGGGCGCCTGCCAGGTGTTCGATGCCAGGGTGCGCAAGGAGGCGGTCGACACCGCGCCGGTAACTATCGAGGGTGCCGGCATTGAGCATGGTCTGCGCCGGCTGCTCGGCCATCTGGGCGGCGAAGTCTTGCAGGAAGTCGCTGAACTCCGCCGAGCGCAAGCCGATCACCAGGCCCGGATTGGTGCAGAACTGGCCGCAGCCAAGCACCACGGACGCGCTCAGTTCGCTGGCGATTTTGCTGCCGCGCTGTTGCAGGGCGGCCGGCAACAGCAGCACCGGGTTGATGCTGGACATCTCGGCGAACACCGGGATCGGCTGCGGGCGAGCGGCGGCCATGTCGCACAGTGCCCGGCCGCCCTTGAGCGAGCCGGTAAAGCCGACGGCTTGAATCAGGGGGTGCTTGACCAGGTCGGCACCCACACCGTTGCCATAGAGCATGTTGAACACGCCGGCGGGCATACCGGTTTTTTCCGCGGCGCGAATAAGCGCATCGGCCACGCATTCGGCGGTGGCCATGTGTCCGCTGTGCGCCTTGAATACCACCGGGCAACCGGCGGCTAGGGCTGCGGCGGTGTCGCCGCCAGCGGTGGAGAAGGCCAGCGGAAAGTTGCTGGCGCCAAACACGGCGACCGGGCCGACGCCGATGTGGTACTGCCGCACATCCGGGCGCGGCAGCGGCTGGCGCTCGGGCAGGGCACTATCGATGCGCGCGCCGTAGAAGTCGCCGCGGCGCAAGACCTTGGCGAACAGGCGCATCTGCCCGCTGGTGCGGCCCCGTTCGCCCTGGATGCGTCCTGCCGGCAGGGCGGTTTCGCTACAGACCAGGGCCACGAAGTCCTCGCCCAGGGCATCTATTTCGTCGGCGATGGCCTCGAGAAACTCGGCGCGGCGGCTGGCCGGCAGGCTGCGGAACTGTCCATACGCCGCAGCAGCCGCTTGTGCGGCGGCATCTACTTCCGCCGCCGTGGCCTGGCTGAAGCGATAGGGCAGCGCTTCGCCTGTGCAGGCGTTGAAGCTGGTCTGGGTGTCTTGACCGGCAGCGCTACGAGCGCCGCCGATGTAGTTGTGACCGAGAATTTCCGCCATGCGGGGTTCTCCGTTGAAGGCCGCGCTCGTCGCCGAGCGTGGCGCTGTTGGCTGGGGGCAGCGGCTTACAGGCCGACATCCGGCAGGGCGGGGCGGTTGGCCATGGCCTTGGCCATGATCGTCTCGACGTGGGCGCGATCCTCGCCTTGCAGGGCCAGGCGTGGCGGGCGGGTCAGGGCGTTGCCGCGCCCGGCGATTTCCTCGCACAGCTTGATGCACTGCACCAGATCCGGGCGGGCGTCGAGGTGGAGGATCGGCATCAGCCATTCGTAGATCGGCATGGCTTCGTCGAAGCGTCCGGCCTTGCACAGGCGGAAGATGGTTTCGCCTTCCTGGGGGAACACGTTGGACATGCCGGAGATCCAGCCCTCGGCGCCGACGGCGATGCTTTCCAGAACCACGTCATCGAGGCCGGCGAACAGGATGAAGCGGTCGCCCACCTGGTTGCGCACGTCGACGAAGCGCCGGGTGTCGCCGGAGCTGTCCTTGAAGCACACCACGTTCTCGATGTCGGCCAGGGAGATGAGGATCTCCGGGGTGACGTCGTTTTTGTAGATCGGCGGGTTGTTGTAGACCATCACCGGCAGGTCGGTGCCCGTGGCGACGCTGCGAAAGTGCGCGGCGGTCTCGTGTGGCTTGGAGGAGTAGACCAGCGCGGGCATCACCATGATGCCGTCGACGCCGACCCGCTCGACCGCCTTGGCCACCTTGGCGGCGCCGGCGCTGGTGAACTCGGCGATGCCGCAGATCACCGGCACGCGGCCAGCGGAAGCGTCCTTGGCCACTTCGGTGACGGCCATCTTCTCCTCGATGGTCAGCGAGGTGTTCTCGCCGACGCTGCCGCACACCACCAGGCCGGAGACGCCGTCGCGCACCAGGTTGGAGATCACCTTGTGGGTCTGCTCCAGGTTTACCGAGAAGTCGGGGTTGAATTGAGTGGTGACGGCGGGGAAGACCCCGCTCCAGTTAACGCGCTTGCTCATGGTTATACCTCTGAGTGGTGATTGTATTTCGTATACGCTGCGTGTCGGGCAGATTGCTGCCTTGGCGCCTGCGCTGCGGGGCACAAGGCCCTCGTCGCTTTCCGCAATGTCGCTCACTCAAGCGCAGTGAACGGCATCTTCTGTAGCCCGGATGTAATCCGGGGAAATCCGCTGCCTGGCAACCTCTCCCGGATTGCATCCGGGTTACGTTGTCGGCGCCGGTGGTTACGCCAAGTGCTCGACCGGCCAGGTATCGGACAATCGATAGCCTTGCGGCCAGGGATCGCTCGGGTCGAGCAAATGCTGGTGAGTGCCGGTGATCCAGGCCCGGCCGGACAGGCAGGGGATGATCGCCGGGCGTCCGGCCACCTCGCAGAGGCTGTCGATATGGCAGTGGAACTCGGAACCGATGATCGAACGGCCGATAAAGCGCTCGCCGACCTGCAACTGGCCCTTGGCGTGCAGCACCGCCATGCGCGCCGAGCAGCCGGTGCCGGTGGGCGAACGGTCGACCTTGCCGGGGCGGATCACCACCGCGTTGGCGGCGCTGACGATACCGTGCTCGCGGCTCACCGGCGCCGCCAGCTGGCAGAAGGAGATATGCGCCCAGTCCGGGTTCAGCGGGTGGACGAAACCCAGCTGCTGATTGGCCGCCCGGGTGATCTTCAGCCCGGTGGCGGCCAGGTCGGCGGCTTCGTCGGCGCTGAGGGCAAAGCCCAGGGCGTGGGCGTCGGCGATCACGAAGCTGTCGCCGCCATAGGCGGTGTCCACCTGCAGCGAGCCGATGCCTTCCACCTCGATCCAGGCGTCCAGGCGGTCGGCGAAGGAGGGCAGGTTACGCACCTCGACGCGCTCGACCTTGCCATCGCGGCATTGTGCGACGGCTTCGATCAGGCCGCCGGGGGCTTCCAGCAGCAGGCGGGTTTCTGGCTCGCTCATCGGCAGGATGCCGGTTTCCAATAGCACGGTGGCCACGCACAGCGAGTTGGAGCCCGACATCGGCGGGGTGTCGGCTGGCTCCATGATGATCCAGGCCATCTGCGCCCGTGGGTCCTTGGCCGGCACCAGCAGATTGACGTGGCGGAACACGCCGCCGCGCGGCTCGTTGAGCATGAAGTTGCGCAAGGTCTGGTCTTCGGCGATCCAGCGCGATTGCGCCCAGATCGTGGCGCCGGGCGGCGGGGCCACGCCGCCGACTATCACATCGCCGACCTCGCCCTCGGCGTGGCAGCTGACCACATGAATGATCTTGGAAGAGCGCATGGGGTTCTCCTAGAGCACGGACTTGAGGAAATCGGCGGTTTCCGCACGCTGCGGGTTGACCAGCACCTGTTCGGGTGTACCGATCTCATGAACCAGGCCGTCGCGGAAGAACGCCACGCGGTCGGACACCTCGCGGGCGAAGCTGATCTCGTGGGTCACCAGCACCATGGTCATGCCCTCTTCGGCGAGCAGGCGCATGGTGTCCAGCACCTCGCCGACCAGCTGCGGGTCGAGCGCCGAGGTGGCTTCGTCGAACAGCATGTAATCCGGCGACATGGCCAGGGCGCGGGCGATGGCCATGCGCTGTTGCTGGCCGCCGGAAAGCTTGCCGGGGAACACATTGAACTTATCGCCGAGGCCGACGTGGGTGAGTTGCTTGATGGCCATTTCCTCGGCCTCGGCGCGGCTTTGGCCCCGCACCTTGCGCGGCGCCAGCATGACGTTTTCCAGCACCGTGAGGTGCGGGAAGGCGTTCCACTGCTGGAACACGATGCCGATCTTCTGCCGTAGCTGGTTGAGGTCGGTGGCTTTGTCATGCACCTCGACGCCGTCGACCCGAATGCTGCCCCGGTGAATCGATTCAAGGCCATTGATGCACATCAGCAGGGTCGACTTACCCGAGCCCGAGCCGCCGATGATCGACACCACTTCGCCTTTTTCCACGGTCAGGCTGACGCCCTTGATCACATCCAGCTCGCCGAAGGATTTGTGTACGCTTTCGATCTCAATCATTTTCCTGCCACCTTTTCTCCAGTTGATGACCCAAACGGGCCACAACCAGGCTGATGAAGTAGTAGATAAGCCCTGCGATGCACAGGACCAGCAGCGGTTCTTGGATGCGTGTGACTATGGTTTGTGAGGAGCGCAGCAGTTCGATGATGCCGATCCACATGACCAGGGCGGTGTCTTTCATCACCGACAGGGTCAGGTTCAGCCAGCCCGGAAATGCCACGCGGGTGGCCATCGGCATGACGATGTAGCGCAGGTCTTGCCAGTAGCTCAATCCCAGCGAGCGGCTGGCGCGGCGGACATTGGGCGAGACCGCGAGGACACCGCTGCGCACCACTTCCGTGCAATAGGCCGTGGCGTATACGCCGAGCACTACGCAGGCAACGGTGAAGGCGCTCCAGTCGAGGCCGACGATGCTTTTCAGCGAGTTGAACAGCACGAACTGGATCAGCAGCGGCACACTGCGGAAGATATCCAGCACCCAGGCCAGCGGCAGGGTGGCTCGCGGCAAGGTGGCGCGCAGCAGGCCACAGATAACCCCGCCGAATGTGCCGAGCAGCATCGACCAGAGGGTTAGCAGAATAGTGGTCCAGGCACCCTGGAGCATGAACAGCAGATCGGTTGAGGTGAGGCTGGTAGTCAACATGGCCATTGCCCTCTTAGTAGCGGAACAGGCGCCAGCCGAGTAGGCGGGCGACCATGACGATGGCTTTGGCGATCAGGTAATAAAGCACTGCCGCGAGCGCGAAATACTCGAAGGTGCGGAAGGTCTTTACGTTGTAGTCCTGGGTCACCCCGGTGAGGTCGTTGTTGAGGCCGACGATCACCCCCAGCGAGGTCATCAGCACGGCCCAGACCATCTGATTGGTCAGGGGGTAGAACACGATGCGCAGCAGCTGCGGGACTATGATCAAGCGGTAGGCCTTGAATGCGCTCATGCCCAGTGAACGGGCCGCGCGCATCTGGGTCTCGGGCACGGCCTTGAGCCCGCCACGAAAGTTCTCTGCCAGGTAGCCGGCGTTGTTGAACGTGATTCCGGCCAGCAGTGCGGCCCATGAGCTGATGTGCAGGCCGAACGAGCCGAGGCCGAAGTACAGCAGGTAGATCTGAAACAGCGATGGGGTGTTCCGCGCCACCGAGACCCAGGCCCCGGAAACGCCCCGCGCCAGCGGGTTCTGGCTCTGCCGCATGACGGTCAACAGCAGCGCGATGAGCACGCCAAAGACCATCGATAGCGCGGCCGTCTCAAAGGTAACCCAGGCACCGTCGAGCATGTCCGGGAGTGCCTTTAGAGCCGAGCGCCAGTGAAAGTTATAGTCAAACATCGCTCAATTGTTCCCTTGGCTGATGGGCCTGGCTCAACCAGGCGGGAAGCTCGCCGCTGACCAATCCTCGGCAGGCCGCTTCGACGCAGGCCGCCAGGCTGCCGAAATGCACCGTGCGTCCGACCAGGCCTGGGGCGTAGTGGGCGTACTTGCCTGAGTTGGTCATCAGGCTGCTGGTGCCGACCGGGAGCACCGGCTCGCCGAGCATGCACCAGCAGGTATCGGTCACCAGCTGTGCGCCAAATACATCGAGCGTCGCCAGGTAGCCAGCCGCACTGGCTTGTTGCTGCACGTGCCGTCCGCAGGTGATCACCAGGGCGACGTCGGGGTGTTTGCGGCGGCCCTCACACAAGGCGGCCAAGGCGGCGAACTCGCTCAAAGAGAAGTGCGGATTGCCTAGCGCTACCAGGCCCAACTGCGCAGACGGCGCACTGTTGAGCTCGTGCCAACTAGCGAGCAAGCCGGCGGCGCTGACTGTTTCAATCTGCCGGGCTGGGCGGCCGCCCAGCGCCTGCTCTAGGCTGGCGGCTTCCGGGGTCACCCCGGCGATGTGGAACATCGGGGCGCCGGAGGTGGTCGCGAATGCGGCGCCAAAGGCCTTTAAATCGTCCCGCGTCGGCGCCGCGTTCTGCAAACCATTGAGCACGGGGATCTGGCTGCCGGACAACGCGCCGACGTGATAGCCGAGCAGTGGATAGAACGCATCATCGAGCGGGCCGAGCGGCGCTACGTCAATCTGCAGAGTGGCCAAGCGGCCGGTATCCAGATGACAGCCGGTGAGTGGCGCGCGCCCGGTCAGGGCGATGCAGATATCCAGATAGTCCGGGTATTTCTGCGTCCGGGCGCCGAGTACGCTGTTGGCATAGACCACGGCGTTGGATTCAGCCCAGACCACTTGTTCATTGGCCTGCGGCGCGCTGTCGAGCAGGTAGGGTGCGCAGGTGTAACTCAGTTGCGCCCCCATGGCCATATACGCCTCGCCGAGCTGGCTGGCGGGTTCGCCGAATGCCGGGTCGATGCCTTGCTGGCGCCAGAGACGCTGGTCGACCGAGATCGAGTTGAGCGTGGTCGGCACTCTGACGGCCGCCCCCCAGGCAAGCAATTGTTCGGCAAAGCGCAGGCTGGCCGGGCCGGTATAGATGCAGCCATCGATGTGCGCCTGGCTGATATCGATCAATTCGCCGGCGCCCTGGAGCTCGGCCATTTGCAGGACGATCTGCATGGCGACCTGGGCGGCCTTGCCGTGTTTGCCCGCGAGCAAGTCGCGGTCCGTGTCGTTCAAGGCAATCGGATCCGTGGCCCACGGTGTGGCGCGGGTAGCTGGCGTGGTCGCTTGCCAATTATCCGCGGGAATCTGGCTGAAGGCGCTAACCCGATCATCGTCAACGCGGACAAAGGCGCAGTCATGCAGCCGGGAAAAGGCTTCAGGGCCGATGCAGACGACGGGCAAGCCGCAGTCAAACAAACTCTGGGCGATCAGCACGCCGAGGCTGAGAATTTCTTCGGGATGTGCCACGACCAGTGCGGCAGGGGCATGGCCGTTGAGAATCAGTTCCAGGAGTACGCTGCTGCCGGTGCAGGAGCCGCGGCCACTGGGGATGGCCAGCACGCGTCCGGCAATGACCTGGCCGCTGAGGGGATGGTGGCGATCGATCACCTCGCCGCTAAAGGGATCGACGCCGCCCCAGAAGCTCAGGCCGACGTCGGCATAGAGCAGTTCGCCCTGTGCATGGCCTGCAACCAGCCTGCGTGCCGTTACTGCGAATTCAGGCATGTTTAACTCCCGCACGGCCGGGTTGGCGACCGTGCGTTAACCAGTGGATAGGAGTGTTGGCGCGCGTGCTTAGTAGTAAACGCCTGGAACCGTCAGCTCCACCGGAGTGCCGCCGACCCACTTCTGGTACAGCTCGGCATAGCGACCCGAACGAACCTGCTGGTTGACGAAGAGGTTGAGGTAGTTGATCAGGCCGTACTCGTTGCGCTTGGCCGCCAGGGACACGTAGTCGATGGTGTAGGGCGCATTGCCGGCCACTTTGAGGCCTTTGTATTTGCCCGACTTGAGGGTCGAGGCCGCCACTGTGTTGGTCACCACAGAGGCGTCGATGTGACCCTGGGTAACGGCGAGGATGGTGTCGTTCTGGCTCTGGTAAGCGCGGAAGCTGGCGGCATTGCCCCAGCTTTTCACGTCTTTTTCCAGGGCGATAGCCTCGAAGGTGCCGCTGGTGTTACCCACCGGACGACCCTTGAGGTCTGCGTATTTTTCGATGCCACTGTCTTCGCGGGTCAGCACCACCATCTGGAAGGCGAAGTAGGGCACGGTCATCGCCACGGTTTTGGCGCGTTCGAGGGTGTCGGAGGTCGAGGCGACGATGATGTCGGCACGGCCTGAGATCAGCGCGGGAATCCGATCCGGGAACGGCGTTTCGACCACCTCAGCGGTTACCCCAAGGACTTTCGCCAGGTCAGCGCAGTAGTCGACGTCGAAACCGGCGGGCTGGTTGCCTTCATCGCGAAAGCCCATGGGGGGGAAGTCCAGGGTCACGGCGCAACGCAGTTTGCCCGATTCGATGATGTCGTCGAGTTTGTCGGCCTGGGCCTGGCCAATCAGGGACGCGCTAAGAGCAACGGTGAGGGCTACGGCAGTTGTTGGATTTTTCATAGGGGCCTCGTGGTGGTGTGGGGTCGAGCCGTTAAAGGGTGCTGCGTCTTTCGTATCAAGGATTTCGTATACGATATTTAATATGCACTGGCTGTGCCAAGAGGTGATGGGGAATAGATTTACTGGGAGCCGAACGGCGCTGTCGGGCCGCGCGAGCCGCTGAGGGCGGGCGCGGGGGCGTAGCCACGAATTTTTCAGGATGCGGGCGCCGGCGCGTTCGCAGACAGCCCGTGCTGGGGCGGGGTGTCACCTAAGGGAGCAGCTCGCCCCAGGGATGTGCGTTTAGGCTACGAATCGGGGTAACAGCGGGCTAAGCGTCGCGCAGACGCTGGCGATACTGGCTGGGGGACAGCCCGGTGAGGGCCTTGAACTGGCGGCTGAAGGCGCTGTGATCGGTGTAGCCGCAGCGCAGGGCGATGTCGGTGATCGGCAGGTGGTCGGCCAGCAGCTGCGAGGCCGCGCCCAGGCGCGCCTTGTGGATCATCTGCCGCGGGGTGAGCTGGAAGATGCGCTTGCAATGGCGTTCCAGCTGGGCGACGGACAGCCCGGCGATGGCGGTGAGGTCTTTGAGGCTGATGGGCTGGGCGTAGTGCTCGCGGATATGCGCGTCCACCGCGGCCAGTTGTTGGTAGGCCGGGTGGCTGGCTTGCGGGGCCTGCAGGTCGTAGGAGATGCCGGCCATGCCGATGATCGTACCCTGCGGGTCGCGCAGCGCCAGCTTATGGGTCAGGCACCAGCCCGGCTGGCGGCCGGGGTACAGGTGCAACTCCAGCTGGTCGCTGAGTGGGCCGCCGCCCTGCAATACGCGGCGATCCTGCTCGGTGTAGAGCGGGCCGAAGCGCGAGGGAAACACCTGTTCGGCGGTCTGGCCCAGCAACTCGTGATGGCTGTTTACCGCGCAGCGCTGGCACAGGGTCTGGTTGACCAGGACATAGCGGGCGGCGCTGTCCTTGATGAAGAACACCACGCCGGGCATGGCATCCAGCAGGGGGGTGATCTGTTGCAGGCTGCCCAGCAGCTCGGGCAGATCGCGCGGGGTGGGCAGCGGCAGGGGCAGCATGCGAGGGATCCAGGCGAGACGGGAAGCCCTCTACTCTAAGTCGGGCTGCACGGCGCTGGGAAGCGTCGCGACCTTGCCTGGAGTGGCGGCCGGCGCCGGTTCGGGTGGGTCGGCCAGGTGCAGCAGGGTCGCACAGCGCGCCGGGGAGAACGGCGGGCGCGGCGCCGGGGTCGGCCAGTCGAACAGGAATTGCGTCGCGCCGCCGCAGATGCGCCCCTGGCAGGCGCCCATACCGCAGCGGCTGTGCAACTTGGCATCGACCCAGCCGTCGCGCCCGGCGAGGGCGGCATAGGGCACATCCTCGCAGCGGCAGACCAGGGTGTCGGCCGCGGCCAGCTGTTTGAGTCGCGGATCGAGGGCGAAGCTGCGCCCGAGCCGGTCGGCGAAGGCTTGCCAATGCTGGCGCTGCGGCCACAGCGCACGGGCCTTGGCCTGCGCGCCGATGGCGCTGTGGCCGGCGATGGCGCCTTCGATCAGGGCCAGTTCGCTGCCGCCGAAGCCGCTGCATTCACCCGCCGCGTAGTGATCGCTCAGGCTGCAGGCTTGCCATTGATCGACGGCGATGGCCTGGCCGGCGATGCGGCAGCCCAGGGCCTGGCCCAATTGGGTGTTGGGCAGCAGACCGAAACCACAGGCCAGGCGCTCGCAGGGGATCTCCAGCACTTTACCGTTTTGCTGCAGACGCACCGCCTCCAGACGTTCCTCGCCGAGCGCGGCCAGTACATGGCTGTTGCTGCGGTAGCGGGCATCGAACAGCTGCAAGGCCTGCAGCAGCTTGCTCGGCCAGCGCGGCAGCTGCAGGGCGAAGGCCGCCAGGGCGCCGGGCGGCGCCTGTTCGGCGATGCGCAGCACTTGCGCGCCGGCCTGCTTGGCGCTGGCGGCGCTGGCCAGCAGCAGCGGGCCGCTGCCGGCGATCACCAGGCGTTCGCCGGCCACCGGCACGCCACCTTTGATCAGCGCCTGCAGGCCGCCGGCGCCGGTGACCCCGGGCAGGGTCCAGCCGGGGAAGGGCAGCAGCAGTTCGCGCGCGCCGGTGCAGAGGATCAGCTTGGCGTAGCCTGCGCGCCAGGCGCGTTCGCCATCTTCCAGGAGCAACTGCTGCGGCCCGGCGATGGCGACCACCCGGGTCGAACTGAACAGCTGGATATTGCGCGCCGCCGCCAGTTCCGCGCGATGGCGCCGAGCATTGGCAGGCACTTGGGCCTGCACGCCGTCGCGCCAGATCTGCCCGCCGGGGAGCGGGTTGTCGTCGATGACGCCAATGCGCAGGCCGCTGGGGGCGGCCGCCAGGGCGGCGGCCATGCCGGCGGGCCCGGCGCCGATGATCAGCAGGTCGAAATCTTCGTTCATGCCTGGGTCTCCACGCGCATGCCGGGCTGACACAGGGTCTGGCAGGCCAGGCGGCGCTGGCCGTCGATGCTGACCCGGCACTCCTGGCAGATGCCCATGCCGCACACAGGGGCGCGGCGTTGACCGCCAATTGAGGTGCGGCTGCTGCCGTCGCCGCCCAGATAGAGCGCGGCGGCTACCGTGCTGCCCTCCGCGACACGCAGTGCAAGGCCATCGAGGCTGAGTTCGATCATGCACTGTGCTCCAGGGGCCGCGGCGCCGGCAGAAAGCGCCCCGGCAGATAAGGGGTGGGGTCGATGGCCGCGGGTTCCTTGAACAGTTGCGCGGCGAGCAACTGGGCGCTGCCCGGCGCGGTGGTGACGCCGAGCCCTTCGTGGCCGACCGCCAGCCACAGGCCGGGCTGCTGCGGATGCTCGCCGAGCAGTGGCAGGCCGTCCGGGGTGGCGGCCCGGAAGCCGCTCCAGCTGCGGATGGCGTTGAGTTTGCCCAGCTCCGGCAGGTAATCCAGGGCGCGGCGCAGCAGGCGCGCCAGCACCGGGCCTTCGACCTGCGGGTCGAGGCTGTCGAACTGCCGCGAGGAACCGAGCAGGATCTGCCCGGTCGGTCGTGGCTGCGCGTTGAAGGCCACCGAGGTGCCGCTGCTGGCATGGGCGCTGCTGGCGTAGCCGAGCTCGACCAGCTGATGCTGGATGCGCCCGGGGTAGCGGTCGGTGATCAGCAGGTGGCCCTTCTTCGGCCGGATCGGCAACTCGGGGCACAGCTCGCTGGCGTGGATGCCGCCCGCCAGCACCACGGCCTCGGCCGTCAGCCAGCGGCCATCGGCCAGGCGCACGCGGTTGCCGTCGATCTCGCTGACCTGGGCGCATTGCTGGCGGATGCGCCCGCCGCCTTGCTCAAGCAGCCAGCGCGCGGCATTCGGCGCGTAGAGGATGGCGTCGCCGCCGACCTTCAGCGCCCCGGCCAGATCCTGGCGCAGCATCGGTTCGGCCTGGCGCAGGGCTGCGCCGTCGAGCATCTGGCAGGCGATGCCCTGGGCGCTGAGGGTTTCCCGCTTGTGTTCGGCGGCCTGCAGCTCCTCGCGGTCGGCGGCCAGCCACAGGGTGCCGCAGTTGCGGTAGGCGCAGTCCGCGTCGAGCTGTGGCGCCCATTGCCGCCACAGCGCGATGGAGTAGCGGCTCAGCGCCAGTTCCGCCGGGTTGTCGTCCATCGCCACCAGATGGCCCATGCCCACCGCCGTGGCGCCGCCGCGCTGGCTGTCCAGCACCAGCACGTCGAGGCCGCGGCGGGCGAATTCGTGGGCGCAGGCGCTGCCGACTATGCCGGCACCGACGACGATGATCTCGGCATTCATGGGCGAATGCCCCAGGCGAAAGGATCGTCGTCCTCCAGCAACAGGGTGGCCTCGGCGCTGAGGTGGGCGCGCCCGCGAATGGTCGGGACGATACGGCCGTCGGCCTGCCACTCGTAGCTGGCCTCGAACTGGCTGCCGATCACGCTGGCCTGGCGCCACAACTGACCGGGCTGCAGTTTGCCGTCGGCGGCCAGGCAGGCCAGCTTGGCGCTGGTGCCGGTGCCGCAGGGCGAGCGGTCGTAGGCCTTGCCGGGACACAATACAAAGTTGCGACTGTCGGCTTCGGCGTCGTCGGCAAACAGCTCGATATGGTCGATCTCGCCGCCGTCCTCGCCACGGATGGCCTGTTGTTCCAGCGCTTGGCGCACCGCCCAGCAATAGGCGGTCAGCGCCTCGAGGTTGTCGCCGGCGATGCGCTGGCCGTGCTCGGCGATCAGGAAGAACCAGTTGCCGCCCCAGGCGATGTCGCCCGTGACCTCGCCGAGGCCCGGCACCTGCAGGCTGACCGCCTGACGGTAGCGGTAGGCCGGCACGTTGCGCACGCTCACCGAGCGATCCTCATGCAGGGTGGCCAGGACAGTGCCGACCGGGGTTTCGATGCGGTGCAGGCCAGGCTGGATACGGCCGAGGTGAGCGAGGGAAATTATCAGGCCGATGGTGCCGTGGCCGCACATGCCCAGATAACCGCTGTTGTTGAAGAAGATCACTCCGGCGCTGGCGCTGGGATCCACTGGCTGGCACAGCAGCGCGCCGACCAGCACATCGCTGCCGCGCGGTTCGAGCATGCTGGCGGCGCGCCAGTGGTCGAAGCGTTCGGCCAACAGCTGGCGGCGCTCGCTCATGCTGCCGTGGCCCAAGTCCGGAAAACCCTCGAGCACCAGGCGGGTCGGCTCGCCGCCGGTGTGGGAATCGATGACGCGGATGCGTTTCATGGCTGTCACCTGCACTGAAAAGGTCGGTACAAGGGTGGCCGCTCGAGGGCTTGGCGGCTTGAGGGTTTTATCGGAGGGGGATGACGAAATCGGCACAGCGTCAGGCGAGAAAGCCGAGCGATTGCCAGAGCCTGCAGGCGATCCTCTGCTGCCGAGATTCCAGCATCGCGCCCAAGTGGGGTAAGGTCGTTGCGACGGCTCCTTTAAACCCAGGAGAGCGGCGCTGCGGAGGCTTAGCTGTCCCCGCTTGGCTGAGCAGGAGGCCCTATGACAAACCCCGTTGAGCAGCAGGACGTGCAGCCCGCCCGTACTCCTGAGCCTGGCGCCAACAGCGCCGCCGAGGACACCGCCAGCGGCGCCGCCGCGGTCGAACGCGCGGCCAGTGCCCGTGGCGACCTCGGAGTGATCGTCGAGCTGCTGCCCTACCTGCGGCCCTACGTCGGACGCATCGCCCTGGCGCTGCTGCTGATCGTCGCCGCCAAGCTGGTCAACCTGTATGTGCCGGTCGCCCTCAAACAGATAGTCGATGGCTTGAATGTCGAACCCAGCCTGTTGCTGCTGCCGGTCGGCCTGCTCCTGGCCTATGGCGCGGCGCGCATCGGCGTGACCCTGTTCAACGAACTGCGTCAGGTGGTGTTCGCCCGGGTGATGGCGCGAACCTCGCGCCAGGTCACCCTGAAAGTCTTCGGCCATCTGCTCGGCCTCAGCCTGAAGTTCCACCTGGATCGCCGCACCGGCGGCGTGGCCCGTGACGTGGAGCGCGGCGGCAGTGCGATTGCCGAACTGCTCGACTGGACGCTCTACAGCATAGTGCCGACCCTGCTCGAGGTGCTGTTGGTGACGGCCGTGCTGGTCTGGGCCTACGACTGGGGCTTCGCCTTCATCACCTTGGGCACGCTGTTGGCCTACAGCCTGTGGACCCTGGCGGTGACCGAGTGGCGCACGCGTTTCTACCGCGCCGCGGTGGAGGCCGATACCCACGCCAACGAGCGCGCGGTGGACTCGCTGCTCAACTACGAGACGGTCAAGTACTTCAACAACGAAGCGCACGAGGCCGGGCGCTACGACCAGAACCTGCGCCACTTGGAAAACGCCAAGGTCAAGTCAATCCAGTCGCTGGCGCTGCTCAATCTCGGGCAATCCGCGGTGATCGCCATCGGCGTCAGCGCCATGATGTGGCGGGCCGCCGCGGGGGTGGTGGCCGGCGAGCTGAGCATCGGCGACCTGGTGCTGGTCAACGCCTATCTGCTGCAACTGTCGGCCCCGCTGTTCGTGCTGGGCATGATGTACCGCCAGGTCAAGCAGGCGCTGACCAATATGGAGCGGCTGTTCGGCCTGCTCGACCAGCGCCAGGACGTGCAGGACGCCCCCAGCGCCCAGCCGCTGCTAGCCAGCCGACCGCGCCTGAGTTTCGAGCAGGTGCACTTCGGCTATGACCCGCGCCGGGAGATCCTGCATGGCGTGAGTTTCGAGGTGCCGCCCGGCGGCACGGTGGCGGTGGTCGGCCATTCGGGCTCGGGCAAGTCGACCCTGGCGCGCCTGCTGTACCGTTTCTACGACGTCGATGGCGGGCATATCCGCATCGACGGCCAGGATCTGCGCGAGCTGACTCAGGCCTCGCTGCGCGCCGCCATCGGCATAGTTCCGCAGGATACTGTGCTGTTCAACGACAGCATCTATTACAACATCGGCTACGGCCGCCCCGAGGCCAGCCGCGCGGAGGTCGAGGCGGCCGCCCGCGCCGCGCATATCCACGAGTTCATCGAACGCCTGCCGGACGGTTACCAGACCCAGGTCGGCGAACGCGGCCTCAAGCTGTCCGGCGGCGAGAAACAGCGGGTGGCAATCGCCCGCGCCTTGCTGAAGAACCCGGCCATCCTGATCTTCGACGAGGCCACCTCGGCGCTGGACTCCCAGTCGGAGAAGGCCATCCAGGCCGCGCTCGAGCGCATCCAGGTCGGCCGCACCACCCTGGTGATCGCCCATCGCCTGTCCACGGTGATGAATGCCGACCGGATCCTGGTGCTGGATGCCGGGCGCATCATCGAAAGCGGCAGCCACCGCGAGTTGCTGGCGGCCGGCGGCAGCTACGCGCAGATGTGGCGGTTGCAGCAGCAGGAGCCGGTTGCCGGGCCATCGCCGCGGCCTGAGCTCCCCCACTAGCCCAGCTGCACGCGGTGAGTTCAGTGGCGGGGCGCGATGCAGGTGGTTGTTGGGTCAGGCGTGCAGAAGCTGGGCGTGCTCGAAGCGGACGTTCAGAAAAATAAATCTCTCCCCCCTGCCGTTAAGAAGCAGGGCGGGTAGGCTTTGGATCTTGACGCAGGATCGGCTAATGGGTGTCCCCGATTGTTTTTTGACATGTGGCGAAATCAAATTTGACCCGGCCAAGCGCCCACAACTCAGAGGGGGTTTCAGTCTTCGGATTGCCAGAGTGGTCTGATGTGCTTGCTGTTGATGGCGCGGCACTGCTCAGCCCGAACCAGATTGAGTTGGCAGTAAGGTTGCTCGTGCCGACTGCGAAAGTAGCCCTGAGTGGTGAGGTACGTAGTTGCGCCAAATCTGATCAATCTCTCACCCCCGCTCACAACGCCTTCATTTCAGCAATATCACGCACCACCTGATCTGCAGAGCGGTCGAACATCGCCTGCTCCTGCGCATCCAAAGACAACTCGATCACCCGCGCAATCCCCTCCTCTGCCAGCACACAGGGGACACCCATGGCAATACCTGTTCGCCCGTACTCGCCCTCGAGAATCGCGACCGTCGGCAAAATACGGTTTCGCCCATTGGCGATAGCGTCCACCATCTGTGCAATTGCCACGCCTGGCGCATCGCAGGCGCTCCCCAGCTTCTTCAAACCCAGAATCTCGCCGCCACCCTGACGTGTGCGCTCCACAATCCGCTCTATCTGCTGACTGGACAGGAAGTGAGACAGCGGCACCGAACCGACCGCACAGTATCGCATCAGCGGCACCATGCTATCGCCATGCCCTCCCAGCACCAGCGCCGTGATATCCCGGGCAGAAAACCCTGTCTCCTCGGCAATGAAACACTTCATGCGCGCGGTATCCAGCACCCCCGCCTGCCCGAACACCCTGTCGCGTCCCAGCTCACTGAGACTCCACGCCCGATAGGTCAGTACGTCGACCGGGTTCGACACCACCAACACCGTCGCCGCCGGAGCATGACGATTAATATCCTGCATGATGCCATCGAGAATTGGCAGATTGATACTCAATACATCCTGACGCGACTGACCAGGCTTGCGGGGCACACCCGCCGTAATCACCACCAGGTCAGAATCCTGCAGCAATTCGGCATTGGATCCGCCGTAAACCCTGGTATCAGAACCTGACTCAACGGCCGCCTGCCAGACGTCCAGCGCCTTGCCCTGGGCCAACGCACCCTGCACATCAATCAACATCAACTCACGACAGAACTCTTCCCGGGCGATGATCTGTGCCGCCGCCTCACCCACCATGCCGGCACCCACAATTGATAGCTTGTTCACCTCATACCTCCCCGGCGCGCGCGCCACCAGCAACACGCCCACCTATACAGAGAAGTATTACCCGTTAATGCAAAAAGGCCACCCGAAGGTGGCCTGTTGTTTTACCTGCTTTTCGCCATTCCCATGGCGGCATTACTTCAGCGAGGTAGCCTGGGTGACCACTGGTGGAAAACGCTCCGCGGTTTTCCACCCTACGCGGACTTGAAGGCCCTGTAGGGTGGGCAACGTTTACTTGCCCACCAGCTTCTGCGACAGGACAGCGGCCAGTTCGATGGCTGATGGGTGGCCTCTCCTCGCGCCGCCATGGGCGTGCAACGAACAGCCGGCCTATGCGCGCTCCACTTCGCTGTCGGTCAGGCAGGCGACCAGATCGGCGGCGAAGCGGGACAGCAGTTCGCGCTTGCGCACGCACACCTGCAGGTCGCGGCGGGCCCAGGGCTCTTCCAGTTCGATCACCGCCAGCGGCTGGCGCGCGCTTGCCTCTGCCACCGCGCTGCGCGGCACCAGGCCGATGCCGACGCCGGCGCTGACCATGCGGCACACCGCCTCGAAGCTGCGTACCTGGATGCGCACTTCCAGGTGGCGGCCGAGGGCGGCCGCCGCGTTCATGGTGAAGGTGTGGATGGCCGAGCCGGAGTGCAGCATCACGAAGGGGTCATCCAGTACCGCGGCGAAGGCCGTGCTGGGCTGTCGGGCGAGCGGGTGGTCGGCGGGGGCGATCAGCACCAGCCGGTCCGCGCGGTAGGGGATCAGCTCGACCTCGGCGCCGTCGACCGCGTCGGCCACCACGCCGACTTCCACCTCGCCGCGGGCCACGGCCATGACCACCTCCGGACTGGTGTGTTCCTCCAGGGAGATGCTGACTTGCGGGTGGCGCTGCAGGAAGGTCGCCAGGCTGTCCGGCAGGAACGCATGGGTGGCGTGGGTGTTGGCCCACAGGCTGACGTGGCCGCGTACGCCCTTGGCATAGGGCGCGAGGTCGGCATGCAGCTGCTCGAGTTGGGCGAACACCTGGCGCGCATGGCGCAACAGCGCCTCGCCGGCACGGGTCGGGTGCACGCCGCGCGGCTGGCGAATCAGCAGCGGCGTGCCGATCGACGCTTCCAGCAGGCGCATGCGGTGGCTGGCCGAGGAGGGCGCCAGGTGCACGCGTTCGGCCCCGCGGGTCAGGTTCTTGGCCTCGGCTATCGCGATAAACAGCCGCAGGTCGGTGAGGTCGTATTGCATAGGCTTGGTCAAATCCGAACGCTGGTTTGGGAAAAAGCCAATTCCACTGGGATCTTACCCCGATGATCATTCGGCTCAAGACAACTCTTGAGGTTTGAATCTGTCATGCCATGGAAATCCTGGTCGAGCGAGCGCCTGGGTATCGCGTTCGCGCTGCTGGCCGCCTTCGGTTTTTCGTTCAAGGCGATCTTCGTCAAGCTGGCCTACGCCGCCGCGCCGGTGGATGCGATCACCCTGCTGACCCTGCGCATGACCTTCGCCCTGCCGATAGCGCTCTGGGCCAGCCTCTGGCTGTGCCGCTCGGCGCCGCCGTTGACGCGCAGGGACTGGGGCCTGCTGATCGCCCTTGGCCTGCTGGGCTACTACGGCGCGAGCATCCTCGATTTCCTCGGCCTGCAATACATCTCGGCGGCGCTCGAGCGGCTGATCCTGTTCATCTACCCGACCCTCACCGTGCTGATCGGCGTGCTGGTTCTCGGCCAGCGCCTGGAGCGGCGCCAGGTCGGCGCGTTGCTGCTGTCCTATGCCGGCATCGCACTGGCCTTTGCCCACGATCTGCAAGTGGCGGACGACATCGACCAGGTGCTGATCGGCGCGGCCCTGGTGTTCGCTTCGGCGCTGTCCTACGCCTTCTACAGCGCCGGGGCGGAGGTCGCCATCCGGCGCCTGGGCAGCATCCGCTTCGCCGCCCTGGCGATCATCGTCTCCAGCCTCGCCAGCCAGCTGCACTTCGTCGCCACCCAGCCGTTCTCCGCGCTGCTCCAGCCCCTGGAGGTGTACCTGTATGGCGCCGCGATGGCCGTGTTCTCGACCCTGTTGCCGGTGTTCTGGCAGTCGGCCGCCCTGCGCCATATAGGCGCGGCGCGTACCGTGCTGATCGGCACCCTGGGCCCGATGCTGACGATCTTCTTCGCCTGGGGGCTGCTCGCCGAGCCGGTGTCGCTGGCCCAACTGGCGGGCGCCGGCCTGGTGCTGGCCGGGGTGTTGCTGGTGTCCGCACGCAAGCGCCTGCCCGATCTGCCGCCGCCGGTCGCCGAGCCTGGGCCGGCCCAGCCGCTCGGCGGTATTCGAGGATAAGCGCTGCGCCGGGGCTATCCGTCGCTTGGTCGGGCTCGGCTGCAGCGGCCCGAACCAGGCCAAGGAATAGGTTTTGTACCCGTTAGGTGTTGTATCGCCAGGCGCGAACGGCCTGCGATCCGCAGGCGGCCCGACCTCGGGGTATAGCGCGAAACGATGGGCAGGCAGCCCGGCGGGCTGCATTCGCCGCGGGGTCGCGTGAGCCACATGGATGTGGGAAATGCCGCTAGCCTGTCAGGAACAGGCGCGGCCCTCCTACAAGAGATCGCGCCTGCAACACATCATTGGGACATAGCCAGGAAATCACCATGAGCATCAGCCGATACGAAACCTGCGCACGCATGAGCCGGGTGGTGGTGCATAACCAGACCGCCGACCTGTGCGGCCAGGTGGCGGAGGATCGCAGCGCCGGCATCCAGGAGCAGACCCGAACCATGCTGGCCAAGGTCGACAGCCTGCTGGCGTCGGTCGGCAGCAACCGCGAACAGATCCTCCGGCCACCCTCTACCTGAAGGACATGAGCCTGTTCGCCGAGATGAACAGCGTGTGGCACAGCTGGGGGCCGGCGGGCTGCGCCCCGGCGCGGGCCTGCGTCTAAGCGCGGATGGCGAGCCCCGAGCTGCTGGTGGAAATCTCGGTGATCGCCGCCGTCGCCCAGTGATGGCGGCTTAGGGCGCGGCGGCTACGGCGTTGCTCAGCTCGGCGTCAGGCGATTGGGCAGGTGCTCGTAGAGGGTGCGGCAGACGCCGACGATGTGTTGTTCGATCAGCTCGGCGGCCTTGTCGGCGTCGCCGGCCCGGCAGGCGGCGAGGATCTCGCGGTGCTCGTGGTCGGCGCGGTTCTTGCCCGCGGACAGGCTCATCTGCATGCGCAGGTAGCGCTCGACCTTGTCGTGGATGGAGCGGATCAGGTTGAGCAGGAAGGGCCGCTGCGCCGGTTCGTAGAGGCAGGCGTGCAGCGCCCAGTTCAGCTCGGCCCAGCGGCCGATGTCGGTCTCGCCGATGAACTCCTGGCAGATCTGTTCGGCGCGGGCGAAGGTGGCCGCGGTCATATTGGGCACGGCCAGGCGGATCGCCTGCACCTCCAGCAGCACCCGCACCTCGAAGATCTGTGCCAGCTCGGGTTCGGAAATGCGCGTGACCACCGCGCCCTTGTTGCGCTGGAACTGCACCAGCCCTTCGGCCTCCAGGCGTTTGAGCGCCTCGCGCACCGGGATCTTGCTGACATTGAAGATGCGCGCGATGTCGTCCTGGCGGATCGGCTCGTCCTCGGCGAAATGGCCGCCGATGATTGCGTCGCGCAGGTGCTTGGTGATGACTTCCGAGGCGGTCGGGGTGACGCCGAGGTTGGGGGCGGTGAAGGTGGGCAATGGCAAGGGAGTGGCCCCCGGTTAGTCAGTGGTGGCGGATATTGTATACGAGGAGGCGGGCGGTTCGCGCCTGCTTGCGCTTAGCAGGCCGTTCGCCGCGGCATGAATCAGCGGGCCTGCCCAGCCATTGCTCCTCTGCTTAATCGGCGGATGCGTTGAGCCACTGGACTCGCCAGGGGTACACTGCGGCCCCCGTGTGGCCTGGTTAGCTGGAGTGAACGATGCGTAAAGACAAGAAACAGGTGATTGGCGAAGAGATTGGTGACGAGCCGATCAAACTGTTCCTCGCCGTGGAACCGGCCGATGCCACGCCGCCGCCGTTGCATAAACTGATCAAGGCCTACCGTGGCCTGCGGGTCGACGACTTCGAGCGTTTCGTCGGCTTCTTCGTCGCCGCCGGTTACGACCTCGATGCCCAGGATGCCCAGGGCCGCGACTTCATCGCCCTGATCCAGGATCAACGCTTTGCCGCGCCCTATATCGAAGTGATCAAGGCCGCCCGCGGCTGAGGTCTAATCAAATAAAAATGCCCGCTTAGCCAGCGGGCATTTTTATGCGAGGTGTTTACTGGATTTATCCAGTCTAGGGGTTTCGCCAAGCTCGGTAGCCCGGATGAAATCCGGGATTAATGGCGGGTTCATTCCGGCTTCCCCGGATTTCATCCGGGCTACGGGCTACGGCCATGCACCACAGCTACAACACCCCGGCCTTCTTCCAGGCCAGATAGCGGCTGACCAGTTGCGGGCCCAGTTCGCTGGGCCGGGCGTCGAGCACCGGCACGTTGTGCGCGGCCAGACGCTCGTGCAGGCTGGCGCGGGCGTTGAGGTAATCGACCGTGCCGCAGTAGCTCAGGGCCGTTGCCAGATCCTCCACCGGGGTATGGCGCAGGCTGTCGAGTACTTCTTCGCGCAGGCTGGCGATCAGCACGCGGTGCTGGCGGCCGATGCGTTTGGCCGCGTTCAATAATTCCTCATCGTCTTCGTCGCGCAGGTTGCTCACCAGCACCACCAGGGCGCGGCGGTGCTGGCGGGCGAGCAGGGCATCGGCCGCGGCGGCGAAGTCGGTCGGCTGCAGGGTGCTGCGCAGGTCGTAAACGGCGTTGAGCAGCACATTGAGTTGTGCCGCCCCTTTGACCGGCGCGAGGAAACGCTGCTGTTCGTCGGCGAAGGTCGCCAGGCCCACCGCATCGCCTTGGCGCAGGGCCACGTAGCTGAGCAGCAGGCAGGCATTGAGGGCGTGGTCGAAGTGCGCCAGTTCGCCGTCCTGGCTGCGCATGCGGCGGCCGCAGTCGAGCAGGAAGACGATCTGCTGGTCGCGCTCGTCCTGGTACTCGCGGGCAATCGGCGTGCGTTTGCGCGCGGTGGCTTTCCAGTCGATCTGGCGCAGGCTGTCGCCATCGCGAAACTCGCGCAGTTGGTGAAACTCCAGGCCCAGGCCGCGGCGTGGGCGCTGGCGCACGCCAAGCTGGCTGAGCCAATCGTCGACTGCCAGCAGTTGTGCACCATACAGGCGGGCGAAATCCGGATAGACCCGGGTTGCTCCGGGTAAGGCCAGGTAGCGGCGCGCGCACCATAGGCGCAGCGGGCTGGGCACTTCCACTTCACATTGGGCGAAGTGGAAGTGCCCGCGTACCAATGGCCGCACGCGGTAGGCGAATTGGGTCTGCTCGCCCGGGTGCAGTTCGATGCGTTGTGGCAGGTGCTCGAAGGCTATGCCGTCGGCCACGTGGTCGAACACTTCCAGCTGCAGCGGGCGTTGATAGTCGTGGTGCAGGGTCAGGCGCACCTCGCTCCAGCGGCCCAGCGGCAGGTTGCCCGGCAGTTGCCGTTCGATGCGCGGCGAGGGCTGGCGACGCAACAGCATAGCGTCGATGACGGCCGCGCCAAGTAGCGCCAACAGCAGCCCCCACCAGAGCGCCTGCAGGCTCTGCGGCACCTCGACCGCCAGAGCCTGCAAGGCGCCCAGCACAATGGCCAGACCGAGCAGGACGCCGAGCAGCGCCAGCAGCGTGCGCGCGGGCTTCATGCGCCAGTTCCTTGGGTGGTTAGGCTCATAGGCGCGGCGCCGGCACCTGATCGAGCAACTGCTGCAGCACCTGGTCGACCGCCAGCCCTTCGATATCCAGCTCCGGCGCCAGGCGCACGCGGTGGCGCAGCACGGCCAGGGCGCAGCCCTTGATGTCGTCCGGCAGGACGAAGTCGCCGCCGCGCAGCAGGGCGCGGGCACGGCCGCCACGCACCAGGGCGATCGAGGCGCGTGGCCCGGCACCGAGAATCAGCCCCGGCCAGGAGCGGGTGGCGCGCGCCAGGCGCACGGCATACTCGAGCACCTGCTCGTCGAGCGGCAGGTCGCTGGCGATCTTCTGCATGGCCAGCAGATCCTTGGCTTGCAGCAGGGCGCGCAAGGGGCTGACGTCGAGCATGTCGGCGCGGGTCGAGCGGGTGACCTGGCGCACCATGCTCAGTTCCTCGGCCTGCTCGGGGTAGTCCATGCGCAGCTTGAGCATGAAACGATCCAGCTCGGCTTCGGGCAGCGGGTAGGTGCCTTCCTGCTCGATCGGGTTCTGCGTGGCCAGCACCATGAACGGCAGCGGCACCGCCAGGGCGCGCCCTTCGAGGGTGACCTGGCGCTCCTGCATGACCTCCAGCAGCGCCGCCTGGGTCTTGGCCGGCGCCCGGTTGATTTCGTCGGCCAGCAGCAGGTTGGTGAACACCGGGCCCTTGCGCAGCTTGAATTGCTCGCTTTGCAGGTCGTACACCGCATGGCCGGTGACGTCGCTGGGCATCAGGTCCGGGGTGAACTGGATGCGCGCGAACTCGCCGCCGAAGCAGCGCGCCAGGGCGCGCACCAGCAGGGTCTTGCCCAGGCCGGGGACGCCCTCGATCAGCACATGGCCGCCGGCGATCAAGGCGGTGAGCACATCGTCGACCACCGCGTTCTGGCCGATCAGTGCCTTGTGCAGTTCCAGGCGCAGGGCCTGGGCCAGTTGGCTGGCGCGTTGGCGTTGCTGCGCCGGGTTGCTCGGCGCCTGGGCCGTGGCTGCGGCGGGCGGGCTCAGCTGTTCGGACGGGTGTTCGCTCATAGGGCATTCCTGAGTGTTTGCAGGTGGGCGACCTGGCGGGTGAAGTCGACGGCGGACAGGCGCTGCTTGGGCAGCGGCCGCATGGCGTGGCTGATGGCGCGGCTGGGCAAGCGGGTCAGGCGCCCCAGCACCTGCCATTGTTCGGCCACGCCGAGGCGTTCGAAACCGGGGTGGCGGCGCCGTGCGCGGCGCTGGATATCCTGTTGCAAGCCTTGCAGCAGGCTGTGCTGACCGCCGCGACGGAGGAGAAAATCGGCGCTGCCGCGCAGGTGCTCGTGCAATTGCCGGCGATTGGGGCTGGCCGGCGCTTGCAGCGGCCCCTGACGCATGCCGACGCGCCACAGGCCGAGGCCGAGCAGCAGGGCCAAGGCCAGCAGGGCTTGGGGGAAATAGCGCAGCAGCAGGCTGAACAGGTTGTCGCGATCGGCGCGGTAGAGCAGGGTCACGGCGCTGTCCTGACTGAGGTACCAGAGCAGCCAGGCATTGTCGTAATCGGCGATCTTGTCGTTCTGCCAGATCCAGCTGTCGCTCAGCACGCTGACCAGGCCGTCGCCATGATAGAGCTGCATCAGGTGGGTCGCCGCTGCGCTGTTGGCCCAGGCATGCGCGCGATTTTTCGCGTCGTAGAGATGGAAGCCGGTGTCGAAACTGAAGTAGGCCGGGGCTTGCTCGTTTTCCAGGTAGAGCTGGGTCAGCTCGGGGTAGGGTTGGGCAGTGGCGTCGCCTGCCTCCGCTGCGGGCTCCTGGCTTTCGCCCTCGGGCTCGTCGAGGTCGTCGCTCTGGTATTGCTGCAGGCCCAGGTTATCGAGCAGCAGGTCGCCGCTTTTGCCCTCATCCTCATCCCACAGGCGTTCGGCGACGAACACCAGGTGTCCCCCCTTGGCGGCCCAGGCCAGCAGGCGCTCGGCTTGGCGCGGGCTCATGCGCTGGCGATCGCCAAGCAGCACCAGGGTCTGCCCGGCACTGGGCAAAGTCGGCAGCATCTGCAGGTTGTCGGTGCGCTGCACCTGCAGGCCTTGCCGGCGCAGAAAGTATTCGGCGGCCAGGTACGGATTGGCTTGCGCCTCGGGTGCCGGGCCGTGCTCGACGGTTTCCGTATAGGGTTGGGCGCGACTCAACAGGTAGAGGCCGAGCAGAGCCAGGCCCAGCACCAGCACGCTGCCGAGGAGCAGTTGGCGGTGCCGGCTCATGGGCGTACTCCGTCATCGAACAGCTGCCGCCAGCCTTGGCACAGCGCCTGGCGCAGATGATCCGGCGGCAGGCGGTGGCCGTAGGCGAGGTTCTGCCAGTGCAGGGTCAGGGTCTGGCTGAAGTCGCTCAGTTCGCTCTGCTCCAGGCGCAGCACCAGGCGCAGCACTTCGCTCTCGGTGTGGGCGCCGTTCAGGGGCAGGCGGTAGTCGTGCAGCAGGCGGCTGAGCAAGGCGCGATAGAGCAGGCCGAGAGCCGCGCGCGGTTGCTCGGCCCAGAGCCGCTCGACTGTGCCGGCGACATCCGCCGGCAAGCTTTGCGGGGCGACCTCGAGGCCGAACAGCTGGCTGGCCGGTGCTGTGGCACTGCGTTGCGTCAGCCCCAGGCGTCCGGCGAAGGTGCCGAGCCATTGCCGATAGCGCCAGATCAGCAGTGCCGCCAGGCCGAGCAGGCTTGCCCAGAGCAGGGCCTCGAAAAACAGCGCGAGCGCGTCGATGCTGTTCCAGAACTCGGCCAGCTTGAAGAACTTCTCGAGCAGTGCCAGCAGGCTCTTGATCTGGTCTTCGTCCAGCTCCGCGGTTTGCTCTTGTTCGCCGAAGCGCCAGCGGGTGACGGTTTCGCGGTGTTCGAAGGGTGGCTGGTCGAGCAGTTGGCCGATGCTGTGTTGCGCCGCCTGACTGTTCAGCGGCTGCTTGAGCAGGCGTTCGGCTTGGGGGCCGATGGGATCCTCCACCGGCAGCGGGCAACTGCCGATCTCGGCGGCCATGGCCGGTATGGGTGCCTGCAGCAGCAACAAGCCGCAGCCGAGCAGCAGGGCGTAGGCCACGCCGGTCAGGCGCTGGCGCAGTTGGCGGAATACCAGTTCGATATCCCAGCCTTCCAGGGCCGTGCGCCGATTCAGGTAGAGGGTGAAGCCGCAGGCGACGTAGATCGGTTCCCAGACGATCAGCACCAGGACGTAGAGCAGGTTGGACAGATGCTCCAGCCACAGCCAGTCGCCGGCCGCGGCATCGATCAGGCTCTGCCAGCTCCAGTCCAGTTCGACCTGGGCCGGCAGCAGCAGGTAGAACAGGCTGGCCAGGCCCAGCCACAGGGCCATTTCCAGGTGCATGCCGACCATGGTCAGCCAGGTCGCGGCGCCCGCATCGCGCTGGCCCAGCACCACCAGACGCTGGCTGCGCGCCTGGCCGGACAAACCCTCCAGCTGCATGACCGGCAGATCGAAGCTGCGTGTGGGGCTGAAGCGGCGCCAGGTCAGGCTGGCCAGCAATTGCGGCTTGAGCAGGCCCGGCAGGGCTTTGAGCGCGTGCTTGAGGCTGGGCGTGTCGCCGAACAGGGCGCGCGCGAGGATATGCAGCGGCAGGCGCTCGTAGGCCGGTTTCAACCACCAGAAGGCGAAGATCGCCCAGCCGGGGTAGTCCCACAGCAACAGGCAGAGCAGGGCGAACAGCGGCAGGCTGACCAAGGCCCAGCTGGCCATCAGCAGACCGGCATGCCGGCGCGCCAGGAGCACGCCGAGATCCAGGGCTTCCCAGGGGCTGCGCGGGCGGATCGCCACGCTGGCATCAGTCAGGCGCATGGGCACCTCGGCCGGCCAGCAGCAGATAGCTCAGCACCAGCAGCCAGAGGCCTGCGCCTACGGCATATTTGACGGCCGGCTCGGCGAAGGTCATCGACGACCAGTAGGCCTCGATAAAGGCGGCCACAAGCAGAAACAGGATGACCCCGCCGACCAAGCGCACGCTGCGTCCGGCGGCCAGGCGCAAGGCTTCGCTGCGTGGCAGGCGGCCGGGCGCGAGCAGTGCCCAGCCGAGCTTGAGGCCGGCACCGCCCGCCAGGGCGATGGCGGTCAATTCGAAGGCGCCGTGGCCGATGACGAACGACCAGAAGGTCGCGCCGTAGCCGATCTGGGTCAGGTGGCCGGCCACCGCGCCGATCATCAGGCCGTTGAACAGCAGGAAGAACAGGCTGCCCAGACCGAACAGCAGGCCGCTGGCGAAGGTCTGAAAGGCGATGCCGATGTTGTTCATGATGTAGAAGCCGAACATCAGCCAGTCGTCACCTGAGTGGCGCTCGCCGAAGCGCCCGAGGCGCCGGGCATCGGGGTCGTACATCTGCTCCATGCTCGCGACCTGCTCGGGATCGACCAGGCTGTAGATCAGCTCGGGGAACAGATAGACCAGCACTCCCATGCTCAGCAGGCTGCCGAAAAACAGCAGGCCGGCGGCCAGCACGCAGCGCCATTCGGCCCGCACCAGACGGGGAAAGCCGCCGAGCACGAAGCCGATCAGTTGCGCGCCCAACGGGCTGCGATGGCGATAGAACTGCTGGTGGCCGCGTAATGCCAGGTGCTGCAACTGCTCGATCAGGTGGTTGCTGTAACCGCGCGCCTGGGCCAGGGCCAGTTGTTGGCAGAGGCGTCGGTAAGCGCCAGCAAAGCCCTTGCTCTGCTGGCTGTCGGCCTTGCCGCGTTCGAGCGCGTCGAGTAGCGCGGTGAAGGCTTGCCAGTCGGCTTGGTGGCGGCTTTCGAACAGGCTCTGTTTCATGTCGGCCCCAGCAGACCGCGGGCGATGCCGTGGATTCGCTGTTGCGCCTGCTCGTGCGGTACTTGCAGGGGCTCGGCCAGAATCGCCGCCAGCTCGACGCGGCGTTCGCTGGACAGGCTTTGCCCGCGCTCGGCAAATCCCAGCAGGGCGCGTTGTTCGACCAGGTTGAGGGCGAAAGGCGCAGGCAGCGGTTCGGCTTGCGGCAGATCCGGTCGCGCGGGCAGGGTATCGCGGTAGACCACCAGGGTGCCGGCGGCGATATCGCCGAGGCGTTTGAACGCCGGGTGATTGAGGCAGCTGAGAATGCCCAGGGTGTAGGCGAACGGCAGGATATCGACGAAGCGCAGCAGGTTGCGGGTCAGCGAGGCGGCCCAGCCGACCGGGGTGCCGTCATCGTGCACCACGCGCAGGCCGAGTAGCTGCTTGCCGGGGGAGCGGCCCTGGTTGAACACCTCGAACAGCACCATGTACCACCAGGTCAGCAGAAACAGCAGGATGGTCGCCAGGCCCATGCCGAGTTTGCCGAGCAGGCCGAGGGCGATGAACATCACCAGCAACAGCAGGCCGCGAATCAGCAGGTCGATGGTGAAAGCCAGGGCGCGCGGCACCAGGCCGGCAGGGCGCAGAAGCAGATCGATGCCTTCCGGGGTTTCCACCTGATAACGGGTGTCCAGCAGTGCGGTTGGCGGCTGGCCGGGTGAGCGTGGCTCGCGCGGAGAAGGTCGGGTGGCGGAAGGCGGCATCGGCGGTCTGCGCTGGATAAACCCCGATGCTAGGGTCTGTTGCCGTTTCAGCGCAAGCCGCGTTGCCGCGAAAAATATCGCCAGGCTAGGCGTAGGACGCCGGTAATGGTTGTTCCCTTGCCAAGTCCTACAACAACGCATGGCGAGATTTTCCGCGCAACCCGCAGGGCCGGGCCTGTTTTAGCGCGATGCTGCGTTTCTCGACGCTCATTTGGAACAACCAAACTTCGCGCCTCGTGCCTTGCCTCGCGCTAAAACAGGCTCCGGCGCGGTCGCGATGAAACGGTAACAGACCCTAGCCAGCGGCAGGCGGCGAAGCAACCGATCCGCATACAAACTGCGCTTGAGGCCGCATTCCGTACCTGCCTGATGCCCGTCCGGGCAATGCTAGACTGGCGTCGCCCACTGCTATAGGAAGCCACCGTGACCTCCAGTCTGTTCTGGTACGACTATGAAACCACCGGCATCGACCCGCGCCGCGACCGTCCGCTGCAAGTCGCCGGGATTCGCACCGACGAAGACCTCAACGAAATCGGCGAGCCGCTGAACATCTACTGTCAGCCCAGCGACGACATCTTGCCGCATCCGGCCGCCTGCCTGGTCACCGGCATCACGCCCAGCCAGTTGGCGGGCAAAGGCTTGGGCGAGGCCGAATTCATGGCTCGCGTGCATGCCGAAATGCTGCAGCCGGGTACGTGCAGCGTGGGCTATAACAGTCTGCGTTTTGACGATGAGGTCACCCGCTACAGCTTGTATCGCAATTTTTTTGACCCCTATGCCCGCGAATGGCAGGGCGGCAATAGCCGTTGGGATCTGATCGACCTGGTGCGCGCGGCCTATGCCTTGCGCCCGGACGGCATCGTCTGGCCGCAGGACGAGGGGCGTGTCAGCCTCAAGCTGGAGCGTCTGACCGCCGCCAATGGCATCGAGCATGGCCAGGCCCATGACGCGCTGGCCGATGTACGCGCGACCATCGCCCTGGCGCGCCTGATCCGCAGCAAACAACCCAAGCTGTACAACTACCTCTATCAATTGCGCAGCAAGCAACGGGTACTCGATCAGGTGCGTTTGTTACAGCCCCTGGTGCATATTTCCGGGCGCTTCGCCGGTACGCGACATTATCTGGCGCTGGTGCTGCCGCTGGCCTGGCATCCGCGTAATCGCAATGCGCTTATCGTCTGCGACTTGCACGCCGACCCGGCGCCATTGCTCGAGGAAGATGGCGAGTGCTTGCGCCGACGTTTATATACCCGGCGCGAACAATTGGGCGAGGGCGAGTTGCCGGTACCCTTGAAGCTGCTGCATATCAACCGTTGCCCGGTGGTGGCGCCATTGAATGTACTGCGCGGCGAAGATATTCAGCGTTTGCAGTTGGACATGAGCGAGCCTCTGCTGCACGCCGACCAACTGGTTGCCGCTCAAGCGCAATGGCGGGACAAACTCGCCCTGATATATGGCGAAGAAGGTTTTGCCGCCAGCGAGGATCCAGAGCAACAGCTATATGACGGTTTTATTGGTGACCGCGATCGGCGTTTATGCGAGCAAGTGCGTAACGCCGAACCAGCGCAGTTGGCTCAAGGTGTCTGGCCGTTCGCTGACGCACGCTTACCGGAATTATTATTTCGTTATCGTGCGCGCAACTTTTCTGCCAGCCTGGATGCAGCAGAACAGCAGCGCTGGTTGAAGTTCTGTCAGCAGCGGTTAACCCGCCCCGAGTGCGGCGCGCCTAATACTTTGGCGGATTTTGCGCTGGCGCTCGACGAAATATTCGCTCAAGCCACGCCTGGGCAGCAGGCGGTGCTGGCTGAATGGCGCGACTATGCGCAGCAGTTGCGCCTGCGTTATGCCCTTTAATGCTCGCCAGGCTGCCGGGCCATGAACAGGGTTATGTCCCGGTTATGCATTGAGCCTGGTCGCCGCGCCTGCAAAAGCCCTACCCCTTGCCGCATGTAACTGAGGCATGGCCATAAAAAAGACTCTGTACCCGTTAGGTGTTGTATCGCCAGGCGCGAACTGCCTGCGATCCGTAGGAGGCCCGACCTCGGGGCGAGCTTTGGCTATATACCGCGAAACACCGCGAAACGACGGGCAGGCAGCCCGGCGGGCTGCATTCGCCGCGGGGGCGCGGCTCCGACAAGAGATCGCGCCTGCAACACATAATTGGGACATCGCCATAAAAAAACGCCAGCGAAGCTGGCGTTTTTTATGCGCTGAAAGTGGCGGCTTGAAAGTAGCGCTTAGCCCAGCAGGGTTGCCCAGCCTTCAACAACATCACCGCCCCACTTGGCTTTCCACTCTTTCAGAGTCTTGTGGTTGCCGCCTTTGGTTTCGATCACTTCGCCGGTGTTCGGGTTCTTGTACTGCTTAACTTTGCGTGCACGCTTGGCTCCGGTGGTCTTGACGCCAGCGCGCGGCGCCTTGCCGGCTTTGGCGTCCGGATCGAGCATGGCAATGATGTCGCGCAGGGATTTCTGGTATTCGCCCATCAGCGTGCGCAGTTTGCCTTCGAATTCCAGTTCTTTTTTCAGTTTGTCGTCTTGCGACAGGTTTTTCAGGCGTTCTTGCAGTTCTTTGATGGCTTCTTCGGTGGCGCGGTATTCGTTGATCAGCGACATGTGGCTTACCTTGATCTGATTAGGTGATGGCTAAGTGTTAGCAATAATAGTCAGGCACTTTTGACAAGTAAACCGCTTTGCAAGAATTTGCCACGGTTTATCACATAAAGTTTTAAATTTGCTGGTGCGATAACGCCATGAACCAGCCAGTCAGTGTTTGTCCGTCGCCCTATGCGGCTCTTGCAAGGCCACTATCGTCAACCAAATCCTATCGCCCTGGCTGTCGAGTCGGATTGCTTCGGTACTGTGGCATGGCTCGGTCGGGCTGGTATTCAGGAATACTGCAGTTTTCTCGCGCTGTGGCTAGAATGACCGACTTTGCGACTTCTCTGGAGTTTTCCATGCGTACTTTTCGGTTGCTCATTGCCTGCCCGGATCGCGTTGGTATCGTGGCCAAGGTCAGTAACTTTTTGGCCACTTATAACGGTTGGATCACCGAGGCGAGCCATCACTCGGATAATCACAGCGGTTGGTTCTTCATGCGCCATGAGATTCGTGCCGATTCGTTGCCGTTTGATTTGCCGGGATTTCATCAAGCCTTTGCTCCCATCGCTCGTGAGTTTTCCATGGAGTGGCGGGTGACTGATTCGGCACAGAAAAAACGCGTGGTGTTGATGGCCAGTCGCGAGTCGCATTGCCTGGCTGATTTGCTGCACCGTTGGCACAGCGATGAATTGGACTGTGAAATTGCGTGCGTGATTTCCAATCATGACGATTTGCGCAGCATGGTCGAGTGGCACGCCATTCCCTATTTTCATGTGCCTGTCGAGCCGCAGAATAAACAGTCGGCCTTCGATGAAGTGGAGCGCCTGGTCAACGCGCATGCCGCCGACGTCATAGTGCTGGCGCGTTATATGCAAATTCTTCCGGCGCAACTGTGTCGCGACTTCGCCCAGCGGGTGATCAACATCCACCACAGTTTCCTGCCGTCGTTCGTGGGGGCCAAGCCGTATCACCAGGCTTCATTGCGCGGGGTCAAGTTAATCGGGGCCACTTCGCATTATGTTACCGAGGAGTTGGATGCCGGCCCGATCATTGAACAGGACGTGGTGCGCGTCAGCCACCGCGACAGCATCGAGGAAATGGTGCGTCTGGGTAAAGATGTGGAGAAAATGGTGCTGTCGCGTGGGCTACGCTATCACTTGGAGGATCGCGTATTGGTTCACGATAACAAGACGGTAGTGTTCGACTGATTGCCGGGTCGGGCAAAGGTTAGCCGGGACGCCCAGTTGGGAGGCCCGGTTAGGTAACAATCAGGCGGGGACACGGAGCTGTACAGGAGTCGTCCGAGTCTGATTTGAACGAGCGCAGTAGTTTTCAAACGGCCCGATAAAGGAGTTCGCTTATGCTCAAGTCAATCAAGGTGCGCGATTACATGACTCGCCACCTGGTAACTTTTCGGTCTGAAACCGATCTGTTCACCGCCATCAATCGGCTGTTGGAGCATCGGATTTCCGGTGCTCCGGTTATCGACTCGCAAGGCCATCTGATCGGCTTGCTGTCGGAGGGAGATTGTCTGCGCGGGATTCTCTCCGGCGCGTATTACGAGTCGGCGGGGGGCGACGTCTGTGCCTATATGACCACTGAAGTCGAAACCATCTCGCCCGAGGCTGACATCATCGAGGTCTCCGAGCGTTTTCTGCGCGGGCGCCGCCGGCGCATGCCGGTGGTCGAAGATGGCCGTTTGATTGGCCAGATCAGCCGCAGCGATGTGCTGCGTGCGGTCAAGGAATTCGCCCAGCACGATCAGGGCAAGATTCTTTCGCAATGAGGCTGCGAGGTTCGGGCCGTGGCTGAGTCGGGCGGCAGAGCCTCGCTTTGACTTTGCAGGGTCTGGACGGTCTGCAGGCTGCCGTCGGCGCTGGCGTGAGCAGCAAGTGGCCGCGTTCGGCCGTGGGGCGAATTTGCGCCGATAGCGATCGATTCCAGCACTGTGTCGGGCGTCAATGGAGGTTGCCACTATGCGAGATCCCCAGGAGCGCGCCACCTCGAAGCCGCTGCCGACCCTGGGCGAGGGTTGTGTCAGGCGTTACGATCCGGATGCCTTGAGCCCGCACAGTGGTTGCGACTTTGCCGAGGCCGCCGAGCTGTGGCGAAAGCTGCAGGAGGAGGCCGGCGAACAGTCGGAAACAGCGCAAAAGGAATAGAGCAAAAAACAGATAAGGGGCGCTGAACAAGCGCCCCTTGGTGGTTGCGGGGTCAGATGCGGAAGCTGTCGACCAACAGCTTGAGGCGCGAGGCCTGCTGCCCCAAGTCGCCGCAGGCGCGCAGGGTCGCCTGGAGGTTTTCCACACCTTCCTGATTGAGGGTGTTGATCTCGATGATGTCCATGTTCAGCGACTCGATTACCGAGGTCTGCTCTTCGGTGGCGGTAGCCACCGATTGGTTCATGCCGTCGATCTCGCCGATGCGCAGGGTCACGCTGCCCAGGCGTTCGCCGGCCTGGTTGGCGATCTGCACGCTTTCTTCGCTGTAGCGCTGGCTTTCGGTCATGGTGGTGACCGACTCGCGCGAGCCGACCTGCAGCTCCTCGATCATTTTGTCGATTTCCTGCGCCGATTCCTGGGTGCGGTGGGCCAGGTTGCGCACCTCGTCCGCGACCACGGCGAATCCGCGCCCGGCCTCGCCGGCACGGGCGGCCTCGATGGCCGCGTTGAGCGCCAGCAGGTTGGTCTGCTGGGAGATGCTCTTGATCACTTCGAGGATCTGGCCGATGTTCACCGTATTGCCGTTCAGCGTTTCGATATTGGCGCAGGAGGTGCTGATCTTGCTGGACAGTGCGTTCATCGACTGGATGGTTTTCTCCACCACCAGGCGGCCATCTTCGGCCTGCTGACGGGCGTCCGAGGCCTGGGTCGAGGCATCTGCGGCGTTGCGCGCGATTTCCTGGGCGGCGGCGCCCAGCTGGTTAATGGCGGCGGCCACGCTATTGGTGCGGCTGGCCTGTTCGTCGGAGTTGAGCATCGAGGCGTTGGACGCGTTGACCACCAGCTTGGCCACTTCGTTGACTTGGCTGGTCGCCGAGGACACTTCGCGGATCGAGCCGTGAATCCGCTCGACGAATTGGTTGAAGGCTTTGGCCAGGGCGCCGAACTCGTCGTTGGAGCGGATCTCCAGGCGTTTGGTCAGGTCGCCATCGCCCTGGGCAATGTCCTGCATGGCTTTGCCCATTATCGTCAGGGGTTGCATCAGCAGGCGGATCAGCATGCTCAGCAGGAGGATGATCAGCACCACCGCGATCAGCGTGGCGACTATGGCCGAGGCGCGGAAGTCGCTGAGCACCGCGTAAGCCTTGTCCTTGTCGATGGACAGGCCGACGTACCAGTTGACCGAGGGCAGGCCCTTGACCGGAGCGAAGGTGAGGATACGGGTTTGGCCGTTTGCGTTGGCCTCGCTGAGCTCAGCGCCAATGCGCGGGGTGTGCTCGGGGAAGACGTCGCGAAGGCTTTTCATCACCAGGCTCTTGTCCGGGTGCACCAGGATCTTGCCGTCGGCACTGACCAGAAAGGCGTAGCCCAGGCCGTCGAAGTCCAGCGAGTTGATGATGTCGACCAGGGTCTTCAAGCTCAGATCGCCGCCGACTACGCCGGCAGGTTTGGCCGGGGTGGCGATGGTGATGATCAGCGCGCCGGTGGCGGCATCCACGTAGGGTTCGGTGAGGGTGGTGGCGCCGGCAGCCATGGCGTCCTTGTACCAGGGGCGGCTGCGCGGGTCGTAGTCGTCCGGCATTTTCTCGTTCGGGCGCATGGTAAAGGCGCCGTCCGCGCTGCCCAGGTAACTGAAGGCGAAGGTCGAGGTCAGGGCTTTCTGCTCCAGCAGGCTGCTGACCTGCTCGGGGCCGCTGTTTCGGGCGAGCGACTGGGCGGCGCTTTCCACTAGCAGGATGCGCCCCGACAGCCAGTTCTGGATGTTGCTGGCGGTGACGTTGCCCATTTCCTGCAGGTAGTTTTCCAGATCGGCGCGGATCGCATTGCGTTGCAGGTAGTCGTTGTACAGGGTGAACAATGAGAACGCGGCAATTACCACCAGCGAGGCGGCCAGGAGGATCTTGTGACTGAATTTCAAATTATTATTCATGACTTCTTGCGTCCGGTATTGTCTGGAACCAGTCTTGGCTGGCGCATTGCACAGGCAGCGCCAACGGATCGGCGTCAGTAATTATGTCGGCATAGCGGCAGTAAAGCTTTAGTTCAGGAGACATATAAATGCCTGTAGTAAACCCGTTGGTTCTCGGCGCCGATCGCGACGGTCAACCTGTCGCTCAGCTTATGCGTCTGGCTAATCGCCACGGTCTGGTGGCCGGGGCGACCGGCACGGGCAAGACGGTGACCCTGCAGCGCCTGGTGGAGGAGTTCAGCGACGCCGGGGTGGCGGTGTTCGCCGCGGATGTGAAGGGCGACCTGTGCGGCCTCGGCGCCGCCGGAGCGCCGCAGGGCAAGGTGGCCGAGCGGATCGCCAGCATGCCCTGGCTCGAGCACCGACCGACGGCCTACCCGGTGACCCTGTGGGACATCCATGGGCAGAGCGGTCACCCGCTGCGCACCACCTTGAGCGAGCTGGGGCCGCTGTTGCTCGGCGCGCTGCTGGAGTTGAGCGACAGCCAGCAGGCCGCCCTCTATGCGGCGTTCAAGGTGGCGGATCGCGAAGGCTTGCTATTGCTCGATCTGAAAGACCTGAAAGCACTGCTGGCGCACCTGAAGAGCAACCCGGATGTGCTCGGCGAGGACAGTGCGCTGTTCACCAATGCCTCTGCCCAGGCCCTCTTGCGCCGCCTGGCGAGCCTCGAGCAGCAGGGCGTCGAAGCCTTGTTCGGCGAGCCGGCGCTGCAACTGGAGGATATCCTGCAGCCGGATCGCGACGGCCGCGGGCGGATTCACCTGCTCGACGCCAGCCGGCTGGTGCATGAAGCGCCCAAGGTCTACGCGACCTTCCTGCTGTGGCTGCTGGCCGAGTTGTTCGAGCAGTTGCCGGAGCGCGGCGATGCCGACAAGCCGCTGCTGGCGCTGTTCTTCGATGAGGCGCACCTGCTGTTCGCCGACACACCGAAGGGCCTGCAGGAGCGCCTGGAGCAGGTGGTGCGCTTGATCCGCTCGAAAGGCGTCGGGGTGTACTTCGTCACCCAATCGCCCAGCGATTTGCCCGATGAGGTACTGGCCCAGCTTGGTCTGCGCATTCAGCATGGCTTGCGCGCCTTCACCGCCAAGGAGCAGAAATCCTTGCGCGCGGTGGCGGATGGTTTCCGCCCCAACCCCGCGATCAATGCCCTGCCCACCCTAACCGAACTGGGCATCGGCGAGGCCCTGGTCGGCACCCTGGAGGAGAAGGGCACGCCGGCCATGGTGCGGCGCGTGGCCATCGCGCCGCCACAGTCGCGCATCGGCCCGTTGAGCGAGAGCGAGCGGGCCGCGTTGATTGGTCAATCGCCGTTGGCCGGGCGCTACGACAAACCGATCGACCGCGAGTCGGCCTACGAACGGCTCACCGCCCGTGCCGCGCAAGCCAGTGTCGAGGCGGCGCAGGCGCAAGCCCAGACGAGTGCCGCCGGCGGCGTCGGCGAGATGCTCGGCGGTCTGGCCGGGCAGGTGATGAAGAGCGCCGTGCGCCAAGCCGCCAACCAGATCGGCCGGCAACTGGTGCGTGGTTTACTGGGCGCGTTGCTGGGCGGCAAGGGGCGATGAGGCCTCGGTGAAAATGCGCGCCTTTGTCGACGTTCTCGGCGTTAGCTTCGAGCCGCCGCAACTGGCCAGGCGTTTTTCTGCCATCTGAAACGGGGCCTTTCTGCCGGCAGGCGCCAGGGGCTCGCTGAGTTGTCGCGCAAGCCTTGATTCGTATGGGCAACCAGAATTGATCGCTTACGTCGGCCGGTTGATCGAGCGCTTCCGCTCGGCCGTTGCCCTGGCCGAGCGGGCGGCCTACGCTGACAGATACGCCTGAACCGGCCGGTCAGCGAACGCCCCATCGGTTACACGAGCAGACAGGAGAACTGAAAAATGCATACCGCGAGCCATTTGCAAGATGAACAACGCAGCGTTCAAGCCCTGCTCGACGACTGGGTGCAGGCCGTACAGGCCAAGGATGTCGCGCGCATCGTCGGCCATTATGCGGCGGATGTGGTCGCCTACGACGCCATCCTCCAACTGCAGTTCAAGGGCCGCGAGGCTTATGGCGCCCACTGGCAAGCCTGCATGGAGATGTGCGCGGGGCCGGGCGTCTTCGAAATCCATGAGCCGACGTTGCGGGTTGGCGGCGACCTGGCCCTGGGCTATTACCTGTGCCACTGCGGCGGCAGCGACGACAAGGGCCAGGAGCAGTCCTCCTGGATGCGCGTGAGCCAGGGCTATCAGAAGCGCAACGGTCGCTGGTTGATCATCCACGAACACTTCTCCGCGCCCTTCGATATGGAAAGCGGCAAGGCGCTGTTCGATCTCAAACCCTGATCGCTGTGAGGCGGTGGTAGGCCGCTTTGCTGCGTAGCCGGCATGAACCGGCAGGGTTGCGTTCCGGCCCAAGCGGGTGTGCGCCCGAGCGCAGGTTGTTGGGGGATAAACGAGCTCAGGGCAATGTCGTCAACGCCGTGCAACTGACCGCATAGTCCTGTTTGCAGGCGCTTTGGAACAGCGCGCGGGCCTGGTCGGGATCGCGCGGCACGCCTTGCGCGCCCCTGAGGTAGAGATTGCCGAGGATGTGCTGGGCCATCGGGTTGCCGCCGGCGGCCGACTGGTTGAGGTACTTGAGCATCTCCTTGTGCTTGGCGAACGCCGGATTGTCGCGGCCGCTATACAGGTAGGCCAGGCTGACTGCGGCCATGGCGTGGCCCTTGTCGGCGGCCTGCTTCCACCAGTATTCGGCTTGCTTGAGATCTTTCTCCGGCTTGCCGACGAAGTAGAAACTGCCCAGTTGAAACTGGCTGTCGAGATCGCCGCGGTTGGCTTGGCTGCGCAGCTTCGCCAGGGTGGCCGCCGTCTCCTCAATCGGGTGCTCGCCGGCCGCCGGCGGTTGCGCCTGCGGTGTGCGGCCCGTGCTCGGTTGTTGGCCGGCGCAACCGCCCAGCAGGAGTAGGGTACATGCCAGAACGAGTCGCTTGCTGCTGAGCCATTGCTGAAGCGTCATGCTCATTCCTTTTGTGCGTGAGCGGGGTGCGGGTTTTTGATGGCTGTCGGCGTTGTGTGGGGTGCCCATCTGCGCCACCGAGTAACAGAAGACCTTATGGCCGCGCGCAAGTTGCACCGCCGGGCTGCGCCGCTGACCTTGCCGCGCTACAGTCTCGCGCCATCCGCCACGCTCGCCGAGCGGCGAATACCTGTCAGTTTGTCGCCTCTGGCGTTTCCCGCGCGGGGCAGACCTGCGATTCTTACGGGCACAGGTGCGGCGCACCATCAGGCCTTCGAGGTATCCATGAAGATCAGCTCCAATTTCGACAGCGGCAATATCGAGGTGCTCGACGCCAGCAATCCGCAGCAGGTGCTGCTGGCCATGCGCCCGGATCTTAATAGCCATCACTTCCAGTGGTTCCACTTCAAGGTCGAGGGCTTGACCCCAGGCCAGCGCTACGGCTTCAGCCTGACCAATGCCGGCCAGTCCGCCTACCGCCACGCCTGGGCCGGCTACAACGCCGTTGCCTCCTACGACCATAGCAACTGGTTTCGCGTGCCCAGTCGTTTTGAGGAGGGCGCGCTCAACTTCGCCATCGAACCGAGCGCAGCCCAGGTCTGGTTCGCCTATTTCCAACCCTACAGCCGCGCACGCCATGACTGGTTGATCGAGCAGGCGCTGAACAAGGCCGGCGCCGAATTGTTCGCCACGGGTAAAAGCCTCGAGGGCCGGGCTATCCAGTTACTGCGCGTCAGCCGTAACCCGCAGGCCCGGCGCAAGATCTGGCTCATCGCCCAGCAGCATCCCGGCGAACACATGGCCGAATGGTTCATGGAAGGCGTGATCGAACGCCTGCAAAAAACTGACGACGCCGAGCTGGATGCCCTGCTGCAACAGGCCGATCTGTACCTGGTGCCGAACATGAATCCGGATGGTGCCTTCCGTGGTCACCTGCGCACCAACGCCGCCGGCCAGGATCTCAACCGCGCCTGGCAATCGGCCAGCCAGGCGCAAAGCCCCGAGGTGTTGTTCGTTCAGCAGCAGATGCGTGCCGTCGGCGTCGACCTGTTCCTCGACATCCATGGCGACGAGGAGATCCCCCACGTGTTTACCGCCGGCTGCGAAGGCAACCCCGGTTACAGCGCGCGCCAGGAAAAACTGGAGGAGGAATTCCGCAGCCGTCTGCTGGCGCTCGGTGCCGAGTTCCAGACCGCGTTCGGCTACCCGCGCGACGAACCCGGTCAAGCCAACACCACCCTGGCCTGCAACGCGGTCGGCATGGAGTTCGACTGCCTGTCCTTCACCATCGAAATGCCCTTCAAGGATCATGACGACAGTGCCAACCCGATCACCGGTTGGGACGGCAAGCGCTCGATGCAACTGGGCAAGGATGTCCTCAGCGTGGCGGCGGCGATGGTGGGCGGCTTGCGTTAGGCTATGTCCCAATTATGTGTTGCCTGCGCGATCTCTTGTCGGAGGGCCGCGCCTGTTCCTGACAGGCTAGCGGCATTTCCCACATCCATGTGGGTCACGCGCCCCGCGGCGAATGCAGCCCGCAGGGCTGCCTGCCCCATCGTTTCGCGGTACAGCCAAAGCTCGCCCCGAGGTCGGGCCTCCTACGGATCGCAGGCAGTTCGCGCCTGGTGATACAACACTTAACGGGTACAGAGCCTTGCGTTAACCGGCCGGTTAAGGCGCCTCCTTCTGCCACTGCTGCTTGATTTCCTGCCAGTGCCGATCGGTTAGCCATTCATCCGCCATCGGGAAGAAGATATGTTCTTCACTGTCCATATGGTCGTGGTATTTGTGCAGGTAATCCTCGACGAACGGGGCTATTTCTATTGGCGTATGACTGGAACCCTCAAGCGCCTTGAGTTGGCCGGCAATGCGAGCGAAACCCTGATGGTCGCGTTCTATCTCGAGCACGCGGTGATGCACCGGGGCGCGGGTGTTCAATAGCTGGCGGCGAATAAGTTCTTCATTTTGATGGTGGCGCGCTTCGGCTGCGCCATGCAGCGACGCCAGTAGCTTGAACAGTTCTTGCCGGTCAGCCGCGTCGCCGGTTGCACTTTTGCACTTGTCGAGCAGGTTGTTGATCTGAACGATAGTGGCGGAAATAGCATGGTGATAGGCGTGAAGTTCAGTTAACAAGGGATGCATGTTCAAACCTCATCGGTCAACGTCCAAGTACCCTTGTGTAAAGCTTAGGGCATGATGAAACAGGCCTGCCGGAATCTGATGAAATACGTCCCTACGGCTTCATGGGCCTGTTAGCCGAGCGCAGTGGTTGTTCAGCAGTCGGTTAACCGATCCTTCTTCCGCTTGTTTGCCCTACTCAATGGTCAGGGATTCGATCCAGCGCACTCCTGGCGCAATGTCGTCGCGCAGTGTCGGTTGATACGGGGGCTGCTCGGGGTCGTCTGGCGGCGCACTGATATAGTCGAGGTCGATTGCTTGCGCTGTTCCGCGCAGACCTTGTTCGCTGCGCTCCAACTGGAAGTACAAGCCATTCCATAGTTTGGCGCCAAAGTCCGTCGGCAGTTGGTATAAGAACAGCAGGTTGTGCTCCAACCAAGCCATGTCTTTGCTGGTAACGATCCCCGGTTGCGCGTGCGGGTATGGCACATGGCAGACGACCTCGTCCTGGCTATCGAGGCATTTGAATTCCTTCATGGACAGGAAGTGGTCGGTGAAGCGCGCAGGCTCCATCGTGACCGCGAAAGCAATGGAGCCATCAGCCCGCGGCTCAAAGCGCACGCTGCCAAGTGTGATCCGTTGTTGGTCGCGGGTGATCGCGGTGATGGTTTTTACACCTTGTAGATCCCACGCCAAGACGTTGGCCACTGGGGCCGCAAACAGGCACGCGAGCAAGAGCGAACCCAGTGTCAGCCATGATCGTCTCTGTGCCATGAGGACTCCTCTGGCTCCCTTGCGACGGCAATACGGCATCGGCACTGCCTCGGGCAGGATGAAGCGGGTGTTCAGAAGCATCAGCCTAATTAAGGCTATCGTCCGTAGCCGGTTGGTTGAAGCGCTGGCGAGCGCATATCAGTGACGGGACAGCCTGTTCAAAGAGCATAGCGCTCGCGCAGTCGTAGGGCCTTGCCCCTGTGATAAACGGTATCGACGGTGTCGCTGGTGTTGGCGGCAACGCAGCCGTGGCGAGACTGACGCTGGGCTCCTGTTGCGCGCCCTTCAGGGCGACGGGCCGTTCTGAGCCGACTGCCGCCGATCATGAGGGTAACTCCCGCCCCCAGCCGCACCGCCACATTCGTCGAGAACCCCAGCCCTATGCTCGGTTCGCGCAATCGCGGCCCATGCCACGTAGAATCGCAGATTGAAACAAGGGCTTGAGGTTGCCGCGGTGGATTTACAGCAGGGCTTCGTCCTGACCCGACATTGGCGCGATACGCCGGCCGGCACCCAGGTCGAGTTCTGGCTGGCGACCGACGCCGGGCCGCGGCATATTCGCCTGCCGTGCCAGCCTTCGGTGGCCTTTATTCCTGCCGAGCAGCGCGCGCTGGCCGAGGCGCTGCTGCGCGGCGAACGCGACGTCGAGTTGCGCCCGCTGGCGCTGTGCGATTTCCACCATCGGCCGGTGCTCGGTCTGTATTGCCGCCAGCATCGTCAGTTGCTGAAGCTCGACAAGCTGCTGCGCAAGGCCGGGGTCGAGGTGTACGAGGCCGATATCCGCCCGCCGGAGCGCTACCTGATGGAGCGCTTCATCACCGCTCCGGTGCGCTTCGCCGGCACCCCGGCCGCCAGCGGCCTGCTGCTCGAGGCGCAGCTGAAGCCCGCGCCGGACTATCGCCCGCGCCTGAAGCTGGCGTCCCTGGACATCGAAACCAATGCCCAGGGCGAGCTGTACTCCATCGCCCTCGAAGGCTGCGGCCAACGCCAGGTGTATATGCTCGGGCCGGCCAACGGTGCGGACAGGCCGCTGGATTTCGCCCTGGAGTACTGCGCCAGCCGCCAGCAGCTGCTGGAGAAACTCAACCAGTGGCTGGCCGCCCATGATCCCGATGCGATCATCGGCTGGAACCTGGTGCAGTTCGACCTGCGCGTGCTGCACGAGCATGCCCAGCGCCTGCAGGTGCCCTTGCGGCTCGGCCGCGACGGCGATGCGCTGGGCTGGCGCGAGCATGCCAGCCGCAACAATCACTTTTTCGCCGAGGCCGCCGGCCGCCTGCTCATCGACGGCATCGAGGCGCTACGCTCGGCGACCTGGAGCTTCGCCTCGTTCAGCCTGGAGAACGTCGCCCAGACCCTGCTCGGCGAAGGCAAGGACATCGCCACGCCGTACCAGCGCATGGACGCCATCGACCGCATGTTCGCCGAGGACAAGCCCGCCCTGGCGCGCTACAACCTCAAGGACTGCGAACTGGTCACGCGGATCTTCGCCAAGACCGAGATCCTCACCTTCCTGCTCGAACGCGCTACCGTCACCGGCCTGCCCGCCGACCGCAGCGGCGGCTCGGTGGCGGCCTTTACCCACCTGTACATGCCGCTGATGCACCGCCAGGGCTTCGTCGCGCCGAACCTCGGCGAGCGGCCGCCGGAGGCCAGCCCCGGCGGCTTCGTCATGGACTCGCAGCCCGGCCTGTACGAATCGGTGCTGGTGCTCGACTACAAGAGCCTGTACCCGTCGATCATCCGCACCTTCCTCATCGATCCGCTGGGGTTGATCGAGGGCATGCGCCACCCCGAGGACAGCGCATCGGTGCCGGGCTTTCGCGGCGCCCGCTTCTCGCGCAGCCGGCATTGCCTGCCGGCCATCGTCGAGAGCGTCTGGCAGGGTCGCGAGGCGGCCAAGCGCGAGGGCAACGCGCCGCTGTCCCAGGCGCTGAAGATCATCATGAACGCCTTCTACGGGGTGCTCGGCTCCAGCGGCTGCCGCTTCTTCGACCCGCGCCTGGCCTCTTCGATCACCCTGCGCGGCCACCAGATCATGCGCCGGACCCGCGAGCTGATCGAGGCCGAAGGCCATGCGGTGATCTACGGCGACACCGACTCGACCTTCGTCTGGCTCAGGCGCGCCCATGGCGAGGAGGAGGCGGCGCAGATCGGCCGCGCCCTGGTGCAGAAGGTCAACCAGTGGTGGCGCGAGCAGCTGCGCCGCGAATACGACCTGGAAAGCGCCCTGGAGCTGCAGTTCGAGACCCATTACCGCCGCTTCCTGATGCCGACCATCCGCGGCGCCGAGGAGGGCAGCAAGAAGCGCTACGCCGGCCTGGTCGTGGCGGCGGACGGCAGCCGCGAGATGGTCTTCAAGGGCCTGGAAACGGTGCGCAGCGACTGGTCGCCGCTGGCCCGGCAGTTCCAGCGCGAGCTGTACCTGCTGATCTTCAACCGCCAACCCTACCAGGACTATGTGCGCGACTACGTGCGCCGCACCCTGGCCGGCCAGCTCGATGAGCTGCTGATCTACCGCAAGCGCCTGCGCCGCCGGCTGGACGATTACCAGCGCAATGTGCCGCCGCATGTGCGCGCCGCGCGCCTGGCCGACGAATACAACGACCAGCAGGGCCGCCCGCGCCAGTACCAGAACGGCGGCTGGATCAGCTACCTGATCACCCTCGCCGGCCCCGAGCCATTGGAAACCCGGAGTACGGCCATCGACTACGAGCATTACCTGACCCGTCAGTTGCAGCCGGTGGCGGACGCCATCCTGCCGTTCGTCGGCGACGATTTCGCCACGCTGGTCGGCGGCCAGCTCGGCCTGTTCTGAGCGCCCGCGCCGATGCGCCTCTGGCCGATGTCTTATCTGCTTGCTGCGCTGGCCTGCCAGGGCCTGGCGCGCACGACTTTGTTGCTGGCTGCGCTTGGCCGCCGTTAGCAGTAGGGAACGCACCAAGCCGAGGCCGACCAGTTCGCCCTGGCTGGCCAGCACCTGGTGCAGACGCGCGCGAGGGATCGGCCGGCGCCCTCTCGGCGCTCCGGACGTCAGGCGCCTGGATAGCTGGTTGGTATTCGTCGTCCGGGTACAGCGCCGGCCAATGTGATGGATGAGCTAGTATTGAGTGGTTGTTATATAATTTTGCAACTTTACGAGTCGCGGAAGTTAAGTGATCTGGTCATGTCAAGAAAACTACCGTCATTGAATTCGCTGCGGGCTTTTGAATCGGTGGCGCGTAACCAGAGTTTCAGGCGCGCGGCGGATGAATTATGTGTGACCCATTCGGCTATCAGCCATCAGGTCAAATTGCTGGAGGATGATCTGGGGGTGTTGCTATTCCATCGGGCCGGCAGAAGCATTGTCCTGACCAAGGACGGTTTTTATCTCTACCCGGTGGTGCGCGACAGCTTCGACAACGTTGGCGAGGCAGTGAGCCATATCAAGGCCAGCCATGAATCGAAGACCCTGACGATTCAAACCTATGTGACCTTCGGCACCACCTGGTTGATGCCCCGCCTTAATGAGTTTCAGAGCAAGTACCCGGATATCCGGGTGAGAATTTCCATCTCCTTTGTGGATGTCGACTTCGATAAGGATGATGCCGATATCGGTATTATCATGGGCGAGCAAGTTTGGTCGCACTGGTCTTATGAATATTTATTCGACATGGATATATTTCCGGTGTGCTCGCCAAAGTTGCTGGAGAAGCATCAGTTGCAAACACCCGCCGATTTAAAACAGCATAACTTGATCAATGTCGAGTTGGCCGCCGAAGATTGGCGTTTGTGGTTAGCGGCGGCCGGACTGGATCCGGAACTCTGCAGCCAGGGGGCGGTGGTCGATAATTATCTGCAGGCGCTCGGCCGGGTCTATAAGGGCGATGGCCTGGCGATGGCGAGAGAGGCATTTGCCCATCAGGATCTAGAGGATGGGCGCCTGGTTCGGCCGTTTGCCCTGAGTATCGACGAGCCGGGCAGCTGGTTTATGGTCTACCCGAAGGAGCGCAGCATCAAAAAGGAAATCATCCAGTTCAAGGAGTGGTTGCTGGAGCAGGTCAGCCTGGATCCCCATGTAAAGATCCGCTGAGGCGGCAACCGCGGTCGATGCGGTTGAGTTCATCAGGTGTCATTCAACGTTGTCATAGGGCTTTGGTCGCGTTGCCGAATATGGCGCTTTCCTCGAGCTTTTGGCTGTTGCCGGTCAGGAATCGCATGGGCATCTCTCACTTGCTGTGCCGGAGTTGTTGCCAGGGCCGCGGGCGCAGCCGACGTCGACCATTACACCTTGGGATGATATCGGGCGCGCGTGGTGCGGGTGGCGGCGACTATGACGGCTTCTTGCATATTCTTCCTCGTGGTGCCGGGGCACCCAGTGGTTCGAATAAAAAAACGCGACGTCCTCAATGGACGCCGCGCAAACGCTCAAGCGTTGCTCGCAGTTCCCACCACTCTGACGGTGTTATGCCAGGATCGGCTTTTGCGGGGCAATCAGGGATTTCACCAGGGCGATCGTCATCAGCAGCAGGATGAACGAGAAGGGCAAGGTGCCGATGATCATGGCCGCCTTGAGCGCCCCCATGCCACCGGCCACCAACAGCACGGCGATGATGGCGGTGAGGAAAGCGCCCCAGATCATGGTGTGGTTGTTGTTGGATTTTTCCGTGGAACCACCGGTGTTGATGTTGTTGATCACCAGGATCGCCGAATCCGCCGAGGTCACCAGGAAGATCAGCAGCAGTGCCACCACCAGCGCCGACATGGCTTTCGCGGCACTCGCCGAGAGCATCACATTCAGCACCTGGTATATCTGCGCGGAAATGTCCGCGTTCAGGATCTGCCCGTTTGCGGCGCCGCTCAGTTCCAGGTCGAGGGCGGCCCCACCGACGAAGGTGAGCCAGATAAAGCAGACCAGGGAAGGAAGCAGAACCGCGCCGAGGATGAACTCGCGGATGGTCCGGCCCTTGGAGATTCTCGCGAAGAACATGCCCACGAACGGCGCGGAGGCGATCCACCAGGCCCAGTAGAAAATCGTCCAGCCGGCTTGCCAGTCGCCGAGGGCGGTGCCTTTCTCTTCGACATTGAAGGCCTGCGGAATAAAGGTGATCAGGTAGTCGACCAGGCTGCTGCCGAGTAGCTTGAGAGCGAACAGGGTAGAGCCGAACACCAGGAAGAACACCAACAGGACGAACCCTAGGCTCATGTTGAGGTTGCTCAGCCACTTGACCCCGCGACCGACGCCGCTGATGGCCGAAGCGGTGGACAACAGCATCACCACCGCCAGCGAGAACGCCAGCGCCAGGCCAGTGGGTTTGCCTGCGTTCATGATCCATTCGGCGCCGCTGATGTTGTACACGCCAGACGCGAGCTGGCTGATGCCGAAGCCGATGGTTACGGCGATGCCGAGGAGGGCGGAGACCACTGCTGCGATGTCGACCAGGTGGCCGAGGTGGCCATTCAGGGTCTTGCCAAATAGCGGGTACAGGGCCGAACGGACGGTCAGCGGCAAGCCCATGTTGTAGCTAAAGTAGGCCAGGGCCAGGCCAATCAGGGCGTACAGAGTCCAGGCCGAGAAACCCCAGTGCAGGAAGGAATAGCGATACACCGAATCGAGGGTTTCCGGCATCTTGGCCTGCACGATGCCCTTGATGATCTCTGGGTTGTCGGCGAAGTGGTAAATCGGCTCGCCGGTGGCATAGGTCAGCATCCCGACCCCGATGACGGCACAGTACATCATCGAGATCCAGGAAAATCTGGAGAACTCGGGTTTGGTGTCAGCGCCGCCCAGGCGGATGCCGCCAATGCGTGGTGGAATGGCCAGCAGGAAGCAGACCACGGCGAACAGCGCCATCAGGTAGATGTAATAGCTGCCAAAGGTATCCAGTACCTGCCCCTGGATGCTGGCCACCACGGTGCCGGCTTGTTCGGGCAGCAGCGCGGCCCAGAGTACGAAGGCGGTAATCAGTAGCATCGAGCCAAGGGTGACGGTGAGGTTATAGCCTTTGAAGAAACCATTCTCTGCCGTGGCAATAGCCAATCTTTCTGGTAAGACTTGCGTGTTCATGTAGCTAACCTCTCTGCATTCGCATGCGATTGTTTTTATTGTGCGTACTGCTCAGTGCGGGTTATGCGTCCTGCCTGGTTGGTGCGCCGGCGTAGGCCGTTGCACCGCGATTTGAACTGGCCCGGCGGCCTGCTTAATGGCTGCCGTGTAGCCTGTTTCTGTGCTGCTCGACAGGTGCTGGGTGGCAGCGCTGTCGAGCGTCTGGTGCGCTTGATTCGACGCTTTATAGCGCCGCCTCGCAGGCCTGCTGGCTGTGCGTGAGCTGCGGCTGCTGAGCCGTCTCGCGGGCGATGATCAGGGCGTCCACGGCGATGCAACCATTGGCTCCGACGATCAACGGGTTGATATCGATTTCGGCGATTACATCGGCCAGGGCCGCGGCCAGGCGGGAGAACTGTGCCAGGGTTCTGGACAGTTGCTCGAGGTCGGCCGCCGGCTGGCCGCGCACGCCATCGAGCAGCGGACGGGTTTTCAGGCTGTCGAGCATGCGCAGCGCTTCCGGCTGGTCGAAGGGCGCAAGCGAGAAACAGCGATCCTTGAGAATCTCGATATAGATGCCGCCGCTGCCGACCATCACCATGGGGCCAAATTGCGGGTCGTTGACCATGCCGAAGGCCAGTTCGATGCCCGCCGCCACCATGGGTTCGATGGTGACCCGCGGGCCCAGTTGCTCGCGCAGCTGGTTGTAGGCCTGCTGCACATCGCTGGCGCCGGCCAGGTTGAGTTTGACCCCGCCGACATCGGATTTATGGTGGATGCCCGGCTCGGCGGTCTTTAGCACCACCGGGTAGCCCATGGCTTCGGCGGCGGCCAGGGCGGCGGCCAGGTTGTCGACTTCCCTGGGGCTGGCCACCGGAATGCCGAAGTCGGCGAGCAGGTTGAGGCTCTCGGTTTCGCTGAGCTGGACGCCGTTGGCGATGCGCGATTTCCATTTGCCCAGCAGGCGGGCGTCGTTCGCCGGACTGTCTTCGAGCACCGTGCGGTATTGGGCCATATCGCGCTGTTTGAGCAGGTTGCGCACCACCTTCACGGCGTTTTCCACGCCATTGACCAGCGGCACGTTGGCGTCCATCAGGTCGTTGGCGATGCCGGCGTTCATCGCGCTGGAGAAGGTGTTGATGACGAAGAACGGCTTGTCGCAGTAGCTCGCCACTTCCTTGGCGATCTCGATGAATGCCGGCATATAGATGTAGTTGTCGCGGGCCTCGAACTCGAACACGCCGACGGCCACCGCCGGGTCGCTCATGATGTAGCGCAGGCAGTCGCGGAACACCTGCGCGTAGTCGGCAGTGAAGGAACCGGCGGCATCCAGCGGGTTCACCGGCTCCAGGCCATGGGGCAGGCGCTCGCGCAGCTGGTCGACGGTCGCCTGATTGATCCGGGCAAAGGGCACGCCATGGTTTTCTGCGGTATCCACGAACAGTTCGCGCAGCCCGCCGGAGTCGGACACATAGCCCAGCTCGCCCCCACCCAGAGCATGCCCCTGGGACAACACCAAGGCGGTGGTCATCAGGTCGTCCAAAGTCTCGGTGCAGATCACCCCGTATTTCTTGAACAGCGCCTCATAGGCGGTATTGTTGCCGGCGATGGCGCCGGAATGGGTGGCCGCCAGTTGGGCGCTGACTTCGGTGCGACCGACCTTGGTGACTATCACCGGTATGCCCTTGGCCTTGGCTTTTTCCAGCACGGCGACGAAGCCCTGCGGGTTGCGGATGGCCTCCATAAACACCGCCAGCACGCGGGTCGTTGGCTGCTCCAGGGCGAAGTCCATGTACTGGTCGAGGCTGGTGGAAATTTCCTGACCGGCGGACACCACCAGGTTGAAACGAAAGCGCGGGTCGTTGCCGGTGGGCAGCACGAAGATCGAGCCGGAGTGGGCGATCAACGCGATATGCCCCGGCTGGCGTGCGCTGGGCGACTGGAAGCTGACATGGGTGTTGCTGTCGAAGTTGTAGTAGCCCATGCAGTTGCCGCCGCAGATCGGCATGCCGGCCTGCTTGGCCTTGCTCTTCAGGCGGTCGAGCAACAGATCCGACTTCTCGCCCTCGATCATGCAGTAGTCGAAGATGGTGACCCCGCCGACCCGCAGGTCAATGGCTTCATCCAACAACTCTTCCATGCGATGCCCGGCGACACTCAATACCGCCATGTCGATGCTGGCGGGAATAGCGCTCAGACTGGGGAAACAGGCAATGCCGTCTATTTCCTGATAGTTGGGGTTTACCAGGAATATCTGGCCGCTGAAGCCACCCTGGCGCAATACCCGCAGCATTTCATTGCCCACCGCACCGGGGCGGGCGGAAACACCCACCAGGGCAATGGTCTGGGGTTTTAGCAGACGATCGAGAAAGTGGGCTTGGTTATTGTTGTTACTGCTCATCTACTAACACCCTTTATATACAGGTTGACGTTTTTCCGTGAATGCTCGCGAACCTTCCAAGTAATCGTTGGAGTGCAACATCTTTTCGTAGGCCGGCAGGCTGCCGTTGCCCTGCCAGGCGCCGCGTGTGCAGGCGAAGGCATCCTCGACACTCAGCGAGTGGGTTCTGGCCAGGACTTCTTTCATCGCCTGCTGAGCCAGCGGCGCGCCTTCGGCTATGCGCTGAGCCAGCTCCAGGCTGCACTGGCGCAATTCGGCGGCAGGCACCACCTGGCACACCAGGCCCCAACGCTGGGCTTCCCGGGCGTCCATGGCGCGGCCGGTGAGCATCAGTTCGACGGCCAGGTTGTAGGGCAGGCGCTTGGCCAGGCGCTGCAGACCGCCGGCGTCGGGGAGGAAACCCAGGCGGATTTCCGGGAGAATGAATTGTGCATGTTCGGCAGCGATGATCAGGTCGGCGGCCAGGAGCATTTCGAAGCCACCGCCGATGGCCTTGCCATTGACCGCGGCGATCACCGGCTTGCGCAAACCCCAGAACTCGCTGAGGCCGCCGAGGCCCCCGGGGCCCAGGTCGTAGTTGCCGCTGTCGACCAGCTCGCTGCCGCTTTCGGCGTATTCCTTGAGATCCCAACCGGCACAAAACAGGCGTTCGCCGGCAGCGGTTAAAACAGCGACTGTTAGTTGCGGGTTGTCCTGGAAGTCTTTAAGCGCGTTATACAGTTGGGTACTGGTGTTTAAATCAATGGCATTAACCGGCGGCCGGTTCAGGGTTATTTCTAAAATCTTGCCGTGTGTAACGCAGCTGACTGAAATACTCATTAGTAATGTCCAGGTAAGGTCATATTCAACCGGCCGATATAAACCCTGTTGCATTGTTGTTTACTTGGGCCTGAGTAAATCCTGCGCGCTCAGAGACAACCCGTAAATTGATATAAATATGGCCACTGGTCTAATTAACTAACCAGTAAGCGATTGGCGCGAGGGCACTTATTCGCCGAACCCGTGTGTGGAATAGCGGATTCCGGCGCTGAAAGAAGGCGGCTGATGGCCGCGCTAATTGGGCGGCGCGAGGCAGTGGAGAGCTGAGCCGTGGCGGTGGGCTTAGGGCGGCGAGCCAGTGTGTTGCGGGCCGTGGCTGAGGGGAGCGGGCAGGCCCGTCTGGCGGATCAGCACGGCGTGCCATTCGCCCGCGGTGAAGGCATCGACCTCTTGTAGCAGCGTGGTTTTACCCGCGATCAAGGTCGCCACCGGTACGCCGTTGCGATACAGCAGGCGGTTGCCGGCCAGCGCCGGCACCTTGTTGCCGGGCAGCAGGGTGCCGAGCAGGTTGAGCGGATCGCAGGCGGACAGGCCGACCAGGCTGCCGTCGAGCGGGCGCTTGCGCACCTCGCGCAGCAGCGCGACGGCTTCCGCCAGGGCGAACTGTTCGCCGGAAACCCCGGCGATAAAACGCCCGCCGCGGATCTCGCCGCGCGCCTCCAGGCGCTGGTAGACCCGCAGCAGCTCGCGCCAGGACGGCAGCCAGTCGGCCTCGCGTTCCAGCAGGCGCCAGCAGACCACGCCGTAGCGGCGCAGCAGACTGCGCGCCACATGCTCCAGGGCCTCGGCGCTGAGCTGATTGTCGGCGGGCTCTTCGCCACGACCGCGCAGCAAGGCCCAGCGTCCGGCGTCCTGCATATTGGCCAGGGCACGGTGGGCGCGGCGTTGTTGCTGGCTGCGCTTGGCCGCCGGCAGCAGCAAGGAGCGCAGGCCGGCGAAGCTGTCGGCATGGGCCAGACCGAGGCTGACCAGTTCGCCGAGGCAGTCTTCCAGTTCGCTGCGCAGCAGGTGCGCCTCGTCCTGCAACTCGTCGAAGAACAGCGCGCCCTGGTCGGCCAGCACCTGGCGCAGACGCGCGGCGCGCGGCGAAGGTTCGGCCGCAGGCACCTCGCCCAGGCAGGCGCGCCACAGGCCCAGGTTCTTGCGCGGCAGCAGCACGATGGGCGTGCTGCGCAACGGCCCGCCGGCGCTGCGGCTGCGCCCGGCCAGGCGGCACCAGAGCAGGCGCCCGCAGCGGCACAGATCGTCCAGCCAGTTGATCCCGTAATCGGCCACCCGGCTCGGCAGTATCTCGCTCTCCCAGGCGCCGGCCGCGGCCTGGAAGCCTTCCAGCTGGCCGAGCACCCCGGCCAGGGCCTCGGCGCCGCGTACCCGGCTGGCCGGGGCGATGCGCTGCCAGTCGAACAGAAAACGCATAAAGTCGGCGCGCGCCACCGGTTCTATCTCGCGGCGCAGGCGTCCCACCGTGTAGCGGTGGATGCGCGCCAGCAGGTGGCGTTCGCACCATTCCTCCACTTCTCCGCCTGGGCTGAAACGGCCGCGCAGCACATAGCCCTCGCTTTCCAGGGCGAGCAGGGCCAGCTGCACGGCGGCCTCGCTCTGCTGTAGATCGGCGGCGATGCGCGGCAGCGGCAGCGGGCCGAAGCCGCTCAGGCGCGCGCGCAGCAGCTCGACCAGGGCGGCTTCCGCCGTCCATATCTGTTCGTAGCCTTGCGGCGCCTGAATGGCCGGTTGGTATTTGTCGTTCGGTTGCAGCGCCTGCCACTGGCTGAGGCGTTCGGCCGCCAGCCACAGCGTCGGCGCGCCATCTAGCTGCAGGCAACTGGCGCGCTTGCCCTTGGCCAGTTGCGCCAGCCAGGCCGGCCAGCCGCTATTGGCCTGGGCTTCGGCCTGGCGGATGGCGCCCAGGCTCAGCAGCGCCTCGTGCATCTCGTCGGCATCGCGCACCTCGGGCCAGGCCTGCTGGCGCACCGCGGCGATGGCCTCGGGGTCGAGGGCGCCGAGTTCGTCTCTGGATGCCGGCTCGCGCCAGCGCCGGTTCTGCACCGCCTGGGTACGCCGCTCCTCCAGCGGCGCGTCGTCGAGGAAGGCATAGGGGCGGGCGCTGAGAATTTCCGCCGCCAGCGGCGAGGGCGCCGGCAGGTCGCGGGCCAGCAGCTCGATCTCGCCGCCCTCCATGCGTTTGAGCAGGGCCAGCCAGGCGTCGCAGTCCATGGCCTGGTGCAGGCAGTCGTCGAGGGTCTGGGCCACCAGCGGGTGGTCGGGGATCTGCCGCTCGCCGACGATGTTCTCCAGGCAGGCGACCTGGTCGGGGAACACCGTGGCCAGCAGGTCTTCGCTGCGCATGCGTTGCAGCTGCGGCGCCACCTTGCGTCCGCCGGCGAAGCGCGGCAGGGCCAGGGCCACCCCGGCGTTCCAGCGCCAGCGCACGGCGAACAGCGGCGCATCGAGCACGGCCTGGATCAGGATGTGCTCGGCGCTGTTGCTGTGCAGGTAACGCCACACCTCGTCCAGCGGGAAGCTGTGGCTGGTGGCCAGCGAGAGGATCAGCGCGTCCTCGGTGGCGGCGGCCTGCAGCTCGAAGTTGAAACTGCGGCAGAAGCGTTTGCGCAGGGCCAGGCCCCAGGCGCGGTTGAGGCGGCTGCCGAACGGCGAGTGGATGATCAGCTGCATGCCGCCGGATTCGTCGAAGAAGCGTTCCATCACCAGCCGCCGCTGGTTCGGCAGGCCGCCGAGGGCGGCGCGGGCGCGGGCCAGGTACTCGACTATCTGGCTGGCGGCCGCTTCGCTCAGCTCCAGGGCCTGCATCAACCAGGCGGTGGCCGCCTCCACCCCATGCGCCAGTTGCTGCTCGATCTGCTCGCGCAGCCGCGCCACCCCGGCCGACAGCTCGTCGCTGCGCCCCGGCGCCTCGCCCAGCCAGAAGGGGATGGTCGGCGCCTGGCCCTGGGCATCCTCGACCCGCACCTTGCCCGGTTCGATGCGCAGGATGCGGTAGGACTGGTTGCCCAGCTGGAACACGTCGCCGGCCATGCTCTCGATGGCGAAGTCCTCGTTGAGGCTGCCGACGTTCAGGCTTTGCGGCTCCAGCAGCACCGCGTAATCGCCTGTATCGGGGATGGTGCCGCCGCTGGTGATGGCGGTCAGGCGCGCGGCGCGGCGGCCGCGCAGGCGACGGTTGACCGCGTCGCGATGGATATAGGCGGCGCGCACGCCGCGGCGGCCGCTGTAGCCCTCGGCGAGCATCTTCAGCAGGGCGTCGAAGGCGGCACGCGGCAGTTCGCTGTAGGGCGCGGCGCGGGTCAGCAGCTGGAACAGCTCGTCCTCGCGCCACTCGCGGCAGGCCACCTCGGCGACTATCTGCTGGGCCAGCACGTCCAGCGGCGCCTGGGGGATGTGCAGGGCGTCCAGCTCGCCACGGCGCACGCAGTCGAGCAGCGCCGCGCATTCGATCAGCTCGTCGCGCGACTGCGGGAACAGCCGGCCCTTGGGCGTGCCGCCGACGCTGTGGCCGGAGCGGCCGACCCGCTGCAGCAGGGCGGCGATGCTGCGCGGCGAGCCGAGCTGGCAGACCAGCTCGACCTCGCCGATGTCGATGCCCAGCTCCAGCGAGGCGGTGGCCACCAGCACCTTGAGTTCGCCGCGCTTGAGACGCTGCTCGGCGTCCAGGCGCAGCTCCTTGGCCAGGCTGCCGTGGTGCGCGGCCACCGCGCCATTGCCCAGGCGTTCGCCCAGATGGCGGCAGGCGCGTTCGGCCAGGCGCCGGGTGTTGACGAATACCAGGGTGGTGCGGTGTTGCCGGGCCAGCTCGGCCAGGCGCTCGTAGACCTTGTCCCACACCTCGTTGCTCATCACCGCCTCGAGCGGCAGCGGCGGCAACTCCAGGGCCAGGTCGCGGGTGCGCTGGTAGCCGATATCGACGATGGCGCAGTCGGCGGGCAGCGGCCTGGGCCTATCGGCTTCGGTTGCAGGGCATAGCGCCAGCTCGGCTTGCTCGACCTCGACCTCGGGATCGAGCGCCGGCAGTGGCGTCTGGCTGCCGAGCAGCAGGCGCGCCACCGCCTCCAGCGGCTTCTGCGTGGCGGACAGGCCGATGCGCAGCAACGGGCGGCGGCACAGCGCTTCCAGACGTTCGACGCTGAGCATCAGGTGGCTGCCGCGCTTGCTGCCGGCGATGGCGTGGATCTCGTCGACGATCAGGCTGCGACAGCCGCTGAGCATGGCTCGCCCGGAGGCCGAGCCGAGCAGCACGTAGAGCGATTCCGGGGTGGTCACCAGGATATGCGGCGGGCGCTTGCGCATCGCCGCGCGCTCGCCGGGGCTGCTGTCGCCAGTGCGCACCGCCGTGCGGATGTCGACATCGGCCAGGCCCTGGCGCTGCAGTTCGGCGCGGATGCCGGCCAGCGGCTGTTCCAGGTTGATACGGATGTCGTTGGACAACGCCTTGAGCGGCGAGACGTAGACCACAGTGCAGCGTTCGGCCAACTGGCCGCCGGCGGCCAGGCCTTCGCGCACCAGTTCGTCGATGGCGGCGAGAAAGGCGGTGAGGGTCTTGCCCGAGCCGGTGGGCGCGGCGACCAGGGTCGAGCGCCCGGCGCGGATCGCCGGCCAGGCGCCGAGCTGGGCCGCGGTGGGCGCGGCGAACTGGCCGCGGAACCAGGCCGCGACCGCCGGGTGGAAGGCCGCCAGCACGGGGTCGGCCTGTGCGCAATCGGGAGTCGGCTTCATCTTGGCCATCATGCTAGCGCCGCGCGCCGGCCTCAAGCGCCGTTCGGCCGGCAGCGGGTCAGGGGGTGAGACGGAGGGCGGCTTATTTGCCGGTGCCGAGGCTGCTGTAGCTGTTGATCAGGTTGCGGTAGTCGGGGATATGGTTGGAGAACAGCGCGCCGAGCCCCTCGACATCGTTGCGCCAGTCGCGGTGCAGCTCGCAGGCCAGGCCGAACCAGGTCATCAGTTGGGCACCGGAGGACGACATGCGATCCCAGGCCGAGTGGCGGGTGATCTCGTTAAAGGTGCCGGAGGCATCGGTGACCACGAACACCTCGAAGCCGGCCTCCAGCGCCGACAGCGCGGGGAAGGCCACGCAGACCTCGGTGACCACCCCGGCGATGATCAGCTGCTTGCGCCCGGTGGCTTTCACCGCCTTGACGAAGTCCTCGTTGTCCCAGGCATTGATCTGGCCGGGGCGGGCGATATAGGGCGCGTCCGGGAACTGCTGCTTGAGTTCGGGCACCAGCGGGCCGTTGGGGCCGTTCTCGAAGCTGGTGGTGAGGATGGTCGGCAGCTCGAAGTACTTGGCCAGGTCGGCCAGGGCCAACACGTTGTTCTTGAACTTGTCCGGGTCTATGTCGCGCACCAGCGACAGCAGGCCGGTCTGGTGATCGACCAGCAGTACCGCGGCTTGGTCCTTGTCGAGACGCTTGTAGGGAGTGCTCATGGCGATGTCCTCTTGCTTGGGTAAAGGCCGTGCGCCCGGTGGCGCGCGGCGGGGGAGTGCGGGGGCAGGCGCTTTAGCTCGGCAACTGGCCGAACGAGCCGCTGCGCAGATCCGCGAGTGCCTGGTCGATTTCCGCCTGGCTGTTCATCACGAAGGGGCCGTAGCCGACTATCGGCTCGTCGATGGGCGCGCCGCTGAGCAGCAGCACCAGCGCTTGGCTGTCGGCCTCCAGCAGCAGTTCGTCGCCGGCGCGGTCGAGCAGCAGCATCTGCGCCTCGCGCACCTGCTGGCTGGCATTGACCTGCACTGTGCCGCGCAGCACGATCAGCGCCGTGCTGCGGCCCTCGGCGACTGGCAGGCGCAGCGGCTTGCCAGGATTCAGGCGGATATCCCAGACGTCTATTGGCGTGAAGGTCTGTGCCGGCCCTTGCTGGCCGGCGAACTGCCCGGCGATCAGGCGCAGGGTGCCGGCGTCGCCGGCCAGCGGCAGCAGCGGAATGTCCTGGCTGAGCAGGGTCTGGTAACCCGGCGCGGCCAACTTGTCGCGGGCCGGCAGGTTGACCCAGAGCTGCACCATTTCCAGGGTGCCGCCTGTTGCGCTAAAGGCCGCCGAGTGGAACTCCTCGTGCAGGATGCCCGCGGCGGCGGTCATCCACTGCACGTCGCCGGGGCCGATCAGGCCGCCGCTGCCGGTGGAGTCGCGGTGCTCCAGTTCGCCCTGGTAGACGATGGTCACCGTCTCGAAGCCGCGATGCGGGTGCTGGCCGACGCCGCGACGCTGCTCGGTCGGGGCGAACTCATGGGGGCCGGCATAGTCGAGCAGCAGGAAAGGACTGATGTGCTGGCCCAGGTTGTCGTAGGAAAACAGCGAGCGCACCGGAAAACCGTCGCCGACCCAGTGTTGCCGATTGTTGCTGTAGAGACCGAGAATCTTCTTCATGGGGTGCCTCCTGAGTGCATGGGAACCACTGTAGGAGTGCAACGCTTGGCGCGCCAGGCCGGATAATTTAGTCTCAGCGTTCTATTTGGAGAACGCTGATGGACGATCTCAACGACCTCTACTACTTCGCCCAGGTGGTCGAATACGGCGGGTTTGCCCCGGCGGGGCGGGCGCTGAATATGCCCAAGTCCAAGCTCAGCCGGCGCATCGCCCTGCTCGAGGAGCGCCTGGGGGTGCGCCTGCTGCAGCGTTCGCCACGGCATTTCTCGGTTACCGAGATCGGCCAGGAGTACCAGCGCCATTGCCAGGCCATGCTGGTCGAAGCGCAGGCCGCGCGCGAGGCGATCGAGCGCAGCCGTTCAGAGCCCCAGGGGCTGGTGCGCATGAGCTGCCCCACCACCCTGTTGCAGTACCGGGTCGGCGAGCTGGTCAGCCGTTTTATGGTCGAATACCCCAAGGTGCAGGTGCAGCTGGAGGCGACCAACAGGCATGTGGATGTGCTCGGCGAAGGCCTCGACCTGGCGCTACGGGTGCGCTTCCCGCCGCTGGAAAGCAGCGACCTGGTGATGCGCGTGCTGGCCGACAGCCCGCAGCGCCTGGTGGCCAGCCCGGACTTTATCCGCGGCCGCGAACTGCCGCTGCGGCCCGCCGATCTGAGCGGCCTGCCGAGCCTGGACTGGGGGCCGTCGCGCGAGCACCGCTGGTGCCTGGAGGGGCCGGATGGCGCCACGGCCGAGGTGCGCCACCAACCGCGCTTGATCAGCGACGACATGACCACCCTGCGCCGCGCGGCCCTGCTCGGTGTCGGCCTGGTGCAGCTGCCGTGCATGGTGGTCGAGCGCGATCTGCAGGCGGGCCGCCTGCTCGACATCATGCCGCAGTGGGCGCCGCGCAGCGGCGTGGTGCATGCGTTGTTCCCCTCGCGGCGCGGCCTGCTGCCTTCGGTGCGCAGCCTGATCGATTTTCTCGCCGAGCAGATGCCCTTGTCCTAGGCCGGCCCTATTACGTGTTTCACGCAGCTTTTGGGTTGCGGCGCAACTGACCATGCCGCAGCAGATAGCCCGCGGTCATGCGCCTAACCCGTCCTACGAATTACCGCGCCCAAGGCATCGCCTAGCCGCCCACAGGCTTCAACGCATAACGGGACATAGCCTTGTCCTGAGGCGTCCCGGAACGGGGGCAGTCTTCCCTGCGCTCGTGCCGGGGGCTGTGGATTGCGACTTTGGCACTTGCTTCCCCCCACCCCAATCTACATACACTCAGCCTTTCTCTTTTCCAGGCAAGGCCATCCCGTGCAACCGGTGATCTCGATCCAGCAACTGAGCAAGACCTACGCCTCCGGCCACCCGGCGCTGCAAAGCATCGACCTGGACATCCGCCAGGGCGAGATCTTCGCCTTGCTCGGCCCCAACGGCGCCGGCAAGACCACCCTGATCAGCATCATCTGCGGCATCGTCAACCCGGGCAGCGGCAAGGTGCTGGTCGGCGGCCACGACATCATCGATGACTACCGTGCGGCGCGTGCGCAGATCGGCCTGGTGCCCCAGGAGCTGTTCAACGACGCCTTCGAGAGCGTCTGGTCGACGGTCAAGTTCAGCCGTGGGCTGTTCGGCAAGAAACCCGATCCGGCTTACCTGGAGCGCCTGCTGCGCGACCTGTCGCTGTGGGACAAGAAGAACGCCCGGCTGTTCGAGCTGTCCGGCGGCATGAAGCGCCGGGTGATGATTGCCAAGGCGCTGTCCCACGAACCGCAGATTCTGTTTCTCGACGAACCCACCGCCGGGGTCGACGTCGAACTGCGTCGCGACATGTGGAACATGGTGCGCGGCCTGCGCGCGCGCGGGGTGACCATCATCCTCACCACCCACTACATCGAGGAGGCCGAGGAAATGGCCGATCGCATCGGCGTGATCAACCAGGGCCGGATCATCCTGGTCGAGGACAAGCAGGTGCTGATGCACAAGCTCGGCAAGAAGCAACTGACCCTGCAGCTGCAGCAGCCGCTCGCCAGCCTGCCGGCGGAGCTCAACGGCCACCGCCTGGAACTGGCGGACGAGGGCCACGCCCTGGTGTTCACCTTCGATGCCCAGCGCGAGCACACCGGCATCGCCGAGCTGCTCAAGGATCTGGCTCAGCACGGCATCGACTTCAAGGATCTGCAGTCGAGCCAGAGTTCCCTGGAAGATATTTTCGTCACGCTGGTGCATCGGGAGCCGCGCCCATGAACTTCTACGCAATCCGCGCCATCTACCTGTTCGAGCTGGCGCGCACCTGGCGCACCCTGTTGCAGAGCATCGCCACCCCGGTGATCAGCACCTCGCTGTATTTCGTGGTGTTCGGCTCGGCCATCGGTTCGAGCATGACCCAGGTGCACGGGGTCAGTTACGGCGCCTTTATCGTGCCGGGGCTGATCATGCTGGCGCTGCTCACCGAGAGCATCTCCAACGCCTCGTTCGGCATCTACATGCCCAAGTACTCCGGCACCATCTACGAGGTGCTGTCGGCACCGGTATCCTACCTGGAGATCCTGATCGGTTATGTCGGCGCGGCGGCGACCAAGTCGATCATCCTCGGCCTGGTGATCCTGGTCACCGCGCGGCTGTTCGTCGATTTCGAGATTCTCCACCCGGTGTGGATGCTGGCCTTGCTGGTGCTCACCGCGCTGACCTTCAGCCTGTTCGGCTTCATCATCGGCGTCTGGGCCGACGGCTGGGAGAAGCTGCAAGTGGTGCCGGCGCTGATCGTCACGCCGCTGACCTTCCTTGGCGGCAGCTTCTACTCGATCAGCATGCTGCCGCCGCTGTGGCAGACCATCACCCTGTTCAACCCGGTGGTGTATCTGATCAGCGCCTTTCGCTGGAGCTTCTACGGCGTGTCGGACGTCAACGTAGTGCTCAGCCTGGGGATGATCCTCGGCTTCCTGCTGCTGTGCGTACTCACCGTCGGCTGGATCTTCAAGAGCGGTTACCGATTGAAGAGCTGACCTCGAGCAGAGGGGCGCGCCGCACTACAAAAGCGGCAGCTGAGAACGAAAAAGCCCTGTAAGAACAGGGCTTTAATCATGGGGTTCTGGAGCGGGCGAAGGGAATCGAACCCTCGTTATCAGCTTGGGAAGCTGGAGTAATGCCATTATACGACGCCCGCTTGGGGGTGCCTTTATACCGGAAGTCGCGGCTGAAATGAAGCCCGCGCCGAGTGCTTTTTGTTGCGGCTCGGTGCGGACGGACTTGAGTGTGGCTCAGATGGCCAGTGCGTGCGGCATGTCGAGCAGCGGCCGGTAGCCGGTTTGGCGTTGCGGCTGGCGGTGCAGGAAGCCCAGCAACACCTCCCGGCTTTGCTGCCACGCGGCTTTGTGTTCCATGTCGAGGAAGTGTCCGGCATTGTCGATGATGGCAAACGTGCAGTCGCTGAGGTGCTCGGCGAACACGCGCACGTCTGCCGGCGAGGTGTATTCATCGCGCTCGCCATTGACGAACAGCAGCGGGATCTCGATCGCCGCCAGACATTCCATCTGGCAGTGGCTTTCCATGTGCACCACCTGGTTGACGTGGGCGAACATCTGCCGGTACTCGTGCTCGTCCAGGCTGGCGATGTGGCGATGGTTGAAGCGCTTGAACAGCGACGGCAGGTGTTTGCCGATGCTGTTGTTGACCAGGTGGCCGAGGTTGCTGCCGTCCACGGCGTGCAGGTAGTTGAGGCCCTTTTCCAGGTAGTCGAGCATCGGCGCGTTGAGCAGCGGTGAGAACGAGGCGATCACCGCTTTTTCGATGCGGGCCGGGCGTTGCGCCAGGGCCAGCATGGCGGCGACGCCTCCCCAGGAGAAGGATTGCAGGTAGTCGGCACGGAAGTGCTCGATCAGGTCGAGGAGGATGTGCGCCTCGTCTTCCTTGCCGATCGGCCGGGTGTGGCTGTTGTACGGTTTGGATTGGCCGGCGTAGGGCTGATCGTAGAGCACCACGTTGAACTGCGGGTGCAGGTACTTGAGCGTCTGGGCGAAGGCCGCGGTGGTGGCCAGCGAGCCGTTGACCAGGATGATGGTCTTGCGTGCGGTGCGGCTTGGGTAAAACTCCGTGTGTACCTTGTGGCCCCCGTGAACATCGACGACAGCGATAGCTGGCTTCATGTTGTTTCCTCCTGGCGCAAGTTAGGCGTGGCAGGCGGCGTAGCCGTCTACTGGGCAAGCAACGTAGGACAGTAGGAAAGCGCCTGGACATGACAAGCGAATGTCAGGCTGGGTGTTTTTATAAGTTATTTATTTTCAATCAGTTAGGGCTGAAATAGAGCATCCGCTCCAACCTTTGTCGAGGTGTTGGAGGGCGTCTTGTAACCAGGCAGGAACCCATTTCGCGCAGTGCGCAGACAACCGAAAGAACGCTTGGATAGCCTCGGTGACTCGTCGGTCACTTGAAGACCTTGCGGCTCGATTTAAGCAGTGGCCCCTAGTCGTGGCAAGCCTTTAATTGGCTAGTCCATTACCGTTTGTCGGCTAGCGCTAAGTATTGTGACTCGCAGCGAAATAGCCGTCGGTCGCCTCAGAAACAGGCGATCTCGGCAGCCGTCAGGGCGCGGTACTGGCCGGGGCAGAGGCGTTCATCCAGGGTGATTGCGCCCATGCTCAGGCGGTGCAGGCCGACGACCTTGTTCTGGAAGTGGCCGAACATGCGCTTGACCTGATGGTAGCGGCCTTCGTAGAGGGTCAGGCGGGCCTGGCGCGGGGCGAGGATCTGCAGCTCGGCGGGCTGGGTAAGCAGATCCTCGAAGCGGAAGTACAGACCCTGGGCGAACACCTCGATGCAGGCCGGGTCGATCGGCTGTTCGGTCTCGACCCGATAGACCTTGGGCTGTTTGCCTTGCGGGGCGGTCACCCGGCGCGACCACTGGCCGTCGTTGGTGATCAGCAGTAGGCCACTGGTGTTGAGGTCGAGGCGTCCGGCCAGATGCAGTTCGTGCTTGTCCGTCTCGTCGAGCAGGTCGAGTACGGTGCGGTGTTCGGGGTGCTCGGTGGCGCTGACCACGCCGAGCGGCTTGTGCAGCATGAAGTAGCGTGCGGCCTTGCCGGCCTGCAGCACCTGATCATCCAGTTCGACCCGGCTGAAGACGCGGACTTCGGCGTGACTGTCGCGGTTGACCTGGCCATCCACGCGCACGCGGCCACTGGCGAGCAGTTGGCGCACGTCCTGGCGGTTGAAGCGCGGCAGGTTGCTGAGGAAACGGTCGAGGCGCATGGCTAGTCGGCGGCTGGCGGCGTTGTACTCGGCACCAACCCCTGGGCGCAGCGGGGGCACAGGCAGGCGCGGTTGCGCTGCTCGGGCGGCAAGTTGTCGAGCACTGCGGGGTCGATACCTGCGCTGAAACACCAGCAGTCGCTCACCGGTGTCGCGGACTCGGCTTGGACGCACTGGTTGCGCTGACCACAGCGCGGACACTGGCTGGTATTCATGCGCCGGCTTCGCAGGTGCGGTTACGCCCGGCCTGTTTGGCGCGGTAGAGGGCGCGGTCGGCGCGGGCGAGCAACTCGCTGAGCGAGTCGTCCGCATGTAGCTCGGCCAGGCCAATGCTGGTGGTGATGGGCAGGCTGGCGCCTTGGTAGCTGAAACTGCCGTGCTCGGTCTGCTGGCGGATTTTCTCGGCGAGCAGGCGTGCTTGCTCGGGCGAGGTGTCCTTGAGCAGGAGGATAAATTCTTCACCGCCCCAGCGGCAGATGATGTCGGACTGGCGCAGGTTGTCGCGCAGCTTGTTGGCGAAACCGCGCAGCACTTCGTCGCCGGCCAGATGGCCGTGGTTGTCGTTGAGAGCCTTGAAATTGTCGAGGTCGAGCAGCAGGGCGCAGAGAGGGCTGGGGTTACGCCGCGCTTCCTGGATCGCCTGGTTGGCCAGCAGGTCGAAGCCACGGCGATTGGGCAGTTCGGTGAGTTGGTCGGTGGTGGCCAGGGTGGCGATGCGTGCCTGGTAGCGGCGCAGGGCGATATTGACCAGGGTGAGCACGATGGCGGTAACCACCAGGCAGATCAGCAGGTTCAGGTATAGCGACTGGCGAATGCCGGCCAGGGCACCGGTTTCGCGCTTGTCGACGAACAGGTACCAGTCCAGTTCGGGAATGAAGCGCACGTTGAGAAAGTGGCCGCTGCCATGTTCCTGATACTCGAAGTTGCCCGTTTTTGGCTGTGGCAGTTTCGCCTGGAGTTCTTCCAACCCGGCAAGGTCGCGCAGCGACTGGCCGACCTGGGCGCCCATTGGCCCGCCCGTGGCGCCGGTGAGGACGATGCGGCCGTCGCGGTCGACGAAGTACACGCTGCGCTCGTAGCGCGCCTGGTAGTCATCGATCAGCTGAACCACCGCATCCACGGTCAGGCCGACGCCGGTGGCGCCGATAAAGCGCTGGTCGTAGTCGAACACCTTGTAATTGATGAAAACCGTCAGGCGATCCTGGTTGGCCATGTCGACATCGACATTGATTTCGTAGGGCTCCTGCATGTCGCGCACCCGGAAGTACCAACTGTCACGCGGCGCCTGTGGCTCGACCTGCTTGAGCACGCCCTTGACCTGGTAGTAGGTATGGCTCTGGTCGGAGACGAAGAAGCTGGTGACGGTGCCGTAATGCTCTTGCACCTCGCGCAGATAGCGGGTCATCTGTTCGACGTCCTGTTCGCCGGCCATGACCCAGTCGCGGACGAAGGTGTCGCGGGCCATCATCGAGGAGATCAGCACGGGGCGAACCAGGTCTTTCTGGATTTCCGAGTAGACGTTGTCGGAGGTCAGCGGCAACTCGGTGTTGACGATATTGTCGCGGATCGACTCGAGTGCGGCGTAGTAGCTGGCCAGCGAGGTGGCGAGAAAGCCGCAGCCGAGCAGCACCAGCAGCAGTAGAACCAGAGGACGTTGGCTGGCCGTCGAGGAAGCTGATGACATGCAAGGTTCTGCTTTATGAGTGATGGCGCCATGCTAGCGTGCAATTGCCATGGCGTCACCGGTCGGTTCTGCTTGGCCATGGCGACGGTGTGTTCTGGCGGTTGCTTGTTCGACTAGGCGCGCCAGCCACCCAGGTGGCTGAGCTCCGCGGCGCTTTCCCGGCGGCCGCTGGCCATCCGGCACTTTCCCCGCAGGGGCGTTGTCCAACTTTTTGAGAGTACCCTGAAGGCCAGCAGTCGCTGGCCTTCCTCTTCTTGTGCTCGCGGAGGTCTCCATGCCCTATAAATTTATGCTTATTGCGCTGTTGGGGCTGTTTTTAACCGGTTGCGCGGTCTATGGCGACGGTTATGGCCATCGCTATTCGGGTTATGACCGCCACTATTATTCGGGTGGCGATTATCGGGTGCAGCGTTACCCGGTATATGTCGCGCCGCGGCATTACGGGTACGACGACCGTCGTCACGTCCAGCGTCGTTATGACGCCCCTCGGCATGACCAGCGCCGCTACCTTCCGGCACCGCAGACGCGTTATTACAACCACGACCGGCGCGCAGAACAGCGCCATGACGGGCGCCGCGATCAGCGCTATACGGGCCGTCGCGATCAGCGCGGCCAAGACTACCGCGCGGCGCAACCGCGCCAGGGGTGGAACGGCAAGCGGCTTGATCAGCATGATCGGCAGCAGCGCTCGTCGAACCGGCAACCGCGTGGCCAAGGCCCGCGCAGCGATGATCGGCGCGGCTGGGAGAGTCGCCGCAACTAGCAGGCCGCAGCGGCGCACGCCAACGGTCAGTCCGTGGCGTGTGCCCGATCATGTTCTGGGCACGGCACGCTGGTTGAGCGTGCATCAGCTGCGCCCGCAGCGCTGACTTTATCCATCCACGCTTTCTTTCGATCGCCAGGGCTGCGCCAGTCCTGGCGCTTTGTCCGGCTCGCCACATCCTTGAACTGGCCGTTACGTTGCGTGCATCGGTTGCGCCGGCGGCGGTTCCAGAACCGCTCTCTCGTACGTTTCCCCGCATGATGGCAGTTGGCAATTGTGTTTTGTCTGCGTCGCCCGCAACATGGCGCAGGCCTGACGTGTGGAATCCTCAGTTTGCAGACTGGTCGTATCGAAGTTGTGCGCGAGTGTCGTCGCTGGCCATGGCTGGCGGCCTGGCTGGCGGCCGTGTTGCTAATTTCCGCTGGGTTGCAGGCCGACTGGGATTTCAACCTGATCAGCAAGCGTGCCGAGCAATTGTACGGGCCGCTTGGACAGGGCCGTGGCCGCATCGATGATTGGCAACGATTGCTCCAGGAGCAGGCTGACGTCAGCGAAATGGAACAGCTGCAAGCGGTCAACCGCTTCTTCAATCTGCGTCTGCGCTTTCGCGACGATATCCAGATATGGAAGGTCAAAGATTACTGGGCCACTCCCGTCGAGGCGCTGTTTCAGGGGGCCGCCGACTGCGAGGATTATGCCCTCGCCAAGTACTTCAGCCTGCGCCAGCTGGGTGTGCCGAGTGAGAAGCTGCGCATCACCTACGTCAAGGCGGTGCGTTTGAATCAGGCGCACATGGTGCTCACCTATTACCAACATCCTCTGGCCATGCCGCTGGTGCTGGACAACCTGATCGACGCCATCGAGCCGGCCAATCGCCGCGCCGACCTGGTGCCGGTCTATGCCTTCAACGCCGAGGGGCTGTGGCTGCCCGGCAAGGGAGGCGGCAAGCAAGTCGGGGACAGCAAGCGGTTGTCGCGCTGGCAGGATCTGTTGAAAAAGATGCGGGCCGAGGGGTTTCCCTGACACGGGCCGGAAGGAGTCGTTCATGTCACTGTTCAAGCAGTTGTTTATCGCCATCTGCGCGCTGATGCTGGTGAGTTTCACCGGCAGTTTTCTGGTCAGCGTGGAGAGTTCCCGCGAACAGCAGGTCAACCAGTTGCGGGCCCATGCCCAGGATGCGGCGACCGCCCTGGGCCTGTCGCTGAGCCCGCATATCCAGGATGTGGCGATGGTCGAGCTGATGGTCAGTTCGATTTTCGACAGCGGTTACTTCGAGAGCATCAGGGTGCTCGACTCAGAGAGTGGGCAGGTGATGGTTGAGCGCACTGGTGTGCCGGTCAGCGGGGAAGCACCGCAATGGTTCGCCCGTCTGGTTGATCTGGCGCCGGCCAGCGGCGATGCCATCGTCAGCGACGGCTGGCGTCAAGCGGCGCGGGTACAGGTGGTGAGTCACCCGCTGTTCGCCGTCGGCAAACTCTGGCAAAGCGCCCTCGGTATCCTGTTGTGGTTGGCCTTGAGCGGGTTGTTGTGCATTGCCTTGGGGGTATTGCTGCTCAAGCGTCAGTTGCGTCCGCTGGACTATCTGGTCGAACAGTCGAATGCCATCGCCCGCCGAGAGTTTCTCAGCCTGCCCGAGCTGCCCAAGACTCCCGAGTTTCGTCGGGTGGTCAATGCCATGAACCAGATGGTGGAGAAGCTCAAGGCGCTGTTCGCCGAGGAAGCGGCGCGCAGCGAGAAACTGCGCGCCGAGGCCTATCAGGACAGCCTCACCGGCCTGGATAACCGGCGCTACTTCGACCTGCAGTTGCAGGCGCGCCTGGGTGTCGATGAGCAAGCCTGTAGCGGCTTCATGCTGCTGCTGCGGGTCAATGACCTGGCCGGGCTCAACCAGCGCCTGGGCGGTCAGCGCACCGACCAGTTGCTCAAGGCCATCGCCGTGCAGTTGCAACAAATCAGCCAGGGTCGCTACCTGCTGGCGCGCAACCGCGGCGGCGAGTTTGCCGTGTTGGCCGCCGGCCTCGAGCGTGGTGAAGCGGAGCAATTGGCCGAGAGTCTGGACGGCGCCCTGGCCAGCTTGCAGCAGACCGCTGCCAGCGACTGCTTGCCGGTCGCGCATATCGGCATGACGGCCTTCGCCCCGGGCGATCGGCCCGCTGCGCTTTACGCGGCGCTGGATGCGGCGTTGGCTCAGGCCAGCAGTCAGAACCTGCAGAGCTGGGCCTGTAGCGAACACGACGCACAGCGGCCTGCCGCCGATGAACGGCAGAGCTGGCATGGCCTGTTGGATCGAGCGCTTAAGCAAGGGCGTTTCCAGCTGTACGTGCAGCCGGTGGTCAGTGCGGTTGATCCGGCGCGGGTGCTGCACCTCAAGGTGCTGGCGCGCTTGCTCGATGAGCAGAACAACCCGGTACCGGCGGGGCGTTTTCTGCCCTGGCTGGAGCGTTTCGGCTGGGCCACTCGTCTCGATCTGGCCATGCTCGACTGGGTCTTGGCGCAGCTGCGGAGCAACAGCAGTTGTGTTGCGCTGAGCCTCTCCGGCAGCACCATTCGTGATCCGCAGGCGTTGCAGCAACTCTATGAGCGGCTGCGGCAGCATGCGCATCTGGGTGCGCGCCTGACCCTGGAGCTGGACGAAGATCAGTTGCCCGATGCCGTGACCCTGGAGGCGCTAACCGTGCGCCTGCGCAGCCTCGGGTTCAGCCTGGGGCTGCAGCACTTCGGCGGGCGTTTCAGCATGATCGGCAACCTGGCCAAGCTTGGCCTCAGCTACCTCAAGGTGGATGGCAGCTATATCCGCGCCATCGACACTGAGAATGACAAACGACTGTTCATTGAGGCCATGCAGCGCGCAGCCAACAGCATCGATCTGCCCCTGATTGCCGAGCGGGTCGAAACCGACGGCGAGTGGCTGGTGTTACGCGACTTGGGAATCGAAGGCGTACAGGGGCGCCTGTTCAGCGAACCGGGTCTTTGGACTTGAGGTATGTCAGAGATTGCCCTACGGACTGATCATCGATCCTCTGTAGGCGCAGTTTTAGCCGTGAAGCCTTCGCTTTCACATTTTCAGATCAACCCAGACTCATCGTCATTGATCAGCCGATTCAACCCGCCGAGGGCATCGCGTGCCTTGCTGCGGCCTACCAGCTTACTCTGTGCCGCTTCCGGCAAGTCGGTGATGCGCACAACCCCTTTCTGGATCAGCACGGTGATCAAGTCTTCCAGTACCCGGATCATGTCCAGATCGCTCTGCTGGAGTTGCAGCAGGCTGCTCTCGACCGTCTGGTTGGCAAACCAGGCCAGCGCCTCCTGATCATCGGCGGCCAGCTCACCATCCATGCCTTCGAACGGTGATGCCTCTACCCGTTGCAGATTGCCCCAGGTATCGCGTTGCACGTACAACATCGACTACTCCTTGCCCTATCGGCTGCCCTGAATGAAGAACCCCGCTAGCGGATGGTAGCGGGGTTCTTGCTGATTAGCTGTGGTCGATTTTGATGATCGGGTCTGCGCCGGCGATCAGCGAGTTGACGATCTGCGAAGAGGTCGAGCCGTAGCTGGACAGATCGACCGGGTTGCCGCCGTTTTCCAGCTTGATGGTGACATCCGCATTGCTGCCGGTGGCATTGATTACTCCGGTAGTGCTGATCTGCAGAGTGGACGTAGCCGTGTCGACGCGCAGGTAATTGAGGATATTGCCGTCATTCTCGCCTTGCAGCAGGTCACGCAGGTCGATTGTGTCCCGCGAGTTGCCGGTGAGGGTAACGTCCCTGATTACGTCATTGCCCAGATCACCGCGCTGCCAGAGGAACAGATCTTTACCTGCACCGCCAGTAAGGGTGTCATTGCCGAGGCCGCCGCGCAGGATGTCATCACCCGCTTCGCCATTGAGGATGTCGTTACCAGCTTCGCCATTGAGGAAATCGTTGCCGGTTCCGCCATTCAATGTGTCGTCGCCAACACCACCGTAGAGATGGTCGTTATCGGCACCGCCGTTGAGCGTGTCATTACCGGCACCGCCGTAGATCAGGTCGTCACCATTGCCACCGTTGAGCGTGTCGTTACCGTTGTAACCACGAATCAGATCATTGCCAGTTGTGCCGGTAAGGGTGTCGTTACCGGCGGTGGCGTTGGTCAGCGTGTTGGTGGTCTCACTGACAGTGACGCTGAATGATTGTGAGCTGCTGGCGGTGTGGCCGTTGGCTGTTTCCGTCGCAGTACCGGACAGAGTCAGGTTTAGCGTGCCGGTATAGCCCGCAGGCGGCAGCAGGTGCAGGTTGTTCAGGTCACTGCTCGTTAGCGTCCAGCTGCCGTTGCCATTGTCGGCTCCCGCGCTCAGCCGTGCGCCAGCTGGAAGGCCTGAAAGCACCAGGCCTAGTGTCTCTGAGCCATCATTGTCGACCAGTTGGGCTGCGAGTGATAACGCTATAGGCGCGCCGTAGAGCGTGGCGTTGCCACTCTGACTGAAATTGGTACTCAGTAACGACAGAGACGAGTCCTTGAGACCATCCCGGCCATTGAGTACCAGCCAGTTGAAGCTGTAGTTGCCATTCTGGGTCGCGGTATAACTGAATGTACCGTTACTGGTGAGGCTAGGAAACTTGGACTCTGATGAGTCCACCAGGAAGGCATTACGGTTACCGGCCGGGTCTGTCACGATCAATACAACTAGATCGTTATAGCCATTCTGTACTTCGCTGGAGATGTTCTCGCCATTAGTGAATGCGTAGCTCCAGCTGACTTTAGTACCGCTGGCCAGATTGTAGTCGGCATAGGTGACTTTACCGTCCACCACGTTGACATTGCCGCTGTGATTAACATTCGGCCCGGTTGGGTTAAAGCGGTTATCGAGAAAGTCCGCAACCAGGCCCAGTTCCGCTTCCAGATTAGCTTGCGAGATGCCGTCGCCGGCATTGAGCGCTGCGGCATTGATCGGCGTATCGGCGCTGCCAGTCGATATGACCGTGGCTCCCGGATTGAGCACGAAGATATTCGCCACAGGTGATATCAATGGAGCATCTGCTTGTGGCGTCACCGTCACGGTAACCTGGGCACTTGAGGCGCCGCCCTTGCCATCAGAGATGCTGTACTGAATCAGCGCTGTGCCACTGAAGTTGCTGGCAGGGGTAAAACTTAGGGTGTTGTCCGCGTTGATTACCACAGTGCCATTGTTGGCGGAGGCACCTGTGACGGTCAGGCTATCGCCATCGACGTCGGTATCATTGGTCAGCACGTTGATGGTGACCGGGCTGTCCTCATTGGTGGTAACGCTATCGGCAACTGCAACTGGCGCATCGTTGATCGCCTTGATGCCAATGGTCACCGTGGCCGAGGAAAGGCCGCCTTGGCCGTCGCTCACGGTGTAAGTGAAGGTAGCAGGGCCGTTGTAATTGGCATTGGGGGTGAACACGACATTACCACCAACCAGTGCGACCGTACCGTGGGTCGCGCCTTGCACACTCACGATGCTGAGTGCATTGCCATCCGGATCGCTGTCGTTACCCAGGAGTGTGGCTGGAGTAATGGTCAGAGCCTGATCCTCGTTGGTCACCAGTGCTGGGTTCTCATGTTGCAGCGAGCTACCGCCAAGAACTGTGTAGGCGCCGCCCTGAGGGCGCAATTCAACGGTCAGTTGGGCATTGCCATCCTGATCCCAATAGATAATTTCGAATTGCTGCGCGCCGCCTTGGGGGACAGCGAATATCACGGACTCGCGAGCGGTTGACCCCTGGTTGCCGTTGTATTCGGCAACCGTCTGACCATTGATGCGGATGCTGAATCCGTCATCCGCCGTTACGCGGAATTGGTAGTTGCCAGCGGCCAGGTTAACTAGGCCGCTGAGCTTGATAATGGCATCAGAGGTACTGGCAGGGTCACTCGACAGACTTGAGGCATCGCCACCGAGGAAGTTCTGCAGGTTCGAGCCATTGCCCAAGCCGCCGTTACCTATAGGGCCATAGTTCAAGTTGGTGCCCGTGAAGGTTGCCGTAGGCGCGCGGCCATTGATAAAGGTTTCAACCTGACTGAGGTTGGTCAGATTGGCGCCATTGACCCCTTCGCTGTAGCCAAAGTACTGACCAACCAGTCCGGAAACCAGATAGTTGTCATTAATGGCAATTGGGTCGCTGTTGAGGTTCAAGCTGCCGGCGCTGCCTGGATTGTCGGCCAGGTCTGTATAGCTGCCAGCAGGCAGACTGACGCTAGGCGAACCGCCACCAGTCGATGTGAAGGTTGCTGTCCATATGGCTGGGTTGCCAGCGGACTGCACCAAATTACTGATAGTGCCGCCCGACGGGTTGATATCGCTTGCGGTAAAGCCGGTGACTGCCTCACTAAAGGTGAAGGTCAGGGTCGTGGCTTCTCCGACCGAGAGATTGCTGTCGTTGGTGCTGATTACAACGCTTGGCGCAACCGTATCAATGGCTTGTTGAGCTTGTGCCGCAAGGGTTGGGTTGCCCGCTGAGTCGGTGGCTGCACCTGCTGGCACATTCACAGTGATATTGCCTGTGCTGTTGCCTGCAGGGGTGACGACCAGGCTGTAGGTCTGGCCATCGACGCTGGTGAAGGTGCCTTTGCTGCCGTTGCTGACGCTGATGTCATCGGCGCTGAAGCCGGTGACGGCTTCTGTGAAGGTAAAGGTGAAGGTCACAGGGCCATTGGCAACACCGGCGACGTTGTCGGTGATGCTCAGAGTCGGCGACAGGGT
>NZ_JARRAB010000017.1 GCF_030376615.1 Pseudomonas sp. sp1636
CGGTCTGACGCACGTGAATGGTGTTGCTGCCTTCGACGGCAACCGGAGGCGTAGTGCTCCAGGTGCTGCCATCGGTGCTGTATTCGACGGTGGCGCCGGCTTCCAGGCCGCTGACGCTGTAGCTGCCGTCGTTGCTGATCAGATCGCCGGCCACACCGCTGTCGGTGTCGAGGCTGAGGGTCGGCGCGGCGACCAGGGTGTCGAGGGTGAAGGTCAGGCTGGACGGCGCCGAGGTGTTGCCGGCGACATCGGTCTGACGCACGTGAATGGTGTTGCTGCCTTCGACGGCAACCGGAGGCGTAGTGCTCCAGGTGCTGCCATCGGTGCTGTATTCGACGGTGGCGCCGGCTTCCAGGCCGCTGACGCTGTAGCTGCCGTCGTTGCTGATCAGATCGCCGGCCACACCGCTGTCGGTGTCGAGGCTGAGGGTCGGTGCGGCGACCAGGGTGTCGGCAACTACGACAGCGTTTTGAGCGTCGATACCGAGTTGCTCAGATTGGACAGAGTCATTGAAGTCCAGCCCTGCAGTCTCAAACCCAATTGTCGGATCAAGCTGCTGACCCGTTTCATTCAGCATCACAAAGCTGAGGCCGCCGCCTGCCGCGCCGCCTGCACCACCTGTCGCACCCGGGCCTGCGGCGGTAGGTTCGAGGTCGGCTGTCGGGTCGAAGCCGGCGGCGATGGCTTGTTCCAGTTCGGAGGTAGGCTCTTGCGCCGCCTCTGCTGGTTCTGAGGGTTGATCGCCTGCAGCTTGCCAGTTGCCGTTGGCAGCAATATCGATCACATCGCCATTGGCCAGTTGCAAGGTTGCCGAGCCGCCTGATGCGGTCACTACCTGGTCGCCCTGGAACAGGCGTTCACCTTCGAACACTTGCCGCTTGAGGCCGTCGAGGGAAACAACAAATACCTGGCCCACAAGACCTTTAATGACTGCGACAAAATTGCTCATGCTTAAGCTCCAGACGCGCAGGGCGTGGTGTGATCCTTGATTAATGCTACATAGGTCAGGATAGCGCCGAATTGACGTGCCAATTTAATGGCGTCAGCGGTGTGGTTCTGTTCCGATTAGGAATGCTACCATGCCAAACTATTGACCACTCTTTCGCGATGATACACACTCGCTATCGCTGATGTCACTTTGATATTGATCTGGTTGCTCATGCTGCATCCGCCACCTGACAAGGGTGAATGAGTGATTTTGTTGATTGAATTGCCGTGCATTAATCCACTTTTCCAGTATGCCGTCAGCCCCCTTCTGACTGAAAGGAATCTTATCTATCATGCGTTTCTCAGCTCTGCTTCCCCTGGCTCTGGCTGTTTCTCTGTCGGCCCACGGCCAAACACTCAATGAGGCCATGCAGAGCGCTCTTGAGGTGCATCCAGAAATCCAGGCGGGGATCAATGCACGTCTGTCCGTCGAGGAGCAGATGAAGGCGGCCCAGGGCGGTTATCTGCCGCAGGTCGACCTGCTTGCCGGCTATGGCCGCGAGGGCAGCGACACTCCGGGCACTCGTGGGCTTACCCACAACACCGAGACCCTGACCCGCGGCGAGTCGAGCCTGCGCTTGCAGCAGATGCTGTTCGACGGTTTTGCCACCAGCAGCGAAGTCGGCCGCCAGCGGGCGACTGTCAATGCCCGTGCCTATGAGTTGTTGGGCACGTCCGAGCGCACGGCGCTGACCGTGGTGCAAGTTTATCTGGAAGTGCTCAAACGTCAGGATTTGGTGCGTCTGGCGGCGGATAACCTGCGCAGCCACGAGCGCATCTACGACCAGATTTCGCTGCGCAGCGAACGCGGAGTCGGGCGTATGGCCGATCTTGATCAGGCCGAGGCGCGCTTGGCTCAGGCGCGGAACAACCTGATCACCGAACAGACCAATCTGGCCGACGCGCAGGTCAATTATTACAGCGTGGTTGGTCGCGATCCCAGTGAGTTGAGCATGCCGCAAGGGCTGCCGGGTCGTTTGCCGGAAAGCCTGCAGACCGCTCGTGAAGAAATGCTGGCGAACAACCCGTTTTTGAGTTCGGCCGAGTCCGATGTGCAGGCTACCGAGCAGCAGTATGAGGCGGCCAAGTCGGCGTTTTATCCGCGTTTCGATGCCGAACTGTCGCGCGGAATGGATAACAACCTGGATGGCGTGTCTGGTCATAGCAATGAATGGCAGGCGATGCTGCGCATGCGCTACAACCTGTTCGCTGGCGGCAGCAACAAGGCCGACTTGCAGTCCAAGGCGCACCAGATCAACCAGGCCATGGATGTTCGCAATAACGCCTTGCGCGTACTGATCGAAGATCTTGGCCTGGCCTGGAACGCCCTGGCGAATGCGCGTCAACAATTGCCTATCGCTCAGCAATATGTCGATTACAGTAGTCGGGTTCGCGATTCCTATCAGAAGCAGTTCGGCCTGGGCGAACGAACCCTGCTGGATCTGCTCGACAGCGAGAACGAACTGTTCACCGCTGCGCGCCGCCTGGAAGAAGTGCGCTTCACGGAACTGTTTACTCAATACCGGATCAAGGCGACCATGGGCTCCCTGCTGCAAAGCCAAGGTGTAGTCGCACCCATGGCCGCGGCACCGCTGGATGTGGTCAAGGCCAAGGTGACACTGCCGGGCCTGAACTGAGAGCGGCTTTCCTTCGAGCATGAGTGAACCTTTGTGGCAGTAGAAGTCAGCCAGGCCCCGACCCGTAGCGATCCGCGCGATCGCTACGATGACCCACTGCTCGACAGCTTGCTGTCACTTTGTGGCTTGCACCAGAAGTCGGTCAGCCGCGCCATGCTCACCGCTGGCTTGCCGCTGCCCGAACAGCGCCTGAGTGTCGATTTGCTACCGCGTGCGGCGGCCCGCGCCGGCTTGCAAGGGCGCTGGTTGCGCCGCGGTTTGCAACAAATTCCGGCGCTGGCCATGCCCGCCCTGTTGTTGCTGCACGAAGGTCGCAGCGCGGTGTTGCTCGGCTGGGACGAGCAGGGCCGTGCGCGGGTCATGCCCAGCGAGAGCGAGGGTGGTGAAGTCCTCGTCAGTGCCGAGGTGTTGGCCGAGGATTACAGTGGCCAGGTGTTCTTTGCCCAGCCGCTGCACAAGTTCGATTTCAACCGCGGCGAGTTGATTCCACGGGCCACTTCCTGGTTTCGCGACACCCTCAAACGCTCCCGCTGGCTCTATATAGACGCTATCGCGGCCAGTTTCCTGATCAGTCTGATCGGCCTGGTCACGCCGCTGTTCGTCATGAATGTTTACGATCGGGTGGTGCCCAACCAGGCAGAGGCCACGCTCTGGGTGCTGGCGATCGGTATCTGCGGGGTGTATCTGTTCGATCTGCTGCTGAAGACCTTGCGCGGTCTGTGCCTGGATCTGGCCGGTAAGAAGACTGACCTGATCATTTCGGCGACGCTGTTCGAACGTGTCGTCGGCATGGCCATGAAGTTCCGTCCGGCAAGGGTCGGTAGTTTCGCCCAGAACATCCATGAATTTCAGAGCCTGCGCGATTTCCTCGCCTCGCTGACCCTGGCCAGTGTCATCGATCTACCCTTTACCCTGTTGATTTTGGCGGTCATCGCGATGATCGGCGGCCATCTGGTGTGGATTCCGGTATTGGCCTTTCCGCTGGTCGCCCTGATCGGCTGGGCGTTGCAGCGGCCCCTGGCGGAAACCATGGAGCGCACCATGGCGCTGGCCGCCGAGCGGCAGTCGAGCCTGATCGAAAGCCTCGCCGGACTGGATGCAGTCAAGGTCAATAATGCCGAGAGCGAGCGCCAGTATCTGTGGGAGCAGACCATCGGCACCCTCAGTCGCCTGGAGTTGCGTGCGCGCATGCTCTCCAGTCTGGCGATGAATGCGACCATGCTGCTGCAGCAACTGGCCGGCGTCATCGTGATCGTCTTCGGCGTTTACCAGATCATCGACGGCCAACTGAGCATGGGTGGCCTGATTGCCTGCTACATGCTCAGCAGCCGTGCGCTCGGCCCCCTGGCCCAATTGTCCGGTCTGTTGACCCGTTACCAGCAGGCCCGCGTCACCCTCGACTCGGTCAATCAGATGATGACCCTGCCGCAGGAGCGTCAGGAAGAAGAGCGTCCGCTCAAACGTCAGGCATTGCAGGGCGCCATCGAGTTCCGCCAGCTGGATTTCCATTATCCGGATCAGCAGCAGGCCGCCCTGCAGAACATCAACCTGGTGGTGCGACCCGGCGAGAAGATCGGCATCATCGGCCGCAGCGGCTCCGGCAAGAGTTCGCTGGCCAAGCTGATCGTCGGTCTGTATCAGCCGGATGCCGGCAGCCTGTTGGTCGACGGCGTCGATGTGCGCCAGCTGGACGTCAGCGATCTGCGCCACAACATCGGCTACGTGCCCCAGGATATCCAGCTGTTTTCCGGCACGCTGCGCGACAACCTGGTGACGGGCGCGCGCTACGTGGAGGATGAGCTGGTCTTGCAGGCGTCCGAGTTGGCCGGGGTGCATGAGTTCGTGCGCCTGCATCCCAAGGGCTACGAACTGCAGGTCGGCGAGCGGGGGCAGAACCTTTCCGGTGGGCAGCGGCAGAACGTGGCCCTGGCCCGGGCGTTGTTGCTCGATCCGCAAATCCTGCTGTTCGACGAGCCAACCAGCGCCATGGACAACACCGGCGAAGAGCGGCTCAAGCAGCGTTTGGCGGCCGTTATCGGCAGCAAGACCCTGCTGCTGGTTACCCACCGTGCCTCCATGCTCAGTCTGGTCGACCGGCTGATCATCGTCGACCGCGGGCAGATCATCGCCGACGGCCCTAAAGGCAGTGTCATGGAAGCGCTGAAAAAGGGGCAGATCAGTGTCAGCTAAACCGTCGTCAAAAGGTCTGCGGCAAACCTTGGCATCTTACTTCGGCAGCCATGACGCCATGGGCGATGAACCCCTGCCGGAAGTCAGCAAGGCGCTGATCGAGGATGCGCCCAGGGTCATTCGCCTGACCATCTGGGGCTTGATTGCCTTCGTGGCCTTCTGTTTGCTGTGGGCGCATTTCGCCGTGGTCGACGAAGTGACCCGTGGCGACGGCAAGGCGATTCCTTCCTCGCGCCTGCAGAAAATCCAGAACCTGGAAGGCGGTATCGTTTCCGAACTGTTCGTCCGCGAGGGGCAGATCGTCAATGTCGGCGATCCGCTGCTGCGTCTGGATGACACGCGATTCGCTTCCAACGTCGGCGAGACCGAGGCCGACCGCCTGGCCCTGCTGCTGCGGGTCGAACGCCTCAGCGCGGAAGTGCAGGGGCGCGAATTGCTGGTGGTCGAGGAAGTGCGCGAGAAGGTACCGCGTCAGGCCGAGAACGAGGAGCAGTTGTTCAACAGCCGGCGCCAGCAGCTGCAGGACGAGGTGGCCGGGCTGGAAGAACAACTGACTCAGCGACGCCAGGAGCTGCGCGAGTTTGCTTCCAAGCAGAACCAGTTCCGCAGCAGCCTGGAGCTGTTGCGCCAGGAAATTCGCATGTCCGAACCCCTGGTGGCCGAGGGGGCGATTTCTCCGGTTGAAGTGCTGCGCTTGAAGCGTGCCGAGGTGGAGAGCCGCGGCCAGTTGCAGGCCACCACCCTGGCGATGCCGCGTGCCGAGGCCGCGATCAAGGAAGTCGAGCGCAAGATCGACGAAACCCGCGGGCGTTTTCGCAGCGAGGCGCTGACCCAGTTGAACGAGGCGCGCACCGATCTGAGCAAGATCCAGTCGACCGGCAAGGCGCTGGAGGATCGGGTCAATCGCACCCTGGTCACCTCACCGGTGCGCGGTATCGTCAAGCAGCTGCTGGTCAATACCATCGGCGGGGTGATTCAGCCGGGCAGCGACCTGGTGGAAATCGTACCGCTGGGCGAGAACCTGCTGGTGGAGGCGCGTATCCGTCCGCAGGACATTGCCTTCCTCCATCCGGGGCAGGAGGCCATGGTCAAGTTCACCGCCTATGACTACACCATCTACGGCGGACTCAAGGCCGAGCTGGAGCAGATCGGCGCCGACACCGTGACCGACGACGATGGCAACAGCTTCTACGTGATCAAATTGCGCACCAACAGGAGCCACCTGGGCAGCGAAGAACATCCGTTGCTGATCATTCCCGGCATGGTCGCCTCGGTAGACATCATCACCGGCAAGAAAAGCGTGCTCAGTTACCTGCTCAAACCGATCATCCGTGCCCGTGCCGAGGCGTTGCGCGAGCGCTGATCGGAGCTATGGGCAGATGAAAAAGCCGCAGGTATCTGCGGCTTTTTGCTATCTGCAGATCGTAGCCTCGTAGCCCGGATTGCACCCGCGCTACACGAGCGGCCCGTAGCCCTGCGCTTACTCGACGAACAGCTGCTGCACCACCGAAAAGTCCTGCTTGCCCTTGCCTTGTTTGAGCAGCAGGCGATACAGCTGCAGGGCCAGGGCGCCCATCGGTGTGCTGCTGCCGCTGAGTTGCGCGGCTTCCTGGGCCAGGCCCAGATCCTTGGCCATCAGCTCGGCCATGAAACCACCGGAATAGCCTTTGGAGGCCGGGGCGTTTTCCATCACCCCGGGCCAGGGGTTGTATTTCTCCAATGTCCAGTTGCCGCCGGAGCTCTGGCGCATGATCTCGGCCAGTACCGCCGGCTCCAGGCCGTTGGCCACACCCAGGGCCATGGCTTCGGCGGTGGCGATCATCTGCACCGCCAGCACCTGGTTGTTGCACACCTTGGCCACCTGGCCGGCGCCATCCGGGCCGGCGTGGAAGATGTTGCTGCCCATGGCGGCAAAAACGGGACGGGCTTTTTCCAGGGTGGCCGCTGCGCCGCCGATCATAAAGGTCAGAGTGCCGGCCGCCGCCCCGGCGGTACCGCCGGAAACCGGCGCATCGAGCAGGGCCAGGCCGCGCTCGGTGGCGGCCTGGTGTACCTTGCGCGCCGATTGCGGGGCGATGGTCGAGCATTCCAGCACCAGGGTGCCGGGCTTGAGCGCCTCGAGAAGGCCGTTCTCGCCCAGGTAGAGTGCTTCGACATGCCGGCTGGCCGGCAGCATGCTGATCACCACAGCCGCGCCTTGCACGGCGTCGACGGCGCTACTGGCGGCTTGCGCCCCGTCCTTGGCCAGTTCGTCGACAGCCGCTTGCACCAGATCGAAGGCGCTGAGTTTGAAGCCGGCCTTGAGCAGGTTGCGCGCCATGGGCAAGCCCATGTGGCCGAGGCCGATAAAGGCGATTTGCGTCATGGTTGTTCTCCTGGCCTGTGGTGTGGGGCTCAGCGTTGCGCGCTGAACAGCGTATTGATGCGGGCGAAAGGCTCTGCCTGTTCGGCGAAGGTGAAGCTGCCGTGCTGACGAACTTCTTCGGCGGCGCGCAGGAAGGCACCGAAGGCCGCGCGGGCCAGGGAGGAGCCCAGGCTGATGCGCTTGACGCCCAGCTCCGCCAGCTCGGCGACGGTGAAGCTGGGTGAAGCCAGCCCCATCACCACGTTGACCGGCTTGGGCGCCACGGCGCGCACCATCGCGGCGATTTCTTCGCGGCTGCGCAGGCCCGGTGCGTAAAGCACGTCCGCACCTGCTTCGGCGTAGGCCTGCAGGCGGCGGATGGTATCGGCCAGGTCGGTGCGGCCATGCAGGAAATTCTCCGCCCTGGCGCAGAGGGTGAAAGGGAAGGGCTGGGAGCGGGCGGCCGCGACCGCCGCCTGGATGCGTTCCAGCGCCAATTCGAAGGGGTAGATGGGGGCGTCCGCCAGGCCGCTGGCATCCTCGATGGAACCGCCGACCAGGCCGCTCAGGGCCGCCTGCTGGATGGTTTCGGCGCAGGCCTGTGGGCTGTCGCCAAAGCCGTTTTCCAGGTCGGCGGCGACGGGCAGGCGGGTGGCGGCGATGATCGTGCGGGCGTTGTCCAGCGTCTCCTCGCGACTGATCAGGCCTTCTCCATCGCGCCGGCCCAGGCTGCAGGCCAGGCCGGCGCTGGTGGTGGCCAGCGCTTCGAAACCGAGGGCGGCCAAGGCCTTGGCTGAGCCGGCATCCCAGGGGTTGGGGATGACGAAGCAGCCAGGGCGCTGATGCAGTTGCTGCAGGGCCAGGGCCCGTTGCAGTTGATTGGGCATGGGCTTGCTCCCGGTCACAGATCCAGCAATGGGTGTTCGCCTTCCCAGGCCGCGGCGAAGTGCGCCTCGATCACTTCCTCGGGAATGCTCGCGATATCCGGCCAGTGCCAGCGTGGGGCTTGATCCTTGTCGATCAGCCGGGCGCGCACGCCTTCGGCCAGTTCCGGGTGGCGGCAGCAGTTCAGGCTGATGGCGTATTCCATCTGGAACACTTGCGCCAGGGATAGGTACTTGGCCCGGGCGAGCTGCTGCCAGACCAGGTGCGCGCTCAGGGGGCAGCCGCCGGCCAGGGTCTTGGCGGCACGCGCCAGCAGCAGGTCGCTGTCGTTGTGCAGGGCGCTGAGGGCGCGCCAGGCGCCAGGTAGATCGGCCTGGTCGAGCACCGCGTCGATGCGTTCGCGGCGCGGCAGCCATTGGGCCTCCGGCAACTCATCGAGGGCTTCGTGCTGCAGGGCCTGGAGCAGGCTGTGCAGTTGCAGCCGGGTCTGTTCCTGCCAGTTCAGTTGCACCAGACCTTCGATCAGGGCGTCCTGCTGGCTGTCGAGCAGGAAACGGTCGGCCAGATCCAGATCCAGGGCGTCGCGGGCGTTGATGCTGCTGGCGGTCAGGCCGAAGAACAGCCCGAGCTTGCCCGGCAGGCGAGGGAGGAACCAGCTGCCACCGACGTCCGGGTACAGGCCGATATTGATTTCCGGCATGCCCAGACGGCTCGACGGGGTGACGATGCGCAGCCCGGCGCCCTGCATCAGGCCCATGCCGCCGCCCAGCACATGGCCGTGGGCCCAGCAGATCAAGGGCTTCGGGTAGCTGTGAAGGCGATGGTCGAGACGGTATTCGTCGGCGAAGAAGCGTCGCGCCAGGGGCGGTACTTCGCCGGGGTGTTCGCGGCACTGCTGCGCCAGTTGCACCACGTCGCCACCGGCGCAGAAGGCTTTGGTGCCGTTGCCGCGCAGCAGCACGCAGGCGATGCTCGGATCATCCGCCCAGGCCGCGAGTTTGGCATCCAGTGCCTCGATCATCGGCAAGGTCAGGGCGTTCAGGCTTTTTTCTGCATCCAGGCTGGCGATGCCGATGCGAAAGCCATGCAGGCTGTGCGGTTCTTCGAAAATCACGTTCATGTCGCGGATTCCTGGTGCGCACGGCGCACCCTGCGGGAATAGGCTTATTTATTGCGCCACTGCGGCGCGCGTTTTTCCAGGAAGGCGTTCACCCCTTCGCGGGTGTCGTCGGCGTCGAACAGGTCGATGAAGCGCTCGCGCTCCTCGCTCAGCCAGGTGCTCGGGCTGCGTGCGCGGGCGCCCTGGATCAACGGTTTGATGGTGCGCACCGCCACCGGGCTTTGCCGCGCGACCTTGGCCGCCAGCAGCAGGGCATGGCCGCGCGCTTCGCCGCTGTCGACCAGTTGTTCGACCAGACCGATGCGCAGCGCGGTTTCGGCGTCGATGCGCTCGCCGCAGAGGATCATGCGCTTGGCCCAGCCTTCGCCGACCAGCCAGGCCAGGTGCTGGGTGCCGCCGGCGCAGGGCAGCAGGCCTACCGCGGCTTCCGGCAGAGCCATTTGTGCCTGGCGTTCGGCGATGCGCAGGTCGCAGGCCAGGGCGCATTCCAGGCCGCCACCCATGGCGTAGCCGTTGATTGCGGCGATCGACACGCCGCGGAAGTCGCGCAGCGCCTCGAAGGCTTCGCCGAAGCGTCGGGCCATTTCCCGGGCGCGGGCCTTGTCGCCGTCGGCGAACAGGTTGAGGTCGGCGCCGGCGCTGAAGAACTTACCGCCCTGACCGGTCACCACCAGGGCGTAGATGTCGTCGTCGTGGTTGAGGTGCTCGAGCAGTTGCTTGAGGCCGATCAGCGAGTCGCGATCCCAGGTATTGGCCGGCGGGTGATTGAGGGTGATCAGCGCGGTGTGGCCGTGCTTTTCCACGGTGATCTTGTGGGTCAGGTCGAAAACGCCGGGATGGTAGGGTTCGATGGCGTGGCTCATAAGTGTCCTCGTTTTCAGTATGTTCCGATGGTGCCCGCGCTCTGCGTGGGCACCCAGCCTGGGACGCTCTGCGTCCCGCTTGCCCTGTGTCAGGACGCGGAGCGTCCGGGGCGGCGTTCCCGCGCGGGAAGTGGGAACGATCAAGTTGAACCTTACAGCAGGCGGTCGAGCATACCGCCCTGGTCGAGCAGGCGGCGGGCGATGATCAGCCGCATGATTTCGTTGGTGCCCTCGAGAATCTGGTGCACGCGGCTGTCGCGCAGCCAGCGCTCCAACGGGTAGTCGTTAAGATAACCGTAGCCGCCATGCAGCTGCAGCGCATCGTTGCACAGGGTAAAACAGTGATCGGTGGCGAAGCGCTTGGCCATGGCGCAGTACAGGCTGGCCTCGCCGTGGCCCTGATCCAGCTTGTGCGCGGCCAGACGCACCATCTGCCGGCTGGCGGTGAGGTCGGTGAGCATGTCGGCCAGCTTGAATTGCAGGGCCTGGAACTCGCTCAAGGGTTTGCCGAACTGTTTGCGCTCCTCCACGTAGCGCAGCGATTGCTCCAGCGCCGCCTGGGCCGCGCCGAGCGAGCAGCTGGCGATGTTGATGCGGCCGCCGTCCAGGCCCCGCATCGCATAGACGAAGCCCTGGCCCTCGGGGCCGATGCGGTTGCCGGCGGGGATGCGCACGCCTTCGAAGCTGATGGTGCGGGTCGGTTGGGCGCGCCAGCCCATCTTCAGTTCGTTGCGGCCGTATTTCACCCCGGCGGCATCGGCCGGCACCAGGAAGCAGGAAATGCCCTTGGCGCCGCTGTCCTCGCCGCTGCGTGCCATGACGATCAGCACCTCGGTCGAGCCGGCGCCGGAGATAAAGCACTTGCTGCCGTCGAGCACATAGTCGTCGCCGTCACGCCTGGCGCGGGTGCGCAGGTGCGCGGCGTCGGAGCCGGCATCCGGCTCGGTCAGGCAATAGGAGGCGAGCAGTTCGCCGCTGACCAGGCCGGGCAGCCACTGATCCTTGAGCGCCTGCTCGGCAAAGGAGGCGAGCATCCAGGTCGCCATGTTGTGGATGGTGAGGAAGGCCGTGGTGGCGACGCAGCCGGCGGCCAGTTGCTCGAAGATCAGCGCCGCGGACAGCCGCGACAGACCCAGGCCACCGTCGTCTTCCTCGAGGTACAGGGCCAGGTAGCCCTGCTCGGCGGCCAGCTTGATAACGTCGACCGGGAAGTGGTGGTCGCGATCCCAGTCGGCGGCATGCGGCGCCAGTTCGCGGCTGGCGAAAGCGCGGGCGCTGTCGACCAGCAGGCGTTGTTCATCGCTGAGTTCGAAATCCATAAATCCTCATTGCAGGGTCAGGGGTTGCCCGGCGGCGCGTCTTTCGGCCTGCCATTCGGCCAGGTTGGGCGCCGCCTGGCTGGCGTCGAGGCGATCGACGATTTCAAAGTAGTCCTGTTTCAGCGGATCCTTGAGCACCTCGGCGCGGGCTTTGACTTTGACGGCATACACCGTCTGCAGGTTCTGGTGATCGAAGGCGCGCCACTCTTGCGGGCCCTTGAGCAATTGGTAGCGGTGCCCCTCCAGGGCCTTGATCAGGGCTTCGCTGTCCAGGCTCTTGGCCCGCTGGGCAGCATCGGCCCATTGATAGACGATGCTGTAGGCCGAGGCGGCGGAACTGGACGGGTACATCGCATAACGCTCGCTGAAGGCGTTGACGAAGGCTTCGCCCTGGGCGGATTGCTCCAGTTTAGGCACGCGCCAGGTCCACGGCTCGCTGCCGAGCACGCCTTGCATCAGGCCGGGACCGGCTTGCTCGATGATGCTCTGGGTCAGGTTGGGTGCGACTATCTGCATGCGTTCGGTCAGGCCGAGATCCTTGGCGATGCGCATGGCGCGCACCAGATCCTCGCCGAACAGCACCAGGGTCAGCACCTCGGCGTTGCTCGCCGCCGCCTGGTTCAGCGCGTCCAGGTAGTCGGCCAGACGCGCGCCGGGGAAGGGCACCTTGAGCCCGGGGTGCTTGCCGGTATCTTCACTGCCGGTGGTCTGGCGTAGCGAGTTTTCGGTGGTGTGGCCCCAGGTGTAGTCGGAGGTCACGTAGAAATAGCGTCGATCCGGCAGGTGCTTGTTCAGGTACTGGCCGAGCACCCGCGCACTCATCCAGGCGTTGTTGCACTCGCGGAACAGGTAACGGTGCGCGTCCTTGCCGGTGGTGTCGTTGGAGTAGGTGAGGGTGCCGAAATACAGCAGGCCATGGGTCGCCGCGCGCTTGCCGGAGGCGATGGCCACCGCGCTGGAGGAGCCGCCGAACAGCATGGCCGCGCCCTCGCTGGCCAGCTTGTCGACATTGTGCACGGCTTTTGCCGGGCGCGAGGCGGTATCGCGGCTGGACAGGCGCAACGGGCGCCCGAGCACGCCGCCCTTGGCGTTGAGCTCGTCGATGGCGAGCAAGGCGCCGCGCATCTGGGCCAATCCTTCTTCCTTATAGGGGCCGGTGCGCGGGTAGTTGAGGCCGAGGGTGATCGGCTCTGCGGCCTGCGCGCAGGCGGTTAGCCCAGCCCAAAGGGCCAGGGCGGTAGTCAGTCGTGGCATAACAGCTCTCCTTGTTCTTTTTGTTGGAACCAGAAGAACTTTTTACTCGGTTAGACTAATTGCCGAGATCGTCTATTGGTCTAACAGGCCCTACGCCGTTCTCATTTCAACTGAATGGTCATGTTCGCTCCGGCCACGGCGTCTTCATCGAACCAGCGGCTGGTGACGGTCTTGGTCTCGCTGTAGAAGCGCACCGCCTGTTTGCCGTAGGCGTGCAGGTCGCCGTAGAACGAGCCTTTCCAGCCGGTGAAGGAGAAGAACGGCAGCGGCACCGGCACCGGGACGTTGATGCCGACCTGGCCGACCTCCACCGCGTGCTGGTAATGCCGGGCGGCGGCGCCGGAGCGGGTGAAAATCGAGGTGCCGTTGCCGTAAGGGCTGGCGTTGACCAGGGCGATGGCTTGTTCCAGGGTGTCGACCTCCATGCACACCAGCACTGGGCCGAAGATTTCTTCGCGGTACAGGCTCATCTTCGCCGTGACGCCACGGAACAGGGTCGGGCCCAGCCAGTTGCCGTTGGGGTAGCCCGCCACCGCGCAGTGCGAGCCGTCGAGCAGGCACTCGGCGCCCTCCGCCTTGCCCTCGGCGATCAGGCGTAGCACCCGTTGTTTGGCCTGCTGGCTGATCAGCGGACCGAAGGCGGCGTGGGCATCGCTCCAGTAGCCGGGCTGCAGTTCGGCCATCTGCGCCTGCAGCGCCGCGATCCATTGCTTCGACTCGCCGACGAACACCGCCACGCTGATCGCCATGCAGCGCTGGCCGGCGGCGCCGCAACTGGCGCCGACCAGGTTGCTCAGCACCTGCTGCTGGTTGGCGTCGGGCATGATCACCATATGGTTCTTGGCGCCGGCGAAGGCTTGCACGCGCTTCAGGTGCGCGGTACCGGTGCGGTAGATGTGTTGGCCGACCGGCACCGAGCCGACGAAGGAGACGGCGCGGACATCCGGGTGGGTGAGCAGGCTGTCGACCACCTCGCGGGCGCCGTGCAGCACCTGCAACACGCCCTTGGGCGCACCGGCCTTGATAAACAGTTCGGCCAGGCGGTTGGGGGTCAGTGGATCCTGTTCCGAGGGCTTGAGGATAAAGCAGTTGCCGGCGGCGATGGCCAGCGGGAACATCCACAGCGGAATCATCGCCGGGAAGTTGAACGGGGTGATGCCGACGCAGACACCCAGCGGCTGAATCCAGCTGGCGGTGTCGATGCCCGCGGCGACGTTCTCCATGGTCTCGCCCAGCATCAGGCTGGCGATATTGCAGGCCTGCTCGACCACCTCGATACCGCGCCAGACATCGCCCTTGGCATCGGCCAGGGTCTTGCCGGTTTCGCCGGCGAGGATTTGCCCCAGCTCGTCGTGATGTTCCTTGAGCAGGTGCTGGTAACGCAGCATCAGGCGGGCGCGCTCGGACACCGGCACCTCGCGCCAGGTGACAAAGGCCGCCTTGGCGCTGGCGATGGCCGCCTCGATTTCCTCGGCAGTGGCCTTGGGCGCCAGGGCCAGGACTTGCTGGGTCGCCGGATCGGTGACTTCGATGAATTCGCGCGCGCGGCTCTCGCGCCATTCGCCGTCGATCAATTGCGCGATTGCCTTGCTCATGGCGCTCTCCGCTTGGATTCGCTCGTTGTGTCAGTGTTATAGCCGCCTCTCGAGGTTTTGTGGATTGACGATCTTGGTCGCTGGATGGACTATCTTGCTGTTGAGTTGGCGGAGGACAGATGAGCGCTCGAGTCGAAACATCGAATTGGCCATTGCCGGCCAACGGCGTGCGCTTTATCACCCCGCCGCGCTTGCGCCGCACCTTGAGCCGCCACCCGCTGGCCGCTGGCTGCTTTCCACTGGCGCTGGGTTTTTATCCGCAAGCCTGTGGGCATCGCATGAATCGTCCGCTGCCGGACGATTACCTGCTGATCTATTGCCGTGCCGGCCAGGGTTGGCTGGAGGCCGGTGATGGACGAATCGCTATCGCAGGGGGCGATCTGTTGCTGTTGCCCAAAGGCATCCCCCACGCCTATGGTACCGACCCCGACAAGCCCTGGACGCTGTACTGGGTGCATTTCGATGGCGAGCTGGTGGCGGAGTTTCTCCGCCCTCTGGGCAAGGGACCGCTGTGGCGCATCGGCGTGCAGCCGCGCCTGCTGGCCGAGTTCGATGCGCTGCTCAATCTGCGCAAACAGGGTTTGCACCTGCCGCACTTTATCCATGCCGCGCACCAATTGCAGGCGCTGCTGACCTCGCTGGCGGTGCTGCCGGCGCGGACCACGCTGAAATCGGGGCGGGTGCTGGATGTCGATGCGGTGCAGGCGGTGATGCGCGCCCACCTGCATGGCAGCCTGAATCTGGATGAGCTGGCGGCGCAGTTCAAGCTGTCGCGGTTTCACTTCGCCAAAACCTACCGCGCCCTGACCGGCCACGCGCCTATCCAGGATTTTATCCAACTGAAAATGGCCCATGCCTGCCGCTTGCTCGATGAAGGCGCGCAGGGCATCCGCCAGATCGCCGAACAGCTGGGTTATGACGATGTGTATTACTTCTCGCGCTTGTTTCGCAAGGTGGTGGGCATGGCGCCCAGCCATTACCGGGCGCTGCACCAGGGCTGATTGGGCGGGCCGCGCCTTGACTTGCCCCAGGCGCTTGTCTAGCGTGCCGTTTCCGTTCGCACGCTCAGGAGTCAGGCAATGACCGCCGCCGATAACATCAAGCTCGAAGCGGGCTGGAAAGCGGCCCTGCGCGAGGAGTTCGCCAAGCCTTATATGCAGGCACTGGCCGACTTTCTGCGCCAGGAGAAAGCCGCCGGCAAGGAGGTTTATCCACCGGGGGCGCTGATCTTCAATGCGCTCAACTCCACCCCGCTGGAGCGGGTCAAGGTGGTGATCATCGGCCAGGATCCCTACCACGGCCCGGAGCAGGCCCATGGTCTGTGCTTCTCGGTGCAGCCGGGGGTGGCCACGCCGCCGTCGCTGCTGAATATCTACAAGGAACTCAAGCGCGACCTGAATATCGACATCGCCGCCCATGGCTGCCTGCAGCACTGGGCCGAACAGGGGGTGCTGTTGCTCAACACCTCGTTGACGGTCGAGCGCGGTATTGCCGGCTCCCACGCCGACAAGGGCTGGGGGGTATTTACCGACCGGGTGATCGAGCTGGTCAGTGCGCACTGTCCACACCTGGTCGTTCTGTTGTGGGGCAAGCATGCGCAGAGCAAGGCGCGCCTGATCGACCCGAGCAAGCACCTGGTGCTGTGTTCGCCGCACCCTTCGCCGTTGTCGGCCCATCGCGGTTTTATCGGCAACGGTCACTTCAGCCGCTGCAACAAATTCCTCGTGCAGCACGGCATGGCGCCTATCGACTGGCGTCTGCCGGCGCTTTAGGCGGAGGCGACACCGGGCGGCTCGAGCAGATCACGGTGCAGGTTGCGCCGGCGTTCGCGTTGTGGGCTGCGGGGCGATTGCAATATTCGCTAAAAAAGAGCCCGCGCGAGGCGGGCTAAACGTGGCCGAAATATGCGCTAGCGACGTTGCCACAGGCGGAACAACGGCTCGGCCAGAAACATCACCAGGAACAGCCGCAGCACCTGCAGCGCGGTGACCAGCGCCACCGACAGCTGCAGGGCTTCGGCGGTCAGGCACAGCTCGGTGATGCCGCCGGGCATCATGCCGAGCATCAAGGAGGGCGGGTCTTGGCTGGCCAGCCCGCTGAACCCTTGTGCCAGTAATGCGGCGCCGAGCATGGCGAGTAGGCTGAACAGCAGGATACGGGCGAGAAAACCCGGGGCGCTGCGAAAAAACGTGCGGTCGAAGTGGCAGCCCAGGGCGCAGCCGATCAGCCACTGGCCGGCCTGGCCGAGGCCGCTCGGCAAGCCGATGTGCAGGTCGAAGCCGACGCTGGCGACGGCGCACGCCGTCAGCGGCCCGAGCATCCAGGGGTTGGGTTGTCTGAGTCTTTTCCACAGCAACGCCAGCAGCGCGCCGGCGGGTAACAGTGCGGCCAGCCAAGGCCAGCTCACAGTCGCAGCCGCTGGCGGCTCGATGGGCGGCAGGCTCCAGGTGAACAGCGCCGGGATCAGCAGCACCACCAGCAACAGGCGCAGGCTGTGCGCGGCGGCGACCCGGGCGATCTGCGCGTCGTGGCGTTGCGCCAGGTTGACCATCTCGCTGGCACCGCCGGGCATGCTGGCGAAAAACGCCGTGGCGCGGTCGACCCCGGCGCGGCGCAGCAGGGCAATGCCGATCAGGCTGAGCAGCAGGGTGCCGAGTGCGCCGGCGAGGATCAGCGGGAAATGGCTGAGCACTTGCGCCATCACCGCGCCGGTGAAGTGCAGGCCGAGGCCGCTGGCCACCAGCCATTGACCGGTCTGCCGGCCGCCCGGCAGCTCAGTGACCAACCAGCCGCTGCAACGGGCGGCGATCACCGCCAGCAGCGAGCCGATGATCCACGGCAGCGGCCAGCCGATCAGGCTGGCCAGGTAGCCGCCGGCCAGACCAATCGGGGGCGTGAGCCACCAGCTGCGCCAGTGCTGCAGCGCCGCGGGCAGTTTAGGCATGGGCCAGGCGCGCCTTGTTGCGCGCACGCCACCAACGCAGGCCGGGCAGGGCCAGCATCAGCGCCGCCAGCGCCCACAGGCACAGGCTGATCGGGCTTTGCCAGAGGATGCCTAGCTCGCCAGCGGAGATCGACAGGGCGCGGCGCAGGTTGTCTTCCATCAGCTCGCCGAGGACGAAGCCGAGGATCACTGCCGACAGCGGGAAGTCCAGCTTGCGCAGGATATAGCCGAACACCCCGAGGCCGATCATCAGCACCAGGTCGAAGGTGGTGCTGTGCACCGCGTAGACGCCGACCATGCTGATCACGCTGATCGCCGGCACCAGTATCCAGTTGGGCACGCTGAGCATGCGCGAGAACAGGCCGACCAGCGGGATGTTCATCACCAGCAGAATCACGTTGCCGATGAACAGCGAGGCGATCAGGCCCCAGACCACATCCGGCTGCTGCTCGAACAGCAGCGGGCCGGGGGTGATGTTGTACAGCGACAGGGCGCCGATCATCACCGCGGTGGTGCCCGAACCGGGTACGCCCAGGGTCAGCATGGGAATCAGCGAGCCGCAGGCCGAGGCATTGTTGGCCGCTTCCGGGGCGGCCAGGCCGCGCAGGTCGCCTTCGCCGAACTTGCCGCCGCTGCCGGCCAGGCGCTTCTCGGTCATGTAGGTCATGGCGCTGGCGATGGTCGCGCCGGCGCCGGGCAGGGTGCCGATGACGAAGCCGGCCAGGGAGCTGCGGATCATGGTCCAGAAGGTGGCGCAGAATTCCTTGAAGTTGAACAGCAGGCGACCGCTGGCTTTCACCGCCTTCTGCCCGCTGTGGGTGTTTTCCAGCATGACCAGGATCTCGCTGACGCTGAAGAAGCCGATCACCACGATGATGAACTGGATGCCGTCGGACAGGCTGACGCTGCCGAAGGTAAAGCGGTACACGCCGGTGGTGGAGTCGACGCCGACGGTCGCCAGGGCCAGGCCGATCAGTGCGGCCATCAGGGTTTTCACCGGCTTGTCGCCGACCATGCCGCCGAGGCAGGCGATGGCGAAAATCATCAGCACGAAGTATTCCGCCGGGCCGAAGGCCACCGCCCATTTCGCCAGCAGCGGGGCGAACAGCACCACGCCGCAGGTGGCGATGATGCTGCCGGTAAAGGAGCTGACCGCCGACAGCGACAGGGCGATACCTGCCTTGCCCTGACGCGCCAGCGGGTAGCCGTCGAGGGTGGTCATCACCGCTGCGGCGTCGCCCGGTACGTTGAGCAGGATGGCCGAGATGCGGCCGCCGTACTCGCAACCCAGGTACACCGCGGCCAACAGGATCAGTGCGGTTTCCGGCGGCAGGCCGAAGGCGAAGGCCAGCGGCAGCAGCAGGGCCACGCCGTTGATCGGGCCGAGGCCCGGCAACAGGCCGACGATGGTGCCGACGAAGGCGCCGAACAGCGCCACCAGCAGGTTGTTCGGGCGGGTGGCGACATCGAAGCCTTGTAACAAGAAATGTAGGGTTTCCATCTCAGCTCTCCACCAACGCTTCGAACAGGCCGAGGGGCAGCGGCACGTCCAGGACTAAATCGAACAGGCCAAACAGCAGCACACCCATCAGCACGCCACTGATGGCGCAGGGCAGCAGGCGGCCGGTGAACAACAGGCCCATGGCGAAGGTGGCCAGGGCGGTGCTGAGGACAAAGCCCAGCGCTTCGAACGTCAGGGCATAGGCCAGCAGGGTCAGCACGCACAGCAGCGCGCGTTTAGCGCTGGGCAGATGCAGTTGTTGCTGCAGCACGCCCGGCTTGAACAGCAGCCACAGCGAGCCTGCGCTCATCAGTGCCAGCAACAGCAAGGGGTAGGCGCGAGGGCCGACCGGGTCGTAGGCGAAGGGCGCCTGGAAACCCCAGGCGATAACGGCGAGCCCGGCGCAAAGCAGCAGCCAGACCGCGGAAAACAGGCGGACGTACATAACTGGGGTACCTCGACGAGGTCAGGAGATTCGAGCAAGCGTAGCGAGCGATGGGAAGGCAAGGCGGCAAGCGGTGAGAAAGCGCAGTTTACGTCTGTAAATGAGCATTTCGAGCCGCTTGCCAGCGCTGCATTATCGAGCGCAGTAGCTTCCTTACTGGACCAGGCCGAACTCGCCGGCCAGCGTCTTGTACTCTTCCACTTGCTTGAGGACGAAGGCCTTGAGCTCGTCGCCGGTCATCGACAGCGGCAGCAGGTCGCGCTGCTCGCGCAGCTTGGCGAAGTCTTCGCTGGCCAGCAGGCTGTCGAACTGCTGCTTCCACCAGTCGTACTGTTCGTCGCTGACCTCGGGGCCGACATAGAAACCGCGAATTACCGGCCAACTGATGTCGTAGCCCTGCTCCTTGGCGGTCGGGATGCTGGCCAGCTTGCCCGGCAGGCGCTCATCGGCGAGTACCGCGAGGATGCGCACCTTGTTCGCTTCCAGTTGCGGGGTGACCTCGCCCAGGCCGCTGCTGGTCACCTGCACGTGGCCGCCGAGCATGGCGGTGAGGGTTTCGCCGCCGCCCTCGAAGGCCACGTAACGCAGGTTCTTCGGGTCGATGCCGGCGAGGCGGGCGATCAGCGCGGTCTGCATCCAGTCCTGGCCGTCGATGGTCGCGCCGGCGCCGAAGACGATGCTCGACGGGTCTTTCTTCAGCGCCTCGACCAGGTCGGTGAGCGTCTGATAGGGCGAGTCGGCACGCACGGTGATGGCGCCGTAGTCGGTGCCCACCGCGGCCAGCCAGCGCACGGCGGTTTCGTCGTAACGGCCGAACTTGCCCTGGGCCAGGTTGAGCAGCGAACCACTGGAGAAGGCGATGATGGTGCCCGGGTCGTCGGCGCGCTGGGCCACTACCGCGTTGTAGGCCACCGCGCCGACACCGCCGGGCATGTAGGTGACGCGCATCGGCGCCTTGAGCAGGCCGCCGTCTTTCAGGCCGCTCTGCGCCAGCTTGCAGGTCAGGTCGAAGCCGCCGCCGGGCTTGGCCGGGGCGATGCATTCGGGGCGCTTGGGTTCTGCGGCCAGCAACTGGCCGGCGAAGGCCAGGCAGGCGCTGGCCAGGGCGAGTCGGGTAAAGGCAGTTTTCATGGTGGATTCCTCTCGATTGTTATTGTGGGTTACCAAATCGGTAGTGTGTAGCCGACGATCACACGGTTCTCGTCCGCATCGCGGGCGAAGTCGGAACGGAAGCTGGCGTTGCGCAGGCGCACATAGAGGTTCTTTGCCGGGCCGCTCTGCACCACGTACTTGAGTTCGAGGTCGCGCTCCCACTCGCTGCCGCGGGCGCTGCTGCCGGTGATGCGGGCGTCGTCGCCGCTGACGTAGCGGGTGAGGAAGCTCAGGCCAGGCACCCCGAGGGCGGCGAAGTTGTAGTCGTAGCGGGCCTGCCAGGAGCGTTCGTCGGGGTTGGCGAAGTCGTTGATCTGGACGAAGTTGACCAGGTAGGGGTCGCCGCCGTCGATGTAGGCGTAGCCGGTGTCGCCGCTCATATCCTGGTAAGCCAGGGTCAGCTTGTGGCCGCCGAGGGCGTAGGCGAGGCTGCCATTCAGTGCGCGGTTGTCGACCTTGCCGGCCTTGGCCGCACCGCTGTCGTCGCTGAGCATCAGGCGCAGGTCGGCGGACAGGGTGCCGGGGCCGACCTTGTGGCTGGAGAGCAGGTTGAAGAAGTGCTGGCGGTAGATGTCGTCCAGCTCGCCGTAGAAGTAGCGGCCACTGAAACCAGCCCCGAACTGGTAGTCGAGGCCAGCTAGGTCCAGGTGGTCGGCCGTCACACCGCCCGGGAAGCGCTTGTTCTTGCTGTTGAGCAGCAGCTCCTCGGAGTCGGTCGAGGCGCGGTCGATGACCTTGTCCAGGCGCCCGCCGGTGAAGGTCAGGCCGTCCAGCTCGCTGGAGGTGAGCAGACCGCCCTCGAATACCTGAGGCAGCAGGCGGCTGTCGCTGGCCTTGACCACCGGCAGCTCGGGCACGTGCGAGCCGTAGCGAAATTCGCTGGCGGACAGCTTGACCTTGGCGGTCAGGCCCAGGCGGCTGAACTCGTCCGGGGTGCCGCCGTCGTCCTGCACCGGTAGCAGGTCGGTGCCGGTGCGGCCGCTGCCGGAGTCGAGCTTGACGCCGAGCAGGCCCAGGGTATCAAGGCCGAAGCCCACTGTGCCTTCGGTGTAGCCGGACTGGAGGTCGAGGATAAAGCCCTGGCCCCATTCCTCGCGCTTGTTCTGGCCAGTGCCTTCGCGGAAGTCGCGGTTCAGGTAGATATTGCTGGTGGACAGGCTGGCTGTGCTGTCTTCGACAAACGCGGCCTGGGCGACGGGCGCGAACAGCGCTGCGGTTACGGCTAGGCTAAGCAGGCGGGCTGGCGGCAATGCTTGAGGCGATGCGATGGGCATCCTGTGGTCTCCAATATTGTTTTTGTACGGCGGCGCACCACTGCGCGAACCGTTTTAGTAGGTGGATCGAGCCACCTGGGGCTGATCCTAGGCGGTCAAGCTTTCGCCAAGCTTTCAGCGCTGAAAAAAACGCCTGGAGCGTTTTTGCACGTCGCCTGCGACGGCCCGCAGGGTGGCCGCCAGGGATGGCAGGCCACAAAATTTTTTCGTGGCGGCGGCTGCGTGCGGGCATTAAGAAGGCGCTTCACGGTGCTCGCCGCGGCGCTACACTGCGCGCCTTGAACGAGCTTTATCGGCGGGGGTGAGGGTGCGAATTCTGCTGGTCGAAGACCATCCGCAATTGGCGGCGAGCGTGGCTCAGGCGCTCAAGGGTGCAGGCTGGACGGTGGATGTGCTGCACGATGGGGTGGCCGCCGATCTGGCCCTGGCCAGCGAGGAGTACGCCCTGGCGATTCTCGACATCGGCTTGCCGCGCCTCGACGGTTTCCAGGTGCTGGCGCGCCTGCGCGCACGCGGCAAGACCCTGCCGGTGCTGATGCTGACCGCCCGCGGCGAGGTCAAGGACCGCGTGCATGGCCTCAACCTGGGCGCCGACGATTACCTGGCCAAACCCTTCGAGTTGAGCGAGCTGGAGGCGCGGGTCAAGGCGCTGCTGCGCCGCAGCGTGCTCGGTGGCGAGCAGCAGCAGCGCTGCGGCGAGCTGGTCTACGACCTGGCGACCCGGCGCTTCAGTGCACGGGGTGAAAGCCTCAGCCTGACCTCCCGCGAGCAGGCGGTGCTGGAGGCCATGATCGCCCGGCTGGGGCGGGTGATGAGCAAGGAGCAGCTGGCGGCCCAGGTCTTCGGTCTGGATGAGGAGGCCAGCAGCGAGGCCATCGAGATCTACGTCCATCGCCTGCGCAAGAAGCTCGAGGGCAGCGGCGCACGGATTGTCACCTTCCGTGGCCTGGGTTATTTGTTGGAGGCAGTCGGTGGCTGAGCGCTGGAGGCGCGGGGTGGCTGAAGTCGGCAGCCTGCGCGGGCGGCTGCTGCGGCGTCTGGCGCTGTTGCTGGCGCTGATGTTGCTCGTCAGCAGCATGAGTGCCTACTGGAGTGCCCGGCGCGCCGCCGACACCGCCTATGACCGCACCCTGCTGGCGTCGGCGCGGGCGATTGCCCAAGGGTTGTACAGCGACGATGGCAGGCTCAAGGCCAACGTGCCCTATGTCGCCCTGGACACCTTCGCCTACGACAGCGCCGGGCGCATTTACTACCAGGTGCTGGATCTGCGCGGGGAGCTGGTGTCCGGTTATGAAGACCTGCCGACGGCGCCCCCCGGCACCCCGCGCACCGACGATTACCCGGCGCTGGCGCATTTCTACGATGGCTTCTACCGCGGCCAGGGTGTGCGGGTGGTCAGCCTGCTGCAACCGGTCAGCGAGCCGCTGCTCAATGGCATCGCCGAGATCCGCGTGGCCGAAACCCTGGGCGCGCGCGAACGCATGATCCGCGAGTTGCTGGTCGGCACGCTGTGGCGCATGGGCTTGCTGGCATTCAGCGCGCTGCTGCTGGTGTGGCTGGCGGTGAGCGCCGCGCTACGCCCGCTGGAGTCGTTGCGGCGCAGCGTGGCCGCGCGCGCCAGCGACGACCTGCGGCCGTTGCCGGACGCCGAACTGCCGCGCGAGCTGCGCCCGCTGGTGAAGGCGTTGAATCAGTTCAACGACCGGTTGCGTGGCCTGTTCGAGCGCCAGTCGCAGTTTATCGCCGATGCCGCCCACGAGTTGCGTACGCCCCTGGCGGCGCTCAAGGCGCGGGTCGAGTTGGGCCTGCGTGCGCAGCAGCCGGCAGTCTGGCGCAGCACCCTGGAAGAGGCCGCGCAGAACAGCGACCGCCTGACTCACCTGGCCAATCAACTGCTCTCGCTGGCGCGCATCGAAAGCGGGGCGCGGGCGCTTGCCGAAGGCGGTGCGCAACGCCTCGATCTCAGCCAGTTGGCCCGTGAACTGGGCCTGGCGCTGGCGCCACTGGCCCATGCCCGCGGTATCGCCCTGGCACTGGAGGCCGAGCAGCCGGTGTGGCTGCGCGGCGAGCCGACCCTGCTCAACGAGTTGTTGTGCAACCTGGTGGATAACGCCCTGGCGCATACCCCGGCCGGCGGCAACGTGATCCTGCGGGTGCTGGCGCCCGGCATCCTCGAGGTTCAGGACGACGGCCCGGGGATCCCCGCAGAGGAGCGCGAGAAGGTCTTCGCGCGTTTCTATCGGCGCGGTGTGCAGGGTTCGGGGGCGGGTCTTGGCCTGGCCATCGTCGGCGAGATCTGTCGCGCGCATCAGGCCAGCATCAGCCTGCATCAGGTGCAGCCGCAGGGGTTGCTGGTGCGGGTGGCATTTCTGTTCGAGGACGCTTGAGCGGTTCGGTATCGCTCTGCTCTGGCCGGCCCGCCAGGCGGCGGCGAGCAGGCCGCCGCATGCCTCTGCGCCTTACTGCAGCATGCCCATGGCCGCTTCCATGGCGGCGGAGAGGTCTTCGTCGTCGTTCAGGTTCTGTTGCGGATCCAGGCCGAGTTTGCGGAAGGCCGGAATCTGGCTCCAGTCCAACTGGGTGTAGGGGTGTTGGCTGCCCAGGTAGCTCTGCAGGGTGGCGACCTGGACGATGTCGACGTAGTCGACCTTGGCGCTGTCGCGGCTGAAGTCCAGGTGTTGGCCCGGCACCATGGCGATCAGTTCGGGGAAGTCCCAGGTGCGCAGGATCTTGTCGCCGATCAGCGGGTGAATCTGCTCGATGACGTGATTGAGGCTGATCGAGTCGGTCAGCAGCTCGCTGTGCTCTTCGGCGTAAGTGAGGATCGGCAAGACGCCGATCTGGTGCACCAGGCCGGCGAGGGTCGCCTGATCCGCCATCAAACGGGTGTAGTGCTTGCACAGCACGTGACAGATCCCGGCAATTTCCGTGCTCTTGTTCCAGACTTCGCGCATCTTGCGGTCGACCACATCCGAGGTGGCCTGGAACATCTGTTCCATCGCCAGGCCGGTGGCCAGGTTGCAGGTGTAGTTGATGCCCAGGCGGCTGACGGCCATCTGCAGGTCGGTGATTTCCTTGTTGGTGCGCAGCAATGGGCTGTTCACCACCTTGATGATGCGCGCGGTCAGCGCCGCATCGTTGCCGATGACCTTGCTGATCTGCGGAATGCCGATGTCCGGGTCTTCTGCTGCTTCACGGACTTTCAGGGCGACTTCCGGCAGGGTCGGCAGTACCAGGTCATCGTTGTCGATGGCCCTGATCAGTTCCTCTTGGACTTTCTCGGCAAGCTTGCTCATGGGGCAGATCTCTTCTAATCGGCTGCAGGTGCGGTGTGGTTAGCGTTGGATTTCGCGGCTGCTGTCCAGGGTGTAGGGCAAATCGAGCAGCCTGAGCGGCAGGCCTTGCGGGGTGCCGAGGTGAATGCGGCCGTCGCTGACCGCGTCTTCCAGCAATACCGCGAGCAGTTCGAAGCCGCTGTCGCTCTGTGCGGCCAGTACCACTTCACCGATGCTGCTGTCGCGCTCGGGGGTAAACAGCTCGACTGCCGGGGCGGGCAGTTGCTCGCCGTCCACGGCCAGGCGATACAGACGGCGCTTGAGCTTGCCGAGGTACTGCATACGCGCGACGATCTCCTGGCCGGTGTAACAACCTTTCTTGAAGCTGACGCCGCCCAATGCTTGCAGGTTGAGCATCTGCGGGATAAACAGTTCGCGGGTGGGGCCCAGCACCTGGCCGATGCCGGCGCGCACTTGGGCCAGCAGCCATTGATTCAATGGGGCTTGCGCCAGTTGGGCGGCGAGCTGAGCGTGCAGGGTTTCGGCCTGGCTGGCCGGCGCCCAGAGTTCGGCGCGGCCGTCGCTCAGGCGCAGCGCCAGCAGGTCGTCGGCCCGCGCCACGCTATCGGCGTGCGGGGCTAGAGTCAGGCCCAGGTCGGCCAGCGCGGCGTCGCCGTCATGCAGGCCGAAACGTACCCAGGCGGTGCTTTCGTCGATCAGCTTGGATTTGCTGAATGCGGCGTATTTCTGCAAGTCGGCTCGTTGCGGTTCGACCAGTTCGCTGGCCATCGCCAGGAGGAAACCGTCGACCACGCTGACAATCCGAAAGCTCGACAGCATGCGTCCTTTGGGGGTGCAGCGGGCGCCGAGGCTGGAGCTGGCATCGCTCAGGTAATTAAGGTTGCAGGTCAGTTGGCCCTGGAGAAATTTGCTCGCATCAGAACCGCGAACGGCGAGAACGCCTTCGTGGCTGAGGGTGCAGAAAAACGCGGTATCGGCCATAGGAATAAACAGTCGCTGGATGGAAGTGAGGGCCATCATCATAAAAGCAGCCACAAGCCGCAAGCTACAGGCTTTGCGTAAAAGCCGAGAAAAACCCTGGGGAGTGACCGGCTCGAACCATCCTTGATTGGCTTGCAGCTTGTGGCGGACTGTTATACTGCGTGGCCATATTCCTGCCAGGCTCTATCAAGGAACCGCCCATGGTCGAATCGACAGAACTCAATCGCCTTTACTGGCACAGCCGCCGCGGCATGCTGGAACTGGATGTGCTGCTGGTGCCATTCGTCCAGGAGGTTTACCCGAGCCTCGATGCCGAAGATCGCGCGCGTTACCGCAAGCTGCTCGAGTGCGAGGATCAGGATATGTTCGGCTGGTTCATGCAACGTGCCGAACCCGAAGATGCCGACCTGAAACGCATGGTTCGCATGATTCTGGATCGTGTCCAGCCCGAGTGACGGCTTCGAGTGCCGCTGGCGGCCTTCGCGGCGCTTGCTGCTGCTCTATGGCAGCGTCCAGGCGCTAGCGCTGCTCAGTTTGTCGCTGGTGGCGATTCCAGGGTGGGCGCTGGCGCTGGGTGTCGCTTTGGGTCTGGGGCATGCCGCCTGGGTATTGCCGCGGCATATTCTGCTGAGCTCGCCGCAGGCGTTTAGCGCACTGCGTTGCACGGCCGATGGTTGGCAGCTGTGGAATGCCGCCACTGGCTGGCAGGCCATCCAGCTGCGCCGCGACAGCCTGGCGTTGCCGTTGGTCGTGGTGCTGCGCTTTCGCCTGGTCGACGGGCGCTGGGTGCGTGGCCTGTGTATCCCGCGCGATGGCATGGCGGCGGACATGCACAGGCGCTTGCGCGTGCGCCTGAAGTTCAGTCGCCGTAGGTGGGTGGCTGCACAATAGTGTCTTTGGCCTCGGGCAACTGCTGCGGGTAGTCCAGGGTGTAGTGCAGGCCCCGAGACTCCTTACGTTGCATCGCTGAGCGGATCATCAGTTCGGCGACCTGGGCCAGGTTGCGCAATTCGATCAGATCGCGGCTGACTTTGTAGTTACTGTAGAACTCGTCGATCTCGTCGAGTAGCAGGCGCACCCGGTGTTCGGCGCGTTGCAGGCGCTTGTTGGTGCGTACGATGCCGACGTAGTCCCACATGAAACGCCGCAGTTCGTCCCAGTTGTGCGCGATGATCACGTCTTCGTCCGAGTCGGTCACCTGGCTGGCATCCCAGGTCGGCAGGTTGCTCGGCGCGCTCACCTCGTCCAGCTTCTGCAGGATGTCGGCCGCCGCCGCGCGGGCGTAGACGAAGCACTCCAGCAGCGAGTTGCTGGCCATGCGGTTGGCGCCGTGCAGACCGGTGAAACTGGTTTCACCAATCGCATACAGACCCGGGACATCGGTGTGCCCGCTCTGATCGACGACTACGCCGCCGCAGGTGTAATGCGCGGCCGGCACTACCGGGATCGGCTCGCGGGTGATGTCGATGCCGAAGTCCAGGCAGCGCTCATAGACGGTGGGGAAGTGCGCCTTGATGAAGTCGGCCGGCTTGTGGCTGATGTCCAGGTACACGCAATCCACGCCGAGGCGCTTCATCTCGTGGTCGATGGCGCGGGCGACGATGTCGCGTGGCGCCAGTTCGGCGCGCGCATCGAAGCGTTGCATGAAGCGCTCGCCGCCCGGCAGTTTGAGCAGCGCGCCTTCGCCGCGCAGGGCCTCGGTAACCAGAAAACTTTTGGCCTGCGGGTGGTACAGGCAGGTCGGGTGGAACTGGTTGAACTCCAGGTTGCCGACCCGGCAGCCGGCGCGCCAGGCCATGGCGATGCCATCGCCGCAGGCGCCGTCCGGGTTGCTGGTGTACAGATAAACCTTGGCCGCACCGCCGGTGGCGAGGATGACGAAGCGTGCGCCATAGGTGTCAACCTCGCCGCTGCTGCGATTGAGCACATAGGCGCCCAGGCAGCGTTGGCCTGCCAGGTCGAGTTTGCGCTCGGTGATCAGGTCGACCGCCACGCGCTGCTCGAGTAATTCGATATTGGCCCGTAGCTTGGCTTGTTCGAGCAGGGTCTTGAAGATCGCCGCGCCGGTAGCGTCGGCGGCATGGATGATGCGGCGGTGGCTGTGGCCGCCTTCGCGGGTCAGGTGGAACTCGAAACCGCCGTCTTCGTGGGCGGTCTGGTCGTCGCGGGTGAAGGGCACGCCCTGATCGATCAGCCATTGAATGGCTTCGCGGCTATGCTCCACGGTGAAGCGCACCGCCTCTTCGCGGCACAGGCCGGCACCGGCATTGAGGGTGTCTTCGACATGCGATTCGACGGTGTCCATGTCGTCCAGCACCGCCGCCACGCCACCTTGAGCCCAGTACGTCGAGCCATTGGCCAGGTTGCCCTTGCTCAGCACGGCAATGCGCAGGTGTCCGGGCAGGGTTAGCGCCAGCGTCAGGCCGGCGGCCCCGCTGCCGATGACCAGAACGTCGTGTTGGTAGTGTTGGCTCATGTCGTGATCCCGCAAGTAAGCGGCCCCTAGTATATAGGGGGGGCGGGCGGCACAATAGCCGGCTTATGACCGACTGTGGCGCTGGGGAACTTCCTTAGTCTCCCAGGTTCCATAGAGGGTCGCCCGCAGAGGGACATGCCCGTTTGTCGGAGTATCTTGATGGCGTTTCAGCGCCTTCCTGTTTGGCCGATGGGCGATCTAAGATTATTTGCGCTAGCAGGCCTGTAGGCTCTGCTGCGCCACTCCGTGTGGGACAGAATGCGTTCTGCAGGAAGCTTGTTTGGAGGGGAGAACTTTTGCGCAACGCCCGAGTCTATCTTGGCAAGCCGATTAATTGGCTGGCTCCGCACTCTTTCGAGCTCTTCGGGCTCAATGAGGAGTGTTCATGCTAGCTCAGGAAGAAGATCAGCAACTGGTCGAGCGCGTCCAGCGCGGCGATAAGCGCGCGTTCGATCTGCTGGTATTGAAGTACCAGCACAAGATTCTCGGGTTGATCGTGCGCTTCGTGCACGACAGCCATGAAGCGCAGGATGTGGCGCAGGAAGCCTTCATCAAGGCCTATCGGGCGCTGGGGAATTTTCGTGGTGACAGTGCGTTCTACACCTGGCTGTACCGCATTGCCATCAACACGGCGAAGAACCATCTGGTGTCGCGTGGTCGGCGGCCGCCAGAGAGCGATGTCAGTGCCGAGGATGCGGAATTCTACGATGGCGATCACGCCCTCAAGGATATCGAGTCGCCAGAGCGAGTGTTGCTGCGGGATGAAATCGAAGCCACCGTGCATCGAGCCATTCAGCAATTGCCAGAAGATTTGCGCACTGCACTAACCTTGCGTGAATTTGATGGTCTGAGTTATGAGGACATTGCCAGTGTCATGCAGTGTCCGGTCGGTACCGTGCGATCGCGAATTTTTCGAGCTCGTGAGGCCGTAGACAAATCCTTGCAACCCTTGTTGCAGGAAAGTTAAGACAGCGGCGACAGCCAAAGAGGAACCGCCATGAGTCGTGAAGCCCTACAGGAATCGCTGTCCGCGGTTATGGATAATGAAGCGGATGAAATGGAACTGCGGCGTGTGCTCAGTGCGAGCGACGACGCCGAACTGCGTGCTACCTGGTCGCGCTATCAGATCGCTCGTGCGGTGATGCACAAGGAATTGCTGGAACCGCGTCTGGATATTGCCGCAGCAGTATCCGCGGCACTGGCCAATGAAGCCTTGCCGGTGCAGCGCGAGACCGTTCGCGGCCCATGGCGTGCGGTCGGTCGTTTGGCCGTGGCGGCTTCTGTAACAGTTGCTGTACTGGCAGGTGTGCGTTTATACAATCAGGACGAAGTTGCAGGTGCGCAATTGGCCCAGCAAGCCGCTCAGCCGGCATTGAACACTCCGCAAGTGCAAGGCCCGGCGATGCTGGCGGGCTTCAATGCTGCAGGCGAGCAGCAGGCTGCGGCTGAAGCGGCCAGTGAGGATGCGCCAGGCTGGCATGAGCGGCGTCTGCCAGATTATCTGCGCCAGCATGCTCAGCAAGCGGTCATGAATGCCAATGAAAGCGCGCTGCCTTACGCGCGCGCTGCAAGTCTGGAAAGCCGCTAGGGAGGCGCATGCGCTTTATTCCTGTCATTGCTCTGCTGTTCGGCAGTTGGCTGCTGGCATTGCCCGCTGTCGCTACCGAGGCGCAAGATTGGCTGCGGCGCTTGGCTGAGGCTGAGCGTAGCCAAGGCTTTCAAGGTACTTTTGTCTATGAACGTAACGGCAGCTTCTCTACCCACAGCGTTTGGCGGCGGGTGGAGGGGGCGGGTGTCGTGCGTGAACGTCTTCTGCAGTTGGACGGCCCGGCGCAGGAAGTGCTGCGTGTCGACGGGCGCGCCCAATGCGTCAGTGGCAGTCTGGTCGATCAGGCCGCGGATCACCAGGAGTGGCCGGCGCGCGAGCTGAATACCCTGCGCTTGCTCGATTCGTATGACCCGCGTGTCATCGGCAAGTCCCGTGTGGCGGGGCGTGCGGCTGTGGTGCTGGCGCTGTCGCCGCGTGATCAGCATCGCTACAGCGTTGAGCTGCACCTGGATCAGGAAAGCGCTCTGCCGTTGAAGTCCCTGTTGCTGAATGACAAGGGGCAGTTGCTCGAGCGTTTTCAATTCACTCGCCTGGAGGTCGGTGCGGTTCCTTCCGAGGAAGCTCTGCAGCCCAGCGCAAGTTGCCGCCCGGTACGTGTCGCCAAAGCGACCGCCGAGGTTGTCGAGGCCTGGCGCTCCGATTGGCTGCCGCCGGGTTTCACCTTGAGTTCGGTGACTGAACGGCGCAGTCCCGCCTCCAGCGAGCAAGTCGCCTGCCTGGTTTATGACGATGGTTTGGCCCGCTTTTCGGTCTTCATTGAGCCCTTGCGAGGGGTCATGGTCGAGGATGCGCGTAGCCAGCTGGGGCCGACTGCAGTGGTTTCGCGGCGCCTGGCAACCGCTGATGGCGATGTGATGGTGACGGTTGTCGGTGAGGTTCCTCTGGGCACGGCGGAGCGTGTCGCCTTGTCGATGCGTGCCATAGCCGTGCAGGCTAAACAATGATCGAAGAGCAGGGGCGGGTCGTGGCTGTCGAGTCGGGCGCCGTTTGGGTTGAAACCATGCGTAAGAGCACCTGCTCCAGTTGCTCGGTGAGTGCGGGCTGTGGTCATGGTGTGCTCGACAAGTTGGGGGTCAGTGGCCGTCCGGGCTATGTCCGGGCGCTCTGTGATTTGCAGTTGAGCGTGGGCGATGCAGTGGTGATTGGCGTGCGCGAAGAGTTGCTGGTGCGTGGGTCGCTGCTGGTTTATCTGCTGCCTTTGATCGGTTTGTTCGGCGCGGCATTGCTGGCCGAGCAGCTAGCCTTGAGTGAGCCGTTGGTGATCCTGTCGGCCTTTGCCGGCTTGCTTGCGGCCTGGTTGGCGGTGCGCTGGCAGAGTGCCCGCACGGCCGATGACCCGGCCTTGCAGCCGGTTGTCGTGCGCGCCTTGCTCGCAGGTTCTGCTGTGGGATTTTGAGCCTTTTGCTCGTTTTCGATGGGGAGTTCTATACCGATGCCTAGCCTGAAGTCGTCTTTCTATTCCTTGATCGCTTTGCTGCTCTTGGGGCAGGCGGTGGTTGCTCAAGCAGAGCTGCCGGACTTTACCGAGTTGGTCGAAGAGGCCGCGCCGGCGGTGGTCAATATCAGCACCCGACAGAAAATACCGGAGCGTGTGGCAGGTGCTGGCGAATTGAGCATCCCCGATCTGGAAGGCCTGCCGCCGATCTTTCGCGAGTTTTTCGAGCGCAATATTCCGCAAATTCCGCGTGCTCCGGGCGGTGGCCGGCAACGTGAGGCGCAGTCGCTGGGCTCGGGCTTCATCATCTCTGCTGACGGTTATGTGCTGACCAATAACCACGTAGTCGCCGGTGCCGATGAAATCATTGTGCGCCTGCCTGATCGCAGCGAACTGGAGGCCAAGCTGGTTGGTGCCGATCCGCGCAGCGATGTGGCCTTGCTCAAGGTCGAAGGCAAGAACTTGCCGACGGTCAAGTTGGGCAAATCCGAAGATCTGAAAGTAGGTGAGTGGGTGTTGGCCATCGGCTCGCCCTTCGGCTTCGACCATTCGGTGACGGCCGGTATCGTCAGCGCCAAGGGCCGTAGTCTGCCGAATGAAAGCTATGTGCCGTTTATCCAGACCGATGTGGCGATCAATCCGGGTAACTCCGGTGGTCCGCTGTTCAACCTGGCGGGTGAGGTGGTGGGCATCAACTCGCAGATATTCACCCGTTCCGGTGGCTTCATGGGCTTGTCTTTCGCGATTCCAATGAGCGTTGCCATGGAGGTGGCCGATCAGTTGAAGACCGACGGCAAGGTTAGTCGCGGTTGGTTGGGGGTGGTGATTCAGGAGGTGAACAAGGATCTGGCCGAGTCATTCGGGCTGGATAAGCCTGCAGGCGCACTGGTTGCCCAGGTGCTGGAAGGCGGTCCGGCGGCCAAGGGTGGCTTGTTGGTTGGCGATGTGATTCTCAGCATCGATGGTGCCACGATTGTCATGTCGGGGGATCTGCCGCATCTGGTGGGGCGCCTCAAGCCGGGTAGCCAGGCTGAACTGGATGTGGTGCGTGACGGCTCGCGCAAGAAACTCAAGTTGACTATTGGCGCCTTGCCGGAAGACGGTGAAACCTTGGCCGGCGCGACTGGGCCGGGTGTGGAGCGGAGCAGCAATCGGCTCGGGGTCAAGGTGGTCGAATTGACGCCCGAGCAGAAAAAAAGCCTCGATCTGAAGGGCGGCGTGGTGATCACCGAAGTGCTCGACGGTCCCGCTGCACTGATCGGCTTGCGTCCGGGCGATGTGATCACCCACTTGAATAATCAAGCCATCGACTCGGCGAAAACCTTCACCCAAGTGGCTCAGGAGCTGCCAAAGAACCGCTCTGTTTCAATGCGCGTGCTGCGCCAGGGACGTGCCAGTTTCATCACCTTCAAGCTGGCGGAGTGATGGCGGCACGGGTTGCCGCCTGGCTGTCCGTCGCAGATACGGCGCCGCCGACCTGTTAGAGCTGGAGTGCGGCCCGCAAGGATGAAGAAGGGCGATTTCGATCGCCCTTCTTCATATCCGCCGATTGGCGCCTGGGCGTGACGGCTGCAGCCTCAATCGGGTACACTTCACGGCTATTTTCGGCGGGCTGTTGCCTGCGACCTTTTCGAGTGTTGTCCTGTGAGTGACCTGAGTCATATCCGCAATTTCTCCATCATCGCCCATATCGATCATGGCAAGTCCACTTTGGCCGATCGCTTCATTCAGATGTGTGGCGGCCTGGCCGATCGTGAAATGGAAGCCCAGGTACTGGATTCCATGGACCTCGAGCGTGAGCGCGGGATTACCATCAAGGCGCATAGCGTGACCCTGTATTACAAGGCGCGCGACGGCAAGACCTACCAGTTGAACTTCATCGACACCCCCGGCCACGTCGACTTCACCTATGAAGTCAGCCGTTCCCTGGCCGCCTGCGAAGGCGCGCTGTTGGTGGTCGATGCCGGCCAGGGTGTCGAGGCGCAATCGGTCGCCAACTGCTACACCGCCATCGAGCAAGGCCTCGAGGTCATGCCGGTGCTGAACAAGATCGACCTGCCGCAGGCCGACCCAGACCGGGTCAAGGAAGAAATCGAGAAAATCATCGGCATCGACGCCACCGATGCCGTGACCTGCAGTGCCAAGACCGGCCTGGGTGTCGACGAAGTGCTCGAGCGTCTGGTGCATACCATTCCCGCGCCGACCGGGAATATCGAAGACCCGTTGCAGGCGCTGATCATCGACTCCTGGTTCGACAACTACCTGGGGGTGGTCTCCCTGGTGCGTGTGCGTCATGGGCGGATCAAGAAGGGCGACAAGGTGCTGGTGAAATCCACCGGCAAGGTTCACCTGGTCGACAGCGTTGGCGTATTCAACCCCAAGCACAGCGCCACCGCTGACCTCAAAGCCGGTGAAGTCGGCTTCATCATTGCCGGCATCAAGGACATTCATGGGGCGCCAGTGGGCGATACCCTGACCCTGAGCTCGACCCCTGACGTCGACATGCTGCCAGGCTTCAAGCGCATCCAGCCGCAGGTCTATGCCGGCCTGTTCCCGGTTAGCTCCGATGACTTCGAGGATTTTCGCGAGGCCCTGCAAAAGCTCACGCTGAACGATTCATCCTTGCAGTACACCCCGGAAAGCTCCGATGCCCTGGGCTTCGGTTTTCGCTGCGGCTTCCTCGGCATGCTGCACATGGAAATCATCCAGGAGCGCCTGGAGCGCGAGTACGACCTGGATCTGATCACCACCGCGCCGACGGTTATCTTCGAGTTGCTGCTCAAGACCGGGGAAACGGTTTACGTCGACAACCCGTCCAAGCTGCCCGACCTGTCGAGCATCGAAGACATGCGCGAGCCAATCGTGCGGGCCAATATCCTGGTGCCGCAGGAGCACCTGGGTAACGTCATCACCCTGTGCATCGAGAAGCGTGGCGTACAGCACGACATGCTGTTTCTCGGCTCCCAGGTGCAGGTGACCTACGACCTGCCGATGAACGAAGTGGTGCTGGACTTCTTCGACCGTTTGAAGTCGACCAGCCGTGGCTATGCCTCGCTGGACTATCACTTCGATCGTTATCAGTCGGCCAATCTGGTCAAGCTGGACGTATTGATCAATGGTGAGAAAGTCGACGCCTTGGCGTTGATCGTGCACCGTGACAACGCCCACTACAAAGGGCGTGCGTTGACCGAGAAGATGAAAGAGCTGATCCCTCGGCAGATGTTCGATGTGGCAATCCAGGCTGCCATTGGCGGGCAGATTGTCGCGCGAACCACGGTCAAGGCGCTCAGAAAGAACGTGCTGGCCAAGTGTTACGGTGGTGACGTGAGCCGTAAACGCAAACTGTTGGAAAAGCAGAAGGCCGGTAAGAAAAGGATGAAGCAGGTCGGCAACGTGGAAATCCCACAAGAAGCCTTCCTTGCTGTGCTCAGGTTGGATAGTTAGATCCTATGTCGCTAAATTTCCCGCTGTTGCTGGTAATCGCCGTCGCTGTTTGTGGTGCGTTGGCGTTGTTCGATCTGATTTTTCTGGCCCCGCGCCGCCGTACGGCCATTGCCAACTACCAGGGTCAGGTCAACCAGCCTGACGAAGCGGTGGTCGAGCGCTTGAACAAAGAGCCGTTGCTGGTGGAGTACGGTAAATCGTTCTTCCCGGTGTTGGCGATTGTGCTGGTGCTGCGCTCCTTTCTGGTCGAGCCGTTCCAGATCCCGTCCGGCTCGATGAAGCCAACCCTGGAAGTGGGCGATTTCATCCTGGTCAACAAGTTCGCCTACGGCATTCGCCTGCCGGTGCTGGATACCAAGGTGATCGACGTGGACGACCCGCAGCGTGGCGATGTCATGGTGTTCCGTTACCCGAGCGACCCGAACATCAACTACATCAAGCGAGTGGTGGGTCTGGCCGGTGACCGCATTCGCTATAGCAGTGACAAGCGTCTGTTTATCAATGGCGAATCAGTGGCCCAGCAGTTGCTCGGCGAAGAGTCCGGCAGTCTCGGTAGCGTGGCCCTCTACGAGGAGCGTCTGGGCGCGGCCGAGCATCTGATCCGCAAGGAAATGAGCCGTTATCGAGTCGAACCGGGGCGTGAATGGGTGGTGCCGCAAGGGCATTATTTCATGATGGGCGACAACCGCGACAACTCCAACGACAGCCGTTACTGGAACGACCCGGCCATTCCCAAGCCGTTGCTGGGCATGGTGCCGGATCAGAATATCGTCGGCAAAGCCTTCGCCGTCTGGATGAGTTGGCCTGACCCGAAATTGCACAACCTGCCGAATTTCTCGCGCGTCGGTTTGATTCACTGACGTTTCGCGCCTGAGTTCATAGAATAAGTGCGGCGCTGTTCAATACGGCGCCGCAGGCTATATATAGTCTTAGCCCGCTGGGCACTCACATTGGTCGAACTTGGGGGCAAACATGACATTTGCACGTTCGCAGAAAGGCTTGTCGATACTGAGCTGGTTGATGGTACTGGCGGTCGTGGCGTTCTTCGCCAGCACGGTATTCAAGATGTTGCCGCATTATCTCGACTATATGTCGATGGAAAAAATCATTACCTCGGTGGAAACCGACCAAAGCATGGACATTCGCACGGTAGGCGCTTTCTATGGGCATGTCGGCAAGGGCATGGAGGTCAACAGCATTCGCGACCTCGATCTGCGTGAAGCGTTGAAGGTGAAAGTCGAGAACAACGAGTTCCGTGCTCATCTGAAGTATGAAAAGCGCGAGCCGCTGATCGAGAACCTCGATCTGGTGGTGCGGTTCGACAAAGAATACCGCGTGCGCATGCCGTGAGTGCATCGTTAGCTCGTCTCGAACGCCAGCTCGGTTATAGCTTCAAAGACCAGGATCTGATGGTGCTGGCGCTGACCCACCGCAGTTTCGCCGGGCGCAACAATGAGCGCCTGGAATTTCTCGGTGATGCCATCCTCAACTTCGTCGCCGGCGAGGCGCTGTTCGAGCGCTTTCCTCTGGCGCGCGAAGGTCAGTTGTCGCGTTTGCGCGCGCGCCTGGTCAAGGGCGAGACCCTGGCCATATTGGCGCGCGGTTTCGACCTGGGCGACTACTTGCGGCTCGGCTCGGGCGAGTTGAAAAGCGGCGGCTTCCGCCGTGAATCGATTCTCGCCGATGCTCTCGAGGCGCTGATCGGCGCCATCTACCTGGATGCCGGGATGGACGCCGCGCGCGAGCGCGTGGTCGCCTGGTTGAGCAACGAGCTGGAAAGTTTGACCCTGGTCGATACCAATAAGGATCCGAAAACCCGTTTGCAGGAATTCCTGCAATCGCGGGCCTGCGAACTGCCACGCTATGAGGTGGTGGATATCCTTGGCGAGCCCCATTGCCGGACATTCACCGTCGAGTGTCAGGTCAGCCTATTGAATGAAAAGACCCTGGGACAGGGTGCCAGCCGCCGCATCGCCGAACAGGTCGCTGCGGCCGCTGCCCTGATTGCCCTGGGGGTGGAGAATGGTCATGACTGATACACCCGTTACACGCTGTGGCTATGTCGCCATTGTCGGCCGGCCCAACGTGGGCAAGTCGACCCTGCTCAACCACATCCTCGGGCAAAAGCTGGCGATCACCTCGCGCAAACCGCAGACCACCCGGCACAACATGCTCGGGATCAAGACCGAAGGCGCCGTGCAGGCGATCTATGTGGATACCCCCGGCCTGCACAAGAACAACGAGAAAGCCCTCAATCGCTACATGAACAAGAATGCCTCGTCGGCGCTGAAAGACGTCGACGTGGTGATCTTCGTGGTCGACCGCACCCGCTGGACCGACGAGGATCAGCTGGTTCTGGAGCGCGTGCAGTACGTGCAGGGGCCGGTGATCCTGGCGATCAACAAGACCGACCGCCTCGAAGACAAGGCCGAGCTGATGCCGCATCTGGAGTGGCTGGCGACCCAGTTGCCCAACGCCGAGATAGTGCCGGTCTCCGCCCAGCACGGGCATAACCTCGATACCCTGGAAAAACTGGTGGGTGAACGCCTGCCCGAGGGCGTGCACTTCTTCCCGGAAGACCAGGTTACCGACCGCTCCAGCCGTTTCTTCGCCGCCGAACTGGTGCGCGAGAAGATCATGCGCCAGCTGGGCGCCGAGCTGCCGTACCAGATCACCGTGGAAATCGAGGAATTCAAGCGCGATGGCCGTATTCTGCATATCCACGCGCTGATCCTGGTCGAGCGCGATGGTCAGAAGAAAATCATCATTGGCGACAAGGGCGAGCGGATCAAACGCATCGGCCAGGAGGCGCGCAAGGACATGGAGGTGATGTTCGACTCCAAGGTCATGCTCAACCTCTGGGTCAAGGTCAAAGGCGGTTGGTCGGACGACGAGCGCGCCTTGCGTTCACTGGGTTACGACAACATTTGAGCTGCGCGCGGGCGCACCCTGGCGCCCGCCATGCCGAGTAAACACCCGCCATGCTCCCGGTCAGCCAGCCAGCCTATGTTTTACACAGCCGTGCTTACCGCGAGAGCAGTGCGCTGGTGGATTTCCTCACCCCGCAAGGCCGCCTGCGCGCGGTAATGCGCGGTGCGCGGGGCAAGGCCGGCAGCCTGGCGCGTCCGTTCGTGCCGCTGGACGTGGAGTTGCGCGGGCGCGCTGAGCTGAAGAGCGTCAGCCGTCTCGAGGCCGCCGGCATCCCCAACCTGTTGCACGGCGAGGCCCTGTTCAGCGGCCTCTATCTGAACGAACTGCTGATCCGTCTGCTGCCCGAGCAAGACCCGCACCCGGCGACTTTCGAGCACTATGCCATGACCGTCCAGGCGTTGGCCCAGGGCCGTGCGCTGGAGCCCTTGCTGCGTTCTTTTGAATGGCGTTTGCTCGACGAACTGGGCTATGGTTTCGCCCTGGATCAGGATCGCCTTGGCCAGCCGATCGTCGCGGCGGGCCTCTATCGTCTGCAGGCGGAGGCTGGTCTGGAAGCGGTCGGGCAGTTGCAGCCGGGGGTGTTCCATGGCACCGAGTTACTCGCCATGGCCGAGGCCGACTGGAGCGTCCCCGGCGCCCTGGCCGCGGCCAAGCGCCTGATGCGCCAAGCCCTGGCGCCCCATTTAGGCGGTCGACCGCTGGTCAGCCGCGAACTCTTCATGACGCTCAAGGAGCCTCCACGTGACTGACGCCAACCGTATTCTGCTGGGTGTGAACATCGACCATGTGGCGACCCTGCGCCAGGCCCGCGGTACGCGTTACCCGGATCCGGTCAAGGCCGCACTGGACGCCGAAGAGGCGGGTGCCGACGGCATCACCGTGCATCTGCGCGAAGACCGTCGGCACATCCAGGAGCGTGACGTGCGGGTGCTCAAGGAGGTCATGCAGACGCGCATGAACTTCGAGATGGGCGTCACCGAAGAGATGCTCGCCTTCGCCGAAAGCATTCGTCCCGAACATGTCTGCCTGGTGCCGGAAACCCGTCAGGAGTTGACCACCGAGGGCGGCCTGGACGTGGCCGGGCAGGAAGCGCGGATTCGCGCCGCGGTTGAGCGCCTAAGCCGGATCGGCTGCGAAGTCTCGCTGTTCATCGACCCGGATGAGCGGCAGATCGAAGCCTCGAAGCGCGTCGGTGCGCCGGCTATCGAACTGCATACCGGGCGTTATGCCGATGCCAGCACGCCGGCCGAAACGGCCAAGGAGTTGGCGCGGATTCGCGACGGCGTGGCTTGCGGCCTGGCCCACGGCCTGATCGTCAATGCCGGCCACGGCCTGCATTACCACAACGTCGAGGCGGTGGCGGCGGTCCCCGGGATCAACGAGCTGAACATCGGCCACGCCCTGGTCGCCCATGCCCTGTTCGTCGGCTTCAAACAGGCGGTGGCGGAGATGAAGCAGTTGATCGTTGCGGCAGCCAATCGCTAGCGCATAGGTGTGGACTGACGCTGTAGGGCGTACTCGCGAAGCAGTACGCCGTTGCTGCGGGTAATGGTGGACTGTTCGCTGCGCTCCTGAGTCCACCCTACGAGTTGAATGATTCAGCCCACCCCCGGTACGAATGAACGCCGACAATCACGGCTTGCGGGCGATCAGCACGGCGCGGGTCGGTGCCGGCAGGCCTTCGAGGGTGCGGCTGTGGTCGGCCGGGTCGAGGAACTCCGGCAGCGACTGGAAGCGCATCCAGTCGGTGGCGCGCTGCTCCTGCAGCGAGGTGGTGTTGACGTCCACGCAGCGCACATCGACGAAGCCGGCGCGGCGCAGCCACAGTTCCAGCGCCGGCACCGAGGGCAGGAACCAGACGTTGCGCATCTGCGCATAGCGGTCTTCGGGTATCAGCACCTGCTGGGCATCGCCGTCCACCACCAGGGTTTCCAGCACCAGTTCACCGCCCTTGACCAGGCAATCCTTCAAGTCCAGCAGGTGATCGATCGGCGAGCGCCGGTGATAGAGCACGCCCATGGAAAACACGGTGTCGAAGCCTTGCAGCTTGCTTGGCAGTTCTTCGAAGGCCAGCGGCAGGTGCCAGGCCGCAAGTTCGGGCAGGTAGTGCTTGATCGCCAGGAACTGGCAGAGGAACAGCCAGTTGGGATCGATGCCGACCACGCTGCCGGCACCGGCACCGAGCATGCGCCACATGTAATAGCCGTTGCCGCAGCCGACGTCCAGCACGCGCTTGCCGGCCAGGTCGAGGTAGGGCGCCACGCGCTGCCACTTCCAGTCCGAGCGCCATTCCGTGTCCACATGCACGCCGAACAGCTCGAAAGGACCCTTGCGCCAGGGGATCAAGCCTTGCAGCGCGGTGTGCAGTTCGGCACGGGTGCTGTCATCACAGGCGCCGCCGAAGGTGAAGGCAGTCAACAGCTCCAATTGCTCGACGTTCAGCGCCGGTAAGGCCTGAACGGCGGCGTACCAGCGCTGCAGGTCGCCATGGCCGATGGCTAGTTTGGCGTCGATCTGTCCGGGCAGGCCGGCTGACCAGTCTTGCAACGGGGTGCCGGCCAGCGCAGCTTGCAGGGCATCGAGGTCGAGGCGGTTGATCATGGCAGGGCAATCAATGAGGTGAAGTTGAGGCACTGGAACCAGGGCACCACCTTGCTGAAACCGGCGGCCAGCAGGCGTTCGCGGTGCCGCTCCAGGCTGTCGGGCAGCATGACTTTCTCGATGGCGCTGCGTTTCTGGGCGATTTCCAGTTCGCTGTAGCCGTTGGCGCGCTTGAAGGCGATGTGCAGGTCGCCGAGCAGCTTATCTTGCTCGGTATCTTCGAAGCGCAGTTTCTCCGAAAGGATCAGGGCGCCGCCGGGCAGCAGGGCCTGGCGAATCCGCCCAAGCAGTGCCAGGCGCTGTGGCGGCTGGATGAACTGCAGGGTGAAGTTCAGCGCCACCAGCGAGGTCGGCTGCAACTCCAGGCTGAGAATATCGGTCTCGATCACCTCGACCGGCAACAGCTCCTGGAACATCGAGTCCTGGGCATGCAGGTATTCCCGGCAGCGTTCGACCATGGCGCTGGAGTTGTCCACCGCGATCACCCGGCAGTCTTCGACCTGGACGTGGCGGCGCAGGGCCTGGGTCACCGCGCCGAGGGAGCTGCCAAGGTCATACAAGACGCTGTGCGGCTGGGCGAACTGGCCGGCGAGTACGCCGATGTTCTCGACGATGGTGGGGTAACCGGGCACCGAGCGCTTGATCATGTCCGGGAACACCCGCACCACGTCCTCGTTGAAGGCGAAGTCCGGCACCTGGGCCAGGGGCTGGGCGAAGAGACGGTCGGGCTGTTTTTTCACGGTGGTTCCGCGCAAGGTCGAGAAAGCCGGCAATTTTAGCGTGAAAGTTGCGCAGCGACGACGTCCTTGTGTCCTTCCCCCGTCGGCCGTGCGGTTGAGGGCGATGGGTATGGCAGGCGTTGGCGACTCGGTGGCGATCTCGTGGCATGCCGCCCAACCAGGGGCGGCGTCCAGGCAAACCACGGTTACTTCAATTGATCGGAGAAATACTCGCCGGCGCCCTGCAGCGGGCCGAGCGGGTTGCGCTTGACTTCGAAATGCCGAATGTTCGGCTCGCCGTTGCTGACTTTGTGCACCAGGGTGTCGTCGACCAGCACGAACACCGCGCGGAACGACCAGCCTTGCAGCGCGCGCTGTTTACGGAAGTTGAACACGTCGGCCCAGAAGCTGCCGACCCGCTGGGTATCGGTCTTGGTGAACTCGAAGGCGTAGCCGGCGCAGCGATCCTTGGCTTCCAGGCATTGCACCAGGCCGTCGGGCAGGTAGGCGATGGGGATGTTCGGCTGCACGAACATCAGCCGCACGTCGATGAACGAGAGCATCTTGCCGTTGCCCTGGGCCAGCGGATCGAAGCCCAGGGAAAACAGCTCGGCGCGGCTGGTCATGCCGCTAATGGCCTGGGAATAGCGCATTTGCGCATCCTGATAATCAATGAATGGCGACTGCACTTCGGCTCGTTCGCTGGGTAAAAGACTGCCGCACCCGCTCAACCAGAACAGCGTTACGACCACTACTGCTTCACGCCAGAGCCGCGTCATGTGGTTTCCCTCGAAAGTAGAACCCTTGTATTTGCTATAGCCGATTAAACCGGGTTCTGCTTGCTTCGCGAGGACAACATTCGCTGCATGGCGATAGTCGCCAGCCTGATCCAGGGCCGACGGCAAGGCCGTAATGGCCGGATAGAGCTGGCGAGCGGGTTTACTTGACCCTGAGCCGGCAATCGAAAGTTTTCGCCGGGGCGACTTCGCTTTCCCAGGGCCGCTGATAGGTCAGCAGCAGGTGGCCTTCGCCGGGGTGCTTGGCCTGGAAACGCCAGGTCGACTGGCCGGCACTGCCGATCAGCCCCACGTCTTCCGGGTTGCTGTAGACCTCGGGGCCGAGGCTGTCGAGCAGGCTGGCGGCAGCGTCGCGCAGGATCCAGCGGAAACCGGTGGTGGGGTTGCTCGGCAGGGTCAGGATCAGTTGTTGGCCGCTGCGCAGACTTAGCGGGCACTGGCTTTGCTGGTGCACGGTCAGGCTGCCGGGTTGGTGGACGCAGGCGCTCAGCAGGGCGAAGCCGAGCGGCAGCAGCAGGCGGGGGGCGGTGGGCATCGGCAAAGCTCCTGGCAGCGGTCAACGCCTGCCAGCATAGCCGCTGTACAGGCCAAGACGTAAGCCGCCGAGGACTTTTGTAGCCCGGATGCCATCCGGGCTACGGGTGCAGCGGCTAGTCGAACAGCACCTTGGCCACATCGCTGTAGCGTTTGGCGAAGTGCACGCTCAGGCCTTGCTTGAGGTAGTCCGGCAGCTCCTGGTAGGAGCCGCGGTTGGCCTCCGGCAGGATCAGTTCGAAGATCTTCTGTCGGCGCGCGGCGATGACCTTCTCGCGCACCCCGCCAATCGCCAGCACCTGGCCGGTGAGGGTCAGTTCGCCGGTCATGGCCACGCCTTTCTTCGGCGCCTGGTTGCGTGCCAGCGAGAGCAGCGCGCTGGCCATGGTCACCCCGGCGCTGGGGCCGTCCTTGGGCGTGGCGCCTTCGGGTACGTGCAGGTGGACGAAGGCCTGGTCGAAGAAGCCGGGCTCGCCGCCGAACTGTTTCAGGTGCGAGCTGATATAGCTGTGAGCGATTTCCGCCGATTCCTTCATCACTTCGCCGAGTTGGCCGGTGAGTTTGAAGCCGCGATTGAGGGTGTGGATGCGCGTCGCCTCGATCGGCAGGGTCGCGCCGCCCATGCTGGTCCAGGCCAGGCCGGTGATCACGCCGACGCCCGAAAACACCTGCTCGCGGCGGAACACCGGCATGCCCAGATAACTCTCCAGATCCTTGGGGTTGATCTTGATCGTGCCGGCCGGGTCGTCGAGCAACTTGACCACCGCCTTGCGCACCAGTTTGCCGAGCTGTTTTTCCAGCTGACGTACGCCGGCTTCCCGGGCGTAACCCTCGATCAGCAGCTTGAGCGCGGCATCGCTGATGGTCAGGCGCTTCTTCGGTACGCCGGCCTTGGCCAGTTGTTTGGGCCACAGGTGGCGCTTGGCGATGGCCAGTTTTTCCTCGGTGATGTAGCCGGACAGGCGAATCACTTCCATGCGGTCGAGCAAGGGGCCGGGGATCGAGTCGAGGGTGTTGGCGGTGCAGATGAACAGCACCTTGGACAGATCCAGGCGCAGATCCAGGTAATGGTCGAGAAATTCGACGTTCTGCTCCGGGTCGAGGGTTTCCAGCAGTGCCGAAGCCGGGTCGCCCTGGTAGCTGCTGCTGAGCTTGTCGATCTCGTCGAGCATGATCACCGGGTTCATCACCTCGACCTCTTTCAGCGCCTGCACCAGCTTGCCGGGCAGGGCGCCGATATAGGTGCGGCGGTGGCCCTTGATCTCGGCTTCGTCGCGCATGCCGCCGACGCTGAAGCGATAGAACGGCCGGCCGAGGGACTCGGCGATGGATTTGCCAATGCTGGTCTTGCCCACGCCGGGCGGGCCGACCAGCAACACGATGGAGCCGGCGATCTCGCCCTTGAAGGCGCCCACGGCGAGGAATTCGGTGATCCGCTGCTTGATGTCGTCCATTCCGGCGTGGTGCGCATCGAGCACCTGGCGCGCGTGCTTGAGGTCGAGCTTGTCCTTGCCGACGATGCCCCAGGGCAGTGCGCTGGCCCAATCCAGATAATTGCGGGTGACCGCGTACTCCGGCGAGCCGGCTTCCAGAATCGACAGTTTGTTCAGCTCTTCATCGATGCGTTTGCGCGCCTGCTCGGGCAGGGTCTTGCCCTCCAGGCGCAGCTCGAACTGCTCGATGTCGGCGCTGCGGTCGTCCTTGCTCAGGCCCAGTTCCTGCTGAATGATCTTCAGTTGCTCCTTGAGGAAGAATTCGCGCTGGCGCTCGCCGATTTTGCTATTGACCTCCGCCGACAACTCCTTTTGCAGGCGGCCTACCTCGACCTCCTTGCGCAGCAGCGGCAAGACCTTTTCCATGCGCTTGAGCATCGGCACGGTATCCAGCACTTCCTGCAGTTCGTGGCCAGGGGCGCTGGTCAGGGCGGCGGCGAAGTCGGTCAGCGGCGAGGGGTCGTTGGGGCTGAAGCGATTCAGGTAGTTCTTCAGCTCTTCGCTGTACAGCGGGTTGAGCGGCAACAGCTCCTTGATCGCATTGATCAGCGCCATGCCGTAGGCCTTGACCTCGTCGCGCGGATCGGGCGAGCTTTTCGGGTACTCGACTTCCGCCAGGTACGGCGGTTTGCGGCTGAGCCAGCCGCGGATGCGCACACGGGTCAGGCCCTGGGCGACGAACTGCAGTTTGCCGCCTTCCTCGCTGGCATGATGCACGCGCACCAGGGTGCCGTGCTCGGGCAGGCTGTCCGGGTCGAAGCTGGCGCTGCCGGCCGCAGGCGCGTCCATATAGAACAGCGCCAGGCTCTTGTGCGCGGTGTTGGCTACGCGCTCCAAGGTTTTGCCCCAGGGATCCTGGTTGACGATGACCGGCAGCACCTGGGCGGGGAAGAAGGGGCGATTGTGAATCGGGATCACATACAACTTGTCCGGTAATTGCTGGTCGGGCAACGCCAGGCCATGGCTGCTACGGCTGTCGTGGTCGTTTTCGCGGGCTTGTTCTGCGGCGATTTCGATGTCCTGTGGCTCGTTCATGCGGCACCTGTAGTTGCACGTTAAATGCTACATGGGGCGGTGCCTGGGGTTTTTCAATCAGGCGGCTGCGATGTGCGCTTTGAGGGTGTGGCGCAAGTCATGCAAACGACCGTCGATCAGAGGGGTGAGCAAGCTGAAGCAGTCATGGGGTGCCAGGCGAACCTGGGGCGCCTCTAGCAGTTCCACCTCCAGGCGTTGCAACAGGCTGTGCAGCGGTTCGCTGCGGGCGGGGTCGTCGAGGCGCCGGCACAGCACGCGTATCTGCATGTGCAGGCCGGCCGGACAGCGTCGGTAGTTGGCCGCGCGCACCGCCAGGCCGCGTAGCCGCGCCAGGTCTTCCAGGTTGCGGCAGGCCGGCTCCAGGCCTTGCAGCGCGGCCGTGTCGCGCAGGCACAAGCGCTCTTCGAGTTGTTCGACGACGGTCAGCAAGGCCTCGATCATTCGGCAATGGGCCTCGAAATCGGCTGGATTGCGCCGCAGTTGCGGCCAGTCCTGCTGCAGTGGTGCCAGTTGCAGGCTGGGGCCCGGCCAGTTCAGCCAGAGCCGGTCGATCTGGCGGGCCAGGGCGTTGCGCTGGCTGACGCTGACGATGTCCTGCGCCGCTCCCAGGCAGCGATGTTTTTGCAAGGCCTGCAGCAGTTCAAGGGTGCGCAGCAGGGTAGCGCCCTGGAGTTGGGCAAGCGTCTGCCGATGGCGCCGACTGGCACGTCGGGTGAGCCACTGGCCAAGCAGAAAAAGACCCACGGCCAAGGCGAAGGCCAGGGCAATACTGAGTTCCATTGGGTGACTCCTCGGATCGGCAGCAGGGACGCTGCCGGTCACGTGGGTGTAAGCAACTCTCCTGCCAACCGGTGGAAACCCCGGTCTGCGCGGCCGCGCCGCCGCGCGCTGCTGCATCGTTGGGCGTGCGGCCGCTGGCCCGACTTTTTTGGTGCACTCGCCGGGCGGTGCTTGCGATCCGTTTCAGGGCTGGCTGGCGGCGCAATGGGGCGGTCGCCGGCGTTACCGGCTTGGCGCTTGACTGCCCCCGACGCTCATGGGCAAATGCACGGCACTGGCCTGCTATTGCCTGGCAACCGCGGCCGTTGCAGGGGGCTGGGCTGCCGCTGGTCGCGGAGCGTGACGGCGACCCGCACAACTGGTTAAAGTGCCATCACATCGTCTGCGGAATTGTCGTTGCAATGCTCAAAGCGCGCCTGCTGCGCCTGGATGACCAGGCCCACGAACACACTCACGATCACCACCAGTTGGTGCTGTCGCTGACCGGGCGCGCGGAGTTCGAGGTCAACGGCCGCGGTGGCGAGGTGTGTCGTATGCGCGCCTGCCTGGTGCCCGGCGATGCCGATCACCAGTTCGCCGGGATGGGCGACAACCGCATGCTGATCGTCGACCTGGATGAGCAGGGCACTTCCAGCGAAGACCTGGCGCTGCTCACCCATCTGTTCGAGACGCCGCGTTACCCGCAGCTGGACGCCGACTTCCAGAACCTGCTGAGCTATGCCGGCGCCGAGTTGGGGCGCTACGGCAGCGACCCGCTGCTGGCACGCGCCCTCGGCGGCGTGCTGCTGCGTGCGCTGCACCTGCGCCTGTTCGGCGAGCAAGCCGGTCGCACGCCCGGGGCACTCGATCTGGAACGGCTGGACGGTTACATCCTCGAACACCTGGCGCGGCGCATCAGCGTCGCCGAGCTGGCCCAGGTCGCGTGCCTCAGCCCGAGCCATTTTCATGCGCAGTTCAAAGACAGCGTCGGCCTGACGCCCCATCAATACCTGCTGAAAACCCGTCTCGACAGTGCTTCCCGGCTGTTGCGCGAGAGCGGCCTGCCGTTGATCCGCATCGCCGAGGAGTGTGGTTTCTCCAGCCAGAGCGCGCTGACCACCGCCATGCGGCGCTATCTCGGCCTGACCCCCAAGCGTCTGCGCGGCGCTCAATAACCCCGTGTCCACTACTGCCGGGCAAGCACATTGCGAGCGGCGCCTGTATCAGGGGACACGCAGTGAGCCGGTGCCGTTCGATAGCCCGCCGCTGGGGCGGTCGAATGCCTTTGCTGATGCTTTCAATAAAACGGTGCGCGATGCTGCCCGGTAGTTTTCAGGCGCGTATCGCCAGCGTGCTGATCCTGCTGCTGCTGGTCGTGGTCGGCGCGCTGTATTTCGCCGTGCAAGCCGCCACCGCTGTGGCTGTGCGCGACCAGGCCCGCGAACAGTTGGATGTCGGTACGCGGGTCTTCGAACAATTGCTCGAAGTGCGCGGCCGGCAGTTGCACGACGCGGTGCAGGTGCTGGCGGCTGACCTCGGCTTCAAGGCAGCGGTGGCCGGCGGCGATAGCGAAACCATTCGCTCGGCACTGGCCAGCCATGGTGCGCGGATCAATGCCAGCGCGGCGATGCTGCTCGGCCTCGATGGCCGTCTCGCGGTGAGCACCGAGCGACGCATCAGTGGGCAGACGGCCGCGCGCCTGAGCACCTGGGTGAAGGCGCAGCGGCGCGACGGCGTGCAGATTTTCCTGCTGCCGATTGGCGACAGTATCTACCTGATGGAACAGGCCACGGTCAGCGCTCCCCTGCCGAGTGCGCGGGTGATGATGGGCTTCCAGATGGACGAAGCCTTCGCGCGCGAGCTGCGTGAGCTGACCCTGCTCGAATTGACCCTGGTCGCCAGTCAGGAGGGGCTGCCGGCGATCTGGATCAGTACTTTGCCGGCCTCGACGCAGGCGTTGCTGCAGGACGACACGGCTGTTGAGCACAGCATCGCCAGCGTCCCGCTGCAGGTCGGCGCGGAGCGCTATCTCGGCCAGCGCCTGGTGCTGGCCAGTGGCGAAGATTTTCAGATCCAGGCTCTGCTGCACAAATCCTTGACTCAGGCACAGCAGGCCTTTGCCCCGCTCGATCGCCAAATCCTGCTGATCGCCTTGGCCGCACTGCTGGCCTCGCTGGGCGGCGCCTTGCTGCTGGCGCGCACGCTTTCGCAGCCGGTACAGCGCCTGGCGGCGCTGGCCGAGCGGGTGGGGCAGGGCGATTACCAGATGCCCCTCGAATTGCACCGCAGCGATGAACTGGGCAGTCTGGCCAAGGCATTCCACCGCATGCAACTGGGCATTGCCGAGCGTGAGCGGCAACTGGCGCATAACGCCCTGCATGATGCGCTGACCGGTCTGCCCAATCGCGCCCTGGCGCTGGAGCGGCTCGGCAGTGCGATTGCCGCCGGGCGGCCAACGGCGCTGTTGTGTGTGGGCGTGGGCAACTTGCGTGCGGTGAACGACAGTTGTGGTCCGGGCGCCAGCGATCTGGCCCTGCAGCAACTCAGCCAGCGTCTGCAAGACAGCCTGCGCCCCGGCGACAGCCTGGCTCAGCTGATGACCAGCGAGTTGCTGCTGTTGCTGGAAAACAGCGACGGCGACAGTGCGGTAGTGGTCGGCGACCGCTTGCAGCACTTGCTCAGCCAACCCTTGCGCCTCGGCAAGCAGGAGGTCGTGCTGGATTGCTGTGTCGGCATCGCCGCCTACCCGGTCGATGGTGAAACCGCGGATGACCTGCTGCGCCGCGCCAGTATCGCCATGCAGGACGCCGCGCAACTGCCGGGGCGCCTGCAGATGTACGAGCGTGGCCGCGACGCCGCACACCAGCGCCAGATTCGTCTGATTCGTGACCTGCGCCTGGCGCCCGACAACGCGGAACTGTTGCTGCATTACCAGCCCAAACTGGATCTCGCCGCCGGTCAGGTGCGTCAGGCCGAAGCCATGCTGCGCTGGCGGCATCCGCAACTGGGGATGATTGCGCCAGGCGAATTCATTCCCTTGGCCGAGCGCACCGGCAGCATCCAGGGGCTCACCGCCTGGGTGCTCGAGGAGTCCCTGCGGCAGTTGCGCGAGTGGAATGGCCGCGGCCTGCGCGTGCAGCTGTCGTTGAATATCTCCACCGAGGATCTGGTCGATCCCAAGTTGCCGGTGCGCGTTGGCCAGTTGCTGGCGCGCTACCAGGTACCGGCCGAGCAACTGATTTTCGAGATCACCGAGAGCGGGGTGATGGTCAATCCCACCCTGGCGTTGCAGGTGCTGTACGGTCTGCGCGACCTCGGCATCAGCCTGTCGGTGGACGATTTCGGCACCGGTTATTCCTCGCTGACCCAACTCAAGCGCATGCCGGTGCAGGAGCTGAAAATCGACCAGTCCTTCATCCGCAACCTCGATGACGCCAGCGAAGACGCGGTGATCGTCCGCTCGACCATCGAGATGAGCCACAGCCTGGGCCTCAAGGTGGTCGCCGAGGGCGTCGAGCTGGCCTGCAGCCTGCGCCTGCTCGAACGCTGGCAGTGCGATGTCGCCCAGGGCTACCTGATCAGCCCGCCGCTGCCGGCCAAGGCCTTCGAGGCCTGGATCGCCCAGCCGTTAACGGCGCCGGTATTGAAGGGGGCTTGAGCCTATAGCGCACTCGAAATCGCTTGGCGTCGTGCGGTTAGCAGGTCTATCGCCTGCAAACCGGGCCATGCTCCGGCGACCGGGCAGGATCGACATCCGGCCAACCATGATCTGCCCTTGAATCATGCTCGTGGCTGAAGGGGCATGATTTATGTTTTTGCACCAAAAAGATTCATAATGGCGACATTTTGCTCTATTGCGGTGCGTTTGCTGCTGCTAAAGTGCAGCCCTCATTTTAATGTGCGACCGTGCCCTGCTCGGTCATTCGAGGGCTGCTTCATGACCGACTCCGTAGAGTTTTTCCTTGCCCGCCTCAAGCGGCGCGATCCTGATCAGCCGGAGTTTCACCAGGCCGTCGAGGAAGTGCTGCGCAGCCTCTGGCCGTTTCTCGAAGCCAACCCGCGCTACCTGCAGAGCGGCATCGTCGAGCGTATGGTCGAGCCTGAGCGCGCCATTCTGTTCCGGGTGCCATGGAGCGACGATCAGGGTCGGGTGCAGGTCAATCGCGGCTATCGGGTGCAGATGAGCAGCGCCATCGGCCCATACAAGGGCGGTCTGCGCTTCCACCCCTCGGTGAACCTGGGCGTGCTCAAGTTCCTCGCCTTCGAGCAGGTGTTCAAGAACTCCCTGACCTCGCTGCCGATGGGCGGCGGCAAGGGTGGATCGGACTTCGACCCCAAGGGCAAGAGCGACAACGAAGTCATGCGTTTCTGCCAGTCGTTCATGAGTGAGCTGTATCGGCATATCGGCGCCAACCTTGACGTGCCGGCCGGTGATATCGGCGTGGGCGCTCGCGAGATCGGCTATATGTATGGCCAGTACAAGCGCCTGGCCAATGAGTTCAGCTCGGTGCTGACTGGCAAGGGCATGGCCTTCGGTGGCAGTCTGATCCGCCCGGAAGCCACCGGTTTCGGCTGCGTGTATTTCGCCGAGGAAATGCTCAAGGGGCGTGAGCGAACCATCGATGACCTGCGTGTGGCCATCTCCGGTTCGGGCAACGTGGCGCAATATGCCGCGCGTAAGGTGATGGATCTGGGCGGCAAGGTGATCTCGCTGTCCGACTCCGAAGGCACTCTGTATGCGGAGGCCGGCTTGAGCGAGGAACAGTGGCAGTATCTGCTGGAGCTGAAGAACGTGCGTCGCGGGCGGATCAGTGAAATGGCCGTGCAATTCGGCCTGCAGTTCAACGCCGGTCAGCGGCCCTGGAACCTGCCGTGCGATGTTGCGCTGCCGTGCGCCACGCAGAACGAACTGGATGCCGCCGACGCCCGTACCCTGCTGAAAAATGGCTGTTTCTGTGTGGCCGAAGGCGCCAACATGCCCTCGACTCTGGACGCCGTGGATGTGTTCATCGACGCCGAGATCCTCTATGCCCCAGGCAAGGCCTCGAATGCCGGCGGTGTCGCGGTCAGTGGCTTGGAAATGAGCCAGAACGCCATGCGCCTGCACTGGACGGCCGGCGAGGTCGATGAGCGACTGCACGGCATCATGCAATCGATTCATCATGCCTGTATTGGTTACGGCACCGAGCCGAGCGGTTTCGTCAACTACGTCAAGGGTGCCAACATTGCCGGCTTCGTCAAAGTCGCCGATGCCATGCTGGCGCAAGGAGTGGTTTGAGCCGATTGGCATCGTTCGCCGCCAGGTGACGGCGCCTGCATGGGGTCGTCAGCCAGCGCTTGTTCGATGTCCTCGGCTGGCGCCGCCGGTCGTGCGCTGACGGCGTTGTTCGCGGCAACCCATGTGAACATGGCCTGAATCAATCGCGGAGATCGGCTCCGGCAGCCCCTCAGTGGCTGCCGGGCGGTTTTTTCTTGATGCTCTTGAGCAGGTCTTCCGGGGTGATGTAAGCGAGCGTGCCGCTCGTGCTGGCGGCGCTGCCCGGTTGCGGCTGGTGCAGAATATGGCCCTTCATTTTTCCGATGATGTGCATCTCGCAGGGTTTGCAGTCGAATTTCAGGGTGAGCACTTCGTCCTGATGGATCAGTTGCATGTCCGACACTTTGGTGCGCACGCCGGTGACGCCTTTGGCCTGTTTGGGGCACAGATTGAAGGAGAAGCGCAGGCAGTGCTTGGTGATCATCACCGGCACCTCGCCGGCTTCTTCATGGGCCTCGTAGGCCGCATCGATCAGCTGCACGCCGTAACGCTGGTAGAAGGCGCGGGCCTTGTCGTTGTAGACGTTGGCCAGAAAGGTCAGGTGCGACTCGGGGTACAGCGGCGGCGGCACGCTGACCGGCTTGCGCCCGCCACGCGGATGGACGGCGACGCGCGCTTGGGTCAGCGCCTCGATGGCTTCGCGGCGCAGGGCCTTGAGTTGCGAGCCGGGGATAAACGGCACGGCCTCGCAGTCGATCTGCACAGCGGTGCTGTAGTAGATGGTGGTGCCCAGCTTGCTCAGGGTATCGGCCAGTTGCTCGCGGGACTGCCCGGCATCCTTGGCGGCGGCGAACGGGCCGGCCAGGCTGACGCTGACGACCACGCCCTCTTCGCTGCTTACGCTCAGGTGCAACTGATCACCCTGCACCGCCACCTGCCAGGTGACTGCGACGCGGCGCTCGGCCGAGGTTTTCTGCAGAGCCTGCTGCCAGTTGTGGTCGAGGTTGCGATTGAGTGGCTGCTGCGGGCGCACGCGCTGCATGGCCTCGGGCATTTCGTTGGGCTCGACGCGGTAGCGGTAACGCTTCTCGCCGTCCTCGTCGAACTCCGCTTTCAGTTCGCAGATGTTGCTGCGAAAACCCACCACTTCGCGTTTGATCAACACATTCAGGCCATCGCCGTTGGACAGCGGCGTATCGGTGACGGCGATCAGGTCGCGCTTGCCGACCTTCTCGACATAGCCCACCGCCAACCCGGTAAAGGTCGGCGAATCGAACGCGCCGATGTCCACCTTGCGATCGGTGACGAAGTAGTCGGTGCTGCCACGGTGGAAGGTCTTGTCGGTGTCCGGGGTGAAGAAGTGCTCGGTGCGGCCGCTGGCGGCGCGCGCCAGCTGCGGGCGCTGTTCGAGAATGGCGTCGAGCTCCTGGCGGTAGTGCGCGGTGATGTTTTTCACGTAGCTCATGTCTTTGTAGCGCCCTTCGATCTTGAACGAGCGCACGCCGGCATCGACCAGATGGATCAGGTTGTCGGTCTGGTTGTTGTCCTTCATCGACAGCAGGTGCTTATCAAAGGCCACCACGCGGCCCTGATCGTCTTTCAGGGTGTACGGCAGGCGGCAGGCTTGCGAGCAGTCACCGCGGTTGGCGCTGCGCCCGGTCTGCGCGTGGGAGATATTGCACTGCCCGGAGAACGCCACACACAGCGCGCCGTGGATAAAGAACTCGACCGCCGAATCGACGTTGCGGCAGATGTTGCCGATTTCTTCCAGGTTCAGCTCGCGGGCCAGCACCAGCTGGGAGAAGCCGGCGCCATCGAGGAAGCGCGCCTTGTCCAGGCTGCGGATATCGCACTGGGTGCTGGCGTGGATCTCGATGGGCGGAATGTCCAGCTCCATCACGCCCATGTCCTGCACGATCAGCGCATCGATCCCAGCCTCGTACAGCTGCCAGATCATCTGCCGCGCCGGCTCCAGTTCATCCTCATGCAGGATGGTATTGAGGGTGACAAACACCCGCGCATGGAACAGATGGGCGAACTGCACCAGCTCGGCAATCTCGGCCACGCTGTTGCTGGCGTTATGCCGCGCACCGAAGCCGGGGCCGCCGATATACACCGCGTCGGCGCCATGCAGGATGGCTTCCTTGGCAATGCCGACATCGCGCGCGGGGCTGAGGAGTTCGAGATGGTGCTTGGGCAGGGACATGGCGTGGCTTCAACCAGATAGGAAATGTGCAAAACGACAAACCCGGCCTGCGCCGGCCGGGTTTGTCGGGTGACGCGCGAGAAGTTTACTTGATTTCGACGGCCAGGCTGTCGGCGATCTTCTGGTTCCAGGGCGCCGGGCTGCTGCCGTCCGTCTCGACCTTGTCGCCTGGTCGATCTGGATGAACGCCGTCAGCACCTGAATAGCGGTGTGTGGTGGTTTTTGCGTGCAATTGCAGGGGGGGGGCTTCGCCTGCTGTTGTTTCGGCCGCGTGGGGCTTTGGTTTTCTTGGGGGCTAACAGGCCGTTGAAAAATGTAGGCGAGGCAGCCAAGACAAGGCAAAAATGGCCGCAACGTAGCGCAGCGGAGTAACAGCCGCAGGCTGGCCCCGAAGGGGTGAGCGTAGCGAATCAAAAGCGGAATTTAGGTGGTGTAAATGAGCATTTTGAGGCCATTTTTAACGCAGTATTGGCAACGCAGGTAGTTTTTCAACGGCCTGCTAATAAAATCTTCGAGGGTCAGGGGTATTGATCAAGCTCGCTAACTGAGTCAAAGCGAATCGCAGTTCGTCGTGGCTGGTCGGCGACATAAGCACAATTCTGACGCTATTACTCGTGGTGTCGGAATGCTCGGCCTGAAATTGGGATTCGCTCAGTATCAGAACGCCGTTAGCTCGAGCTAACAGGGCGAACTCGTCGCTACTCCAGGGTTTTGGCAGGGTTAGCCAAAGATGATAGCTGTTAGGTTGGGCCTTGATCTGGAGGCCGCTAAATATCTCGGCAGCAATAGCCTGGCGGACGGCGGCCTCGTGCCGCTGAATGCGAATAAGCTTGTGATCGAGGCCTTCAGTAATCACATTACTGGCCAGTTGCGCCGTCAGCGGCGACGCCATCCAGACACTGCTGCGCACCATCGAAGACAGCCGTGAAAGCATTTTTGGCGGGCTGTATAGGTACCCCACTCGAAGCGCAGGCATTACTGACTTGGACAGGCTTGTCAGGTACACCGAACGGTCTGGCGCGAACGCGGATAATGGCTTGATGCTGGGGTCGGTGGCGAGAAAACCGTAGATGTCGTCGTCCAGAATGATGAAGTCAAACTCTTCGGCGAGTGCGGCAATCTGCTCGCGACGCTTATGGGACATGGTCGCAGTGGTTGGGTTCTGGCAGGTCGCAACACACACCAGCATCGCCGGTTTATCCCGAGTGCAGATCTCCCGCAGCGCCTCGGGAATGATTCCTTCCTCGTCCATTGCAACGCCGCGCAGCTGCCGCTCCAGGCTATGGGCAACCGAAATGATGCCGGGATAGCAAAGCGACTCGCAGAGTATCAGATCCCCGGAGTTGGTCAGTGCGCTGATTGCCACCATCAATCCATGCTGAGCGCCGCTGGTGATCACCACCTGTTGCCATTGTGCGTCCGGCAGTGAATGGCGCAGCCATTGTGCTCCGGCTTCGCGGTGCAGCGGGTGACCGCCATCCGGCGCGTAATCGAGAGCCCGTTCGAAGTCGGTGCTCTTGGCCAGGTTCACCAGCGCGTCCCTTAGCCAATATTCCAAGGCCTCTCCATGCGGCTTGATGATCGACAGGTCAAGAATTTCCGGGTGCGTGGGCGGGATAGACTGGGCGGGGGTAATTATGTGTGACTGCAAAACGTTTCTTTTGAGCACGTAGGTGCCGCGGCCCACTTCACCCTGCACCAGTCCGCGCCGCTGCGCCTCGCTGTAGGCGCGGCTGATAGTGCCGGGTGTGACGTCCAGGGCTTTGGCCAGTTCCCTTAAGGTCGGAAGACGATCCCCGCGTTGTAGCGAGCCGTTGTTGATGTCCTGCTCCAGCGCATCGGCGATCAACAGGTACATCGGCTGATTGAGCTCGTTGAGTTGAGGAGTCCACATGCTGTCGCTACCGATTGTAGTAATGATTGTTTTGGAAAATAGCACATTGAGTCGATCACTAAAATGATCGACTCAATGTGCGCTGTTTTGCGCGAGATATGACGGGGCTTCCAGGTCGGGTCGAGGGTCGAGGACCCTCTTGTCATGCAAGGCTATGGGTATCTTTCGATAAATCAATGGCTTGTGATAATCCTCCGGGCATGGTGGAAGGTGGTTGCGCGGAAAATAAATCGAAATGTAAATTGCACCTATTGAATCAGCTCAATTTTCTGAAATACACTCCATGGCGAATCGAGTCAATCGGCTCATTTCCTCTAATCATCCTGTGGGATCAAGCACCATGGACAGAGTTAGGCAGGATTTATCATTGTCAGCGGTCGTTGCGGGCTTCATCGCTGTGGTCATTTCCTATGCAGGGCCATTGATCATCGTGTTTCAGGCAGCGCAAAGCGCGCGATTGAGCGATGCCGAGGTATCGTCATGGATCTGGGCGATATCCATTGGCAGCGGGGTCACGGGTCTGCTGCTGAGCTGGCGCCTGCGTATCCCGGTGATCACCGCCTGGTCGACGCCGGGGGCGGCCTTGCTGGTTTCCATGCTGCCCATGGTGTCACTGGCCGAAGCGGTCGGAGCCTATATAGTGGCGTCGCTGATTATCGCAGTGGTGGGCCTCAGCGGTGCGTTCGACAAGTTGATGGATCGCCTGCCCAAAGCCATTGCTGCCGCGATGCTTGCCGGCATCTTGTTCCGCTTTGGGGTGGATTTGTTTACCTCGGTCAAGATCCAGCCTTGGTTGGTGTTGTCGATGATCGTCGCTTACCTGGTGTTCAAGCGCCTGTCGCCACGTTACGCCATCCTGTCGGTTCTGATCGTTGGCTGCGCGGTCGCCGCTTCCATGGGTGAACTCAATAGCGGTTCGATCATCATCGATGTGGCGCAACCGCTCTTCATTGCGCCGCAGTGGAGCTGGCACGCAATCGTCAACATAGCTCTGCCGTTGGCGCTGGTAACCCTGACCGGACAATATGTTCCCGGCATGGCGGTGCTGCGCACGGCGGGCTACCAGACTGCGGCGCGATCAATCATTTCGGTGACGGCCATAGGTTCGGTATTGCTGGCACCGTTTGGCTCCCATGGCTTCAACCTGGCGGCTATCACCGCCGCCATCTGCACTGGCCGCGAGGCCCACGAAGACAAGAGCAAGCGCTATGTGGCAGGTATCGCCTGCGGCGTGTTCTATATCGTGATGGGGACTTTGGGCGCGACCTTGGCTTCGGTGTTTTCCGCGCTGCCCAAGGAGTTGATCGCTTCGCTGGCCGGGCTGGCCCTGTTTGGTGCTATCGCGACCGGTTTGGCCGGGGCTATGGCGGATGAGAAGCAGCGCGAGGCGGCTCTTATTACTTTTCTGGTTACGGCGTCGGGCATGAGTTTTCTCGGCCTGGCCGCAGCGTTCTGGGGTTTGATCTTCGGGCTAGTGGCGCACTTCATTCTCAGCTATACCCATGCCGCCAAGGTGAGCGACATAGCGGCGGTGCGCGGCCATGAATAATCTCTATGGCTTTATCGTGGCCGGCGAGGGCTGGTGGCTGGCGTTGGCGTACCGGCGATGGGCAGATGCTGCAGGCGCCTAGGGTTGTCAATGCGCCAGGCCCTGGGCGGCCCGCTAGCTGATGTGGTTAAGGTCACGGCTTCATCGCCGGCTTAAGTGAATTTCCAGCCTTAGGCCGCGTGTGGAAGAGTATTTCAGCCAGCCTTACCCTGCATTAACGACAAACCCGGCCTGCGCCGGCCGGGTTTGTCGGGTGACGCGCGAGCAGGTTACTTGATCTCGACCGCCAGGCTGTCGGCGATCTTCTGGTTCCAGAGCGCCGGGCCGGTGATGTGCACCGACTCGCCCTTGGTGTCGACCGCCACGGTCACCGGCATGTCCTTGACCTCGAACTCGTAGATGGCTTCCATGCCCAGTTCGGCGAAGGCCAGCACCTTGGATTTCTTGATCGCTTGCGACACCAGGTAGGCGGCGCCGCCGACGGCCATCAGGTACACGGCCTGGTTGTCCTTGATCGCCTCGATGGCGATGGGGCCGCGTTCGGACTTGCCGATCATGCCGAGCAGGCCGGTGCTTTCGAGGATCTGCCGGGTGAACTTGTCCATCCGCGTGGCGGTGGTGGGGCCCGCCGGGCCGACCACTTCGTCGCCGACCGGATCGACCGGGCCGACGTAATAGATGAAGCGGCCCTTGAGGTCGACCGGCAGGGTTTCACCCTTGTTGAGCATCTCGACCATGCGCTTGTGCGCGGCGTCGCGGCCGGTGAGCATCTTGCCGTTGAGCAGCACGGTTTCGCCCGGCTTCCAGCTCTGCACGTCTTCCGGGGTGAGGGTGTCGAGGTCGACGCGGCGCGCACTCGGGCCGGCTTCCCAGACGATTTCCGGGTAGGCGCCCAGCGGCGGCGGGGTCAGCTCGGCCGGGCCAGTGCCGTCCAGCACGAAGTGGGCGTGGCGGGTGGCGGCGCAGTTGGGGATCATGCACACCGGCAGGCTGGCGGCGTGGGTCGGGTAGTCCATGATCTTGACGTCGAGCACCGTGGTCAGGCCGCCCAGGCCCTGGGCGCCGATGCCCAGTTGGTTGACCTTGTCGAACAGCTCCAGGCGCAGTTCCTCGATGCGGTTCTGTGGGCCGCGGGCCTTGAGTTCGTGGATGTCGATGGACTCCATCAGCACTTCCTTGGCCATCAGCGCGGCCTTCTCGGCGGTGCCGCCGATGCCGATGCCGAGCATGCCCGGCGGGCACCAGCCAGCGCCCATTTCCGGCACGGTCTTGAGCACCCAGTCGACGATCGAGTCGGAGGGGTTGAGCATGGCCATCTTCGATTTGTTCTCCGAGCCGCCGCCCTTGGCCGCCACGTCCACTTCGACCTTGTCGCCGGGGACGATGCTGTAGTGGATCACCGCCGGGGTGTTGTCCTTGGTGTTCTTCCTGCTACCTGCCGGGTCGGCCAGGATCGAGGCGCGCAGGACGTTTTCCGGCAGGTTGTAGGCGCGCCGTACGCCTTCGTTGATCATGTCGTCGACGCTCATGCTGGCGCCGTCCCAGCGCACGTTCATGCCGACGCGAACGAACGCGGTGACGATGCCGGTGTCCTGGCAAATCGGCCGGTGGCCGGTGGCGCACATGCGCGAGTTGATCAGGATCTGCGCCATGGAGTCGCGCGCGGCCGGGGACTCTTCCTTGAGGTAGGCCTCATGCATGGCCTGGATGAAGTCCACGGGGTGGTAGTAGGAGATGAACTGCAGGGCGTCGGCGACGCTCTGGATCAGGTCGTCTTGCTTGATCACGGTCATGCTGGGCGCTCCTTTTGTGAAGGTAGGAGTTGTAAAGCTAGGAGTAGGGCAAAAACTTCGAGGGCGACGAACCACGAGTCGACGCGCGCGTGCAGTAAAAAAGGCGCGGCAGTATAACGCGCGGCCGCTCGGGCGGACAGCCGCCGAAGGTCGACCTTGGTCGCTGATCGCCCGTTGAACGCGCTAGGCATTTGTGAACCACGGGCGTAGAGTGGCGGCTGAATGCCAGTATGGGATGGAGCCCATAACCCCCATGAGCCTAAGCCGTCAGCGGGTCACTCAGCGTACTCTGCAACGCCTGCTGCTGAAGCGCTTCGGCATGGCGGCGGTGACTTACGGCCTGACGGGGCTGCTGTGCTGGGTCGCGATATTCAACGACCTGTGGCGTGCCTCTATAGCGACTGCGCTGATACTCACCGGGTTGGCGCTGCTCACCCAGTCGGTGTTCCTCGGCCTGTTTCTCTCGGGGCAGAATCTGCGTTTTCGTGACCCCAGCCTGACCTTGGCCCAGGTGCTGGTGGCCCTGGCCTGGTTGACGGTTTTGCTGGCCATGTTTGCCAATGGGCGCGGCGCCTTGTTGGTGGTCTACGTGCTGATCCTGTTGTTCGGGGTGTTCCAGTTGCCACCAAAAGTCTTTGCGCGTTGCGCGGCAGGGGCTTTTTTCGGCTTCGCCGGGCTCAACCTGTACGAGGCCTATCGGTACCCGCTGGCCGATCCCGGCCCGGCCATCTTGCAGGTCAGCGTGCTGGGCGGCGTGATGTTCTGGATGAGCCTGTTTGCCAGCTATGTGCAGGCTATGCGTCAGCGCATGCGCCAACGCCGCTTCGCTTTGCAGGCGCACCGGGACACCTTGCGCGGGATGATGCGCCAGCTCGAAGACCTGGCTGCGACGGATGAGTTGACCGGGTTGTTCAACCGCCGCCATTTTCTGCGTTTTGCCAATCGCGAGCTAGAAAGCCTGGGCGCCGACTGTCAGCACGGCCTGGCGCTAATCGATCTGGATCACTTCAAGCGGATTAACGATGTCCACGGCCACGCCGCGGGTGACCGTGTGCTGCAGACCTTTGCCAGCGTGGCACAAGCCTGTCTGCGCGATGGCGATATCATTGCCCGATACGGCGGTGAGGAGTTCGTGCTGTTGCTGCCCAACACCCAGCCCGATCGGTTCACGGCCTGTTGCGAGCGCTTGCGCGAGGCCTTCAATCAGGCTGAACCCTTGGGCATTAAGGTGGATACTCTGAGTTTGTCCATCGGAATGACCTTGTTGACCATGCACGACGATCTGGATGAGGCGCTGCAGCGCGCCGATCAGGCACTCTACCGGGCCAAACGCAGCGGGCGTAACCGTTGTGCGGCGGCCTGGGAGGATGTCGATGCCTGAACTCCGGGTGGGTGAGCAGCGGTTTACCGTTGCCCCTGCCAGCAACCTGCTCGATGCCCTGCTGCAGGGCGGAGTTGCCGTGCCTTATAGTTGCCGCTCGGGCAGTTGCCATACCTGCCTGGTGCGTTGCCTGCGCGGTGAGCCGCTGGATGGCAAACCCGAGGCGCTCGACCCGCAGCGTCGCGAGCAGGGCTGGCGGTTGGCCTGCCAGTGCCGGGTCGTCGATGACCTGCAGGTCGAGCTGTTCGACCCCGTGCGCGATGGCCGCCCCGCGCATATCGATGCCTGCGACTGGCTCGGCCCGGATGTGTTGCGCCTGCGCCTGACGCCTCAACAACCGCTGCGTTACCGGGCCGGCCAGCATCTGGTGCTCTGGGCCGACAGCGCGATTGCCCGGCCTTATTCGTTGGCCAGCCTGCCCGGCGAAGACCCCTGGCTGGAGTTCCATCTGGACTGTCGTCGCTGCGGCGCCTTCAGCGATGCGGCGCGGACGTTCAAACCGGGCGATGCCCTGCGTCTGGGTGAGCTGCGCGGCGGTGCCTTGCACTACGACCCGGATTGGCAGACGCGCCCGCTCTGGCTGCTGGCCGCCGGCACCGGGCTGGCACCGCTGTACGGGGTGCTACGCGAGGCGCTGCGCCAGGATCACCAGGGCAGCATCCGGCTCATTCACCTGGCCCATGATCGAAGCGGGCACTATCTGGCCGAGCCCCTGGCGCAACTGGCGGCGGAGCATCCGCAGCTGCAGGTCGAGCTGCTCAGTGCGGCCGAGTTGCCAGCGGCTTTGGCCGAACTGCGCCTTGTCTCGCGGCAAACCCTCGCCTTACTCTGCGGCCACCCCGACAGTGTCGAAGCCTTTGCCCGGCGCCTGTATTTGGCAGGCGTGCCGCGTAATCAGATGTTTGCCGACCTGTTCTTGCCGCACGCCCGCTAGCAGCCTTTACGGCGATCCCGGAGTATGAGTGATGAGCGAACACCTGCTGGTTGAGCGCGAAGAAGGTCTGCTGACCCTGCGCCTGAATCGTTTGCCCAAGAAAAATGCCCTGACCCGGGCGATGTACAGCGGCCTGGCCGAAGCACTCAACCAGGCCGGTCAGGACAGCAGCGTGCGTGCCGTGCTGATCACCGGTGGCGAGACGTGCTTCACCAGCGGCAACGATGTGGCCGATTTCATCCAGGCGCCGCCCGTAGGTCTGCACAGTGAAGTGTTCCAGTTCATGCAGGCCTTGTTCGAGTTCGGCAAGCCGGTGGTGGCGGCGGTCAGCGGCCCGGCGGTGGGCATCGGCACGACCCTGTTGTTGCATTGCGACCTGGTCTACGTCAGCCGTGAGGCGACCCTGAGAATGCCCTTCGTCAACCTGGGCCTGTGCCCCGAATACGGCTCCAGCCTGATCCTGCCGCGCCTGCTCGGCCATGCGCGGGCGGCCGAGTTGTTGCTGCTGGGGCAAAGCTTCACGGGCGAGCAGGCGGCCGCCTGGGGTATCGCCAATCAGGCGCTAGCCGATGGTGCTGCGACCCTGGCCAAGGCCCGCGAGATGGCCCTGCGCTTCCAGCAATTGCCGCCCGCGGCGGTGGCCGACAGCAAACGCCTGATGCGTGCGCCGGGGCGTGCGGAGTTGCGCCGGGTGATCGAGGAGGAGGGGGCGCTGTTCGGCCAGCGCCTGCGTTCGGCGGAGGCCATCGAAGCGCTGACGGCCTTTATGCAACGGCGCACGCCGGACTTCTCCAAGTTCGGCTGACTGCGAATTGGTAGGCAGCAGCCAGTAGCCCGGATTGCATCCGGGCTACTGTAAGGCCATGTGCTACACCAGCGCTTCACCGACATGCAGGATTTTCATGCCGTTGGTGCCGCCGATAGTGTGATAGCTGTCGCCCTTGGTCAGGATCACCCAGTCGCCCGGCTGGACCACGCCGCGCCCCAGCAGTTCGTCCACCGCCGCCTGGCTGACCTGCTCCGGTGGCAGGGCGGCCGGGTCGAACGGCACGGTGTAGACGCCACGGAACAGGGCGGCGCGCGCCTGGGTGGCGCGGTGCGGGGAGAAGGCGTAGATCGGCACCGAGGAGCGGATGCGCGACATGATCAGCGGGGTGTACCCGCTTTCGGTCAGGGCGATGATGGCTTTGACGCCCGGGAAGTGGTTGGCGGTGTACATGGCGGCCAAGGCGATGCTTTCGTCGCAGCGTTCGAAGGTCGTGCCCATGCGATGGCTGGAGGCTTTGCTGGTGGGGTGTTTTTCCGCACCGACGCAGATGCGCGCCATGGCCTGCACCGCTTCCAGCGGGTAGGCGCCGGCGGCGCTTTCCGCCGAGAGCATCACCGCGTCCGTGTAGTCGAGTACGGCGTTGGCGACGTCGGAGACTTCGGCGCGGGTCGGCATCGGGTTGTGGATCATCGACTCCATCATCTGGGTCGCGGTGATCACCGCCTTGTTATGCCGGCGCGCGTGCAGAATGATCTTCTTCTGAATGCCGCACAGCTCGGCGTCGCCGATTTCCACGCCGAGGTCGCCACGGGCGACCATCACCGCGTCGCTGGCGCGGATCAGGCCGTCGAGGGTTTCGTCGTCGGCCACGGCCTCGGCCCGTTCGATCTTGGCCACCAGCCAGGCGCTGCCGCCGGCCTCGTCGCGCAGTTGGCGGGCGTAGTGCATATCCGAGGCGTCGCGCGGGAAGGACACGGCCAGGTAATCCAGATCCATCTCGGCGGCGAGCTTGATATCGGCCTTGTCTTTTTCGGTCAGCGCCGGCGCGGTCAGGCCGCCACCGCGACGGTTGATGCCTTTATGATCGGACAGCGGGCCGCCGATCAGTACCGAGCAGTGCAGGGCGTCGGCAGTCGCCGTGTCCACGCGCATCACCACCCGGCCGTCGTCGAGCAGCAGTTCGTCGCCGACGCCGCAGTCCTTGACCAGATCCGGGTAGTCGATGCCGACGATGTCCTGGGTGCCTTCGGTCAGCGGATGGCTGGTGGAAAAGCTGAAGTGGTCGCCGACTTTCAGCTCGATGCGCTTGCCGGCGAACTTGGCGATACGGATCTTCGGTCCTTGCAGGTCGCCGAGCAGGGCGACATGCCGGCCATGCTTGGCGGCCAGTTCGCGCACCAGCTTGGCGCGGGCCTTGTGCTCGTCCGGGCTGCCGTGGGAGAAGTTCAGGCGGGCCACATCCAGGCCCGCGATGATCAGTTGTTCGAGAACTTCGGGCGAGTTGCTGGAAGGGCCAAGGGTGGCGACGATTTTAGTGCGACGAAAGGTCATGCACAGGCTCCTGAGTTGCGATTGAGCGCGAGGCTACTACGCCGCAACCCTGTAGTCATTGTTGCGCTGCACTACCTTTCTGCTCGGGTTTGAGAACCAATAAATCGCAGTCCGCGCTCTGCAGAATGCGTTCGGCGGTATGCCCGATCAGGGCCGTATCCAGGTGGCCGCGAGCGATGGCGCCCATCAGCAGCAGGTCGATATGCTGTTCGCCAACAAAACGAGGCAGCACTTCTTCGGCAAAGCCTTCGATCAAGTGGGTGTCGGGCAGGGCGATCGGGTATTGCCCGAGCAACTGCTCGAAGGCTTCCCGGTGCTGGGTGGCGCAGCGAACGACATAGTCCTCGTAATTGGCCACCAGTTCGGCATCGAACACGAGGGTGCGCGGCAAGGGCGCATAACTGTGCAGGTAGTGAGCCTGCATGCCCAGTTGACGGCTCAGTTCGCTGGCGGCACGTATCAGTTGATGATCGAGCGCCGCCGGTTTGTCGGCACTGTGCAGTGGATCGAGCGCCGCACACAGGCGGTGGCCCTGCCACTCGGCACGGTGCACCAGCCATAGCGGCGCTGGGCAGTGGCGGATCAACTGCCAGCAACTGTTGGTCAGCAGCAGGCGGCGCAGCAGGCTGTCATGCACGGTGGATTTGAGCACCAGATCCGGGGCCAGTTCGGCCGTTTTCTCCAGTACCAACTTGTGCAGCGGCTTGCCCCAGCGCACGTCCAGATGCACCTCCAGCCCCTCGGCCTGTAGCGGTGCAGCCAACTCCTCCAGCCATGCCATGCCACGTTCGAGCAGGGCGGCCCGTCCCCGGCTTTGCATGGCCGTATCGAACAGGTGACCGGCTTCGAGGGTGGCGTTGTATTCGACCAGCAACAGGTGCAGGTGCGCACGGGTCTTGCGCGCCAGCCATAGCGCCCGCTCGAGTGCCGGCTGGCATGCCTGTTGAGGATCGATGACAACCAGTAGCTGTTGCAAATTCATGGCCCTAGACCTCGCTGTGGGTTACCCGCGCATTGCAGCGCATCGGGGCGGTATTGGGCTTGATCTGTATCAGCTTAGTGGATTCTGCGGGCGGTCAGTGGGCTAGCCCGCAGCGAGGCGCGCGCGTGTCGGCAGGATCCTGCAGGTTTTCGCTTGTCAGTCGATACACTGTGCAGTGGAGGAGAGACCCATGCGAACCCTGTCGATTCTGATCCTGGCGCTGAGCGCCGTCGGTTGTACCCGTTGGTCGCTCGACCACCATTTGAACAGCGCCTATCGTGCTTATGAGCGGGGCGATTGCCAGCAAGTCATGCTGGAGTTGTCCCAGGCCGAACGTAAAAGCCGTTCGCGCGGCTATCTGCAGCCGGAAATCTCTCTGCTGCGTGGCCAGTGCCTGGAGCGGCAAAATCTGTTCGTCGACGCCGCGCAGACCTATGAGTTCATCATCAGCCGTTACCCCGTCAGCGAATACGCGTTCCGCGCTCGTGCACGCCTGGAAACCTTGCAGCAGCTGGGGCATTACCCTCCGGCAAAAGCGGCCAAGGCGGCTTCCATGGCGCTCTGATAGCGGGTCACGGTGTTTGGCGACTTGGCGTGGTAGGGGTAAGCTGATGGATCATTCAGGGAGGGAAAATCATGCGCTTGTTGCTCTGTCTGCTGTTGCTGCCGGGATTGGCGGCAGCAGAGGTTTATCGCTGGGTCGATGCCAATGGCCAGGTACATTTCGCACAGCGTCCTGTTGCGCCCGGAGCCGAACAGGTCGAGGTCAAGCCCCAGGTGATCGAGCGCGACGAGGCGACGCGCGCGCGCGAGGAGCGTACCGCGCGCTTCTATGAGGCGCGCCGCGCCGAGCAGGCGCAGGCTTCGGTTGCCTCGGCCGGGCGTAAAGCCCAGCGTGTGAAGGAGTGCAGCGAGCTGCGCAGCAGGTTGGCGCAGATCGCGGAAGGGCGGCGCTATTTCCACGCCGAGGCGAACGGCGAACGAACCTATTACAGCGATGAACAGCTTGATACCGCCCGTCGCCAGCTACGTGAACGCGTGTCCCAACACTGTTCCTGAAACTGGTTAAAGCGCAGTAGTGCGGCCATACTTAAACGGCCATTCGTAGCGACTTGCCATTATGCCTATGCAGCGCCGAATAGAACGTCAGCAGTTGCCGTGCTACCTGAAGGTGTTCAACCGCATTACCGATAAGCCAATGGGTTCTATCGGCAATGTGTCGTTGGACGGCCTGATGCTGATCAGTCAACTGCCGTTGCTGGTGGGGGCGCGGTTCGACATGCGCTTGAAGATTCCGGGACAGAATACGCAACGCTTTATCGATTTCTCGGCCACCTGCCAGTGGTGTCGCGAGGATGTCACGCCCGGCAGTTTCGACTCGGGTTTCGCGCTGCTGGCGCCACCCGCCGAGTTCGTCGAGATGGTCGATGCGCTACGTCAATACTTCAGCTTCTATCCCCTGGCCGCCTCCGCCTAGCTTCTGTATTGCAAGCATAAAAAAACCGCCTCGCAAGGCGGTTTTTTCAGCATTGCAGTCGACTCAAGCCATTACCGGCTCGTTCAGTTGCAGCAGCTCGTCGGAGCGTGCCTGCACCTCGCGGTAGCGTTCGGCGTCGCTGGCAAGCACCTTGGCCATGGCGGGGAAGATCTCGTTCAGTTTGCTGCGCCATTGTTCGGATTCAACCTGCTTGGGGAAGCAACGCCGAATCAGGTCGAGCATGATCGACACGGTTACCGAAGCGCCCGGTGAGGCGCCGAGCAGGGCGGCGATGGTGCCATCCTGAGCCGCGACCAGTTCGGTGCCGAACTGCAGGATGCCACCGTGCTTGGCGTCTTTCTTGATGATCTGCACGCGCTGACCGGCCATTTCCAGGCGCCAGTCCTCGGCTTTCACCTGCGGGTAGAAACCGCGCAGGGTGTTCAGGCGCTTCTCGTCGGATTGCATCACTTCCTTGATCAGGTAGCGGGTCAGATCGAAGTTGTCGCGTGCCACTGCGAGCATCGGGCCGATATTGCCGGGGCGTATCGACAGCGGTAGATCGAGCACGGAGCCGTGGCGCAGGAATTTGGTCGAGAAGCCGGCGTAGGGTCCGAACAGCAAGGATTTCTTGCCGTCGACCACGCGGGTGTCCAGGTGCGGCACCGACATCGGCGGCGAACCCACTTCGGCCTGACTGTAGACCTTGGCCTCGTGCTGTTTGACCACGTCGGGGTTGTCGCAGCGCAACCACTGGCCGCTCACCGGGAATCCGCCGAAACCTTTGCCTTCGGGAATGCCGGACATCTGCAGCAGTGGCAGGGCGGCGCCGCCGGCACCGAGGAAGACGAACTTGGCCTGGATCGTGCGATTACCGCCGCTCTGCAGATCCTTGATGTTGACGCGCCAGCCTTGCTCGTTGCGCTTGAGGCCGGTGACCTTCTGGCTGCATTTGACCTTTGCGTTGGACTGTGTGCCCAGGTGGTCGAGCAGATGCTTGGTTAGGGTGCCGAAGTTGACGTCGGTGCCTGCCATGACCCGGGTCGCGGCGATCGCTTCCTTGGGATCGCGCCCCGGCAACATCAGTGGCATCCACTTGGCCATGGTGGCGCGGTCTTCGGTGTACTCCATGTCGGCGAAGGCGTGGTGCCTGGTGAGCGCCTTGAAGCGGGTCTTGAGGAAGTCGATGCCCTCCTGGCCGCGCACAAAGCTCAGGTGCGGTACCGGGGTGATAAAGGACTTGGGTGAGCCGAAGGTGCCTTTCTCGACTAAATAGGCCCAGAACTGCTTGGATTCTTCGAACTGGGTGTTGATGGTCACCGATTTTTCGATATCGATCGAGCCATCCGCCGCCTGCGGCGTGTAGTTCAGCTCGCACAGCCCGGCATGACCGGTACCGGCATTGTTCCAGGGATTGGAGCTTTCGATCGCCCCGGACTCCATCAGTTCGATGACTTCCAGTTTGAGGGTCGGATCAAGTTCTTTCAGTAGCACGGCCAAGGTCGCGCTCATGATGCCGGCGCCAACCAGCACCGCATCTACCGTTTCGTAATCGTTTTGCGCCATTACCACGTCTCCTAAAAATGCAGCACCCAATTGACGGCCGGAGGCCTAAGCGTGAAACAACGCCTATCAGCGGTCGCTGAGATGTCCTGGGATGAGGCGGGAGGGGGGAGCGGAGCATTTGTCAGCCGCAAGATCGTTCATTTTCGCCACACTCTTGTGAAGTTGTTGAAACCGTTTTTTTCACGCTCTTTTGGAGCCGTGAACCTCAAAAAAGCTCGTTTGCCCAGGCCTGCCTTTTTGCCCGCGCAGAGCTCCCCTTGCATGACTGCAAGACGTTCTGCGCTCTGGGTAAAAGGCGAGCCGCAAGGGCTGCACGAAGTGGGCGACTCTCTGGGGCGTGGCCGATGGCTAATGCATCAGCGGTACGGCGAGGCCCGATCAGGAGGCGTCCTTATAATCGGGGCGCGATTATAAGGCGAATGGAGAAAAATTGATCGCATCAAGTGACTTTTCTTCTTGTCTGCGCTCAGGCCGCCGAATGAGCCGCGGTTGGGGCGATGCGTGCGTTGTCGGGAAGCGTTTGATGCAGCCAGTCGAGCCGTTGCTGATTCACCTCGATCCACTCCAGGCCTTGTGGCGCCTGGGCTGACTGGCGAAAGGCGCGACACCGGCCGTGGCCGTCGAGCAAGGCAAATGTGCGGATGTGGCGGCGTGGGGCGAGCCAGGAGCGAAGCGAAAACATGACATGGACTCAGGCGGTTGACGACTAAAGTCTTATGCCAGCCAGGCATGACAAGGCCGTGACAATAGCCTGACAAGGCTCGGGTATTGAGCGTGCTCTGTTAGACCCCGATGCGGCTGGTTATACTGCAGGGCGATTTCGCACCCCCCCCCATGGAGAGATGAGCATGCTGCACCGCCTGTTGTTTGGTCTGATCGCTGTCGTCAGCCTTTCCTTGGTCGGCTGTGCCCACAGCCCGCAACAACTCAGCCCGCAACCCAAGGTCAACGCCCCGCTGGCCGCCGTTGGCCAAGGCCAGCCGGTGGTGGTAAGGGTTGCCGACGGTCGTCCGTCGCCGGTGCTCGGCACGCGTGGCGGCTTGTACCCGGAAACCAGCGCGATCGTCGTCACCGGCCAGGACATCCTGCCAAAACTGCAAGCGCAGGCAGAAGCGGCAGTGCGACTGCTGGGTTTCACCCCGACCCCGAATGCCTACAACGCGCCGCAACTGACCCTGACCCTGGCCGAGCTGAAGTACCAGTCGCCGAAAGAAGGGCTGTACGTCACCGAGTCCGATATCACCGCGACCTTCCGTGTCGACGTGCAGAACAGCTCGCGCCGTTACAACGGTCGCTATGGCGCCTCGTTGAACCAGCGCTTCGGCATGGCGCCGAACCAGGAAACCAATACCAAACTGGTCAGCGACGTGTTGAGCGATGCACTGACCCGTGCGTTCAAGGATCCGACTATTGGGCAAATGCTTAGCCAATAATCGCTAGCAGGCCGTTAGCGTAATGCTGTTCGGCCAAGACTCGAACCCTCGGGTCTTGGCTGCCAGCGATAAAACGGATAAGTCGGATAACTTGAGAGTCAGAGAAAATACCGCTTTGCCCGCAAGGGATAGGCGGTATTTTTCCTTGCCTGAACAACAGCCATGCGACTCATGACCGAGGATGGCTGCAGCCTATCAATCAGAAACGCTGGGCTGGCCGCATTCTGCGGTTTGCACCGCAAGCAAAAACGGCATCGCAATCGTGGCCGGTTTTTTTCGGGGGAGGTTCAGGCCGCCTCGACGTAAAACTCCGGCAGGCTGAATCCGGTGTGTTGGTCAACGTCTGGCAGGTCATAGTGTTCGTGACCGCCGAGGGCGCAATAGACCAGCCAGTGGCGATCCTGAACGTTGAAGGACAGCTCGTTGACTACAGCGTCCACCTCGTCGTAGGAGTCGATCGAGTAGTCACGGTCAAGCGGTTGTGGAATGAGCATGGCAATTCCTCTGCGGGCAGGTTGGCTACGCTCCCGTGCAGCGATGACGGTGACGTAACAGAAGAGGATTCAAAGCTTAGGCCAGGAATATGACGTTTTTTAGACGGCTTTGAGATAGACCCTGCGTTCGTCGGAAACGAAATTTCTAAAAGGATCGCTCCAGTAAACTGCGCCCGGTATTTCGGATCGTCCGGTGGGTCGCGACGGTGTGAGGTGCGACTGCTGGAAGTGCTTGAGGGCGGAGAGTCGGCGGCTGCCCTTGAAAAGTCGAGTGTTGCCTTCTCCTAACGATCAGTGCAGTCGCTGCATGTTGCCCGCGAACTCCGACGTTTCCCTTTTTTCGGCGCCTCGGTTGGGGTTGTGCGCCAATTCGATGTGGAGGTTGTTGATGTCGTCGCAGGCACTCTGGTCTGTTTGTCTTGCCCATCCCGCGCAGTCGTTGAATGCCCTTGCCCTGTTCTTCGGGCTGGCCGGGGGCTGGTTGCTGCTGGCCACCCGAGTGCGCGAGCAGCGTGCCGTGGCACGTTTGGTCGCTGGTAGTGACGCGCAGGATATGGCCGAGGAGCTGTGCGCGGTCGACGAACCGGCCCAGCGGCTGAACCGGTTTTTCTATCGTTTCGGCTTCGCCAGCCTGGGGGCGGCACTCGCGCTGTCCTGGATCAGCACCCGGCTCTGAGTTGCCGCTGACAATTGGTTTAAATGCAAGCGGCCTGCTAGGGGCTGGCGCTTGCATTTACGCCGGGCACGCTTACAGCGGCAAGCCGGCTTTTACTCGGTATTGATTGCGCACCGGATTGGCGTATTGCAGCACCAGATAAGGCTGCTGCTCGACCGGGCAGCGAGCCAGGCGTTTTTTCCACTCGGCTTCGGCGCGCGCCAGTTCCTCGGCGGGGAACAGCTGTGCGGCGCTTGGCACTTCGAGTGCCGGATCGCGCTCGTTCCACATGGCATACGCCAGGTAATGCACGGGGAATAGCCGGTAACCGCTGAGAATCTGTCTGTCCATCTCGGCGGCCAACTGCTTGCTGTCTTCCAGGCCGCTGCTTACCGGCGCGCTGAAGTGCACGTGCACGCGACCTTTATAGCCGGTAATGCCGAGGGCGATGCTCTGGTCGTCTTCGCCCGGGGCTTTGCTGTAGCTGCCGCTGTTGGCGCGAGTGAACAGCTCGCGGGCCTTGGCCTGGTCGCAGGGGTCGTATTCATAGCTGATCGACACCGGGGTCAGCTTCAGCGCCGCAATCACCTCGGCAAAGGGCTCGCTCTTGCGGCTCATGTGGAACATCTTGAGGATCGCCGAGTCGGTGCGGTCGTTGCCATCCTTGGCGCGACCCTCGGCCTGGGCGATCCAGATCGACTCGCAATCGTTGCGGATCGAGTGATTGATATAGGCCGACAGCAGTTGGTAGGCCGCGAGTTTCTCGCGCCGCCCGCTCAGTGAGCGATGCACGATAAAGCTCTTGTTCAGGCGCATCAGGTCGCTAACGAAAGGCTTTTGCAGCAGGTTGTCGCCGATCGCGATGCGCGGGGTCGGCAGGCCTGCGTGGTACACCGCGTAATTGACGAAGGCCGGATCCATGACGATGTCGCGGTGGTTGGCGAGCAGCAGGTAAGCGCTGCCAGCCTTGAGTTGCTCGACGCCGGAATAGGTCACGCCGTCGGTGGCGCGCTCGATGCTTTGGTCGACATAGGTCTCCACTTTGTCTTGCAGCGCCGCCACCGAGGCAACCGTGCGAAACTCAAGACGCAGTCGATAGGCTATAAGTGGTTTAAGCAGCCAACCCAGTGCGCCGGCCAAGCGGGGGAAGCGGTATTGGGTGAGGATGTCGAGAAACTCGTCGTCTGCCAGCAGGCGCGCCAGAACAGCGGGTACTTCGGAGTCGGCGTAAGGTCGGATGGCATCGAATTCGCCCATCATGCTCTCTTGTCGTGGTTAGCTGTGGTTCACAGAAGGTGGAGGAAGGTGATCCCGTGTCCGGGGCCAGCGATAGACCGGCGATTATACCTACAAGTCACATGGAGGCTGCGATGCTGGAAAACCAGGGGTATCAATGCCCGTACTGTGGCGAGTCGGTCGAAGCCCTGCTCGACCTCTCGGCCGGCGATCAACGGTACATCGAGGATTGCCCGGTGTGTTGCCGGCCCATTGTCTTCGATCTGCACACCGACGGCATTGACTGGACGCTCGATGTGCGTGGAGAAAACGACTGATGCAGCGCATCTATGAGCCGCAGGACTTGCTGGAAGGCGAGTTGCTGCTGGGTATGCTGGCCAGCGAGGGCATCGAGGCCCACCTGACTGGCCAGCACCTGCTCGGCGGGGTCGGCGAGCTACCGGTCAGTGGCCTGCTCGGCCTGATGGTCGACGATGTTCAGGCCGGGCGCGCGCAGCAGCTGATCGCCACGTACAATGCCGCGCAACCGCTGGCCAATGATGAGCCGGAGAATTTTCAGGGCGTGCTGCTCTGCTAGCAGGCGCAACTTGCCCAGGCCAAGCGCCGGCGGGGCAGGGAAGCCCGCCGAACGCTCGAGCCTGCGTGTGGCCCATTGAATAACCTGCGCGACCGGGCTCACCGCCTAGCCGCTATCGAGTTGCCCCATGTGTGGACGTTATGCCTTGTTTCGTTGGTCGCCAGTGTTCGCGGCCTTGCCCGGTTTTCCTGCGGATCAGCAGCCGCAATGGAATATTGCGCCCGGCGCCCAGATCCTGCTGCTGCGTGCTGTCGCGGGTGAGCGTCAGTTGGCTCGTGCCCGCTGGGGGCTGACGCCGCCATGGTTGACCGACCTGTCGAAAACCCCGGCCCAGGCACGGGCGGAAACTCTGGCCGAGCAGCCGATGTTCCGCGATGCCTTGCGTCTGCGTCGCGGCTTGTTGCCGGCCAATGGGTTTTACGAGTGGCGCGGCTCGGCGCGCAAACGGCCGTATTGGCTGACCAGCGAAGACAGTCCGCTGTACTTCGCGGCGTTGTGGGAGGCTTATCCGGTCGAAGGCCATGTCTATCTCAGCGCGGCGGTGGTGACCCAGCCTGCCGCCAATCAGCGTCGCCCGCTGATTCTCGATGCCGCCGCCCAGGCGCTCTGGCTGGCGGCAGACACGCCGCTGGACGAGCTTCGCGCGCTATTGACCAAGCCTCAGCCGCTGTTGCGCGAGCGGGTTCTGGCCAATCTGGTCAACGACCCCAAACTGAATGCCCCCGAGTGCCTGACGCCGGCGTAGCTGGCGTCAGTGGCGCGCGGGGATAAGCGGATGGCTACCCGGCGGCTCAAATCCTGAACTGATTGATTAGCCGGCGCTGTTGCTCGGCCAATTGAGTCAGTTCGGCGCTGGCCTGGCTGGCTTCGTCGGCACCGCTGGCTACTTCGTTGGCGACCTGGCCGATGTTGCTGACGTTGCGATTGATGTCTTCGGCCACTGCGCTCTGCTGTTCGGCGGCACTGGCGATCTGGCTGTTCATGTCGTTGATCACCGCTACCGCCTGAGTGATCGATTCCAGCGCCTTGGCCGCTTCGCTGGCCTGCTGCACGCTGACATCGGTCTTGTTCTGGCTGTCTTCCATGACCTGCACGGCTTCACGGGTTCTGCTCTGTAGCTGCTGAATCATTTTCTGAATTTCTTCGGTGGCCTGCTGGGTTTTTTGCGCCAGGTTGCGTACTTCGTCGGCCACCACGGCAAACCCGCGGCCTTGTTCGCCGGCCCGTGCCGCTTCGATGGCGGCATTCAGCGCGAGCAGGTTGGTCTGCTCGGCGATCCCGCGAATCGCCACCAGAATCGCGTTGATGTTCTCGCTGTCCTCGGCCAGGGATTGCACCACCGTGACCGCTCGGCCGATCTCGCCGGCCAGCGCGGTAATCGCATCGGTGCTGTGTTGCACGATCTGCTTGCCCTGGTTGGCCGCCTGGTCGGCATGCCTGGCCGCTTGTGCCGCGTGGGTGGCATTGCGTGCCACGTCCTGGGCGGTCGCCGTCATCTGGTGCACCGCGGTGGCCACCTGCTCGATCTCCGCTTGTTGCCGCTGCATGCCCTGATGGGTGCGGATGGCGATGTCGGCGGAGTGTTCCGAGGAGTCGCTGACTTTTTCTACCGAACCCACCACCTGGCTGATCATCGCCTGCAGCTTGCCGAGGAAGGTGTTGAAGCCCTTGGCGATCAAGCCGAGTTCGTCGGCCCGCTCGCTCGTCAGGCGGCGGGTCAGGTCGCCTTCGCCCTGGGCGATGTCGTCGAGCATGGCCACCATTTGCTTCAGTGGCCGGGCGATGCCGAAACCGACGAACCACACCACCAGCAGGCCGATGGCGGCAACCAGTAGGCCGACCAGCGCCATGCCCAGGGTGTCGGCATCGCGTTGCGCGGCCAGATCGCTCTGCAGCGCATGCAGCTCGGCCATCACCGTATTCACCGGCAGCGCCAGCATGAGCGTCCAGTGGGTATCGGTGTTGCCGATGTTGAAGCTCAGGAACAGCTCGATACGACTGTCCGCAGGGTTGGCCTGGGTATCGATCGCGTATTTCACCTGGCCGGCCTGGAGGTTTTGCAAGTTGTTCAGTTCATTGGCATCGAGCAGTGCGCTGGCCGGGCTGCCGAGCTTGTCCGGCAGTTGGGTCGAGGCCACCAGGCTGCCATTGTTGGCGATCAGGGCCAGTTCGCCGGCGCCGTCGTAGAGTTGCTGGTCGGCCTTGAGCAATAGTTCCTGGATGAAGTTCATCGACAGGTCGGCCCCGGCGATGCCGCGAAATGCCCCATCGACCAGGATCGGCGTGGTGAAGGACGCCAGCATGACCATCTTGCCGCCGACCTCGTAGGGCGCAGGATCGATCACGCAGGGCCGTTTGCGCTCTTTCGGGCACAGGTAATACTCGCCTTCGCGCACGCCGGTGGGCAGCAGGGTTTGGCTTTCCATGGTGCCGATGGCATCGACCGCGATGCTGCCGTCGCTGTTGCGGTACCACCAGGGTAGAAAACGGCCACTGCCGTCGTAGCCGTTGTCTTTCGGCCCGGCATAGAGGTCGTCATTGCCATCGAAGGCATTGGCTTCCCAGCCGATGTAACTGCCGAGCAGCTTGGGGTTTTCCTCGGTGGTCGTACGCACCAGGCTGGACAGTTCTTCACGGCTACTCGAGAGCAGTGGGTTGCCATCCGCATCCTGTTTGCCGAGCTGGGCATTGACGCGGGCCAGGTCTGCGGTGATCTGCAGCGGTACTTCCAGTTCCCGCTGGATTTGCAGCACCTGGGTTTGGGCAAGCGCCGTCAGGCGTTGCTCGATGACCCGTTCGAGCAGGGCCTGGGTACGCTCCTGCACCAGCGCCTGGCTTCTGCCGCTGACGAAGACCGTATAGAGCACCAGGGCAACGACCACCGCGAGCACGCTCGCTCCGGCCAGGGTCGCAACGGAAAACTGGATGGACTTGAGTTTCATGGTGACTCCGGCGAACGGTGAGTGCCTGTCCCGGTTTATCGGCCGGTTGCAGGGAGAACCTTAGCGAGCAATGGAAAAACTGCTGCGCACTATGCCGCGTTGCGCCTGAATTCGCCAAAGCCTGACGCTGCGGCGCACCTGCAGGTCGTTTCAGCGGGCCGGGCCGGGCAGAAACGTCCCTGTCTCTGCTCTCGGGTTTTGAGCGCTGCGCGGGATCTGTAAACCGGCCTTGCGCATTTCGCCCTGATGAGCTTTTCAACAGGCCGGCGGGGCCGGCGCCGATAACGGACGACGGGCTGTCCTCCCGCGCTATTGCCGGTTGCTCGCGCGGGGTGCCGGGCCTAGCATACGGTGCTTATTCGAATGGAGACTCAGCATGAACCAGAAGTTGTCCTTTACGGCGCTGGCCGCGGCCTTGCTGTTGGCAGGATGCCAAGCCGTGAACACCACCAGCGGTGGTGCGGTGGGCGTTGAGCGCAAGCAGTACATGTTCAGCATGCTCTCGAGCCAAGAGGTCAATCAGATGTATGCGCAGTCCTATCAGCAGACTCTGGGCGAGGCGTCGAGCAAGGGGGTGCTCGACAAGAGCAGTGCCAATGCCAGGCGTTTGCAGCTGATCGCCGATCGCTTGATCAGGCAGGCGCCGATTTTCCGCCCGGATGCCGCGCAGTGGCAGTGGGAGGTCAACCTGATCAAGAGCCCTGAGCTGAACGCCAACTGCGGCCCTGGCGGTAAGATCATCTTCTACACCGGGCTGATTGAAAAACTGCAACTGAGTGACGATGAAATCGCCGCGATCATGGGCCATGAAATGGCTCACGCCTTGCGCGAGCATAGCCGCGAGGCCATGTCCAAAGCCTATGGCGTGGCGCTGGCCAAGCAGGGGGCCGGTGCGTTGCTCGGTTTGGGCGAGGCGGGTATGGCCATGGCCGACACCGTGGTGCAGTACAGCCTGACCTTGCCCAACAGTCGGGGTAACGAGAACGAGGCCGACCTGCTCGGGCTGGAGTTGGCCGCCCGTGGCGGCTACAACCCGAACGCCGCGGTCAGCCTGTGGCAGAAGATGGCCCAGGCCAGCAATGGCGCGCCGCCGGAGTTCATGAGCACCCACCCGTCGTCGAGCAGCCGTATCGCTGCCTTGCAGGCGGCCATCCCGAAGGTCATGCCGCTCTACGAACAGGCCAAGGCTTCGCGCTGAGCGCGCGGCCGGAGCTATTGGCCGGCATACGTGTGAGGCTGTGCGGCTAACCAGCCGTTGAGGCCTGTGGCGAGCGCTGCTCGCCTAAGTTGTCCGGCCACGCGCAGCGCTCCCGTGGGGCGCTGCCTGGTCTCAAGGCAGCGCTATTTCGGCAAAAGGGCGGGTTCCCAAGCCCAGTTGGGCGCGAAAGCTTTCCATGTCGAACATGGTGCAGATCTCCTGGATCTCGTTGCTCGGCGTCAACGTCCAGAAGGCCATCGCCGCGATGCTCAATACCTTGTCGCTCGGCGGGTAACCCATGGCCGGTTTCTCGATGGTGCCGATCAGGGTGCTCCAGGTGACTACTTTGTTGCCTTCGGCAATGCACTCCTCGACCACCACCTGCAGGTCTGGCATGGCATGGCGGATGTCCTCGATCAGCTTGGCGAAGGCCGCGCTGCCCAGGTGGCGGCCGACAAACGAGCTTTTGTAGAGAAAATCCTTGCTGTGCAGCTGTTCGGCCAGGGCCAGATGGCCCTTGTTCCACGACAGCTCGATATGTTTGCAGACCAGCTTTTTCCGATCATCCACTGACATGCTCAATTCCAAAACGTGCTGGGCGAAGTGCGCAAGATGTTGCGCAGGTTATCGGCCGTCAGGGTAGCCAAAACATCGTGTCGAGCGCCAGGGGCATGGCGTCAAATCAATACCATAAGTGCCCGCCGAGCTGCAGGGCTTGATAGCAGGCATAAGTCGCCAGCGCAGCGAAGGCGCAGGCAGCCAGGCGCCGAATCAAGGTTAGCGGCAAGCGCTCGGCGGCAAAATTGCCGGCCAGCACTACGGGGACATTGGCGAGCAGCATGCCCAGGGTCGTGCCGATTACCACGAGGACGAAGTGGGGGTACTGCGCGGCCAGCATCACCGTGGCGACCTGGGTCTTGTCGCCCATCTCGGCGATAAAGAAGGCAACCAGGGTGGTCAGGAACGGGCCGTGGCGCTTGAAATTCGAGCTTTCGTCGTCATCCAGCTGGTCGGGAACCAGAGTCCACAGCGCCACCGCGACGAAGGAGGCCGCTAGCGCCCAGCGCAGGGCCACTGGGGAAAACAGCCCGGCCACCCAGTTGCCGGCAGCGCCGGCGAGAAAATGGTTGGCCAGGGTGGCGACCACTATGCCGAGGATAATCGGCCCGGGCCTACGAAAGCGCGCGGCCAGCAGCAAGGCGAGTAGTTGGGTCTTGTCGCCGATCTCGGCCAGGGCAACGATCAGGGTGGGAACGAACAGGGATTCCAGCATCGGGCTTCCTAACGGGGCGGGTCGACATGGCTATGACACGTACAGCCTTCCCGCCCCGGGTAAGGTGTGCGTGTCATAGGTCTGGTCAAACCCTGTGCGCCTCGTCGTCAGGCCGTGCTGACTTGTTGCGACAATGCGCCAGCCCGTTTCACTGGGCTGTTGGATCGCACGCGCCATGGTCGGCGGACCAAGTATGTTGACGCGTGCCGGGCGAGCTGGTGCTCGCGGGAGACTACTCCCCTAGGACGGGCGCATTCTGCCCAACCGCAGCCGTTCGGGCAAGTCGGCGTGGGGCGCAGATGGTTACGGCTTGCTCGCGCTATAGATGCGAAAGCCCTTGGCCTCGGCCAGGGTGTGGCAGGGGCCGAGGTATTGCTCGATCAGCGGCGGATACTTGAGGAAGCTGTTGGCCACCAGGCGCAGCTGGCCATGCCGCTCGAGGTGCTCAGCCGCATGGCGCAACAGATCTTCCGTGGCCTGGTAGTGGGTATGCACGCCCTGATGGAAGGGTGGGTTGCTGAGGATCGCGACCAGCCCCCTGGGCGCGGCGGCAATCCCGTCGCCGCTGATCACCTCGGCCTGCAGGCCGTTCGCCGCCAGAGTCAGGCGACTGCTGGCCACGGCGAAGGCGTCGACATCCAGCAGGGTCACCTGGTTCTCGGGGTAGCGGCGTTTCAGCGCCGCGCCGAGCACCCCGGCGCCGCAGCCGAAGTCGAGCAAGTGCCCTGCGGGCAGCTTGTCCAGATGCTCCAGGAGCAGGGCGCTGCCGATATCCAGGCGGCCGTGACAAAAGACCCCGGGCAGGCTGATCACGTGCAGCGGGCCATCGCTCAGCGGCAGGCTGTAACGCCGCGCCAGGGCTTCGAGATCCGGGGTTGCGGGGGCATGCTCGACCTGCACTTGCCAGAGTTGGCAATGGCGTGCGCTGTCGAGCTTGCGCGCTCTGCCGAAAGCCGCCAACTGCTTGGCCGCGCGTTCGATGCCGGCACGCTTCTCGCCGACCAGAAACAGTTCGCGCCCGGCCAGTTGGGCGGCCAGGGCATTCAGTAGGTAGTCGGTCAGTTCGCGGGATTTCGGCAGGAACAGCACCGCGGCGGCGAATTCGCCAGCAGGGGGGGTAACGCCCAAGTGGCTGCGCCCGGCAAAGCGGCTGTCCAGTAGCGCCTGCTCGCCGGCATGCCAGCTCCAGCCCTGGGCCTCGGGCAAGCGGCCGAGCAAGTCGTCGGCGGGCAAACCGGCCAGCAGCAGCGGGCCGCCGAACAGTTCGGCCTGGCGTAGCAGCACTTCACCGCGCGGATCCATAAGCGCTCCTCGAAAAAAGGCGCGCAGCTTAGCTGACTACGCGACGCGGCGCACCGCCGAAAAATGCCTGAGCATTCTCCATCATCTGGATGACGATACGCTGCCGCGCTTCGCGACTGCCCCAGGCGCTGTGCGGGGTGACGATCAGGCGCGGGATGTCGCTGGCGAGCAAGGGGTTGCCGTCTTTCGGCGGCTCCTGGGTCAGGACGTCGGTGGCCGCGCCACCCAGATGGCCGCGGCGCAGGGCATCGGCCAGGGCCTGTTCGTTGACCAAGCCGCCGCGTGCGGTATTGATCAGGAAGGCGCCCGGTTTCATCAGGCTCAGTTGGTACTCGCCGATCAGATTCTGGGTGGCGGCGTTGAGTGGGCAATGCAGGGTCAGGGCATCGACCTGCGGCAGCAGTTCGTCCAGTGGCAGGCGATCCTGGCGGGGTGGGCGCCCCGGCAATTGGCCCAGCAGCACGCGCATGCCGAAGGCTTCGGCCAATCGGGCCACCGCGCCGCCCAGTTCGCCATGGCCGAGCAGGCCGAGGGTCTTGCCTTCCAGTTCGACGATGGGGAAGTCCAGCAGGCAGAATTGCGACGCCTGCTGCCAGCGGCCGTCACGTACCGCATTCTGGTAATCGGCCAGGCGCGTGGCCAGGGCGAGCAGCAGCATCAGGGTGTGCTGCGCCACCGAAGGCGTGCCATAACCCTGGCAGTTGCATACGACCACGCCATGCTCGCGGGCGGCGGCCAGGTCGATGTTATTGGTGCCGGTGGCGGCGACCAACAGCAGTTGCAACTCGGGGCAGGCGGCAAAGGTCGCGGCATCCAGGGGGACTTTGTTGCTGATCGCCACCTGCACGCCCTGCAGGCGCTCGATCACTTGCTGCGGGCTGCTCTGCGGGTATAACCGCAGTTCGCCAAATAGTTGCTGCAGGGGCGTCAAGTCGAGATCGCCAAGGTCGAGAGAGCTGTGGTCAAGAAAGGCCGCGCGGCTATTGTTACTCATCAGCTGTACCTTTTCTGCTGTTATGGTGGGGCGTAAGGTGAACAGCCTATCAGACCCCTATGCCTGTTGCGGAGCCGCTATGTACTGGACGGAGTTCTTCACCGTTGCCCTGATTCACTTGCTGGCCGTAGCCAGTCCCGGGCCGGATTTTGCCATCGTGGTGCGCGAAAGCGTGGCCTTCGGCCGACGCGCCGGCATTTTCACCGCGCTGGGTGTCGGGAGCGGGATTTTCGTGCATGTGGCCTATTCGCTGCTCGGCATCGGCCTGATCGTGTCGCAGTCGATTGTCTTGTTCAATGCCTTGAAGTGGCTGGCCGCCGCCTACCTGCTCTACATTGGGATCAAGGCGTTGCGCGCCAAACCGGCCGACCCGGGCAGTGCCGAGCTGAGCCTGGAGCAGGGCGCACGTTCGCCACGGGCAGCCTTTGTCGCCGGATTCGTCACCAATGGCCTGAACCCCAAGGCAACCCTGTTCTTCCTGTCGTTGTTTACCGTGGTGATCAATCCGCATACCCCACTCAGTGTGCAGGCCGGTTATGGCATCTACCTGGCACTGGCGACGGCGCTGTGGTTCTGTCTGGTGGCGGTGCTGTTCAGCCAGCGCCGCGTGCGTGCCGGCTTTGCCCGCTTGGGGCACTGGTTCGATCGGCTGATGGGCGCGGTGTTGGTGGGCTTGGGCGTCAAGTTGGCCTTTAGCGAATTGCGCTGATACTGGCCGGGAAAAGCGCCCCGCAGATGCGGGGCGCCTTGTTTCGCTCGCCCGGCGGCGCTCTCGCGACGGCCTTCGGTTTTTCACAACCACTGATCGATCGTGCCCAGGCTTCGCATGGCAACCCACGACTACTCCTGCCGTATCGGCGGCCGCAGCCGCAGCCGCAGCCGCAGCCGCGTCCGCTTCAGCAGCGCAGGCGCCTCTGACGGTATCGGCCATCAGCGTTATCGCTATAAACGCATGCTTCCAGTGAATGGCGTCTTTCGACCGCGCTTGCTTGTCGGCTTTATCGTGTGACCAGTGGCGGCTTAAGAGTCATGCGGCAAATCATTCTTTTGACTGATTTGCCTGTCTGGCAAGCGCTCTAGAGTCCAGTCACCGTAGAAAAATAATATTCCGTAGACAGGTACTCCTCATGTTGCAAACCCGCATCATCCCGCCCGCGGCCAATGCCTACCAATATCCGCTGCTGATCAAGCGTTTATTGCTGTCCGGGGTGCGCTACGAAAAAACCCGCGAAATCGTCTATCGCGACACCCTGCGCTACAGTTATGCGACCTTCAACGAGCGGGTTGCGCGCTTGGCCAATGTGCTGACAGCGGCAGGGGTCAAGGCCGGCGATACCGTGGCAGTGATGGATTGGGACAGCCACCGCTACCTCGAATGCATGTTCGCCATTCCCATGCTCGGTGCGGTGCTGCACACCATCAATATCCGCCTGTCGCCTGATCAGATTCTCTACACCATGAACCACGCCGAGGATAAGTTCGTCCTGGTCAACAGTGAGTTCGTGCCCCTTTACAACGGTATCGCCGCGCAACTGAGCACGGTCGAGAAGACCCTGCTGCTGACCGATGCCGAGGAGAAAACCGCCGAGCTGCCGGGCCTGGTCGGCGAGTACGAGCAGCTGCTGGCAGCCGCCGGTGCGAGCTACGACTTCGCCGATTTCGATGAAAACTCGGTGGCCACCACCTTCTACACCACCGGCACCACCGGCAACCCCAAGGGCGTCTATTTCACCCATCGGCAACTGGTGCTGCACACCATGGCCGCGGCCAGTGTGCTGGGCAGTCTCGACAGCGTGCGCCTGCTGGGCAGCAATGATGTCTACATGCCGATTACCCCGATGTTCCATGTACATGCCTGGGGTATGCCTTATGCCGCCACCATGCTGGGCGTCAAGCAGGTGTATCCGGGGCGCTACGAGCCGGAGCTGCTGTGCAAGTTGATCAAGGAGGAGAATGTCAGCTTCTCCCACTGCGTGCCGACCATCCTGCAGATGCTGCTCAACACCCCGAGTGCCCAGGGCCACGATTTCGCCGGGATGAAGATGATCATCGGCGGCAGCGCGCTGAACCGTGCCCTCTACGATGCCGCCAAGGCGCGCGGCATTCAGCTGACGGCCGCCTATGGCATGTCGGAAACCTGCCCGCTGATCTCCTGCGCGCACATCAATGATGAGCTGCAGGCCGGCAGCGAGGATGAACAGATCACCTATCGGATCAAAGCCGGGGTGCCGGTGCCCCTGGTCGAAGCGGCGATCATGGGCGTCGATGGCTCCATGCTGCCGGCGGACGGCGAGTCCCAGGGCGAGCTGGTGCTGCGCTCGCCGTGGCTGAGCCAGGGCTATTTCCGCGAACCGGAGAAAGGCCAGGAGCTCTGGGAACACGGCTGGCTGCACACTGGCGACGTGGCGACCATCGACGGCATGGGCTTCATCGAGATTCGTGACCGCATCAAGGACGTGATCAAGACCGGTGGCGAGTGGATCTCCTCATTGGCGCTGGAAGACCTGATCAGTCGTCATCCGGCCGTGCGTGAGGTGGCGGTGGTGGGGGTGGCGGATCCGCAGTGGGGCGAGCGGCCTTTTGCCTTGCTGGTGCTGCGTAACGATCAGGCGCTGGATGCCAAGGGGCTCAAGGATCACCTCAAGCCTTATATCGAACAGGGGCATATCAACAAGTGGGCCATCCCCACGCAGATCGCACTTGTTACTGAAATTCCCAAGACCAGTGTCGGCAAGCTGGATAAGAAACGTATTCGCTTGGATATCGCCCAGTGGCAGGCGGCCGGCTGCGCGTTTCTTTCCACCTTGTAAAGTGCGGCGGTGCTACCTCGCGAAAATGACTGATCAGTCAAACAAGCGTTTGGCTTGCTAAATATTCTTTTCCAGCCATTCTAGGCCTGCGGCGGGTCGGGCCGACCCGCTGAAACCTGCGAGCCAGAGTGCCTGGGGGGGCTGCAAATCACACTTTCGAGGGATCAAGCGGTCACACCCTCTGGCTATAGTCCGCATCATCCATAACAAAAAAGTACATGGAGTAGCGTCGATGACAAAAGCAAAGCAAACCTGGCGCCTGGCAAAACTGCCGCTGGCCGTCAGCCTCGCATCCACCCTCGCCACACCGGCATTCGGCGTGAATTTCAATATTGGCGAAATCGAAGGTCAGTTTGATTCCTCCATCTCAGTGGGGGCCAGTTGGTCGGTGCGCGGTGCTGACAAAGACCTGATAGGTAAGAACAATGGTGGTGACGGTCTGTCGCAGACCTCCGATGACTCCCACCTGAATTTCAAGAAGGGCGAAACCTTCTCGAAAATCTTCAAGGGCGTACACGACCTCGAATTGAAGTACGGCGATACCGGCGTGTTCGTCCGCGGTAAGTACTGGTACGACTTCGAGCTGAAGGACGAGCACCGCCTGTTCAAGGACATCGACGACAGCAACCGTAAGCAGGCCGCCCAGGCCTCAGGCGCGGAAATTCTCGACGCCTTCGTCTATCACAACTACGCCGTTGCCGATCAGCCGGGCTCGGTGCGTCTGGGCAAGCAGGTGGTCAGCTGGGGCGAGAGCACCTTTATCCAGAACAGCATCAACGCGATCAACCCGGTCGATGCCGCTGCCTTCCGTCGCCCCGGCGCCGAGGTCAAGGAAGGCCTGATTCCGGTCAATATGTTCTATGTGTCGCAAAGCCTGACCGACAACCTGTCGATGGAGACTTTCTACCAGTTGGAGTGGGATCAGACGGTAGCCGACAACTGCGGTACCTTCTTTGCTCAGCCGGATATCGTGGCTGATGGTTGTGACCAGAACCTCGCAGTGCTTAGAACAACTGCTCAGGTGAACCGGGCTGTGGCGGGCGGTCTGACTGCGGCTGGAGTGCCTGGGGTCGCGCTGCCTCCTTCCTTAGCCGCTGTTAATGGGGTTTTAGCAGCGCGTGGTGTTAATCACGGCAGTCCAGATGAGGGAGTTGTGGTAGCACGTGGTGGCGATAGAGATGCGCGCGATGATGGTCAGTTTGGCGTAGCTTTCCGCTATTTCGCCGAGCAGCTGGACACTGAGTTCGGTGCCTACTTTATGAACTATCACAGCCGGACGCCGGTCTTCAGTGCCACGGGTGGGCCGGCTGGTGCGTACAGCGGCGCTGCCCTTGGCGGGCAGTTGGCAACTGCACTGACGCCAATACTTGGCGGGGCTGGTGCTGGTGCGGCTGCGGGCGCACTGACACCTTCATTGCTACCGCTAGTGGTGGCGGGCAACTCTCAATACTTCATGGAGTATCCGGAAGATATTCGCCTCTATGGCCTGAGCTTCTCCACCACCTTGCCTACCGGCACCGCCTGGAGTGGTGAAGTCAGCTACCGGCCGAATGCGCCGGTGCAGCTCAATACCACCGACATCCTGTTTGCTGGCCTGACCCCGCTGAATCCGAACCTTTCTCTGTTGAAGGGCTCGCCGGGTACTGATCTGCATGGCTATCGCCGCAAGGAGATCACTCAGTTCCAGACCACCTTCACCCACTTCTTCGATCAGGTCATGGGCGCCAGCCGTCTGACCCTGGTCGGCGAGATCGGCGTGAGTCATGTTGGCGGACTGGAGAGCACCAGCGAAGTGCGCTACGGCCGTGACCCAGTCTTCGGCCCGGGCCCGTTGCCAGGTAATGCGTGTGTGACTACGAACGCCGGCACTCTGGGTAGCGCCACCGCCGAAAACGTCAGCAAGTACTGCGAAGACGACGGCTTCGTCACCAGCACTTCCTGGGGCTACCGCGCCAAGGCCGTCTGGGACTACAACGATGCCATTGCCGGTATCAACCTGAAGCCCAGCGTGTCCTGGTCCCATGACGTCGACGGCTACGGTGCCAACGGCGTGTTCAACGAAGGCAACAAGGCCATCAGCTTGGGTCTGAATGCCGAGTACCAGAACACCTACACGGCCGATCTGTCTTACACCGATTTCTTCGGCGGCAAGTACAACACCTCGATCGACCGTGACTTCGTAGCACTCAGCTTCGGTATGAACTTCTAAGCGCCCAGGAATTTTGAGGAAGACTCTGTATATGAAAACAACAAAAGGTCTGTTGCAAACCGGCGCGCTGACTCTGTCGCTGCTAGCCTGCAGCGTTATGGCAGCGGTATCGCCGGAAGAAGCGGCCAAGCTGGGCACTACCCTGACTCCGGTCGGGGCAGAGATGGCCGGCAACGCCGATGGCTCGATTCCGGCCTGGACCGGCGGCCTGCCGACCAACGCCGGCACTCCCGATAGCGCCGGGTTCCTCCCGGATCCGTTCGCCAGCGAGCAGCCGCAGTTCACCATCACCGCGCAGAACGTGGATCAGTACAAGGACAAGCTGACTCCCGGTCAGCTGGCCATGTTCAAGCGCTATCCAGACAGCTACAAGATCCCGGTGTATCCGACCCACCGTTCGGCCACTCTGCCGGATAATGTTTTGGCGTCGACCAAGAACAACGCGGTCAACACCAGGCTGGTCGAGGGCGGCAATGGTCTGGAAAACTTCGACCAAGCCAACCCTTTCCCGATCCCGAAGGATGGTCTGGAAGCGATCTGGAACCATATCACCCGCTATCGCGGCGGCAGCGTGCGGCGCCTGGTGACCCAGGCCACGCCGCAGGCCAATGGTTCCTACAGCATGGTCTACTTCCAGGACGAGTTCACCTTCCGCGCCAACCTGAGCGACTTCGCGCCGGGCAAGGAAAACAACGTACTGTTCTACTTCAAGCAGCGTGTTACCGCGCCGTCGCGTCTGGCCGGCAACGTGTTGCTGGTGCACGAGACGTTGAACCAGGTGAAGGAGCCGCGTCTGGCCTGGCTGTACAACGCCGGTCAGCGCCGCGTGCGTCGCGCACCGCAGGTGTCCTATGACGGTCCGGGTACCGCATCCGATGGTCTGCGCACCTCCGACAACTTCGACCTGTACAACGGCTCGCCGGATCGTTACGAGTGGAAGCTGAACGGCAAGAAGGAGATCTACATCCCCTACAACGCCTATAAGCTGGATTCGCCGAAGCTGAAGTACGCCGAGGTGATCAAGGCCGGTCACATCAACCAGGACCTGACTCGTTACGAGCTGCACCGGGTATGGCACGTGACCGGAACCCTGAAGTCCGGCGAGCGCCACATCTATGCCAAACGTGACTTCTACCTCGACGAGGACACCTGGCAGGCAGCCGAGGTCGATCACTACGACGGCCGCGGCACCCTGTGGCGCGTAGCCGAGGCGCATTCCCAGTACTACTACGACAAGCAAGTGCCTTGGTACACCGTGGAAACCCTGTATGACTTGCTGTCCGGGCGCTACCTGGCCCTGGGCATGAAGAACGAAGAGAAGCAGGCCTACGACTTCACCTACAAGGCTTCTGCCTCCGACTACACCCCTGCAGCACTGCGTCAGGCTGGCGTTCGTTAACAGCCGTTGATGCGACAGCGAAAGCCGGCCCTTTGGGCCGGCTTTCTTGTTTAGCTAATAGCCAATCGCTGACTGCGCTGGCCAGCGGAGCATTACCGTGAGCCTGCCTGCCGCCTCGGCTCTGCGCAGCGGATGACAGCGGCATGGCCTTTCCTTCCCGGCCACACACACCCAGCGGTTGCCCACGTCGTCAGCCACTGCACGGGCCTGTAGGAGGCGCGACCTCGCGGCGATGCGGGCCGCAGGGCCGCTAGAATCAAAACATCGTCCCGGATCGGGCCGCCTACAAAAACTGCGATCACCCATGCCGCCTGATACCGCCCGACCGAACTCGCTTAGCCCGAAGTCGGGTGGCCGCCAGGGCAATGATTTGTTGAAGTGCACACATCCAGGCTTCAATTTCTGCGGTTAAGTCGATAGTCTGCAGAGAGTTCGCGCCTGAACTGGCAACGACCTAACAAGAGCTGGGTGATGACCGATCTGACGCCTATAGCGCCTGTAGTCAGCGACACTGTGCCCCTGGGCGACAGTCGCTTTTTTCGTCCACCACTGCCATCCAGCCATGTATCGCGGCCGCGTTTGTGTGAGCGGCTGGCCGAGGGCTTGGCAGGGCGCTTGCTGTTGGTCAGCGCCCCTGCGGGTTTCGGCAAAAGCTCCCTGGCCAATGAGTTCTGTCAGGTGCTGCCCGGGCACTGGCACAGCCTATGGCTGGGGCTGAGCCCGCGCGATAGCGACCCTGGGCGTTTCCTCGAACGTTTACTGGGCGGCCTGCAACAGTTCTACCCGGGGCTGGGCGAGGACGCTGAGGCGATGCTGCGCATGCGCCAGCGTCATCAACCCTTCGCCTTCGAAGAGTGGCTCGATGGCCTGCTTGATGAACTGGGCGAGCGCCTGACGCCGACGGCGCCCTTGCTGCTGGTGCTGGACGACTACCACCTGGCTCAGGGGGCCGTGCTCGACCGCTGCCTGCAGTTTTTGCTCAATCATTTGCCCGATGGCCTGGTCATTCTGTTGACCAGCCGTCAACGCCCCGACTGGCACCTGGCCCGCTTGCGCCTGTCACGCCAGTTGCTGGAGTTGCAAGAGCAGGACTTGCGTTTGACCGAGGACGAGGCGCGCGCACTGCTCGGCAGCCAAGGGGCTCAGCTCAGTGATCCGGTACTGGAGGAGTGGCGTCAGCGCAGTGAAGGCTGGGTGGCTGGCTTGCGTCTGTGGTTGTTGAGCCGTCAGCAGGCGGATGACGACAGCCCGGAACGGGTGCCCCAGGGCGACGAGGGCTTGATCCGCGAGTACTTGCTGGAGGAGGTGATCGAGCAACAGTCGGCCGAGGTGCAGAGCTTTTTGTTCGACACCGCTTGCCTGGAGCGCTTCTGTGTCGAGCTGTGCGATGCTTTGCGCGAGCAGCATGACAGTGCGGAGATTATCCAGCACCTGCAGACCCACCAGGTCTTTTTGGTGCCCCTGGATGAGCAAGGGCACTGGTTTCGCTACCACCATCTGTTCTCCGATCTACTGCGCTCGCGGCCCGCAGCCCAGCGCAGCCAGTCCCAGGCGGCCTTACACCTGCGTGCTTGTCGCTGGTTCAGCGGCCAGGGTCTGCATGAGGAGGCGGTCGATCAGGCACTGCGCGCCGGCCAGCCGGAAGTGGCGGCCAATCTGGTGCAAAACCTGTCCGAGGAGCAACTGCTCGGCGAGCAGAGCGTCGCTCGCCTGCTGCGCTGGAAGATGGATCTGCCCGACAGCCTGCTGGCCAGCACGCCGCGTTTGTTGGTGTTGTATGGCTGGGCGTTGGCTCTGGCTTGCCAACTGGATGCTGCCGACGAGTTGATCCAACAATTGGGGCGGTTTTTGCCAGCCCCCGACGCGCAGGAGCAGGAGGATCTATTGGCCCAGTGGCTGGCCTTGTCCGGGGTGATCGCCCGCGGCCGCGGCCAGGTTCTCGATTCCGAGCGCTATTGCAGCGATGCCCTGGCGCTGCTCAGCGCCAAACGCTGCGGGCCGCGCCTGATGTGTTTGTTCACCCTGGCCAACCTGGCCATGATCAAGGGCGATCTGTGGCGCGCCCGGGGTCTCAATCGCGAGGCTCTGGAGTTGGCGCAGCGGGCCGATAACCCCTTGTTCGAGGGCTTGGCGCATGCCGAGCGGGCGCGGGTGTTGCATGCGCGTGGCGAAGTCCAGCGGGCCCTGGCCGAGGTGCGTCTGGGCTTGCAGCGGCTGCAGGGGCTTCCGGCCCAGCGCGTGTATTCGGTGCGGGCGCGGCTGAATCTGTACGAGGGCTATCTGCTCAGTGTGTCGCTGCAAACCCATGACGCGCGTACCAAATTGCTGGCAGGGATCGGCGAGGCGCGCGGTTGTCGCGACATCAGCCTGCTGGTGGGGTATTGCATGTTGGCCGGGATCGAGGGGCGTGAGGGACGTCTCAGCGAGGCCTTTGCCCAACTGGCCGAGGCCGAGCGCCTGATGCATGCCTGGGATGTACCGTCGATCTACTACCTGGCGATGATCACAGTGGTCAAATGCGAACTGTGGCTGTCTCAGGGGCAGCTCGAATTGGCCGAGGTCTGGCTGCAGCGGCTGGCCGAAACCTATTGCGGCGAAACGCTCGGCGCGGCCCCCGAATTCCACCCGCAGCTGGCCTTGCATATCGAGTTGCAGCAAGCCGCGCTGGAGCGCTTGCAGGGGCGCCTGGAGGGTGCCGAGCGGCGGTTGCGCGCACTCAGTCAGCGCGCCCAATCCGCATCGGGGCAATTGTTCGTGGTGGCCGCTCAGGTGCAATTGGCCCTGCTGCACAAGGCCTGCGGGCGCGACCAGGAGGCCGTCAGCTGGCTGGCAAGTAGTCTGGAGGCCGCGCAGGGCGGTGCTTTGTGGCCCTACCTGGAGTTGTTCGCACACCAGCCGCAATGGCTGCGCGAACAGCTGATGGCGCGCCCCGATTGCGCCGCCGCCGCCGAGTTGCTCAAGCATCTGCCCCAGTCTGCGGGCGGGGCGCTGACCTGGCGCGATAGCCAGCTGACCGAGGCCTTGAGTTCGCGTGAACTGGCGGTATTGCAGCTGATCGCCCAGGGCTGCTCGAATCAGGAAATCAGCGAGCAGCTGTTTATTTCGCTGCATACGGTGAAAACCCATGCTCGCCATATCAACAGCAAACTGGGCGTGGAGCGGCGTACCCAGGCCGTGGCGCGGGCCAAGGACTTGGGGCTATTGCACTGAGCGGCGGCGAAAAAACTTCCGCCGCCCGCGAGCGCCTGGAGATAGCCTCGCGGCGGAGCCCGATATTTTCACAACCTTTCAGTGCAAACCGGGAGCGGTCTGTAGGCGTTGCCCCGGGTTGCCCCGGGTTCGTTCTTGAACCATCGTGCGCGCAGGCCGCCGCCCCGCTTATGGCGGCGCGTGAATCGACTATGCGGCTGCGCAGAGACTTCAGTGGTTGGTGCTGTCCTGCTGCGTGCTCAGCTCATGCAGGTATTTGCGTGACAGCGCGAGAAAGCGCGGCGTTGGACCGATGTCTTCATAGAGCGGGTTGCCTTCCTCGTCGGTGGCGACGACCTGACTGCCTTTGACATAGGGCAGGCTGGTTTCCAGTTCTTCCAGCGCGGCGCCGATCAGCTCGCCGAGTAACGCTTCCGGGCTGCGCTTGGGGTACATCTCGGCCAGCGCGGCCAGGCGTGCGGCCGCCTCCATGTCGAGGTGGATCTGATACAGATTGCGGGTTATACGACCCTTGGCGTTTTGTTCCCAATGGTGGACAAGCTCGCGAATTTTCATGACTGCCTCGTCCTTTACCTACGCGTGGTAGGCGGTTATGCGATTACGCTCGGCCCCGCCCTTTGGTGACGGGCCTGCTTAAAGCCTAGACCGGCCCAGCGCACTTGTCGGTTCGGCGTCGCACCCTTGTAAGATGTTGCCGTGCTGGGCACTCTTGGCTTTCACGCTTCAGGGAGAGTCAGTCATGGCAGAAATCGACGCGCGTCTGCGCGAGGACGTTCATCAGCTCGGCGAGCTTTTGGGTAACACCATCAGTGCCCAGCGTGGAACGGTGTTTCTCGACAAGATCGAGCGCATTCGCAAGGGCGCCAAGGCCGCGCGGCAGGGATCTGCCGCCGGTGCCGAGCAGCTCAGCGCTGGCCTCGAGCAGCTTGCCGACGACGAACTGCTGCCGGTGGCGCGCGCGTTCAACCAGTTTCTCAACCTGGCCAATATCGCCGAGCAATACCACCGCATCCGTCGCCGTGGCCCTGACGAGCCGGAACCTTTCGAGTCGCGGGTACTGGCCGAATTGCTGCAGCGCCTGTTGGCCAGTGGCCACGACGCCGATGCTTTGGTTCGCCAGTTCGCTGGCCTGGACATCGAGCTGGTGCTGACCGCCCACCCGACCGAAGTGGCGCGGCGCACCCTGATCCAGAAATACGATGCCATCGCCGCGCAACTGGCTGCCGGGGATCACAGCGACCTGTCCGCCACCGAACGTGAGCAGGTTGCCGAGCATTTGCAGCGTCTGATCGCCGAAGCCTGGCATACCGAAGAGATCCGCCGCAGCCGCCCCAGCCCGGTGGACGAGGCCAAGTGGGGCTTCGCCGTGATCGAGCATTCGCTGTGGCAGGCGGTGCCGGATTTCCTGCGCAAGGCTGATCAGGCCTTGCACGCGGCCACCGGCATGCACCTGGCATTGGACGCCGCGCCGATTCGCTTCGCCTCCTGGATGGGCGGCGACCGCGACGGCAATCCCAATGTCACCGCGGCGGTGACCCGCGAGGTGTTGTTGCTGGCACGCTGGATGGCGGCCGACCTGTATCTGCGCGATATCGATCAGCTGGCCGCCGGGCTGTCCATGCAGCAGGCCAGCGCCGAGCTGCTGGCGCGGGTTGGCGAGAGTTCCGAGCCCTATCGCAGCCTGCTCAAGCAACTGCGCGAACGCCTGCGCACCACCCGCAGTTGGGCCCAGGAGGCGCTGCACGGCCCGCTCGCGGCACCGGCGGCGGTGTTGCAGGACAACCGCGAACTGCTCGAACCGCTGGAGTGCTGCTTCCAGTCGCTGCACGCCTGCGGTATGGGGGAGATCGCCAATGGTCCGTTGCTCGACTGCCTGCGTCGCGCCGCCACCTTCGGCTTGTTTCTGGTGCGTCTCGATGTGCGCCAGGACTCCAGTCGCCACGCCGCGGCGCTCGACGAAATCACCGACTACCTGGGCCTGGGGCGCTACGCCGAGTGGGACGAGGCGGCGCGCCAGCAGTTCCTCCTGGCCGAGCTGGACAACCGGCGGCCGTTGCTGCCGAGCCATTTCAACCCCAGCGCCGACACCGCCGAAGTACTCGCCACCTGCCGCGAGGTGGCCGCCGCGCCGGCGGCCTCGCTGGGTTCCTATGTGATCTCCATGGCCGGCGCACCTTCCGACGTGTTGGCCGTGCAACTGCTGTTGAAGGAGTCGGGGTTGTTGCGGCCGATCCGCGTGGTGCCCTTGTTTGAAACCCTTGCCGACCTGGACAACGCCGGCCCGGTGATCGAGCGCCTGCTGGGTCTGCAGGGCTACCGCGCACGCCTGCAGGGCCCGCAGGAAGTGATGATCGGTTACTCCGATTCGGCCAAGGATGCCGGCACTACCGCGGCGGCCTGGGCGCAGTACCGGGCCCAGGAAAGCCTGGTGCGGGTGTGTGCCGCGCAGCAGGTCGAATTACTGCTGTTCCACGGCCGTGGCGGCACCGTCGGCCGCGGCGGCGGCCCGGCTCATGCGGCGATTCTGTCGCAGCCGCCGGGCTCGGTGGCGGGGCGTTTTCGCACCACCGAACAGGGTGAAATGATCCGCTTCAAATTCGGTCTGCCAGACATCGCCGTGCAGAATCTCAACCTCTACCTGGCCGCGGTGCTGGAAGCCACCCTGTTGCCACCGCCGACGCCCGAGCCGGCCTGGTGCGAACTGATGGATAAGCTAGCCGCCGATGGCGTGAACGCCTATCGCAGCGTGGTGCGCGAACACCCGCAGTTCGTCGAGTATTTCCGCCAGGCCACGCCGGAGCAGGAGCTCGGTCGCCTGCCCCTGGGCAGCCGCCCAGCCAAGCGTCGCGAGGGCGGGGTGGAGAGCCTGCGGGCGATTCCCTGGATTTTCGCCTGGACCCAGACCCGCCTGATGCTGCCGGCCTGGCTCGGCTGGGAATACGCCCTGAGTAGCGCGCTGAAACGCGGCGAAGGTGAACTGCTGGCGCAGATGCGCGAGCATTGGCCGTTCTTCCGCACCCGTATCGATATGCTGGAAATGGTTCTGGCCAAAGCCGATGGCGCTATCGCCCGGCTCTACGACGAGCGCCTGGTCGAGCCGTCGCTGCAGCCTTTGGGTGAGCATCTGCGCGACCTATTGTCGCAGGCGGCGGCTGCGGTCTTGCATCTGACCGGCCAGTCGCAGCTATTGGCGCACAGTCCCGAGACCCTGGAGTTCATCAGCGTGCGCAACACCTACCTTGACCCCTTGCACCTGCTTCAGGCCGAGCTGCTGGCACGTTCCAGACGGCGTGATAATCAGGCCGACAGCCCCCTGGAACAGGCCTTGCTGGTCAGCGTTGCGGGTATCGCCGCCGGTTTGCGCAACACCGGTTAGAGAGGGGTGTGGCGGGCGTTGCCCAGGTGCCCTGAACGTGCACCGGAGGCGCCCGCTCGCGCTCTGATGGCGCCTGAAAGGCCCTGGTTTATTCGACTTTCGGTGGCTTGTGCGGTGGGGGGGCGCTGTGTATCGTGATCAACCTTTTAGTCCCTTGGACACTTGGGCACAGGCCATTCGGCAGCTTGCCAGTGTTGCCTGAACCATTCTGAGATTGGCCCCGTGAGGCGAGTCCGACGCTTTTTTCTTAAATCTTGAGGAACACATCGATGCGCGTGATTTTGCTAGGAGCGCCCGGTGCCGGCAAAGGTACACAGGCCGGTTTCATCACCAAGAAGTTTGCTATTCCGCAAATCTCCACCGGCGACATGCTGCGTGCCGCGGTCAAGGCCGGCACCGAGCTGGGCCTGATGGCCAAAAGCATCATGGACAGTGGCGGCCTGGTTTCCGATGACTTGATCATCAATCTGGTCAAGGAACGCATTGCCCAGCCCGATTGTGCCAATGGCTTCCTCTTCGATGGCTTCCCACGCACCATTCCCCAGGCCGAAGCCTTGAAGGAAGCGGGCGTGAACATCGATCACGTGGTGGAAATCGCCGTCGAAGACGAGGAAATCGTCAGCCGCATCGCTGGCCGTCGCGTACACCCGGCTTCCGGGCGCGTCTACCACACCGAACACAACCCGCCCAAAGTCGCCGGTATTGACGACGAAACCGGCGATGAGCTGATCCAGCGCGACGACGACAAGGAAGAAACCGTACGTCATCGCCTGTCGGTCTATCACTCGCAGACCAAGCCGCTGGTGGATTTCTACCAGCAGCTCGCCGCAGTCAATGGCACGCCCAAATACAGCGCCATCGCCGGGGTTGGCTCGGTGGACGAAATTACGACCAAGGTGCTGGCTGCACTTAGCTGAGCCCCCGGTACTGAAACGACGGCCCGCTTGCGGGCCGTTGTCGTTTCTGCGATAGGCGTGGTGGTGGCGGTTAAATCGGGGTCGTTCTCAGAACAGTAACCTTGTTCACGCAAGCTAGCATCGAGCGTCTGGTCTATACCAGGTGGCTTATTTCTTCATCAAACGGACGTCGGAGAAAACATGAGAGCTATGCAGGCGTGGATGATCGGTTTGGCCCTGAGCGTTGCCTCCCTGGGCGCCTCGGCCGCTACCGAGCTGCAACATTGGCCCAGAGAAGCGGCCGCCCAACTCGACAGCATGATCGCCGCCAACGCCAACAAAGGCGCCTATGCGGTGTTCGATATGGATAACACCACCTACCAATTCGACATCGAAGAGTCGTTGCTGCCCTATCTGGAAATGAAGGGCGTGCTGACCCGCGAGAGTATGGATCCCTCGCTCAAGTTGATTCCGTTCAAGGACACGCCGCAGTTCAAGGAGAGCCTCAACAGCTACTACTACCGCCTGTGCGAAGTCGACAACCTGGTCTGCTATCCCTGGGTGGCGCAGATATTTTCCGGCTTCACCCTGCGCGAGCTCAAGGGCTATGTCGATGAGGTGATGGCCTATGGCAAGCCGATCCCGCTCAAGTACTACGACGGCGACCAGGTGGTCGAAGGCAGCGTCAACCCGCCCAAGCCGTTCGCCGGCATGCAGGAGCTGTACAACCGCCTGCAGGAGAACGGCATCGAGGTCTATGTGATCAGCGCCGCCAGCGAGGAGCTGGTGCGGATGATCGCCAGCGATCCGAAGTACGGCTACAACGTCAAGCCGGCCAATGTCATCGGCGTCAACATGCTGCTCAAAGACCGCCAGAGCGGCGCCCTGACCACCTCGCGCCTGCAGGTGCAGAAGGGCAACTACGACCCGGCGCACAACCTCGACCTGGAGCTGACGCCTTACCTGATGAACCCGATGACCTGGTACGAAGGCAAGCTCGGCAGCATCTTCGGCTGGATCGATCAGTGGAAGATGCCGGTGCTGGTAGCCGGCGACACGCCGTTGTCCGATGGCTACATGCTGTTCAATGCCACCGACACCAGCAAGGGCGGCCTGCGGGTCTGGGTCGACCGCAAGGCCAAGTACACCCAGCAGGTCAAGGACTGGCAGGCCAGTGCGGCCAAGCGCCAGGGCGAACTGGGCTTGCCGGTGAATGCCGACAAGAACTGGATCGTGGTCACGCCCGACCAGTTGCACTAAGGAGCTGAGGGACTGGCCTGCGGGCCGGTTCCGTTGTCCGGCCGCCGCAATGGCGGCCCGGACAGCTGGCAAAAATGCCGCTAAACCGTTTTAATGCCCGCCCACTCGTCAACCTGTTCTAATCACGATGACCACTCTGCTGGCCCTGGATACCGCAACCGAAGCCTGCTCCGTCGCCTTGCTGCATGACGGCCAGGTGATCAGCCACTACGAGGTGATTCCGCGCCTGCATGCGCAACGCCTGCTGCCGATGATCAAGGATCTGCTGGCCCAGGCCGGTGTGCCGTTGTCGGCGCTGGATGCGCTTGCCTTCGGCCGTGGCCCGGGTGCCTTTACCGGGGTGCGCATCGCCGTCGGCGTGGTGCAAGGCCTGGCCTTTGCCCTGGATCGTCCGGTGCTGCCGGTGTCCAACCTGGCCGTGCTGGCCCAGCGCGCGCAGCGCGAGTACGGCGCCGGCCAGGTGGCTGCGGCCATCGACGCCCGCATGGATGAGATCTACTGGGGCTGCTATCGCAGCGAAAACGGCGAAATGCGCCTGGCCGGCGGCGAGGCGGTGTTGCCGCCCGAACAGGTCGGCGTGCCGCGCGATGCGACGGGTGACTGGTTCGGCGCCGGCACCGGCTGGGGCACGTTCGCCGCGCGTATCCCGCTGACCCCGAGCGGACAGGACGGCACGCTGCTGCCGCATGCCGAAGACCTGCTCAGCCTGGCGCGTTTCGCCTGGGCGCGGGGCGAGGCGGTGGTGGCCGACGAGGCGCTGCCGGTGTATCTGCGTGACCGGGTCGCCACGCCGAAGGCGCCGCTTTGATTGCCAAGCCGAACGGGTGGGGCTAAATTGCAAACACTCCACCCGACTGGTTAACCACTGCCGAGCAGTAATAGATGCGCATCTACGGCTCCATACCTTCCTACTCGCCAGATCGCGGGCCTCGTTCGGGCACCGCGGTCACGCCGTTTCGCGAAGCCCAACGCGAGATAGAGCAGCGTCGGGAGCTACCGGCAGCCCCGGCGAGCAGTCAGGGTTTCGAGCAAACAGCGCAAACCCGTCGGGTACAGGCTGCCGGCGCCAGCACCGACAGCCTGCCGGTACGGGCGCAGAACCTGAGTTACCCGTCGGCCGTCAGCAATCGCGCGGCCCAGGCGATTGCCAGTTACAGCGCCACTGCCACCTATGCCAGCGAGCCTGGTGCCCAGGAAATACTGGGCCTTGATCTCTACGCCTGATAACGCCCCCTGATGCGCCCCGACTTTCTTGGCTGCCCATCCTGGAGCGAGCCGGCCTGGCGGGGATCGTTGTATCCGACTAGCGTCCGGCGGACTTTTTGCCGCGCTACGCCGAGGTCTTCAATGCGCTCGGTCGATGGGCTTATCCGTTGGCGACGCTGATGCCCATGCACTTTCGTTTCTGCGCCAAGCTGCCGCGCGGCATCAGCCATGCGGGGGATCTGCGCGAGCCACTGGAGCGGCTCTGGGCGGCGCCGCCCCGTTGTTCTCGTTGCTCCCAATTGCCGCGACACGCGCTGGGCCCGGTTGATCTGGGTTCGGCCTCCTATGGTTTACTGCTGCGTAGACGTTTCACTACCTGAGGGTTACGACATGCGATCCTCCTTCGAGAGTTTGTTGAAGAACAAGAATATGGCGCACCTCGCCAAGGGGCTGGGCGGCGAGCCGGCGCTGCCGCTGCGCCGGGTTGCCTTCGTGCTGCTGGATCATTTTTCGATGATGGCCTTCACCGGGGCGGTAGACGCCCTGGTCACCGCCAATTTGATGAGCCCGACGCCGCTCTATGAGGTGCTGGTGGTCGGTGGCGCCAGCGAGGTGGTGGTCAGCGACCTGGGCATCGCCATCTCGGCGGGCTGCCGTCTGGCCGAGATGGCAGAGAAACGGCAGGACATCCTGGTGGTCTGCGGCGGTTTCCGGGTGCGCTTGCAGGCGGAGCCGCTGCTCAGGGCCAAGCTCAAGTCGGCCGACGCCGCTGGCGCCATGCTCGGCGGGCTGTGGAACGGCGCCTACTTTCTCGCCGAAGCGGGGCTGCTGGATGGCTACGAGTGCGCCTTTCATCCGGATGGACGGGCGATGATGAGCGAGCTGTTCCCCAAGGTGAAGCTGGCCAGCCATGCCTATGTGCTGGATCGCGGGCGCATCAGCTGTGCCGGGGCCAACAGCTCGTTGGGCATGATGCTGGAGGTGGTTAGGCGTGGCGGCGGGGAACAGTTGGTCAGCGCGGTAGAAGAGGTGCTGAGCTGCGACAAGATGCAGGAGGTCATGGACGTGTCGGTGGTGGCCGTCGATTACGATCCGACCCTGCCGCAGGCGTTGAAATCGGCGCTGGAGCTGATGCACAACAACATCGACGAACCGCTGAGCGTGGACGAGATTGCCAGCTGCGTCGGCATTTCCAAGCGTCAGCTCGAGCGCCTGTTCTGTCGCCATGTCAATGCCACGCCTTCGCGCTATAACCTGGAGCTGCGCCTGACCCGCGCCCGTCAGTTGCTGCAGCAGAGCAACAAGTCGCTGGCCGATATCGCCGTGGCCAGCGGCTTTGTCAGCATCTCGCACTTTCAGCGCTGCTTTCGTGAGTTCTTCAACATTGCCCCGGGGCGTTTTCGTGAAGCTTCGCACCAGCGGCGTTGAACGGAATCCGCTCTTGAACCGCGCTTATGCCAGGGTCAGTGGGTACTTGGCACCCTCGGACTCTGCCGGCGCGCTTTGGCTGCCAGCGCTGAGAGCGTCGGCGAGCAGCATCAGGGTCAAGTGATCGACTTTCTCCGGGGCGGCATTGAGTCTGACGCTCAGCTCGAACTGGCGTTGTGCGATGAATTGCTGGAAACCGCTGTCGTGCTCGATACAGGCGGGCGCCACTGCTGCGCTCGTCTGCGGTTCGACTGCCGTCTCGGCGCTCGCCAACGGCTGCTGGCCGGCGGTCACCCGGCTCAACAGGAGCTGGAAGTCCAGGTAGGCACGAATGTCCGCCGGGCCGTTGCCGCTCGGCTGGCGGCTAGGGGTCGGCAGTGCGGTGCTGGAAGCGGAAACGCCATTAACCATAAGTCACTCGGTGCGGTCGTCACGGGCCAAGTCTGGCAGAATGCCGCGCACTTGGTTATCGGCCGCCTATCGGCCGGGTTGAACGTTTTTTGAGCATATTTCGATGAGTAGCCCACGGCCCAGCGCCACAATTCGTATGCAAGCCCTGGCCCCGCATCTGGCCGAGAGCGCTGCGGCATGGGCCACGCGCCTGGCGTTGCCGCTAGACGGCGAGGCGCAATTTGCCCTGCAGCTGGGCGAGCAGGGCCTGCAGCTGGTCGAGCTGGGGCCGCAGGCGCCGGGGCCGGTGCGGGTGGATTTCGTCGAGGGCGCGGTGGCCCATCGCCGTCTGTTCGGCGGCGGCAGCGGGCAGATGATTGCCAAGGCGGTGGGCGTGCAGCCGGGCGTGCGTCCGCGGGTGCTGGATGCCACCGCCGGGCTCGGCCGCGATGGCTTCGTCCTCGCCAGCCTGGGCTGTAGCGTGACCCTGATCGAGCGGCAGCCGCTGATCGCGGCGCTGCTGGAAGATGGCCTGGCGCGTGCCGGCACCGACCGGGATGTGGGGCCGATCGTGGCGCAGATGCGCCTGCTGACCGGCAACGCCATCGAGTTGATGAGCGATTGGCAGGGCGAGCCGCCGCAGGTGATCTACCTCGACCCGATGTTCCCCCACCGCGACAAGAGTGCGCTGGTGAAAAAGGAAATGCGCCTGTTCCGCCCCTTCGTCGGCGACGACCTGGATGCCCCGGCCCTGCTCCAGGCCGCTCTGGCCCTGGCCAGTCACCGGGTGGTGGTCAAGCGCCCGCGCAAGGCGCCGCTTATCGAGGGAGCCAAGCCCGGTTATGCGCTGGAGGGGAAATCCAGCCGCTATGACATCTATCCGTTGAAGAAGCTGCAAGCGTGAGTCAGCGGCGAGGCGCATGCGCGCTACGCCACTGGCCGCATCCTGCACAGCCCCAGGTTCATCCTCAGTCCGGCCGATAGGCGCGCACGAAGACACTCACCGCATCTTGCACATGCTGTTCGGCGGCTTCGCCTTGCTGCGGATCTGCGCAGCCGATCAGCAGGCGGAAGTTGGCGCCGCCCTTGATCAGGCAGAAGAACTGGTCGGCGGCGCTGGGCAGGTCGGCGATACGCAGCTGACCGGCCTGGTCGGCCTTGTGCAGCAGGCGTTCCATCTCGTTGAGCAGTCGTTGCGGGCCGGCTTCGTAGAACATCTGCGACAGCTTCGGGTTCTGGGTGGCCAGAGTCACCATCATCCGGTGCAGCTCCACCGATTCGCGGCTGTTGATCAGGGTGTTGAAGCCGCGCCCGATATTCAGCAGCAGGGTTTCGATCGGCATACCCGGCGCTAGCTCGAACAGCAGTTCGGGCAGCTGCTCTTCGCATTTGGCCTTCACCGCTGCGGAGAACAGGGTCTCCTTGTCGGTGAAGTGGCTGTACACCGTCAGTTTGGACACCCCGGCTTCGGCGGCGATGGCGTCCATGCTGCTGCCGTCGTAACCCTGACTGAGGAACAGGCTTTTCGCCGCGTCCAGAATGGCTTGGCGCTTGACGAGGTCTTTGGGGCGACCCGGGCCGCTGGGCGGTAACAACTTGTTGGGCATTGGCTGCTTTTAATACTGGACTGGCGGGTTTGCTATTTTTACTATACCCGGCAGTACAAATATTCCAAACCTTCGTGAAAGGTCATCCATCATGTTTCGCCATGCCTTGTCCGTCGCTGTGCCTGCCAGCCTCATCGTTCTGCTTGCTGCCTGTGGTAATGGTGAGCCGGTCGCGCAGTCTATCCGCCCCGCCATGGTGGTGCAGCCGCAACCGGCCACCGAAATGATGGACGCCTATGCCGGCGAGGTGCGCGCGCGTCTGGAGCCTGAACTGGCCTTTCGCATCGGCGGCAAGGTCGCCAAGCGCTTGGTCGAGGTGGGCGACCAGGTGCGCAAGGAGCAGTCGCTGGCCGAGCTGGATCCGCGGGATGTGCGCTTGCAGCTCGAAGCCATTCGCGCGCAAGTGGCCGCGGCCGCGGCCAATCTGCAACTGGTGCGGGCCGAGCGTGACCGCTACAAGACCCTGTTGGGGCGCAATCTGGTCAGCCGTTCGCAATACGACAACGCGGAAAACCTCTACCGCTCGGGCGAAGCCCGCCTCAAGCAGGTCAAGGCCGAGTTCGATGTGGCCAGCAATCAGGCCGGTTACGCGGTGCTTCGTGCCTCCCAGGACGGCGTGATCGCCCGCCGCATGGTCGAGGTTGGCCAAGTGGTGGCGGCGGGGCAGACCGTGTTCACCTTGGCCGCCGATGGCGAGCGTGAAGTCTCGATCAACCTGCCCGAGCAAGCCTTCGAACGCTTCAAGGTCGGCCAGCCCGTGGCGGTCGAACTCTGGTCGCAGCCGGATCGGCGTTTTCCCGGGCGGATTCGCGAGATAGCCCCGGCGGCCGACGCGCAGTCGCGCACCTTTGCCGCCCGCGTGGCCTTCAGCGCCGGCGAGGTGCCGGCCGAGCTGGGCCAGAGTGCGCGGGTGTTCATCTCCCACAACGGCGAAGTCCCGCTGTCGGTGCCGCTGTCGGCGCTGACCGCGGAGAAGGGTCAGCCCTACGTCTGGGTGGTCGACCCCAAGGACTCCACGCTCAAGCGCACGCTGGTGCGTGTCGGCGCTTATGCCGAGAATAGCGTGCCGGTGCTGGAAGGCCTGCAAGAGCACGACTGGGTGGTCGCCGCCGGGGTGCAGGTGCTGCGCGAAGGCCAGCAGGTACGCCCGGTCGACCGCGATAACCGCACGGTCAAGCTGGCAGCCAAGGAGTAGCCCCGATGGATTTCAACCTGTCCGCCTGGGCGCTGCGCAATCGTCAGATCGTGCTCTACATCATGTTGTTGCTGGCCGTGGTCGGCGGTATCTCCTATACCAAGCTGGGCCAGAGCGAAGACCCGCCGTTCACCTTCAAGGCCATGGTGGTGCGCACCAACTGGCCGGGGGCCAGCGCCGAGGAAGTCGCCCGCCAGGTCACCGAGCGCATCGAAAAGAAGCTGATGGAGACCGGCGAGTACGACAAGATCGTGTCCTTCTCGCGACCCGGTGAATCCCAGGTGACCTTCATCGCTCGCGACTCGATGCATTCTGAGGAGATTCCCGAGCTCTGGTACCAGGTGCGCAAGAAGGTCGGCGACATTCGCCACACCTTGCCCCAGGGGATTCAGGGGCCGTTCTACAACGACGAATTCGGCACCACCTTCGGCAATATCTATGCACTGACCGGCGCAGGCTTCGACTACGCGGTGCTCAAGGACTATGCCGACCGCGTGCAGCTGCAATTGCAGCGGGTCAAGGACGTCGGCAAGGTCGACCTGCTCGGCCTGCAGGACGAGAAGATCTGGATCGAACTGTCCAACACCAAGCTGGCCACCCTCGGCCTGCCGCTGGCCGTGGTACAGCAGGCGCTGGAAGAACAGAACGCCGTGGCCGCGACCGGCTTCTTCGAAACCGTCTCGGATCGCGTGCAACTGCGCGTGACCGGGCGCTTCGAGTCGGTCGAGGAAATCCGCAACTTCCCGATCCGGGTGGCCGAACGCACCTTCCGCATCGGCGATGTGGCCGAGGTCAAGCGCGGCTTCAACGACCCGCCGGCGCCACGCATGCGCTTCATGGGCGAAGACGCCATCGGCCTGGCGGTATCGATGAAGGCCGGCGGCGACATCCTGGTGCTGGGCAAGGCCCTGGAAATCGACTTCGCCCGCCTGCAGGAAACCCTGCCGGCCGGCATGCAGTTGCGCAAGGTGTCGGATCAACCGGCGGCGGTGAAGACCGGCGTCGGCGAGTTCATTCGCGTGCTCACCGAAGCGGTGATCATCGTCCTGCTGGTGAGCTTCTTCTCCCTCGGCCTGCGCACCGGCCTGGTGGTGGCGCTGTCGATCCCGCTGGTGCTGGCGATGACCTTCGCCGCCATGTACTACTTAGGGATAGGCCTGCACAAGATCTCCCTCGGCGCGCTGGTGCTGGCGCTGGGGCTGATGGTCGACGACGCGATCATCGCCGTGGAGATGATGGCGATCAAGATGGAGCAGGGCTTTGATCGCATCAAGGCGGCCAGCTATGCCTGGACCAGCACCGCCTTCCCGATGCTGACCGGCACCCTGATCACCGCCGCCGGCTTCCTGCCGATTGCCACCGCGCAGTCCGGCACCGGCGAGTACACCCGTTCGATCTTTCAGGTGGTGACCATCGCCCTGCTGGTGTCCTGGATTGCCGCCGTGGTGTTCGTGCCCTACCTGGGCGCCAAGCTGCTGCCGGATCTGGCCAAGCTGCATGCGGCCAAGCATGGCGGCAGCGCCGCGGGGCATGACCCCTACTCGACGCCGTTCTATCAGCGCGTACGGGCCACCGTGCAGTGGTGCGTGCGGCGGCGCAAGACGGTGATCGTGCTGACCCTCGCGCTGTTCGTCGCCTCCATCGTGCTGTTCCGCTTCGTGCCGCAGCAGTTCTTCCCGGCTTCCGGGCGGCTGGAGCTGATGGTCGACCTCAAGCTCGGCGAAGGCGCCTCCTTGAGCGCCACGGCCGAGCAGGTCGAGCGTCTCGAGCAACTGCTCAATGGCCACGAGGGCATCGACAATTACGTGGCCTATGTCGGCACCGGCTCGCCGCGCTTCTACCTGCCGCTCGACCAGCAACTGCCGGCCGCCAGCTTCGCCCAGTTCGTGGTGCTGGCGAAAAGCATCGAGGAGCGGGAAAAGATCCGCAGCTGGCTGATCGCTACCCTGAGTGAAGAATTCCCGACCCTGCGCACGCGCATCTCGCGTCTGGAGAACGGCCCGCCGGTCGGCTACCCGGTGCAGCTGCGTGTTTCCGGCGAGCATATCGACGAGGTTCGCGCCCTGGCCCGCCAGGTGGCGGACAAGGTGCGCGACAACCCGCATGTGGCCAACGTGCACCTGGACTGGGAAGAACCGAGCAAGGTGGTGCGCCTGAACATCGATCAGGAGCGTGCCCGTGCCCTGGGCATCAGCACCGCCGACCTGTCGCGCTTCCTGCAGAGTTCGCTGACCGGTTCACCGGTCAGCCACTACCGCGAAGGCAACGAACTGATCGAAATCCTCTTGCGCGGCACCTTGAGCGAGCGCCAGGAGCTGGGTCTGTTGCCGAGCCTGGCGGTGCCCACCGCCAGCGGCACCAGCGTACCGCTGGCGCAGATCGCCATCCTCGAATACGGTTTCGAGGACGGGGTGATCTGGCACCGCAACCGCTTGCCGACCGTCACCGTGCGCGCCGACATCTACGGCAAGGAGCAACCGGCCAGCCTGGTCAAGCAGATCCTGCCGACCCTGGAACCGATCCGCGCCGCGCTGCCCGACGGCTACCTGCTGGACGTCGGCGGCACCGTGGAAGACTCGGCGCGCGGGCAGAAATCGGTGAACGCCGGGGTGCCGCTGTTCATCGTGGTGGTGCTGACCCTGCTGATGCTGCAGCTGAAAAGCTTCTCGCGCTCGGCCATGGTGTTCCTCACCGCGCCGCTGGGGCTGATCGGCGTGACCCTGTTCCTGCTGATCTTCCGCCAGCCGTTCGGCTTCGTCGCCATGCTCGGCACCATCGCCCTGTCCGGCATGATCATGCGCAACTCGGTGATCCTGGTCGACCAGATCGAGCAGGACATCGCTGCCGGCCTGGACAGCTGGAACGCCATCGTCGAAGCCACGGTGCGCCGCTTCCGGCCCATCGTGCTGACCGCCCTGGCCGCGGTGCTGGCGATGATCCCGCTGTCGCGCAGCGTGTTCTTCGGGCCGATGGCGGTGGCGATCATGGGCGGCCTGGTGGTCGCCACGGCGCTGACCCTGCTGTTCCTGCCGGCGCTCTATGCCGCCTGGTTCCGGGTCAAGCAAACGCCTGCTCCGGGGGTTTAGCCGCGTCCGTAGGAGCGGCTTCAGCCGCGAATGCTTTGCCACATGGCAGCGCTTCGCGGCTGCCGCGACGCTTTATCCATCCACCAATCGCGAAGGTGGATGAAAAAGGCGTTATCCATCCGACCCAGCTCCGGTAGCCCGGATGCAATCCGGGGCAACGCTAGCGGCCCTGTGACGGATCCGCGGCTGCGCTGGCGCTGACTCGGGCTAGAAATACCGCTGTTTGTCCCCTTCTGCGAGGTGCCGAACCGATTCCGGTGGGCGCTGTCCGCCCATGTGTCGGCCTCAAGCTGTTAGGGTTGTGGCGGACAGTTGCCGGCAGGGCGCGGGTTTTCGCGCGTCGATCTGCAGGATTCCTGCGCGGGCTGTCCTGGGCTGTTGGTTGTAGCAGGCAGCTGAAATTCCATGAATTCAGGGAGGCCGCGCATGCCGCTGAAAAATACCGTCCACTTGATCGCCTACCCCAACCGTATCGGCGCGGGCCTGGCCGACCTGGCCAATTTCGTCGAACACCAGCTCGCTCGCGCGGTGGGCGGGGTGCATATTCTGCCGCCCTTTCCGTCGAATGCCGACAGCGGTTTCTCGCCGCTGACGCACAAGCGCATCGACCCGGCTCTGGGCGATTGGGCAGACATCGAGCGCCTGAGCGCGCACTACGATGTCTGTCTGGATCTGGTACTCAATCACCTGGCCGATGACTCGCCGGAGTTCCAGGACTACCTGCAAAAGGGCCAGGCCTCGGAGTGGGCCGAGCTGTTCGTCGATGTCGACAGCCTGGGCGAGATCGGCCCGGACGATCTGGCCAAGATCCACATCCGCAAGGAAAAGGAACCGTTCCGCGAAATCAGCTTCGCCGACGGCAGCAGCGGGCGGGTCTGGTGCACCTTCACCGAACGGCAGATCGACCTCAACTACGACTCGCCGCTGACCTACCGGATGATGGCCGACACCATCGCCTATCTCGCCGCGCGCGGGGTGAAACTGCTACGCCTGGATGCCTTCGGCTACACCACCAAGAAGATCGGCACCAGCTGCTTTCTGGTCGAACCGCAGGTGTGGCAGATCCTCGACTGGTTCAAGACCACCGCGGCGGCCAGCGGCATAGAGATACTGCCCGAGGTGCACGACCACCCGAGTTGGCAGTACGCCATCTCGGCGCGCGGCATGTGGTCGTATGCCTTCGCGCTGCCGCCACTGCTGCTGTACACGCTGCTCGACGGCAACAGCCAGTACCTCAAGTCCTGGCTGCGCATGTGCCCGCACAAGCAGATCACCGTGCTCGATACCCACGATGGCATCTGCATTCCCGATGTGGAGGAGATCCTGCCGCGCGAGCATATCGAGGCGCTGATCCAGAACGTATCGGAGCGCAGCGCCGACCCCATCCTGCGCCGCTCGGCCGCCAACGTGCACAGCGTCGGCGCGATCTACCAGCTCACCTGCACCTTCTTCGACGCCCTGCAGGGCAACGAGGACGCCTACATAGTCGCGCGGGCGATCCAGTTCTTCACCCCCGGCATTCCGCAGGTCTACTACGTCGGCCTGCTGGCCGGCCACAACGACAGCGAGCTGTTGGAGGAAACCGGCGAGGCGCGGGAAATCAACCGCCACTACTACTCACTGGACGAGGCCGAGCAGGCCTTGCAGGCCCCGGTGGTGCAGCGTCTGCTGAGCCTGATGGAGCTGCGCTCGAGCCACCCGGCCTTCGCCGGCGAGTTCGAGCTGCACCAGTCGAACATGTCCAGCGTGTCCATGGGCTGGCGCGCCGGGGCGCATAGCTGCCACCTGTTCGTCGACCTGAACTTCCGCACCGCCACGATTACCTGCACCGGCCCCGAGGGGGAAGAGGAGACGTCCTGCAGGTGTTGAACCGGCTGTTGTTGCGTTCAGGCTTGACGGTCGTGCGCGGCATTCGCCTGCAGCGCCTTCTCGGGCGTCGTCTGGGCTATCGCGGATGACAAACAACCAATCACCACCGGGTAGGATGGGTTGAGCAGCGCGATACCCATGCTGCTTGGTTTTTGCGATTGATGTGCATACGCCGCTTTCGTGGTGTTTTTACTATTGGTTCCGCCCTTACGGCGGCTCACTTTTGGCAAACGCCCCAAAAGTAAGCAAAAGGTCTTACCCCTTGCATCCGGCCCGCCTGCGGCGGGTACCCTCGCTCCATCATTGCTCCAGGGGCACGCCGCGAAGGGCCATCCCTGGCCCATCGCGGCTCTCGCGGCATCCATGCCGCTCAACCCCTTACGCAACGATTCCACTCGGCCTTCTGATGGGGCGGTTGGCGTCGTCTGTGAGATCGATGTTCTAAAAGCAAAGCAAACCGTAGGAGCGACCTTGGTCGCGAACTTTTGCTTTTCGTTTTTGACGTCCATAAATCGTCCAGGCAACGCGATCCCCGACTCCCGTCAGGAGGCCGAGCGGAGGTGCTGTGAAGAGGGGCGTTTGGCATGGATGCCAAACGAGGAACGATGGGCCAGGGATGGCCCACCGTGACGACCCTCGGAACAGCACCGGAGCGAGGGAAGTTGAGCGCAGCGAAACCCGGATGCCGGGCGCGCTTTCTCTTTGGTTACTTTCTCTTTGCGCGCGCAAAGAGAAAGTAACTCGGCGTAAAGCCGAAACCCGTAGTGCGGTCAGCATCAAAGCGGCGAGGTCAGAAGAATTATGGTTTTCCTGCTCATACCTTTGAGGCATGATCCGGTATAGCTGATGGCTTTATGCCACGCACAGCAGGAGTCACGGATGGCCCGTCGCAACAAAACCTCGCCCTTCGAAGACCTTATCTTTATCGCTTCGCGCCTGCCTTGGTGGCTTAGCCTGCTGATCGCCCTGGCCGCCTGGCTGTACTTGCACTCCGTCGCCATCAGCCCACCGCCTACTGTCACCGATCCCAAGCAATTTGCCTCGGCCATGACCGGGCAGATGTGGCGAACCTTCGCCCTGTTTCTGCAATACATCGTGCCCGTGGCGTTTATCTTCGGTGCGATTGGTTCGCTGTTCGCTCGCGGCAAACGGCGCAAGTTGCTGGAAGACGTCGCCAGCGCCATCCGCCCCGGCAAGACCGTCGAGGGCATCGACTGGCAGCAGTTCGAACAGCTGGTTGGCGAAGCCTTTCGCCGCCAAGGTTTTATCGTGACGGAAACCGGCGGCAATGGCCCGGATGGCGGCATCGAGCTGATTCTGCACAAGGGCCGCGAAAAGCATCTGGTGCAATGCAAACAGTGGAAGGCCACCAAGGTCGGCGTGGCCGTGGTTCGCGAGTTCTTCGGCCTGATCGCCGCAGAAGGCGCCGCCGGCGGCTTTGTCGTGACCTCCGGCAGCTTTACCGCAGATGCCGAGGCCTTTGCTAGTAGTCGCAATATTCGTCTGGTGGAAGGTGCTGAACTCAAGCGCTGGATCGCGGCTTCGCGCACGGTTCAGGCCCATCCCTCAGCTGCCACCCCGGTGCAAACCAGATTTGTACCTGTTCAGCCGAGTGTGCCGAGTTGCCCTGTTTGCAATTCGGCTATGCAGAAGCGGGTGGCGAAGCGTGGAGCGAATATTGGCAATGAGTTTTGGGGGTGTTCGCAGTATCCGAAGTGTCGTGGGGCGTTTTAGTTGTGATCTCTGCTTTAAATGAAGTCTCCGCATATTAATTGATAGTTGGTGGGTGTATGCCTGTTAAGGTAACAATAAGCAACCTTAAATCAATAAAGCAGTTAGAGTTTGATGTCCCGATGCAAGGGGCGTATATTTTAACTGGTGCTAATGGTTGTGGTAAAACTTCTCTGTTGGTGGCGCTGCATCGTATGGGGGCGTCTAATGCGTTTCAGACTGGATTTCCTGGTGCTAGACAGGCAAATGGTATTGATGGTTTAGAAGATGCAATAATTTCATATGCAGTTCATGGGAAGGATGTGTCCTATAGATATAATGACATACGCTGGTCTGCTACTCCTAAGTCGAATAGCAAGCTAATTTCTGGTGCATTTAGTGAAGTGCAATTTTTAAAGGCTGATTCTTCCCGCGTAGAACCTACTCCAAATGAGTTGAAAGGTGCGAGGAAATATCCAGTAGATGTGGACTTAAAGAATTTCCTTAACTCTGTTTTCGATACCGAAAAATTTAACCACATGTACAAGGTTAAGTTGAGAGGGAGAAATGCTGAAGCGCACTTGATTGAGCTGGGTGGGGTTCAGGGGCGGCGTAAAACATATTATTCTGAAAAGAGTTTTAGTTTGGGTGAGTTGTGTGTTATGAAGCTGGCTCAGAGATTATTGTCTGCAAAAAATGGAGCGCTTTATATTGTAGATGAATTTGAGATGGCTCTGCATCCTGCTGCTCAGATTAGGCTTTTTGAACAGCTGCAGTTGCTCTCTAAAAAGTATAATTGTTCAGTCTTGGTTTCTACACACTCATCTAGTCTTATTAAGAGTGCAAGCAGGTCTAGTATTATATATTTAGAAAATAATGCTGGGAATGTTACGGTTCATCGAAATGTGTATCCTACGTATGCTTTGCAGCATATTACAGTTGATGATGATGTTTCGGTAGATAGGCTGGTATTTGTCGAGGATATTTCTGCTAAGTATTGTGTTGAAAATATGTGGCGCCAGTATATTGCGATAAGTAATAATTTGCAGAGCTTGCCCACGATAAGGGTTGTTGTTATTGGTGGATATAAAGAAGTTTTGCGGTTTCTTGATAGAAGTTCTTCTTTTATTCCGAAGCACACTAAGTCAATTGCAGCTCTTGATGCGGATGCTGAGGTGCCTTGTCTTCCGCCTACTGTTCAGGTTGGCATGCCTTTGCCAGAGTTGACAGTGCCCCAATCTCTGTACAAGAGTCTTCAAGGGCAAGTTGTTTTTTTACCATGGACACCTGAGGTAGGGTTTTGCGAATTATTTGCTCAGGATTTGAAGAAGCATCTTGCTGGGATTAATCAGTATTGTGGTGTAATGAACCTTAAGGTAAGTGCTGCTGTGGCTAGAAAATATATTGGTTTGCAAGGGAAGCCCTTGCGTGATGAGTGCAAGAGAATTGTTGACATGATTTCTAGTGATATAGCCAATAAAAAAAGCTGCTCTATAGAACGGGCGGGGGAAGACCTGTTTGCTTATTTGATTAAAGAATATTGGCCTACAGATAAGCAGACGATGGATAGGCTTGCAGGTAAGCTGTTTTCCTAGGTGAGGGAGAAGCGATAGGCTATTACCTCGGTTTCAAAAAGCCAGACCCCCATCGGTCTGGCTTTTCCACATCTACCCAACCCCTCCCTACAACGCCCCAAACACCTTCTTGGCCAAACTGGTCGCCGCCCCGGCCGGGTTCTGGCGGATGTTGGCTTCCTGCTTGGCGATCATTTCGAACAACCCGTCCAGCGCCTGTTCGGTGACGTAATTCTCGATAGTGGCGCTCTTCGCGTCGACCACGCCGAAGCTCGCGGCCTGGCCGGCGAAGGCGTTGTATTGCTGGGCCAGGCCGACCTGGTCGGTGGCTTGTTTGACGATGGGCAGGAACTTGGCGCGGAGCTGTTCGCGGCTGCTGTTGTTCAGGTATTGGGTGGCGGAATCCTGCGGGCCGCTGAGGATGCTCTTGGCGTCCTGTACGGTCATTTTCTTCACCGCCTCCACCAGCAAGGCCTGGGCCTGGGGTACGGCGGCTTCGGCGGCCTGGTTCATGCTGGTTTCCAACTGGGTCACCTGGGCGCCCATGCCCATCATCTTCATGGTGCGCGCCGCCTTGCCGAGGTTGCCCGGTAGCTCGATGCGTACATCCGGATTGTTGCTGAAGCCGCCGGGCGCGCCCAGTTGCTTGACCGCCACCTGGGCGCCCTGGATCAAGGCGTCCTTGAGTCCGCCGCTGGCGTCTTGCTGGGTCAGGTCGGCCAGCGACAGGGCAAATGCGCTGGCAGACAAGGCCAGGCCGGCAACGAGGGCGGTGATGCGAAACATGGGGGCGATCCTTCTGGCGCTGAGGTATGCAACGAGGGTAGCGGAGCGGGGCGCCACTGCAAACCCTGGCGCGGCGGTTATGCCCGCCCGGCGTCGGCGGCGACGCATTCGCGCAGCCAGTCGATAAAGACTTGCAGCCGGCTGGGCATGGGCTCAAGGGCTGGGTGTACCAGTTGGTATTGGCAGCGACTGGCCAGGGCGAAGCCGCCGAATGGCAGGATCAGTTCGCCGCACTCAAGCCGCTGTTGCACCAGTTGCTGGCGGCCGATGGCGATCCCCGCGTGGTTGATCGCCGCCAGCGCGCAGAGGTCGGAACGGTCGAAGGTGAGGCTGCGCTGGGGCAGTTTGGCCGCAACCCCCGAGTGGCTGGCCCACAGTTGCCACTCTGCATCGTAGGCGGCGTTGTCCCAGGCCAGGGAGTCATGCAGCAGGGTGCAGTGTGGCAGGTTGTCCGGGTTATCCAGCAGGCCATGGCGCTGGGCATACTGCGGGCTGCACACCGGGGCGATCCGTTCGTCCATCAGTTGGCTGGCGATCAGTCCGGGAAACGCATCGCGGGTGAAATACAGCGCCAAATCGATGTTCTGGGTGCGGAAGTCGACCGTGTCGTTGCCCACCCGGATATCCAGGGCAATCGCCGGGTAGCGGGCGGTAAAGTCGGCCAGCCTCGGCACCAGCCAGCATTCGGCGAGCGAGGGGCGGACATAGATCGCCAGCGGCCCGGCGACTTCGGCGCCTGGGGCCTGCTGCAAGGCTTCGAGCAACTGGCCCATGGCACCTTGCAGGATGGTGAAGATGCGTTCGCCATCGGCGGTCAGGCGGATCTGCCGGGTCAGGCGCTGGAACAGTTTCAGCCCCAGCCCGCGTTCCAGGCGAGCGATACGGTGGCTGACGGCGCTCGGCGTCAGGCATAGCTCTGCTGCCGCGCGGGCAAAGCTCAGATGGCGCGCCGCCGCATGGAAGGTATGCAGGTTGGCGAACTGGCTACTGTCGAGCCCGGCGCCAAGCCGAGGGGGAAGGTTGTGCATGGCGTCATTCTAGCAGCGAGCGGTGGCGGATCAGCAGCCACCGCTATCAGGTTGTCAGGCCTGTTGCGTCTGCAACAGTTGCCGGCCCTTGGCGAGATAGCCGGCCATTTCCGCCTCGGGCACCATGCTGCCGCCGGTGGCCCAGATCAGATGAGTGGCCTGGGCCATCCGCGCCGGGCTCAGGTGCATGCGCGCACGATAACCTTGCTCCTCGCTGAGCACCCGGGCCATGCCCGGTACGCCGGCCAGCGCCGAGGGTTCGAGGCGCAGGCCTTCGCTGCTGTCCAGCAGCGCCAGCAGGCGATACAGCTCTTCATCGCTGACCGTGTAATAACCGTCGATCGAACGCTGCATGGCGCGGCCGACGAAGCCGGACGGCCGACCGACCGCCAGGCCATCGGCGGCGGTGAGGTTGTCGATGCCGAAGTCCTGCACCGAGACCTCGTCGTGGCGGCCGGTGTGCACCCCGATCAGCATGCAGGGCGAGTGAGTGGGCTCGGCAAACAGGCAATGCACCGCATCGCCAAACGCCAGCTTGAGGCCGAAAGCCACTCCGCCCGGACCGCCGCCGACGCCGCAGGGCAGGTAGACGAACAGCGGGTGCTCGGCATCGACGCGGAGCGCGGCGGCTGCGAACTGTTGCTGCAGACGTTCTGCGGCGACGGCATAGCCGAGGAACAGGCTGGTCGAGTTTTCATCGTCGACGAAGTGGCAGTAAGGGTCGGCGCTGGCCTGTTTGCGCCCCTCGGCTACCGCGACGCTGTAGTCGCAGGCGTACTCGACCACAGTCACGCCGTGGGCGCGCAGCTTGTCTTTCTTCCACTGCCGCGCATCGGCCGACATGTGCACGGTGGCCTGAAAGCCCAGGCGGGCGCTGATGATGCCAATCGACAGGCCGAGATTGCCGGTCGAGCCGACCGCGATCTTGTAGCGGCCGAAGAAGGCTCGGGCCGCGTCGCTGTCGAGCACGGCGTAGTCGTCGCTTATCTGCAGCAAGCCTGCGGCCAGCGCCAGTTCCTCGGCATGCTTGAGCACTTCATAGATGCCGCCACGCGCCTTGATCGAACCGGAGATGGGTAGGTGGCTGTCCTGCTTGAGCCATAGCGCGCCGCTGTCGCTCAGCCCATAGCGTTGGGCTAACCGCGCCTGCAGCTGCGGCACCGCGCGGATGCCCGACTCGATGATTCCGCCGCTGCTCGCGGTCTCCGGGAATGCCCGGGTGATATAGGGCGCGAAGCGTGCCAGGCGCGCGCTGGCGTCGGCGACATCGGCCCGGCTCAGCCCGACATCGGCCAAGGCCTCGGCCGCGCTGGCGACCCCCGGGTTGAACCAGCTGGTTTCCCGCAGCGCGATCAACTGATTGAGCAGCGGGTATTCGTTGCACCAGGTGCTGAGGGGCTTGCCAAGCAGCATGGGGTAGGTTCCTCGGGTCGGATGTTCGGCTGCGCGCGGAGAGATGAACTGGCCGCGTTGCGCTGCCATTAGACGGCGCAACGGTGTGGCTGACAAAGGATGCTTGTTCAGCGGATAGATGACGCAGGATCGTCTGTGCCCAGCGCTAACGTGCTGTTCTGGGAGAACCATGCACGCTGGATGTTGGACGCTCGAATCCAGGCTCGGCAGCGTGCAATGGTTCGCCTGCCATCAACGGCTGACGGCAGCAATCACGGAGATTTCTACCAGCAGTTCGGGGCTGGCCATCGCGGCTTCTACACAGGCCCGTGCAGGGGCGAAGCCCGACGGCACCCAGTTGTCCCACACGCTGTTCATCTCGGCGAACAGGCTCATGTCCTTCAGGTAGATGGTGGCGGACAGAATCTGTTGGCGATTGCTGCCGACCGACGCCAGTAGTGTGTCGACCTTGGCCAGCATGGTGCGTGTTTGTTCCTCGATCCCGGCGCTGCGGTCTTCTGCCACCTGCCCGCATAGATAGGCGGTCTGGTTGTGCACCACGACTCGGCTCATGCGTGCGCTGGTTTCATATCGGCTAATGCTCATAACGGCTCCTGGGTGAATTCGATAGTGGGATGACCCGCTACTGTAGCGAGCTGCGCGGGGCAGGGCGTATAAACCTACCCTGAAACCGAAGAGAAGCTAACCGTATGTTGCGCATGCTTTCGTTCCTGGCAGTGCTTGCCGCCTTGTACCTGGCGATCTGCGTCGCCTTGTTCGTGGCCCAGCGCAGCCTCATCTATTTCCCGCAACCGCTTGCCATCAGCCACCCCGGCACGCTGCTCAGGCTGCCGGCGGACGAGGGTGAGGTGTTGGTGTCGATCCGGCCCCGCGCCGGCCCGAATGCCTTGATCTACTTCGGCGGCAACGCCGAGGACGTCTCCCTGAACCTGGCCGACTTTGCCCGGGCCTTTCCCGAGCATGCGCTCTACTTGCTGCACTACCGGGGCTACGGCGGCAGTTCCGGGTCGCCCTCCGAGGAGGCCATCCAGCGCGATGCCCTGGCCTTGTTCGACCGGGTGCATGGCGCCCACCCGCGTACCGTGGTGGTGGGGCGTAGCCTGGGTTCGGGGGTCGCCGTGCGCCTCGCCAGCCAACGTCCGGCAGCACGCCTGGTGCTGATCACTCCTTTCGACAGCCTGCAGGCGTTCGCCGCCCGTCAGTTCCCCTACCTGCCGATAAAGTGGCTGCTCAAGGACAAGTTCGAGTCTTCGACCTACGCCGCGCAGATCAGGGTGCCGACCCTGCTGATCGTGGCCGAGCACGACGAAGTCATACCGCGTGCCAGCAGCGAGACGCTGTACCGGCATTTCGCCCCCGGCGTGGCCACGCTCAAGGTCATCCCGGACAAGGGCCACAACTCGATATCCGAGAGCCCCGAGTACCTGGAGTTGC
>NZ_JARRAB010000018.1 GCF_030376615.1 Pseudomonas sp. sp1636
GATCTGACCCGAGAAGGGGGCGGCTTTCAGCCGAGTCTGTACCAACGCCGCCAACCCATCGAAGCCACGGCGCATGTCCGTGACGCCGGCGGCGATCTAGATGCGGGTTCCAGCGGGCGGGGCAATCATCGCAGTAACTGCTGCAAGACGAGTTGCATCGTCTGCGGTTCAGGCGTGCCAGTGATGCGTAGCGTGGCTTTACCCACTTCTACAACCAGCTCGGAATGAAACTCGAGCAGAGGCTGAGCGGCTTGCGAGAGATTCATCGACGACTCGATCATCTGGACAGGCAAAAACGTTGCACTGTGATTAACCGGGCCGAAGGCCCCCTCCTGATACTGGTGCCGCCAGCGAAACACCAAGTTGGCATTGACGTTATGCTCGCGAGCGATCAACGACACGGAAGCACCAGGCTGGAAGCTGGCCTCAACGACCTTGCGTTTGAATTCACGTGGGAAGTTGGGGCGTCGGCCTGTTCGGCGGGCGGGGGCGGTTGTAGCCAAGATAGTGTCCACAAAAAAATGGTGGACACTATCTTGGCTGATTGAGATGGCCGTCAGGAGTGGGTGCTGACCGGACGGTTACGATCGAAAGTGGCGAGCGTGTCGGCCCATATACGCTACACAGCAAGACCCCTTACCATGGTCGAGCGGGAGCTGTAGGGCTACTGTTGGGCTCCAGCGCTGCTGCGCTATCAACCGCCACTGCCCAGGTATACAGCCCAGCGAGCTGAGCTTCACCGCCTATATCTGGGCGATCCTGCACTTCTTGAATAGGGGGAGGCGGCCGCGGCGGTTGCAGGAACTGAGTGAAACCGCCGGGTCTCCCTGAGCAGTCCAGGAAACAGTCCTGCGCACCTGGCCGACTTCCAAGCGATGACGAGCCATTACATCCTGGCGTATCGGCGCGAGGATCGCGCTTATCTTCGGACGGTGAAGCCAAAACCTTGGAAGTATCCGACCCGAACGAAAAATGCCAGTCAGCTTAACTGACTGGCATTACCCCGAAGCTGGCTTTGGGTCGTTATAGCTTTATCAGTCTCCACGGTATTCGCAGCCACTGGTGCAGGTTTCGTGGATGCGGATACGGGATAACTCAGGTAGAAGAGGTTTGAGTTGCTGCCAGATCCAGGTGGCGATGACTTCGCTGGTGGGGTTTTCTAGGCCAGGAATTTCGTTCAGGTAGTTATGGTCGAGCCGTTCGTACAGTGGCTTGAAGATCGCTTTGATCTCAGAAAAATCGCGGATCCAGCCGGTGTAAGGGTCGACTTCGCCTTCGATGTAGACGGCAACACGAAAAGAATGGCCATGCAGCCGCCCACATTTATGCCCTTCAGGTACATGAGGAAGCCGGTGGGCAGCTTCGAAAATAAACTCTTTGAATAGTTCCACTGGTTGGCTCTCTAATATACGCGGCTGAAAGCACCGCTCCGATAAGGTGTGATATTACCAGTTCTGGTTGTGCTTTATTTGACCAACGCGGCGCTGTCGCGGCTAACAGCCTGTCGGATTTTGTTGTTTTATTCGCGGATAATCTCGGCATCTGCAGAGGTTGCCTAGCCGGCTTGACGAGCTGGCGGGTGTCTTCCTCCAGGTGCTGGAACTGGCGGGCAAGATGAAGTTGCTCATGCTCGGTATCATCAGTCTCGATGGCATCAAGGGGCATGCCGATGCCTTATGCTACAGCACGCTTTCCCGCAAATAGGCAAAAGGCCTGGCGGCAGACCACCAAGGCACTGGCGCAGGCCCCAAGGCCAGATCAACCCTTGCCGACGAAGGCTCGCGCATCATGCGACTGGTTTGTCGCTTCGAACGGTGCCACGCTGCCCAGGCAGCGGTAAATACCGACATGCCACAGATTCCATGCCGTTTTGGCTCTCAGTCGATGCTCATCCGGCTGCCCGCTCCGCGGCCATTCGGAAAGACGGTCGGAACGCAGCGACGTGGGGCATTGTTGGTCTGAGCCGCCCAGTAGCGTCGATTTCGTCATCTGCTTGCGCATCTATTCCACCCGGTAACTGGTCGCCGGTTTTTTCACAAGTTGTCTTTTGGGCCTGCAAATCTTCCTGCTTCGCGCTACTCTGCAGACGACAGTTTCGCGCCATTCGTTCCGAATAGCGCATCGTCGACCAGCCCTGTCTTCAGGTCTGGCTTATGACACGTCAAGCAGCTTCTTGCTTGAATCTCGGGCGGCATGCTTACAGGTGCCGCAACATCGCCGCAGTTGTGGCGGTTGCAATGGGAAAGCAGTAAATCCTTCCATCGCTGAGGAGATCATTTCATGAGCACAGCCTTGCACGATGATGTCAGTAGCGGAGTTTTACGGCGGATGAAAGAAGGTGGTTTCGACTTCACCAGCTTCCATCCCATTGAGTTCTACGCCATTTTCCCGGATGAGGAGCGGGCGCGCATGGCGACCCGGAACTTTCGAGGCGAGTCCTTGCATGCTTTGGTAACCGAGCGCGATGACGGCGCCTGGCACCTGCAAGTGAGCAAAGTGATGTATGCGACCTACCACGGCATTGGCGATTTCGAGCATGACCTGGAGTCCGTCGTGGCCCCGCTTGGCGGCAAACTGGATGGTTGGGGGGTGACACAGGAGGTCAAAGGTTTGCACCCCTGATAGATATCCCGTTCCTGCAATGAGCATCGACCGGCCCAGGCGGGTCGATGCGCTTATCTTCTTTCTCCATCGCTTTATCGGCACTAGTCGCCGCTGTACTCCCGAACTCCTGCTTGCCGCTACCCGCGGGATTCTCGCCCAGTAGCAGAGGCCGGCGTAGGTGCTCTATGCATGCCGAGCAAAATAACTGCGCTCAATCAGGTGAGCAAAGGCTTCTGTCCGCATTGGTTGAAGCTGGCGTTGGCCTATATGGCTGTGCCTGGGGGCGAGTCATTCGGCGCTGTTCCAGATTCGCCTTTCCGCGCCGCTACTCAAAGCCAGCAACGCAACCGGGAATACACGCCGGCTCAGTTCTGTTGCGTCAGGGCCAGTTTCAGCTGGGCGTAGCCGCCAGCGTTGATCAGGTTGCGATAACCCAGTTGCGCCAAGCTTGCCTGGGCGATTGCCGAGCGTCTGCCGCTGCGGCAATAGAGCACAATGAGCGTGTTTTTGTCGGGGGCCACGGAGGCAATCTGCGCAGCGATCTGCTCATGACCGATGCGGTTGGCACCGGGCAGGGCACCGGCGGCAAACTCTTCTGCACTGCGCACATCGATCAGCACCGTGCCAGGTGTTTGCAGTGCAGCAACAGCACTTTGTGGCGAGATTTCATCTGCGCTAAGCGGCAGGCTGAGCAATAGCGCCAGAACGGCAGTCAAGACACGCATGCAGAACTCCTCGGGGAAATATCGGCGAGGCCTTAGCATAATTGAAAATGCCTGCGAGCAAGCGCTGACGTTGGCCGGCAGGCTTTGCAAGTGGTTGACCGGTGGCAGCCAGGTGCTCCCGTTCTGTGCTGCGTTCAGCGCTTTCAGTGCGGCACGCAGCCACAGAACCGGCGAGCGTTCAGCCGACCAGGCGGGTCAGGTTGGGAAGGATCAGGATCAAGGTTGTGGCGAATACGATCAGGCTCGCCTGCCGGACTTTGGGTTGTTTGAACATGGCCATCTGCCTTTTGTTTTTGTTGGTGTGGCGTCGAATGCCCGCTCTCAAGGCCTGTCGGGCTGCAGCGTCACGCCTGCGCGTGGACTAAAAAACCGCCCCGGCAAAACCCGGCGGCGACTCCTACCCTTGCATCTTGATTTCGTTGTGTTCGTGGTAACTCTAGGGGGCATGTCGCAGGTCGCTTAGATGACTTGGTTGCTAGCCATTGCGGGTTTGGAACATTGAGTTATGCCCGCTGCGGTAAAGAGCCTGAGCAACCCTTGAACCAGAGCCATTAGCTTGGCATGTGCCTGCATAACGCCAGTAGCTGACCGTTCGTCTGAGCAGAGCGGTCAATGTGCCTGAGCACTTCGGTCATTGAGCCTGGATCATCTGGGGGTAAGGTAGCGCAGTCACTAAAAACAGGCGCAACCTGACGGGGTCAGATGGCAACCTGCCGGACGCAACCGTCCGCAGTAGGACAGGGTCAAATCCGACAGATTGTTAACGATGCGCCACCACCCATACCCTCCATTTGGAGGTCTGAGGACGCCATGACCGAAGCATTCATTTTCGATGCGGTGCGCACGCCCCGCGGCAAAGGCAAGAAAGACGGCGCACTGTATAGCGTCAAACCGGTCAACCTGGTTGCTGGCCTGCTCAGCGCCCTGCAAGTGCGCAACCACCTGGATACCAGCCAGGTCGATGACATCGTCCTCGGTTGTGTAACCCCCGTGGGTGACCAGGGCGCCGACATTGCCAAGACCGCAGCCATGGTTGCGGACTGGGACGTCAGCGTCTCCGGCGTGCAGCTCAACCGTTTCTGCGCCTCGGGCCTGGAAGCAGTGAACCTTGGAGCGATGAAAGTGCGCTCCGGTTTCGAGGATTTGGTGGTGGTCGGCGGTGTCGAGTCGATGTCACGCGTGCCCATGGGCTCCGATGGCGGCGCCTGGGTGATGGATCCGCAAACCAATATGCACACCCACTTCACTCCCCAGGGCATCGGTGCCGACCTGATTGCCACTCTGGAGGGCTTCAGCCGCGAGGATGTCGACGCCTATGCCTTGCGCTCGCAGCAAAAAGCCGCCCGCGCCCGCGCCGATGGCTCGTTCATAAACACACTGGTTCCTGTGGCTGACCAGAATGGCATCGTGCTGCTCGATCATGATGAATTCATTCGCGCCGACAGCACCCTCGAGGGTCTCGGCAAGCTCAAGCCGAGTTTCGAGGCGATGGGCCAGATGGGTTTCGACAGCACTGCGCTACGTATCTACAGCCATGTCGAGCAGATCAATCACGTGCATACCCCGGGTAACAGTTCGGGGATCGTCGACGGCGCGGCCTTGATGCTGATCGGCTCCGCCGCCAAGGGCCAGGAACTGAGCCTCAGGCCGCGGGCGCGCATCGTCGCCACTGCGGTGACCAGTACCGACCCGACCATCATGCTCACCGGCCCGGCACCGGCTACGCGCAAGGCGTTGGCCAAGGCCGGCTTGACCGTCAGCGATATCGATCTGTTTGAGGTTAACGAAGCCTTTGCCTCGGTGGTCATGAAATTCATGAAGGACATGGGCGTCAGCGAAGACAAGGTCAATGTCAACGGCGGTTCCATCGCCATGGGCCACCCGTTGGGCGCTACCGGCTGCGCGATTCTCGGCACCCTGCTCGACGAGCTGGAGAAGCGCCAGCTGCGTTACGGTCTGGCCACTCTCTGCGTGGGCGGCGGCATGGGTATCGCCACCATCATCGAACGTATCTAAGGAGCTTTCAGAGGCCACTGCGTTCGACCATGCTGCGTTGGAAATCGCCCGGGAATGCTCATTTACAGCCGTAAACTCCGCTTCCCAAACGATTGCCGCCTTGCCTGATCTTCGCTCGCGCCGCTTCTGAACAGCTCCCCCATTTAAGGGGATGAAAAACAACATGACAGACGCCATCCGTTACGAAAAAGGCCAGGACAATATCGTTGTGCTGACCATCGATATGCCCGGCCAGAGTGCCAATACCATGAACGCGCAGTACCGCGAGGCCATGGGTAAAACCGTTGACCGCCTGGAAGCCGAGAAGGACGGCATTGTCGGAGTGATAGTCACCTCGGCGAAGAAGACCTTCTTTGCCGGCGGCGACCTCAACGAGCTGATCGAGGTCAGCAAAGCCGACGCCGCGCCGTTCTACCAGATGATCCTGAATATCAAAGGCCAGCTGCGCCGCCTGGAAACTCTGGGCAAACCGGTAGTGGCGGCGATCAATGGTGCGGCCCTGGGTGGCGGTTGGGAAATCTGCCTGGCGTGTCATCACCGCATCGCCCTGGACAGTTCCAGCGTGCAACTCGGCCTGCCGGAAGTGACCCTAGGCCTGCTACCGGGCGGCGGTGGGGTGGTGCGCATGGTGCGTCTGCTTGGCCTGGAAAAGGCTCTGCCGTATCTGCTCGAAGGCAAGAAGGTGCGCCCGGATGCGGCGCTCAAAGCGGGTCTGATCCACGAGCTGGCATCCGACAAGGATGAGTTGCTGGCCAGGGCGCGAGCCTGGGTGCTCGCCAACCCGAATGCCGTGCAGCCCTGGGACGTCAACGGTTACAAGATTCCTGGCGGCACACCGGCGAGCCCCAACGTGGCGCAGATGCTGGCCATCGCCCCGAGTGTGCTGCGCGACAAGACCAAAGGCTGCTTCCCCGCGCCGGAGAAGATCATGTGTGCGGCGGTCGAGGGCGCCCAAGTCGATTTCGACACCGCGCAGATTATCGAGGCACGCTATTTCACCGAGCTGGCCACCGGACAAGTGGCGAAGAACATGATCGGCACCTTCTGGTTCCAGCTCAATGAAATCAACGCCGGCGGCTCGCGGCCGCAGGGATTCGCGCCCTACGTGACGAAGAAGATCGGTGTCCTCGGTGCCGGCATGATGGGCGCGGGCATTGCTTATGTGTCGGCAATGGCCGGTATCGACGTGGTGCTCAAGGATGTGTCTGTCGAAGCGGCCGAGAAGGGCAAGAACTATTCGGCCAAATTGCTGGAGAAGAAGGTCGGCCGTGGCCAGATGAGTGCCGATAAGCGCGACAGCATCCTGACGCGGATCAAGGCCACCGACAAGGACGCCGACTTCGCCGGCTGCGATCTGATCATCGAAGCGGTATTCGAGGATCGCGACCTCAAGGCTAATGTCACTGCCGCCGCCGAGCGTGTCGCGTTGGACGATGTACTGATCGCGTCCAACACCTCGACCCTGCCGATCACCGGCCTGGCCACCGCGGTGCAGAAGCAGGACAGGTTCATCGGCCTGCATTTCTTCAGCCCAGTGGACAAGATGCCGTTGGTGGAGATCATCAAGGGCGAGCGTACCAGCGAGGAAACTCTGGCGCGTGGCTTCGATTACGTCATGCAGATCAACAAGACCCCGATCGTGGTCAACGACAGTCGCGGCTTCTTCACCTCGCGGGTATTCGGCACCTTCACCAATGAAGGCATCGCCATGCTCGGCGAGGGCGTGGCGGCGGCGATGATCGAAAACGAGGCGCGCAAGGCCGGTATGCCGGTTGGCCCGCTGGCGATCAGCGATGAAGTGTCGCTCAGTCTGATGAACCATATTCGCCAGCAGACCCTCAAGGATCTGGCCGCAGAGGGCAAGACCATAGCGCCGCATCCGGCCTTCGCCGTCATCGATCTGATGCTCAATGAATACCAGCGTCCGGGCAAAGCGGCCGGTGCGGGTTTCTACGAGTATCCGGAGGCCGGCTCCCCGGCAGGCGGCAAGAAGCACCTATGGCCGCAACTCAAGGTGCGTTTCGAAAAGCCTGACGCACAGCTCTCGCAGAAAGACGTGCGCGACCGCATCCTGTTCATTCAGGCCATCGAGACCGTACGCTGCGTGGAAGAGGGAGTGCTCACGTCGGTGGCGGATGCCAACATCGGCTCGATCTTCGGCATCGGCTTCGCCGCCTGGACCGGTGGGGCGTTGCAATTCATCAACCAGTACGGCATCCGCGATTTCGTTGCCCGCGCCCAGTACCTGGCCGAGCAATACGGTGAACGCTTCCTGCCGCCGGCCTTGTTGCTGGAAAAAGCCGCGAAAAACGAGAACTTCTAACCCTGAAATGATCTGTAGGCCGCGCAAGCGACCCCCGACGTGGCTGACTTGTTGCTCTAGCGGAGTCAAAAACTGGTCTGATGCTGGGGTAAGGTGCCGTTGTCGACTACCCGGCGGGCTGTCAAGCGCAGCTCAGCCCGCCGGGTAACCGCCTATCAGCCGTTGCATGGCCTACTGGTGCGGTATCCTCAGGGCGGTCAGGGCCCCATCGGGCAAATGGACGATCAGCTCTGACTCGCAGCGCATGCCGGGTGTCCTTTTGCGATGGTGGGCGATGCCCGAGGGGCGGGGCATGCTCGCGCGGCACCATCGGCTGCAGTGACTGGACGTCATGGTGACCACTGAGTGCGCTGATACAAACGCAGATGGGCAATCGGTCGCTTTTGTGCCTTGTTGGCGACGCCTTCTCTTGCCTTGCCGCCGGGGCACAGGCAGGCTTGAGTCGCGTATCAACCATCACTCGCGTTTCAGGTAATCGCCCCATGCCGTTGCAGATTTGCATTCTGGAAACTGACATTCTTCGCCCCGAACTGGTTGATCAGTATCAGGGCTATGGCCGTATGTTCGAGCAGCTCTTCGCCCGCCAGCCGATTGCGGCCGAGTTCACCGTGTACAACGTGATGGAAGGCCGCTACCCGCCAGACAGCGAGCACTACGACGCCTACCTGGTCACCGGTAGCAAGGCCGATTCGTTCGGCAGCGATCCCTGGATCGAAACCCTCAAGACCTACCTACTGAATCGCTATGCCCATGGCGACAAGCTGCTCGGCATCTGCTTCGGCCATCAACTACTGGCGCTGTTGCTCGGCGGCAAGGCCGAGCGCGCCGAGCAGGGCTGGGGCGTGGGCACTCATCGTTACCGCCTGGCTCATCAGCCGGCCTGGATGAAACCTATACTGGAGGAGCTGACCCTGTTGATCAGCCATCAGGATCAAGTCACCCAGCTACCGGAAAACGCCACGCTACTGGCTTCCAGCGATTTCTGTCCGATCGCCGCCTACTGCATCGACGATCAGGTGCTGTGCTTTCAGGGCCATCCCGAGTTCATCCACGACTACTCCAAGGAACTGTTGGAAATTCGCCAGCAGCACATTGGCGAAGAGGCGTATCGCAAGGGAGTCGACAGCCTGCAGCATGAGCACCAGGGGCATACGGTGGCCGAGTGGATGATGCGTTTCGTCGCCCATGGCCGTGCCGGCCTCGACGGCTGAGCCAGGCTGTCGCGATTGACCCGCGTAGGGTGCGTCATGCGCCACGTAACGGGGACATAGCCAAGCAAAAAGCCCGGCCATGCAGGTCGGGCTTTTTGCTTATTGTGCAGCGCTGAGCTGCTGATCCATCGCCGCGATGCATTGCTGCATCTGCGTGCGGCAGGTTTCGATTAGCTGCGGCAGATCAGCCTGGGTCAGCCCCGCAGTGGCCATCGCCGGCAGCGAGCGAATCATGATGCTGCCGCTGTTCCAGCGGTTCAGACGGATGTGTTTCGCGTAATTGCTGACACACACCGGGATGATCGGCACGCCAGCGGCAATCGCCATCTGGAATGCGCCTTTCTTGAACGGCAGCAACTCGCCACCGAGGTTGCGTGTGCCTTCAGGGAAGACCCAGATCGAAGTGTCCCGGTGCTTGAGGGTATCGGTGGTGGTGAGCATCGCCCGTTTGGCGCTTATGGCGTTGCCGCGGTCGAGCAGCACGTTACCGGCCAGCCAGTAGAGCTGCCCGAATAAAGGCACCCATTTCAGACTTTTCTTGCCGATGCTGACGGTACGCTTGGGCACCACGCGGCCAAGCACGTAGAGGTCGTAGTTGGACTGATGGTTAGCGACGATCACGCACGTGCGCTGGCGATCGAGCAACGGCTGAACCTCGGTCTTCAGCTGCAAGCGCAGCAACCACAGCGCCGGCAGGCTGTAGAGGCGTGCGCAGAGGCGGCTGTTATCCGGATTGAACGGGCGGCAGAGGCCGAGCAGCAGGCCGAAAAAACCAGCGAAGACAAAGTGCACGCCCATCGCCAGCATGCGCAGAAGAAAAAGCATTGAGTACGCCTGCCATAAGAAAAGGCGCGCAGTGTACGGGGGTGCACTTTGCACGGCAATTCGCGTTGACGGCCCGCTCGCACGAGCGCGGCCGGCGGTAGCGCCGGGTGCTTGGCTGGCGAAGGCCTGCCACTGGTCGTTTGCGGGGGCCGGGCAGGAAAACTTTTGCAACAGAGTCGGTTCCAAGGCTAAGCAGGACTGCGGTTCTGTTTCAGTGGATCAGATGCATTCGTTCTTCAAACAGGAGTTTTCTCATGTTAATCAAGAAGAAGAATTTTCTTGCCGCTTCGATATGTGCATTGATGTTTGCTTCGCTGGCGTTGGCTCCCATCAGTGCCTCCTGGGTTTCCACTGTCTATGCCAAAGGCGATGGTGGCGGCGGCGATGGTGGCGATGGTGGTGGTGGTCATGGCGGTAGCGGCCGCGGCGGAGAAGGTGGCGGCCATGGCGGCCATGGCGGCCATGGCGGCGATGGTGGTGGACACGGCGGTAGTGGCCGCGGTGGAGAGGGCGGTGGCCATGGCGGCGACCGCGATGGCGATCACGGCAACAGCGGTTCAGGCAGCGCCAACAGTGGTCGCAGCGATAATAGCGGGCCTGGCAGCGCCAACTCCGGGCGCGATGCCGAGCATGACGACGATGACCACATGGGAGCCATGCATGACGATGATGACGAACATGTCGGTCGTGTGCACGACGACAATGATGATGCCGATGAAGACGAGCATGTAAAGGGCATGCACGATGCCAATGACCTGGATAATGACGAGCATGCCGGTCGCGTGCATGATGCGAACGATCTGGACGTAGACGAGGACGCCGCCGGGCTGCACCGCAGCGCCAGCAACTAAGCAGCATGGTTCAAACGCGCTGCCTTGCAGGTGGCGCGGTACAAAAGCCCGGCAGATTCAAACCGGGCTTTTTAATTTCAGGTGCGTACTCAGATCAGTTGTTGCTTGTCCAGTTCGATAGCCTGGTCGAGGGTTTCCAGCAGGGTTTTGCGTACTTTCAGCTTGGTGTTCTTGTGCGCGGTCATGTTGATCTTCTTCATCTGCCGAGCGACCGCCTGAGCGCTGGCCAGCAGTTGCTCGACAGCTACCACCTTATCGAGGAAGCCGGCATCCACCGCGCCTTGCGGGTCGAACATCTCGCCATTGATTACCGACCGATGGAATGCCGATTTGCGCAGGCGATCGCGGGCCAGTTCGATGCCGACGTGGTGCATGGTCATGCCGATCTGCACTTCGTTCAGGCCAATACTGAAAGAACCCTCGACGCCGATGCGGTAGTCGGCCGAAAGCAGAATAAAGGCGCCCTTGGCCACGGCATGGCCAGGGCAGGCGACGATGATCGGGAAGGGGTGGGCCAGCATGCGCCGGGCCAGGGTCGAACCGCTGGCAACCAGATTGATCGCGTTTTGCGGGCCGGAGGTCATCACCTTCAAGTCGTAGCCGCCGGACAGAATGCCCGGCTGGCCGGTGATGATGACAATGGCCTTGTCTTGCTCGGCACGATCCAGTGCGGCATTGAAGGCGGCGATCACGTCCGGTGAGATGGCGTTCACCTTGCCGTTGCACAGGGTCAGGGTGGCAATGCCGTCGTCGAATTGGTAGCTGATCAGGTCGCTCATGGCGGGTTCCTTGTACTGAAGTGGCACAGAAGTTACCCACCTGCACCGCCCAGGTAAAGCGCCGCGACTGACTGGTGAGTCAGCTGTGCCGGGCGCTCACCGCCTATCCGCCTGATCGAAATGGGCGATTGGCGCCATGCCCATGCGCTGCCTTGGTGCGACTAAGGATTGGATGGAAACGGCGACGAGCTGGCTATCGGTTGCTGTGCTGGTGATGCCCGGCTGATGTAGTTGGCGAGCAGCGCGTGCTGCCAAATCCAGTAAGGCGTGATTGTTGTGTTTTATTCCTCATGCGGCCGGCCCTGTTTCGAGGAGCTTGCCAGGTTTGCCGGACAGATACCGAGCATTCGGCATAAGCGCATGAATCTTCTGAAAAAAACTTTTGCCTTTAGTGAACGGTTCGGCTAGATTAGCGCGCCTCGACAGACGCCCCGTGTCAGTCGAGATCCGGTGAAGTGTCCGAGCGGTTGAAGGAGCACGCCTGGAAAGTGTGTATACGAGAAATCGTATCGTGGGTTCGAATCCCACCTTCACCGCCACTTTCGATTTGCTAAAACCCTGATTTCTAACAAGATTTCAGGGTTTTTTGCTTTCTGGCTTTTGCTCGTGTGGATAAAGTATCGAAGCGGTTTTGGATCGAGCGCGATGAGTTGGGCTGCCCTGATAACCAACGGCTGACTTTTCACAATATTGGGTGGCGGAAAACTAGGCTTTCAATCTGTGGCTAATGCGTTGAGGACGTTGATGAGAGTAGATAGAGATGACGCCCCGCAACACCTGCGCAGCAAGAAGCGGGGCGGGCGGCTATGGCTTGTACTGGGTGTCGGTGCAGCCGCTATCTGGGGGCTGGCTAGCGTATTTGCCGGGCCCGGTGGCTATGACATTGCCCAGGTGATGAGCGGATTGCATTTTGCCGGTAAGCCGGTATTTGGCGATGGCCCTCAGGCTGCAGCGCAAGCCGGGCAGGAAGCGAGTTGGAATGTCTCGGTTAAATCTCCCGAGGTGCAGGCCCAGGGCGCGTCAGGCAATCAAGGCGAGGAGGTAAGCGCAGGCAGTCGCACAATGCCGTCAAACGCTACAGTGCCAGTCGATCTGTATAACAAGCCCGCTCAGAAAGGCAGCCTGTAAATTCAGCGATGGCGCTATCGAGTACGCTGCCGGCAGCTGGAGTAGTAAGCCGCCTGCATGCCTGCTGGCGGCTATAAAGGTTAGATCCAGGCCTTGATAGGCTGGTACAGGTGAGAGTGTCGGTATTTCTCGGCCTGGCGTTCGACCGCGCTATCCGCGTTTATGCTCTGTCCATCTTCTGTCGGAGTGCCACATGCGCCCAACCTGGGACATCTTCTGTAGCGTCGTCGACAATTACGGCGACATTGGCGTGACCTGGCGCCTGGCCCGGCAGCTGGTCGCCGAGCACGATGCTGCGGTGCGCCTGTGGGTGGATGATCTGCTGGCCTTTGCCCGCTTGTGTCCGGCAGCCGATGTGCGGGTCGCGCAACAATCCTTGCAAGGCGTGGATGTTCGTCAATGGCCGGCACCCTGGTTGCCCGTCGAGGCGGCGGATGTGGTGATCGAGGCCTTCGCCTGCGAGTTACCCACGGCATATGTGGCGGCCATGGCCCGGCGCGCACGGCCATCGTTGTGGTTGAACCTGGAGTATTTGAGCGCCGAGGACTGGGTCGGTGGTTGCCACGGCCTGCCCTCGATGCAGTCCACCGGCTTGCAGAAGTTCTTCTTTTTTCCGGGGTTTCGCCCGGAAACGGGTGGCCTGCTGCGCGAAGCCGGCTTGCTCGAGCGGCGTCGCAACTTTCAGCAGGATCCCGCCGCTCGGCAGGCGTTCCTGCAGCGGTTGGGGGTTGCGCCGCTGGCGAATGCCCGATTGATCTCACTGTTTGCCTACGAGAACTGCGGCCTGGCCAGTTGGTTGGACGTGTTGGCGGCAGGTTGCCAGCCGACTCACATGCTGGTGCCCGAAGGCCGGGTACTCGGTGATGTGCAGGCTTGGTTGGGCGTGAGGAGTTTGACGGTGGGCTCCTTGGAAGTGCGGGGAGCCTTGACGGTTCAGGTGCTGCCGTTCGTCACTCAGGATGATTACGACCGCCTGCTCTGGAGTTGCGACTTCAATGCGGTGCGCGGTGAGGACTCTTTCGTTCGTGCGCAGTGGGCCGGGCGACCGTTGCTCTGGCATATCTATGAGCAGCAAGAGAACGTGCACCTGGAAAAGCTCGAGGCCTTTCTCGCACTCTATACACAAGGCTTGTCGCCCGCCGCCGGCGCTACGCTGACTGCTCTGTGGCAGGCGTGGAACCACGGTGAAGGCGTGGGGGAAAGCTGGCTGGCGCTGCAGCAGGCGTGGCCGGAGCTGGCCGAGCATGCCGAGGCGTGGTCTCTAGAGCAGGCCTCGCAGACCGATCTTGCCGAGGCACTGGTAGAGTTTTACCTAAATTGGCTATGATACGCGGCCTAGATTTCCGTATCTCCATCCAAATCCGGATATTAGTATGAAAACCGCACAAGAAATGAAGCCCAACAGTGTGGCCCTGATCGACGGCCAGCCTTGGCTTATCCAGAAAGCCGAATTCACCAAGTCCGGTCGTAACAGCGCTATCGTCAAAATGAAGCTGCGCAACCTGTTGACCGGTTCCTCGACCGAGACCGTGTACAAGGCCGACGACAAGCTCGAGCCGGTGATCCTCGATCGCGTCGCAGTGACCTATTCGTACTACAGCGAGCCGAACTACGTCTTTATGGACGAAGAGTTCAACCAGTACGAACTGAACAAAGACGACCTCGAAAGCGTCATGCCGTTCATCGTCGACGGCATGACCGACGTCTGCGAAGCCGTGTTCTTCGAAGGCAAAGTGGTTTCGGTCGACCTGCCGACCACCATCGTCCGCCAAATCACCTACACCGAAGGTTCCGCTCGCGGCGATACCTCGGGCAAGGTGATGAAGCCGGCCAAGCTGAGCAACGGTACCGAAGTCAAGGTTGCCGATTTCTGCGAAATCGACGACTGGATCGAAATCGATACCCGCACCGGCGAGTACAAGTCGCGCGCCAAAGCTCCAGTCTAAACACCGGCTTTACCCGCGAGCAGAAAAGCCTGGCCTTGGCGCCGGGCTTTTTTCTGTCTGCAGTTTGCTGCTCAGCTGCGGCCTGCTAAGCCGCTCTGCAGGGCCAGATCCCAGGGCGGCACCGGGCCGAAGCGTGCCTTGAGAAACTCCAGCAGCAGACGACTGCGCGACCCGCTGTCGCGTTCCAGGCGCAAGGCATAGATACCGCTGGGTTCCGGCGCCGGCAGGCCGTGTTCGCAGAACAGCGGCACGAGTTCGCCGCGCAGTAGGTAGTCGCTGATCAGCCAGGTCGGCAAATGGGCGATGCCGAGGCCGGCGAGGGCGCTGAACAGCAGGGTTTCGGCATTGTTAGTCGTCATCCGTAAGCGCTTCGGGCGATAGATGTTGAGCTTGCCGGCCTGCTCGAAGCGCCAGGCATAGGGCGGCGCCAGGCTCCCCCAGTCCAGGCCGTGGTGTTCGGTCAGTTCGCTGGGCGAGCGGGGTACGCCGTGCTGGGCCAGGTAGGCCGGGCTGGCGCAGGCGATCCGCACCAGTGGCGACAGGGCCGTGGCCACCAGACGGGTATCGGCCAGCGGGCCGATGCGCAGCACCAGATCGACCTCGCCCAGGTGCGCGCCCTGCAGGTCGACGAAACTGTCGATCAGGCGCAATTGCACATCCAGTCCCGGATAGGCCAGGAGAAACTCGGCAATCGCCGGTGCCAGGTGGCGGCGGCCAAAGGGCGCTGGCGCATCGATGCGAATCAAGCCTTCCGGTGCGCTGCTCAGCGATACGGCTTCGGCGCGGGCCAGGTGCAATTCGTTTAGTACGCGCTTGGCTCGTTCGGCAAACGCCAGGCCGGCAGGGGTGACCCGGATGGCGTGGGTGCTGCGGCTGAATAGCTGGCTGCCGAGCGAACGCTCCAGCGCGTCGATGCGCCGGGCGACTGCGGAAGGGGTGAGCGGGTGACGGCGGGCGGCGGCGGAGAAGCTCGCGGTTTCCAGCACGTCGAGAAACAGGCTGAGTTGGTCGGTGAGGGCATCGGGGTTCATGGCGGCTCGGCTATGCGTTGATTGCACAGCCATTGTGCGTGGCTGTGCGTTTCCATACTAGCTGCGACTGGCTAGCATGCTTGGCATCTTGATGGAGCCTGCGATGAGCCTGAGCGACTTTGCGCTGAATTTAATCCTGGGAACCTTGCTCGGCACACTCGGCGGGCTGTTTGGCATCGGCGGTGGCTTGATTGCGATTCCGGCCCTGGGCGTGTTGTTCGGCCTCGATCAGCCGTTGGCGCAGGGCACGGCCCTGGTCATGGTGGTGCCCAATGTACTGCTGGCCCTGTGGCGCTACCACCAACGCAATCGCATCGACCTGCGCCACGCGTTGACCCTGGCACTCAGCAGTTTCCTGTGCGCCGTGCTCGGCTCGGGCTGGGCGGTGACGCTGGATGCCGAGCGCATGCGCCTGGCCTTCGTCGGTTTTCTGCTGATGCTGGCGCTCTACAATTTCTCGCGGTTGTACTTCCGGCCCGCGGCTGGCAGCAGCGAGTTGCGCTACCCCTGGCCCTGGTTGGCGCTGCTGGGCAGCGGTGCGGGTCTGCTCGGTGGGCTGTTCGGTGTCGGCGGCGCGGTGCTCGCCACGCCGGTGTTGACCAGTGTGTTCGGTACGACCCAGGTGGTCGCCCAGGGCCTGTCATTGGCTCTGGCGGCGCCGAGCACCGGGGTGACCCTGGCGACTTACGCCGTGCATGGCCACGTCGATTGGGCGCTGGCAGTGCCCTTGGCGCTGGGTGGGCTGCTCAGCATCAGTTGGGGCGTCAAGCTCGCCCATGCCTTGCCGGAGCGCTTGTTGCGGGCTTTGTTCGCCGGCTTCCTGTTGCTCTGCGCGGTGCTGCTCGGGCTTAAAGTTTAAAGCCTTCGACTATGTGCTCGGCCAGCGTCTCGGTCACCGGCGACTGGCTATGGCTATTGCGCAGCAACACGATGCTGGCCGCCGGCATGGCGGGCAATCCTTCGGCCGCGCCGATGATGCGCATGTCCGGGCTGATCAGGCTTTGCAGCTGCGCGGTAATTGCCAGGCCGGCGCTGACCACTGCCATGATCGCCGACAGACTCGGGCTGGTGTAGGCGATGCGGTACTCGCGCTCCATGGCATCCAGGGCATTGCAGGCCCAGGCACGGCAGAAGCATTGCGAGTTGAACATGGCCAGGGGCAGTGGCTCTTGCTCATGGGGGCTGAAACCATTGGCCTCGGCCCAGACGATGCGCTCCTGACGCAGCAGCTGACCGATTTCGGTGCCCGGTTCGCGGGTGACGATGGTCAGGTCGAGGTCTTGGCGTTGCAATAGATTGAACGACGGCTCGCAGTGCAGCTCCACCTGAACCAGCGGGTAGGCCTGGGCGAAGCGCGACAGAATCCCCGGCATGAAACGCATCACGTAGTCATCCGGGGTGCCGATGCGCACCGAGCCGACCATATGCGGCTCGCGCAGGGTGGTCATCACCTCGCCATGCAGCTTGAGGATGCGCCGCGCATAGCCCAGCAGCACCTGGCCCTCGGCGGTCAGGCTGAGCTGGCGGCCATCGCGCTGAAACAGCGGGCGCTGCATCACGTCTTCCTCCAGGCGCTTCATCTGCATGCTCACCGCCGACTGGGTGCGGTTGACCGTCTCCGCGGCGCGAGTAAAACCGCCGTGATCGGCAATCGCGACGAAGGTGCGCAGCAGTTCGCTGTCGATGCTCGGGTAGTTGGCCATTCATCAATCTCCGAGATGCAAGACATAAGAAACATTCGTTGGATTGATCATAAGCCCGGCGCGAGACTGTCGCCAACCCCACAGGAGGGCGACGAGATGAAAGGTCAAAAAGGTTATGCAATCGTAAGCGTGCTGCCACAGCATGGTGTAAATCTTGGGGCTTTGGCCCGCAAGGTATGGCGCCAGCTCAAGCGCTGGTATGAACTGGCCGAGCAGCGCCGGCAACTGGCGAGTCTCAGTGATGAGGCGCTCAAGGACATGGGCCTGAGTCGTGCGGATGTCCTGCCCGAGAGCGAGCGGCCCTTCTGGGACGATCCCCTGGCCAAATAAACCCCTGTGTTTGCCCATTCAAGGACACGCCCATGCAGATTGACGTACAGCTAGTGAATGCCTTCGTGGACGGCGAGGCAGGTGGCAATCCGGCAGGCGTGGTGTTGGATGCGGATAATCTGGAGCAGTCGCAGAAACTGGCAATCGCCGCGGCGCTGGGGCTGTCGGAAACGGCCTTCGTGTCGAGTTCCGAGAAGGCAGCCTTCAAGTTGGAGTTCTTCACCCCGTCGCGGCAGATTGCCCATTGTGGTCATGCCACCATCGCCACGTTCAGCCTGCTTCGGCAATTGGGCCGGGTGGGCGAAGGCTGGACCTCGAAAGAAACCATCGATGGCAATCGCGATATCCTGATCGCCGGGGAGATGGCGTTTATGCAGCAGCTCGCACCGCGCTACCGCGATATCGACGCTGACTTGGCGTTGTTTCAGGAGGTGCTGGCCGCGTTGCGCATCGATGCGCAGCAACTGATGCCCGCGGTGTTGCCGAGCGTGGTCAATACCGGCAATGGCTTCCTGATCGTGCCGTTGCGCGACGAGGCTGCAGTGGCCGGGCTGAAGCCGGATCAGGCCTTGCTCGAACGGCTCAGCGAGCAGCTCGACTTGATTGGCTTCTATGTGTTTTCCCGCCAGGTGCGGGTCGCTGGGCGCGATGCGGGGGCGAGGATGTTCGCCCCGCGCTACGGCATCGAGGAAGAGGCCGCCACCGGCATGGCCGCCGGCCCCTTGGCCTGTTTCCTGCGCGATCGCCTGGGGCTGACCGCCTCGCGATTGTTGATCGAGCAGGGCTGGTTGATGCCTGCGCCGTCGCCCAGCCTGATCACTGTCGATCTGCAGGTTGGCGAGGCTGGCATAGAGGGTTTGCTGGCGGGCGGCACGGCCCAAGTCATGCGCTCGACGCACGTCAGGCTATGATTGCCTGACTTTCAACCATCGAGAATTCCTGAGTGTCGAACGAGCAACGACTGATTGGTCGATCCGTGCGGGTCGCGATCCGGTGACCCTGAGCCTGTCCCTGCGCGAAGCCCGCCGTCTGGCGCTGGTCGCCCAGGGCTTTACCGGGCGTCGCCCGCGCAGCGTCAAGCTGGCCCATGTCACCGGGTTGGTCGAGCGTCTCGGGGTGCTGCAAATCGACTCGGTCAATGCCCTGGTGCGTTCGCACTATTTGCCGCTGTTTTCCCGTCTCGGTGCTTACGAGCAACGGCTGCTGGAGCAGGCCGCCTGGAGTCAGGGGCGGCGCCGCAGTCTGTTCGAGTATTGGGGGCATGAGGCCTCTCTGCTGCCCCTGTCGCTGTATCCGCTGCTGCGCTGGCGCATGCAGCGTGCGCGCAACGGCGAGGGCATCTACAAGCAGCTCGCGCAGTTTGCTCGCGAGCAGCGGCCGTTGATTGCCCAGGTGCTGCAAACCGTCCGCGAGCGAGGTGCGCTGGGCGCCGGCAGCCTCGGTCAGGCTGAGGCGCGCAGCGGTGCCTGGTGGGGCTGGAGTGCGGAAAAACATGCACTGGAATGGTTGTTCGCCGCCGGCGAGGTGACCGTCGCCGGGCGTCGTGGCTTCGAGCGTTTGTATGATTTGCCGGAGCGCGTGCTGCCGGTCGCGCTACTTGGGCAACCGGAGCTGGAAGTCGCCCAGGCACAGCGCCAGTTACTGTTGCGCGCGGCGCAAGCGCTGGGTGTGGCCACGGAAAAAGATCTGCGCGACTACTATCGCCTGGATGCCCGCGACAGCCGGGTGCGCCTGGCGGAGCTGCTCGAGAATGGTCAACTGCAGGCGGTTCGCGTGCAGGGTTGGGCGCAGCAGGCTTATTGTCTGGATGAGCCGAAGATTCCGCGCAGGGTCAGGGCCAGCGCCTTGCTGTCGCCGTTCGACTCGCTGATCTGGGAGCGCGCGCGCACCGAGCGACTGTTCGACTTTCGCTACCGCCTGGAAATCTATACGCCCCAGCACAAGCGGGTGTACGGCTACTACGTATTGCCGTTCTTGCACCACGAGCGCCTGGCGGCACGGCTCGACTTGCGCGCCGAGCGTGCGCAGCAGCGCTTGGCGGTGCACGCCGTGCATGAGGAGGCGGCGGGGCTGGACGAGGAAGGCCTGGCGGCATTGGCGCGGCAGCTGCAGGCGTTGGCCGGTTGGCTGGGGCTCGAGCATGTGCAGCTGAACTGCCCCCGCGCCAGTGCGGCGCGTTTGCGTGGCTATTTGGCGTGACTACAGTTGGCCCGCGGTGGCCTGACTGATCGCCGGATCGGCAAGCGGGCCGTTGTTCCGTTACAATGCGCGGCGAATTTTCCTTGCTTGAGAGCCTGTCCATGTCCGTTTGCCAGACGCCGATCATCGTTGCCTTGGATTTCCCGACCCGTGATGCCGCGTTGGCGCTGGCCGATCGGCTCGATCCCAAGCTGTGCCGGGTCAAGGTGGGCAAGGAGCTGTTCACCCGCTGCGGTCCGGAGATTGTCGCGGCGCTGGGCGCCAAGGGCTTTGAGGTGTTCCTCGACCTGAAATTCCACGACATCCCCAACACCACGGCGATGGCGGTCAAGGCCGCGGCCGAGATGGGCGTGTGGATGGTCAACGTGCACTGTTCCGGCGGCCTGCGCATGCTGGCGGCCTGCCGTGAAACCCTGGATAAGCTGAACGGCGCCAAGCCGCTGTTGATCGGCGTGACCGTGCTGACCAGCATGGAACGTGCAGACCTGGCCGGCATCGGCCTGGATATCGAGCCGCAGACACAGGTGCTGCGTCTGGCCGGCTTGGCCGGGCAGGCCGGGTTGGATGGTTTGGTCTGTTCCGCCCAGGAAGCCCAGGTGCTGAAAACCAGCTATCCGCAGCTGCAACTGGTGACCCCGGGGATTCGTCCGGCCGGGAGTGCCCAGGACGACCAACGGCGCATCCTCACCCCACGTCAGGCGCTGGACGCCGGTTCCGACTATTTGGTGATCGGTCGACCGATCAGCCAGGCCAACGATCCCGCACAGGCCTTGGCTGCAGTCGTGGCCGAGCTGGTCTGACGCCGGCTACGCGCTTACGCACCGTTTCTTTCGACTAATCAGGTTTTTGCCATGCATCCCGCCGCCGAAGATTCGCCACTGGGTAAAGCCAGCGAATACATCGCCACCTATACGCCGTCTCTGCTGTTCCCGATTCCCCGTGCGCCGAAGTGGGCCGAGCTGGGCCTGAGCGCCGAGACGCTGCCGTACCAGGGCGTGGATTTCTGGAACTGCTTCGAGCTGTCCTGGTTGTTGCCTTCCGGTAAGCCGGTGGTGGCCATTGGCGAGTTCGCCATACCGGCGGATTCGCCGAATATCATCGAATCGAAATCCTTCAAGCTGTACCTCAACTCGCTGAACCAGACGGTATTCAATGATCGGGGCGAATTGCGCGCGCTGCTGCAGCGGGATTTGTCAGCGGCCGCCGGTAAGGCGGTGGGGGTTCGCGTACGCAGCTTGGCCGAGGTGACGGCTGAAGGTGTGGCGACGCTGCCGGGACAGTGCATCGATGAGCTGGAGGTGGTCATCAGCAACTACGCGCAGCCGCAGCCGGAGTTGCTGCACTGCCTGGCGGATCGCATCGTCGAAGAAAGCCTGCACAGCCACCTGCTGAAGTCCAATTGCCCGGTTACCGGTCAGCCGGATTGGGGCAGCGTGGTGGTGCAGTACCGCGGCGCGGCGCTGGATCATGCCAGCCTGCTGGCCTATCTGGTGAGCTTTCGTCAGCACGCGGATTTTCATGAGCAATGCGTGGAACGGATCTTTCTCGACCTGCAACGCCTGCTCAATCCCGAGTACCTGACGGTTTATGCCCGTTACGTGCGCCGCGGCGGGTTGGACATCAATCCTTATCGCAGCACGGCGGCAATAACGCCGGACAACCGGCGCTTGGTGCGGCAGTAAGCGGGGAGGGGCGGCAAGCTGGCAAGCGTCGAATAAGCGGTTTAACGCATCAGGGCAGCTTGCAGCTGTCGCTTAGATCCCCATGTTGGCCAGGCTCTGCACGATGTTGCGCAAGGTGCCGGCGAGGGTCGGATGACTGGCTTCGAAGCGTTCCACGGCCAGGTTGACGCCATCGATCAGGGTGGCATCCGGTGCGGCTGCCGCTTGGCGGGCTAGCTGGAGTTCGATTTCTTGGGTCAGGACAAATAGCGATGCCCGTTCTTCTTCAGTGAGCGGCAGATCCTGCGCCAACTGATCACGCAGCTCTTCCAGTTGTTGCTGCAGACGGTTTGCAGGCATAAAACTCTCCCTTTTGGATAGGCAAAACATTGATCGCGCGCACTCGCGAAGATACTTGCATGCTTGCAAGGGTAATCCAAGCGACGCCGCTTTGCTTGTTCGGGATCAAATCTTCAGCGGCTGGGGAAGGGCTATTGCCAGTTCGGCTCATGGGCTTGGGCCTCGGCGGCTTGCCAGCCACTGCTGCTTGGCGCGCAGCACGGGGAGCGGTTAGGGTTTTTCCCCTTTTTGCCGGCGTAAGCCGAGGTCGGCCAGGCAGGGATCCAGCTCGGTCAGTTGATCGATTACCGCGTGCACGCCGAGGCGATACAGGGTCAAGGTCGCCTGGGTACGCAACTGGTCGCGCTCTGCTGCGGCAAGGGTTTGCCAGTCTGCCGGTGTCTGGCCACAGAGTGAGCCGCAGGCCGCCAGGCCGATGGTCCACAGTCCGGCGTTGAGGCCGGCCTGGAGCAGGCGCGGCTCGCCACTGATCAGCACGCAACCGTCGAGTTGGGCGACCTGCAAGTCCATCAGCGCCTGCCAGCAGGCGTCTGGCGCGGGCCAGGGGCGGCCGACTCTGCCCGGGGCCGCGGCTAGCCAATGGGGCAGTGGGGTGGCCAGGGTGCTGCTGGCATCGCGCGGCAATTCATCGAGCCAGGCGCAGGGCACATTCTGTTGATGCAGTTGTTGCAATTGCACCAGGGCTCCAGGGGTGGCTTCTGCGTGCTCGCAGGCTGCTTCACTCAAGGCCTGATCCAAGGCCTGTCGCTCGCCAGCGCTGGGCGGCCGGCCAAGTCGTTGTTCCAGGGCGCTATGCGCCGCGTTGAGCTGTTCGGCGCGTTGCCCTGGATACAGGCGCTGCATGGCCGTGGGCAATGTGCGTGCACCAAAGTCCACCAAACAACCGGACAAACCGAAAAGCAGCGCACTGAAGGCGGGTGGGTTGGCGAGCATGCAAGTCATCCTTGAAGTTATCGGATCCAGCTTGCAGGCGGCTCATGACGCGGAGATGAAGCTGTTGTGACAACTACCATCAAGGGCGGTCAGGCCGCGTGGCGGGGCTCGCTGCTTGATCAGTTGGCTTGCCCGTGCTTTGCCTGACGAGGGTGTGAGCACTATCGCGTAAGCACTTTTCCTGCATGCCGCTGGCCTGCTCTGCTGCCTATTTCAGCGTCAGGCTCTATACTGCGCTGCGATGGCTGTCCTGGGGCCAGCCTACAGATTTTCTCAAGGAGACCCTAATGCCTGTACTCGGTGCGAGCTGGATCGTTCGTCTGGGCCGATTGTTTGCCTGTACCAGCCTGGTGCTGCTTCCGTCGCTGGCTCAAGCCGCTGAAGAAGACCCGTGGGAAGGCTTCAATCGAGCGATCTTTCGCTTCAACGACACCCTTGATACCTATGCGCTCAAACCTTTGGCGCAGGGCTATCAGGCGGTAACCCCGCAGTTCCTCGAAGACGGCGTGCATAACGTCTTTGGCAATATCGGCGATGTCGGCAACCTGGCCAACAACGTGCTGCAAGGCAAGCTGCACGATGCCGGGGTGGACACCGGTCGGCTGATCTTCAACACCACCTTTGGCCTACTGGGCTTCTTCGATGTGGCCAAGCAGATGGGATTGCAGCGCAACGACGAAGACTTCGGCCAGACCTTCGGTGTCTGGGGCCTGGGCAGTGGGCCCTACGTGGTGCTGCCGCTGCTCGGCCCCAGCACGGTGCGCGATACCGTCAGCAAAGCGCCGGACAGCCTGCTCCAGCCGTACCGATATATGGGCCATGTGCCGAGCCGTAACCTCACGCGCGGCGTGGAAGTCATCGATACCCGCGCCAGTCTGTTGTCGGCTGAGCGGATGATCAGCGGCGACAAGTACATCTTCGTCCGCAATGCCTACTTGCAGAACCGCGAGTTCAAGGTACGTGACGGGGAGGTCGAGGACGACTTCTAGTCGCGTTCTTCACCCACCCGGCGGCCATCTCGGGCCGCCTGTGGGTGGCAAGCCCTGCGGGTTTCAATTCATCGACAGAATCGCCAGGCCCAGGGTTTGACGGCCATTGTCCAAGTCGCTGACGCGCACCACCTCGGCTTCGGCAACCAATCCTTTGAGCTGGTTATGGTCGGAGGCGATATGCACCTTGATCTTGTCGCCCATCTTCAGCGCGCACTCGACTTCGAGCTGCATACCGGTACTTGACAGGTCGAGGCACAGTGCAGGAATTTCCTTTCCGGCATGCTGCAGGGTGACTGGTGCTTCCAGTCGCATACGGATGTAATCGCGTTTTTCACTGTAAGCGTGATCACTTTGGCTCATGGGCGCTATCCTCTCTGTTGTAGGGTTCTCCTGCGGCCCTTATAACCTCCGCCGATTTGAGGTGTAAAGTCGCGTAGCGATGATTCGCGCATGCTTGAATCGAGGTGCGTATGGGAGTACCGTCAGCGCCTTGAGACGAACCGAGTACGCGCGCGCAGGCCGATGGCCTGGTGCTTACGCCTAGCCTTGCCCCGGCGCAGTTTGCCTGGATACCCAATGCACAAAACCAGTGCCACGCTGCTGATTATCGATGACGACGAAGTGGTGCGTGCGAGTCTCGCGGCCTACTTGGAAGACAGCGGCTTCACCGTTCTGCAAGCCTGTAATGGCCTGGAAGGCTTCGATGTGTTCCAGCGCGAACAGCCGGATGTGGTGATCTGCGACCTGCGCATGCCGCAGGTCGATGGTCTCGAGCTGATCCGCCGGATCAGCCAGCTGCAGACGCAAACCCCAGTGATCGTGGTGTCGGGTGCCGGCGTGATGAGTGACGCGGTCGAAGCCCTGCGCCTGGGCGCCGCCGATTACCTGATCAAACCTCTGGAAGACCTCGCGGTACTCGAGCATTCGGTGCGCCGTGCGCTGGATCGCGCGCATCTGCGCCTGGAGAACCAGCGCTATCGGGAACAACTGGAGGCCGCCAACCGCGAACTGCAAGCCAGCCTGCATCTGTTGCAGGAAGACCAGAACGCCGGTCGACAAGTGCAGATGAACATGTTGCCGGTCACGCCCTGGAAGGCCGATGGTCTGCAGTTCGCCCACCAGATCATTCCGTCGCTGTATTTGTCCGGGGATTTCGTCGACTACTTCCGCGTCGATGAGCGCCGCATCGCCTTTTACCTTGCGGATGTGTCCGGGCATGGTGCCTCTTCGGCGTTCGTCACCGTGCTGCTGAAGTTCATGACCACCCGCTTGCTCTATGAACTGCGGCGCAATGGCAGTTTTCCCGAGTTCAAACCTTCGGAAGTCCTCGGTCATATCAACCGTGGCTTGATCAATTGCAAGCTGGGCAAGCATGTGACCATGTTGGGCGGGGTCATCGATGAGCAGCAGGGCCAACTGACTTACAGTATCGGTGGTCATCTGCCGCTGCCAGTGCTGTACAGCGAGGGTGAAGCGCATTACCTGAATGGCCGTGGTTTACCCGTTGGCTTGTTCGATGAGGCCGAATACACCGATCATGTGCTGACGTTGCCTGAGTCGTTCAGCCTGACGCTGCTATCCGACGGTATTCTCGACTTGCTGCCAGGCGATACCTTGCAGGAGAAAGAGCTCGCACTGCCCCGTTTGGTTAGCTCGGCAGGTGGAACCCTGGATGGTTTGCGTCAGGTGTTTGGGCTGGCCAATCTGGCGGATATGCCGGATGATATTGCCTTGCTGGTGTTAAGCAGGAACCTTGCATGAATCCTGGTATAAGCCCCGGTAGAATCCAGTTCGCCGAACAAGACGGTACCTTTGTCCTGAAGTTTGTCGGTGAAGTGCGCCTGACCCTGTGTTCGGCGCTGGACTCCACCATCGAAAAAATTTTTACCGCGCTGAATTTCTCCGCCATCGTCATCGACCTGACCGAGACCCGCAGCATCGACAGCACCACCCTGGGCTTGCTGGCCAAGCTGTCGATTCTCTCGCGGCAGAAGATCGGTCTGTTGCCTACCGTGGTGACCACCCATCCCGATATCACGCGGCTGTTGCAGTCGATGGGCTTCGATCAGGTGTTCAACATCGTCGATACTCCGGTGCCGTGCCCGGAGTGCCTGGATGACCTGCCGTCGCAGGATCAATCGGAAGAAGTGGTGCGCGAAAAGGTGCTGGAGGCGCACCGGATTCTGATGGGGCTGAATGACTCCAACCGCGAAGCCTTCCATGATCTGGTCAATGCGCTAGAGCATCGCGGCTAGATCGCGGTGTTGGACAAGTGCGGGGCGCTCGATGCAAATCGGCGTCCCGCACTGCATTCAGGCGCTGGCGGCGAGCAATTTTTCCAGTTTCTCCTGGTCGCGGGCGAATAGGCGGATCCCTTCGGCAAGCTTTTCCGTGGCCATGGCGTCCTCGTTCATTGCCCAGCGGAACTGGCTTTCGTTGAGGTTTTGCTTTGCCTCGGCCGCCTTGCCCGGGCTGAGCAGGCGCGCCAGCGGTTGTTGCTCATCGGCCAGTTGCTGCAACAGTTCCGGGCTGATGGTCAGGCGGTCGCAGCCGGCCAGCTGTTCGATCTGACCGAGATTGCGGAAGCTCGCGCCCATCACCACGGTCGCGTAATTATTGGCCTTGTAGTAGTTGTAGATGCGCGTCACCGACTGCACGCCCGGATCCTCTGCACCGACGAAGTCACGCCCTTCGGCCTTCTTGTACCAGTCGTAGATTCTGCCCACGAACGGCGAGATCAGGAACACTCCGGCATCGGCGCAGGCCTGGGCCTGGGCGAAGGAGAACAGCAAGGTGAGGTTGCACTGGATGCCGGATTTTTCCAGCTGCTCGGCGGCGCGGATGCCTTCCCAGGTCGAGGCGATCTTGATCAGTACCCGCTCACGGCCGATGCCGGCCTGCTCATAGAGGTCGATCAGGCGTTCGGCGCGGCGCAGGGTGGCCTGGGTATCGAAGGACAGACGTGCATCGACTTCGGTGGAAATACGCCCCGGAATGATCTTGAGGATTTCCTGACCGACCGCCACGCCGAAGCGGTCGCAGGCCAGACCCAGGTCGCCCTGACTGGCGTCGACGGCATTTTTCAGCAGCTGCGCGTAGCGCGGCATGGCGGCGGCTTTAAGCAGCAGTGACGGGTTGGTGGTGGCGTCGACCGGTTGCATGCGGGCGATGGCGTCGAGGTCTCCGGTATCGGCGACCACGGTGGTGAACTGTTTGAGTCGATCCAGCTTGGAAGTCATGGCACTGCCTTGTCGTTACTGATGCGCTGACCTTACCCGAGTCAGCGCCCTTGCAGCAATTGCGCCGCCTGATCGAACAGCGCCAGGGGCTCGGCGGTCTTGTGAATGTCCACCGACAACAGCTGACGGAAGCGCCGGGCGCCGTTGAAACCCTGAGCCAGGCCGAGCATGTGGCGGGTGATGTGGTGCATGTTGCCGCCCTCGGCCAGGTGCGCGGCGATGTAGCCGCGCATCGCTTGCATCGCTTCGAAGCGGCTGAGCGCCGCTGCAGTCGAGCCAAACAGCTGCTGATCGACCTGGGTCAGCAGGTAGGGGTTGTGGTACGCCTCGCGGCCGAGCATCACCCCGTCGAAGGTCTGCAGGTGCATCTGGCATTCTTGCAGGGTCTTGATGCCGCCGTTGAGGATGATCTCCAGCGCCGGGAAGTCCTGCTTGAGCTGTGCGGCCAGGTCATAGCGCAGCGGTGGTACTTCGCGGTTTTCCTTGGGCGAAAGGCCTTCGAGAATGGCGATGCGCGCATGCACGGTAAAACTCTGGCAGCCGCCATCGCGCACCTGACCGACGAAATCGCAGAGCTCGGCGTAGCTGTCGCGGCCATTGATGCCGATGCGGTGTTTGACCGTCACCGGAATGCTTACCGCCTCGCGCATGGCCTGGACGCATTCGGCCACCAGTTGCGGGTGGCCCATCAGGCAGGCGCCGATCATATTGTTCTGCACCCGGTCGCTGGGGCAGCCGACGTTCAGGTTGACCTCGTCGTAGCCGGCGTCCTCGGCCAGCTTGGCGCAGGCCGCCAGTTCCGCCGGCACGCTACCACCCAATTGCAGGGCCAACGGGTATTCCGCCTCGCTGTGGCGCAGGAACCGCGCGCTATCGCCATGCAGCAACGCACCGGTGGTGACCATCTCGGTGTAGAGCAGCGTATGCCGTGATAACTGGCGCAGAAAAAAACGGCAGTGCCTATCGGTCCAATCCATCATCGGCGCCACGGAGAAGCGGCGGGACACTGTAGGCTGCGTAGTTTCTGGCTTTGTGGCGTATTCTGGGGGCATCGATTCAGGTCGGTTGGTGGCCGATAAAGCTTGTTTTTGCCTGTTTTCGCAAGCTTGCTGCTAACACTTAGCACTGGAGGTGAACGGGGAGGGAACGATCACTAGGCGCTTGAACAAAAGCGGGCAGGTCAAGTATACGGCCCAGATTCGGTTGCGGCGAAAAGGGGGTAATAGTCTACCAAGAAAGCCAATCGTTCGACGAAAAACAGGTAGCCCGTGCCTGGATGGCCGGCGGGAGGCCGAGCTGGCGCAGCTTGGCGCTCTCGATAGAGCATCACGTAAGGCTGTGCCGCTCAAGAAGATTATCGAGCGCTACCTTGATGAGTACGAAACCCGTTCGCCTTGACGGTTTTTCAACCGCTTGATGGCCTCTTTTCGGAGCAGTGAGGTCGTAGTGGAGCGCCCCCCTCATATTCCTCCTTGTGATCCCGTTTTTCTCACGTTTTGACAATTGTCATAGGTCTTCTGCGTCTGCCTGCTTAAGAATAATGATTCTTATTCAGCTGTTAGCCAGGGGATGATCCCGCTCAGTTGGAGTTTCTTGAGGGGGGAGTTGCAATGCCGTTTACGCCAAAGAAGCTGGCACTTTTGATATCGAGTCTGTGTGTGCTAAGCCCGCTGGTGCTGGCCCAGACAGTGGCGCCGGTTGAACAGGAGCCCGAGAAAGAAAAGGCTGCCAACAAGGGGCGGGTCGAGCTGGCACCGACCATCGTTACGGGCAAACAAGATAAAGACGCCGAGGGCCACGCCAAGGTCTACCAGGAGAACGTCACCAGCGTTTACAAGGGGCGCGAGGAGCTGCAGCGCTTCCAGGTGAGCAACCCAGGCGATGTGTTCAAGGGCATGAACGGCGTCTACAGCATGGACACCCGCAGCAGCCAGTCGATTACCCCGAACATCCGCGGCATCACCGGCGAAGGGCGCACGCCGCTGACCATCGACGGCACCGAGCAGTCCACCAACGTCTGGCTGCATTTCTTTGGTTCGGGCAACCGTAGCTATGTCGACCCGGCGCTGTTTCGCAGCATCGAGGTGGAAAAAGGCCCGTCCCTGAGCCGGGGCATCAAGAGCGGCGTGGGCGGGGCGGTGAATATCCGCACCATCGAAGCCAGCGACATCATCCCCGAAGGCGATAGCTGGGGGATTGAAAGCAACCTGAAAACCTCAAGCAATACCAGCGCGCCGCGCTTCGATGCCACCTCGGCGTTTGGCCAGGACTATCGCACCTTTCCTGGCGCGGAGCGGGTGGAGCTGGAGGGCGTCAACCTCAGCACGCCGCCGGCCCGCAGCGAGAGCGATGGGCAGGTTTTCAATTTCGACGACCACTCGGAAACGCTGAGTATCGCCGGGCGCAATGAGGTGGCCGATATTCTGCTGTCGCGCAGCGAGCGGACGTCGGGCAACTACTATGCCGGGGAACACAATGCCAGCCGCTATGCGGGCCACGATGCCTGGGATAGAAGCAGCACCGACGTCTACGTCCCCAACCTGACCAAGGTGTATACGGCGGGTAGCGAGGTGTTCAACACCTCCAGTGACACCGACACCACCCTGGTGAAGAACAACTGGTACCTGCCCAACGAACAAAAACTGGGGCTGCAGTTTATGCGCACCGATACGACCTTCGGCGAAACCACGCCGGGGCGTTCGCTGCTGATGTATGCCTACCGCGAGGGCGCGGAACAAGCCCAGCCGGATCTGGATTGGGCGAACATGCGTGGTTTTGTCACGGAAGATCCGCGCTCGGAACTGCGCCTGGACAGTTACAAGCTGAGTTACGACCTAAAGCCCCAAGGTTCCCCCTGGCTGGACCTGGAGACCAGCCTGTGGCAGACCAAGGCCAAGGGCATGCGCTACCAGACCGGTATCTCGCCGTGGGGGCTGGAGCTGACGGCCGAGGAAAAGGAGGCGCTCAAGGACTGGGACTGGGGAAAAACGAACGCGATACAGTTTATGGGGCAACAGTGGTGGGATGAGAACGCCCATTTGTTCCCGCAACCGGAGCATGACGGCACCATCAAGCCCCTGGGCCGGCAGTGGACCAACCATGACCGCACCGGCTTCGACGTCAGCAACCAGATGCTCCTCTCCAGCAACCTGCAACTGACCCTGGGCGGCAGTTACCAGCAGGAGACGCTGGATGAACGGGTGCAGCAGAGCACGCGCGACACCAACGGCCTGCTGCCGGATGGCGTCTTTCTGAATACGGGAACCGATCGCCTTGGCCCGCGCTCCGGCGAGCGCCAGGAATACTCGGCGATGATGAACCTGAGCTGGGAGGCCACCGACTGGCTCACCGTTACCGCCGGCACCCGTTATTTGCAATACACCGGCAAGGACATCGGCACGGCCAAGTTGCGTCGCCAGCAAAGCGAGTTTCATAAGGCGACGCAGCGCCAAACTGGTGTGAAGCTGGAGTGGGAGGAATTATTGACAAATGAGGAATATGCAGAGGGGAAGGTTATAGGTGATCAACAGCAGCGTGCAGCGGATCTGTACTGGCCCGTGATGACAGACTATCTCGCCACTGGTGTAAAGCCTCCAGAGTATCAAGCCTTGAAGGATGCTTGGGAAGATGCCAGAGATGCAAGTGATGCATGGCGTGCCGGGCGAACAGTTGATGTAAGGCATGGAACTAACATTTCGCAACATGGGAAGACTTTTTCTTATTGGATAAACGAAGTTATTGTGCCAATTAAAGATGGGAAGATGGACTCGTCGAAAAATCCATTTGTAAATGGTGAGTTCGATGTCAGTAAGCTCTATGAAACAGTAGAGGATGTCCAGGGTACTGGTGCGGCGGATCTAAGAGTAAAGTCTGCGGGTCTTTATGGCACGGAGGTTTATGAAGAAATTCATGCAGGCAATGCTTGGGAAATACCGGAAGAGCAATCAGGCCATGCCCTGAGCCCGGTGCTGAGCGCCACCGCACGCCTTACGCCCTTTGGCACGGCTTTTGTGCGCTATGCGCAGACCACCCGCTTCCCCAGCATCAACGAGCTGACCTCCAGCGCCATTATCGATGGCGCCGGCACCGTAGGTACCCTGGCGCTGGGCGCCAGCGAGCCGGAGCGCAACAGCAACTGGGAGGTGGGCTATGCCCACGACCTCACCCAGTTCTTCCCCAGCCTGGGCTTTGCCGATGCGCGGCTGAGTTACTACAACACCGAGATCGAGAACTTTATCGATCGCGGCCTGTATCTCGACAGCATCCAGTTCGACCAGAAGAAAACCAGCGGTGTGGAGCTACAGTCGCGCTTCGACAGCGGCCGGCTGTTTGGCAGCCTGGGCGCCACCTACCGGCTGGAGCAGGAGCTGTGCGACAAGGACTACGCCTCAGGCCTGGACCCCTTTTACAACCGCATTCCCACCTGCATGACCGGCGGCTTCCCCGGCACCTACAGCGGCAACAGCCTGCAGCCCGAGTATTCCATTGACCTGGCGCTGGGCACCCGCCTGTTCAATGAACAGCTGGAGCTGGGCTGGCGCAGCGTGTACCACGCCGGCGCGGAAAACAGCCAATTGGACGACCTGCTGGGCTCGCAAGTGAGCGTCGCGGCGCTCAATGGCCTGGCGCGGGATGCCTGGTTCAGGAACGGCAGCCAGGATGGCTTCTACTGGCGCTCGGTGCTGCTGCATGACCTCTACGCCAATTACCAGGTGAATAAGCAACTGGCGGTCAACCTGGGCGTCACCAACCTGACCGACGAGTACTACCTGGACCCCATGGCCAAGACCCTGCTGCCCGGCCCTGGGCGCACCCTCACCGCCGGGCTGACCGCCAATTTCTAGTGTTTTTAGGCCATGTACCCGTTAACTGTTGCCACGTTCACGTCACGCCGTAGGAGCGGCTTTAGCCGCGAATTTCGCGGATAAGTCCGCGCCTACAGCGGCCCGACGCATAACGCAGATATGGTTTTTTTACGCGTTTTTTTGGAAAAAACGCGCGGTTGTTCAATCTCAATAAAGAGGATGTAAAGATGAAGAAATCAACATTAGCCCTGGCTGTTATGGCGATGGTGGGTAGCGGCGCGGCATTGGCGGCTTCTCCGAATGTACAAGGGGGCACCTCCAATATCGCGGGTGTAAAGGTTGGCGCGTCGAACCACAGTATGTTCGGGGGTGGCAATTCCGGCGTGGCATTGAATGGCGCGAGCAGCTATATCGACCTGGCCGGCGGCCCGATCAAGGGCTCGAACGCGGCGATTGCCGCGCGTGGCAATGGCACCATTATGAAGCCAGCTGATGTCGGCATGTTCCCCTTGCCGATCAATATCGCCCAGGTGTGGAAGGCCTCCGCCAGCAACGGCGCAGCCCAATTTGCCATCAATAGCGTGCGGCAGATCACCCAGATCTCCCTGGCTCCGCAGTTTGGCGGCCTGGTGATCGGCCAGGTGGCCAATACCAGCGGCGCGCCCCTGGCGGTGGGCAGTGGCGTGTACTTTGGCGAGTGGGCACCGCGTGCTGCCGGCACCCCGCCGAACAATAGCACCAACCTGAACATGACCAGCGCCAGCCGCACCGTGTGGTATGTGGGTGACAATGCAGTGGCCCAGACCCCCGGCATGACCAATGTGCAGTACAACGTAATCGGCATTAACCAAACCGGCACGGATGCTTCCGGGGCTACGCTGGCCGGCGGCTTGCCGGCCAGCCCGAGCCTGTACAAGGGTACGCTGACGGCCAACTACGGTTCGGGTACAAATAGCTTGACCGGGTCTATCAGCCGCGGAACCGATACCCTGAGTTTTGCGAACACGACTATCCACACCGACGGTCGTTTCACCCGTGGTAGTGGTAGCAGTGAAGATATCAACGGCCGCTTCTATAACAGCGCACAAGCCCTGGCCGGTATCCACAAGGCGGGTGCTGGCGTTGCCGATGACGTCGCCTTCGGCGGCAGCAAGGTCGGCGGCACCATCACTCCTTAAAGTTTGAACACTCTCCACTGGCGGCAACCAGTGAAGAGCGTCAAACAGGGCGTTGCCGGAGGGAGTCTCGTTCGGTAGCGCTTGGCAGGGGTACCTGTGGAGGCCGGTTCGCCGGCCTTCATTCTAGTGCACGCACATTGATTGTGGAAATTGCTTATGTCTTGTCGCCGCACAGCCGCCTGGCTGCTGTACCTGGCGGGTCTTGTCGTGCCCGGCGCCTGGGCCGATGACGACGATACGCGCTTCTTGCAGGACCAAACCCGGCGCAGCATCGAACAGAAAACCCAAGCCGAAGGCGAGCTGGCGCCGCCGCCCGGCACCCTGCTGTACGAGGGCCAGCGCTATGAGGTGCCAAGCACCCTGGAGGCGCTGACACCGGCCATCTACGTGGCCATCAACACCCAGCAATGGACCCAGTTGCCGGAGTTTGTCGACCGTTACCGGGCACTGCCAGGCCACCGCCCGGCGCTGGCGAATATGGCGGACAGCCTGTTGGCGCGCTTCCAGGGTGATTACCCGCTGGCCCTGCAGCGCATGCAACAGGCCAGCGAGCAGGAGCCCTGGGATGCGCGCATCCTCCTGGAGCTGTCGCGCCTGTTGTTCGAGGATTACCAGGAGTCGCGCGCCCAGGCGAGTTTTGCCAGGGCGCTGGACGCCGGCCTGCCGCCCGAGGTGCAGCTGCTGACCGAGCAATACCAGCAGGCCATGGACATCCGTGCCGACTGGCACGGCAGCGCGGCGCTGGGCTGGGGCTACAACGACAACATCAACCAGGGCAACGGCCACTACAGCTGCCTGAGCCAGCTCGCCGGATTCTGCCTGTTCGAGCGACAGATGCCGGAAGCCATCGGCTCCGAGCTGGTCAATTACGAGCTGTCATTGCAGCGGAGGATCAACCTGGGCGGCAACCATAACCTGCAGATCCGCCCGCTCAGCTATGGCACCTTCTACCAGCGGGAAAACCCCAGCAGCACGGCCAGCCTGCAGGATTACAGCAACAACCTGGCGATGTTGCAGCTGGGTTACCAGTACCTGGATGCGCGCAACAGCCTGGCGCTGAGCCCGACCCTCGAACACTTCTACCGCAACGGCCATGGCGAATACCTGGCCCACGGCCTGCAGCTGGAGGGCAGTCGCGCCCTCGATCAGCGCTGGCAGCTGGGCAGCAGCCTGGAAGCCAAACGTTATCGCTACAGCGACCGTGGCGAACGCCTGGGCGCCGACTATGAGCAGTACCGGTGGGGGCTGTCGGCGAGCTTTGCCCCGAGCAGCCAGGGCAGCCTGTACGCCGGCCTCGACCTGACGCGTAAACGCTATGCAGAGGACGTGGCCAGTAGCCGCGAATGGGCGCTACGGGCGGGCTATTACCATGCCTTCGCCGGCAGTGCCGGGTTATTCGTCAATGCCCTGGCGATCTACCGCGAGGCGAAGAACGAGGCCTATGACGGCTTCCTGGGGGCGCGTCGCGAAGACCGCCAGCAGGTCTACATCCTCGGCATGGGCGCCAAGGGCTGGTCGATTGCCGGCATCAGCCCCGAGCTGCGCCTGCGCCACAGCATCAACCACAGCAATCTGGACTGGGCGTTCGGCTTCAAGCAGACGGAGTTGAGCCTGATGCTGCGCCGGGACTTCTGAGGTGCCGGCCGAGCGCATGGACGGTGCTGGCGGGGCAGTGGGGTTGAGCAGAGGATCTCAGGGCTTGTGAAAAAATCGAGCGCCGTAGCGGGCGTTTGGAGGCGGCCGCAGTAGACGAGAGTTTTTTCACGAGCTCGCAAGGCTGTCATGACAATTATCAGCTTCAAAACGCTAGGAAATGGAGTAGCATTGTTTTTTGATAATGTTTCTCATTAACTGGAGAGTTGCACGAGGGTGATGGGTTGGCTGATGGCCTGCTTCGGCGGCAGCGGCTGCCCTGGGCGGAGCCGCACACGCCCTCTCGCTTATCGTGCGCGATGAATGTGCCATGAAGGCGAAAGGTCTGATCCACTTGCTTACCCGCTCACCGGTGTTTTCCAAGGTTGGCATAGAAGGGCTGCAGTTCCTTCTCGAAGGCGTCTCGTTGGTCAAGCTGGAAAGCGGTCAACATCTGTTTCACATGGGTGACAAAGCGGCTTATTTTTTCCTCGTCGAAGAGGGCAGCGTGGTGCTGTATCGGCCCAGCTATAAGGGCGATCATAAGATCTTTCGCAGCATGCTGGCCGGCGATCTCCTGGCGGAAACCGTCATGTTTGTCGAGCCTTGTTGTTATCCACTGTCGGCGCAGGCCAGCGTTGACTCCACTGTTTATCGATTGCCCCGGGAGCGTTTGCTGGAGCTGTGCCGGGCCTCGCCGGACTTCAGTATCGCCATGCTGGAAGGCATGGCCGTACGGATATCCCAGTCGCTTAACCGTATCGATCTGCTGACCATAGGCAATTCCGCCCAGCGCCTGGTGGTTTATCTGATGGATCTGTACATCCAGCAGCGCAGTGCCTGGTTGACGCTGCCGGCCAGTCACGGCGTGCTGGCACGCCAGTTGAACATCACTCCGGAAACCTTCTCGCGCCAGTTGAGCGCCTTTCGCCGTGCGGGCCTTGTAGGGGGACGGAGCCAGGAATTGGTATTGCTGGATATCGAAGGGCTTTGCCATTCCGTCGAGTTGCCTGCACCGGAAATCGGCTTTGAGCGCGGAGAGTCTACAACACATCTGGGCAGCAGTTTATTTGACTGCTGCAACTACGCCAGACAGGCTTTGGGGAACAATTGAGCAAGCCTTTTCAGCAACCGTCGTCATTTCTCGCCTGAGGACCGGAGCAGTCTTCCAGGCCATCTTCGCGTGGGCCGGTGAGGGTGGTCCAGGTGTAGTAGAGGTATGCGGCAAAGCAAAGCGCCCACAGTAGGCCGGCCAGGCTCAGGATCGGCATGGCTGCATTTGCCGCCAGGGGCAGACCCGCTAGCGCCCGGAGCAGGGAGGCGATAACCAACAAAGTGGCGCAAAGCGGAAGCCAGGGTCGCCTGTCCAGCCAGAGCCCGGCATGAATACGGGCGACCAAGGCCATGACGGTGAAAATGGCCAGGGTAGCGGCCCCGCTGGTCAGCAGGTGCCGCCCAACCGACGGACTGAACGGTGCACCTAGCCAGGCTGCGCCCATGCCGGCGTAACCCAGTGCGATCAGCCAGTAGCTGGCGTAGAGCATCAAGGCCCAGCGACTGAAGAGTGCTCGGCCCACATGCCAGTCGTTAAGTAGATTGAACATGGCGGCAGCGGCGGCCAGAGCAACCCAGCCGGTGACACTGTGATGGCCCAGGGCGAACTCGCTCGCACTGCAGATGGCGATGCACAAGATCGCCAGATAGCGGCGTGGCGGACGAGCCAAGTAGCTGTCCGTCGGTGCGAGCCCGCCGGGACGCCCCTCTTCGATACGTCCGTTGACCACGCTCATGGAGATGCGGCTGGTGGCGATCACGATCAGTATCATCACGACGCCTATTGCTGCTCGGATCCAGGGCAGCGCATCGGCTGCGGTGAGTTGTGCGATGAAGAATCCCAGTTGCAGCAAGCCCAGGCAGGTTATGACCCAGACGAAGCTCAGGTGTTGGCGGCCCGGATCCTTCCATAGCGGCGGAGCGATCAGGCGCAGCAGAAGCAGCCAGAAGACCAGGTTGCAGAGAGCGGCGGGCCAGAGTCCGAGAGCTGGAGGCCAAAACGATGACAGCAGGTAGAACAGGCGGGCCAGTAACCATAGCCAGAGAAGGGCAAGCAGCACCTTGCCGCCGATTCCGGCTGTTCGGGTGAACTCCGGAACTGCGGTCAGGGCGAAGCCCGCAGTGGCCGCTGCGATGAAGCCGAAGGTCAGCTCATGAGCGTGCCAAAGAATAATGCCACCTGCAGGGTTCCAGGCCGACCACCAGCCATTCAGCAATAACAGCCAGACCAGCATGAAGAGTGTGGCGCTAGCGGCGGTCAGCAGGAAAAACGGGCGGAAGCCACACATCAGTAGAGGCAAAAGTCGGTTCATAGCTGGCAGCCTGCGTGCGCCCCATGGCGGGTGACAATAGGCGCCAGAGTCCCCTGGCCCAGGCCGAAACCGATACGCATTTCCCGGGTTTCCATGAGCTCGCCAGTTGTCTTGTATATCCAGGCCTCCGTGCGTTGGTTCTGCGGCAGGCCCAAGACGAACTCATGTACCAGACGCCCGGGGTTGGGCACCATCAGCAGGACGCGATCCGCCAGACGCACGGCTTCCATGAGGTCGTGGGTGATCAGCAGAACCGCGCTGCCACGTTGCATGAGCTGTTCGCGGAGCAGGGCATAAAGCTCCAGCTTTAAGCCGACGTCGAGTGATGAGAAGGGTTCGTCGAGCAACAGCAGATCGGGCGATAGCACCAGGGCGCGGCCAAGGGAAACTCTGCTTTGCATGCCGCCCGAAAGTTCATGTGGGTACTTGAGCAGATCGCTCTCTGTCAGCCCAAGGCGGGCAGCAAAATTCGCCACCTGCTTGCGGCGAGCAGCCTTGGGGACGCCGAGGGCCTTGAGGCCGAGGGCAATATTGTCCCTGGCGGTCATCCAGGGCATCAGACTGGGCTGCTGGAACACGCAGCTTATCCCGCGGAAGTCGCATTGCATGACGATTTCCGAGGGTCCGATCAAGCCGGCGATCACTTGCAATAACGTGCTCTTGCCGCACCCGGAGGGGCCGATCAAGGCCAGGGTTTCGCCTGCGTAGAGGTCGAGCCCGACATCGGCCAGGACCTCGGTCGGACCATATCGGTGATAGAGATGGCGAATGTGCAGGGCGTTCATTTTTCCTCCACCGTGCGCCAACGTTCGACCCGCCGCTTGAGTGGCTCGAGGAGCAGGTATTCGGTGCCCAGCAACAGTGCCAGCACCGCGAGAATCCAGGCGAGTGAGGTGGCTGTATCCAGTTGTGCGCGGGAAACCGCCAGGGCCGCGCCGACGCCATCCGTAGTGCTCAGTAGTTCGGCCATCACCACTACCTTCCACGAGGTTCCGAGCGCCGTGACCCACGCCGGGAACAGGTAAGAGGCGACATGGGGAACGTACAGGTCGGTAAGGAGCATGCCTCTGGGCAGCCGGTAGGCTCGCGCGACCTTCAGCAGTTGATTGTCCAGCGTGCGTGCGCCTTGCATGGCGGCGGCGAATGCGATGGGGAAGCAGGCGATGAATACCGTGAATACGGGGGTCGCATCACCCATGCCGAACCAGAGCATGGCCAGCACCAGCCAGGCGATCGGTGGCATGCCCAGCAGCAGTGTGACCAATGGTCGTGAAAGCATGGCCGCAGTGAGCGAGCGACCGGCTAGCAATCCCAGAAAACTGCCGGCGAGCAGGGCGGCGCTTAGCCCATAGAAGGTGCGACGGGCGGAAATGCCCAATTGCGCAAGGGCAATGCCATCTTCGAACATGAGCGAAAGTTGCACCAGCGTTGCCAGCGGGCCCGGCAGCACCAGGGCGCCATAGCCCTGCGCCGCGAGCTCCCATGTTGCGCAGAAAAGCAGCAGGCTTGCCAGGGCTCCCCAGCCACTCCATAGATAGTTCAGCGTAGACAGCAAGCTATCGAACGCCACTTTCAAGAACGCCACTTTCAAGAACGCCATTTTCAAGAACGCCATTTTCAATAGGAGGCGCATTTAGTTGGCTGCGCCGCCATAAAAGCCGGCATCTGGAAGTTTACCGCCAACGCTGGCAGGCTGACGCTCGAGCAGGAGCCGGAAGAATGCTTCCAGCTCAGGGCGGGCCTGGATCGCACTCGAGTGATGACGGGACAAGACCTGGAGGGAATCGGTGACGGCTTCGGGGCTGAGCAGGCCGATATGGCGGGCGACCATCTCGCCGCACTTCCGGGGGTGCTCGAAGCACCAATCGCTGGACTGTGTGTAGGCTTCTTCGAGACGCTGAGTCATGTGCGAATCGATGCGGGCTGCGCCTAACGCCGCCAACCCGGCCTGGGGAATGCGGGCTTCGCTGTTGTGCAGGCTGCCCCACTGTTCCTGCAGGTTGACGCTGCGGAACAGTTCTGGCGCGACCAACGATACTGGAAAGGAGCGGGTCTTGCGTAGTGCCATGGAGACTGCGGGCTCGGCCAGCAAGGCATGATCGACCTGACGCATGATCAGGAGTTGCAAGGCATCCAGCGGTGTCGAGGTGTAGCGCAGGCGGAAATCCTTGCTCGGATCCAGCCCCTGCCGGTCGACGAGAAAGCTGAATACGATATCCGGCATATCGGCGCGGAAGGGGATGGCCACCTCCTGACCCTTGAAATCGGCCAGTGTTTTCATATTCGGATTACGTGACACCATCCACAATGATCCCCAGCCGGACACGTTGAGCAGGGTGATGTCGGCACCTCGGTTGTACAGGTTGGCTGCTACATTGGTTGGGGCGGCGATAAAGTCGGCCTGCTTGCCGACCACCAATGCGCGCAACTGATCCGGGTTGGTCCAGAGCACGAACTCGATGTTTTGCGCCAGGTCGTTCAGGGATCCGCTTTCCAGCATATGTATCAGCGGATACGAAACCGAGGCTGGCGGACCTGCCAGTACCAGTCGTGACCGGCCGATGGATTGCGCATCTGCCAGCGTCGGCAGCCATGGCCCAAAGGACAACACGAGCATTGTCAGTAGTATGAGACGCTTGAAGCGGGTGGCACTGGTCGATGTCACTTGGCATTCCACGTTGAGGGCATGTGGATCCTGATCGTTTGGATCCAAAGAATTCGAGTATATGCACCATATATTTTGAATGAGAATGATAATTATCAAGTGAGACGTACTATTCATTCTTGGTGAGCGTGGGTAACCAAAGCTCAGACCTGTTGCCGCCGACGCATTATCGACCTGGGTGCCGACACTATGTTGACCCGGCCCGACAGTCTGAAAAGCGAAAGGCAACAACAAGTTCGGCGTTCGAAATAAGGTCAATGAAATTCCGGTACGTGGGTCAAAAGCGCATCGGCTGCAACAGGTGCGTTGCTACAGGTAGTAAACGAAATAAAGCAAATCGCAAGGGCGTGACGGTCGAGGAAATGATCGAGGGGCATTTCGTCTCGATTGTAAGGCTGGATAGAGATGCTGCGTGCCTACACCCGAAACCGGGAAAAGGAAGATGGGCACTATGACCCGCTCAAATTTGGCATATGACGACGGCCGCCTGCAGGCGGCTCCGCTACTTGTCCCTTTGAGGGGCTATTTACTCCGCTCCCGTGGTGCTTGGGGAGCAGCCCAATCACCAGTGCTGCTTCGCGCCGGGAGCGCACTACCTGTTGTTGGGTAAGCCGGCGCGGATCTCGCTGGCGGTGCAGCCGAAGTGCTGGCGAAAGCTGCGGGTGAACTGGGCCTGGTCGCTGAAGCCCCAGTGCAGCGCCAGTTCGCCAATCGACAGGTGGCAGTGCGGGTCGTGCAGGCGCCGGTTGATGGCTTCCAGGCGCTGCACACGAATCCACTCGCCGAGGCTGTAGGGGGTGCTGGTAAACAGCTTGTGCACATAGCGCACCGACAGGCCGCAGGCGGCGGCGACCTGCTGCGGGGTCAGTTCGGACGAGCACAGGTGTTGTTCGACATAGTGCTCGATGCGCTGCAGGTGCAAGGCGGCCAGGTTCGAGCTTTCGCTGTTGAGCACCCGTTCGTCCTGGCGCAGGGCCATCAGCAGGGTCGAAAGGGCTTGCTCCAGCAGCATGTGGCGGGCGGCCTGGTCGCACTCGTCGAAGCGCGCGGCGCACATGGCCAACTGGTCGACGAAGATCCGCCCGAGGCTGCGCTTGGCATCGAAGCAGAAGCGCGTATAGCGCTCGGCGCCGCGCAGTTGGCCATGCAGGGCACGCTCGGGCAGCTTGAATACCCAGAGATCGTTGTCGCTGGCGTAGTGGAAGCGGTAGGGCGCATCGCCGCGCTCGAAGATGAAGCCGCCTGGCTGGCAGTGCAGTTCGCGGCCGTCCTGCTCGAAATGCACCTCGGCACGGCGCGGCACCGTGACCAGGTAGCAAGCTTCGCGATCCTCGCTGACCTGGGCCTTGCTGCGCGAGTAGCCGAGCTGGCTGGAGCGTAGGCGCGACAAGGTCAGGGAGGTGCTGTTGGTTTCCCAGATCTGCAGGCTGCCGCTGAAACTGGCGTTGGGGGCGAATTCCAGCGACAGGGGGAAATAGGTGCTGCCGATGGCCTCGGCCCAGCGCGGTTGGCGCTCACCATCGGGCCAATAGCGGGTGGAGAGTTGCTGTGCCATGGCCGATCCTCATTTTTATTGTTGTGAGGACGGCGCCGATCAGTAAACCGTCGGCGCCGTTGATTTGCCATCATTTGCCAATGTTTACGGGGGGTCAATCACCAGGCGTCAGTCGGTAGGTGGCCGAAGGCGCCAGGGTGGCCTGCCAGCCCGGCGGCACCACTATGTTGGTGGTCGCTTCCTCGATCACGCAGGGGCCCTGGATGGTCTGCCCGGCCTGCAGCCGGTCGCCGTTGTACACCGGGGTGTCCTGCCAGTCGTCCTGGGCGTTGAACAGCATCGGTCGGTGGCCGACCGGTTTGGCCTTGGCGGGCGCGTCGGGGATGACCAGCTCCGGCATGGGCGGTCGTTGTAGGCGGGCGATCACCGAGCATTCGAGGTTGACCAGCTCGACCGGGCTGTCCGGCTCGCTGTAGGAGAACAGCGCCTTGTGCCGCCGGTGGAAGGCTTCGCGCAGCGCCGCCAGGCTGCTGCGGTCGAGTCGCTCGCAGCTCAGCTCGACGTTGCACTCGTGGATCTGCCCGAGGTAGCGAATTTCCAGGTTGTACTGGCAGTCGACCCGGTTGCCGGCGCTGAAACCGTCGTCGCGCAGGTTGGCCATGCCGCGTTCGCGCAGTTGGTGCAGGGCCAGGTTAAGTCGTTCGAGGTCGACGTGCGCATCATCCAGGCGCATCGGCAGGGTGGTCAACTGGTCGTAGCGGATGTCCGAGAGAATCTGGCCGAAGGCGCATAAGCCGGAAGCGACCTTGGGGATCAGCACCACCTGGCTGCCGATCTCCTCGGCCAGGCGCATCACGTGCATGCCCGCCGCTCCACCGGCGCCGATCAGGGCGAAATCGCGCGGGTCATAGCCGCGCTCCACCGATACCCGGCGGATGCCGCTGACCATGTTCAGGTTAACCAGGGTGATGATACCGATGGCCGCGCGCTCGACGCTTATGCCCAGCGGTTCGGCGATCTTGCTGCGGATCGCCTCGATCGCAGCCTGGCGGTTGAGGCGGATGCTGCCGCCGAGCAGGGCGCCGTCGGCCAGATAACCGAGCGCCAGGTTGGCGTCGGTCACGGTCGGCTCCACGCCGCCCTTGCCGTAGCACACCGGGCCGGGGGTGGCGCCGGCGCTGCGCGGACCGACTTGGAGCATGCCGAAGTCGTCGAGGTGGGCGATGGAGCCGCCGCCGGCGCCGAGGGTTTCCACCTGGATCATCGGTACGCCGATGCGGTAGCGCAGGAAGTCGCTGTCCTTGCTGAAATTGGTGCGTCCGCCCTTGCTTAGGGTGATGTCGAACGAGGTGCCACCCATGTCGACGGTGATCACGTTGTCGATGCCGAAGGGCTGGGCCACGCACAGACCGGCTTGCGGCGCGGAGGCCGGGCCGGAGTTGATCGCATTGACCGCCCGCTCGCGCATCACCGCGCCGGGCGCCAGGCCGCCGTTGGACTGGAAGTAGCGGGTCGGTTGCTGCGCGCCGAGTTCCTCGAACAGGGCGTCGATGCGTTCGATATAGCGACCCATCACCGGGCTCAGGTAGGCGTTGACCACGGTGGTGGAGGTGCGGGTGTATTCGCGAATCTGCGGGAACACCTGGTGGCCGCTGCAGACGAACACGTCCGGCAGGGCGGCGCGCACCAGTTGCATGGCGCGCTGTTCGTGACTGGGGTTGCGCACCGACCAGACGAAGGAGATCGCCACCGCCTGCACCTGTTGTTCGCGGAAGTAGTCGATGGCGGCATGAATCGCCGCCTCGTCCAGCGGGCTGTATTGGCTGCCATCGCTGAGTATCCGCCCGCCAATCGGGCGGCGCAGGTGGCGCGGCACCAGCATATACGCCGGCGGGTAGGTGGCGTCGTAGCGATGGCCGTCTTCCTTGTGACCGAGGCGGATTTCCAGGCTGTCTTCATGGCCGTCGGTGCACAGCAGGCCAACCTTGACCCCGGTCTTCTCGATCAGCGCGTTGAGCGCCACTGTGGTGCCGTTGATGCACAGGTCGCAGTCGGCAATGATCTCGGCCGGGGTGCGGCCGATGGCATCGGCAATCTGCGCCAGGCCGTTGCGGATCGCCAGGGTGCCGTCATGCGGGGTGGATGGCGCCTTGAACAGCTGCACATTGCCCTGGTGGTCGGCGAGGATGAAGTCGGTGAAGGTGCCGCCGGCATCGATGCCCAGGCGATATTGTTGTTTGCTCATGCTCGAATCCTCTGCATTGCTCAATGGGGCGGTGCTTAGTGCGCGGCGCGGTTGGCGTGGGTGGCGGCTTCATCGAGCTGGCCGTTGCCGTCGATCACCACGCCGTATTCCAGGCGCGCGCCTTCGAGCGAGACCAGGCCGTTGCGCACATCGGCCTGCACCGCGGCCAGCGGCCGACGCAGTGGGTTGCCATAACCGCCACCGCCCGGATTGACGTTGATCACCCGTTCGCCCGGCTGCGCGGTGAGCATGGTGTTCTGGATGTAGTGGGTTTCCTCGCCGTCGGCATGCCGATGGATCAGGCGGCCGAGCTTGGGTTCGAGCAGCACGTTCTTCGCCCCTGCCGCACCGGCGGTGGGCAGCTGCCGACCCTCGCCGAAACCGATCACGGTCATGGCGTGCTCGAGCGGTTCGAGCTCCAGGCGGGTGCCGGAACCACCGCGGAATTCGCCGGCGCCACCGCTGTCGGCCATCAGGCTGTAGCGATGGATCAGCACCGGATAGGAGTACTCCAGCAGCTCGATATCGCCGGACATCAGTGCGCCGAAGCAACACAGCGGGCCGCAGGCCGGCCAGCCGTCCATGGCCTGGTTGGCGCCGGCGCCGGAGATGATCGAGGCCAGCACCATGGTCACGTATTCGTCGTTGTTGCTGCGTGGGTCGCGGCCGGCGATATTGATCCCGCTGGCATGCCCCCAGGAGGCGGTCACCCGCTCCGGTGCGGCCTGCTCCAGGGCCAGGCGTACGGCGTCGGCCAGGGTTTCCATCGGTGTGGTGGTGCTGTTGACGTGCGGCGCCGGCTCCTGGGCGTTGCACAGGGTGCCGGGCGGGCCGAGGTCGACGCTGACGCAGCGATACAGGCCTTCGTTGTAGGGCGGTGGCACCTGGGCGAACATCATCAGGCCGAGGTAGACCCCGGAGATCGAGTTGCCCGCGTAGGAGTTGATGAAGTAAGGCACCTGCGGCGGGCTCTCGATCAGTACGTGGGCCTGGTCGCCGCGAATTTCCACCTGGGCGGTGATCGACAGTTCGCCCAGGCCATGACCGGAGTCTTCGAGAATGGCGGTGCCGCTATAGAAACCGTCTGGCACTTCACGCAGCAGGGCGCGCATGTGGCGGTCGGCCATATCCTTCAGCTCGGTGATGCAGGCGCGCACCTGGTCGACGCCGTAGCGGTCGAGCAGTTCGATCAGGTGGCGTTCGCCCACGCTGCAGGCACCGTACTGGGCATTCAGATCGCCTTCCTGGTAGGCGCGGGCGCGCATGTTGGTCAGCAGCAGGTTGATCACGTCTTCCCGGCGCTGGCCCTGGGCCCACAACTTGACCGGCGGGATGCGCAGGCCCTCGGCGTAGATTTCCATGGCGTCCGGGTTGTAGCCGGCCGGCACCGGGCCGCCGATGTCGGTCAGGTGGCCCTTGCAGACCGCCCAGAACACCAGTTCGCCCTGGTAGAACACCGGTTTGTACATGCAACAATCGAGGATATGGCTGCCCATGTAGGCCGGGTCGTTGTGGTAGATGACGTCGCCTTCGGCAATCTCATCGCCGAAGAAACCGGCCACGCATTTCATCGCGGGAATCAGCGAGCCCAGATGAATCGGGATGTCCTGCCCTTGCAGAATCATTTCCGGCAAGTGGTCGAAGAGGGCGTTGGAGTAGTCATGGGCGAGGTTGAACACGCTGGAGCGGCTGGTCTTCTCCAGCGTCAGGGTCATTTCTCGCTGGGCGGTTTCGAGCGCGCCGCGCACGACTGCCAGGGTGATCGGATCTACTGTGTTCATGGGTCACCAGGAATCTTGTTTTTATCCGGGGGGCCGTGACGGATGTCTTGCCCACGTCACTCAAATTACGCGCGGATATGGCGGCTGGCTTGTCGCCGGGTGCACCGTTTATTGGCCTGGAGTGCACTGGTGCAGCAAGCCTGGCGGGCTGGATCCTGAGACCAGGCGTCAGCTCGGGAAACATAAAAAAGGCCAGCGCTAGGCTGGCCAAAACAGGAGCGTGAAGGGCAGTGTTGCCGGCTTATCGGCTCAAAAGTAGTAACCGATATTGGCGTACAGCTGGTTCTCCCAGCGCTCGCTGCCGCCGGCGCCGAGGCTCTGGGTGTAGCTACCGCCGCCGATGTAGGGGTCGTGCTTGCCGTGCAGCCATTCGACGGCGATCCACAGGTCTTTCAGTGAGAACGAGGTGCCGAGGATGAAACGCTGGGAGTCCTCGAAGCTGGACTCGTCCTTGTCGAACAGGCTGTAGTTGCCATAGACCTTGACCCCGGAGAACCAGCCGAAGCTGCCGGCGATGGCGTAGCTGAGGTCGGCGACATACAGATCGCCCTTGGCCGCGACGTTGAAGGTGCCGTCGAAGCTGCCGAAGCTGACCAGCTCGTCGCTGCCTGGGTTCTGCGGGCTCATGTCCTGGCGGGCGGCTTGCAGTTGCACGCCCCAGGGGCCGTTCTTGCCCAGGTAGTGCACGGCCAGGGCGTTGCGGCGGCCGCTGTCGCGGCTGTCCTGGTTCTGCAGCGTCGAGGTCAGTGCCGAGGCGCCGATCTCCGACTGCCAGGCGCCGAGCTCGAGGTTGCGCGCCAGGCGCCCGACCACTATGTCGCGCTCGTGGTTGTCGCTGCCATCGACTACGTAGTCGTCGGCGGTGGCGACGCTGGTGGCATAGGTTCGCCCGCCGCGGCTGGTGCCCTCGCCCTGATCGGCGGGGCGCAGGTAGTAGCCGAGCTGGAGGTTCCAGTCGCCCTGCTGCTGGAGGTATTTGACTCCCAGGTTGGCAATGTCTTCCAGGCCTATGACGCTGCCCAGGGTCTCGAAGAAGGTACTGCCGGCATAAGGCAGCAGGCCGAAGGGGATCTTGTTCAGGCCCAGCTGAACCTGACGGGATTCGTCGAACTTGTAGCCGATCCAGGCATATTCGGCGAAGGAGATGTCGCCGATCTTGTCGGTGTAATCAAATGGGTAGGCCTTGCCGTAGAAACGGTATTTGGCCGCGCCTATCCAGCTGTCGGAGTTGTAGCTGGCGGTGAGGAAGGCGGTATCGAAGCCGAGCTTCTCGATGTCGCGGTCGGGGTCGTAGTCGATGCGCGCGCGCACCGCACCGCCGAGGTCGAGGTGGTCGTTGATCGCGACCGCGCCGGCGGGTAGCGCGAGCGATGCCAGCAACGGCAGTAATGTCAGTGTGGGTAGTGAGTGCAGGTTGATCAGGCTCATGGATTGGCTCTTTTGCATTATTAGTCTTGTTTTCAGTAGCGCAGCACCAAGCCGCGGCAGTGCCGTGGCTTGTGCTGGATCGAGTGGGTAGCTGCAGATGGTTTCAGGTGCAGCTGGCGCGGACAAACCAGCTGCGTTTGGCGCTGCCCAGCAGCAGCCAGTAGCTGGCGAACGCGCTGACAAAGGTCAGCGGTGCCGAGAAGGTCGCCAGCGTTGCGCCGCCGAAGTTCAGCAGCACTATCCCCAGGCCTGCGGCGAAGAACCAGGCGGTCAAGCCGCACGGGTTGAAGGCGTTGACTCGCTCGAGGGCGAACTCGACCTTGCCCTCGAACAACTGCGAGTACTTCGGCGAAAAAATATGCGCCAAAGCGATTGCCACCCAAGCCACCACGAAGATGCTCTGGTAGGCCAGGGCTTGCAGGATGTAGCTGAACACGTTGAGCCGCATCAGGGCGTACACCAGCATGCCGACCACCACGGCCCAGACCATGTAAGGCACGCCGGCCAGGCCAAAGCGGCCGAAGAAGGCGTGCATATTGCTGGCCGCCATGAAGAAGTTGGCGGTGTTGATGCGGGTCTGGCTGACCCAGACGAACAGCAGTCCCCAGATGCCCATCAGCTCGACGATGGCGAGCACCACCGAGACTTCCGATAGACCGCCCTGGGTGGGGATGGTCGCGGCGAGAAAGATGCCGACCAGGCCGTTGATCAGGAAGGTGAAGATGTAGAACGGCAGGCCGAAGTTGAAGCTGGCGTGGTAGCCGGCGTCTTCCTGGCGGCCGAAGCGGGCGTAGTCCCAGGTGTACATCATGAGAATCCAGACGCCCATGAAGTAGCTGAAACAGTCCCACCAGCCATTGCTCGCCGGCCCGCTCTCGGGCCCCATTTCCAGCCAGGCGGAGCTGTAGCCGTATTCGCCGACCGCCATCGCCACCACGGCGATCAGGCCGAGCAGGTAGAGCGGCAGCAGCACGCCGTTGAACTTGTCCAGCCAGTTTTGCACGCTGCCGAATACCAGCGGCACGCTGTACAGCACCACTAGCAGATATGCCTGATTGAGTGTCAGGCCGGATACATAGTTGTGGATGGCGATGGCGATCACCGAGCCTTCGAACACGCTGTAGTAGATCGCGGTGGCGAAGAAGATCAGGGTGGCCAGCGCCGCGCCGGTGCGGCCGAACAGCACGCGGGAGAACAGCGCGACCGACAGCCCGGTCTTGATCGCATAGCGGGCGATGACGCCGTTGATGGCCGCATAGGTGACGACGGACAGCAGCAGGCCGATGATGGCATTCAGCGTGCCGAAACTCATTGCCAGGGTGGCGGACACCACCAGCCAGAACATGGCGCTGCAGATGGCCCACCAGGCCATGGTCAGCGAACCTCTGCCCATGCGTTGATTGTCGGGAACCGCCACGAGGGCGCAGTCGGTGCTGGCGCCGTGCTTCTTGATTTTTCCGGCCATGACTCTTCTCTTGTTGTTGTACGAGGGGGTGGAGTCATGATGGTAGGGAGGCGGGCGGATAAAGAATTGCTGCTGACGGCCCTGTCTTTTGTCATCCAGTGAACTGGCTGTGGCGCCGCGAGTCACGCCTCCGGCAGGCGCGTAACCCGGATGCAATCCGGGAGCGATTGGTCGGACGCCAGATTTCCCCGGATTGCATCCGGCTACAAAAAAATGCTGCTCACCTGGTCAAGTGAGCAGCATCGCGGGTGAAGCCGTGGCCAAGCTCAGCTCAGATACCCAGGCACAGGTACTTCAGCTCCAGGTAGTCCTCGATGCCGTACTTGGAGCCCTCGCGGCCCAGGCCGGAGGCCTTGACCCCGCCGAACGGTGCCACTTCGGTGGAGATCACCCCGGTGTTGATGCCGACCATGCCGTACTCCAGGGCCTCGGCCACGCGGAACACCCGGCCGAGGTCGCGGGCGTAGAAGTAGGAGGCCAGGCCGAACTCGGTGTCGTTGGCCATGGCGATCACCTCGGCCTCGTCCGCGAAGCGGAACAGCGGCGCCAGCGGGCCGAAGGTCTCTTCCTTGGCCACGGCGGCATGCTTCGGCACGTCGACCAGGATGGTCGGCTCGAAGAAGCTGCCGCCGAGGCTGTGCGGCTTGCCGCCGGCCACCAGCCTGGCGCCTTTGCCGAGGGCGTCGGCGATGTGTTCCTGGACCTTGGCCATGGCCTTGGCGTCGATCAGCGGGCCGGTGGTGGTGCCGTCGTCCAGACCGTTACCGATCTTCAGCTTGGCCACGGCGGCTTTCAGCTTGTCGACGAAGGCGTCGTACACGCCGTTCTGGATATACAGGCGGTTGGCGCACACGCAGGTCTGGCCGTTGTTGCGGTACTTGGAGATCAGCGCGCCTTCCACGGCGGCATCCAGGTCGGCGTCGTCGAACACGATGAAGGGCGCGTTGCCGCCCAGCTCCAGGGACACCTTCTTGATGTCCTGGGCGCATTCGGCCATCAGTTGGCGACCGATCTCGGTGGAGCCGGTGAAGGTCAGCTTGCGCACGATCGGGTTGCCGGTCAACTCGCCGCCGACTTCGGAGGCCGAGCCGGTGACCACGCTGAACACGCCGGGCGGAATCCCGGCCTTTTCCGCGAGGGCGGCCAGGGCCAGGGCCGAGTAGGGGGTCTGCGACGCCGGCTTGAGCACCATGGTGCAGCCGGCGGCCAGGGCCGGGCCGGCCTTGCGGGTGATCATCGCCGAGGGGAAGTTCCACGGGGTGATCGCCGCGGTGACGCCTATCGGTTGCTTGAGCACGATGATGCGCTTGTCCGGCTGGTGGCCGGGAATGGTGTCGCCATAGACGCGTTTGGCTTCTTCGGCGAACCACTCGAGGAAGGAGGCGGCGTAGGCGATTTCGCCCTTGGCTTCGCTCAGCGGCTTGCCCTGTTCGATGGTCATCAGGCGGCCGAGGTCGTCCTGGTTTTCCATCATCAGCTCGAACCAGCGGCGCAGCTTGCTCGCCCGTTCCTTGGCGGTCAGCGCGCTCCAGGCCGGCAGGGCGCGCTCGGCGGCCTCGATGGCGCGGCGGGTTTCCGCGCGGCCCATCTTCGGCACCGAGCCGATGATCTCGCCGCTGGCCGGGTTATTCACGGCGATGGTCTGGCCGCTGTCGGCGTCGAGCCATGCCCCGTCGATATAGGCTTGCTGGCGGAACAGGTGGGCGTTTTTCAGTTGCATGGCGGGCTCCGGTAGTCGGTGGCTGCGGTTTATTGTTGTAGTCGTTTCGATGGGCAGGCCAGCGGCCTGCCCGGGTTCAGCGGATCCATTGGCTGGTGTCGTCGAGGGCCCTGGCGAAGCGCTGCAGGATCAGGCCGATCTCCGCTTCGCTGACGATCAATGGCGGGCAGAAGGCCACGGCATCGCCCATGGCGCGGGTGATCATGCCGTGCTCCTGGGCCCGGGCGGCCATGTGCCGGCCGAGGGTGCCGAGGCTCTGGTACGGCGCCTTGCTGGCGCGATCGGCGACCAGTTCGACCGCGGCGATCAGGCCACAGCCGCGGACTTCGCCGACCAGCGGGTGGTCGGCAAACTGCTGCAGGCCGGCCTGCAGAAGCTGGCCCATCTGCGCGGCGTGCTCGACCAGGCACTCTTCCTCGATGATCTTGAGGTTCTCCAGGGCCACCGCGGTGGCCACCGGATGGCCGCTGCCGGTGAAACCGTGGCCGAGGGTGCCGAGGCTCTGGCTCTGGTCGGCGATGCCTTCGAATACCTGTTCGTTGATCAGGATCGCGGCGATTGGCTGGTAAGAGGACGACAGCTGCTTGGACAGCACCATGATGTCCGGCTGGATGGCGAAGGTCTGGCTGCCGAACATCTGCCCGGTGCGGCCGAAACCGCAGATGACTTCGTCGGCGATCACCAGGATGTCGTACTTGCGGCAGACCTTCTGAATTTTTTCCCAATAGGTGCGCGGCGGCACTATCACACCGCCGGCACCCATCAGCGGTTCGCCGATGAAGGCGGCGATGGTTTCCGCGCCTTCGGCGAGAATCTTCTGCTCCAGTTCGGCGGCCAGGCGGTCGGCGAACTGCTCCTCGCTCTCGCCGGGCTGGGCGCAGCGGTAGTGGTGCGGGCAGCCGACATGCAGGAAGCCCGGCAGCGGCAGGTCGAAGCCGCGCTGGTTGCCGGGTAGGCCGGTCAGGCTGGCGCTGGCCAGGGTGATGCCGTGGTAGCCGTTGACCCGGCTGATGAACTTCTTCTTGGCCGGCAAGCCGCGAGCATTGTTCAGGTACCAGACCATCTTCACCACGGTGTCGTTGGCTTCGGAGCCGGAGTTGGTGAAGAACACCTTGCTCATCGGCACCGGCGCCATCTCGATCAGCTTCTCGGCCAGCTCGATGCTCGGCCGGTGCGACTTGTGGCTGAACAGGTGGTAGAACGGCAGGCTGCGCAGTTGCTGCTCGGCGGCGGCGATCAGGCGCTGGTTGCTGAAGCCCAGCGCCGCGCTCCACAGCCCGGACATGGCCTCGATATAACCCTTGCCCTGGTCGTCATACACGTAGATGCCTTCGCCGCGCTCGATGATCAGCGGGCCGACTTCCTGGTGCAGGCGGGCATTGGTGTAGGGGTGCAGTTGGTACTGGATGTCTTTTTCCGGCAACGAGGAAACTGGCTGGTTCATGGCACGCTCTCGAGGTGAGTGGCCAGGCGCGGCTGGCCTGGCGATCAAGTGGTTTGGTTATTCTTGTGAGTGCCCGTGGGCAGGCGCATGAGCCACAGGCTACGTGGCGGCAGGGGCGCCTGGCTTGTCGCTGGGTGCATTGCTTTTTCGCTCCTGGCGTACTGCCGATCTAGGCGTGTGCCGCCGGCTCTTGCCGGGTCTTGTTGAGGCCCGGCAGGGCCAGCAGTTGCGCATCGACCTGTTCGATGATGTAGGCGCCGATCGGCAGCGCCGAGGTCGCCGCCGGCGACGGGGCGTTGCAGACGTTGACGCTGCGCCGGGTGTTGCGGAACAGGAAGTCCTCGATCAGCTTGCCGTCCCTCGACACCGCCTGGGCGCGCACCCCGGCCGGGTAGGGCTGCAGATCCTTGACGCCGAGGCTGGGGCAGTACTTGCGCACTTGCTGCAGATAGCCGCGCTTGAACAGCGAGTTCTTCATCTCGCTCAGGCCGGGGCGCAGGTTGTCGCGCAGCACCTTGCGGATGCCCGGGTCGCCGAGCATGGCCAGGCTGTCGGCCAGGGAGAAATCGCGCTTGCGGTAGCCTTCGCGCTTGAGCGCCAGTACCGCGTTCGGGCCGACGGTGACGCTGCCGTCGATCATGCGGGTCAGGTGCACGCCGAGGAACGGCATCGACGGATCCGGGATCGGGTAGATCAGGTGGTTGACGATGCGGTTGTGCCGTTCCGGCAGGCGATAGTATTCGCCGCGGAAGGGGCAGATGCTGAAGCCCGGGTCGAGCCCGAGCAGGCGCACCATGCGGTCGGCCATCAGCCCCGAGCAGGTGATCATCAGGCGGCAGCTGAAGTCGCCGGTCGCGGTCTGCACCAACATTTCCGTGGGGCGCTCCTGCAGGCCGACGACTTCGCAGGCATAGCGGATTTCGCCGCCGCGCTGCTGGAATTCGCGGGCCATGGCGGCGGTGACTTCGGCGTAGTCGACGATGCCGCTGGAGGGCACGAATATGCCGCCGATGCCGCTGATGTTCGGTTCACGCTCGCGCAATTCGCCGGCGCTCAGCCAGTGCCGCTCCAGGCCATTGGCCGCGGTGCGTTGCCACAGCGCCTGCATGCGCTGCATTTCCAGCTCGTTGGTCGCCACCAGCAGCTTGCCGCAGCTGTCGTAGCGGATGCCCTGCCGGTCGCAGAAGGCCTTGGTCGCGCGATTGCCTTCCAGGCAGAACCTGGATTTCAGGCTGCCCGGCGTGTAATACACGCCGGCGTGGATCACGCCGCTGTTATGCCCGGTCTGGTGCATGGCCGGTGCCGTTTCCTTCTCCAGCAGCAGCATGCGGCTGTCGGGGTAGGCCTGGATCAGCTGCATGGCGGTGGACATGCCGATGATGCCGCCGCCGATGATGATGAAATCGTACATGCCGTTGCCTGCGATCTTGGGGTGGGTGTGCGAGCGCGCCGGCCTTGCGGCCGGCCGGCTCCCGACAGAACAGCGGGGTGCCGGGCACCGATTCACTGGCGCGGGTTGCGCAGCACCTTGGCGTGGGTGAAGTAGCCGCGCTGGCGCATCAATTCGCGGCGCAGGCCGGGGTGGGCGGTGAAGCGGTCGCGGCCGTGCAGCCAGAAGTGGTTGTTGATCAGCAGGAAGCTGCCCACCGGCACCGGAACCGACAGCTTGTGCTGGCTGGTTTCCAGCGATTCGCACAGATCGGTCAGCCAGTTGCCTTCCTCGAAGTTGCGCGGCTGCACGAACTGATCGATGTAGCTGATGATCGGCCGGCCCTGGTTGTCGGTGTCGAACACCGCATGGAACACGTCCTTGTCGACCTTCTTGCTCGGCGGCGCGCTCCAGCGCATGTCGCGCCGCGCCAGCGGGTGGCTGTTGAAGACCGGCAGCTGCTCCCAGTCGTCCAGGTGCAGCAGCAGGGAATTGCCGCCTTCCATGTGCTGCTCGTCGATCTTCATCATCAGCACGTAATCGGTGTCCTGCTCGACGAAGGTGCCGTCGGTGTGCAGCTCCATCACCCGGTGCGGCTGGCGCAGGTAGCTGTCGGAACGGTCGACGTTCTCCACCACGAAGCGCGCGTAGTACTGGCCGCTCATGGCGTCGTAGTTGGAACGGCCGAACAGATGGGCCACGGCGGTGGCCAGTTTCACCATGTCGTCGGCCTGTTCCACGCTATTCAGGCCGTGCGGGGTGATCAGCAAGCCACCGCTGGCGCGATCGACCAGGGTGTTGATCAACACCGGCTGCAGGGTGCCTGCGCACAGCTCGTCGAGCAGCTTGGCCGCGCGGAAACGCAGGAACGATTTGTACTCCAGGGCCTGCACCGGCCAGTCGGCCATGGCCGCGAGAAACGCCGCGACCGTGGCGTGGCTGAAGGTCAGTTGCAGCAGGCGCGGCGAGTACTGGCTCGGGCCGAGGCTGAAACCCTTGAGTTCCTGCGGCAGCGGGACAACAAGATCTTTGACGGGAACAAAACTGCTCATGACGATTCTCCTGGGCGGGGAGTGCGGCGGTGCGGACGACTTAATGTCGATCAAGGCTGAAAATATCGACATTTTTAAAATGTGTCAATAAAAGCGCGGCTTGCAGAGGCAAGCAGCTCTTGTCGGTTGATTCGGTATGATGGCGGCGTATGCCAAAGGGGCTGTTCAGATGGAAGCACCAGTTTTTCGGGAAAACTTCGCCGTGCGTGGCTATGACGTGCTCAAGCGGGACATCATTCGCGGGGTGTTCAAACCCGGCGAGAAGCTGCTGATGAGCGGTTTGAAGGAGCGCTACGGGCTGGGCGTCGGCCCCTTGCGCGAGGCCTTGTCACAGCTGGTGGCGGAGCGTCTGGTCGTGGCGATCAGCCAGCGCGGCTACCGGGTCGCGGCCATGTCGCTGGGCGAGCTGGCGGATATTTACGACGCCCGCGCCAACCTCGAGGCCATGCTCTTGACCCTGGCGATCGAGCGCGGCGACGACAGCTGGGAAGCGGAGATTCTCGCCCGCGCGCACACCCTGGCCAAGGTCGTCGAGGTGCGCAACGCCGAGGAAATGCTCAGCCTCTGGGACGCCCGGCACAAGGCCTTCCACGAGGCCATCGTGGCGGGCTGCGGTTCGCCGCACCTGCTGCAGGTGCGTGCCTACCTGTTCGATCAGGCCGAGCGCTATCGTCACCTCTGGCTGCAGCACACGGTGTTCTCCGAACAGGCGTTGCTGGCCAAGCGGGAGGAACATGCGCTGCTGGTCGAGGCGATCCTGGCGCGCGATGCCGAACGGGCCAGCCGCTTCATGCGCGAGCACCTGCTCGGCCCGGTGCCGATCATCACCGAGTTGATGAAGGTGCGCGGGCTGGCTGGTTTAGACGCCACAGCGCCGCACAGATAACGGGGCAGCGAATTTATCGGGAACGCCCGTTTGCCGAGCCGGCGCGTGGCAAACCGCAGCCCTGGCCTCCTTGAGGCCGGTGCGGTGTCTGGCGACGTGGGCAAGCGTTGAGTTTGCCAGGCCGTCAGGTTGGACTTTGTGTGGTTAGCGTTGCTGCCAAAGCACTATTGCCCTTCCGTCATCTGCTGTTCGATGCTGAAATGCCGCAATCTGCCAGAGCCGAACCCGCTATGTCTGCCGTCTGTAACACCCCGTTTGCCGGTATTGTCCAGCCCGAGTCCCGGCAGTTGGCCAATGGCTTGCAGTTGGCCACGCTCAGCCTGCCGGGCACGGCCAAGGCGGCGATCAGTGTGCGGGTTGCCGCGGGCAGCCATGACGAGCCGGATGCTTACCCCGGCATGGCGCATTTTCTCGAGCACCTGCTGTTTCTCGGCAGCAGCGGCTATGCCGTCGAGCAGAGTCTGATGGCCTTCGTGCAGGCCTGCGGCGGGCAGGTCAATGCTTCGACCCAGGCGCGCCACACCGATTATTTTTGCGAGGTGCCGGCGAATCGGCTCGCTGAGGCCTTGGCCCGCTTGCTCGACATGCTGGCCAATCCGCTGCTGGATGAGGCGGCGCAGTTGCGCGAGCGCGAGGTGGTGCATGCCGAGTTTCTCGCCCGCGGCCAGGATTGCGCCACCCTGGTCGCGGTGGCGCTCGGCCAGACGTTGCCGGCGGGGCATCGTTTTGCGGCGTTTCAGGCCGGTAACCGTGACACCCTGGCCGTCGAGCAGGCAGCGTTCCAGCAGGCGCTGCGGGCGTTTCACCGGCGTTTCTACCAGGCGGGGCAATTGTCCTTGCTGTTGCTCGGCCCGCAGTCGCCCGATGAGTTATATGAACTGGCCCGGGATTACGGCGCAGCGTTGCCGGGCCAGGCCCGGCAGCGGCAGTCGCCCCCGGCGCCGTTATTGCCGCTGAGGGCGCAGCAGTTGCGCATGACCCTGCCCGGCGGTGCGCCAGCCTTGCAGTTGGGGTTTGCCCTCGAGTGGGCGCCGCTTGGCTTGGATGAAGCGCTGGATTTTCTGCAGACCTGGCTGGGTTCTGAAGCCTCGGGGGGCTTGCTCGCCGGCTTGCGGGAGGCGGGCCTGTGCCAAGGCTTGCAGGTTCGGGTGGTGTATCGCCATGCCGAACAGGCCATGCTGCTGTTGAGCTTTGCTGGGGTTGATGAAGCATCGGCAGCCCATGCAACAGTTGTGGCCGCGGTGCTGGACTGGCTGGGGTTCTTGGCGGGTGCCGCCGGGGGCGAGGCTTTGTGCGAGCGCTATCAGGCGATTAAGGGATGTCGCCTGCACAGTTTGCCGCCGCTGGCCTTGGCCCTGCATTGGCAGGACTGCCTGGCAGCAGGCTGGAACCCGTGCGCTGGGGTGAGCGGTGCAGGGCGAACCGCTGTGGCGGCGTTGTTGCGGCAGATGCAGGATGCCCGGCGTTTGATCCGGCTGTTCGGCAGCACCCTGCCCATGCCGGCCTGGCCCGCCGCGGGCTTTGCCTTGCAGATGCGCCGCGAGCAGCCGCAGACAGCCGTGCCGCGCCGCTGGCAGTGGCAGTTGCCGCCAGCCAACCCGTTTCTCGCGGCTGTTCCTTGCACAGTGCCTGCCCTCGCTATCGCGGCTCGCGTGCGCTGGTTGCCAGCGCCAGCCGCTGCTGGGCAAGGCGTGCTCTATTGGCGCTGCCGCTTGGCCGAACAGCTTGAACCTGTCGGGTTGCTGGCGCTGCTGCGGGCGGCGTTGCGCATGATCGAGGCCAATGCGGCGGAGGTTGGGGTCGCCCTGCAATTGAGCGCCCAGGACGATGGCTGGCAATTGTCGCTGCAGGGGCCTGCCGGGTTGTTGCCCCAGGTATTGCAGTCGGCGCTGGTGGCGCTGCTCAACCCTGCGCCTGCGGCCTGGCAGCAAGGGCTGCGCGAGGCCCGTCAAGCTGCGATTCAGGTGCAAGCCGAGATGCCCTTTCGCCAGTTGCTCCGTCGCTTGCCCGAATTATTCATGCCGCCTAGGGGCGAGTGCGCAGTACTGACCCCGCAGCGCCTGCATGAGTGTTACCGGCAGGCGTGCTTCGAAGGCTTGGGCGTGGGCATAGCGGCGTCCGGGCAGGCCGGGATCGAGCGATTGTTCCGCTCGGTGGCGGCGCTGCATACGCCCGAGCCGCCGGCAGTCGGGGCTGCCGGGCGTTACTGGCAAGACGCGGCGATCGACTGCAGTGATACGGCATTGCTGCTGTTTTGCCCGTTGCCGGCCACGGATGCCGCCACCGAGGCCGCTTGGCGACTGCTCGCGCAACTCTGCCAGGGGGCTTTCTTCCAGCGTCTGCGCAGCGAGCTGCAACTGGGCTATGCGGTGTTGTGCGGATTCCGCCAGGTGCAGGCGCAGCGCGGCATTCTGTTCGTCGTGCAATCCCCGCAGGCATCGGCGGATGAAATCCTCGGACATATCGAGGCGTTTCTGCGGGTGCAAGGCGAGCGCCTGGCGGCACTGGATGATCGGATCCTGGCGCAGAGTGCCGTCGAACTACGCCGCCAGGCGCTGGCCCGGACGAGCAGCCCGCAGGAGCTTGCCGAGCAGCACTGGCAGGCGCACCTGGCCGGTTTGCCAGAGTCGCATGAGAGGGCCGTGGTAGAGGCCTTGGCGGCGCTCAAGCGTGCGCAGTTGTTGGGCGCGCACCGGCAACTTCGCCAGGCTCAAGGCAGTTGGCGAGTCCTGGCCAATGCCGCCAAACCGGCAGCGGGCTGGTCGGCGCTGGGCTGATCGGCGGCGCTACTGCCTCCTTTTCCTCCTTAATCTTCTCCGCCTCAGGCTTGCCGTCGCTCGCACGTCAGGCTGTGTGCGCCTCGCAATAAAGGCCTACGACCTTTGGCTTGCTCCCTGGGGCGGTCAAGTCTTACGTCTTATCGGGCGCACCGCTGAGCCCGGCCAAAGCAGTAGCCAACCAGCGCCATAGCAGCGTATGGCTGGTGGCGCTGCTTTTCGATAATCGCCTCCGAACCGACTGACAGACGGTCGTCCCTTCACGCGGAGAGCGTTATGCACAACAACAACAAAATCGCCACCACCCGATTCCTGCCTCTGGCTCTGACTGCCGCCGTCGCGCTGGCCACCGCCCAACAAGCGGCTGCGGAAATCGTCCTGTATGACAAGGACGACACCACCTTCTCCACCGACGGCTATATCAACGCCTTTTACGTCAACAGCGATGTGGATCGCGAGGGCGAGCTCAACGACCGGCGCCAGGCGCGGGTGAAGATGGGCTTTCTGCCCAACTGGATCGGCTTCAACTTCGGCAAGCAGATCGACGGCCTTAAGGTCGGCGGCCGCTCATCCTTCTGGGTGACGATCAACGACAGCGAGACCAACGGCACCGCCACCGCCATCGACGTGCGCCAGTTTTACGGCACCGTGGCCAGCCCGGAGTGGGGCGAGGTGTTGGTGGGTAAGGACTTCGGCCTGTTCTCCCGTTCCAACATCTTCCTCGACGAACTGCTGGCCGGTTACGGCAACGTCAGCGACACCCTCGGCCTGGTCGACGGCACCGGTGTGTCCTTCGGCAACATCGGCAGCGGCTACCCGTACCCATTCCCGACCTCGCAGATCACCTACCGCAACAACAACCTGGCCGAGGGCCTGCGTTTCGCGGTCGGCATCATGGATCCGGTGGACACCAACGACGACAGCGCGGTCGGCCGCGCCTACCAGGAAGAACCGCGCTTCGAGTCGGAGATCAGTTACCAGTTCGACCTCGGCGGTGCGACCATCTACTCCTGGCTCAACGGTGCCCACCAGACCTCGCAGAATACCGACAACAGTGTCGACGACGTGACTTCCCAGGGCGTCGGCTACGGCGTGCAGGCCAAGATGGCCGGCTTCTCGGTCACCGCTTCCGGCTTCCAGGCCGAGGGCATCAACCCGTTCTTCACCAACAACGCCGGCGAGCCGACCCTGCGCGAGATCGACAGCGAGGGCTACCTGCTGCAAGGCTCCTACACCTTCGGTAAAAACCGCGTGGCGCTGTCCTACGGCAAGACCGAGGACGACGGTAACGGCCTGGGCACTGCCGCCGACTACGAGACCCGCGGCGTCGCCTACTTCCGCACCATCAACGACAACCTCAAGCTGGTCGCCGAGTACAACCAGTATCAGATCGACGCGGCTGCAGGCAGCGGCCTCAACGAGGACACCGACACCTTCGCCGTCGGTGCCGTACTGAACTGGTAAGACCTGGGGACGAGCCGGGCAGGGGAGACCCTGCCCGGCTTTTTTGTGGAGGTGTGCGTGCTCATCTACAGCCTGGAACTGTTGCTGATCCTGCTGATCGTGACCGCGTTGTTCTTGGTGCTGCCGGTCATTCTAAGGCGTTGTATCTAGAGCGCGGACCGAGCATCGTTCGCGGGCATGAGGCGTCCTCCGTCCGTAGGAGCGGGCCATGCCCGCGATGGACTATCTGTCGGACGATTTTTCCGGACACCGCTTGCAGCGGTTCGCGGGCATGGCCCGCTCCTACGAAGGCAGCGAACGTGGGCGACGTGATCGTCACGCCTGCGATGACTTGACTGTCGAACGACTTCCCTGCACCCGTGCGCCGGGATGGCCCGCTACTTAGGGAGTAGTCCGGCGCTACTCAAGTGGCATGGGGCGCGCCCGGCGGGCTTCGTAGAATGGCCCAAGACATATGGGCTTATTTGCAAGGCAGGCTATGCAACAGGAAATGACTGACGGCGTTGTTACCGCCATGTCCTGCGCCATCGATGTCGAACTGGTGGCGCAGGAGCTGGCGCGGCAACTGATCCACCCGCACCTGGGTTTCGTGCTGTTCTTCTGTTCCGCCGAATACGACTTGCAGGGGTTGGGCGAGGCGTTGGGGCAGCATTTCGGCGGCATCAACCTGGTCGGTTGCACCACGGCCGGCGAGATCACCCCGCTGGGCTATGGTCGCGGTTGCGTCAGCGCGGTGGGTTTCGATCACCGCAGCTTCTCCATCGCCAGCGGCCTGATCGACGAGATGGAGCGCTTCAGCCTGATCGACGCGCAACAGTTGGTCGAACGCCTGGTCAAGGACTGCCGCACCAACGAGCTGGCCTCGATCAAGGGCCACAGCTTCGCCCTGACCCTGCTCGACGGGCTGTCCAGCCGCGAAGAGGTGGTGCTCGGCGCACTCAGCGCGGCCTTGGGCAGCATCCCGCATTTCGGCGGCTCGGCCGGCGACGACAACCACCTGACCCATACCCACGTCTACTACGGCGGCCAGTTCCACACCGGCGCGGCGGTGGTGGTGCTGTTCAATACCTGGCTGGACTTCGAGGTGTTCAGCACCCACCACATCCAGCCGTGCAGCGACAAGCTGGTGGTCACCCGCGCCGACAGCGCCAGCCGCCGGGTTTATGAGCTCAACGCCGCGCCGGCTGCGCTGGAATATGCCGAATTGATCGGCGTGCCGCTGGAGGCGCTGGATCATCGGGTGTTCGCCGCCAATCCGCTGGCCGTGCGCATCAGCGAACAGTACTACGTGCGCTCGATCCAGCGGGTCAACGAAGACCTCAGCCTGAGTTTCTACTGCGCCGTGGAAAACGGCATCGTGCTGACCGCCATGCAACCCGGGCCATTGCTGCCCAACCTAGAAGGGGTGTTCGCAGGGCTGCGCGAGCGCCTCGGTTCCTTGTTGTTAACCATTGGTTGCGACTGTTTTCTGCGCCGTCTGGAAATCGAGAACGAGGACGGTGTCGAGTCGGTCTCGGCCTTTCTGCGCAGCCAGCCAGTGATAGGTTTCAATACCTACGGGGAGCAGTTCAATGGTATGCACATCAACCAGACCTTCACCGGAGTCGCCATTGGCCGCCCCGGTTGAGGCGGATGTCGCCGAGCTGCAGGCCCGCTGTCAAGCGCTGGAAAGGGAAAACCACAAGCTCAAGCGGATCAACGGCGCGCTGATCGAGCGGGTCGAGTCGGTGCACTCGCGCGGCGACGATGCCTACGCGGCCTTCCAGCACTCGGTGGTGCTCGCCGAACAGGTGCGCGAGCGCACCGATGCGCTGAACCAGGCGATGGCCGAGCTGAAATCCAGCAACCAGTTACTCAGCGATGCGCGCCTGCGTGCGGAAACCGCTCATCAGCACCTGATCGACGCCATCGAGAGTATCTCCGACGGGTTTGTGCTGTTCGACAGCGAGCAACGCATCGTGCTGTTCAACAGCCGCTTCAAGTCGTTCTGGGCGCACAGCCGCGCGCGCATCAACGCCGGCACCCGGCTGGCGGAAATCAAGCGCCTGAGCAAGAGCACCGGCCTGGTGATCGAGGAGCAGCGCGGTAACCGCGACGAGCACATGCTCTACCGCCTGCGCGACGGGCGTTGGGTACAGGTCAGCGAGCGGCCGACCCGCGAAGGCGGGTTGGTGATCCTCTACACCGACATCACCGAGGTCAAACTCAACGAAACCCTGCGCCGCGAACAGGCCCTGGCGCAGAAGTCACGGCTGCTGCAGCGCGCCGTCGACAACCTCTCGCAAGGCATGGCCATGGTCAATGCCGAGGGCCAGTTGGAACTGTGGAACCACCGTTTTCTCGATCTCTGCGGTCTGGCACCGATCAACGCCCACCGGCCCTTTGCCGAGGTGATGGCCGACAGCGAACTGGCCCTGCTCACCCCCGCTAGCCGCGACGCCAATGGCAAGCCCATCACGGAGCTGGAACTGCATCTGTTCGACGGGCGCATGCTCGAGGTTCGCACCCATCCACTGCCCACCGGCGGCTTCGTCAACACCTTCACCGACATCACCGAGCGCTACCTGCAGGCCAAGGCGCTGAGCGAGAGCGAGCGCTGGATTCGCCTGATTACCGACCATGTGCCGGCGCTGATCGCCTACCTGAATGCCGACCTGGTCTACGAATTCACCAACAAGGTGTATGAGGAATGGTATTGCTGGCCGCGTGGCGCCATGCTCGGCCAGAGCCTGCGGGCGGTGCACAGCGAAGAACATTGCCGGCGCCTGGAGCCCTATATCGAGCGGGCGCTGTCCGGCGAGAGCGTGACCTTCGAGGTGGCCGAAACCAATCACAGCGGCCAGGAGCGCTACATGCTGCGCTCCTATGTGCCCAATCGCCAGGCCAGCGGCGAAGTGGTCGGCATCTTCGTGCTGATCCGCGACATCACCGAGCGCCGACGCACCGCCGAGGCGCTGCACCAGGCCTACCAGCATCTGGAGCAGCGGGTGCGCGAGCGCACGGCCGAGCTGACCACGCTCAACGAGCAGCTGCGCCGCGAGATTGACGAGCGCACGCAGATGGAGGCGCGCCTGCGCGAAGCCAAGGGCGAGGCCGAGCAGGCCAACCTGTCGAAGACCAAGTTTCTCGCCGCGGTCAGCCACGACCTGCTGCAACCCTTGAACGCCGCCCGCCTGTTTACCAGCGCGCTGCTGGAAAAGCGCGAGCTGGCCGATAGCGCCGCCTTGGTGCGAAACGTCAGCAACTCCCTGGAGGATGTGGAAAGCCTGCTCGGCACCCTGGTGGATATTTCCAAATTGGATGCCGGGGTGATCAAACCGGATATCGCCCCGTTCGCCGTCAGCGAACTGCTGGAAAACCTCGCCGCCGAATACCACCAGATCGCCGGCAGCGAAGGCCTGCGCCTGGACTTCATCCCCAGTTCGGCCTTGGTGCGCAGCGATATCCAGCTGCTCGCACGGATCCTGCGCAACCTGCTCAGCAACGCCATCCGCTACACCAATAACGGACGCATCCTGCTCGGTTGTCGGCGGCGTCGGCAGAGCCTGTCGATCGAGGTGTGGGACAGCGGCATCGGCATCGCCGCAGACAAACTCGGCGAGATCTTCCAGGAGTTCAAACGCGGCGACGTGACCCACCGCAAACAGGACCGCGGCCTCGGTCTGGGCCTGGCCATCGTCGACAAGATTGCGCGCATGCTTGGCCACCGCATTCGTGTGGCCTCGCAACTGGGCAAGGGCTCGATGTTCGCCATCGAAGTGCCGCTGACCACCCGCGCGCCGCGGGCGCGGGTGATCCACGACACCCCGGATCTGCTGCTCGAACGCCTCAGCGGCTCGCGCATCTGGGTGCTGGATAACGACGCGGCGATCTGCGCTGGCATGCGCACCTTGCTGGAAGCCTGGGGCTGTCAGGTGGTCACCGCGCTCTCCGAAGAAGACCTGGCGCGCCAGGTCGACAACTACCACGCCGACGCCGACCTGCTGATCGCCGACTATCACCTCGACGACGGCCATAACGGTGTCGACGCGGTGGCCCTGATCAACTCGCGGCGCAGCACGCCGCTACCGGCGTTGATGATCACCGCCAACTACAGCAACGAACTCAAGCAGCAGATGCGCGAACTCGGCCACACCCTGATGCACAAACCGGTACGGCCGATGAAGCTGAAGACGGCGATGAGCCATCTGCTGGATGCGGGAGCAAATTGAGGGTGGCCGGGCGGGCGTAGGATGGCGTTGAGCGCCGCGATAGCCATCGAACGATCTTGGGCGCTGCACCGCTATACGGCATATATCGCCGATGGAGTTGCGCGCGCCTCATCCATTCTCCGGTTCAGCGGCGCAAATAGGCGGCGAAGTCGATATCGCCGGCCGAAAGAATTGCCTGCACCCGGTTGTGCACATTGAGTTTGCGCAGGATCGCCGAGACGTGGGCTTTGACCGTGGTTTCGGCGATATCCAGGCTGTAGGCGATCTGTTTGTTCGACTCGCCCTTGGTCATCCGTTCCAGCACCAACAGTTGCTTGCGGGTCAGGGCCTGTAGCAGTTCGGCGGAGATGCTCGGGTTTTCCGGGTGGCTGCGCCGCGAGGTGTTGCCTTGGGTGCGGATGATGTCCGGCGGCAGGTAGACATTGCCGTTGAGGATCTGCTGGATGGCGTCGGTCATCTGTGCGCGCGGCGAAGATTTGGTGATGAAACCCACTGCGCCGTAGGTGATGGCCTGCAGGACGACCTGCTTGTCCTGCTCGGCGGAGACGATTACCACCGGAATCGTCGGCGCTTCGTTGCGCAGGTTGATCAAACCGTTCAGGCCGTGCATGCCGGGCATGTTCAGGTCGAGCAGAATCAGGTCGAGGTCGTCGCGTTCCAGGGTCAGCGCCAAGGCGCTGTCGAGATCCGCGGTTTCCATGATCTCGCTGCCGGGGAAGCCGTCGCTGATGACGTTATGGATGGCTTCGCGAAACAGTGGATGGTCGTCGGCAATCAGAATCTTGTACATGGCCTTTCACCTCATTGTTTTGATTATGGTGTGGCTGTAGTCGTAGGGGAATTTTACACGGTTACGCCAGGACGAACGGTTGTGTGGAATCGGGGGCGGCCTGTTAAACGCCAGTGATCCGCCTTTGTCGCCATGGCTGGCCAGTTACAGGTGGTTGCGCGGCTCAACTCGCCGTCGTCGAGATTGGCCGGTTCCGCCGCCTGTCGGGCCGCTTGGTGTGCGCTTGAGCCTCGATGAACGGGCCGTGCAGCCACCGGCGCCGGTAGGCGTCGCACAGTTGGGGCTCGGCTTGCTCGGGCAGGAGCCGTTGCACGGCCAGGGGGGCGAGGCCTGCCAACAACCGGCTTGCGATCAGTGAAAGACCCGTTGATAGGGCTAGGGAGGATTTCATCGCCTTAAGTCTCGGTTCTTTTTGTGTGCGTATTACAGGGCAATACCCCTGCTTTGGAAATTCTACATTGGAGAGCAAAAGCGCTACCAAAGTAGCAGAGAGCTGATGGCCAGCGGCCGTTTTCCCGGGCGCCGATGGCGGCTGATGGCGCCCGCGCGATGGTTTGAGAAGCGGACTCAGCCGCGAGCAGAGGCTTAGTTGGCTCGGCGCAGGGCGGCGTGTTGCGGGTTGAAGCTGAGCACCGCGAGCACGGCGAACAGCGCGGTCAGGCCCAGGCAGATCAGCAGGGCGTTGAGGCTCAGGCGCTGGTAGAGGGCGAAGCGCACCAACTCCACCGCATGGGTGAAGGGATTGAGCGCACACAGCCAGTACAGCCACTCGCTGGCCTCGCGCATCTTCCACAGCGGATAGAGCGCGGAGGAGAGGAAGAACAGCGGGAAGATGACGAAATTCATCACCCCGGCGAAGTTCTCCAACTGGCGAATGCCGTTGGATAGCAGCAGGCCCAGGGCGCTGAGCAGCAGCGCCACCAGCAGCAGCGCGGGCAGGGCGCTGAGCAGGCCCCAGAGCGGTGGTTGCACGCCGTACAGCCAGGCGATGGCGAGGAAGGCATACACCTGCAACAACGAGATCAGGGCGATCGCCAGCAGCTTGCTGGCGAGCAGGAAGGCGCGCGGCAACGGGCTGGTGAGCAGCACGCGCATGCTGCCCATCTCGCGGTCGTAGACCATCGACAGCGAGCCCTGCATGCCGTTGAACAGCAGGATCATGCAGGCCAGCCCCGGCACTATGTAGGTTTCGTAGGTGATGTAGGTGTCGTAGGGGGCGATGATGGCGATGCCCAGGGCCGCGCGAAAGCCGGCGGCGAACACCAGCAGCCACAGCAGCGGGCGCACCAGGGCGCTGAAGAAGCGCGAACGCTGCAGGACGAAACGCAGCCATTCGCGTTGCACTATGCCTTGCAGGCAGTACCAGTAGGCGTTCATGGCTGCGGCTCCTGGTATGAGCAATGAAAGAGCGACGCAGTCGAGACCGCTGCCGCGTTGCGAGGTGTCCGTAGGAGCGGGCCATGCCCGCGAATGGGTGTCGAATGCTCGAGTGGATCGCGGCCATGGGCCGCTCCTACGCGATTGCGCCATAGCCGTGGATGTGTGGCGCTGGGCATTGGCCATAAAGCGTTCATACCCGTGCCTCGCTGGCGGTCAGGCGGGCGAAGGTGGCGGCCAGGCTGGCGTCGTCGGCGCCGATCTGGCTGGCCAGGCCCTGGGCGACCAGGCGGCCGCGGTTGAGGATCAGCAGGTCGTCGCTTGCATGCACTTCATCGAGCAGGTGGGTGGTCCAGAGCACGGCCAGGTCGTCGTCGCGGCAGAGCTGGCGCACATGCTGGTTGAGCGCCAGGCGGCTGGCCGGGTCGAGGCCGGCGCTGGCCTCGTCGAGCAGCAGCAGGCGCGGCCGGTGCAGCAGGGCGCGGGCGATCTCCACCCGGCGCCGGTGGCCGCCGTTGAGGTCGCGAACCTTGTCGTGACGGCGCTCGCTGAGTTGTTGGCGCGCCAGTTCCTCGTCGATGCGCGCGCTGGCCAGCGGTTTGCTCAGGCCATGCAGGGCGGCGTGGTAACGCAGGTTCTGCTCGACGCTCAGATCCAGATCCAGGGTGCTTTGCTGGAACACCACGCCGAGTTGACGCAGGGCTTGACGCGGCTGCTGGCGCAGGCTGCGGCCCATCACCTGGATATCGCCCTGCTGCAAATCGTAGAGCCGGGTGAGCAGGGCGATCAGGGTGGATTTGCCGGCGCCGTTGGGCCCCAGCAGCGCGGCGAAACTGCCGGGCGCGACGCTGAAACCGATGCCCTGCAAGGCTTGGCGCGCACCATAGGCGAAGTTGACCGCGCTCACCTCGAGGGCGTTCATGGGGTGACCACCACGCCCCAGGGATAGCGGCCAACCTTGATCGACTTGCTCACCTTGAGGGTTTTCATGTCGATCACCGAGACGTCGCCGCTGACGCCGTTGGTGGTCAGCAGTTGGCTCTGATCCGGGGTGAAGGCCAGGTGCCAGACGCGTCGGCCGACCAGTAGGTAGTCGAGCACTGCGTAGGTCTTGGCGTCGACCACGGCCACGTGGTTGGCCGGGCCCAGGGCGACGAAGGCCAGCTTGCCGTCGGCGCTGAGCTTGACCCCGACCGGCTGCACCTTGTCCGGGTGCACGCCCTTGATCTGGAAGGTCAGCACCTTCTCGATCTGCCGGCTGGCGACGTCGATCACGCTGACCGTGCCGCCGATTTCCGCCGAAGCCCACAGGCGCTTGCCCTCCGGGTCGAACTCGACATGCCGCGGGCGTTGGTCGACCAGGGTGTTGTCCACCAGCTGCTGGGTGCTGGTGTCGATCCAGTGCAGCATGTTGGTGGTTTCGCTGGTGTTGACCGCCCACTTGCCGTCCGGGCTGACGGCCATGCCCTCGGGTTCGACGCCGACATCGATCTGTGCCAGCACCTCGTCGCTGTGGCTATCGACCACGGTGACCAGGGCATCGTCCTCGTTGGAGATATACAGCCAGCGATCGTTGGGGTGCAGGGCGAACTGCTCGGGGTCGGCACCGGAGGGCAGCTCCTTGACGATCTGGCGGGTGGCCAGATCCATCACCTGAACCCGATCCGAGTCGCTGGCGCAGATGTACAGCAGTTGGTTGTCGCTCGACAGCAGCAGGCCGCGCGGACGCTGGCCGACCGCCAGGGTGTCGGTGACTTGCAGGCTGTCCAGGTCGATCACGCTGATGCTGTCGTCCTTCTCGTTGGAGACGTAGGCGGTGGCGGCCAGGCCAGCGGTGCTGGTCAGGGCCAGGCTGATGCTCGCGGCGAGCAGGGCAATACGCATGGGCATGTTCCTCTTATTCTTTAGTTGGCGGTCAGCGTGCAGCTGACCTCGGGCTGGTCGTAGCCGAGGCTGTCCAGTTCGCTGTTGGGATGGAGGAAACCTTCCTGCGGCGAGGTGCTGACCAGGGCGCGCGGATGCACCAGGGCAATCGGTTGGCGCAACTGGCCGTTCCAGCTGCGGAAACTCAATTTGCGGCCCTTGAAGCCGTCCAGCGGCAACTGATCGCTCAGGGCCAGGTTGCGGATCGCATTGGCGTCGGCCTGGCGCAGCTTGCTCACCGCGCTGGCGATGCTGCGCACGCCGATCCAGGCGGCGAAGTCGCGGTCGTTCATCCAGCGCCCGGCGTGGGCCTCGAAACGCTTCTGCAATTGCGCGGCGCCGTAGGTTTCGATGGTCTTGTGCCAGCCGGTGGGGGTCAGGCCCTGGGTGCCGGCGACGGGGCGCGGGTACCAGGTCTGGTAGGGCAGGTACTCGCCGAAGTCGCCGCGCTCGTCGGCCACCAGCACCACGTCGTATTCCTCGGTCTGGGTGAACAGCGGCATCTCCGCCTGGGCGCTGCGGCGTTGGTCGTTGTCGAAACTCCAGGCCTTCTCCGCGACCAGGCTGTGGCCGAAGCGCTTGGCCGCACGGCGCAGGGCCGCGGCATAAGCCTGATCGTCCTCGGTCGGCCCGGTGATCAACAGCCAGCGTTGCCATTTGCGCAGGGTTAGGAACTGCGCCAGGGCATCGGCGAGCATCGCCCGGCTCGGCAGGGTGTGCAGCACATTATTCAGGCATGCGCTCTGGCGCAGGCTGTCGTCGGCGCTGCCGGCATTGATCAGCAGGCTGTCGCTCAGCGCCTGGCTGAGCTGGCGCAGGGTTGCCGTCGGCGCATTGACCACAAACAGGCGCACGCCCTGTCGATGCAGGGCGCCGGCGGCCTCGAGCAGACTCGCGCTGTCGTCATGCGCGGCGACGTCGAGGCGATAGGCGTGCTTGAGAAAGCGCCCGGTGCTGTTGCTGTCAGTGATCGCCAGCTCGGCGCCGCGCAGGCCGGCGTCTTCGGGTTCGCCAATCACATTGGACAGCAGCGGCCCGGTTGCCGGGGTGTAGGCCAGGTAGGCGATGCGCACCTGCAGTTCGGGCGGCGGGCTTGCGGCCAGGCTCATGAGCGGATAACCGAGGGTGACGGCGACGCAGAGCAAGAGATGACGACTGATCCGGCGCATGGGCAACTCCAGGGTAGGTGCTGTCAGCATAGGAACAGCGACTCGCCGGGGGAATATGCCCAAAGTACCAGGCGGGCCGTACCAAGGTAGTAAATCCGCCTGTAGCGGCGCCCACTAGGATTGGGCGCATACACCCATAACAAGAATTGGTGAGCGCCGTGCCTCTGTTCAAGACCTTGCTTTTGCCGCTGTTGCTGATCGTCAGCCTGATCGGTTTCGATCGGGTTCAGGCGGCGGGTGACCTGACCCGCCGCACCGAGGCGCTGCCCGACCTGCGCCTGGGTAACGAGGAAAGCGACTACGCCATGTCGCAGCGCGAATACCAACTGGAAACCGGCAAGGCCTACCAGTTGAAAATCATCGCCAGCGGGCAGAAGGAATACGCACTCCAGGCGCCGGAATTCGCCACCTCGATCTTCCTGCGCAAGGTCGAAGCCGGTGGCGTGGAGATCAAGGCGATCACCCTCACCGAACTCGAGTTCGAGGATGCCGGCGAGGCGGAAATCTTCTTCGTGCCGATCAAACCCGGCAAATTCCGTTTCTACGCCAAGGGCCTGGAAGGCAAGGGCATGCTCGGCTACTTCGTGGTCAAGTAAGCCATGTCGGCGCTACGCCGGATCAACCTGTTGGTGACATTGTTCTTCGTTCTGGTGACTGCGGCCGGTCTGGCGCTGCTGTTGCGCCAGGCCGGCTACGACGTACAGCGTGAAATGCAGGCCGCCGAAGCCGTGGTCGACTACCTGCACGAGGCGGCGCTGCGCGACCCCGCGAGCGTGCAACGGGGGCTGACCGACAGCTTGCGCCATGTCCGCGTGCAATGGCTTGCGCCAGGCCAGGAGGCGCTCGCTGGCGGGTACAGCGGTTGGGATGGCTGGCTGGGCATGCACTTGTTCAGTGCCCCAAAGCCGCCGCTGCTGGTGCAGCTGGACGATGGCCGGCGGCTGCGGATCGCCGTCGATCCCACGGACGAACTCGACGAAGTCTGGGATTCCCTGCTGCAACTATTGATTCTCAGCGCCCTGGCGCTGGCGTTGAGCCTGCTGACCATTCGCTGGGCGGTGCGCCGTGGCCTGAGGGTGTTGGATGAACTGCTCGGCGGCCTGCAGCGGGTGGGCCAGGGGCAGCTCGGTGCGCGCCTGCAAAGCCATGGCCTGCCCGAGGCCCGGCTACTGGCCGGACATTTCAACGCGATGGCCACCACCTTGCAGCAGGTGCAGACCGATAACGCCGAGCTGACCCAGGCTCTACTGGCACTGCAAGAGCGTGAGCGCACCCGTCTGGGGCAAACCCTGCACGACGACCTGGGGCAATACCTCAGCGGCATCCGTGCCCAGGCCTGCCTGCTGCGTGCCGTGGCCGATCGGCCTGAAGCGGTAAGGAGCACCGCGCAGTGCCTGGAAGACAACTGCCAGCAGTTGCAGGATGGTTTTCGTGCGCTGATCCGCGATCTCTATCCGGTGGTACTGGAATGTCTCGAGTTGGGCGAGGCGCTGCAGCAGTTGGTCGAGGATTGGCAAGCCACCCAGGGCGTGCGTTGTCGGCTATTGCTCGGCAATGATCTGCCGCAACTGCCATTGCCGAGCAAGGCCCATCTGTATCGCCTGGTGCAGGAAGCCCTGACCAACGTGGCGCGGCATGCCCAGGCCAGTGAGGTGCGGGTGCGTCTGCAATACCGGGGTGGCCGTTTGCGTTTGCTGGTGCGCGACAACGGTAATGGCGCACAGCTGCCGCAGCGCGCGGGCATCGGTCTGCGCTCGATCGGCGAGCGGGCGCGCTGTCTCGGCGGTATCTTGCGCCTGCACAGTCGACCCGGTGCGGGCTGGGCGCTGTGCCTGAATATGCTGCTGGAGGGACGCGAGCGATGAAAATCCTGCTGGTCGACGATCACGCGGTGGTGCGCCAGGGCTATGCCAGCCTGCTGCGTGCTCTGCTGCCGGATGTGCTGGTGCGCGAGGCGTGCGACGGCGAGCAGGCCCTGCAACGGGTGCAGGAAGAGATCCCCCATCTGGTGATCATGGACATCGGCCTGCCGGGTATCAGCGGTCTGGAAACCACCCGACGCCTGCGTCAGCGTCTGCCGCAACTGCGCGTGTTGTTTTTCAGCATGCATGACGAATTGCCGCTGGTGCGTCAGGCGCTGGACGCCGGGGCGATCGGCTATCTGACCAAGACTTCGCCGCCGGAAGTATTGGTCGAGGCCGTCAAGCGAACCCTGGCCGGGCATGCCTATATCGAGCAGCCGCTGGCCACCCACCTGGCCTGCAACCCGGTGCATCAGGGCAGCGCCGACCCACGCCTGCGCGACATGACCCATCGCGAGTTCGAGATTTTCGTGATGCTGGCCAAAGGCATGCCCATGCGCATGATTGCGGAAAAGCTGTGTATCAGCGGCAAGACGGTATCCAACTACATGACCCTGTTGAAGAACAAACTGCAGGTCGGCTCGCAAGCCGAGCTGGTGCACCTGGCCATCGATACCGGGGTGCTGCGGCTGGGGATGGAGAGCGCCTGAGTTTGCCTGGGCGGCACGGGTATTGCGGGCTTAGGGTAGGAGCGGCCGGGCGGTGTTGCGCCTCAGCCGCGAAGCGTTGCCGTGCTTTCGATTGTTCGCGGCGGAAACCGCGCCGCGCGAGTAATTCAATCCCAGCCCTGCGGGCACGCTTTGCAGCCCTGCATATTCGCCCCCTGGAAGTTGCCATAGTGGGTGCGGCTGCCGCTCAGGTCGGCATTTTCCAGGTTGGCGCCTGACAGCTTCACTTCCTGCAGGTTGGCGTCGTTGAGCGAGGCGCCCTTGAGGTCGGCTTTGCTCAGCCAGGTCATCTCCAGGTTGGCCGCTTGCAGCTTGACGTTGTGCAGCTTGGCACCGGACAGGCGAGCGAATTCCAGGTTGGCGGCGCGCAGGTCGGCATTCCCGAATTGCGCGGCCTGGGCGAACAGGCCCCAGCCCTGGATGGCGACCAGGGTGCTGTCGCTGAAGTCGGCCAGGCGCAGGTTGCTTTGTTGCAGGCTGGCGCGGGTGAGGTTGGCGCCTCGCAGGTTGGCTTTCTCCAGATTGGCCAGATCGAGACGGGCGTGGCGCAGGTTGGCGCCGCGTAAATCGGCGCCGGCCAGGTTCATTCGGCGCATGTCCTGGTTGCTCAGGTCGGCATGGCGCAGGTCGGCGTTGGGGCATTGGCTGTCGGCTTCGATGCGACAGTCGTTGATCGTCCGAATGTCATCGGCGTTAACCAGTTCAGTGCCCAGGATCAGCAGTAGGGTGGGTAGAAGCAGGGGCAGGTAGTTCATGGCATGGCCTCAAGCATGAGCGCCAACCGGAGGCTGGCGCTGGGTATGGCGAAAGCCCCGGCGTTGCCAGGGCTTGCGGGTCAGCGTTGCGCGGTCTTGTTATCCCAGCTTGGCAGCTTGAACACCCAGAACGAGCCGCCCTGGGCGACCGGCTTGGTCAGCTCGGCCATGTCGCCGCCCCACAGGGGGACTGCACCGCCATAACCGGTGGTTACGCCGATGTACTGCTCGCCGTCCTGTTCCCAGGTGATGGGCGGGGAGATCACCCCGGTGCCGGTCTGGAATTTCCACAGCTCCTTGCCGTTCGTCGCGTCGAAGGCCTTGAAGAAGCCGTCGCCGGTGCCGGTGAACACCAGGTTGCCCTTGGTCGCCAGGACGCCCGCCCACAGTGGCAGTTTCTCCTTGTGCTGCCACACCACCTTGCCGGTGGTGGGGTTCATCGCCCGCAGGATACCGACGTGATCGTCATACAGGCGCTTGATCCGGAAGCCCATGCCCAGGTAGGCGGAACCGGCCTTGTAGTGCGGCTCCTCGGCCCAGTAATCCTCTTTCCAGTGGTTGGCCGGTACATAGAACAGGCCGGTGTCCTGGCTGTAGGCCATCGGACTCCAGTTCTTGCCGCCGAGAAACGGCGGCGAGACCTCCACCGACTTGCCGCGGGTTTCGCCCGGCTCCGGCTTGGGCGGACGCTGACCCTCATTTTCCACCGGGCGGCCGGTCTTCAGGTCGATGTGGCTGGCCCAGGTGATTTTGTCGACGAAGGGGAAGGCGTTCTGCAGCTTGCCGTTGTTGCGGTCGACCACATAGAAGAAGCCGTTACGGTCGGCGTGGGCCGTGGCCTTGACCGTTTTGCCGGCCTTGTCCTTGTAGTCGAACAGCACCAGTTCGTTGTTGCCGGAGAAGTCCCAGGCGTCGTTCGGCGTGTGTTGATAGAACCACTTCACCTCGCCGGTGCTGGGGTCTACACCGACCTGGCCCGAGGTGTACAGGCTGTCATAATCCTTGGGGTTGCCGCCGTCGGCGGTGCGCGCCCAGCCGTTCCAGGGGGCCGGGTTGCCGGCGCCGACGATGATGGTGTTGGTCTCGGCGTCGAAGCTGGCGCTCTGCCAGGGCGCGCCACCGCCCTGGCTCCAGGCGGCTTTCTTGCCGGTCGGCGAGTTTTTGTCGTCCGGCCAGGACGGCGCCTTGACGTCGCCGGTCGGGCTGCTGTCCTTGCCGTGCAGGCGGCCCATGTGGCCTTCGATGAAGGGGCGCATCCAGACTTCCTCGCCGGTATCCGGGTCGCGGGCGAACAGCTTGCCGACCACGCCGAACTCGTCGCCGGAGCTGCCGTGGATCAGCAGGGTCTTGCCGCTTTTCTGATCCTTCACCAGGGTCGGTGCGCCGGTCATGGTGTAGCCAGAGGCGTGGTCGCCGAATTTCTTGTTCCACACCACTTTTCCGGTGTCCTTGTTCAGCGCGACGACGCGGGCGTCGAGGGTGCCGAAGTAGACCTTGTCGCCGTAGATGGCGGCGCCGCGGTTGACCACGTCGCAGCACGGACGAATGTTGTCCGGCAGGCGATGGTTGTAAGTCCACAGGCGTTTGCCGGTCTTGGCGTCGAGGGCGAACACCCGCGAGTAGGAGCCGGTAACGTAGATCACCCCGTCGTGGATGATGGCTTGGGATTCCTGGCCGCGTTGTTTCTCGTCGCCGAAAGAGAACGACCAGGCCGGGGTCAACTTGAATACGTTGTCGGCATTGACCTGGGCCAGCGGGCTCCAGCGCTGGGCGTTGGTGCCCATGCCGTATTGCAGCACGTTGCTGGTGGTCAGGTGGTCGTTGGCGATGTCGTCCCAGGTGACGTTCTTGGCCAGCGCGCTGCCGCTCAGGGCCAGGCCGCCGACCAGCAGCAGGCTGTGGATGGCAAGGGCCATGGGGTGTGGCGTGCTGGGTAACGGTTTTATTGTCATGGTTGTGGTTCCCATTGGGGTGGAGGTAAGGCCGCCGGTGAGCGACCTGGCGTAGCGATAGTGGAACCACGCCCGTTTCGCCGAAACGGAAAAGCTCCCGCTCGCACCGGGAAAAATGCCCAAACCGCCTATGACTTGGCCTTGCTGCGAAAGCCCTGTCTATCGGCCGCAACAAGCCCTACTACCAAGGGACTAGGCACGAGCCACTAAAGCAGCATTCGATGCTTGTCAAGGTCTTTCTAAGATGGCTACAAGCAAGCTCCATTAAGTCTGTCCTGCGTGTATTCGAAGAGGTCTGGATCATGAAAATCAAACAAAAAACCGGCGCTGCCCTACTGCTAATGGCTTTCTCGGCCACTCTCTGGGCGCACGGCGATGTGGTGCCGCAGGATGTCAAGACCGAAGGATTGGAACCGTTGGGCGAAGAGTGGCTGGAAGAGAACCCCTATCGGGGCAATGCCAAGGCGATCGAGATCGGCGCCTCGGCCTACAATCAGAACTGCGCGGCCTGCCACGGCCTGGAAGCCAAGTCCGGCGGCATCGCCCCGGATCTGCGTCTGCTCGAAGTCGGCGCCCTGGGTGATGAGTGGTACAAGGAGCGGGTGATCAACGGCGCGGTGCGTGACGGCCGGGTGTACATGCCGAAGATGGCCGACTACCTCAGCCAGGAAGCGCTGTGGGCCGTGCGCAGCTACCTGGAGAGCGTGGCGATCGAGGAGTGACGGCCATGCGCCTGATCGGCCTGCTGTTGAGCGTGTTGTTGAGCATGCTGGGGCTGCTGGCCACGCCGGCCCAGGCCCAGGCGCCGGTGCGCAGCTATGACTCGATCATCGAGTCCGGTGTGCTCAAGGTGGCCCTCTATGAGGATTTTCCGCCTTACAGCTTTCAGCAGGATGGGCAACCGCGCGGGGTCGATTATGAGTTAGCCCAGGCTCTGGCCAATGGCTTGGGCCTCAAGCTGGAACTGATTTGGGCGCCGCCAGGGGAGAAGCTCGACGACGACCTGCGCGACTACATCTGGCGCGGCCATTACCTGCGTCCCGAGGTGCTCGCCGACGTGATGCTGCGGGTGCCCTACGACCGCGATTTCGCCTACATGAGCAACGAGTTCGGCGAGCTGGCCAACGATCTGGTGGTGATGTTCGGCCCTTACCAGCGCGAACGCTGGCAGGTGGCCTACGACCGGCGCCGGCTCAAGGCCGTGCCCAGTGTGGCGGTGTTCCAGCAGCACCCGATTGGCGTCGAGGTCGACAGCGTGCCGTCCTTTTACCTGTCGTCGGTGTTCGACGGCATGCTCAGTGGCAAGACCCATCACTTCAGCAATCCCCAGGCCGCCTTTGCCGGGATGAAAAAAGGCGAAGTGGACGCGGTGATGGCCTTGCGCGGCGAGATCGACTGGCAGCTCAGGCAGGCGGCGGACAGCAATCTGGCGCTGGCGGAGAATGCCTACCCGAAGCTGGGCAAACAGGTCTGGGACATCGGCATGGCGGTGCACCAGAGCAACCGCCAGTTGGCCTATGCCCTGGAGGAACAGCTCGAGGAGCTGATCCTCGCCGGCGAGCTCAAGCAACTCTATGGCCACTATGGCCTGCGCTACGAGCTGCCGGGGTTGTACCAGGAGGCCGACTAGCCAGGCCGAGCGGCGCGACGCCGCCGGTCAGGTTATGGCACGTCCTGAGCTGTTCCCGGCGGTCAGCGAAAACCCGGCCCTGAGCCTGGAGGTCAGGGAGAGGTCGAGCCATGGCGGCGTGACAACAACGGCAACGAGTGCAAGGCGGCGCTTTAATACCACCGGCGGGAATCTGCGCCATCCTGTAGGAGCGGATCTCCCCGCGCACGGGTCTATCACCACAAGGACAACCATCATGATCAAAGTCAGCGTGCTCTATCCCAACGCTCCCGGTGTGCGTTTCGACTTCGGCTACTATTGCACCCAGCATCTGGACATCGTGCGCAAGTGCTTGGGCGATGCCTGCAAGGCCATCGCCGTGGATCAGGGGGTGGCCAGCGCCGAGCCGAACAGCCCGGCGCCCTTCGTCGCCATGGCTCACCTGTATTTCGACAGCCTGGAGAGCTTCCGCAAGAGCTTTGCGCCCCATGCCGAGCGGATCATGGCCGACTTGGCGCACTTCACCGACAGCCGGCCGCTGGTGCAGATCAGCGAGATCAAGCTGGCGCCCTGATACCGCGCGCCGCGCGCCTTGTTTCGCTCGCCGGCTGTCGCCCTCGCGACGGCCTTCGGCTTTTTCACAGCCTCTGAGTCCTGCTACTGGCGGTACGAGCCTGGATCCTGACGACGCGGGCCAGCCTCGCCGACGGTCTGTCCCGCAAGGCCTGGAACAGCCCGGAGTCTTGCCCGGGCAACAGGCGCCGCGTCCAGCCAGGCGTATCAAATGCTCCCGCCGGCAACACGGCGATGGATTTCCGTCCTGCTAGTGCAGCACCAGTTCTTCCCCGCGCTCCTGCTGCCAGTCGTCGTGGCTCGGTGCGGCGGCCTCGCCGGACATCTGGTGGATGATCTCGAAGTAATCCTGTTTGAACGGATCCTGCATGATCTGCTCGCGGCTCTTGACCCTGACGGCATAGATACTCTGCACATTCTGGTGATCGAAGGCGCGCCATTGCTGTGGGCCTTTGAGCAGGCTGTAGCGGTGATCCTCAAGGGCGCGGATCAACTTCTCGCTATTCAGGCTCGCGCTGCGGCGCACGGCATCGGCCCATTGCTGGACGATGCCGTAGGCCGAGGCCGCGGCGCTGTCGGGGTATTCACGATGCAGGCCAATGTAGTCGTCGACGAACGCTTGCCCAGCCGGGTTGTCCTCCTGGGCAGGCACTTGCCAGGTCCAGGACTCGGTGCCGATCACCCCTTGCATGACTTTGGGGCCGGCCTGTTGCACGAGGCTCTTGCTCAGGTGCGGGACGATGATCTGCATGCGTTTATGCAGACCCAGGCTGTGCGCCAGACGTATGCCATGCAGCAGGTCTTCACCGAGTAACGCCAGCACCAGAATCTCGGCATCGCTGGCGGCGGCCTTGTTCAGAGCCTCCAGATAATGCCGCCGCAAGGCGACCGGTGAGGGCAGGGCGCTGCGCCCGTGGCGGGCACGATCCTGGCTGCCGGTGGTGGCGCGCAGTTCGCTCTCAATGCTGCGGCCCCAGGTGTCGTCGACGATGATGTAGTGGTAGCGCTGGCGCGGCATGTGCCAGCCGAGGTATTCGCCGAGTACGCGGGCGCTCATCAAGGCGCTGTTGGACTCGCGAAACAGGTAGCGATGGCCCTCGCGCCCCGTCACTTCGTTGGCATAGCTGAGCGTGGCGAAGTACAGCAGGCCGAGTTCCCGGGCGCGTTTGCCGGCGGCGATCGCCTCTTCGCTGGTGGCGCCGCCGAAGACCATCTGTGCGCCCTGACGGGCGAGGCGCTCGATATTGCCCCGCGCGGTCTGCGCGCGCGAGGCACTGTTGCGTGTCAGCAGCTGCACGGGGCGTCCGAGCAGGCCGCCGCTGCTGTTGATGGCCGCCACCGCCATCAAGGCGCCGCGATGCAACTCCAGGCCTTCGGCCTTGTAATTGCCGGTGCGTGGGTAGCTGAGGCCAATTTTGATCGGTTCGGCCAGCAGGCTGTTGCCCAGGCAGTTGAGTAACAGACAGCACAATGCGATGACGCGGCCCATGGGGCTTTCTCCTTGCGTGGGGGTGTCACTTTCTAAACGCTAGGGGGCGTGCTGGGTATGCTCTTTTCAGGTGGCCGGGGCGGCACTTAAGTCGGGTAAGCGAGTGTTTGCGGCGGTTGTAGCGCTGCGGTTGCGAACGCTGGGTTGCCGACAACAAGATCGGCGCGCCGGAAAGGGATCGCTCCCGGCTGGAAGGTTGTGCTGGCGGGCACCGCTGCAGCGATGCTAATGGCCGGACGGTAGGCGAGTATTGCTACCAAGGGAGTAGTGAAATCGGTACTGCGTGCAATTGTTGTGTGAGGCCCTGCGGCGAAGAATTAACTGCAGACCGGGAAAATTTCCCGGGGATAACAATTAACCCGCAGAGGTAACCGCAATGAAACACTCCGGTCTACGCAAGCCTTTCGTGCTGAGTGCACTGTGTGCCGCCATGCTCATGCCCGCTGTCTCGGCTTGGGCGGTCACCGACCAGGAAATCCTGGACGATGTGAAATCCACCAACCAGATCGTGACCAACGGCATGGGCTTGCAAGGTCAGCGTTACAGCACCCTGGATATTCTCAATACCGACAATATCAAGGATCTGCGTCCGGTCTGGGCGATGTCTTTCGGTGGTGAGAAGCAACGCGGCCAGCAGGCCCAGCCGATGATCAAGGACGGCGTGATGTACGTCACCGCCTCCTACTCGCGGGTTTTCGCCGTGGATGCGCGCACCGGCAAGGAACTCTGGCAATACGATGCGCGCCTGCCGGATGACATCCGTCCGTGCTGCGACGTGATCAACCGTGGCGTGGCGTTGTACGGCGACCTGGTGATCTTCGGCACCCTGGATGCCAAGCTGGTGGCCTTGAACAAGGACACCGGCAAAGTGGTGTGGCGCAAGAGCGTCGCCGACCACAAGGCCGGTTACTCGATCACCGCCGCACCGCTGGTGATCAATGGCAAGCTGATCACCGGGGTTTCCGGTGGCGAATTCGGCGTGGTGGGCAAGATCGAAGCCTACGACCCGAAGAACGGCGCGCTGCTGTGGACCCGGCCGACCGTGGAAGGCCACATGGGCTACGTCTACAAGGACGGCAAGAAGATCGAGAACGGCATCTCCGGCGGCGAAGCCGGCAAGACCTGGCCGGGCGACCTGTGGAAGACCGGCGGCGCGGCGCCCTGGCTGGGCGGCTATTACGATCCGGAAACCAACCTGTTGCTGTTCGGTACCGGTAACCCGGCACCCTGGAACTCGCACCTGCGTCCTGGCGACAACCTCTTTTCGTCCTCGCGCCTGGCGCTGAACCCGGACGACGGCAGCATTCAGTGGCACTTCCAGACCACCCCGCACGACGGCTGGGACTTCGACGGGGTCAACGAGCTGGTGTCCTTCAACTACCAGGACGGCGGCAAGACCGTCCAGGCCGCGGCCACTGCCGACCGTAACGGCTTCTTCTACGTGCTCGACCGCACCAACGGCAAGTTCATCCGCGGCTTCCCCTTCGTCGACAAAATCACCTGGGCCAAGGGGCTGGACAAGAACGGCCGGCCGATCTACATCGACGACAACCGTCCGGGCTCGCCGAGCGCGGCAGAGAAAGGCAAGAGCGTATTCTCCGCACCGGCCTTCCTCGGTGCGAAGAACTGGATGCCGATGGCCTACAGCCAGGACACCGGGCTGTTCTACGTGCCGTCCAACGAGTGGGGTATGGACATCTGGAACGAGGACATCGCCTACAAGAAAGGCGCGGCCTACCTCGGCGCCGGCTTCACCATCCGTCCGCTGAACGAGGATTACATCGGCGTATTGCGCGCCATCGACCCGAAAACCGGCAAGGAAGTCTGGCGCCAGAAGAACTATGCGCCACTGTGGGGCGGGGTGATGACCACCAAGGGCAATCTGGTGTTCACCGGTACGCCTGAGGGCTTCCTCAAGGCCTTCAACGCCAAGACCGGCGAGAATGTCTGGGAATTCCAGACCGGTTCCGGCGTGCTCGGCTCGCCGGTCACCTGGGAAATGGACGGCGAACAATATGTCTCCGTACTGTCCGGCTGGGGCGGCGCGGTGCCGCTGTGGGGCGGCGAAGTGGCCAAACGGGTGAAGAACTTCAACCAGGGCGGCATGCTCTGGACCTTCAAACTGCCGAAGGATCTGGTCGCCAAGCGCTGATCGGTCACCTCTGAAGCACAAGGCCGGCTCTTTAGCCGGCCTTGTGCTTTCTGGCGTCTCACAAACCGCTCCCGGATTGCATCCGGGCTACAACAGCGGGGTAGGCTGGATGGCGCCTTTTTCATCCACCATCGGTATTTGTTGGTGGATGGGTAGAGCGTCATCCACCCGACGACTGCGACTTTCAGCCGGCGAGCAGGTGCGGCGCCTGCCAGGGGCCGCCATGCAGCAGGACGCTGTGCACCTGCACCAGCTCGGCGCCGGCAGCGAGCCGGGCGTCGAGGTGTTCGGCGCTCTGGATGCCGCCGACCGACAGCAGCGCCAGTTGCCCGCCGCACAGTCGCCGTAGCTGCTCGATCTGCGCGCAGGCCTGTTCCTGCTGGGTGGCGTTCTGCCAGGCGCGATAACGCTGGGCGGTCGCCGGTGGGCCGGGATCATGGGCGGCGAGCAGGCCGTCATAGCCCAACTCGAGCAACAGCTCCGCCAGTGCCAGCGGTACCTGACCGGCCAGGCAGCGCAGCTTGACCGCTAGCGGCACGCGGCGACCCTGCTGGTCGAGCAGGCGTTGCTGCGCGCGTAAGCCGGCCAGGATCTGGCGCAGTAGCGGGCGCTGTTCTTCGTCGAGCAAGGCTGCGCTGGCCGGGTTGATCAGGTTGAGCATCAGGTAGTCGGCCAGTGGCCAGGCGCGGTTCAGACCGCTGCAGAGCGCCGCCAGGGAGCAAGCGGGGTCGATGTTCAGATTGAGTCCGAGCCGCGCCGATCCTGCTTGTTGGGGCGGAAACGCCAGCTCCGAGGTTGTGGCGAGATCGATACTGCCGATTTCGTTGCAGCCGAAACCGAGTGCCCCGGCGCACCGTCCGAGGCGGCCATGGCGGTCGAAGCCGGCGGCGATGCCCAGGGGCGAGGGGAACCGCAGGCCCATCGCCCTGACCGGCCGTTCGATGGGGGCGGGCGTCGGGCCGCGGGCGGTGAGGCAGGCTAGGCGCAGGGCCAGGTCATGGCTGTCGCGGCGCAAGGCATCAGCCATGCCGGCATTCGAAGCGGTGCATGAATGCCACCAGCCGGTCGACCCCTGCCTGCGGCATGGCGTTATACAGACTGACGCGGATCCCGCCGATGGCCGCGTGACCCGGCAGGTTGAGCAGGCCGGCTTGTGCGGCCTGCTGGAGAAAGCTCGTCAGCAAACGGTTGTCGCGCAGTTGAAAACAGACATTGATCGCCGACCGATCCGACGGCCGCTGGGGGCACTGATAAAGATCGCTGGCGTCGATGCAGCGGTACAGCTTTTCGCTCTTGCGCCGGCTGGCGCTGGCCATGGCCGCGAGTCCGCCCTGCTGGCGAATCCAGCGCAGCATCAAGGCGGCGCAATAGAGCGCGAAGCTCGGCGGGGTGCACAGGCGACTCTGCTGTTCGGCCTGCAGGGCATAGCTGAACGGCGACGGCAATCCGGCGCGCGGCGCTTTGAGCAGATCGTCGCGCACGATCAGCAGGCACAGGCCGGCGATGCCAAGATTCTTCTGGGCGCTGGCGTAGATCAGGCCGAAGCGCTCGAGCGGCAACGGACGGGTGAGCAAGTCCGAACTCATGTCGGCCACCAACGGCACCGAGAGTTCGGGAAAATGCTGGAGCTGTAGGCCGTTGGCCGTCTCGTTGCTGGTGATGTGGCAGTAGCCGGCGCGCGGATCCAGGCGCCACTCGCTGGGTTCGGGAAGCGCGGTGAAGCTGTCGCGCTGGCCGCTGGCGACTATATTCACCGGCGCATGGCGACGGGCCTCGGCGATCGCCTTGGCCGCCCAATAGCCGCTTTCCAGGTAATCGGCCGACTGGCCGGGAGCGAGCAGGTTCATCGGCAGCAAGCCGAACTGGCAGCAAGCGCCGCCGTGCATGAACAATACGTGGTAGTTCGAGGGGATCGTCAGCAGTTCGCGCAGGTCTTGCTCGACTTCCTGCATCAACTGTTTGAAGGGGGCGCCGGTGAACGAGTGTTCCAGCAGGGACAGGCCGCTGCCGCGCCAGTCGGGCAGTTCGTCCTGAATTTGCGCGAGCAGCGCCGGCGGCAGCATCGCCGGCCCGGCGGCGAAGTTGTAGTGCTCGTCGCGGCCGGCTGCGGGCGCGTGCTCAGGAGAAAAGTTGCAGGCCATGACCGCCAGCCGCCATCAGGAACAGCAAGGGGATGGAGAGGATGGTGTTGCTGCGCGAGGAGAGGAAGGTAATCCGCGAGCAGCGCACCCGTTCCTCCAGGCTGGCGGGGACGAAACCCAGGAGCTTTTTCTGGTGCGGCCAGAGCACCAACCACAGGTTGAGCAACATCAGCGTGCCGATCCAGGCACCCAGGCCGATCACCGCCAATGAGCCTTGCAGCAGCAGGGCGTCCGCCAGCCAGCCACGCTGCCAGAGCATCAGCATGCCGGAGATCCAGACCACCAGCGAGGCGTAGCGGAAGATCCCGTGTTCGCGCTTCATGCGGCTTTCCAGGTCGCGATTGAGGGTGGCGGTGTCGATGCCGTTCTGTAGCGCCACGAACCTGGGGTTCTGGATGAAGTTGGCGTAGTTGTGGCCGACCCAGACCAGGGCGAACAGCAGGTGGGCGTAGCGGGCCAGCAGATCGATGACGCTCATGGTTAACTCCTAGACGACCAGCCAGAACCTGAGCAGCAGGTAGCAGCCCAGGGTCAGCGCGAAGCCGGCACCTAGGGTGCCGGCGAAGGAGTCATGGGGTAGTTTCAAGGTTCACCCCCTGGCTGGCGTGGCGCGCAATCAGCGTGCCCGTCGGCTGTGGCGGCTGCTGCGCCAGTGCCACCGCCTGCTTGATCAGGTGGTGATGCGGCGACTTGCTGCACGCCGGATCGGTGTTGTCGCCGGAGCCGGTGAGCAGCAGCGCCTGGCAGCGGCAACCGCCGAAGTCCTTCTCTTTTTCGTCGCAGCTGCGGCACGGCTGCGGCATCCAGGCATCGCCGCGGTACAGGTTGAACACCGGCGAGTCGTGCCAGATCTCGCCCAGGGGTTGCTGGCGCACGTTGGGGAACTCCAGATCCTTGAAACTGCTGGCCTGGGAGCAGGGCAGCACGTTGCCGTTGGGCGCGATGGTCAGGTGGATGGCGCCCCAGCCGTTCATGCAGGCCTTGGGGCGGCCTTCGTAATAGTCGGGGATGACGAAGAAGATGGTCAGCCGCTCGCCCAACCGCTCGCGAGCCTCTTGCACCTGGGCTTCGGCGCGCAACAGCTCCTCGCGAGTCGGCATCAGTTGCTCGCGATTGAGCAGCGCCCAGTTGTAGTACTGCACGTTGGCCAGCTCCATGTATTCCACCCCGAGTTCGACGGCGAATTCGATGATCTGCGGAATCTGGCCGATGTTCTGCCGGGTGATGGGTACGTTGAGCACCATGGGGAAGCCCTGCGCCTTGATCGCCCGGGCCATGCCGAGCTTGCGCTCCAGGCAATCGACGCCGGCCAGTTGTTGCGCGGTGGCTCGGTCGGTGGACTGGAAGCCGAGCTGGATATGCCGCAGGCCGGCGTCCTTGAGTGCCTGCAGGCGGGCTTCGGTGAGGCCGATGCCGGAGGTGATCAGGTTGGTGTAGTAGCCCAGGCGGTCGGCCTCGGCCACCAGGATTTCCAGATCCTTGCGCAGCGTCGGTTCGCCGCCGGAAAAACCGATCTGCATGGCGCCGAGTTCGCGGGCCTGGCGCATCACGTCGATCCATTCGGCCGTGCTCAACTCATCGCGCCGGTAGTCGGCAAAGTTGCGCGGGTTGCTGCAGAACACGCACTGCAACGGGCACTGGTAGGTTAATTCCAACAACAACCAGACCGGGTTGCCATTGCCATCAAGTCTTAATTCGGATCCAGCCTTTGCCACGGGACACCTCCAGGAAGCGCAAGACGCCATTGCGAATCACATCCGCGTCGGCTACTTCATACAGTGCGCCAAGTTTTTCGATCAATTCGGCTACGTTAGTCTTGCCATCGCAGCAGTTGAGAATGTCGCCGCCGGTTTTATTCAATTTGACGATGCCTTCCGGATACAGAAGAACATGGGCTTGCTGCGACTGTTCCCAGCGGAACATGAACGGCGGGCGGATTTCGAAGCAGTCTGCCGGGTCTATCGGCGCAGTTGTCATGGGGCTGCCTCGCGGCGGGTGCGGCGGGGCGCCTTCTCAGGCGCTCCGTCGGGTTAACGGCTTAGCGCACGTAAACGTACGCGGTGACTTCGAAGCCCAGACGCAGGTCGCAAAAGTCCGGATCGATCCACTGCATGGCCTATCTCCTGTTATGGGTAAGTTCAATGTTTCGCGGTGGTGCAAATCGAGGCTACAGGCAAGTGCTGGAGAATATTAATAAGACTTTGGAGTCGGTTGGCTGGGTAGTTGGTCGTAAGTTGGCGGCGTGATTTAAATAATTAAAATAGACTGCCTGGTTGTTGATCTCGATCAAGAATCGGCGCGCTATTGGCCGATAAGGTAAATGCCTTTTGCCTTCTAATTTCAGCGGCATGTTTTGTGTTGGTTCTTTGAATTGATCGTTGCCGACATGCATGTCGGATGCCCCCAGGGCAGGCCAGCCCGCGGCGATAACGCAGATGTCGCCGGCAGGCAGTCGTACAAACAGCTACGCTGAATCGTCCGGCGGCAGCGCCAGTCGGGTGAGCAAACGCCCGGCATAGACAACCTGCGCATCTACTACCAAATGACGAGAGGTTCTGTGCCATGGGTGCATACCGGCCGAGTCGGCAGCTTCCTAATATCGAACCATGACCTGTTCCACGTTCCCCGGGGCAGGCTCCGACAAAACAACAGAGGTCATCATCATGATTTACGCTAAACCCGGCACTCCAGGCGCAGTTATCAACCTCAAGCCGCGCTACGGCAACTTTATCGGTGGCGAATTCGTTGCCCCGGTCAATGGCCAGTACTTCACCAACACCAGCCCGGTGGATGCCTCGGTGATCGGCGAATTCCCCCGCTCCGGCAGCGAAGACATCGAGCGCGCCCTCGACGCCGCCCATGCCGCCGCCGATGCCTGGGGCAAGACCTCGGTGCAGAACCGCGCGCTGGTGCTGCTGAAAATCGCCGATCGTATTGAACAGAACCTCGAACTGCTGGCCGTGGCCGAAACCTGGGACAACGGCAAGGCCGTGCGCGAAACCCTCAACGCCGACGTGCCGCTGGCCGCCGACCACTTCCGTTACTACGCCGGTTGCATCCGCGCCCAGGAAGGCAGCGCCGCCGAGATCGACGAACACACCGCCGCCTATCACTTCCACGAGCCGCTGGGCGTGGTCGGGCAGATCATTCCGTGGAACTTCCCGCTGCTGATGGCCGCCTGGAAACTGGCGCCGGCCCTGGCCGCCGGCAACTGCATCGTGCTCAAGCCGGCCGAGCAGACGCCGCTGTCGATCAGCGTGCTGATGGAGCTGATCGGCGACCTGCTGCCGCCGGGCGTGCTCAACGTGGTGCAGGGTTTCGGCCGCGAAGCCGGTGAGGCCCTGGCCACCAGCAAGCGCATCGCCAAGATCGCCTTCACCGGCTCCACTCCGGTGGGTTCGCACATCCTCAAGTGCGCCGCCGAGAACATCATTCCCTCGACCGTGGAGCTGGGCGGCAAGTCGCCGAACATCTTCTTCGAAGACATCATGAACGCCGAGCCGGCCTTTATCGAAAAAGCCGCCGAAGGTCTGGTGCTGGCGTTCTTCAACCAGGGCGAGGTGTGCACCTGCCCGTCGCGGGCGCTGGTGCAGGAGTCGATCTACGACGCCTTCATGGTCGAAGTGATGAAGAAGATCCAGGTGATCAAGCGTGGCAACCCGCTGGACACCGAGACCATGGTCGGCGCCCAGGCCTCCGAGCAGCAGTACGACAAGATCTTGAGCTACCTGCAGATCGCCCAGGAGGAAGGCGCCGAACTGCTCACCGGCGGCGCCGCCGAGCGCCTGCAAGGCGACCTGGCCAGCGGCTACTACATCCAGCCGACCCTGCTCAAGGGCAACAACCAGATGCGCGTGTTCCAGGAAGAGATCTTCGGCCCGGTGGTGGGCATCACCACCTTCAAGGACGAAGCCGAAGCCCTGGCGATTGCCAACGACACCGAGTTCGGCCTGGGTGCCGGCCTGTGGACCCGCGACATCAACCGCGCCTACCGCATGGGCCGGGCGATCAAGGCCGGTCGCGTGTGGACCAACTGCTACCACCTGTACCCGGCGCACGCCGCCTTCGGCGGCTACAAGAAGTCCGGCGTCGGCCGCGAGACCCACAAGATGATGCTCGACCACTACCAGCAGACCAAGAACCTGTTGATCAGCTACGACATCAACCCGTTGGGCTTCTTCTGATTCACCTGCGGTACCTCGGCGTGCGTGCTCCCGTGCGCCGGGTTTTCCTGCGATATGCCCTAGGGCGAGATTTGCAGCAGGCTGCAGTGGCCTGACTTTTACGGCAGCAAATCCCACTCGCAACGCGGCTTCGGCCGCGTTTTTTTATATGCGCCCAGCATGGGCGCTGCCTGGTTCGCGGTGGCGGCAGGCTGATCCCGTGCCTATCAAGGCTTGTAGTTGCGCGATGAGTTCAGGCAGGTTTGTTACCAGGGGCGCAGAACTGTTCCAGCGTTTCCAGCAAGACTTTCACCTTGGTGATGGACTCCTGGTATTCCGCCTGCCAGCTGGAGTCGGCGACTATCCCGCCGCCGCCCCAGCAACTGATCTGCCCGTCCTTGGCCAGCAGGCTGCGGATGGCAATCGAGCTGTCCAGCTCGCCGCGCACGTCCAGATAGAGCAACGAGCCGCAATAGAGCGCGCGGCGTGTCGGTTCCAGTTCGTCGATGATCTGCATGGCACGAATTTTCGGCGCGCCGGTTATCGAACCGCCGGGAAAACTGCCGGCAATCAGATCCAGGGCATCTTTGTCCTGTGCCAGTTCACCCGTCACCGCGCTGACCAAGTGGTGCACGTTGGGGTAGCTCTCCAGGGCGAACAGCTCCGGCACGCGCACCGAGCCGATTGTGCAACTGCGGCCGAGGTCGTTGCGCAGCAGATCGACGATCATCAGGTTCTCGGCACGATCCTTCAGGCTGGCCAATAAGATTGCGGCTTGCGCGGCATCCTGCTCGGGATCGCAATCGCGTGGCCGGGTGCCCTTGATCGGGCGGGTTTCCACATGCCCTTGGCTGACGCGCAGGAAGCGTTCGGGCGACAGGCTGATGATCGCGCCGTTATCCGCCAGCGCCAGGTAACCGGCGAAGGGCGTCGGGCAGGCGGCGCGCAAGGCGCAGTAAGCCGTCCAAGGATCGCCCCGGTAGCGGGTGCGAAAGCGCTGGGCGAAGTTTACCTGGTAGCAGTCGCCGGCCTGGATATACGCCTGGATGCGTTCGATGGCATGGCGATAGCCGCTTTCATCGATATCCGCCCGGAACGTCTCGGTCAGGCTGAACGGCGCGGGCGCGGGCGCTGGCGTCGCCTCGAACAGCTCGATCAAGCGCCGCTGTTGTTGCTTGGCCAGCGCGGGATGAAACATCAACTGGCTGGTTCCCAGCTGATGGTCGGTGATCAAGGCCCAGGCATACAGGCCGAGTTGCGCATCGGCCAGGCCGAGGTCGTCGATTGCCTGTTCGGGCAGGCTTTCCAGGCGACGGCCGAAGTCATAGCCCAGGTAGCCAATCAGGCCGCCGACGAAGGGCAGCGGGCAGTCCTCGGGGGCTTTGGCTTCGCCCAGCGCCGCCAGGCTTGCACGCAGGCGCTGGAGAAAGTCGTGGGCCGGTTCGTCAGGCATGGGTGTCAGGATTGCCGTTGGCCAGGCGCTGATCAGGTCATAGCGTCCGCGTTGGGCGGCCGGGCGGCCAGCATCCAACAGCACTGCCCCAGGGGCGCGACAGACGGCGCTGAAGTAGATGGCCGGGTCGGCACGGTAGGGCAGGGCGTGTACAAGGCAAGTAGGCATGCGAGGCTTTCAGAGGCGCGCGGCAGGCGATTGTAGAACGCCGGAAGCATTCATCCTAGGGCTTCCGTCTGGGCGTTACCTGGAGGTCGATTGGCGATCCTGTCCATGGGCATGCACGCGGCGATGAAGGGGGCCGCGACCAGAAAGCCCGAATCATTTTCGGGCTTTCTGGCCATTCGGCTGGTCGTCTGTCTGGGGAACTGTGGCGAGACAGTTCAGGCCTGTGCTTGGGGGGCGTGGCCAAACAGCCCTTGGGCGAAACGTACGCGTTCCTCCGGGGTCTCCGTGATGCCTTTTTTCGCCAGTTCGGCCAGGCGCGCTTCCACTGCATGGGTGCGGTGGGTGAGGCCGCAGTCGTTGGCGATTTGGATGTTCAGGCCGGGGCGCGCGTTGAGCTCGAGAATCAGCGGGCCTTTCTCCTGGTCGAGCACCATGTCCACGCCGATATAGCCAAGGCCGCACAGTTCATGGCAGCCAGCGGCAAGCTTCATGAAGCCGTCCCAGTTAGGCAGCTGGACGCCGTCCACCGAATTGGTGGTGTCCGGGTGTTTGCGGATCTTGTTGTTCAGCCAGGTGCCGCGCAGGGTCACGCCGGTGGCCAGGTCGACGCCTACGCCGATGGCACCCTGGTGCAGGTTGGCCTTGCCGCCGGACTGGCGGGTCGGCAAGCGCAGCATGGCCATCACCGGGTAGCCCATCAGCACGATGATGCGGATATCCGGTACACCCTCGTAGCTGATGCTCTTGAAGATGGGGTCGGGGGTGACGCGGTATTCGATCAGGGCGCGGTCGCGGTGGCCGCCCAGGGAGTACAGCCCGGTGAGGATGCTGGAAATCTGGTGTTCGATTTCTTCATGGCTGATGATTTTCCCGGAGACGGTTCTGTACTTGTCTTCGAAGCGGTCGGCGATCACCAGGATGCCGTCACCGCCAGCGCCCTGGGCCGGTTTGATCACGAAGTCCGGCCGCTCGCCAATGATTTCGCGCAGTTTGTCGATGCCCTTTTCGGTCTCGATCACGCCATACATCTCCGGCACATCGATGCCGGCTGCGATGGCGCGTTCCTTGGTGATGATCTTGTCATCGACAATCGGGTAGAGATTGCGCTTGTTGTACTTCAGCACGTAGTCCGCATTGCGTCTGTTGATGCCCATGATGCCTTTGGCTTCAAGGGCCTTCCATGTTTTCCAGAGACCTAGCATTTTAGAACCTGCCCTGCAGATTAATCATGGCTGCGTTGCTGTCGCAAAACACGCCAGGCAAGGCGTGGGACGCAGGCAATGGTGATCCCTTGTCAAGTCCCACAACACCGCATGGCGTGTTTTGCGACGCAACCCGAAGGGACATGGCCATTTTTCCGCATGGCTGCGTTAGTCGTCGTTCTTTTGGAATGACCAATCTTCTCTCCTCCTGCCTTGCCCTGCGAAAAAATGGCCTATGGCGCAGCCATGATTAATCAGCAGGGCAGGTTCCTAATCCTTCAGGAAGGCTTTGAAGCGGAAGAGTTCGGTCAGGCGGTAGCCGCGGTAGCGACCCATCGCCAGCATGAAACCCACCATGATCATCAGCACCGCCGGGAAGGTGAAGACGAAGTAGCTCAGTTCTGGAATGCTCATCAACAAGTGCGCCAGCGTCGCGGCTACCAGGGTGCCGATGGCGACCTTGAAGGCATGGCCGCCGCCGCGCTCTTCCCAGGTGATCGACAGGCGCTCGATGGTCATGGTCAGGATCACCATCGGGAACAGGGCCACCGACAAGCCGCGCTCCAGTCCGAGCTTGTGGCTGAACAGGCTGATCACCGCGATCAGCACCACCACGAAGGTCAGTACCACCGACAGGCGTGGCAGCATCTGCAGTTTCAAATGCTCGAGATAAGAGCGCAGCGACAGGCCCAGGGCCGTGATCACCGTGAACAGGATGATGCCGAAGCCCAGCTGGGTTTCGCGGAAGGCCAGGGCGATCAACACGGGGGTAAAGGTGCCGAGGGTCTGCAAGCCGCCGAGGTTGCGCAGGATCAGAATCACCAGCACGCCAATCGGGATCATCACCATGATCATGAAGGTTTGCTGGGTCTGCAGTGGCAGGCCATACAGCGAGTATTCGAGGAAGTCGGCGTCGGTATTTTCGTCGGTCAGTTTGGCCAGACGAATAGCGTTCATTTCGCTGTTGCTCAGGCTGAAGCTGACTTGCGCTTGTTTGCCGCCTTCGAGGCTGACCAGGTTGTCGTCGCCGATCCACCAGATCAGGCGGTCGCTCGGCAAGCCTTGTTGGCCCGTCTCCGGGCTGAAGTACAGCCATTTTTCGCCATTGAAGCTGCGTAGCCACAGCTCCGGGCTTTGCGGCGCATCGGCAGTCAGGCGAACCGTGTGCACACGCTCCATCGGTACGTGGGCAATGGACAGCAACAGCTCGATGGCGTTGGCTTTATTCGGCGTCGAGGCATCGCCGCCCAACAACAGCTTGATGTTGTCGTCATTGACGTTGTTGACCCGTTTGATGGTCTCGCTAATAAAGGTTTCGACGTCTGCCGAGTGTTGCCGGATCGGTGCGAGCAGGGCGTCGGCGGCAATTTTCTCGGCGCCTTCTACCGGGATGCTGTCGCGGAAAATGGGGCCCTTGGCCTTGGTCTGTTCGCCGCTGTAGCGCTTGGTCAATACCAGGCGGTAGTACAGGGTTTGCTTGCCGCTGGCGCGCCGGGCGGACCAGGTGACTTTGCGATTGCCGTCGGCGCGGTTGATGCTCACGCCGTAGTTGTTGGAGATGAAGCTCTCGTTGAGGCTGACATAGTCCTGGTGCAGGGGCGGCACGAACATCTGCAGCTTGACCGGCTCACGCGGGCTGGCCTGGAACTCGACCCTGGCGTCGATATTCCACAGGTCGTCGGTCTCGTCTTCGGTCAATGGAATGCCGAGAATGAAGATCTGGTAGGCCGTAATCAGAATGCCCAAGCCAACCAACAGCGTGATCAGGATTTTCAGATGCAGGTTAAGAGAGCGCATGGGTATTACTCATTAGGGGTGGCGCCAATGTGTGTGTCAGGGAGGCAGGCAGGTTTCCCTGCTGCGTATTTTTGGCTTGGATCGACCAGTGCGCTGAAGCGTTTGAGCGCTTCGGAGCCGATCAATAACGGGTATTGGAAGGCGCTGCGGTCGGTCAAGTTCACTTCGATCGTGCGCAAGGCTTGGCCCATGCAGACATCCAATTCGATTACCGGACGTGCGGTATAAGTTTTTTCTTCCTCGGGATCATAGTCGCCTGCGCGGCGTTTGATCTTGCTGATTCGCGCCAGCGGACGCTCGATCGGATGGGCGTGGGCATCGTCAATAGCCAGGTAGAAGCTCACCCAGGACTCACCCTCACGCTTGAAACGCTTGATGTCGCGCGCGCTCAAGGATGCGGTCTTGGCGCCAGTATCCAGTTTGGCCGGTACTTGCAGGCCGAGGTTGAACAGCATTGCGTATTCATTCAGGCCGTACACGGCCTTTTCTGCAGCGGCGAGCCCCAGACCAGGTAGCAGCAGGCAAATCAGCAGGGCGAAGGGCTTGAGTCTCATAAGTCCTATTGGTTATAGCGCGGTCGTCGGATAACAAGACTGCGGGCGAGGCGGTAGAGCCGCTACGCCTGGGTTGAACTCTGGCGGGCATGGCGGCAAAGCTCGGCCAGGCGCAAGTGCCGGCATTCTATCACGGGGTTTTTGCTGCTGCGACAGACGCTTATAGGCGTTTACGCAAGAAGAGATGGGCGATCAGAACTTTTTGTTATCGGGAAAACTGTCGACAGTATCGGCTGATTGTTTGACATAATTGCTTTGCAGGAGTACTTTTTAGGCAAATCTAGCAGGATGTGTCGACAATATGTCCGATACCCTTGAGTTGCCCCGTATTGTTCAAGATGACTCGGAAACCTTATCCGAGCACGTGTTCCGCCGCATCCAAGCAGCTATCGTCAAGGGTGAGATTGCTCCTGGCAGCAAGATCTCCGAGCCGGAGCTGGCGCGTACCTATGGCATCAGCCGCGGGCCGTTGCGCGAGGCGATTCACCGCCTGGAGGGCCAGCGTCTGTTGGTGCGCGTGCCCCATGTGGGGGCGCGGGTGGTGTCGCTCGATCATGCCGAGCTGATCGAGTTGTATGAAATTCGCGAATCGCTGGAGGGCATGGCCTGTCGCCTGGCCGCCGAGCGTATGAGCCAGGCGGAAATCGACGACCTGCGCCGGGTGCTCGACCTGCATGAGCAGGATGCGGCCTTCAAGGCGGGCGTCGGCTACTACCAGCAGGAGGGAGATTTCGATTTCCACTACCGGATCATCCAGGGCAGCGGCAACCGCACCTTAGTGCAGATGCTCTGCGGTGAGTTGTATCAGCTGGTGCGCATGTATCGCCTGCAGTTCTCGGTCACGCCGAACCGGCCGCGCCAGGCCTTTGCCGAGCACCACCGCATTCTCGATGCCATTGCCGAACGCGATGGCGAACTCGCTGAATTGCTTATGCGCCGTCACATCGGCGCATCTAAACGCAATATCGAGCGCCACTACACCATGAACATGGGGCAGGGCGTGCCAACCAAGACAGCCAAACCCAGAGGTGAGTCATGAGCCAGCTTTCAATTCCGCGCAGTCCCGGCCAGCGCTTCCGCGATGCCGTTGCCGAAGAACATCCCCTGCAGGTGGTAGGCGCGATCAACGCCAACCATGCCTTGTTGGCCCAGCGTGCCGGGTTCAAGGCCATCTACCTGTCCGGTGGCGGTGTGGCGGCGGGTTCCCTGGGTTTGCCGGATCTGGGCATCACCGGGCTGGACGATGTGCTGACCGACGTGCGCCGGATCACCGATGTGTGCGACCTGCCGCTGCTGGTGGATGTCGATACCGGCTTCGGCAGTTCGGCGTTCAACGTGGCGCGTACGGTCAAGTCGATGATCAAATTCGGCGCCGCGGCGATTCATATCGAAGACCAGGTCGGCGCCAAGCGCTGCGGTCATCGGCCCAACAAGGAGATCGTCACCCTGCAGGAGATGGTCGACCGGATCAAAGCGGCGGTGGATGCGCGCACTGACGACAGCTTCGTGATCATGGCGCGTACCGATGCCCTGGCCGTCGAAGGCCTGAACTCCGCGCTGGATCGTGCCGAGGCCTGCATCGAGGCCGGCGCCGACATGATCTTCCCCGAGGCGATCACCGAACTGGCGATGTACAAGACCTTCGCCGATCGGATCAAGGCGCCGATCCTGGCCAACATCACCGAATTTGGTGCCACTCCGCTGTACACCACCGAAGAGCTGGCCAGTGTCGACGTGTCCCTGGTGCTCTACCCGCTGTCGGCCTTCCGCGCCATGAACAAGGCGGCCGAGAACGTCTACACCGCGCTGCGCCGCGACGGCAGCCAGAAGAACGTGATCGACACCATGCAGACCCGCATGGAGCTCTACGATCGCATCAACTACCACGCCTTCGAGCAGCATCTCGACGCATTGTTCGCCCAGAAGAAGTAACGCCGCCCAGGCCGGCGAGGCCTGCGCAAAACAACAAGCATTACCGAACCGGATTGCATGAGGAGACAGACCCGATGAGCGCTACCCCAGAAACCAGCACCCCGGGCTTCAAGCCGAAGAAGTCGGTGGCCCTGAGTGGCACCACTGCCGGCAACACTGCGCTGTGCACCGTCGGCCGCACGGGCAACGACCTGCACTACCGCGGTTATGACATTCTCGACTTCGCCAACAGCTGTGAGTTTGAAGAGATCGCTCACCTGCTGGTGCATGGCAAGCTGCCCAATGTGGCCGAACTGGCCGGCTACAAGGCCAAACTGAAGGCGCTGCGCGGCCTGCCCGCGGCGCTGAAGACCGCCCTGGAACAGCTGCCGCCGTCCGCCCACCCGATGGACGTGATGCGCACCGGGGTCTCCGTGCTGGGTTGCCTGTCGCCCGAGAAGGACGACCACAACCACCCGGGCGCCCGCGACATTGCCGACAAGCTGATGGCCTCGCTGGGCTCCATGCTGCTGTACTGGTACCACTTCAGCCACAACGGCAAGCGCATCGAGGTGGACACCGACGACGACTCCATCGGCGGCCACTTCCTCCACCTGCTGCACGGCGAGAAGCCGCGCGACAGCTGGGTACGCGCCATGCACTGCTCGCTGATTCTCTACGCCGAGCACGAGTTCAATGCGTCCACCTTTGCCTCGCGCGTGGTGGCCGGCACCGGCTCCGACATGTTTTCCGCGATTGCCGCGGGCATCGGCGCGCTGCGCGGGCCCAAGCACGGCGGCGCCAACGAAGTGGCCTTCGAGATCCAGAAGCGCTACGACAATCCGGAGGAGGCCGAGGCCGATATCCGCGCTCGGGTCGAGAAGAAGGAAGTGGTGATCGGCTTCGGTCATCCGGTCTACACCGTCAGCGATCCGCGCAACAAGGTAATCAAGGAAGTGGCCCGCGAACTCAGCACCGAGCAGGGCAACACTAAGATGTTCGACATCGCCGAGCGTCTGGAGTCGACCATGTGGGACATCAAGAAGATGTTCCCCAACCTCGATTGGTTCAGCGCCGTGAGCTACCACATGATGGGCGTGCCCACCGCCATGTTCACTCCGCTGTTCGTCATCGCCCGCACCTCCGGCTGGTCGAGCCACGTCATCGAACAGCGTATCGACGGCAAGATCATTCGCCCGAGCGCCAACTACGTGGGCCCGGAAGACCTGGCCTTCGTGCCGCTCGCGGAGCGCCCATGACCATGAACAGCATGATGAACAGCCAACATCGTAAGCCGCTGCCCGGCACCCAGCTGGACTACTTCGATACCCGCGAGGCGGTGGATGCCATCGCCCCTGGCGCCTACGCCAAGCTGCCGTACGTCTCCCGAGTACTGGCCGAGCAACTGGTACGCCGTTGTGATCCGGCGCTGTTGACCGCTTCGCTTAAGCAGCTGATCGAGCGCAAGCGTGACCTCGACTTCCCTTGGTACCCGGCCCGCGTGGTGTGCCACGACATTCTCGGTCAGACCGCGCTGGTTGACCTGGCCGGGCTGCGTGATGCCATCGCCGAGCAAGGCGGCGACCCGGCCAAGGTCAACCCGGTGGTGCCGACCCAGCTGATCGTCGACCACTCGCTGGCCGTGGAAGCGCCGGGTTTCGATCCGGATGCCTTCGCCAAGAACCGCGCCATCGAAGACCGGCGCAACGAAGACCGTTTCCACTTTATCGAGTGGACCAAGACCGCGTTCAAGAACGTCGACGTGATTCCGGCCGGCAACGGCATCATGCACCAGATCAACCTGGAGAAAATGAGCCCGGTGATCCAGGCGCGTGGCGGCGTGGCCTTCCCGGATACCTGCGTCGGCACCGACAGCCACACCCCGCACGTGGATGCCTTGGGCGTGATCGCCATCGGCGTCGGTGGCCTGGAAGCGGAAACCGTGATGCTCGGCCGCGCCTCGATGATGCGCCTGCCCGACATCGTCGGCGTCGAGCTGACCGGCAAGCGCCAGCCCGGCATCACCGCCACCGATATCGTCCTGGCCCTGACCGAGTTTCTGCGCCAGCAGCGCGTGGTCGGCGCCTGGGTCGAGTTCTTCGGCGAGGGCGCCAACAGCCTGACCATCGGCGACCGCGCGACCATCTCCAACATGTGCCCGGAATACGGCGCCACCGCCTCGATGTTCTACATCGACCGGCAAACCATCGACTACCTCAAGCTCACCGGTCGCGAGCCGGAGCAGGTGGCGCTGGTCGAGCAGTACGCCAAGACCACCGGTCTGTGGGCCGATGCCCTGGTGGCCGCCGAATACGAGCGGGTGCTGAGCTTCGACCTGTCCACCGTGGTGCGCAACATGGCCGGTCCGTCCAACCCGCATAAGCGTCTGCCGACTTCGGCACTGCACGAGCGCGGTATTGCCGACGAAGCCAAGCTGCAAGCCGGCAAAGCTGAAGAGGCAGAAGGCCTGATGCCCGACGGCGCGGTGATCATCGCCGCCATTACCAGCTGCACCAACACCTCCAACCCGCGCAACGTGGTGGCGGCCGGCCTGCTGGCGAAGAAGGCCAACGCACTGGGTCTGCTGCGCAAGCCCTGGGTCAAGACCTCGTTCGCGCCGGGTTCCAAGGTTGCCAAATTGTATCTGGAGGAGGCCGGCCTGCTGGCCGAGTTGGAGCAGCTCGGCTTCGGCATCGTCGGCTACGCCTGCACCACCTGCAACGGTATGTCCGGCGCGCTGGATCCGGTGATCCAACAGGAAATCATCGACCGCGACCTGTACGCCACCGCTGTGTTGTCCGGCAACCGCAACTTCGACGGCCGTATCCACCCCTATGCCAAGCAGGCTTTCCTCGCTTCGCCGCCGCTGGTGGTGGCGTATGCCATCGCCGGTACCATGCGCTTCGACATCGAGCAGGACGTGCTGGGCCATGACCGGAACGGTGACCCGGTGACGCTCAAGGATCTGTGGCCGAGCGACGAGGAGATCGACGCCATCGTCGCTTCCAGCGTCAAGCCGGAACAGTTCCGCCAGGTTTACATCCCGATGTTCGATCTGGGCACCGTGACCGAAGCCGAGAGCCCGCTGTACGACTGGCGCCCGATGAGCACCTATATTCGCCGTCCGCCGTACTGGGAAGGTGCATTGGCCGGTGAGCGCACGCTCAAGGGCATGCTGCCGTTGGCGGTGCTACCGGACAACATCACCACCGACCATCTGTCGCCGTCCAACGCCATCCTGCTGGATTCGGCAGCCGGTGCCTACCTGCACAAAATGGGCTTGCCGGAGGAGGACTTCAACTCCTACGCCACCCACCGCGGCGACCACTTGACTGCGCAGCGCGCCACCTTCGCCAACCCGCAGTTGGTCAACGAGATGGCGGTGGTCGATGGTCGGGTCAAGAAGGGTTCGCTGGCTCGCGTTGAGCCAGAAGGCCAGGTGATGCGCATGTGGGAGGCTATCGAAACCTACATGCAGCGCAAGCAGAACCTGATCATCGTCGCCGGTGCCGACTACGGTCAGGGCAGCTCGCGTGACTGGGCCGCCAAGGGCGTGCGCCTGGCCGGTGTCGAGGTAATCGCCGCAGAAGGCTTCGAGCGCATCCACCGCACCAACCTGGTCGGCATGGGCGTGCTGCCGCTGGAGTTCAAATCGGGCACCACGCGCCTGACCCTGGGCATCGACGGCACGGAGAGCTATGACGTGATCGGTGAGCGAACCCCGCGTGCCACGCTGACGCTGGTCATCAATCGCCGCAATGGCGAACGCGTCGAAGTGCCGATGACCTGCCGTCTGGACAGCGACGAAGAAGTGCTGATCTACGAAGCCGGCGGCGTGCTGCAGCGCTTCGCCCAGGACTTCCTTGAATCCACCAAGGGCTGACGTACCACCGGGGCGGCAACGCCCCGGTCTTCTTTCAGGAGGATGCTTCATGGCTCATGCAGCCCAGATCAAAGTTCCCGCTACCTATATTCGTGGCGGTACCAGTAAAGGCGTGTTCTTTCGCTTACAAGACCTGCCGCAAAGTTGCCAGGTGCCGGGTGAGGCCCGGGACAGGCTGTTTATGCGCGTGATCGGCAGTCCCGACCCTTATGCCGCGCATATCGACGGCATGGGTGGCGCTACGTCCAGCACCAGCAAATGCGTAATCCTGTCGAAAAGCAGCCAGCCCAATCACGATGTGGATTACCTGTACGGCCAGGTGTCCATCGACAAAGCCTTCGTCGACTGGAGCGGCAATTGCGGCAACCTGTCCACCGCCGCTGGTGCTTTCGCCCTGCATGCGGGCTTGGTCGATCCGGCGCGCATTCCGGACAACGGCGTGTGCGTGGTGCGCATCTGGCAGGCCAATATTCAGAAAACCATCATCGCCCACGTGCCGGTCACCCATGGCCAGGTACAGGAAACCGGCGATTTCGAGCTGGACGGCGTGACCTTCCCGGCCGCAGAAATCGTGCTGGAGTTCCTCGATCCGTCCGATGACGGCGAGGAGGGCGGCTCGATGTTCCCCACTGGCCAGTTGGTCGACGATCTGGAGGTTCCAGGCTTCGGCACCCTTAAGGCGACCATGATCAGTGCCGGTATCCCGACCGTATTCGTCAACGCCGAGGACATCGGTTACCAGGGCACCGAGCTGCGCGAGGAGATCAATGGCGATCCTGCGCAACTGGCGCGCTTCGAGGCCATCCGCGTGGCTGGTGCGTTGCGCATGGGGCTGATCAAAACCGCTGAGGAGGCGCTTACCCGTCAGCACACGCCCAAGATCGCCTTTGTGGCCAAACCGAAGAGCTACAAGGCTTCCAGTGGCAAGCAGATCGAGGCTGGTGAGGTCGACCTGTTGGTGCGCGCGCTGTCGATGGGCAAGCTGCACCACGCCATGATGGGCACCTGCGCGGTGGCCATCGGCACTGCCGCGGCCATTCCCGGCACCCTGGTGAACCTCGCCGCGGGCGGCGGTGCGCGCAGCGCGGTGCGCTTCGGTCACCCCTCCGGCACCCTGCAGGTTGGCGCAGAAGCCGTCCAGGTTAACGGCGAATGGGCGGTGACCAAGGCGATTATGAGCCGCAGTGCCCGGGTGTTGATGGAGGGCTGGGTGCGCGTGCCTGGCGATGCATTTTAAGGGACACTGCCTGTGAAACCTGAATCGCCCCGCCTGCTGGGGCGATCCGCCTAAGCGAGAGAAGGGGCTGGAAGCATCGACAGAAGGTCTGGACTTCTCTCCACTCCGCAGCAGGAGGAGGCACGAAGATGACAGTCACCTTTGATCTGAGTGAACGCCCCGACTACGACCAGGTGATCCAGGATGTCGCCGATTATGTCTTGACCTACAAGGTTGAGTCCGCCGAGGCTCTGGATACCGCGCGCAACTGCCTGATGGACAGCCTCGGTTGCGGTTTGCTGGCGCTGCGTTTTCCCGAATGCACCAAGCACCTCGGCCCGATCGTCGAGGGCACGTCGGTGCCGAACGGGGCGCGCGTACCGGGCACCAGTCTGCGCCTGGATCCGCTCAAGGCCGCCTGGGACATCGGCTGCCTGGTGCGTTGGCTGGACTACAACGACACCTGGCTGGCCGCCGAGTGGGGGCATCCGTCCGACAACCTCGGCGCCATCCTCGCGGTGGCCGATCACCTGTCGCAGCAGCGCGTGGTCCGGGGCGAAACGCAGCTGAACATGCGTGCGGTATTGGACGCGATGATCATGGCCCACGAGATCCAGGGCGTGTTTGCCCTGGACAACTCCTTCAATCGGGTCGGCCTGGATCATGTGCTGTTGGTCAAGCTGGCCTCCTGCGCAGTTACCGCCAAGCTGATGGGCGCCAGCCGCGAGCAGCTGTTGTCGGCTATTTCCCATGTCTTCGTCGACGGCCAGGCGCTGCGCACCTACCGTCACGCACCGAACGCCGGTTCGCGCAAGTCCTGGGCGGCGGGCGACGCCAGCAGCCGTGGTGTGCGCCTGGCCGACATCGCCATGCGCGGCGAGATGGGCATCCCCGGCGCGCTCAGCGCGTCGCAGTGGGGGTTCTACGACGTGCTGTTCAGCCACACCAACAAGGATCTGGCGCTGAAGCCGCTCGAGGCGCGCCAGTTCAGCTTCCCGCAGGGTTTCGGCAGTTACGTGATGGAACAGGTGCTGTTCAAAATCAGTTTCCCGGCCGAGTTCCACGCGCAGACCGCCTGCGAAGCGGCGGTGGTTCTGCACCCGCAGGTCAAGGATCGCCTGCACGAGATCGCCAGGATCGTCATCACCACCCACGAGTCGGCGATCCGCATCATCTCCAAGGTTGGCCCCTTGGCCAATCCGGCCGACCGCGACCACTGCATCCAGTACATGACCGCCGTGCCGCTGGTGTTCGGTAACCTGGTGGCCGAGCACTACGAAGATGATTTTCATGCCGCCAATCCGATCATCGACGAGCTTCGCGAGAAAATGGAAGTCGTCGAGGACGAGCGCTATAGCCGCGAGTACCTGGAAGCCGACAAGCGTTCGATTGCCAACGCTATCCAGGTGTTCTTCAAGGATGGTTCAGCGACCTCGCAGGTCGCGGTCGAGTATCCGCTCGGACACCGTCGTCGTCGCGCCGAGGGCATCCCGCTGCTGGAGGACAAGTTCAAGGCCAGCCTGGCGACCCGCTTCACCACTCAGCGCAGCGCGCAGATTTTCGCCCTGTGCAAGGATCAGGCAGCACTGGAGGCCACGCCGGTGCAGCGCTTCATGGATATGTGGATGATTTGAGCGGTCGGCATCCGGAACGGGTCGAGTGATGCGGGTGACAACCCATCGCCGGACACGATGGGTTGTCATGCGTCCTACTGCAGGCGGCGCTCGACGCCTTTTTCCACCAGGATCTTGGCGGAGATTTCTTCCACGGAAAAATGCGTGGAGTTGATGAAGTTGATGTTCTCGCGACGGAACAGGTTTTCCACCTCGCGTACCTCGAATTCGCACTGGGCGTAGCTGGCGTAGCGGCTGTTGGGCTTGCGTTCATGGCGAATGGCGGTAAGGCGATCCGGGTCGATGGTCAGGCCGAACAGCTTGTCCTTGTACTGCTTCAGCGCAGCCGGGAGTTGCAAGCGCTCCATGTCGTCTTCGGTCAGCGGGTAGTTGGCGGCGCGGATGCCGTATTGCATGGCCATATACAGGCAGGTGGGGGTTTTGCCGCAGCGCGAGACGCCGACCAGGATCAGGTCGGCCGTGTCGTAGTAATGGGTGCGGGCGCCGTCGTCGTTGTCCAGGGCGAAGTTGACCGCCTCGATCCGCTCCATGTAGTTGGAGTTGTGCCCGATGGAGTGGGATTTGCCCACCGAGTAGGACGAATGCGAGCTCAGCTCTTGTTCCAAGGGGGCGAGGAAGGTTGAGAAAATATCGATCATGAAACCGTCGGATTGGGCCAGGATGTCGCGGATTTCCTGGTTGACGATGGTGTCGAAGATGATCGGTCGGACGCCGTCTTTCTCGGCAGCGGCATTGATTTGTTGTACCATTGCGCGCGCTTTTTCCACGCTATCGATGTACGGTCGCGTGAGTTTGGTGAATGCGGTGGTTTCGAACTGTGCCAACAGGCTCTGGCCCAAAGCTTCGGCCGTGATGCCGGTGCCGTCGGAGATGAAGAAAGCGGTTCGTTTCATTTGCGCCATGGGCCTTAAGCTGAGGACGATTCTTGGCTATCATAGGCCCGCTTCTGCAGGCCCGAACTGGTCGGCATTGTTACTTATTTTCCAGGGCCAGGCCACAATCGTGCGGACATGCTCCGCCGAGCTTCCCCCAGCCCCTTGAGCTTTTCCAACACCTTAGTGGAGAGATCACCTTGGTAGAGTACGTAGTTTCCCTCGATAAGCTCGGCAATCACGATGTTGAGCACGTAGGGGGCAAGAACGCCTCCCTGGGCGAGATGATCAGCAACCTTGCCGGTGCCGGTGTCTCGGTGCCCGGTGGTTTCGCCACTACCGCTCAGGCCTACCGCGACTTTCTCGAGCAGAGCGGCCTGAATGCGCAGATCCATGCGGCGCTGGATGCCCTCGACGTCGACGATGTCAATGCCCTGGCCAAGACCGGTGCGCAGATCCGCCAGTGGGTGATGGACGCGCCTTTCCCGCCCGAACTCGATGCGCAGATTCGCACCGCCTTCGCCGCCATGGCCGACGGCAACGAGCATATGGCCGTCGCCGTGCGTTCCTCGGCCACCGCCGAAGACCTGCCGGACGCCTCCTTCGCCGGCCAGCAGGAAACCTTCCTGAACATCCGCGGCGTCGACAACGTGATCCGCGCGGCCAAGGAGGTGTTCGCCTCGTTGTTCAACGACCGCGCCATCTCCTACCGCGTACACCAAGGCTTCGACCACAAACTGGTGGCCCTGTCTGCCGGCGTGCAGCGCATGGTGCGTTCGGAAACCGGCACCGCCGGGGTGATGTTCACCCTGGATACCGAGTCGGGCTTTCGCGATGTGGTGTTCATCACCGGTGCCTATGGCCTCGGCGAAACCGTGGTGCAGGGAGCGGTCAACCCCGACGAGTTCTACGTGCACAAGCAGACCCTCGAGGCCGGGCGCCCGGCGATCCTGCGGCGTAATCTGGGCAGCAAGGCGATCAAGATGATCTACGGCGACGAAGCCAAGGCCGGCAAGTCGGTCAAGGTGGTCGATGTCGAGCGGGCCGAGCGCGCACGCTTCTGTCTGACCGATGCCGAGGTCAGCGAACTGGCCAAGCAGGCCATGATCATCGAGAAGCACTACGGCCGGCCGATGGACATCGAGTGGGCCAAAGACGGCGATGACGGCAAGCTGTATATCGTCCAGGCCCGTCCCGAGACGGTGAAAAGCCGCTCCAATATCAATGTGATGGAACGTTACCTGCTCAAGGAAACCGGCACCGTGCTGGTCGAGGGGCGCGCCATCGGCCAGAAAATCGGCGCCGGCAAGGTGCGGGTGATCAACGACATCGCCGAGATGGACAAGGTGCAGGCCGGCGACGTACTGGTTTCCGACATGACCGATCCGGACTGGGAGCCGGTCATGAAGCGCGCCAGCGCCATCGTCACCAACCGTGGCGGACGCACTTGCCACGCGGCGATTATCGCTCGCGAGCTGGGGATCCCGGCGGTGGTCGGTTGCGGCAATGCCACCCACGTACTGAAAGACGGCCAGGGCGTCACCGTGTCCTGCGCCGAGGGCGACACCGGTTTCATCTTCGAGGGCGAGCTGGGCTTCGACATCCGCAAGAACTCGGTCGACGCCATGCCCGATCTGCCGTTCAAGATCATGATGAACGTCGGCAACCCGGATCGCGCCTTCGACTTCGCCCAGCTGCCGAATGCCGGGGTGGGCCTGGCTCGCCTGGAATTCATCATCAACCGGATGATCGGCGTGCACCCCAAGGCGCTGCTGAATTTCGCCGGCTTGCCGCCGGAAATTAAGGACAGCGTCGAGAAACGCATCGCCGGTTATGCCGACCCTGTCAATTTCTACGTCGAGAAGCTGGTCGAGGGCATCAGCACCCTGGCCGCGGCGTTCTGGCCGAAGAAGGTCATCGTGCGTCTGTCCGACTTCAAGTCCAACGAATACGCCAACCTGATCGGCGGCAAGCTCTACGAGCCGGAAGAAGAGAACCCGATGCTCGGCTTCCGTGGCGCCTCGCGCTACATCAGCGAGTCCTTCCGCGATTGCTTCGAGCTGGAATGCCGGGCGATGAAGAAGGTGCGCAACGAGATGGGCCTGACCAACGTCGAGATCATGGTGCCTTTCGTGCGCACCCTCGGCGAAGCCAGTCAGGTGGTCGATCTGCTGGCCAGCAATGGCCTCAAGCGCGGCGAGAACGGGCTGCGCATCATCATGATGTGCGAACTGCCGTCCAACGCGATTCTGGCCGAGGAGTTCCTCGAGTTCTTCGACGGTTTCTCGATCGGTTCCAACGACCTGACCCAGCTGACCCTGGGCCTGGATCGCGATTCCGGTATCGTTGCGCACCTGTTCGATGAGCGTAATCCGGCGGTCAAGAAGCTGTTGTCCAATGCCATTCAGGCCTGCAACAAGGCCGGCAAGTACATCGGCATCTGTGGCCAGGGTCCGTCCGATCACCCGGACTTGGCCCGCTGGCTGATGGAGCAAGGCATCGAAAGCGTGTCGCTGAACCCCGATTCGGTATTGGACACCTGGTTCTTCCTGGCGGAAGCTCAGCCAGCCTGATTTAGGGTTGACCTTTTGATGCAAGGGCAGGTTGATCCTGCCCTTTTTTGTGTTTAGCACATCCATGTGCTTCACCCCTTCGGGGCTTGCGCGCAAAAATGCTCCCGGCATTTTTGTGTTCAGCACATCCATGTGCCTCACCCCCTCCGGGGCTTGCGCGCAAAAATGCTCCTGGCGTTTTTGTGGCCTGCCATCCCTGGCGACCACCCTTCGGGCCGTCGCTTGCGATGTGAAAAATTGCTCCCGGCAATTTTTTATGGCTGTCATCCGTAGCCGTCACCGTAGAGCGGCGTGAAAAATTGTCCCCAGCAACTCTTTGTACCAGAGCGCAAAAGATGCAAAGCAGCAGTGAGCTTTTCCCCGTCGCCTTGATCGGCGCGGAGTTTCGTGGCGATCTGAGCGAGGATGTCTATCGCCTCAAACCCGGCAACAGCCCGGATTATACGGTCGAGCTGGCGCTGACCCGGCTAGGCATGGCGGATCATCACGGGGCGCGGGGCGTGCCGCTGATCTTGTTGCCCGGCAGTTTCTCCAATCGGCGTTTTTGGTATTCGCCCAAGGGCATCGGTCTTGGCCCTTACCTGGCGCGTGCCGGCTTCGACGTGTGGATCGCCGAAATGCGCGGGCATGGGTTGTCGCCGCGCAACAAGGCGTACCGGCACAATCGCGTCAGTGACTACGTGCGCTACGACTTGCCGGCGATTGCCGACTTCGTCTTCGAGCAGAACCGGCAACCGGCTCACTGGCTGGGGCATTCGCTGGGTGGGATCACCCTGGCCGGTGCGCTTGGTGGGCATTATCTTGATCAGAACCGGGTGGCGTCGGCGGCGTTGTTCGGCAGCCAGATCAGTCGCACCTACTGGCCGCTGAAAGTGCCGCCGGTGGAGTGGGGCGGGCGCTTGTTGCTCAAGCGCTTTTCCGTATTGTCCGGCAGCCGGCTCAAGCGCGGGCCGGAGGACGAGCCGATTGGCCTGGCCCTGGAGGGCCTGCGTTGGCATGGCCTGTTTGGCCGCTTTGGCGATGCCGAGCGCGATTGGTGGGCCGGTTTGGCCGAGGTGCGGGTACCGCTGTTGGCGGTGGCCGCAGCGGGTGACCGGCAGGATCCGCCATGGGCGTGCCGCAAGTTGCTCGAGCAGTTTGGCTCGCCCGTCAGCGAATTTCTCTGTCTGAGCAAGGCAAACGGCTTCGCCAGCGATTTCGACCATGTGCAGATGCTGGTCAGCAACGAGGCGCAACGCGAGGTGTGGCCGCTGGTAGCGCGCTGGCTGGGCAAGGCCCAGGATATCGCCAGTGCAGTCGAAAGAACCGTGCTTGAGCGGGGGGAGGGCGTTCCGCCAGGGCATTGATCCCGCTAATATGTGCGATAGACGTGTGCTCGGTCATTTTCTGCACTTGGCGGCCGTGCGATGTTCGTTGTTCTGGAGCGATCATTAAAGTGGCGTGAGGGGCTCGTCAGGCTTTTCAGGTGCAGGGCCGCAACCTGCTGCTATGGTGGTCGAGGGGTGTGCGCTGGTTCTGGAGAACCGTTGCCTGCAGCCGGGAGCGCCTTGCACAACGTCACCGGCATAGGCCAGCTGTTGCGTTGCGCGGGTCGCGGCTTTGAGTTCGAACTGTCCAGTGGGCGGGCGCTGAGTCTCCCTTGCGTGGGCCTTATGCCGCTTTCGGTGACCTGCAGCGCTGATCGTGCCGGCATCGAGCGGCGAAAACTGATTTTTCAATGTCTAGTTAACCAGGAGCTTTCCCATGCATTACATCACGCCTGATTTGTGTGACGCCTACCCGGAACTGGTTCAGGTCGTCGAGCCGATGTTCAGCAATTTTGGCGGACGCGATTCCTTTGGCGGCGAAATCGTCACCATCAAGTGCTTCGAAGACAATTCGCTGGTCAAGGAGCTGGTCGAACAACCCGGTAAGGGCAAGGTGATGGTGGTCGACGGCGGTGCCTCCATGCGCCGCGCCCTGCTCGGCGACATGCTCGCGGAAAAAGCGGCGAAGAATGGTTGGGAAGGCCTGGTGATCTATGGCTGCGTACGCGATGTCGACGTTCTGGCACAGACCAACCTCGGAGTACAGGCGTTGGCCAGTCATCCGATGAAAACCGACAAGCGCGGTATCGGCGACCGCAATGTAGCCGTGACCTTCGGCGGTGTGACCTTCCGTCCCGGCGAGTATCTGTATGCCGACAACAACGGCATCATCATCGCGCCTACTGCGCTGAAGATGCCGGAGTAAACAGTGCCAGGAACCCGGGGATAGCAATGCGCGAGGACGACAGTACGCAGTGGGGGCTGGTGCATGCGTTTGTCCTGGATGGCGCCGGCGGTGCGCGCTCGATCGCCCAGGGGCAGCTGAGCGGCCTAGAACTGCTCGAGCAGGAAAGTCTGTGGTTGCACTGGGATCGCAGTCATCCGCAGACCCAGCACTGGCTGCGCCACGAAAGCGGCCTGAGCGAGTTCGCCTGCAATTTGCTGCTGGAGGAGAACACCCGGCCGCGTCTGCTGACGCAGCCCGATGACGCGTTGCTGCTGTTTCTCCGCGGGATCAATCTCAATCCGGGTGCGGAGCCGGAGGACATGGTGTCGGTGCGTATCTTCGCGGATGCCCGGCGGATCATTTCCCTGCGCCTGCGCTCGCTGCGTGCGACCGAGGATCTGATCGCCGACCTCGCCGCTGGACGGGGGCCGAAAACTTCGTCAGAACTGATCCTGACCCTGGCGGGTTACTTGACCGACAAGGTCGACGCGTTGGTTGCCGACTTATCCGAGCGGGTCGACGAGCAGGAAGAGCGGGTTGATGCCGATGAGCACGCGGTGCCGGATCATGCCCAGTTGCTGCAAGTGCGACGGCGCGCTGCCAGCCTGCGCCGTTTTCTCGCGCCGCAGAGTGAGATCTACGCGCAGCTGGCGCGCAAGCAGCAGTTCGGGTTCCTCGCCGATGAGCCGGGCTACTGGAACGAGCTGCACAATCGTCTGACCCGCTACCTGGAAGAATTGGAACTCAGTCGCGAACGGGTCAGCCTGCTGCTGGAAGCGGAAAATCGCCGCATGGATCAGCGCATGAACCGCATCATGTACCGCTTCGCCATCATTACCGGGGTTTTCTTGCCGATGAGTTTCCTCACCGGTCTGCTGGGCATCAATGTCGGCGGCATTCCTGGCGCGGAGAACCCCTACGGCTTCCTCATCGCCTGCTTGATCATGCTGGTGGTCGCTCTTGGCCAGTGGTGGTTGCTACGCCGCTTACGCTGGGCCTGATGTGACTTGCCCCGAGTTGGTCTCGTCTAGCCGAGACGTCCAGTGAGGTGCGTCATGCACGATCCCTTTGAAGAATCCCTGCGCGACATGCTCAAGTCCGGCGCGTCCGACCATGACGACGATGCCTGTCTGCACCGCGTATTGAAGACCGCCAACCGCCAAGTCGGCGCCGGCGATCTGTTCGCGCTCATGGGCCATTGGCTGGGAGCGTTGATGATCGCCCTGAATAGCGGCTCGGCTCATGTCGCGCCGGTCACCCGTCGCGACTCTAACGCGTCTACTAATTCCGCTTCTACTAATAAGGCTGACTGAAATGGAACTCGATCCCTGGACTCAAAGCCTGATAGCCGCGATGACTGCGCTCTGGACCAAGGTCGCCGTTTTTATCCCGAACCTGTTCGTGGCCTTGATCCTGGTGCTGCTCGGCTTTGTCGTGGCCAAGCTGCTCGACACCTTGCTGTCGAAGCTGCTCGGCAAGATCGGTCTGGATCGTCTGATGGCGGGAACCGGGCTGACCAAACTGTTGAGCCGCGCCGGCATCCAGGTGCCGGTTTCGACCTTGATCGGCAAGATCATCTACTGGTTCGTGCTGCTGATTTTTCTCGTCTCGGCGGCGGAATCGCTGGGTCTGGAGCGGGTCTCGGCCACGCTCGATGTGCTGGCGTCCTATCTGCCCAAAGTATTTGGTGCCGCACTGGTGCTGGTCGCCGGGGTACTGCTGGCGCAATTGGTCAGCGGCGTGGTGCGCGGTGCCGCCGAGGGCGTAGGCCTGGATTATGCCCATGGCCTGGCCCGTATCGCCCAGGGGTTGGTGATCATCATCAGTATCTCGGTGGCTATCGGCCAGCTGGAGGTCAAGACCGACCTGCTGAACAACGTCATCGCCATCGTGTTGATTTCGGTGGGACTGGCTGCCGCACTGGCGCTGGGCTTGGGTAGCCGGGACATCGCCGGGCAGATTCTGGCCGGAATCTATGTGCGCGAGTTGTACCAGGTTGGGCAACAAGTGCAGATCGGCGAGGTCGAAGGACAGATCGAGGAAATAGGCACGGTCAAGACCATCCTGCTAACCGATGCCGGCGAATTGGTCTCGGTGGCAAATCGCACCCTGCTCGAACAACGGGTGAGCAGTCGCTGACGCGCCAATCCTGCTAATGTATGCCGCCAACCCAACGGCCTGATGAGTCAGGCCTTGGCAGCCCCCGTCCCGACTGTCGGTCTGACTCGTTTTGAATAAAGCCCAACCGATGCCCTTGCGCTATGACCCCCGCGAACTCTCGGATGAAGAGCTGGTGGCGCGTGCGCATGGCGAGCTGTTTCACGTCACGCGTGCTTACGAAGAGCTGATGCGTCGTTACCAACGCACATTATTCAATGTGTGCGCGCGCTATTTGGGAAGCGAACGTGATGCGGATGATGTGTGTCAAGAGGTTATGCTCAAAGTTCTTTATGGCTTGAAGAACTTCGAAGGCAAATCGAAGTTTAAAACTTGGCTATACAGCATTACCTATAACGAATGTATTACCCAATACCGAAAAGAACGGCGCAAGCGCCGTTTGATGGATGCATTAAGTTTGGATCCATTGGAGGAGGCGTCTGACGAAAAGATGCCTAAAGTTGAGGAGCGTGGTGGGCTGGATCGATGGTTGGTGCATGTCAACCCCATCGATCGAGAAATTCTGGTACTGCGTTTTGTCGCCGAGCTGGAGTTTCAAGAGATTGCCGACATCATGCACATGGGCCTGAGCGCCACGAAAATGCGTTATAAGCGTGCGCTCGACCGGTTGCGCGAAAAATTTTCAGGCAATCTTGAAACTTAATTATATAGAGAGCCTCTAAGGCTCGGAGCAATTCTGTTAGAATCGCTCCTTGGTTGTCTTGTTTGTCAGACAACTTACTGGCCACCAATGATGGGGATTTACGGATGAAATTTAAAAACACTTTAGGCGTTGTCATCGGCTCGATGCTCGCTGGTTCTTCCCTCAGCGCGCTGGCGCAGGGTCAAGGCGCGGTTGAAGTGGAGGGTTTTGCCAAGAAGGAAATCTTCGACAGCGCTCGTGACTTCAAGAACAACGGCAATCTGTTCGGTGGCAGCATCGGTTACTACCTGACCGATGACGTTGAATTGCGTCTGGGCTACGACGAAGTGCATAACGCTCGTGGCGAAGACGGTCGTAACATCAAGGGCTCGAATACCGCCCTCGATGCTCTGTACCACTTCAACAATGCAGGCGACGCGCTGCGTCCTTACGTCTCGGCAGGCTTCTCGGATCAGAGCATCGGTCAAACCGGTCGCGGCGGTCGTAACGGCTCCACCTTTGCCAACATCGGCGGCGGTGCCAAGTACTTCATCACCGAGAACCTCTATGCCCGTGCTGGCGTCGAAGCTCAGTACAACATCGACCAGGGCGACACCGAGTGGGCTCCAAGCGTCGGCGTTGGCATGAACTTCGGTGGTGGCAGCAAGCCGGTTGCCCAGGTTGCACAAGCCGCTCCAGAGCCAATGCCTGAGCCGACCCCGGTTGAAGAGCCAGCCCAAGTCGTGCGCGTTGAACTGGACGTGAAATTCGACTTCGACAAGGCTCAAGTCAAAGAAGGAAGCTACGGCGATATCAAAAACCTGGCTGATTTCATGAAGCAGTACCCGCAGACCAGCACCACTGTCGAAGGTCACACTGACTCCGTCGGTACTGATAGCTACAACCAGAAGCTGTCCGAAAAGCGCGCTAGCGCTGTGCGTGAAGTCCTGGTCAACCAGTACGGTGTTGAAGGTCAGCGCGTAAATGCCGCTGGTTACGGCGAAACTCAACCGGTTGCCGATAACGCCACTGACTCGGGTCGTGCCATCAACCGCCGTGTTGAAGCTCAAGTAGAAGCTCAAGTCCAGTAACGGGTCTTAAGCGGCTAGAAGAACCCGGCCTCGGCCGGGTTTTTTATTTTCCAGAAAAAAGGTTCTTCGCGTAGTTTGGGGAAAGTGCCGGTTGACACCGGACTGGCAAATAAGTGT
>NZ_JARRAB010000019.1 GCF_030376615.1 Pseudomonas sp. sp1636
CTGGTTTATTGCTTTGCTAACCTTGATAGCTGCTTATTTATTAGGAACAGCTAAGAGCGGCATACATTGAAAGACAATGCAGGCCTAACAAGTGGTTCAAACCGTTCGCTTCGCTCACTGGGACGGGCTAAAGCCCGCCCCTTAACCAAACGTTATGAGTCAAAGCATACTGCCGAGCCCACATATATCATCCCTATAATGATTTAATTGTTTTATTGGCGAGCGAAGAAATGAACAACTCAATATTGCTACTTTTGCTTCCTTTGCTAGGTACAATTACTGGCGCTGCGTTATCAGGCTTTATACTTCCCATGTACTTGAAACGAAAGCAATGGCGCTGGGAGAAAGAGATTTCTTCAACAGAGCTTTTAATAGAATCTATATCTAAAATTAAATTTCTTGCTCATCACGAGCTTAGCAGTACTTATACAGATTCCTTTTCAATGTCTGACTCAGGGAGCAATACAGAAAACAATGTTATCGAGCTTGTAAAATCTCTTCATGCTAATAGTTACAAAATTTCACCATATCTAAAAAAGAAATATCGTGAAGAGCTTCAATCATTTTTAGATAAAAGCCAATTGGAACTTAACTATGCCAAAGAGACTCATGGGCAATGGGATCCGGATGATCACTTGGCAATGGAAGAGCATGGAAATAAGCTAATTAACAGCATGCTAAAAGTTAGCTCTGAAACACTGTTAAATCTCGGATTTGGCTCATAACAACTGGTTCAAATCGCTCGCTGCGCTCACTGGGACGGGCTAAAGCCCGCCCCTTAACCAAACGTTATGTGTCACGCTGAAGGAGTACAAATTGTTTAACTGGGATCAACTGCGCGGCATAGGTGAAACCAAGGTCGTTCGACTAACTGTTTTCGCCCCATTTATTGGGTACTTAATCTTATTCAACGAACAACTTATACACCTACTAAATATATCTAACGAGCTTCTGTCCGCAGAATATTTTAGATACTTCTGGCAAGACACAAACAAGACAAGTGAAGAACTTGCAAGCAGCAGATTGTTTTTAATATATTTCGGATTGTTCTTCCTTGGTCTAGGCTCAATTTTATATGGCATTGCGTGCCCGCATCTTCTAAAAAGATACGGTTCAAGCTCTGAATACCTCCGAGATGAATTGACATATCAAACAAGGTTTCAAGTCCAGCGCACAATTGACGGGCTCAAAGAGCTGAAGTCGAAACCTATACATTTAAACACTCTAGTTTCTCAATTCGAGCAACACTTCGATAAAATCAAGAGCAATGAAAATGGTGAATTCAGCAGTGAGCTTCAAGACCTTTCTAAAGATCTGATGATTGAGCATTGGAAAACACAGAACGTCTCACATCCTCTAGCCCGCCACTCTACATTTATTGCTTATCTTCTCGGTTTTTTAATCATTGCAATACCATCCATAGAAACACTTTTAGCAGTATCCAAAGCATTCTGGAAATGACACATAACAACTGGTTCAAACCGTTCGCTTCGCTCACTGGGACGGGCTAAAGCCCGCCCCTTAACCAAACGTTATCCATGTAATAGGCAGAATCGTGGTAGGGAAACCGTAAATGGCAAGGAATCAGGCTGGCGAAAAATCCAAAAAGCAGCTATTACGCTGTATAGAGAATCGGCGGAGCTTAACGAAGTTAAAGCGCACGCCGATTCTCTATACAGCGCTGTGCCGTATTTTTTCATTTTTATCCGTCCTGAGTTTTCATTCCATTTACAGCTCTGCTACGCAGAGCGCTGGATATTAATGAATAACAAGTCGCTGAAGCACACGCTCGCAAAAAGCACGCGAGCGGTGCTTATCTTCATACGTTAGCCGTAATCAGAAGCATGGAGATCAAATGAAGTATTATTATGCTTATCATGGATCGAAGAACAAAGAAAATTTTGATTGGAAGTTTGGTTATGGACTGACGAGTAGAAGCAAGAGAGATAAGGTTGCTATAGGTTCTAAAGTAATTGTTATTCAAAAGCCTGATAACGCAATAGAGTTCCGTTTATGCGGTATTTTTAAGATTACAAAACACTATGATGATATGACAAATGTCTTTCCATATCGTTTTGAATTAGAAAATGTTTCAAACCTTTCAGAGTATATGATTTTAAATGATACTGAGCTAAGCGATGAGTTGCCCGCTATTATTGGTGGCAATAAGGGATGGAGTAATTTCCAGAAACATTTTTGTGCTCAAGGTATAACTTTTCAAAAACTCCTTGAACCAGAGGTCTCAGATATTTTGTTATCGCAGATAGGTTTTCAAGAAGATACCTTAGAAAGTGTTATTGAGAGTTTTAGAAAAAAAGTCATAATATCTTCCAAAATGTCCTCAAAAGAACGAAGAAAGCGTCTAAACCTTGCTAAAAAAAATCCAAAACAAAAAACTGTTACCACTATTGTTTATGAGCGAAACCCTGATGTTGTAGCTGAGGTACTTTATAGAGCAGAAGAAAATTGTGAAAAGTGTTTTAAACGTGCCCCATTTAACCGCAAATCAGATGGTAGTCCATACCTAGAAGTTCACCATAAAGTACCACTTGCTAGAGGCGGTGACGATACTGTTGAAAATGCAATTGCAATTTGTCCAAACTGCCATAGAGAAGCACACTACGGCTAACAAAGTATATGGACTCTCCCCACAAGCAGTGAGCAAAGCTTTTCTTTTATCCCTGTCGTCAGCGCGGTTGCATTCGTATATCCGGCCTGTTTTGGGCTTCACCGCCCTGGTCATTCTGTAGTTCGCGCAGCGGGGGCCAAGCGTTCAATCGATCACGAATATCATGATTGTTATCGGTCTTATTCCGCTGCAGGACTCGCCTGTTCCGACAAAGCAATAGGGGACAGACCACGGTTCCCCAAGTATTGGGCGAGCTGGATGAGCCACGGGCTGCGGCCTATCGCGAATTTTTTCGGTATCCGCTCGAACTTGACCTGGTAGATCAAATCCATTCAGCGACCAACTGGAACTATGCACTTGGTAGTTCACGATTTACGGCAGAGGTGGAGAGAGTGCTGGGGCGGAGGGCACCCGGGCGACCGAAACAAGCCCCTGAGGCCGACTGCAACCGTGGTTTTTCCCCTATCTGTTAGGAAGGTCAGCCAACCTGCGGCAGTGGTTGAACGGCCGATCTTGAAAGGCGCCCAGCCATCTCCACAGATGATGGGTATCGCTACGCTCCACCGACCTCGCCACTCTCCAGCTTGCGCCACAACAGCCTGACCGCCGCCTTGCGCACCAGGGCGCAGCGGTACAGGCGGATTTCCAGCGGCACCTGCCAGGCTTCCCCGCCGCACACTGCCAGCTCGCCGCGGGCCAGTTCGGCGGTGACCGACAGGCGCGGCACCCAGGCCACGCCCATGCCCTGCAGGGCCATGCTCTTCAGGCTGTCGGCCATCGCCGTTTCGTACACGGTGCTGGAACGCAGGGCGCGCTGGCGCAACAGCAGATTCACCGAGCGGCCGAGAAAAGCCCCCGCCGTGTAGGCCAGCAGCGGCACGCTCTGGCCGCTGTCGAGGTCGAACAGCGGCTGGCCCTGCTCGTCCACCGCGCAGACCGGCAGCATGGCGGTCTCGCCCAGGTGCAGCGAGGGAAAGATCTCCGGATCCATCTGCAACGCGGCGTCCGGGTCGTAATAGGCGAGGATCAGGTCGCAACTGCCTTCGCGCAGCGCATGCACCGCCTCGCCGACGTTGGTCGCCACCAGCCGGGTGGTCAGCGGCAGGCCTTCGCGGCGCAGGCGGGCGATCCACTCGGGGAAGAAGCCCAGGGTCAGCGAGTGGGCGGCGGCGATCTGCAACATCTCGCCCTGCTTGCCTTCGAGGTTGTGCAGATGGCGCACCACCTCGCCGAGCTGCTCGACCAGGCTGCGCGCGGTGACCAGGAACAGTTGCCCCGACTCGGTCAACTCCACCGGGGTGCGCGCGCGGTTGACCAGGGTCAGGCCGAGCATCTGCTCCAGCGCCTTGATCCGCCGACTGAAGGCCGGCTGGGTGACGAAGCGCTTCTCGGCGGCCTGGGAAAAGCTGCGGGTGGCGGCCAGGGCGACGAAGTCCTCCAGCCATTTGGTTTCCAGGTTCATCGACTGCGCAGGTTTCCTTGGAATGAGCCAATGCGACAACGCCACCCGTCGGGCCGGCCAGCACTTAGCGAACCATCCTGCCCTATGCACTGCCTACGCGCCATAGTGTCGCAGGGCAGCGCAATCGCTCGCGGCTACAAAACGCTACAATTCTCGACTTGAAGATAATAAGAGCAATACAAGGAGTTGGAGCATGGAGAAATTGCGCAGTGCCCTCTTGCTGGCGGGCCTGATATTGGGAATGACCGCTACCGCTCACGCCGAGCTGCCGGACAACTATCGCGTCATCTTGCAAACCGAAAATTTTCCGCCGTTCAGCATGTCCCCCGACAACAAGAAATTCGCCCGCAGCCACAATATCCAGGGCATCGGCGCCGATACCGTGCACGAGATGTTCAAGCGGGCCGGCATCGCCTACAGCATGACCCTGCGCTCCCCTTGGAGCCGCATCTATGGCGAGACCTTGAAGTCACCGGACCATGGCTTGTTCGCGATGGTGCGCACCGCGGAGAACCGCTCGCTGTTCAAGTGGGTAGGACCACTCGCCCACTACGACAACGTACTGCTCAGCGCGTCTGGCCGCGGGCTCAAGCTCGCCAGCCTCGAGCAGGCAGCGGCGTATAAGGTCGGCGCCTACCGCCATGGCGCGCTCAACGCCTACCTGAAAAGCCAGGGGCTGAACGCCGACGGCACCCCGAGCGAGCAGGACAATCTGCAGCGCCTGCTCAAGGGCGACATCGATCTATGGGCCACCGCCGAGCCCTCGTGGCGTTATTACGCCCAGCAATTGGGGGTTGGCGGTCTGGAGACCGCACTGATTTTTCACACCTCGGAAATCTTCCTGGCGCTGAACAACAACACCCCCGACGAAGTGGTCGAACGACTGCAGAGCGCCTTGAACGAGATCATCGGCGAAGGCTACAGCGGCTGCAGCAAGACCCCGGAGTTCTGCTACCTGATCCGCAACCGGAAGATTCCCACCGACGCCTGAACCACGGCAGGCCTTGGCGGTGCGGCATGGCGAGCCGCACGATCCGGGGCTGATCCACGGCTGGGAGCGCTCCCCGTGAGCGCCCCCGCCACGTCCACCAGCCCTGGGCGGTCACACCGGCATTATGCCGATTATGCATACCCCAGCGTTTAACAGCATTGGCCGGCATGCCGCTACAGCCCCTAGTCTAGAAGGCATCGCGGCTCTAGCCGCATTTCCCAGAGACCTTCGCCATCATGTCCGCTGTCGCATCATTCCGCGTCGAAAAAGATCTGCTCGGTACCCTCGAAGTGCCCTTTGATGCCTACTACGGCATCCAGACCCTGCGCGCCGTGCACAATTTCCGCCTGTCCGGCGTGCCCTTGGCGCACTACCCGAAACTGGTGACGGCACTGGCCATGGTCAAGCAGGCGGCAGCCGACGCCAACCGCGAACTGGGCCACCTCAGCGCGGCCAAGCACGCGGCGATCAGCGAAGCCTGCGCGCGCATCGTCCGCGGCGACTTCCATGAGCAGTTCGTGGTCGACATGATCCAGGGCGGCGCCGGCACCTCGACCAACATGAACGCCAACGAGGTGATCGCCAACATCGCCCTGGAGGCCATGGGCCACGCCAAGGGCGAGTACCAGTACCTGCACCCGAACAACGACGTGAACATGGCGCAGTCGACCAACGACGCCTACCCGACCGCCATCCGCCTCGGCCTGCTGCTCGGCCACGACACCCTGCTGGCCAGCCTCGACAGCCTGATCGGCGCCTTCGCCGGCAAGGGCGAGGAGTTCGCCCACGTGCTGAAGATGGGCCGCACCCAGTTGCAGGACGCCGTGCCCATGACCCTCGGCCAGGAGTTCCGCGCCTTCGCCACCACCCTCGGCGAAGACCTGGCGCGCCTGCGCAGCCTGGCCCCGGAGCTGCTCACCGAGGTCAACCTGGGCGGCACCGCAATCGGCACCGGGATCAACGCCGACCCGCGCTACCAGCAGCTGGCGGTCGACCGTCTGGCCGCGATCAGCGGCCAGCCGCTGGTGCCGGCCGCCGACCTGATCGAGGCGACTTCGGACATGGGCGCCTTCGTGCTGTTCTCCGGCATGCTCAAGCGCACCGCGGTCAAGCTGTCGAAGATCTGCAACGACCTGCGCCTGCTCTCCAGCGGCCCGCGCACCGGGATCAACGAGATCAACCTGCCGCCGCGCCAGCCGGGCAGCTCGATCATGCCGGGCAAGGTCAACCCGGTGATCCCCGAAGCGGTCAACCAGGTGGCGTTCGAGATCATCGGCAACGACCTGGCGCTGACCATCGCCGCCGAGGGCGGCCAGCTGCAGCTCAACGTCATGGAGCCGCTGATCGCCTACAAGATCTTCGATTCTATCCGCCTGCTGCAACGCGCCATGGACATGCTGCGCGAGCACTGCGTGGTCGGCATCAGCGCCAACGAGGCGCATTGCCGCGCGCTGATGGAGAACTCCATCGGCCTGATCACCGCGCTCAACCCCTACATCGGCTACGAGAACGCCACCCGCATCGCCAAGCTGGCCCTGGACAGCGGCCGCGGCGTGCTGGAACTGGTGCGCGAAGAGCAGTTGCTGGACGACGCCACCCTGGCCGACATCCTCCGCCCGGAGAACATGATCGCGCCGCGCCTGGTGCCGCTGCAGGCCTGAGCGCAAGGGTTGCAGCACTAGCGGGGGCACGCCCCTGCTACCTTCAGAGGATGGCTTCGGCCATCCTTTTCTGCCGCCGGAAAGCCTGCCAGTGGCTTGTTCGGCTAGTTGGTTCACTCAAACGTGCTGATCCAGTCCTCGTCTGTGGGAGGCCCGACCTCGGGGCGAAGCCTTTGCCTTGGCGTCCGGCCCATGACGGGCAGCCCTGCGGTCTGCATTCGCCGCGGGGCGCGCCTCCTACGAATCCCGGGATGGCTCAATTGGGTAGATGAACCAGTAAGCCGCACAGCTCACTAGCTAGCCCGGGATGGCCCAGGCCTGGCGCAACGCCTGCAGGGCCGCGCCGATCTGCGCCTCGGGCACCGCGGCGAAGCCCAGCACCAGCCCGGCGCGCCGATCCACGGGTTCGCTGCTGTTCGCCAGCCAGTAGCCGCTGAGGGCGTTGAGCTCCACCCCGACCTTGGCCGCCAAGGCGATCAGCTGGCGTTCGCGCGCCAAGCTGTCGACCCGCACGCACAGGTGCAGGCCGGCTTCCACTATCGGCAGCGGCGCGCAACCGGGTACCTGCTGCGGCCAACCGGCCAGCAGGGCGTCGCGGCGACTGCGCGCGGCGCCGCGCATGCGCCGGATATGCCGCTGGAAATGGCCGGCGGCGATGAATTCGGCCATCACCGCCTGGCTGCCGATCTCCGCGTGGCGCATGTCCAGGGCGCGGCGGCGGGCGAAGGCTTCGACCAGGGCCGGCGGCAGCACCAGGTAGCCCAGGCGCAGCGCCGGGAAGGCGATCTTGCCGAAGGTGCCGACGTAGAGCACCCGGCCCTGGCGGTCGAGGGCGGCCAGCGGCGTCAGCGGCGTGCCGCTGTAGCGGTACTCGCCGTCGTAGTCGTCCTCGACTATCCAGGCGTCGTGGCGCTCCGCCCAATCCAGCAGCTGCAGACGCCGCGCCAGCGACAGCGTGCCCCCGCTGGGATACTGGTGCGAGGGCGTGACATAGGCCAGGCGGCAGTCGCCGGCCGCCTCCAGGGCCGCCGTGTCCAGCCCCTCGCCGTCCACCGGGATGCCCGCCAGCTGCGCGCCGGCCACGGCGAAGGCATGGGCGGCGGCGCGGTAGCCGGGGTTCTCGATGGCCACCCGCTCGCCCGGCTCGACCAGCAGCTGCGCGCACAGGCTGATGGCCTGCTGGGCGCCGCAGGTGACCAGGATCTGCGCCGGATCGCAGTGCAGGCCGCGACTGTTGCGCAGGTAGGCGGCGATCAGCTCGCGCAGTTGCGCGTCGCCGGCCGGGTCGCCATAGCCCAGGCGCGCCGGCGACGGCTTGCGCCAGAAGCGCGCGCTGAGCCGTGCCCAGGTCTCGAAGGGGAACAGGTCGAAGGCCGGCACGCCGACCCGAAAGGCCCGTGGCGCGCCCTGCAGCGGTTCGGCCAGGTGGTGCTGCTGCAACCGCTGCAGGGCCACGCTCGCGGCTGGGCGCGCAGCGGGCAGTGGCGCCGCACGCGCACTGGCGGCCAGTTCGGCGACATAGGTGCCCGCACCGACGCGGCCCTCGACATAGCCTTCGGCATACAGCTGGTCGAAGGCGCGGATCACGGTATTGCGCGAGATGCCCAGCAGGCGCGCCAGGTCGCGGCTGGCCGGCAGGCGCGTGCCGCCGCCCAGACGCCCGTCGAGGATGCGCTCGCGTAACGCCCGATACAGCTGCCGGGCCAGACCCTGGGCCGGGTCGAGGCGAATGCCGGAGAGGTCGACGGGCAGTGGCACAGGCAGCGGCATGGATTGGCTCTATGAAAGTCGCGATAAGTGGATCTTACAACAGGCCAATATCCTGCCTAGCATGGCCGTACCCCATCAGGCCCCGTTTCGGAGAAGCCGCCATGTACATGCCCGCCGCCTTCCGCCAGGACGACCTCGCCGCGCTGCACCGGCAGATTGCCGCCTGCCGCCTGGCCACGGTGGTCAGCCAGGGCCCGAGCGGTCTGCTCGCCAGCCACCTGCCGCTGCTGCTGGTCGCCGACGAAGGCGAGTTCGGCACCCTCTACGGCCATTTCGCCCGAGCCAACCCGCAGTGGCAGGAACTGGCCAACGGCGGCGAAGTGCTGACGATCTTCAGCGGCCCGGAAGCCTACGTCAGCCCGGCCTGGTACCCGGCCAAGGCCGAGCACGGCAAGGTGGTGCCGACCTGGAACTACATCGCCGTACACGCCCGGGGCCGGGCCGAGGTGTTCGACGACACCGGGCGTCTGCTGGCGCTGGTCAGCCGTCTCAGCGCGCACCACGAAGCCGGCCGCGCCCAACCCTGGGCGGTCGGCGAGGCGCCGCAGGACTACATCGACAGCATGCTGCGCGCCATCGTCGGCTTCGCCCTGCCGATCCAGCGTCTCGACGGCAAGTGGAAGCTCGGCCAGAACCGCAGCGCCGCCGACCAGGCGGGTGTGCGCGCGGGCCTGAATACCAGCCTCGACCCCCGCGACCTTGAGCTGGCCGCGCGCATGAACAACGACCGCTAAGCCAACCCAAGGAACACCCATGACCATCGAGATCCGCCCCGTCGGCGCCGCCGACCAGGCTGCCTGGCTGCCGCTCTGGCAGGGCTACCAGCGCTTCTACAAAGCCGAGATCGCCAGCGCAACCAGCGCCCTGACCTGGCGGCGCTTCCTCGACCCGGGCGAACCCATGCACGCCGCTCTGGCCTGGCAAGGCAAGCGCGCCGTCGGCCTGGTGCACTTCATCTACCACCGCTCCTGCTGGACCGAGGGCGACTACTGTTACCTGCAGGATCTGTTCGTCGGCGAAGGCCTGCGCGGCGCCGGCATCGGCCGCCAGCTGATCGAACACGTCTACCAGGCCGCCCAGACTGCCGGCGCCTCGCGGGTGCACTGGCTGACCCACGAGAGCAACAGCGACGCCATGCAGCTGTACCAGCGCATCGCCGAGCGCTCGGGCTTCGTCCAATACCGCAAGCTGCTCTGAGCAGGAGTCCCGGCATGAGCCAAGACCCGCAACTCGACTGGCGGCCCGTTGCCGTCCCCGCCCATGCACCGCTGGACGGCCGTTACGTATGTCTCGAACCCCTGGAGCCGGCGCGCCACGGCGACGACCTGTGGCTGGCGTTACAAGGCCCGGACTGCGACCCGCGGCTGTGGGACTACCTGGCCTATGGGCCGTTTGCCGAGCGCGCGGCCTTCGATGTCTGGTTGGCGGCTAACGCGACCAGCAGCGACCCGCTGTTCTTCGCCGTGCTCGAACGCGCCAGCCGGCGCGCCGTCGGCCTGCTCAGCTTCCTGCGCATCACGCCCAAGGACGGCTGCATCGAGATCGGCCATATCGCCTTCGGCCGCGCCATGCAGCGCAGCCCGGCGTCCACCGAGGCGGTCTACCTGCTGGCCGAGCTGGCCATGGGCAGCCTCGGCTACCGCCGCCTGGAGTGGAAGTGCAATGCGCTGAACGCCCGCTCCATGCGCGCCGCCGAGCGCCTGGGCTTCGTCTACGAAGGCACTTTCCGCCAGCATATGCTGGTCAAGGGGCGCAACCGCGACAGCGCCTGGTTCTCCATCCTCGACCGCGAGTGGCCGCGCTGCCGGGCCGCCTTCGAACGCTGGCTGGCAGCCGCCAATTTCGATGAACAGGGCCGGCAGAAACAGCGCCTGCAAGAGCTGCGCCGCTAGCCGCGCCTACTCGATCTCGAACAGGCCGTCGCGGATGTCCGCGCCGCCCAGGCGCTGGCGGATATCCGCATCGATGCGCGGGTCGTCCGGGTCGTAGAGCATCACCTGGCGGTAGGCATTGACCCGGTTGATCTCGCTGCCGAGGAACTCCCAGACCGCCCGGGTGCAGGCCGGGGTGCGCCGGTCGCCGCTGGACACCCCGGTCTTCAGGCCGTTGAGGCGAGTGATGCGGCTCTTGAAACTGGGGATCAGGATGGTCTGGCTCATCTCGTTGCCGGTCAGCGACTCGTAGTCGATCAGGAACAGCCGATCCTGCAGGTAGAAGGCCGCCCCCAGGTAACGGCAACGCACCCAATCCTCGGCCTTGCCGCCGACGGCGCGCGACGGCTCCTGGCGCTCCTGGCGCTCGAACAGATAGCTGCCGCGTTCCTCGCGCAGCTGCACCAGCGACAGCAGGATCTTGCCGGGTACCGACATGCAGTTGGCGTATTCGAAGTAGTAACCGCAATAGCGCGTCAGGCTGCTGGAGTGTTCGCGCAGCGGCTGGAGAAACTCCAGCAGCGGGTCGCCGGCCGGTGGCTGGGCCTGACCGCTGCTGCGCGCGCCTATCAGTTCGGCGAACTGCTCGCCCGGCAGGCTCAGTTCGTAGGCCTCGACGCCGAAGAAATCGCAGATGCGCTTGAGGTTGTGCGCCGTCGGTCGGCTCTGCCCGCTGAGGTATTTGTTGAACTGGGCGCGATTGATCGCCAACTGCCGGCACACCTCGGCAATCGAGCGGTAGTGGCTGCACAGCAGCTTGAGGTTGGCCCCCAGATAGTCCGGCATGGAGCAATTCCTGTTGGCGCGAGCGATGCGATTCTAGCATCAACTCGCATCAGATCGCCGCCACCCGCGAAATTGCATGACGAGCGGCGCTGTTCAACCATTCGGCACCGCGCATTTTTCCTGACAGAACAACAAGAGAGGCAGTGTCATCATGCTCGATATTCTCAACGACCTGATCTGGAGCAAGCTCCTGATCGTCATGCTGATCGGCCTGGGCCTGTACTTCACCATCGCCTCGCGCTTCGTCCAGCTGCGCTACTTCGGCAGCATGTTCCGCATCTTCCGCGAAGCCTTCCAGCACCAGCCGGGCCAGCTCAGCTCGTTCCAGGCACTGATGCTCAGCGTCGCCGGCCGGGTCGGCGCCGGCAACATCGCCGGGGTCTCGGTGGCGATCATGCTCGGCGGCCCGGGCGCGATCTTCTGGATGTGGATGGTCGCCCTGGTCGGCATGGCCACCAGCTACTTCGAGTGCTCGCTGGCCCAGCTGTACAAACGCCGCGAGCCCGACGGCAGCTACCGTGGCGGCCCGGCCTTCTATATCCAACACGGCCTCGGCCAGCGCTGGCTGGGCATCGTCGTGTCCTTGCTGCTGCTGGTGACCTTCGGCTTCGGCTTCAACGCCGTACAGTCCTACACCGTGGCCAGCTCACTGCACGACACCTTCGGCCTGCCCACCTATCTCAGCGGCCTGGCCCTGGTGCTGGTGATCGGCCTGATCATCTTCGGCGGGATCAAGCGCATCGCCAAGTTCGCCGACGTGCTGGTGCCGCTGATGGCCTTCTCCTACATCGGCATGGCGCTGTTCGTCATCGGCAGCAATATCGATGCGGTGCCGGCGACCCTGGCGCTGATCTTCAACAGCGCCTTCGGCCTGGAACCGGCCTTCGCCGGCGGCATAGGCGCGGCGATCATCATGGGCGTCAAGCGCGGCCTGTTCTCCAACGAAGCCGGCCTGGGCAGCGCGCCCAACGTCGCCGCCGTGGCCGAGGTCAAGCACCCGGTGGCCCAGGGCATCGTGCAGTCGCTCAGCGTGTTCATCGACACCCTGATCCTGTGCAGCTGCACCGCGCTGATCATCCTGCTGTCGGGCGTCTATCAGCCGGGCACCGAGATGGCCGGCGTGGTGCTGACCCAGACCGCCATGGCCGCGGTGGTCGGCGAGTGGGGCCGGGTGTTCGTCAGCATCGCCCTGCTGCTGTTCGTCTTCACCACCCTGATCTACAACTACTACCTCGGCGAGAACGCCCTGGGCTTCTTCACCAGCAAGCGCTGGCCGGTACAGGTCTACCGCGTGCTGGTGGTCGGCCTGGTGCTGTGGGGCTCGGTGCAGGATCTGGGCACGGTGTTCGCCTTCGCCGACGTGACCATGGGTCTGCTGGCCATCGCCAACCTGATCGCCCTGGCCCTGCTGTTCAAGGTCGGCCTGCGCCTGATGCGCGACTACGACGGCCAGATCAAGGCCGGCGTCGAATCGCCGGTGTTCGATCCCAAGCAGTTCGCCGACCTGGATCTCGATCCGGCGGTATGGCCGGCCAATCCATCGAGCCAGCCAGAGGTCGATCTCGGCGCCATCGGCGACAGCGTGCATCAACGCTGAGCAATCGAGTAGGTTAGACACAGGGGGCTGAGCCCCCTGTTTTTTTATTTGAGGAGCGCGGCCATGACTGCAACAAAACTCCTGGTGCTCTATACCGGCGGCACCATCGGCATGCAGCAGAGCGCCGGCGGCCTGGCGCCGGCATCCGGTTTCGAGGCGCGGATGCGCGCCCAGCAGGCGCTGGAGACCGGCCGGGTGCTGCCGGCCTGGGTCTTCCGCGAACTGCTGCCGCCAATCGACAGCGCCAACATGAGCCAGGCCAACTGGCTGGCAATGGTCGACGCGATCCGCACCGGCGTCGAACAGGACGGCTGCGACGCCGTGCTGCTGCTGCACGGCACCGACACCCTGGCCTACAGCGCCGGCGCCCTGAGCTTCCTGCTGCTCGACCTGCCCGTGCCGGTGCTGCTGACCGGCTCGATGCTGCCGGCCGGGGTGGCGGGCAGCGATGCCTGGGATAACCTGTTCGGCGCCATGCAGGCACTGCAGCAAGGCGTCGCCGCCGGCGTGCACCTGTACTTCGACGGCAAGCTGCTGCACGGCGCCCGGGTCAGCAAGCTGGCCAGCGCCACCTTCGGCGCCTTCGCCGAGCTGCCGCGCCTGCGCCGCGGCGAACGCGCCGCGCAGATCCCGGCCGCCCTGGATTACCGCCAGCCGCGCCAGCCGGTCAGCCTGGCCGTGCTGCCCTTCTACCCCGGGATCCAGGCCGCCCAGGTCGAGGCCCTGCTGGCCAGCGGCGTGCGCGGCCTGCTGCTGGAATGCTACGGCAGCGGCACCGGCCCCGCGGACGACGCCGAGCTGCTCGCCGCGCTCGCGGCGGCCCATGAACGCGGCGTGGTGCTGGCGGCGATCAGCCAGTGCCTGCAGGGCCATGTGGAGTTCGGCGTGTATGCCGCCGGCAGCCAGCTGGCCAGCACCGGCCTGGTGTCGGCCGGCGGCATGACCCGCGAGGCGGCGCTGGGCAAGCTGTTCGCCCTGCTCGGCGCCGGCCTGGATCAGGCCGAAGCGGAGCACTGGTTCGCCCTGGATCTGTGCGGCGAGCGCGCCGACTGAGGCCCACGCTAATCCAGCGCCAGGCCGCTTGCGGCTTGGCGCTAACAGTCGCAGGATGACGACTGGCGAACTGTGCGGTTTGTGGGTTTCTCTAGCCCATTGAGCCATCCCGGGGGTCGTGGCAGAGCGCCGGATCTCCCACAGACGAGGACTGGCTCAGCACGTGGGAGTTAGCCCACTATCCGAACACGCCACTAGCACCTATAGGAGGCCCCGCCATGGCCGTTCGCATTCCCGCCGAGATCCGCCCGGTCAGCGCCGCCGAGCATGCCGCCTGGCTGCCGCTGTGGCAGGGCTATCAGCGCTTCTACATGACCGAGATCCCCGCCGCCGCCAGCGACACCGCCTGGCAACGCTTTCTCGATCCCGCCGAACCGCTGCACGCCGCCCTGGCCTGGCACGAAGGCAAGGCCGTCGGCCTGGCCCACTGGGTCTACCACCGTTCCTGCTGGAGCGTCGGCGACTACTGCTACCTGCAGGATCTGTTCATCGCCAAGAACGTGCGCAGCAGTGGGGTCGGCCGGCAGTTGATCGAATACGTCTACGCCCAGGCGCGCCAGGCCGGCTGCGCACGGGTGCACTGGCTGACCCACGAAACCAACAGCAAGGCGATGCTGCTGTACGAACGCGTGGCCGAGCGTTCGGGCTTCGTGCAGTTCCGCAAGCGGCTCTGAGTCGGCTCAGAACACCGACCAGCCGATCCGCTGACTGAGCAACTCCAGCGCCGCCATGCCGGCCAGGGAGTTGCCGGCGGCGTTGAGTTCCGGCGACCACACGCAGACGCTGAAGCGCCCCGGCACCACCGCGACTATGCCGCCGCCGACCCCGCTCTTGCCCGGCAAGCCGACCCGATAGGCGAAGTTGCCGGCCTCGTCGTACAGCCCGCTGGTGGCCATGATCGCGTTGACCTGCTTGGTCTGCCGCGCGCTGAGGATCTGCGCGCCGCTGTGCCGGCAGAAGCCGTCGTTGGCCAAAAAACCGAAGGCGCGGGCCAGGTCGACGCAGTTCATGCGCAGCGCGCAGCAGCTGAAGTAGCTGCGCAGCACCGTCTCGACCTCGTTATCGAAGTTGCCGAAGGACTGCATCAGGTAGGCCGCGGCGGCGTTGCGCGCGCGGTGCTGGTATTCCGAATCGGCGACCCGATTATCCACCGCCACCTGCGGGTTGCCGGCCAGGCGCCGGACGAAATCGCGCATCGACACCACCGGCGCGGCGAAGCGCGACTGGTTGATGTCGCAGATCACCAAGGCGCCGGCATTGATGAACGGGTTGCGCGGGCGGCCGCGCTCGAACTCCAGCTGCACCAGCGAGTTGAACGGCTGCCCGGACGGCTCGTGACCCAGGCGCTGCCAGATGTCTTCGCCCGAGTGGCCGATGGCCTGCACCAGGCTGAACACCTTGGCAATGCTCTGCACGGAAAACGCCGTCTGCGCATCGCCGGCGCAGAACAGCTCGCCCTCGTTGCCGTACACCGCAATGCCCAGCTGGTTGGCCGGCACATCGGCCAGCGCCGGGATGTAATCGGCTACCTTGCCCTGGCCGATCAAGGGCCGGACTTCATCGAGGATTTCATTCAACAGCGCTTGCATGCTCAGGCTCGCCGCAATGCCCGAGCACAACCCAGGCGATGGCTGGTAGACGCCTGCCACCTGGCGCTGATCACACAAGAAGCTGCTCCCGGATTGCGCTGGTGCTTATCTGGGCTACGTTCTATTGCCTCGCTTATGCGACCGCCGCCAATAACGACGTAGCCCGGATAAGCCTTGGCGCCATCCGGGACAGCGATCGCTCAATCACCACCGGCAATATCGCGCCCATCACCACCCGCCCAGTCGGCAGGCAGCACACCCTGACTGACAAACCGATGAAAGCGGGAATACGGCCAATCGATCACCCGCTGCACCAGCCCATGTTTAACCGGGTTGAAGTGGATGTAGTCGATATGGTTCGCCAGGTCTCGCTCGTCGCGAATCAGATGCTCCCAGAAACGTGACTGCCAGATACCCGCGCCGCCACGGGCGCCGAGCCCTATGGGCTCGCCGGCGACGCGTAGCGACTTGACGAACAGCGCCTTGAAATCGCGCAGCCGCGCCGAGTAATTGCTGTCGCCTTCCGGCAGTTGCATCAGCAGGTGCAGGTGATCCGGCATGATCACCGCCGCCGGCAGATCGAAAGGCTGGCGTTGTCTGACCCGACCCAGGGCCTCGCGCAACAGTGCGACATGCCGCACCAGCAGATCGCTGCGTCTGTCCCTGAGGGTCAGGGTGAAGAAATAGCTGCCGCCCGCCAGGCGGGCGCGCCGGTAGTTGACCATGCCAACCTCCTTGTCGGTGGTGCCTCCAGTCCCGGATTGCGCTGGTGCTTATCCGGGCTACGCGTCCGTTACGCGTGATCCGAGTTACACCAAAAACGTAGCCCGGATAAGCCTTGGCGCCATCCGGGAAATCAGCGCGTCAGAACTTCTCCGGGCGCAGCACTTCCACCTGCGCCAGGTAACAGACCATGGCGAAGTTGGCGTAGTACTTATCCTGCAGATGGGTGGCAATGCGTTCGGCTATCTCGCGGCTGCAGATGACCTCCAGGCGGATATTGCCCTCGGTATCCCAGTCGGCGCTGCGCACTCCGTGCGAGCCACGGCCGCGCGCGTCGGAAAGGGTCCAGCCGGGCGCGCCCAGCTGTTGCAGGTCAGCCACCAGCTTCTTCTCCAGCGCGGCTTCGCAGATCACGGTGAGCAGGGTGCGGGTAGGTGCGTTCATCTCAGAGCCCCCAGGCGATCAGTTGCTCGGCCAGCGCCAGGTACAGCGGAATGCCGATCAGGATATTGAACGGAAAGCTGATCCCCAACGAGGCGGTCAGCGACAGCGACGAATTGGCTTCGGGCAAGGCCAGGCGCATGGCGGCCGGCACGGCGATATAGGAGGCGCTGGCCGCCAGGGTCGCCAGCACCGCGGTACCGCCCAGCGACAGCCCCATCAGGCGCGCCAGCAAGGCGCCGATCAGGGCGCCGAGCAACGGCATCAGCAGGGCGAAGCCGAGCAGACGCAGGCCGAACTGCTTGAGCGCGCCGAGCTGACCGGAGGCGATCAGGCCCATCTCCAGCAGGAAGAACGCCAGCACCGGCTTGAACATGCTGGTGTACAGCGGCTCCAGCGGCTTGATCGCCTCCTTGCCGGCCACCGCGCCGATGATCAGGCCACCGAGCAGCAACATGATGCTCTTGCCGAGGAAAATTTCCCGGCCCAGCTCGCGCCAGTCGGTGTCGCGGGCCAGGCCTTTGGCCAGGAGGATGCCGACCAGGATCGCCGGAATCTCCAGGATCGCCACGAACAGCGGCATGTAGCTCTCGAACGCGATGCCGCGAGCCAGCATAAAGGCCACCACCACGGCAAAGGTACCGGCGCTCACCGAACCGTAATGCGCCGCGACGCTGGCGGCGTTGATCCGGTCGAAGCCCAGGCCGCGCAGCATGGCGAAGGCCAGCACCGGCAGCACCACGCCCAAGCCCAACACCAGCATGGCCTGGCCGAGCAACTGCAGGCTGGCCTGTTCCGCCAGCTCCACCCCGCCGTGCAAGCCGATGGCCAGCAGCAAGACGATCGACAGGGTTTCATAGAGCGCCGGCGGCAGCTTCAGCTCGCTTTTCAGCAAGCCGGCGCAGAGGCCGAAGAGAAAAAACAGCACCACCGGGTCAAGCCCCATTACCGCCTCCAACAGCTGTCATAGCCTGGCGCTCAGTTGAATCAGTTAAAAAAGAGGGCCTTGCGGCCCCCCAGAGGTAAACAGTTGCACACGGCTGCGCGCGCCTCGCTTGCGCCGCCGTTGCGGTTATTCGATCTCGATCAGCACCTCGCCCGGATTGACCCTATCGCCCTTGGCCACATGCACCGCTTTCACCGTGCCGGCAATCGGCGCCTGCACCTCGGTCTCCATCTTCATCGCTTCGCTGATCAGCACCGCCTGACCGGCTTTCACCGCATCGCCCTGCTTGACCAGCACCTCGACGATATTGCCCGGCATGCTGGTGCTGACGTCGCCGGGGGCGCTGGTGTGCTTGCGTTTGCCGCCGGCCGCGGCGACGAACTGATTGAGCGGCTCGAACACCACCTCTTCCGGCATGCCGTCGATCGACAGGTAGAAGTGGCGCTTGCCCTCGCCCTTGACGCCGACCCCGGTGATGTCGACCCGGTAGCTCTCGCCGTGCACGTCGACGATGAACTCGGTCGGCACCCCTTCGCCGCCGACGGCACCCACGCCACCGCCTTCGGGAATCGGCAGCAGGGTCTCCGGCTTGAGAGTGCCGGCCTCGCGCTCCTCGAGGAACTTGCGCCCGACATCGGGGAACATGGCGTAGGTCAGCACGTCTTCCTCGGACTTGGCCAGGGCGCCGACCTCCGCGCGCAGCTTGCTCATTTCCGGCTTGAGCAGGTCGGCCGGACGCACCTCGATCACCTCTTCGCTGCCGATCGCCTGCTTGCGCAACTGCTCGTTGATCTTGCCCGGCGCCAGACCATAGCGGCCCTGCAGATAGAGCTTCACTTCGTTGGTGATGGTCTTGTAGCGCTCGCCGGCCAGCACGTTGAACACCGCCTGGCTGCCGACGATCTGCGAGGTCGGGGTGACCAGCGGCGGGAAGCCGAGATCCTCGCGCACCCGCGGGATCTCGGCGAACACCTCATCGATGCGATCCAGCGCGCCCTGCTCCTTGAGCTGGTTGGCCAGGTTGGACATCATCCCGCCCGGCACCTGGTTGACCTGCACGCGGGTATCCACCGCGGTGAACTCGCTCTCGAACTGGTGGTACTTCTTGCGCACCTCATAGAAGTACAGGCCGATCTCCTGCAGCAGCGCCAGATCCAGGCCGGTGTCGTACGCGCTGCCCTTGAGCGCGGCGACCATCGACTCGGTGCCCGGGTGGCTGGTGCCCCAGGCCATGCTCGAGATGGCGGTGTCGATATGGTCGGCGCCGGCCTCGATGGCCTTGAGCTGGCACATCGAGCCCATGCCCGCGGTGTCATGGCTGTGGATGAACACCGGCAGCGCTTGCTCGGCCTTGAGCGCCTTGACCAGCTCGAAGGTCGCGTAGGGGGTGAGCAGGCCGGCCATGTCCTTGATCGCCACCGAGTCGCAGCCCATGGCTTCCATCTGCTTGGCTTGGGCGACATAGGCCTCGACCGTATGCACCGGGCTGGTGGTATAGGCCAGCGTGCCCTGGGCATGCTTGCCGGCAGCCTTCACCGCCTCGATGGCCACGCGCAGGTTACGCACGTCGTTCATCGCGTCGAAGATGCGGAACACGTCGATGCCGTTGCCCGCGGCCTTGGCCACGAAGGCCTCGACCACGTCATCGCTGTAATGGCGATAACCGAGCAGGTTCTGCCCACGCAGCAGCATCTGCAGACGGGTATTGGGCAGCGCCGCCTTGAGCTGGCGCAGGCGTTCCCAGGGGTCTTCCTTGAGGAAGCGCACGCAGGCGTCGAAGGTGGCACCGCCCCAGACTTCCAGCGACCAGTAGCCGACCTGGTCGAGCTTGGCGCAGATCGGCAGCATGTCTTCGGTGCGCATGCGCGTGGCCAACAGCGACTGGTGGGCGTCGCGCAGGACGATGTCGGTGACGGCGATCTTTTTCGCTTGACGGGTCTTAACCATTTCTCAAATCCTCACAGGCCGGCGTAGGCGGCGATAGCGGTGGCGACGGCGATGGCCAGGTGCGACGGGTTGCGCTTGATCGAGTACTGGGTCAATTCCGGATGGCTGTCGACGAAGCTGGTGTTGAACTGGCCGCTGCGGAATTCCGGGTTGCGCAGGATCTCCTGGTAATAGGCGGCGGTGGTCTTGACCCCCTGCACGCGCATGTCGTCCAGGGCGCGCAGGCCGCGATCCAGCGCCTCCTCCCAGGTCAAGGCCCAGACCACCAACTTCAGGCACATGGAGTCGTAGTAGGGCGGGATGGTGTAGCCGGTGTAGATCGCCGTGTCGGTGCGCACGCCGGGGCCGCCGGGGGCGTAGTAGCGGGTGATCTTGCCGAAGCTGGGCAGGAAGTTGTTCTTCGGATCCTCGGCGTTGATGCGAAATTGCAGGGCGAAGCCGCGATGGATGATGTCCTCCTGCTTAACCGAGAGCGGCAGGCCGCTGGCGATACGAATCTGTTCGCGAACGATGTCCAGGCCGGTGATTTCCTCGGTGATGGTGTGCTCGACCTGAACCCGGGTGTTCATCTCCATGAAGTACACCTCGCCCTCGGCGAGCAGAAACTCCACGGTGCCGGCGTTCTCGTAGCCCACCGCCTGCGCCGCGCGCACCGCCAGGTCGCCGATGTAGGCGCGCTGCTCGGGGGTTAGCTGCGGGCTGGGGGCGATCTCGATCAGTTTCTGGTTGCGCCGCTGGATCGAGCAGTCGCGCTCGAACAGGTGCACCACGTTGCCGAAGCTGTCGCCGAGGATCTGCGCCTCGATGTGCTTGGGATTGACGATGCATTTTTCCAGGAACACCTCGGCCGAGCCGAAGGCCTTGGTCGCCTCGGAAATCACCCGCGGAAACGCCAGCTCCAGCTCCTCGGCGCTGTTGCAGCGGCGAATGCCGCGGCCGCCGCCGCCGGAGGTGGCCTTGAGCATCACCGGGTAGCCGAGGCGCTCGCCTTCGACCAGGGCCGCGGCGATGTCGGCGACGTTGCCCTCGGTACCGGGAGTGACCGGCACCCCGGCCTTGATCATGCTGCGCCGCGCCTCGGTCTTGTCGCCCATGCGGCGGATCACGGAGGCCGAAGGGCCGATGAACTTGATCCCGCGCTCGGCGCAGATTTCCGCCAGCTCGGCGTTTTCCGAGAGGAAGCCGTAGCCGGGGTGCAGCGCATCGCAGCCGGTTTCCACCGCCAGGTTGACCAGCTTGCGCGGGTTCAGGTAACCGGCCAGCGGATCGGCACCGATGCAGTGGGCTTCGTCGGCGCGCTTGACGTGCAACGCCATGCTGTCGGCATCGGAATAGATGGCCACCGAGCGAATGCCCATCTCGGCACAGGCGCGCACGATGCGCACGGCAATCTCGCCGCGGTTGGCAATCAGGATTTTCTTGATCACAAGTTCTCGTCCTCAACCAGGCGCAAGTGAATCGGTAACCCGCGAACCGGACAAGCCGGTCGATACAGGGCCGCTGATCGGTCAGCGGCGCTGTATTAACCCTACGTCGACCAGCCAATTAACCAAAATTAATAATTATTTGAGTGGCTATAAGTAAAAACTTATATATTTAGTCGAACGAGACTCCAGCAGCCCATCCAGAGCGTCCGCAGGTAACGATAGACTATGCGTAAATCCCTGATGCGCATGACATTGCGCCAGCTCCAGGTATTCCGCTCGGTGTGCGAGCAGCGCTCCTACAGCCGCGCCGCCGAGGACATGGCGCTGACCCAGCCGGCGGTCAGCCTGCAGATTCGCCAGCTGGAAGAACTGGTCGGCCAGCCGCTGTTCGACTATGTCGGCAAGAAGCTCTACCTGACCGACGCCGCCGAAGCCCTACAACGGGCCAGTGCGGATATTTTCGGCCGCCTGGAAAGCCTAGATATGCAGCTGGGCGATCTGCAGGGCACCCTGCAGGGCCAGCTGAGCCTGGCCGTCGAATCCAGCGCGAAGTACTTCGCTCCGCACCTGTTCGCCGCTTTTCGCCAACAATACCCGGAAGTCAGCTTGCAACTGGTGGTGAGCAATCACGCCCAGGCACTCAAGCGCCTGAACGCCAATCGCGATGATTTGCTGATCATGTCGCAGGTGCCGACGGATCTGAATCTGGAGTTTCTGCCCTTCCTCAATAACCCGATCGTCGCGGTGGCGCCAGCGACGCACCCACTGTGCAGCCAGGGGCCACTGTTCCTGCAAGACCTCAGCGCCTGGCCACTGCTGGTGCGCGAACGCGGCTCGGGCACCCGCCAGGCGGGCGAGGAATATTGCCACCAGAAACGCGCGCACTTCGCCCTGACCCTGGAGGTCGGCTCGACCGAGAGCCAGCTCGAAGGGGTGCTCGCCGGCCTCGGCCTGGCCCTGTTGCCACGCCACGCCGTGCGCCGCGAGCTGGCGTGCGGCGTACTGCGCGAATTGCCGGTGGCGGAGCTGCCATTGCTGCGCAGCTGGTGCCTGGTGCACCCGCGCGGCAAATACCTGTCGCCGGTGGCCCAGGCATTTTTCGCCTTCGTGCGCGATCAGCGCAGCCAGATCAACGCCCTGGCTGAGCAGTTCGCCGAGTCGGCGCCTGAGCAACCAGGTAGTTAGCCGCGGCCAACTCCGGGTAATCGCTCAACTGCTGTTGCAACTGCCGGCGTTCGGCGTAGTTTTCGATGGCGCGCCGGTATTCCATGCGCCGCTGATCGAGCAGCTTGCGGCGGTTTTTCGCATCGTTGCTAACGTGCGACTGCGCTTCATCCGAGTAACGCGGCATCTCAGGTCTCCCAGGCTGAACAACGGGAGTTACAGGATCGACCTGGGATATGACGCTTTGCGGGCAAAATGATGAAGTTGCGATGACCCCGGCAAGCAGGGGCGCGGGGCTGAACGCGGCGCGCTGCTAGTCCTCGTGCAGCTTCACCGACTTGGGCGACAGGCGCAGGCTGCGCAAGCTGCGCTTGACGCTTTTCAGGTGGTTGACCAGGCTCGGCCCGCGGGCCATGGCCACGCCCATGGCCAGCACGTCGATCACCACCAGGTGGGCGATGCGCGAGGTCAGCGGGGTGTAGATCTCGGTGTCTTCCTGCACGTCGATGGCCAGATTGACCGTGGCCAGGTCGGCCAGCGGGGTCTGACTCGGGCACAGGGTAATCAGGGTCGCGCCGGTTTCGCGCACCAGATTGGCGGTGATCAGCAGATCCTTCGAGCGCCCCGACTGGGAGATGCAGATGGCCACATCGCTGGGCTTGAGGGTCACCGCCGACATCGCCTGCATGTGCGGGTCGGAGTAGGCCGCGGCCGTCAGCAGCAGGCGGAAGAACTTGTGCTGGGCATCCGCCGCCACCGCACCGGACGCGCCGAAGCCATAGAACTCCACGCGCTGGGCCTGAGCGCAGGCGGCGATGGCGCGCTGCAAGGCCTGCGGATCGAGGTGCTCGCGCACCTCGATCAGGGTGTGCAGGGTGGTGTCGAAGATCTTCAGGCTGAAGTCGGCGACCGAGTCGTCCTCATGGATGGCGAACTGGCCGAAGCTGGCGCCGGCGGCCAGGCTTTGCGCCAGTTTCAGCTTCAAGTCCTGGAAGCCGCTGCAACCGATGGCCCGGCAGAAGCGCACGATGGTCGGCTCGCTGATGCCGACGCTGTGGGCCAGGTCGGCCATGGAGCTGTGCATCACCGCGGCCGGGTCGAGCAGCACGTGGTCGGCCACCTTGAGTTCCGACTTGCGTAACAGATGACGCGACTGGGCAATGTGTTGCAACAAATTCACGGGCATGGGCTCGGGCTGAAAGGTGGCGAAGAGGTCGTGCTCCCCTCATCCGAGGGGCGACTCGGTTATGATCGGGACACGCCGGGGCTGTAGTGACTTTGTAGTTATACTACATGGCCGCCGCCCCCGCACGGCTAAACCGAGTCGGAGTTCCCGCTTTGAGCATTCCCTGCGACATGCTGGTGTTTGGCGGCAGCGGCGATCTGGCCCTGCATAAACTGCTGCCAGCGCTCTACCACCTGCACCGCGTCGGCCGCCTGCACGCCGACATGCGCATCCTCGCCCTGGCCCGCAGCAGCCACAGCCATGAGGCCTACCAGGCCCTCGCCGAACGCCGCTGTCGCGCCCAGGTGGCGCGCGCCGATTTCGACAACGACACCTGGCACAGCTTCGCCGCGCGCCTCAGCTATTTCGCCATGGACGCCAGCCAGAGTGCCGACTTCGGCCGCCTGGCCAAGCACCTGGGCAGCGCCGGCGAACGGGTGCGGGTGTACTACCTGGCCACCGCGCCCGACCTGTTCGAGGACATCGCCTCGCACCTGCAGATCGCCGGCCTGGCCGGGCCTCACGCGCGCATCGTGCTGGAGAAACCGATCGGCCACTCGTTGCCGTCGGCACAGGCGATCAACGCGGCAATCGGGGCGGTGTTCGACGAGTCGCGGGTGTTCCGCATCGATCACTACCTGGGCAAGGAAACCGTGCAGAACCTGATGGCGCTGCGCTTCGCCAACGCCCTGTTCGAGCCGGTGTGGCGCGCCGGGCATATCGACCACGTGCAGATCAGCGTGTGCGAGACCCTCGGCGTGGAAAATCGCGGCGCCTACTACGACAACGCCGGCGCCATGCGCGACATGATCCAGAACCACCTGCTGCAACTGCTGTGCCTGGTGGCCATGGAGGCGCCGGTGCGCTTCGACGCCGAGGCGGTGCGCAACGAGAAGGTCAAGGTGCTCGAGGCGCTGAAACCCATCTCCGGCCTCGACGTGCGCGACAAGACCGTGCGCGGCCAGTACGCCGCCGGCAAGATCGGCGGGCAGGAAGTCCCGGCCTACTACTTCGAGAAGAATGTCGACAACGACAGCGATACCGAGACCTTCGTCGCCGTCCAGCTGGAGATCGACAACTGGCGCTGGGCCGGCGTGCCCTTCTACCTGCGCACCGGCAAACGCCTGGCGAAGAAAACCTCGGAGATCCTGATTCAGTTCAAGCCGGTGCCGCACCAGCTATTTGGCGACGGCGAGGCCAATCGCCTGTTGATCCGCCTGCAGCCGGAAGAGTGCGTCAGCCTGCAATTGATGGGCAAGAGTCCGGGCAAGGGCATGCACCTGCAACCGGTGGAGCTCGACCTCAATCTGGCCCAGGCGTTTCGCCAGAAGCGCCGCTGGGACGCCTATGAGCGCCTGCTGCTGGACGTGATCGAGGGCGACTCGACGCTGTTCATGCGCCGCGACGAAGTGGAAGCGGCCTGGCGCTGGGTCGACCCGATCATCCAGGGCTGGCAGCAGCACCACCAGAGCCCGCGGCCCTACCCGGCCGGCAGCAGCGGGCCGGAGCAGGCCAACCTGCTGCTGGAACTGGCGGGACGCAAGTGGATGGCGTGAAGCGTCGCCGGCGACCTGGCCGCTCGCCGCCCATGGTCGAGCGCCCGGGTAAGCTCAGACGGTGCAGGCCCGCTCGCGCAGCAACTGGACGAATTGCTCCGCCGGCACCGGCTTGCTGATCAGGAAGCCCTGGATCTCATCGCAGCGCTGAGCCTTGAGGAAGTCCATCTGCGCCTGGGTTTCCACGCCCTCGGCGACCACCTTCAGCTCCAGGCTGTGGGCCATGACGATGATCGCACGGGTAATCGCCGCATCCTCGCCGCCGAGCGCCAAATCGCGGATAAAGGTCTGGTCGATCTTCACGTAGTCCACCGGGAAACGCTTGAGGTAGCTGAGCGAGGAGTAGCCGGTGCCGAAGTCGTCGATTGCCAGCTTGACCCCCAGGTCGCGCAGCTGCTGGAAGGTGGCGATGACGCTCTCGACGTTGTCGAGCAGCTGGCTCTCGGTCAATTCGAGTTCGAGGAACTGCGGCGCCAACTCGGTTTCGTCGAGCACCTGGCGCACCAGGCTGGTCAGCTTGCCCTGGCGCAACTGATGCACCGACAGGTTCACCGACACGCGGATCTGCGCCAGGCCCTGCAGCTGCCAGGCGCGGGCTTGCTGGCAGGCGCGGCGCAGGACGAATTCGCCGATCGGTGCGATCAGCCCGGTTTCCTCGGCCAGACCGATGAAATCCCCCGGCGGCACCAGCCCGCGCTCCGGATGGCGCCAGCGCACCAGCGCCTCGGCGGCATTCAGGCTGCCGTCGGCCAGGCACAGCTTGGGCTGGTAGAACACCTCCAGCTGGTGCTCGTCGATTGCCTTGCGCAGCTGGGTTTCCAGCTGCAGGCGCTCCAGGGTGCAGGCCTGCAGGTTGTCGGTGAAGAACTGGAAGCTATTGCCGCCCAGGTGCTTGGCGTGCTGCATGGCCATGTCGGCCTGGCTGACCAGGGTGGAGATTTCCCGCGCGTTGTCCGGCAGCAGGCTGATGCCCACCGAGGCGCTGACCACCAGCTCCTGACCGCCGACGATCATCGGCAGGCGCAGTTTGGCCAGCAGGCGGCTGGCCATGCGCGCCAGGGTCGAGAGGCTGCCGTAGGAATCGAGCAACACGGCGAATTCGTCGCCGGACAAGCGCGCGATGGTATCGGCCTCGGGCATGGCCTGGCTCAGACGCCGGCTCATCTGGCGCAGCAATTGGTCGGCCACTTCGTGGCCGAGGCTGTCGTTGAGCCACTTGAAGCGATCCAGGTCGACGTGCAGCAGGGCCAGGCTGCGCCCGCTCTGGCGCGAACGCTGGCTGGCCTCGTGCAGGCGGTTCTTGAACAGGCTGCGGTTGGCCAGGCCGGTCAGTTCGTCGTAGTGCGACAGGTAGCGCAGACGTTCCTCGGCCTCGCGCCGCGACGACAGGTCGGCGAAGAAACCGACGATATGGCTGACGCTGCCCCGCGCATCGCGCACCACCTGGAGTTGCAGCAGTTGCGGGTAGAGTTCGCCGTTCTTGCGCGTCTCGATCAACTCGCCCTGCCAGTGGTCGCCGCGCTCCAGTTCCAAGCGGATCAACTGGTACTGGTGGCGGGTGTCGCGACTGCTGATCAGGCTGGCGACGCTCTTGCCGAGCACGTCTTCCTGGCGATAGCCGGTGACTTGGCTGAATGCCTGGTTGACCGCCAGCAGACGGTAATCCGGATCGAGAATGACGATGCCTTCGCTGGCCGCCTCGAACACGGTGGCGGCGAGGCGCTGCTGCTCTTCCTGCTGCTTGCGCGTGGTGATGGTGCGCCGCGTGCCGAGCATGCGCAGCACCCGACCCTGGGCATCGCGCTCCACCGCGCGGCCGCGGTCTTCGACCCAGACCCAGTGGCCATCGGCGTGTTTGACCCGGTATTCGATCTGGTAGCCGTCGCTGCGCCCCTTCAGGTGCTCGACCAGCGCCCGGCGCAGCAACGGCAGGTCGTCCGGGTGCAGGCGCGGCTTGAGGTCGCGCAACATGACCTGCACCGCATCGGGCTCGAGGCCGAAGATCTCCTTGAGCTGCGAGTGGTGCACCTCATCGCTCTGCAGGTTCCAGTCCCACAGCCCCAACTCGCTGGCTTCCAGAGCCAGGGCCAGGCGCGCCTGACTCTTGCCCAGGGCGTGGGTGGCATCGTCCAGCTCCAGGGTGCGCTCGGCCACGCGCATTTCCAGCTCGTCATGGGCCGCGCGCAGTTCGCCCTCGGCCCAGCGGCGCTGCTCGACTTCGCGGGCCAACTCGCCGTTGAGCGCCTCGGCCTGCTGCCGGGCATGCTCCAGGTTGCCGATCAGCGCCTGATTGTGGAAGCGCTGCCACAGGCTGCGCCACAGCAGGCGGTTGACCTGCCAAGCCACCAGCAACAGCGTCACCAGCAGGATGCCGCCAAGGACTCCCCAACCACGCTGCAAGCTATGCTCGCTGAGCAGCAGATACGCCACCGACGGCAGCAGGCAAGGCAAGGCGAAAGTCAGGAAGGCCGACAGGCTGACGGCATAGGCCACACTGGCGGAAAGAATCGCCGCGCCGATCAGGCCGTAGACCAGGGCCTGCTGGTAGAACACCGCGGCCGGCACCAGGGCAATGGCGACGAAGGCCAGGGTCAGCCCGGAGGCAGCGGCGCCCAACAGGAAATTGCGCCGCCAATGCGTCTGCACCTGGCTGCTGGATTGCGCAGCATTGAAGGCGCGAACCTGGAGCAGGCGCAGCACGGCCAGCAGCACCAGCCAGACCAACCAGCCGGACAGCACGACACGGTTCTGCGGCGCCCAGAGCAGATAGGCGCAGGCCACGCCATTGAGCAGCATGAATAGGGTCGGCACCCACGAGCCCTGATACAGCAGGCGGGTACGTTCGATGGCGATATCCGTGGCGAATTGCTGACGGATATCACAGGTGCTTTCCAGCGTCGACTCGACAGTGGCGCTAGCGGTCTGAGGCATAGGCTATTTTCTTGTAATGGGTGCCTAGGTCGGCGCAGCATACCCGAGCTAGACGCATCGCCCAACAATGATCGGTGCAAATTTAGCGGGCCGATCAAGCGCTTTGCGTGGCTTGGGCGACCTGCGGTCAGCGCCCGGCAAGGTGACGTACCGGTCGTCCATTGGCAAGTCTGCCGCGATGTGCGGTGTGCCCGGTTTGCCCTCGCCGCCGCCGCCCCCTAGAATGCCGCGATGCAAAATGACCCCGAACTCCTGATCGCCTCCCTCAACGATGCCCAGCGCCAGGCCGTGACCGCGCGCCTGGGCCGGCAACTGGTGCTGGCCGGCGCCGGCTCCGGCAAGACCCGCGTGCTGGTGCACCGCATCGCCTGGCTGATCCAGCTGGAACACGCCTCGCCGCACAGCATCCTGTCGGTGACCTTCACCAACAAGGCCGCCGCCGAGATGCGCGCGCGCATCGAGCAGATGCTCGGGGTCAATCCGGCCGGCATGTGGGTCGGCACCTTCCACGGCCTGGCCCATCGCCTGCTGCGCGCCCACTGGCAGGAAGCCGGCCTGGCCGAGAACTTCCAGATCCTCGACTCCGACGACCAGCAGCGCCTGGTCAAACGGGTGATCCGCGAGCTGGGCCTGGACGAGCAGCGCTGGCCGCCCAAACAGGCGCAGTGGTTCATCAACGGGCAGAAAGACGAAGGCCTGCGGCCGAAGAACATCCAGCCCGGCGGCGACCTGTTCCTCGCCACCCAACTGAAGATCTACGAAGCCTACGAGGCGGCCTGCGCCCGCGCCGGGGTGATCGACTTCGCCGAACTGTTGCTGCGCGCCCTCGACCTGTGGCGCGACAAGCCGGGCCTGCTCGAGCACTACCAGCGGCGCTTCCGGCATATCCTGGTCGACGAGTTCCAGGACACCAACGCCGTGCAGTACGCCTGGCTGCGCCTGCTGGCCAAGGGCGGCGAGAGCCTGATGGTGGTCGGCGACGACGATCAGTCGATCTACGGCTGGCGCGGGGCCAAGATCGAGAATATCCAGCAGTTCGGCGACGACTTCAGTGACGCCGAGATCATCCGCCTGGAGCAGAACTACCGCTCCAGCGCCGGCATCCTCAAGGCCGCCAACGCGCTGATCGCCAACAACCAGGGACGCCTGGGCAAGGAGCTGTGGACCGACGGCGGCGACGGCGAGCCGATCGCCCTGTATTCGGCGTTCAACGAGCACGACGAAGCGCGTTATGTGGTCGAATCGATCGCGGACGCGCTGCGCAAGGACGGTCTCAAGCGCAGCGAGATCGCCATCCTCTACCGCTCCAACGCCCAGTCGCGGGTACTCGAAGAGGCGCTGCTGCGCGAGAAGATCCCCTACCGTATCTACGGCGGCCAGCGCTTCTTCGAGCGCGCCGAAATCAAGAACGCCATGGCCTATCTGCGCCTGCTCGACGGCCGCGGCAACGACGCGGCGCTGGAACGGGTGATCAACGTGCCGGCGCGCGGCATCGGCGAGAAGAGCGTCGAGGCGATCCGCGCCTACGCCCGCGAGCATGAGGTGTCGATGTGGCAGGCGATCCGCCTGATGCTCGCCAACAAGGCCCTGCCGGGCCGGGCCGCGGGCGCCCTGGCCGGGTTTGTCGAGCTGATCGAGAACCTGGCGGCCAAGGTGCTGAGCATGCCGCTGCACCTGATGACCCAGACCGTGATCGAGCAGAGCGGGCTGATCGCCTACCACCAGGCGGAAAAGGGCGAGAAGGCCCAGGCGCGCATCGAGAACCTGGAAGAACTGGTCAGCGCCGCGCGCTCCTTCGACAACGCCGAAGATGACGAGCTGTCGCCGCTGCAGGCCTTCCTCGGCCACGCCTCGCTGGAGGCCGGCGACACCCAGGCGGCGGAGAACGAGGACAGCATCCAGCTGATGACCCTGCACAGCGCCAAGGGTCTGGAATTTCCCCAGGTGTTCCTGGTCGGCGTGGAAGAGGGCCTGTTCCCGCACAAGATGAGCCTGGAAGAACCCGGCCGCCTCGAAGAGGAGCGGCGCCTGGCCTATGTCGGCATCACCCGGGCCATGCACAAGCTGGTGATCAGTTACGCTGAAGTCCGCCGCTTGTATGGCAACGAAACCCGTAACTCGATTTCGCGCTTCGTCCGCGAAATTCCTGCGGAGCTGATCCAGGAAGTGCGCCTGTCCAATAGCGTGACCCGGCCCTTCACCTCGAATACCCGCAGCATGGGCGACAGCAGCCTGTTCGCCGGCAGCGCCGTGCCGGACACCGCCTTCAGCCTCGGCCAACGGGTGCAGCACGCGCTGTTCGGCGAGGGCGTCATCCTCAACTTCGAGGGTGGCGGCGCGCAGGCACGGGTGCAGGTGAACTTCGCCAGCGAAGGCAGCAAATGGCTGATGCTCAGTTACGCCAAGCTGGAAGCACTGTAGAACCGTCCGTCGCCCGAGGTACAACGGAGGCGACGCGACGCCACGCTCGACTCGCGCCGAACCACACACCGCCCGACCCACCATAAGGACGCCACGATGAACCGCCGCAACCTCTTCAGCGCTGCCGTGGCGCTGCTCACCGCGCTCAGCCTGACCGCCTGCAAGGACGAAAAAGCCGGCAGCGAGCAAGCCGCTGCCGAGCCGAGCCAGAGTTTTGAATGGAAGATGGTCACCGCCTGGCCGAAGAACTACCCGGGCCTGGGCACCGCCGCCGAGCGCCTGGCCGAGCGGGTCAAGACCATGAGCGGCGGCCGTCTGAGCATCAAGGTGTATGCCGGCGGCGAGCTGGTGCCGCCGCTGGAGGTGTTCGACGCGGTCTCGCGCGGCACCGCCGAATTGGGTCACGGCGCCGCCTACTACTGGAAAGGCAAGGTGCCGGCCGCGCAGTTCTTCACCGCCGTGCCCTTCGGCCTGTCCACCAGCGAAATGAATGCCTGGCTGAGCAAGGGCGGCGGCCAGGCGCTGTGGGACGAGGCCTATGCCCCGCACGGGGTAAAACCGCTGGTGGTGGGCAATACCGGCATGCAGATGGGCGGCTGGTACAACAAGGAGATCAACTCGCTGGACGACCTCAAGGGCCTGAAGATCCGCATGCCGGGCCTGGGCGGCGAAGTGCTGAGCAAGCTCGGCGCGACCACCGTCAACCTGCCCGGCGGCGAGGTGTTCAGCGCCCTGCAGACCAACGCCATCGACGCCAGCGACTGGGTCGGCCCCTACAACGACCTGGCCTTCGGCCTGCATAAAGCCGCCAAGTTCTACTACTACCCGGGCTGGCAGGAGCCGCAGGCGGTGCTCGAACTGCTGATCAACCGGCAGGCCCTCGACAGCCTGCCGGCCGACCTGCAGGCGATCCTGACCGAGGCCGCCCGCGCCGCCAGCCAGGACATGCTCGACGATTACGTCTACCACAACGCCCTGGCCCTGGACGAACTCAAGCAACAGGGCACCCTGCTCAAGCGCTTCCCCGACGAAGTGCTCGACGCCCTGCAGCGCGAATCCGAGGTGGTGCTCGGCGAACTGGCCGCGCAGAGCGAGCTGAACGGGCGCATCTGGGCCTCGATGAAGGCCTTCCAGGCCCAGACCAGCCAGATGCACAAGCTGTCCGAGAAAGAGCTGTATAACTGGCGCTGAGCCTGGCGGCACTCAATACCCGCCGTAGCCCGCCCAGATGCATGGCGCAGGGCTGCCTGCCCATCGTTTCGCGGATACAGCCAAAGCTCGCCCCGAGGTCGGGCCTCCTACGGATCGCAGGCCGTTTGTCGCTGGCGGACTGTTCGCTCCGCTCCTGAGTCCGCCCTACGCCTGAGCAACGTCCGCGCACTTCCGTTGGTCGTCTCCACCCCGCCTCCCGCTCCCCTCGGCCCATACTGCTTGGCGAGGTGAGTCCATGAAAAAACCGACAATCACAGCAACCCAGATTCTCGATAGCGCCCTGCAGCTGGCCGACGTCTGCGGCTGGGAGCGTTTGCACCTGTTCGACCTGGCCGCCCGTCTGGACGTGGGTCTGGACGTCATCGCCAGCCACTACCGGGAAAAGGATCAACTGGTCGAAGCCTGGTTCGACCGCGCCGACCAGGCCATGCTGGCACGCGGCAACGCCGCCGACCTCGGCGCCCTGGAGCCGGCCAAGCGCCTGGAAGAACTGCTGATCGCCTGGCTCGATAGCCTGGCGGCACACCGTGCGGTGACCGGACAGATGTTGCTGTACAAACTCGAACCCGCCCATCTGCACCTGCAAGTGCTCGGCCTGCTGCGCATCAGCCGTACCGTGCAATGGTGGCGCGAGGGCGCCCGCCGGGAAACCCGACACCTGCGGCGCATCGCCGAGGAAAGCCTGCTCAGCGGCGTCTACCTGCGCAGCTTCGTCCACTGGCTGTGCCACCCCGAGGAAGACTCCGCCGAGTTTCGCGCCTTCCTGCGCCGACAACTGCGCTGCGGCCCGCTGCTGATGCTGTTGCAGCACTGAAACCCTGATGGCCGCGGCGCAACCGTTGGGCGAAAAGCAAAAGCTCGAAACATTCTATGGCTAGCCATCGGCGGCCGTGCCGGGCAAGATGCCGCGCAGCGTTCCAACCACCAAGAGACAGCTAAACATGCAGCGTTTCCTCAGCATTGCCCTGGCCATGTGCCTGAGCTTGGGCCTTACCATGAGTTTTGATGCCGAAGCCAAGCGTTTTGGCGGCGCTAAATCCTTCGGTTCCGCGCCGAGCCACCAGACCCGTCAGGCTCCAGCCCAGCAAACCGCCGGCGCGCCGACCGCCACTCGCCAGCCCGCCGCCGCCAGCGGCGCCTCGCGCTGGCTCGGCCCATTGGCCGGTCTGGCCGCCGGCGGCCTGCTCGCCTCGATGTTCATGGGTGACGGCTTCGAAGGCCTGCAGATCATGGACATGCTGATCTTCGGCCTGATCGCCTTCCTGCTGTTCCGCTTCCTCGCCTCCCGCCGCAAACACGCCGGCCCGCTCAGCGCCAATGGCGCGCCCATGCAGCGCGAGATGCCGGCCCAGGCGGCGCCTGCCTCGATCTTCGGTGGCGCCGGCGCCGCTGCGCTCAAGCCGGCGATCAATGCCCCGGCCTGGTTCAACGCGCAAAGTTTCATCAGCGCCGGCCGCGAGCACTTCCTCAGCCTGCAGCAGCACTGGGACGCCAACGAGATGGACAAGATCGCCGAGTTCGTCACCCCGCAGCTGCTCGAATTCCTTAAGCGCGAGCGCGCCGACCTGGGCGAGGGCTTCCAGTCCACCTACGTCGACAACCTCGAGGTGCAACTGGACGGCGTCGACGACCTCAGCGACAAGACCGTCGCCACCCTGACCTTCACCGGCGTGGCCAAGACCTCGCGTTTCGACCAGGGCGAAGCGTTCAGCGAAAGCTGGCGCCTGGAACGTGACGCCGGCGACAACCAGCCTTGGCTGGTGGCCGGTATCCGCCAGAACGGCTAGTCCACCTCAGGCTTCACGCGAAACCCGGGCCTGTCCCGGGTTTTGTGTTTGCCGGACGCCCCTCTTGTCCGCTCAGGCCGAGCGGAGTAAAAACCAACGCGGGTGAGTCGCTGCGCCGCATAGCGCAGAACTCGCCGTTGCTGCCCGTCATTCTGCCTTGCTGCTGGAGCCACCCCGTGGAAGAAGTCATCGAACAACTGCGTGAAATGAACGAACCGGTGCCGGTCGCGCTGGAGCTGCCGGAAGAAGAACTGCTGGTCGAGATCGAAGAGCAGATCCTGATCAACCTGCCGTTCGAGCTGCGCGAATTCCTGCTCAAGGTCAGCGACGTGGTCTACGGCCGCCTGGAGCCCGTCACCGCCACCGACCCGCAGTCGCACACCTACCTACCGGAAGTCGCCGCGGTGGCCTGGTCGCTGGGCGTACCGCGCGAACTGGTGCCGATCTGCGAGGATCGCGGCAACTACTACTGCGTCGAACAGGACGGCAGCGTGGTGCTCTGGGACGGCGACAGCGGCGAGCTGAGCGAAGAAGAAACCTGGGACTCGGTGTGGCACTGGGTGCGCGACGTCTGGCTGGAGAGCTGAGCCCGTCCAGGCCAGAATAGGCCGGGCCGGGCTCAATCCTGGCGACTGGCCTCGCCCTGCTCCAGCCCCAGCAGGTTGAGCAGGAACTGACCGAAGAAGCTCAGGTCTTGCTCGATCGCCGCACGCGCCGCCTTGCCGTCGCCGGCCTGCAGGGCTTTCAGGCAGTCGCCGTGAAAATCGTTGAGGCGCAAAGACAGGTCGGCCTCGGTGAACAGCCGATTGAAAAAGGGTCCGACTTGCAGCCACAGTGACTCGATCAACCGCAGCAACACTGGATTGTCACAGGCGTTATACAGCGTCAGGTGAAACTGGCTGTTGTCGGCCAGATACGCTTGCACGTCGCGCCCATGCAGGGCCACTTCCATACGCTCAATGCAGCCTTGCAAGGTCGCCAGCTCGGCCTTACTGATACGCGCAGCGGCCAACTCCACGGCCAGGCCTTCGAGGTTGCAGCGCACCGGCAACAACTGCTCGAAGCGCGCGCGGGTCATCGCCGGCACCCGCACCGAGCGCTGCGCCTCGCCTTCCAGCGCACCCTCGGCCACCAGCCGCTGCAAGGCGGCGCGCACTGGCATCGGGCTGGTGCCCCACTCGGCGGCCAGGTCACGGATCTTCAGCCGCTCACCCGGCTGGAAGCGCCCGCTCAACAGGCCGGCGCGAATGTTCTGATACAGCTGTTCTTGCAGGTTCTCGGCCATGGCTTAGCGGCTCCCGCGCGGCGGGGCCGGCAGTTGGGCGAAGGTCAACGAGCAATTGTGCATGAAGCTCTCCAAAAGATGCATACAGTTCTGAGCGAGCGAGCTAGAGCCAGGCAAGGCGCAACGACCAGCGGGAGTAACAGCCAAAGGCTGGCCCGAAGGACGAACGCCAGCGAGTCAAAGGGCGAGGACGCGGAGTTTACGAGTTGTAAATAAGCAGTCCGAGCCCTTTTTCACCGCAGCATGGCCGGCGCGCAGCCGCTCAGGGGGCTTTGTTTTCGATTAGGCAATTACCGCCGTCCACTACCAGAACTTCGCCGGTGATGTAGCTGGCCTCCGGTGAGGCCAAAAACGCCACCGCCGCCGCCACTTCTTCCGGCCGGCCGGCGCGGCCGATGGGCGTGTAGGTGCCGGCATGCTGCTCTTCTTCGGTGGAGGAGCCGGTGGCGATCCAGCCCGGCGCCACGCTGTTGACGGTGATGCCCTGCTTGCCGACTTCCAGCGCCAGGCTCATGTTCAGCCCCAACATGGCCGCCTTGGCCGCGCTGTAGGCCGATTCACCGGGATTGCTACCGCGGGTGCCGGTGGTCGAGCTGATATGCACAATGCGCCCATAACCACGGGCCTTCATCCCCGGCAACACGGCACGGGTGAGCAAGAAGGCGCTGGTCAGGTTGCGCGCCAGTGACAGGTTCCAAGTGGCCAGATCCATATCCGCCACCTCGGCGAAGGGTTCAGGGCTGCCCTGCATGGCCATGCCGGCGTTATTCACCAAAATGTCGAGATGGCCGAACTGGCCGTGGGCCCAGGCGGCCAAGTCCGCCACCTGCGCTTCGTCAGTCAAATCCGCGGCCAGGGCGCGGGCATCTATACCTTCAGCTTGCAACTCGGCGGCGCGTTGGTGAATGCGTGCGCTGCTGGCGGTGATCAGCACCCGCACGCCTTCACGGCCTAAACGCCGGGCGATGGCCAGGCCGATGCCGCTGTCGCTGCCGGCCCCGCTGACCAGTGCCACTTGCTCCTGCCACCTAGAAACGCTCATGTTTAAATACTCTGTGATCACAAATGCACCAGCATCTTAGCAAAATCGCCCATGAAATCTAGCAATTGACAGTTTTGTGATCACAAATAATACTGTGCATAAATTCGAACGAGGCGTTCAACATGACATCCAGTGGTATCAGCTCAGCCGCCGTAGCAACCTTCACCGCCCGCGAGCGGCAGCGCTTTGTGGCGCAGAATCCCAAGTCAGCGGCCCTGGCGGAGCGCGCCCGGCACTCGCTGTTCGGTGGCGTGCCGATGCACTGGATGGCCGACTGGTCGACGCCTTCGCCGCTGTTTGTCGAGCGGGCCAAGGGCGCGCGCTTCTATGATGTCGACGGCCACGAGTACATCGACTTCTGCCTGGGCGACACCGGCAGCATGTTCGGCCACTCGCCGGATCCGATCGCCAAGGCCATTGCCGAACAGGGCAACAACGGCCTGACCACCATGCTCCCCGGCGAAGACGCGGTGGTGGCTGGCGAACTGCTGGCCGCCCGCTTCGGCCTGCCCTACTGGCAGGTGACTGCCACCGCCACCGACTCCAACCGTTACGTGTTGCGCTGGGCCCGCGGCATCACCGAGCGCAAGGTGTTGCTGGTGTTCGACGGCTGCTACCACGGCACCGTGGATGACGTAATGGTGCGCTGCCACGCCGGCGCAACCCAGCCGCGTTCCGGGCTGATCGGCCAGGCCTACGACCTGGCCCAGCACAGCCGCTCAATCCCGTTCAACGACGTGGCGGCACTGGAAGCCGCGCTGGCTCAGGGCGATGTGGCGGCACTGCTGTGCGAACCGGCGATGACCAACATCGGTATGGTCATGCCCGAACCCGGCTTTATGCAGAAGTGCCGCGAGCTGACCAAACAGTACGGCAGCCTGCTGATCATCGACGAGACCCACACCATCTCCACCGGCATGGGGGGCTGCACCCAGCTGTGGAACCTTGAGCCGGACTTCTTCGTGGTCGGCAAGCCGATCGCCGGCGGTGTGTCCTGCGGCATCTTCGGCTGCAGCGCAGCCATGGCCGAGGCCATGCAAGCCGCGCGGCACCGCGCCAGTGCCGGCAACCACGGTCATGGCCACAGCGGCATGGGCACCACCTTGTCGGCCAACGCCCTGGCCATGCACTGCATGCGCGCCAACCTGGAACAGGTCATGACCCAGGCCGCCTACGACCATATGCTGCCGCTGGCCAAGCGCCTGGCCGATGGCTTTCGTAGTTTGATCACGAAATACGACCTGCAGTGGTCGGTGACCGAACTGGGCGCGCGCAGCGAGTTTCAGTTCTGCCCGCAGCCACCGAAGACCGGCGCTCAGGCCGAAGCGGCCTTCCATGACGAACTGCAAATGGCCCTGCACCTGTACCTGATCAACCGCGGCATTTTGATTACGCCGTTTCACAACATGACCCTGTGCTGCCCAAGCACCACGGCGGCCGATGTCGATCAACTGATCGCCACCTTGAATCAAGCCCTCGAAGAGCTGCTGGCCATCCCCGGCGCCCGGCAATAACGCTCGACCGCAGGGTGGGCTTCGGCCCACCCTACAACCCGTGAACAGGTACAAACCAATGCAATTTGCCGATATCCAAGAAGCCCGCGACTTCCTTGAGCAGCACCCGGAAGTACGCCTTATTGAACTGTTTTTAATCGACGCCAATGGTGTCCCGCGTGGCAAGTTGCTGCACCGCGCCGAGCTGCTGGCCATCTACGAAAGCGGCCGACCGCTGCCCAGCTCGATCCTGGCGCTGACCATCAACGGCGAAGACGTCGAAGCCACCGGGCTGGTCTGGGAAGTCGCGGATGCCGACTGCTGGACCTACCCGCTGCCCGGCAGCCTGACCCTGCAACCCTGGCGCGCCCAGCCGACCGGCCAGCTGCAGGTCAGCATGCACCCAACCCAAGGCCTGCCCGCCGCCCCGGCGGACCCACGGCACGCCCTGATCCGGGTGATCGACCGCCTGAAAGCCGACGGTTACTACCCGGTGATGGCGGTGGAGTTGGAGTTCTACCTGCTCGATCAGCAACGCGATGCCAATGGCCGCCCGCAACTGGCGCGGCAAGCCAACGGCTTGCGGCCGCAGGCGCCGCAGGTGTATGGCGTGGCCGAACTTGAGCAGGTCGAGGCGTTTCTCAATGATCTGTATGCCGCCTGCGAGGTGCAGGGTCTGCCGGTGCGCACGGCCATTTCCGAATACGCCCCCAGCCAGCTGGAGCTGACCCTGGAGCACCGTTTCGATGCATTGCAGGCGATTGATGAAGGCGTGCGCTACAAGCGCTTGGTCAAGGGCGTGGCCAATAAACACGGTTTACAGGCCTGCTTTATGGCCAAGCCCTTTAGCGATCAGGCCGGCAGCGGCTTGCATATGCACATCAGCCTGGCCGACGAAAACGGCAACAACCTGATGGCTTCGGAAGACCCGCAGGGCACGCCGCTGCTGCGTCACGCCATCGGCGGCATGATGGCCAGCCTGAACGACGCCCTGGCGATTTTCTGCCCCAACGCCAACTCCTACCGGCGCTTCCAGGCCAACAGCTATGCGCCGCTGGCCAAGAGTTGGGGGGTGAACAACCGCACCGTGTCGTTTCGCGTGCCTGGTGGTCCGGCCCGCAGTCGGCATGTCGAGCACCGCATCTGCGGCGCCGACGCCAACCCTTACCTGGCCGCTGCGGCGATCCTCGCCGGCATTCACACCGGCATCCAGCAGCAGATCGATCCGGGCCAGGCCATCGTCGGCAACGGCTACGAACAGGCGTGCGAAACTCTGCCTACCGACTGGCTGACCACCCTGCGCGCGCTGGAACACTCCGACTGGGCCAGGGACGCACTGGGCGAGGACTTCCTCAAGGTGTTTCTGGCGATCAAATGGGCCGAGTTCCGCCAGTTCATGGGCGAAGTAGGCGAGCAGGACTGGCGCTGGTACCTTAGCCACGCCTGAGCCAACCCTCCAGCCTTACCTACACTGATTGAACCAGCCACGAGGAGCACCGCTATGAGCACGCCCGTTATCCTGATCACCGGGGCCGCTGGCGGCCTTGGCCGCGCCATCGCCAAGCGCTTCTCGCAGAGCCGCTGGCGGGTCGCCGCCAGCGATGTCGACAAGGACAGTCTGCATGAGCTCAATACCCTGGTGCCGTTGGACTTCAGCGCCACCGCCGACCTGCGTAGCGCCGCCAACTGTCGCGAGCTGATCGCCGCGGCGCTGGCCGGCACCGGGCGCCTGGACGCCGTGGTGAATGCCGCCGGGGTCTGGCGCCGAGGCCCGGTGCAACACTTCAGCGAGGAAGACTTCGACCTGATCATGGGCGTCAACCTCAAGGCCGCGTTCTATATGAGCCAGGCCGCCATCCCGCACTTGAAGGAAAGCCGTGGCTGCATCGTCAACATCGCCGGCAACGCCGGACACCAGGCCCATCGGGGGGCGGCGGCCTACTGCGCGAGCAAGGCGGCACTGGTGACGCTGAGCAAGACCCTGGCCCTGGAACTGGCCGAACACGGCGTGCGGGTCAACGCGGTGTCGCCCGGCGACATCGCCACGCCGATGCTCGACTACCAGGCCGAGCGCTACGGCAAGGGCAACCCCAGCACCTACAAGCGCGAACTGCTGCGCGACTACCCGCAGGGCCGCGAGGCGCGCTTTCTGCGCCCGGAGGAGGTCGCCGAGCTGGTCTGGTACCTGTGCCAGCCACAGGCCGAGGCCATCACCGGCGCCGACCTGGCGATCGACTTCGGCCTGTCGGCGGGCAAGTAGGCTGGCGCGACGGCTCGGCTGACGGCGTGACCCGCCGTGCGCCGAGGTCGTTCTGATAGAGAAGGCGCATAATCCACCCGGCGCCATCCCTCCCTTACTGAAGAGTCCGCCCATGGAACCCGGAAACGCCCAACTGTCGATGACCGTATTGATGACCCCGGATATGGCCAACTTCTCCGGCAATGTGCACGGCGGCACCCTGCTCAAGTACCTCGACGAAGTCGCCTACGCCTGCTCCAGCCGCTATGCCGGCACCTACGTGGTGACCCTGTCGGTGGATCAGGTGATCTTCCGCGAGCCGGTTCACGTCGGCGAGCTAGTGACCTTCCTCGCCTCGGTCAACTACTGCGGGCGCACGTCCATGGAGATCGGCATCAAGGTGATCACCGAGAACATCCGCGAGCGCTCGGTACGCCATACCAACAGCTGCTTCTTCACCATGGTCGCGGTCGATGAGCGCGGCAAGCCGACCGCGGTACCGGCGCGCCAGCCGCAGAATTCCGAAGAACAGCGCCGCTTCACCCAAGGCCACCAGCGCCGGATGATTCGCCAGGAACTGGAACAGCGCTACCAGGAACTCAAGGGCGAAGGCTGATCGAGCAGGCAAGACAGGGCGTGGCCTGACTGGCAGAATGCCGGCGAGCCATGGCCGGCTGCGCCCATCTGGAGCCCCGCAATGCTAACCCTCGGTAATATTTTCGTTCTGATGCTGCTGGCCACGGCCGGCGCCTGGCTGTGGCACGCTCACGGTTTGCGCGAGCGTGCCCTGGCGCAGGTCAAACAGCACTGCGCGAAAGCCGACGTCGAACTGCTCGACGGCAACGTCGCGCTGCACAAGATCACGCTCCTGGCCGATGACCGCGGGCGCAAACGCCTGGCGCGGGTGTATGGCTTCGAGTTCACCGTCACCGGCGAACAACGACATGTCGGCAGCATCGTCATGTTCGGCCCGCAGGTCGGACGCATCGAACTGGCGCCCCATCCGTTCAGGACGCCACCGCCAGACACCCCGCAGGTGATCGAACTGGAGCGATGGCGCGCCACTCATCACACATCCGGCAGGCACCCGCCGGACTCTTAAAGCAGGCCCAACGCCCGCAAGCTGGCTTTGCCCAATTCGATACGTTTGCCGGCATCGCGCAGATCCGCCATGGGGATGTTCAGCGCGAAGCTGTACAACTTGCCATCCTGCTCCAGCCAGCCAACCCACCAGCCGATGCCCGGAGCCTGAGCGGTGGCCCAGCCGGTCTTGCCGTACAACGTCCAACCAGCGCCCCGCTCAAGCCTGCTGATTTCCCGCACCTGGGCCTGAATGGCCGGCGGCAAGGGCAGCTGATCCTGGGCCAAGCGTGCGAGAAACCGGGTCTGCTCCACGGCGCTGATGGTCAAGGGCCCCTTTAGCCAGAACGTCTCAACCTCAGTGCCGACCTCGCCATTGCCGTATCCCAGCGCTTCAACCTGCCTGCGCATGCGCTCCAGGCCAATGCGCCGCGCCAGCTCCTGGTAAACCGGCAGGTTGGACAGCTTGATCGCCTCGCGCAGGCCCATGTCCCGCTCCCAGGTCTTGAGAAACCGGGGTTTGCCGTCGTAAGGGAAGACCTCGTCGACACTGCTGACCGCGCCCGTGGCGAGGCCGATCAGGCTGTTGGCAATCTTGAAGGTGGAGGCCGGAATATAGCGGGTTTGCGCGCGTTGGCGGTTGTGCCCGAGCAGCTGCCCGCTGCCGATCTCGTTCAGCACAAAAGTGCCCTGCATGGCAGCCCGCTCGAACTCCGCGGACACCGCAGGACTGTCCTGCCAATCGAGAGCCCGGATCTGACTGCTCAACAACAGCAAGGCCAGGCAAAGCATTCGTTGCATAGCGCCTCCTTAACAAGGGAAAGCTGCCCGAAACTCTCACGGGCAGGCTCGGCATCTCAGCTGTACTGCAGGAGGAAGTTGCTGACCCGCTCGGCCGTATCCAGCGGCTGCTCCTGCATGAAGCAGTGCCCGCCGTCCACCACCTGGGCGTGAATGTGCGGATTGCTCGCGCACCAGCGCGCCACCGACTTGGCGACAAAGGGGTAGCTGTGCTGGCCGTAGAGCACCTGGCTCGGAGTCGTCACCTTGGCCAGCGACGGCCACAAGCGTTTGGGAAAGGAGCTGAAAATATCCGCCTCGCGGCTCGGCCGACACTTCAATTCGACACCTGCGCCGCCGTCTCTCAAGGCATGGGCGATATAGGCGTCGAAGGCGGCCTCGCTCCAGCCGCGGAACATCCCGCGGCCATGCAGCGCGGCATGCGCCGCCGCGCGCTCCGGCCACTCGCGGCGCCGCTTGCGCGCCTTGCTCGCGAGGGTATTGAGCGAACCCAGACCGACCACGTCGGAGAGCGCCATCACCCCGATCATCGCCGGGGTGAACAGCACCGGATCGAGCAATACCGCACGGCTGAACAACTGTGGCTGCTGGGCCAGCATCAGGCTGGTCAAGACCCCGCCAAAACTGTGGCCGACGGCAAACAACGGCACCTCGGCAAAGTGCTTGCGGCCCTCGGCGAACGCCTCCAACGCCAGCTCGGCGCTGCGGTTCCAGCCATGGAAACGGCCGCCATGATCGCTGTCGCCATGGCCCTGGACATCGCACAGCCAGAGGTCGAAATCCGCCGCCAGACAGGCCAGCAGCGGCTCGTAGACACGCCCGCAATAACCGTTGCCATGCAGAAAATGCAGCAGCGGCTTGCCCGAGGGCGGCGAATGCCAGCCGCGCAGGGTGAAACCGGCGGAACAGGCGTGGGACCAGGGTTGAAGATCCATGCAGGGGCTCGCTATCGACTGGGCGGCCAGTTTACTGCGCTGCTCGCCCGGAGCCGAGCGGCGAATAAAAAGGTTCTGTACCCGTTAGGTGTTGTACCGCCAGGCGCGAGCGGCCTGCGATCCGTAGGAGGCCCGACCTCGGGGCGAGCTTTTGCTATACCGCGAAACACCGCGAAACGATGGGCAGGCAGCCCTGCGGACTGCATTCGCCGCGGGGCGCGTGACCCACATGGATGTGGGAAATGCCGCTAGCCTGTCAGGAACAGGCACGGCCCTCCGACAAGAGATCGCGCCTGCAACACATGATTGGGGCATGGCCAAAAAAACGGGCATCCGCTGGTGCCCGAAAGTCCACGCTCAATGTCTGCTTAGCCTTGCTTGGCGCGGATAAAGCGCTCCAGCAAGCGGTTCAGCTGCTCGGGCTGATCCAGCGGCGTGGCATGCCCCGAGTCGGTCACCACCTGCAGCTCGGCATTGCGCAACTGGGCGACGTAGGCCTGCTTGTAGGCCAATGGCGTGTAATCGCGATCGCCGGCCACGATCAGCATCGGCGTATCGACGCCGTTGACCGCCGGCAGCGCCGACCAGCCGAGAATCGCGCGGATCGCATGCAGGTAGGACACCGGATCATTGGCACCGATGCGCATCGCGATGCGCCGGCGTAATTCGCCCTGCCCGGCGTGGGGAAACAGCTTGCGCGCCAGCAGCCGACCCATGGCCTTGAGGCCGAACAGGCGGATCAGCGCCAGACGCAGCCACACCTTGCCGCGCAAGGCCCAGGAGTCCAGCGGAAAACTTGGCGCACTGTTGATCGCCACCAGCCGGCCGACCAACTCCGGCTGCTGTGCCAGCAACTGGAAGCCGACCATGCCGCCCATGGAGATGCCCACCAACACGCAGCCCTGGATGCCCTGGGCGCGGATAAACTCGGCCACATCATTGGCCAGTTCCGCCACGCTGACCGGGGCGCGCAGGGGTTCGCTGGCTCCATGGCCGCGCAGGTCGAGGGCGAAGACTTCGGCAAAGCGCGACAGCGCATCGATCTGCGGCTGCCAATCCTGCACGGATGAGCCCAGCCCATGCAGCAACAACACCGGCCCCCCCTGACCCTGCCGAATATACGCACAACGGCCATTCATCAATTGCATATAGTGCACAAATAAACTCCATTTAATAATTAACTTTAACGCACTACTTAGCCTGCCCTCCTGACGCACGGCGCACTTCAGGAAACAACTATGCATGTCACGCCATGACCAACTTAGTTGGTAAGTCAGGGTTTGCCTTATGCGCCTGAAAAACCTAGAATCGGCCTGCTTCTTATAGAGAATTTCCCCCATGTACAGCATTTCCAGCCCGACTCAGGCGCGCAGTAAAAAAGCCTTGGAGCGCTTCCTCAACGTGGCGGCCGAACTGCTGGCAGACAATCGTTTCGAAGACACCGGCATTTCCCAGATCGCGGTGCTGGCGGAATCCTCGGTGGGCACCTTCTATCGCCTGCTGGGCGACAAGGACGTGCTGCTCTACGCCGTGCATGAACGCTTCGTCGAGCAGGGCCGCAGTGCCATCGACAGCCTGGTGCACGACCTCAGCCTCGGCGGCCTGCCGCTCAGCGGACAGATCGAAGCCTTTATTCAAGGCATGATCGGGCTGTTCGAGGGTCGCGAAGGTCTGCTCCGCGCCCTGATTCGGCGCAGCTCGGCCGACCTGCAATTTCGCCAGCGCTTCCACCAGCTCAATGCCTATATCGGCCAGACTTTCTGCGCCATCGTCCTGGCCCGCCAGAACGAACTGCACCACCCGCAGCCGCAACAGGCCGCCGACCTGTCGGCCCATATGCTGCTGGCCAGCATGAATTACCTGACCATGGTCGGCACCCTCGGCGAAACGCCTCGGGAAATTATCCCCGAGGAACTTTCCCGGCTGATCTGTAATTATCTGGAAGTTGCCAAACATTAACGACGGCTGTCCCGGCGTAATTGTGCCGGGGTAAAATCCGACGGTTGCAAGGCAATATCAAATTGATTGGCCGGTTCTTCATTGGACAACACGCCGATTACATATCGCCCGCCGATCAGGTCATATACCGCATCGCCTTTGGTCCAGACCAATGGCTGGTCGTACAGGTTGATGGTGTAGGACTCGCCGACCCGCCACAGGGTGTCGCGATTGTCGTAGTGATCGACCAGCAGGATCTGGTAGCTGTCTTCGTCGAAATACATGTCGCGCTGCTTGTACTGATGGCGCATGCCGGCCTTCAGCGTGGCCCGCACATGCCAGACCCGGTGCAATTCGTAACGCAGCAGATCCGGGTTGATATGCCCGCGCTTGACGATGTCGCTGTATTTGTTGCTCTTGGCCGCCAGGCGGTAGCTGTTGTAGGGCACATAGAGTTCCTGCTTGCCCAGCAACTGCCACTCGTACTTGTCCGGCGCGCCGGAGAACATGTCGAAATTGTCGGTGGTGCGCATGCCATCGGATGAGGTGCCGGGTGAGTCGTAGGCCACGTTCGGCGCACGTCTTACCCGGCGCTGTCCGGAAGCGTAGAGCCAGGCCAGGCGCGGCTCTTTGACCTGGTTGACGGTCTCGTGCACCAGCAGTTCGGTGCCGGCCAGTCGCGCCGGGGCCAGAACCGACTGGCGGAAGTAGAAGAGGATGTTGCCGTTGCTCTGGCTGTGGTTCCCGGCGGCCTCGTTGAACAGGAACAGATCCTCGATCTTGGTCATGAAGTAGTCGCCGCCGGCATGCGGCACGGCCTGGGCGTAGTAGCGCTTGACGCTGCCGCCGCGGTAGCGCACCAGGTGGTTCCACAGCACTTCGAGACCCGACTGCGGCAGCGGGAACGGCGTGGCCAACTTGAAGTCGGCGATGCCATTGCCATTCTCGATCAGCTTGGCCGAAGTCGCGTTGTACTTGGCCGCGGCATACACCTTGTCCGGGTAGGAGGCCGAACGCCGGGTCGGGTAGACGTTCAATTTCCAGCTGTCGCTAAAGCGCGTGAGCATGGCCAACTGGCCGGGGCTGAGCTGCTCACGGTACTGCGCGGCATTGGCCGCCGTGATGCTGAACAACGGCTGGTCGGCGGCATAGGGGTCGCGATAGCCAAGAACCGGGTCGTAGGCAGTGGCGTCACGCGGCAGGCCGCCCTCCCAGGCGGGAATGCTGCCGCTAGCATTGCCGGCCTTTTCCGCACCTATGGGGGTTAACTCCTGGCCGAGCCGCGCAGCCTTGAGCGCATCCACCTGGGCCTGAGCCAGGCCGGCCGTCAGCAGCAGGCAAGCGAACAGGCTGGCGCGCAAAATTCCTGAAGTCTTCATGGTCTTCCCTTCCTAGAAACTGTATTTGATGTTGAAGCCGAGGTAGTCGCGGTCGCTGCTCTTGTTGGCCAGGTCGCCGCCGCTGTAACCGACATACTTGACGCCGACGGTCAGGGCTTCCCGGTAGATCGCATCGACGCCAACGGCATAGCTCTTGCGCTCTTCCAGCAAGCCATTGGTCAACTGCGGGGCGACGCCATTGATGCCGTACTGGTAGCTGACGCTGGGCACCAGATTGATCAGGTTGAACACGTTGCTATAGGTCAGCGACAAGCTGCTCTGCGCGCCCCAGGCACTGGAGGTGGCACCGTAATAGTCGACATTCGACTCCAGGCCCTGCACCCGGCTGCCCACCACCTCGGTCATCAGGGTGGCGGCGTTGGCTCCGAGCAGGTTGTTGAAGCTGTAGATCCCCACCAGCGAGGCCTGCCACATGGCCTTCTCGCGGTAACCATCGAGGCGTGTACCGGCATCCAGGCCAACGGCCATACCACCCAGCGCGGTCGGCAAGTACTCGCCCAGCCCCAGGGCAATAGGCGCGTTGGGCCGGTAACTCAGCTCACCGGCCAGGGACAGGCCGTTGAGGAAGCTGTCGCCGCCGATGCTGGTGTTGAAGCTCAGGCCGTAGAGGTGGCGTTTTTCCAGATACTCGGCGTAGTAACGCGAGCTATTGGCCACCGGCAAAATGCTGGGGCCGACTATCGGCAAATCGAATAGACCCAACTGGCTGACGGTCAGGCCGATCATCGGCACGTTCATGTTGTAGCGCAGGTAGTAGAACCCCAGTTCGCTGTCGTTCAGCTCCGGCGCCATCCAGCGCAGGGCCACGCCGAACTGGGGCGCGCCATCGGCTTTGACATCCTTGCCGCGGGGGATATAAGTGGTCGGCAGGTAGGCCCTGAGACCATCGAACATCGGCAGGCCAGGCAACATATCGGCAAAGGCCTGGGCCTGCTCCGGACTGTCGAACGCCAGACCACCGGTCAGTTGCTCCTGCAATGGCGGCAGCATCAAGTAATCGCAGCCGCCTCCGAGCGCGTCCAGGGTGGAAAAGTAGGTGCCGCAGGGGTCGATCTTGGTTTCTTCCCAGGCACTGCCGGGCTGCCAGTAGCCCTCGATGGACAGGCCGTCGCTCAGCTCGAACGAGGCATAGCCCATCAGGGTCGGCAGGTAGGCTTCTTTCAGTTCGGAGCCCGGCGCGCGCAGGGCGTTGAGATCCACCGGGTTGGTCGCGCCAATGCCGTTCTGATAGAACAGGCCTTCGCCCCAGTTGATCACCTGGCGGCCGAGGCGGGCATTCAGGGTGCGCTCGGCCAGCGTCCAGCTGCCATAGACGAAGGCATCCAGCAGATCGATGCTGGAGCCGGCATCGTCCAGGCCCTTGCTGGGGATTTCACGGTGGCGGCGCTCATCGTCCTTCAACTCGAAGTCGTAGAAACCACGGGCGCGCAGGAAGATGCCGTAATCGTCCTGAAAGTTCAGATCCAGCTCGCTGACCACCTTGGCCACCTCGGAGAACAGCTCGCCCTTCTTGAAGTTGAGGTTACCGTCGTCGGAGTTGATCAGCGCGTTGTTATTGCCCTTGCCGCCATTGGCGCGGGCAATCAGCCGACGATCCTGGCTTTCCATACGGTAGTTCACCCCGTAGGACAGGGTGGTATCCAAAGACAGCGCCCAGTCCCCTGAGCGCCCCTGAAAGGCATGTGCCTGGCTAACCGCCAGCAATGCCAAGCAACCCGCCGTCCATGCTGATCTCTGTGCTGACACGACGATCTCCTGTTGTATTGTTTTTATCGGAACCGGAACATCGGTTCCGATAATGTAGTGACGCCCGCCTCGCTTGACAAGCCCGTCGAAGTTTTTTTCTTGCGCCTGTGGCCGGTGCTAGAGAGTTAGCAACTCTGTAGCGCCCGGTGCATGGGGTTTCACGCACTTGACGGAATCGGAATTCAGGTTTCTATTTAGGCCGCAGCCATAAAAAACCAGCCACCGCCAGGCGGACAAGCCCTTAGAAAAGGCTCTGTATCCGCTAGGTGTTGTATCACCAGGCGCGAACGGCCTGCGATCCGTAGGAGGCCCGACCTCGGGGCGAGCTTTTGCTATACCGCGAAACACCGCGAAACGATGGGCAGGCAGCCCTGCGGGCTGCATTCGCCGCGGGGCGCGTGACCCACATGGATGTGGGAAATGCCGTTAGCCTGTCAGGAACAGGCGCGGCCCTCCTACAAGAGGTCGCGCATGCAACACATGATTGGGACATGGCCTTAGAAAAACACGGCACCATTGGAGGTTCATCATGCTTATCACTGCCAAACCGGGAGTTCGCTGGCTGGGCTTGATCGCCCTGCTGGCGTACCTGTTTGCAACCCCAAGCTGGGCTGACTCGCCATGTAGCGAGCGCAAACAGACCTTGCTGCTGCCCGGCAAGATCAGCTGCAGCCATCAATCGACCTGGATCGCTTCGGGGCCGCTGACGGCGCGCAAGGTGATCTACCAAAGACCCGCCGGCACCCCGCCGCCCGGTGGCTGGCCGGTAGCGCTGCTCTACCAGGGTTCGTTCTTTGCCCTGGATGATTTCGTCTATTACAGCAACGCCTGGCTGGGCAAGCTGTACAACGAAGGCAAAACCATCAAGACCCTGCTCGACCATGGTTATGCGGTAATTGCCCCCAGCGCGCCGGCCGATCTGTTCTGGCAAACCAATATTCCCGGCCTGTCGGGAGAGCTGTACGAAACCAGCAGCGACTTCAGCTTTCTCAGCAACCTGTTCCAGGCTATCGACAACGGCCATTTCGGCCCGCTGAACGGCCAGCGCAAGTACGCCACCGGGATTTCCAGCGGTGGCTACAACAGCAGCCGCATGGCCGTGTCCTTCCCCGGCCAGTTCAAGGCGCTGGTGGTGCACTCCGGCGCCTATGCCAGTTGCAGTGGACCGCTCTGTGCGGTGCCGGATAGCCTCCCGGCCGACCATCCGCCGACCTACTTCATCCATGGCTTCGTCGACGCGGTAGTCCCGTGGTGGAGCATGGATCTGTACTACGACCGCCTGCTCCATCAGGGCATTCCAACCGGGCGTTATACCGAGCCGCTGGGCCAGCACGAATGGTTCGACGCCTCGCCGGGCAAGATCCTCGCCTGGTTCAACGCCTACCCCTGAAAACCGCGCGCAGGCTGACTAATCGGCCAGCAGGCAGTGCCGGATAGCCGCCTGCAGGGCGGCGACATCCTGCGCCTCGGCAAAGATCAGCTCCAGGCGCGAGTCGTTGCGCCATTCGCTGGCCTGCCAGTGCAGGGGCTGGCCGCTCAGGGCGTTGGCGGAAAGCCCGCCGGCGTTGGTCTGCAGCACCAGCTTGGCGCGCTGCCAGGGCAATCTACTGAGCCAGTGTTGCACCCGCATCAGCTCGAAGCGCTGGCTGGGGTGCCAGCGCCAGCCGATGCTCCAGCCCTCGGGTTGCGCCTGAACCTGGCAGATCGGCTCGGCCGGGGTGCGCCAGATCTGCGGCAGGGCGGCGGCGCTATCGGGCAGCCCATCCAGCTCGGCCCCGACCTCGGCGCGGGCGGCGAAACCGGGTAATTGCGCCAGGGGCAAGGCTGCCTGAGCCGTCCACAGCAACGGCCGCGCCGACAGTTGCGCCTGAAGCCGCGCCTTCGTCGCCTCATCCAGTTGTTCGGCTTTATTGAGCAGCAACAGGCCGGCGCTTTCCAGGGTCGCCTGCTGGCTCGCGGGTAATGGCGCGCCAGCGGCCAGGGCGGCGGCATCCAGCACCAGCACCGGCGCCTGCACGGCCAATACGCCGGCCCAGGGCGGCTCGCGCAATTGCCGCAACAGCTCTAACGGATGCCCCAGGCCGGACGGTTCGATCAACAAACGATCCGGTTTGGCCTTGCGCAGTAACCGGCTCAAGCCGACCTGAAAGGGCACGCCGTTGACGCAGCACAGGCAGCCGCCGGCCACCTCGGCCATGGCGATGCCGTCGGCGGCGCGGGTCAGCAGGGCCGCGTCCAGGCCGATCAGGCCGAACTCGTTGATCAGCACCGCCCAGCGCTCAGCGGCCGGACGCTGCGCCAACAAATGCCGGATCAGGCTGGTTTTGCCGGCGCCCAGGGAGCCGGCGATGACATGGGTGGGGATATTCTTGAGCATGGGCCTATGGTGCGGTTGTGCAGCCGCAAGGGGAAGTGCTGGTGTGCAACCGGCCGAGCCCATGAACCCGAGCCTGGCTGCGGCGCATGCACCAGCGCTTGCCTGGGCGCCCGAGACTACCTGCGCAACGGCATCGCTCCTGACCTGCCATGCGCATTGCCACCGACCAGTCAATGGCATGCCGACCAACCCTTTGTACTCGACTTGAGCAACACACGCCGTAGCGATGGCCGGTAGAGAACGGTCGATGCTGTTGAAAACTCCCTTTGCGATTTCAGCCCACAGAAGTGCGTGGCTTACGCTGAAACCTGAGTCGCTACGGACGCTGAACGGGTTCAGATTCCACGTGGCAACAGCCAAACCCGTCCTTTTCGCTGCTCAGAGGCGGTGAAAATATCGGGCGCCGTCGCAAGGCTGTATCCAGACGTTCGCGGCAAGGCGCGTTGCAGGCGTTTGGAGGCAGCCGCAGCAGGCGGGCGTTTTTTCACAAGCTCTCAGTTCACGTGAGGCGGGACGGCACCGACTTTTTCAACAGAATCGGCCAAAAGCAGACGTTCGGATGCGTTTGCGATATTCAGGAACGATTATCTATCAAGGACATAGCTTGCCGACAAGCATCAGCAAGCTATACCGCAGGCGGTCGCTTCAGGCGCGGACAATTGGGGCAGAGCTCAACCCCCGGCAGCACGAAGCGAATGCAGCACAGACGGCGCTGCCGCCAGGGTCGCACCTGCCCATCGGCGTGTTCGATATCGACGTAGCGGATCGGCGCGTACAGCGGATTGCGCGAACCATCCGGGCGCTGTGGGGCACTCAACAAGCGCTCGCCATCGAGCAATAGCTGCGGCTGCTGGCTGCGTTTGTTCAATTGCCCCAGCCAGGCCTCGAAGTAGTTACCGGCATTGCTCCAGAGCACTTTCGCCGACACCCCGGTATGGGCGCAGAGCGCCTGGATAAAGGGCTGCAGGTTGTCATCGAGCAGATGAGCGAAACGCTCGAAGGGATTTTGCACCGGCGGCAGTGGCTCGCACTGCCCTGGCAGCTTGAATGCCTGCGGCAAGCCCTCGGCATCGACGACTATCGATATTTGCTCGATCCGCAGCGACATGCGCAGATCCAGCAGCAGGGCCGCGCTGATCACCGGAGGAAACAGGCGCATGAAGTATTGATTGGCCCAGATCGAGGCCAAGCCACGCGGATCCGACGTTGCGAACTGGGGACGAAAACGCGCCATCAGCGCACTCAACCTATGCGGTTGAAGGAATTCGGCGCCACCGATGGCCTCACGCGGGTCGTCCGCCAGCACGAAGACATTGCGGTACCGCGCCAGATCGCCGCTGAACAGCGTAGCGAGCCCGCCCAGCACCTCGCCCGCAGCTGCCCCACCCTGAGTTAGGCCCATTGAGCCAGAGGCCACAGGCAGCCTCGTCGGTTCAGTCGCATCGGCATTCTTGGGAAAATCCTTGGCGCGCAATGCCTTCATCCTTCATAAATAAATTAATAATAACGCTAACGATTAGCGTTTGCGAAAGACTCCTTCATTACTTAATATGCAGACCGCGCCCAATCCAGAGCGGCAATGTACATGGATGATGTCGGACACTCGAAAGCAGCTGTGCAGCTGGCGATGCTGGTCAACCTGCTGTCCATCGGCAGCCTGATGATGGTGATGCCCCTGGGCCCGGATCTGGTTCGCCATCTCGGCATGCAGGCCAATCATGTCGGTTACATCAGCGGCGGTGCGACGCTCGCCGCGGCCTTGAGCATGGCATTGGCGGCGCCCTGGCTGGATCGTTTGAACCGCAAGCAGGCGCTGGTCAGCCTGCTGACCCTGCGTTTTGCCCTGCTTATCGCTTGCGCCCTGGCCGGCAGCGCAGAGCAACTGATCCTGCTGTTCGTGCTTTCCGGCCTGGTCGCCGGGCCCATGGGTGCGCTGCTAATGGCGAGCATGCTGGACGTCATCGCGCCGACCGAACGCGGGCGAAAACTCGCCTATATCGGCATGGGCTTTTCCCTGGCGGCGATTGTGGTGGTGCCACTGGCCCTGGAGTTGGCGCTGCGCTGGGGTTGGCAAGCGCCCTTTATCTTCTTCGGCGGCCTGGGCCTGGTGCTGGCGCTGCTATGCCACTTTCTGCTGCACATCCCGGTCAACCGCGCGCGCCCCACCGGCTCGCTGCTGCCGCTGCTGAAATCCCCCCTGTGCCTGGGTGCGCTGGCGATCACCGCGCTGCAGCTATTCGGCCACTTCCTGCTGGTGCCGCACCTCTCCAACTACTTCCAGTTCAACCTGCATTTCCCGCGCGAGCAGATCGGCTCGCTGTTCCTCTGCGGCGGCCTGGCCAGCCTCGCGGCCATGCGTCTGGGCGGTAGCTGGATCGACCGGGGCCAGGCGCCGACGGTGATCCTGCTCAGCAGCGGCGGCTTGGCACTGACCACGCTACTGGGCTTTGCCATCCCGAGCGGCCTGTCGATCTACCTGATCTTCGTGCTGTTCATGGCCGCCAGCGCGGTGCGCACCAACAGCAGCATGACCCTCGCCGCGGCGATCCCTCCGCCACACCAGCGCGCCGCCTTCATGGCGTTCCAGGGCACCGTCAGCAATGTCGCCGCCGGGCTCGGCAGCCTGTTCTCGGCGCTCTACCTGAGCAGCGGCGCAGACAACCAACTACAGGGCTTCAACCGGTTAAGCGGCTTCTATGTCGTCGCCGGAATACTCACGGGGGTGGGTATGTGCTTGCTCCTGCGTGGCATCCAACGCCGCGATGCCGCCAGCCACAGCGCAGGCATAACAACACAGGCGGGCTAAAACCGCCGATCACCAGTGATCAGCTGCACACGAGCCAACACCTACTCAAAATGGAACCTGTCATGTCTTTTGTCCGAAACATCAATCGCCGTCGCGCCATCTCTGTGGGGGTGTTGGGCGGCCTGTTGCCTCTAGCGGCACTGGCCGACAACGCACTCACCCTGGACAGCAGCATCGTCACCGCAACCCAAACCGCGCACAGCCAGTTGAGTGTCCCAGCCAGCGCCTCGGTCATCACCCGCGCCGAACTGGACAAGATGCCGGTCTACGACCTGGCCGATGCGGTGAAGCGCCTGCCCGGCGTACACATCAACACCTCCTCGGCCTTTGGCCGCAAGGAGATCAAGATTCGCGGCATGGATTCGGACTACACCCTGCTGCTGGTCAACGGCCGCCGCATCAACTCGCGCGATGCCCTGACCTCCAACTACGCCAACGACTTCGACCTGTCCTCGATCCCGATGGCGGCGGTCGAACGCATCGAGGTCATCCGCGGCCCGATGTCCTCGCTGTACGGTGCCGATGCCCTGGGCGGCGTGGTCAACGTGATCCTGCGCCAGCCGACCAACGCTACCGAAGCCGGCGTGGCCTACAGCTACGAGCACCCCACCGAAGGCGACCACGGCGACGCGCACCAGGCCAGCGGCTACCTCAGCGGTGCGCTGATCGAGAACAAGCTGCTGGGCAACCTGATCATCCAATCGACCGATCAGGCGGCCTGGCAAAGCGACCAGCTCAGCCTCAAGGGCACCGATGCCGCCGAGCAGCGTCAGGGCGACAGCGTACTGGGCTCGCTGAGCTGGTTGCTCGACGAGCAGCAGAGCATCGACCTCGATATCAGCCACCGCGAGGACGACCGCAAGGCCCGCTGGAACAACTTCGGCACGCTGGTCACCAACGTTCAGGACATGGAACGCAGCACCTTCGGCCTGGCCCACAACGGCAGCTGGGACAGCTTCGACTCCCGTGTGCGCTACTACTACGAAGAGGTCGAGCTGACCGACGACTCGCAGATCATGACCCGGCTGCGCGGCCGCGTCGGCGAAGTGGAGCAGGACAACCACACCCTCGACGGCCAGGTCTCGACCACCCTCGGCAGCCACCTGCTGACCGCCGGCAGCGAGTTGCGCCGCACCACGTTGAGCCACAACCAGAATCTCGGCAAGGAAACCGAAGTCGACCAGCAGGCCGTCTACCTGCAGGACGAGTTCTCCCTGGGCGCGCTCGACATCACCCTGGGCGGGCGCTGGGATGATCACGAAGTCTATGGCGGCGAGTTCAGCCCACGCCTCTACGGCATCTACAACCTGACCGACAACTGGGTGCTCAAGGGCGGCGCGGGCAAGGCCTTCAAGGCGCCGGACATCACCCAGTCCGACGACAGCTACAGCGTGCTGGCCTGCCGCGGCATGTGCCAGATAGTCGGCAACCCGGATCTGAAACCCGAGACCTCCGTCAGTTACGAGCTGGGCACCCTGTATCAGGATCAGCGCCTGCAGGCCGGCATCATGTTCTTCAACAACGACATCGAAGACATGATCGTCAGCGACAGCTGGCGCGCCGGTTATCGCCCCGCGGTGATGACCTACACCAACGTCAGCAAGGCGCGCATCCGGGGTTACGAGCTGCAAGGCCGCTATGCCTTCAGCGACGCCCTGGCCGCGCGCGCCAACTACACCTACTCCGACGCCGAAGACCGCGACACCGACAAGCCGCTGAACTACAGCCCGCAGCATGTCGGCAATATCGGTCTCGACTGGCAGGCCCTGCCGAAACTGGGCCTGAACCTGGACTACCAGTACACCGGCAGCCAGATGCTGGTGGTGCCGACCAAATCCGCCAGCTTCGAGTCGGGTGCCTACCACACCCTGAGTCTGGGCACCCAGTTCCAGGCGACCAGGGAGCTCGCGCTCAAGGCCGGGCTGAACAACCTGACCAACACCAAGCGTGACGACGTGGCCCAGTCCATCGACCACATCCTGATGGGCCGCACCTTCTTCGTTGGCTTCAGCTACGACCTGTAACCCCCGCACCCCGGCGACACCTGTCGCCGGGGTCAGCCGAATTCTGCCCAGTGGACTCATGAGCCAAACAACCCGCACGCTTCGCGCCCATCAACGCAACGCCCTGCTCGGCGGCAGCCTATTGCTGGGCGTGTTGCTGGTGCTGTCGCTGGCCACCGGTGCCGGCCAGTACGGCGCGGCGGAGGTGCTCGGCTATCTGCTCGGCGATCCCGCGCGCCTGGTCGACGACAAGCTGGCCATGGTGGTCGACAGCCTGCGCCTGCCGCGCACCCTCGCCGCCCTGCTGGTCGGCAGCAGCCTGGCACTGGCCGCCACCCTGTTGCAGAGCGCCACGCGCAACCCGCTGGCCGAACCCGGCCTGCTCGGGGTCAACGCCGGCGCGGTGTTCGGCCTGGTAATTGGCCTGATCTACTTCGGCGTCGAATCGACCCGGGGCTACCTGCTCTGGGCCGGTGCCGGCGCGCTGCTGGGCAACCTGTTGGTGCTCGGCATCGGCGTGATGCTCGGCCAGGCCAGCCCGCTCAAGCTGATCCTCGCCGGCATGGCGCTGGCCGCGGTGTTCGGCGGCATGGCCAACTTCCTCCTGCTCTCCACCCGCGTCGCGCTGGAGCAGTTCCGCTACTGGAACCTCGGTTCGCTGTCGGCCTCAGAACTCTCCGCCGTGCTCACGGTCGGCCCGCTGGCGCTGCTCGGCCTGGTGCTCGCCGCTTTGCTCTGCCGGCAACTGACGCTGATGCAGATGGGCGACAGCCAGGCCCGCGCCCTGGGTATTTCCACCACCTGGGTACGCATCGGCGTACTGCTCGCCGCCACCCTGCTGACCGCCTGCGCCATCGCCCTGGCCGGCCCTATCGGCTTCGTCGGTTTCCTCGCCGCCTACTGCGCGCGGCTGCTGGAACCGGTGGCGCTGCTGCGCCAGCTGCTGTTCTCCAGCCTGTTCGGCATGCTGTTCCTGCTCGCCGCCGACATCCTGGCGCGCTGGCTGGTGCAACCCTACGAGCTGCCGGTCGGCACTTTGCTGGCCGCATTGGGCGCGCCGGCCTTGATCGCCATCGTCCTGCGCGGCGGCTTCCGTTCCCTGCTGGCGGTGAAATAGACATGCCCTCCCATCACCCTTCCGGGCTCTGGCACCTGCGTCTGGGCTCACTGAGCCTGCTGCTGCACCGCCGCACCTGGCTGCTCAGCCTGCTGGTGCTGAGCCTTCTGCTGACATTGATGATCGTGGCCATCAGCCTCGGCTCCGGACGCATGGGTGTGGCCGAGGTACTGGCCACCCTGAGCGGCCAGGGCAGCACGCTCAACGACATCATGCTGTTCAAGATCCGCCTGCCACGGGTCGCCGCCGTGCTGGTCGCGGGGCTGGCCATGGGCATGGCCGGCTGTCTGATCCAGACCCTGGTGCGCAACCGCCTGGCCACCCCGGACATGGTCGGGGTCAACGAAGGCGCATCGCTGGCGGTGATCGGTTTCGCCCTCTACCTGACCCTGGGCGGCTGGCCCTGGTGGGCCTCGCCGCTGGGCGCGGCGCTGGCCGCGGTGGCGCTGTTCGTCTTGTGTCGCCGGCCCGGCGAGCAGGGCTATCTGTTTATCGTGATCGGCATCGCCCTGTCGGAGCTGCTCGGCGCGGTCGGTGATTTCATGATGGCCACTCAGCCGCTGGTGCACCTGGGCAGCATCTACCTGTGGACCATGGGCCACTTCGCCGGGGCCAACTACCAGACGGTCGCACCGATTGCCCTGATTCTGCTGGCGCTGTGCCCGCTGCTGGCCTGGCTCAACCGGCCGCTGGCGCTGCTGCGCTTCGGCGAGGCGACCGCGCAGAACCTCGGCATCAAGGTCGCGGCGCTGCAACTGGCGGTGCTCGGCGTGGCGATTCTGGTGGCGGCGCTGGGCACGGCCATCGGCGGCCCGGTGGTGTTTATCGCCATGGCCGCGCCGATCATGGCCTCCTGGCTGGGCCGCGATCACCTCGCGCCGATCTGGCTGGCCGCGCTGTGCGGCGCGGTGTTGCTGGTCGGCAGCGACACCCTGGCGCGTCTGCTGGCGCAACCCGAGGAAATCCCCACCGGGATCATGACCCGCCTGCTCGGCGGCGTGCTGTTGCTGATCCTGTTGCTCAAAGACCGCAAAGGTTCCGATTGATGACGCTGTTACCCCCGCCCTTACCTGCGCAGCTGCGCGCGCACAAGCTGAGCTTCGCCTACCAGGCCAAAACGGTATTGCAGGACGTCTCGTTCGAGCTGCCCAAAGGCAAGCTGATCGGTATCGTCGGGCCCAACGGCAGCGGCAAATCCACCCTGCTCAAGCTGCTGGCGCGGCAACTGCCGTTGCAGGGCGGCGAGGTCGAACTCAACGGCACGCCGTTGCAAGGCTACGGGATGAAAGCCCTGGCCCGCGAGCTGGCCTTTCTGCCGCAACGCCCGGTGATGGCCGAGGGCATTCGCGTCGAACAGCTGGTGCAATACGGCCGCCACCCGCACCAGGGCTGGTTCAACCAGTGGAGCGCGGAAGACGCCCAGCAGGTCGCCCGCGCCCGCGACGCCATGCAGCTGCAGGACATCTGGCAGCAGGTCGCCTCCTCGCTGTCCGGCGGCCAGGCCCAACGCGCCTGGCTGGGCATGATCCTGGCGCAGAACACCGACCTGGTGCTGCTCGACGAACCCACCAGCGCCCTGGATATCGGCCACCAGGCCGAGGTCATGGAGGCGGTGCTGAATATCGTCGGCGAGGGCCGCACCGTGCTGATCGTGATCCACGACCTGGGCGTGGCCGCGCGCTACTGCGATGAAATCATCGCCCTCGACAACGGCCGCATCGCCGCCATGGGCCCGGCCCGCGAGGTGATCAACAAGACCCTGGTCGACCGCCTCTATCACACCGACGTGGACATCCTCGCGGCACCCGGCGACGGCGCCCCGGTGGTGGTGCCGCGCCGGCGCAAGCCCGCCCACTCTGAACAAGGACTCACCCGATGACGACTCTCATGCGCTGGAGCCTGCCCCTGCTGCTCGCCAGCCAGCTGTTAAGCACGGCCGCCGTGGCCGATACCCGGCAGATCGAAGACGCCTTCGGCAACCCGGTCAGCGTACCCAGTGCACCGCAGCGGGTAATCACCCTCAGCGAGTTGGATCTGGATGCGGCGCTGGCCTTGGGCATCACCCCGGTGGGCACCATCAACGGTCGCGGTCAGGCCGCACCGCCGCGCTACCTCGACAGCAAAGTGCTGGCCGGGATCAAGGTGGTCGGCGATATCGACAACCCGAACCTGGAAACCCTGTTGGAGCTGGAACCGGATCTGATCCTCACCGGCCCGGTAAAACCCGAGCAATTGGCGATCCTCAACGAAATCGCCCCCACGGTGATCACCTTCGCCTGGGCCAGGCCCTGGCAGGAAAGCCTGCAACGCACCGCCAACGCACTCAACCAGAGCGCGGCCGCCGACGCCCTGTTGGAACGCTACAACGCCCGCGCCGCCGAAGCCCGCGCACGCTTGAAGAATCACCAGGGCGAAACCTTCAGCATCGTGCGCTGGAACCCCAAAGGCCCGTCCTACATGTTCAAAGACGCCTTCGCCAGCAGCGTAATCGGCGACCTCGGCCTGGTGCGCCCGAGCTACCAGCAGGAGCCCGGGCACACCCACTCCATGGCCCTGAGCCTGGAGTCGCTGCAACTGCTGGATGCCGACTGGCTGGTGATCGGCACCCTGAGCACCAGCGGCGAAGCCGTCGAAGCCCTGCAACAGGCCGAGCAGACCCCGGCGTTCAAGCAGTTGTCGGCGATCCAGGGCCAACGCTTCGGCGCCGTCGACGGCTCGCTGTGGACCTCACTCGGCGGCCCGCAGGCCGCCCTGCAAGTGATTGCCGATATCGAACAGCTGCTCGGTAAAACCGACGCGCAGCCGATCAAACGCTAGCCAAACGCCTGCCCGGTTCCAGTCACTCTGGAGCCGGCAGGCGCTTGCGATCCAGCTTGCCGCTGGCGGTCTTCGGCAGGCTGTCGAGCAAGACAATGCGCCCCGGAATCATGTAGTGCGGCAGCCGCTGTTGCAGCGCCCGGCGGATGCTCATGCGGCCCAGGCCGCCGCCCTCGCACAGTTCCACATACGCCACCAGGCAGGCTTCATCGCCGCTGCCGTGCAGCCGGGCTGCGGCGTCCTGCACGCCATCGATACGGCGCAGACTGACTTCGATCTCGCCTAGCTCGATACGAAAGCCGCGCAGTTTGATCTGCTCATCGCGCCGGCCCAGGTAGCGATAAGCATCTTCGCCGACCCGCTGCACGCGGTCGCCGGTGCGATACAGTTGGCGGCCTTGCCAGGCAATAAAGCTCTGCGCAGTCAGGTCGGCGCGCGCCCAATAGCCGCTGGCCAGCGACGGCCCTTCGATACACAGCTCGCCTTCGCCGCCCATCGCCAACGCCTCGCCGGCCTCGTCCAGCACCCAGTGGCGATAGCCGTCGAGGGACTGGCGTAGCAGCACGCCCTGCTCGCCCAACGGCAACTGCACCCGGGCCATCAGCGACCAGACGGTGGCCTCGGTGGGGCCGTAGCAATTCCACAGCTGGCCCACCAGCGGCGCCAGGCGTTCGGCCAAGGGCGCATCCAACGCCTCACCGCCGCACAGCGCGGTCAAGCCGGGCCGTCCTGGCCAGCCGGCCTTGAGCAGCATGCGCCAAAACGCCGGGGTGGCTTGCAGGCAGTTGATCTCGGGCAGCGCCGCCAACAGTGCGAGCAGCGCGTCCGGGTCTTTGTACGCCGGGCTGCCGACCACCTCCAGCGCACCGCCGGCCCACAGCGGGCCGAGCATTTCCAGCAGGGAGATATCGAAGGCCGGGGTGGTGATAAACAGCCAGCGGGTGGCGCTGCCCAGCTGCAGCCGACGGCTGGCGGCGCTGAGAAAATTGGCCAGGGCGCGGCGGCTGATCACCACGCCCTTGGGCCGCCCGGTGGAGCCCGAGGTGAACATCATGTAGGCCGGCAGCTGTTCGTCCAGCACTGGCCAGCTCAACTCGCCGCCCTCTCCCGCCTGCAAGTGCAGGCTCGGCACCGCGAAGCGGGCCTGGCCGTCAGCATCTTGCAGCACCAGCGTCAGTTCGGCGTCTTCGGCTATGCCTTGCAAGCGCTCGAGGGGGAACTGCGGATCCAGCGGCACGAAGCACAGGCCGTTATGCAGACAGGCCAGCGTCGCCGCCAGCAGGTCGGCCGAGCGTTGCAAATACAGGCCCACCCGCGCCCCCACCGGTACGCCCTGCACGGCCAGTTGCGCGGCAATCGCCGTCGTGCGCGCCGCCAGCCGTGCGTAGCTGTAGCGCTGGCCCGCCCAGCCCAACGCCGGCGCATGCGCCTGCTCGGCAAATACCTGGGCCAAGTGCGGGCTTAGCCGCGGCACGTCGAGATTCTGCTGCATGGCGCTCATGCCGGCACCGCCACGGCCAGTCGGGCCAGCTCGGTCAGCTGCTGACGCAGGCGTTGCAGCAACTGCTCGCTGAGGTCGCCGCGCAAGCAACCGATCTGGCGCAGGGTCAGACGGCCATCGAAGATCCCGCCGTGCAGGCTGATCAGCTCCGCCGAGCGGTTGTCCGCCGCACTCGGCCGGCCCGGGGCGATGGGCAACGGCTGCCAGTCGCCCTGGCCGCTGCGTGCGCTGCCCAGGTAGTTCAACGCCACCGGCGGCAGCGGCAAGGGGTTGGGTTCCGGCAGGCTGGCACGCAGCGGCATATAGCCGACGCCTTTATCCGGCACCTCACGCAAGCGCTCGTCACACTGGCCAAGCAATTGCGCCCAGTCGGCCTGATTATCCAGCACCAGCGGGTACATGCTGGTGAACCAGCCGAGGGTGCGGCTGACGTCCAGGCTCGGGTCAAGCGCCTCGCGGCCATGGCCTTCCAGCAGAATCCACTGGCGCTGGCCCAGGCCCATCTCGCTCAAGGTGCGGGTCAACGCGGCCAGCAGCAGGCTGCGCATCTCGCAGGCAAATACCTGGGTGGCATTCTGGCTGAGTTGCCGGGTGAGTTCCGGCTCCAGCTCAAGCAAATGCACCCGGGTCGGCTCGGCGCTGATCCAGTCAGGCGCAATGCGGTAGTCCATGCCAGCCATGCGCTCGCGCCAGAAGCGCAGCTGTTCGCCAGCTTGCAGCACATAGGCGAGCAAACCCTGGCCCCATTGCCGGTAGCTACTGGTCTTGGCCGGCAGCGCCTCGCCACGGTGTAGGCGCGCCAGATCGGCGGCAAGGATGCGCCAGGACACCGCATCGACCACCAAGTGATGACAGGCGATAAACAGCCCACGACCCTGCGCCAGGTTCTCCACCAGCCCCCAGCAGAGCGTGCGCCCCAGCATCGGTTCGAAGTGGCTTTGCAGCTCGGTCAGCGCCGCCTGCAGACCGGCTTCGCCCAGTTCGGCGTAATCGAGGATTGCCGGTGCCGCCAGCGGCAGATTCTCCAGGTAACGCTGGCCGTTCGGCGTCACCGCCAGACGCAGGGCATCGTGGTGCTGCAGCAACCGCTGCAGATATCCACGCAACTGCATCGGCTCAAGGTCTTCGGGCAGGCGCAGCAGCACGCCCTGGTTCCAGTGTTGCGGGGTCGCTAACGGCTGCTCGAAGAACCAGCGCTGAATCGGCTGCAAGGGCAACTCGCCGGTCAGTACGCCTTGCTCGGCCTGTACCGCGACCTCCTCGCGTTTACCGTTCAGTACCCGGCACAGGCGGCGCACGGTCTTGGCCTCGAACACCTCCTTGACCGAGCAGGGATAGCCGGCATCGCGCAGGCGCGTGGTCAGCTGGATACTCAGGATCGAATCGCCGCCGAGCTGGAAGAAGTCGCTCTGCACCCCCAGCGGCTGGCTCAGCACGTCCTGCCAGATAGCCAGCACCTCGGCCTCCAGTGCCGTGGCCGGCGGCCTGTGCTCGCCGCTGATGGCCAAGTCGATCTTCGGCAGCTGGCGCAGGTCGAGCTTGCCGTTTGGCGTCAGCGGCATCTGCTCGAGCAGCAGCAGGCTGCTGGGCACCATGTATTCCGGCAGACGCTGCGCCACCTCATGCAACAGCGCATCCACCAGCGGTTGCTCTGCACCCGGCTTGAGCACCGCGTAGGCGACCAGCGCCTGGCGCCGACCCTCACGCAGCACCAGCACCTTGACCTGATGCAACGCCGGGCAACTGAGGCTCAGCTGGGCTTCGATCTCCCCCGGTTCGATGCGGTAACCGCGCAGTTTGATCTGCCCGTCGAGGCGACCGAGGTATTCATAGTCGCCATTGGCCAACAGCCGTGCGCGGTCGCCGCTGTGGTACAGGCGTAGACTCACACCAGCCACTCTGTGTTCGCGGAACACCGTCGCCGTGCGCTCGGGCTGGTTCAGATAACCGCGCGCCAGCCCCAGACCCGCCAGGCACAGTTCGCCCGGCACGCCGACCGGGCAGAGGTTGCCCAACTCGTCGAGAATCAGCGCCTGCATGCCGTCGATGGGCGTACCTATGCTCGGGCTGCTGCCGGGTTGCAGGTGCTTGCACAACGCGGTCACCGTGGCCTCGGTCGGCCCGTACATATTGATCAAGCGCAGCCGCCCGGCCCAGCGTTCGAGCAAACCAGCCGGGCAGGCCTCACCGCCGAAGCCAATCGCCTGCACAGTCGGCAGCGCAGAGTCCGGCAAGGCGGCGAGCAAGGCGGTGGGGAAAATCATATGGCTGCTGGCACTGCGCTCAATCTGCGCCAGCAGGTCCTCGTCAGGCTCGCCCCAGACCAGGCTCGCGCCCTGGGTCAGTGGCAGCAGCGCACACATATTGCCGGCATCGAAGGACAGCGACATGCAGTTGAACATGCGCGCCTCGGGGCCCAGTTGCAGGCGCGCGGCATGGTCTTGCAGCAGGTTGACCAGGCTGCCCTGCTCGACCATCACGCCCTTGGGCAAACCGCTGGAACCGGAGGTGTAGATCACCTGGGCGAGCTGCTGCGGGTCGTGGCCGAGCGCCGGCGGGGTCGGCGGCATGCCGTCCAGCTGCGCCTGCAGGCTGGCATCCTGCAGATCGAGCCAGCGCACGCCGGCACTCAGCGCGAAAGGCGGCTCGTCCTGGCCGACGATCAGTTCGATACCGGCATCGTTAAGAATGTGCTGCAAGCGCTCACGCGGGTAGGCCGGATCCAGCGGCACGTAGGCGGCATTGATTTTCCAGATGGCCAGGATCGCCACCGCGAAAGCATTCTCCCGCCGCGCCAGTACGCCCAGCAGCGCCCCCGGGCCGCAACCTTGACTGAGCAGCCAATGCGCCAGGCGGTTGGCCCGCGCATCCAGCTCGGCATAACTCATCGCCTGCTCGTCAAAACCCAGCGCCGGACGCTGCGGATGCAGCCGCGCCCTGTCCTCGAACAAACCCAGCGCCGTGCGCCGGTTGGGATACTCGCGGGGCAACGCAGCCAGGCGCGCGGCGGTTTGCTGTAACAGCGGTTGGTCGAGCAGCGGCAGCGCCCAGATATCCATCTGCGGCTGTTCGACCACCGCTTCCAGCAGCAGCAACAGACGCTCGGCATAACGCTCGAGCGTGGCGTGCTCGAACAACGCCGTGGCGTACAGCCAGTCGACCCGCACCGAGTCCATCAGCTCGGTGACCTTGACCGAGATATCGGTCTTGGCCGGCAACACCGGCGAGGTTTCCTCGACCGCCTGGCAGCCGGGGATCAGATCGTTGAAGTCGACCCGCGCCTGATACACCAACATGATCTGGAAGATCGGGTTGATCGCCGTGTGGCGATCCATGCCGAGCGCCTCGCTGAGCGCTTCGAAGCGGTACAACTGGTGATCGAAGGCTTCCAGGTCGTCCTTGCGGCAGGCTTGCAGGTACTCGGTAAAAGGCTGTTGTTCGGGCAGCTGGGTGCGCAGCACCAGGGTGTTGACGAAGAAGCCCACCAGCCCTTCGATATCCGCACGCTCGCGGTACGCCAGCGGCGTGCCGATGACGATGTCGCGCTCGCCGCTGTGGCGCGCCAGCAGCAGGGCGAACAGCGCATGCAGGCCGATAAAGGGCGAGGTGTTGTGCTGCTGGCACAGCTGCTTGAAGCGCGCCCACAGGCCGTTGTCGATGGTCGAGAACACCAGCTCGCCGCCGCTGGCCTGATGGGCCGGGCGCGGTTTGTCCAATGGCAGGCTGTGCACATCGGCGATGCCGCGCAGGCGCTCGACCCAGAAGGGTTTGAACTGCGCGTGGTAGTCGCGAAACAGCGGCGAATTGAACCAGCTGGCGTAGTCGATGTAGTTCAGCGCCGGGGCTTGCCAGTTCAATGGCTGACGATTCTGGAAGGCCAGAAACGCGGTCTTGAGATCGGCAAACATATTCTTCACCGACCAACCGTCGGAGATGATGTGGTGCTGGGTAATCAGCAGCACATGCTCCCGTGCGCCGAGGCGCAGCAGGTGCACGCGGGTCAGTTCGCCAGTGGTGAGATCGAAGGGCCGGTTGATCTCCTCGCGCACCCGTTGCGCCACCCGCGCCTCGCGGGCCTGCGACTCGAGTGCGGATAAATCCTCAACCGCCAGCGGCCACGGCCGGTGCGGCAGAATCTGCTGTTCGCCACGGCCCTGGGCATTGCGCACAAAGCGCGTGCGCAGGCTGGCGTGGCGCTGCGCCAGCGCATCGAAGGCGAACTCCAGCGCCGCCACATCCAGCTCGCCGCTCAGGCGGAAGTACACCGGCATGTTGTACAGGTGCGAGCTTTCCTCGTACTGCTCGATAAACCACAGACCGCTCTGCGACGACGACAGCGGCCCGCTCTCGGCGTGCTGCGGCTGGATAGGTGCGGCAAAGGCGTTGGCGGCGGCCAGACAAGTAACGATGGCGTCGCGGTTCGCGCGGATCAGTTGGCCCAACTCTGGGGTGATCGCATCCTTGCTCGACTGGGAAACCAGCTGGCCCTGGGCATTCAGATTCAGCTGCACGCCCTGGCGGGCCAACTGGTTAAGCAGGCCGATGATATTAGTGTCCATTAACGTCCTCTTAGTCGGTCAGGCTGGCGCCGCCGTCGACCACGATGTCTTGCAGGGTGATGTGGCTGGCCAGGTTGGAGGCCAGGAACAGCACGACGCTGGCGACCTCTTCCGGGGTGGCGATCTTCTGCAGCGGGATGCCCAATTTGAACTGCTCGGGAAAGCCGGCGATGGTGCGCGCCGGCGCATCGGCGCTGTGCCACATGCCGCGCTGCATCGGCGTATCGGTGGAGCCCGGCGAGACCAGATTGCAGCGCACGCCATAGGTCGCCAACTCCAGGCCGGCGGTGCGGATCAGGCTGCTCAAGGCCGCCTTGGATGCGCTGTAAGCGGCCATCTGCATGCGCGGCACATGCGCCGCGTTACTGCTCACCGCCACCACCGTGCCGCGCCGCCAGGCCTTGAAGCGCGGCAGCAACTGGCGCAACAGGTAGAACGGCCCGGAGACATTCACCCGCAGGCAAGCGTCCCAGTCTTCCAGTGCCAGCGCCTCGATGGGCGCCAGACGCAACACGCCGGCCACGCTGGCCAATACATCGATCACCCCATGGGCACCGAGTAGTTCATGACAGGCCTGTTGCACCCCTTGGGCATCGCCGATATCCAGCACATAGCGGGTAAAGCTGTAATCCTGCTCGGGGAAGCTCAGGTCGAAGCCAATCACCTGCCCGCCCAACTGGGCAAAGCCCTCGGCCACGCTGCGACCAATGCCCTGACCGGCCCCGGTGACCCAGATGGTCTGGCCGCTGAAATCTATTTGTCTGTTCATCTGCATGCTCCTTACCAGACCTGTTCCACCTGCGCTTCGCGCTGCAGCACGCGGCTGTCGAGGAAGTGGCAGAAGTCCGCCAGACGGGGATGGTCGAAGACATCGGAGACCTTCACCGCCGTGCCGAACTCACTGGCCAGGCGGTTGACGATCTGGATGGTCTGCAGCGACTGCCCACCCAACTCGAAGAAGTTGTCGCCGGCCTGAATCGCGCCGACGCCGAGGATCTGCTGCCAGATGCTGCGCACCCGTTGCTGCGTCTCATCGTCCAGCGCCTGCTCACTCGTGCCTTGCAGGTACTGCGCCTGCAAGCGCTTGCGGTCGAGCTTGTTGCTGGCGGTACGCGGCAGCGCCGGGTAATGGCGGTAATCGGTCGGCACCATGGCCGCCGGCAGCAATTTGGTTAGTTCTTGGCGAATGCCGCGCAGGTCATCACGCGGGCCGCTGATAAAGGCCACCAACCGGCGCAAGCCGCCGCCCAATTCCAGGCCCTGCACGCAGGCTTCGTCGACACCATTCAAGGCCAACAGACGCGATTCGACCTCACCGGGCTGAATGCGGTAACCGCTGATTTTGAATTCGTTATCCAGCCGACCGAGGTAGACCAACTGGCCGTGCTCCACCCGCACTCGATCACCAGTGCGGTAGACCGCGGTCGGTTGCGTGCCGATCAGCAAGCGGGCAAAAGCTTGCGAGCTACTGGCCTGAGATCCGTTGGCCAGATAACCATTGGCCAATTGCGCGCCGCACAGCACCAGCTCGCCCTCTTCTGCCGGGCGCCCACCACGGCCCAGCACCAGCGCCGTGACGGCGGCCAACGGCCGACCAATCGGCAAACTCGCGCGGTCAGGCGCAACGCCTTGCAGGTCGCAGGTGCTCGCCACCACCGTGGTTTCGGTCGGGCCGTAGGTGTTGATCAGACGGACATGCGCCGGCGCCGCAGCCTGCCAGGCCAGCAGCTGTTCGGGATAGACCGCCTCGCCGCCGATGATCACGCTTTTCAGCCCACCCGGCACCCGCACCAGGCCGGCGCGCAGGGCCACCACCCACTCGTTCCAGAACGCGGTCGGCAGGTCGAGCACAGTGATTGCAAGCTGCTCCAGCCCATCGACAAAAGCGCTGATCGACTCCAGCAAGGCATCGGTACGCAGCACCAAAGTTGCGCCGGCGCTGAGGCTGACGAACACCTCTTCGATGCTGGCGTCGAAGTTGAACGGGGCGAACTGCAGCAGGCGATCCGTGCCGTCCACGCCATAGCGCCAACGTGCGGCCTGGATAAAGTGATCCAGCGCGCGGTGGCTGATTTCCACACCCTTGGGCGTACCGCTGGAGCCGGAGGTGAACATCAGGTAGGCCGCCGCCTCGCCTTGGCGCGGCGCGCAGAGACGCTTGGCGCTGTGCAGCACGCCGGCCAGCTCAATCGGGCCGCTGTAGCTGTCGGCCAGGCGATAGCGGAACGCCGCCTCGGTGACCACCAGCGCCAGCTGCGCCGTGGCGCAGATCAGGCGCTGGCGCTCGCCAGGCTGCTCAGGGTCGAGCGGCACATACACCGCGCCGGCCAGCAGTACGCCGAGTTGCGCGACAATCGCCTCGGGGCTGCGGCCGAGCATCACCCCAACCCGCTCGCCCGGTTGTACGCCACGCTCGCTCAAGGCGGCGGCAATGGTTTCGGCCTGCGCCTGCAACTCGCCGTAGCTCACTTTCCGCTCGCCCTGGCACAGCGCCAAGTGCTGCGGCTGGCGTTCGGCCTGGGCGCGAATGGCCAGCAGCACACTGCTCACCTCGGCCATGGCCGCCTGCTCACTGGCCGGCGCACTGAGTAAATGCTGCGCGCGGTACTGCCCACTCCAAGCGCTGAGCAGCTGATCGCGCGGCTGTTGCGGGGCTTGCAACCAGGCGGCCAGCAGGCTGAATAATTCCTCCTGTAACGCCTGTACTTGCGCGGCGCTGTAGCACGCCGGGTTGGCGTCGTAATCCAGCAACGGCACACCGCCTGCGCCCAGGTGCACTTCCAGGGTCAGATCTTCCACCGGGCCGGCGCTCAAGCTCAGGGGGCGCGCCGGGCAATCGCCAAACATCTGCGGGCGGTCGAACGGCATGATGTTGATCAGCGGGCCGAACAAGCGCTGCTCGCCGCCGACCCGACCGAGGTCGCGGCGCAGCGATTCGTAGCGGTAGTGCTGATGCTTGCGGCTGCTGCGGCGCAGCTTGCCGATGCTCTGCGCGGCCTCGATCAGATTGCTGTGATCGCTCAGATCGAGGCACAACGGCGCGATGTTCATTTGCATGCACGGCACGTTGAAGGAGGCCGAACCCATGCGGTTCATCACCATCAGACCGAGCACCTGAGCGGCGCTGCCGCTGACCTGACGCAGCTGCGCCGACAGCGCGGCCAGCAGCAGATCGGGCCAGCCGATTTTATTGGCCTCGGCCAATTGATTCAGCGCTTGCCATAAGCCCGACGGCAACACCGCGGAATGGCGGAGGAAGGTTGCCGAAATTGGCGCAACCCGCTCGCTAAAACTGACCGCCTCGGGCAGCGCGCCGAGCTGTTCGCGCCAGTAAGCTTGCGCCGTGGCCGTACGGCCCTGACTTTCGCGTTCGGCCTCTTCAACCAGCACGGCGGCGTAATCGCCAAACGCACAGGGCGCCGCCGGCTCACCGCGCAGCGCCGCGCCGTACAGATCGGCGACGCGCTGATACAGCAGGTTGCTGCCATAGCCATCGAGAGCGATGTGGTGAATGCAGCCGTAGAGAAAATCCACCTGCTCGCCCTGCAACAGGGTGAAGCGGCACGGCCGCTCGCGCTCCAGGTCGAACGCCTGGCGAATATCCGTCATGCCCCATTGCTGCACCCAAGCCTGGGCGTCCACCCCAGTTGGAATGTGCAACTGCGCCACGCTTAGCGGCAACTCGACAGGGTTGAACAACACCTGTTCGCCATCCACCACAAAGTGCCCGGACAACGCTTCGCACTCGCTCACCGCTTGGCACAGTGCGGCGATCAGCAGCGCGGGCTGGATCTTGCCGGCGAAGGCGATGCATTCGGCGGTGTTGAACATGGCGCGGTCTTCATTCAGCACATAGCCGTGCCACAGGCCCAGCTGGGCGACACCCAGCGCCCTCATGCGGCACCGCCCTGTTGTTCGATCAGGCTCCACCAGCCGTTCAGGGTCGGCGTCTTGGCCAGGTCGGTGAAACTCAGCTCCAGACCTTGCGCGCGCCACTCGCTGAGCAGCGCCATTACCTGAATCGAATCCAGGCCGTAGTCGAGCAGGTTCTCATCGGGGTCGAAGGGCTCGTCCAGTTCATCCAACAGGCTCAACAACCGCGCCTGCAAGGCGGCGCGGGTCAATGCCGGTGCGGCGACACGATCCAAACCGAGTACCTCAGCGCAGCGCACCACCTGGCCGCAGCGGGTCGCCACGTAATTCAGTGCCATCTGGTGGTCGGCCTGATTGAAGTCGGCCACGCCATCGGCCAACAGAAACGGCTGGACGTCGCGCATAAAGGCGTCGCAGGCCGTCATCAGACAGCCGATATGGGCGTAGATGCCGCCGATGATCAGCTGATCGCGGCCCAGCTCGGCCATCATGTGTTCCAGCGGCGAGCGCTGAAAGGCGCTGTAGCGCCACTTCACCAGCACCGTGTCGTCAGGTTCCGGGGCCAGGCCGGCGATGATCGCCTGGCGCTCAGGATGTTGGGTGATGCCCGGCCCCCACATATCGTTGAGCAGCGCCCGCTCGGCGTCGCTTTGCACGCCCGGCTGAGCGGTATACACCACCGGAATGCCCAGCGCTTTGCACTGCGCGCGTACCGCTGCGAGGCGCTCGACCAGGGCGCCGACAAAGGCGCTGTCGGCCTCCCAGAAGTCGGCGAAATACGCCTGCATGTCGTGAATCAACAGCACCGCACGGGCTGGATCAAGCGCCCACTTGACCTTGTTCGGCGTCCATTCGCTGGGGGTTTGGTAGGGCTGCAGAGCCGGGATAGCCATGAAAATAAAGTCCTTATGCGATAGGGGCTGATTCGGTAGGGGTAAGGTGCGCGGCGATACGTTGGCGCAAACGTTTTTTGTCGACCTTGCCGACAGCGGTCATGGGCAGTTGGTCGAGCTGTTCGAAACGGTCGGGCAGCTTGTAATCGGCCAGCCCCAGGCCGCGCAGAAACTTGCGCAGGGCGATGCTCTTGAGCGCCGGGTCACGGCTGACCACGAAGGCGCAGCTCTTCTCGCCCAAGGCCGTGTCGGGCATGGCCACCAGCGCCGCGTGGGTGATCGCCGGATGGGCCATCAGCAGGTTTTCGATCTCTTCGGCGGCGATCTTTTCGCCGCCGCGATTGATCTGATCCTTGATCCGCCCGACCACCTCCAGGTAGCCATCGGCGCGCAGCCGCACCAGATCGCCGGAGCGGTAAAAACCCTCGGCATCGAAGGCCTGGGCGTTGTGTGCCGGGCTCTGGAAGTAACCGCGAATGGTGTAGGGGCCACGGGTCAGCAGCGCGCCGACCTCGCCAAGCGCCACCGGCTGGTCGTCACGGCCGAGCACGCGCACCTCATCCGCCGGGCTCATCGGGCAACCCTGGGTGGCGAAGACATGCGCCTCGTCATCATCGAGACGGGTGTAATTGACCAAGCCTTCGGCCATGCCGAACACCTGTTGCAAACGGCAGCCAAGCTCACTGCCGATGCGCCGCGCCTGCGCTTCGGGCAAGCGCGCGCCACCGACCTGCAACAACCGCAGGCTGGCCAGTTCGCTCGCTTGCCCGGCAGCGGCCTGCAACCACAGCGACAGGGCCGGCGGCACCAAAGCGGCGACAGTTACCCGGTGGCGGGCGACCAACGGGAAGCAGGTTGCGGCCCCCGGATCGGCGGCCAGCACCACGCAGCCGCCGGCATGGAAAACCCCCAGCGCACCGGGCGAGCTCAGGGCGAAGTTGTGCGCCGCCGGCAACGCGCAGAGGTAACGCGTGTCGCGGTCGAAGCCACAGAGCTCAACACTGCGTCGCACGCTGTAGGCGTAGTCGTCATGGGTGCGCGGAATCAGCTTCGGCGTGCCGGTGCTGCCGCCGGAAAGCTGGAAGAACGCCACCTGATCGGCCGGCGTCGGCGCATAGGCACACTGTGCGGCTACCGGCTCAAACCAGGCACGCAACGAGCGCACAGGGTCGGAATCGCCATCGAACAGCAGGGTGTCGAGTTCGGCAATGGCGCCCTGTAATTCGCCGACAAAGTCCTCGTCGACGAACAGCGGATGCTGGCGACTGCCGATAAATAAGCGGGGCCGCACCTGCCCGGCATAGGCCAACAGCTCCAGACGGCTATGGCTAAACAAGGCGTTGACCGGAGCGATACCAACCTTGAGCAAGGCAAAGAACACGACATAGAACTCAGCCTTATTGGCCAACTGCACCAGGGCGCGATCTCCCGGCGCGAAGCCCAGATTGGCCAAGCGCCGGGCCAGGTATGTGGCTTGCACATCCAGCTGGGCATAGCTCAGCTGCCGCTCGCCGCAAATCAGCGCAATCGCTTCCGGGTGCGCCTGTACCTGGGCTTCAAGCAGTTGCGTCAGCGGCTCACCGCGCCAGTAGCCGGCCTGGCGATAACGCTCGGCAAACGCGACGGGCCAGGGCGTAAATGGCACCAAACTCATAGCGCCTCCCGTTCCAGGCCGAAGGCCGAGAGCATAGTGCCGAGCTTGTTACCGGTCTCCAACCACTCCGACTCCGGGCAAGATGCCGTGACCAGCCCCGCCCCGGCAAACAGGCTGACCCGGGTGTGCTCGACGATGCCGCAGCGGATCGCCACCGCCCATTCGCCGTTGCCATCGGCATCACTCCAACCGACGATGCCGCCAAATACGCCACGGTCGAACGGCTCCAGTTCGGCGATCAATTGCTTGGCCGCTGCGGTCGGAAAGCCACACAGCGCCGGCGTCGGGTGCAGGCGACAGGCCAGGCTCAACGCCGAGGCCGGAGTGGCCAGCTCGCCGGCGATCTGCGTCGACAGGTGCCAGAGCCGCGCGGTCTTCAGCAGCGAAGGCGCAGCGGCCACGTTCAGGCGGCGACACAACGGCCGCAGCTGGCGATCCAGCTCCTCGATCACCAGACGGTGCTCGTGCAGATCCTTGCTCGATTGCAGCAGCGCCTGCGCCACCAACGCATCGGCAGCCGGATCAGGCAGGCGCTTGGCCGAACCGGCCAGGGGGTTGGAGGTGAAGTGACGGCCCTGCTGACGCAGCAACAGCTCGGGACTGGCGCCGATCAGCACGCCGCCCGCCGGCAGATCCATGGAGAAGTGGTAGGCCTCGGGATTCTGCTGGCGCAGCCCCTGGAACACCGTGGCGGCGCAGGGCGCGCTGTCGAACTCCAGCTGCAACAGCCGCGACAGCACCACCTTGCTTACCTGGCCGCCACGCAGCACTTCAACTGCCCGACCCACGGCCTGCTGGAAACCGGCCCGATTCGGCTGTTCGGTGCAGTGGCGGGCTTTGCCGCAGGGGAATCCACAGACCCTGGTCGGCGGCGCGACCGGCAGCAGGCGCGAAGCATGGCGCGGCACGAACAAACTGGAGGGTTGCTGCTTGTCGAAGGGGATCACCCCGACCACCAGCGGCTGACTCAAGCCCGCCGCCTTGGCCTCGGCAAAGGCGGCCTCGACCGCCCGTTCGACCCCGTGGCCCTCCTCACCCGCCGGTGTCTCGATGGCCTTGAAACAACCGCTGGCCTCAACCCCGCCTTCGGGGGAATAGAACCGATAGGTGGGTGCATCGCTATCGTTCCAAGGGGAGCCCCCACGAGCGACACGCGTCAATGCATTCACTCCAACCTCCACATTCAACGCTAATGCGAACAATTAGCATTTACATAAAGGAGGCAAAACTAACCACTCGGCGAAGTTGAGTCAATTTATTTCTAAGGCTCTAGAGTGCGCTATGCGGTACCTCACTTGGATTCTTGGCGTGCTGTCGGCGTGCAGTTTGCGGATTCCACGCTGACTCCGGACGCTCATTCCATGGCCATCCGGACACTTCCCAGGCAGGCAGCCGCGCAGGCCTTATTCACCACCCTCGGCCTCTCTCTCGAAACAAAGAGGTCGTCGTGAAGCGTTTATCCATGCGTAACGTCCGAGAGATGCTGCGCCTCAGGTTCGACTGCGGCTTGTCCGCCCGCAAGGTCGCCCGCGGCCTGGACATCGACCACCGCAGTGCCGGTGATTATCTCTGTCGCTTTGCCGCCAGCGGCCTCACCTGGCCCACTGCGTTATCCGATGCAGAACTGCAGCGCTAGCTGTTTCCACCGCCCCCCGTGGTGCCCGGCGAGCAGCGGCCACTGTCCGACTGGGGGTGGGGGCATGCAGAGCCGCGTCGTCTCGGCGTGACCCTGGCGCTGCTCTGGCAGGAATACCGCCTGGCGGACGCACTCCCCCATCAACTGCAAGCAGCTGGTCAGCTGTGAATGCAAACCGGTGGTCAAGTGAATGCAATTGCGCAACCACTGCGCTGACGCAGAAAAAGCCGCGTGCTAGAGTCGCCGGCATACCCATTCGGAGCTTATTCGATGCGTCGTTTAGCATTGCTGGCACTCTGCGCCCTGTCCGGCCTGGCCTGGGGCGAGGCTTGCGTGATCCACAGCCAGGCCGAGCGCCTGGACGTCAAAGTCTGCCAGCAGAATCGCAGCATCCCGCCGAACCTGTTTCGCAGCGGTTTCTGCCAACCGCAACTGAAAGGGCAGAAGGTCGAAGTCGCCTTCGTCGAGCAATGCCCCATCGGCGCCTACGGCGTCTGCCGCAACGCCAGGGTCGGCGGCACGCCCTACCAGCAGGACATTCACTATTACGGCGTGGCCAGCGACGCCGCCTACCTCAAGCCGTTTTGCGAACGGCAGAACAAAGGCGTGTGGATGGCGCGCTAGCCAGCCGCTCAGGACGCAAGCAACAGGCCGCCGCACGCCTGTCGAGGACGTCCTTACTCGGTGACGAGCTCCTCGACCCAGGGGCCGAATGGATCGGCGAACCTCAACCAGGCGTCGACGCCCAGCGCCATTTCCGCATCATCCAGCAGGCAGGCGTCCAGCTCGGCGGTCAGCCGGGCGAAATCGATATTCTGGCCGATAAACACCAGCTCCTGACGACAGTCGCCGCTCTGCTTGTCCCAGTCCTGCATGATTGCCTGCAAGCCTTGATCGTCGCTCGGCCACTGGCTTTTCGGCACGAAGCGCCACCAGCGCCCGGCAGAGCCATGGCGCAGCAAGCCGCCAGCCTGGGACCAGCTGCCGGCTTCCTGGTACTTGCTGGCCAGCCAGAAGAAGCCCTTGGAACGCAGCAGGCGGCCATTCGTCCACTCGCGGTTGATGAAATGGAAGAAGCGCGCGGGATGCAGCGGCCGACGGGCGCGGTAGGCGCTGGCGGCGATGCCGTATTCCTCGGTTTCCGGCACATGTTCGCCGCGCAGCGTCTTGAGCCAACCGGGCGCTTGCGCGGCACGCGCAAAGTCGAAGCGCCCGGTGTTGAGGAGCTTGGCCAACGGCACCGCGCCCATGGCCATGGGCAGGATCTCGGCATGGGTATTGAGGCCGCGCAGGATGGCGATCAGTTCGTCACGCCGATGCGCGCTGATCAGGTCGGTCTTGCTCAGCAGCAGCACGTCGGCGAACTCCACCTGCTCGATCAGCAGGTCGCTGATCGAGCGTTGGTCGTCCTCGCCGAGGGTTTCGTCAGCGCTACTCAGGCTTTCGGCCGCGTGGAAATCACGCAGGAAATTGACCCCGTCGACCACCGTCACCAGGGTGTCGAGGCGTGCCAGATCGGCCAGGCTCTGGCCCTGTTCGTCGCGAAAGGTGAAGGTTTCCGCCACCGGCAGCGGCTCGGCGATGCCGGTGGACTCGATCAACAGGTAATCGTAGCGGCCATCGCGGGCCAGCCGTCCGACTTCTTCCAACAGGTCTTCGCGCAGGGTGCAGCAGATGCAGCCGTTGCTCATCTCGATGAGCTTCTCTTCGGCACGATTGAGGCTGACATCGCGCTGCACTTCGCTGCCATCGATATTGATCTCGCTCATATCGTTGACGATCACCGCGACCTTGAGGCCTTGGCGGTTTTTCAGAATGGCGTTGAGCAGGGTGCTCTTGCCGGCGCCGAGGAAACCGGACAACAGGGTGACGGGTAGGCGATTAGGCATGTTTGGGGGCTCCATCATTGGTCTGCGTGATCACGGCCATGCGGTTTTTTGTCATGCAGTTTCTGGCGCTCCTTGGCTGCGCTGCACAGGCTGGCGGCGAGCCTGTGCAGCAGGCGCTTGAGGGCGAAGTCATGGCTGAGGATTCACTGGCTTTATAATTTACTTGTTATAACATAACACTTAATTCAATTGCCCAGCGTCGGATTTCTGATGACCGCCCTGACCTTGCCGGATATTGCCGCCCAAACCAGCCGCCACGAGCACACCCTGGACTGGGTCGGCATGGGCGAAATCGCCCTGCCGCTGTTGTTGGCCGAACAACGCATCGATGCCCGCGCCGATGCCGGCGTCAGCCTCGATGACGCCGGCGCTCGCGGCATTCATATGTCGCGCCTGTACCTGGCGCTGCAGGTGCTGGAGGGCGAAACCCTCAGCCCCGGGTTGTTGCAGCAGGTTCTTGGCGAATTCCTGGCCAGCCATCAGGGGCTGGCGAAACGCGCCTATCTCCATCTGCGTGGCGCGGCGCTACTCAGCCGCCCGGCGCTGATCAGCCCGCTGGCCGGCTGGAAGGCCTACCCCTTCGAGGTGCGTGCCCGCCAGGATCCCTGGGGGTTCCACGTGGAACTGCAGGTAAAAATCACCTATGCCTCGACCTGCCCCTGCTCTGCCGCGCTGGCCCGCCAGCTGATCCAGCAGCGTTTCGTCGAGAACTTCGCCCACCAGCCACTCAACCATCAGCAGGTGCTGGCCTGGCTCGGCTCGACCCAGGGCATTCTCGCCACGCCGCACAGCCAGCGCAGCAGCGCGACCCTGCGGGTGCGCCTGGATTCGTCGACCCGCGAACTGCCGCTGGTCGAGCTGATCGATCGCGCCGAGCAGGCCCTGGGCACCGCCGTGCAGACCGCGGTCAAACGTGCCGACGAACAAGCCTTCGCCCTGGCCAACGGGCAGAACCTGATGTTCTGCGAAGACGCCGCCCGCCGCCTGCACAGTGCCCTGCTGCTGCAACCCGGGCTGAGCGGCTTCAAGCTGCGCGTGGTGCATGCGGAAAGCCTGCACGCCCATGATGCGGTGGCGCAAAGCCGCTGGAACTGGAGCCCGGCATGATCCGCCGCCAGCCTGTTCAACCCCCGCTCAAGAGCCTGGCAACCGTCGGCTGCGCGCTCAAGCGCACAGCTTGTAGCGACCAATCGGAGATGCCTCGTTCCGCGCTTATGGGCGCGCCGCCTAGCTGAGCGCGCTTGAGTTCTCGAGCGGTCGTCATTGAAAATGCGCCTTGCCCCCGTGCAGAGGCTCAAGAATGCCCAGCGCTTCCGCGATCCGCTTGCGTGACTACCGGCCGAGTGACCTGGACGCCGTAGTCGCGCTATTCAAGGCCGCAGTGCACCGCCTGAGTGCAGCTCAGTATGACGCGGCGCAACGCCAGGCCTGGGCGCCGGAGGAAGCCGACCGGCAGGCCTGGCAAGCGCGCCTGGCGGATTTGCAGGTCAGGGTTGCGGAGCACCGGGGGCGGCTCGCCGGCTTTATCGGTTTTACCGCCAACGGCCATATCGACCTGCTGTTCAGTTCGCCGCAGCATGCCCGCCAGGGTGTGGCGACGGCGCTGTACCTGGAGGCCGAGGGCAGACTAAAGGCAGCAGGTATCAGCTCGATCTTTACCGAGGCCAGCCTGACGGTGCGGCCATTCTTCGAACGGCAGGGATTTTCTGTGGAACAGGCACAGACCGTGGTGCGCGGTGCTGTTACTTTGCCGCGCTTAGCCATGCGCAAGCCGTTGCGCCGCCCTGAACACTGAGCCACAGCCACCCTGGAGTACCCATGACAAATCTGAGCATGCTCGCGATGGCGCTCGTACTGCTGGCAGTAGCGGCTTTGGCGTACTGGAACTGGCAGCAGAACCGCAAACTCAAACAGCTGGATCGGCGTGTCCGCCAGCAAAGCGAGTTGCTCGAGCAAATCGACAGCGTGCTGGAAAACCCGCAACTCAGCGAACAAGAGCAGTTGCTCAAGAGCGAAGCCTTGTTGGCGAAGCTGAGGGAAAGCAGCAAGCCCTGACAGGCCGCTGCGATTGCCGCGAACGACGGCGCGCGCCCTTCCCCATCCCTGACCGCTCCCGCCTATACCTTAAGAGATATGGCCAAGAGCCGGCCGCGCGTGGCAGTGTGGTTTACTGTATCGCTCATTTTTCCGTACGGATGGACTGTCATGGATATTGCCGAATTCGCCGACCTGCTCGCCGCCTCCAAGGCTCAGCCGGAACCGCAACGTTTGCTCTTGGTGTTCGTTTCTGCCGAGTTGCCGGAAGATGCCACCGAAGAGGAGCGCCAGCGGCATGCCGAGAACCAGGGCGGCTCGCTCAAGCCGGTGCTCTGCGTCGACAAGCTGCCGGACGAGCTGGTGGATTTTGCCGGGTTGCTGGCCGAGTCGAGCCGTACCGGCGTGGCCTGGGATCTGGTGTTCGCCGCCGGCCTGGCCGGGCGCGCCGGCGTGGTGCCGAGCAGCGACGAAGCCGAACAGCCGCTGAAGATGATGGTCGGGGCCATCGAGGCCGGCAGCATCGGCAACTTCATCGCCTTCGACCGCGAAGGGCATGCGGTGAGTTTTTACTAACCGCCTGTCGGCGCAACCGTACTACTGCGCAAGTCGCAACCATCAAGTAGCAACGACTTAGTGCCAAGGTTGCCTGGCTCCCCGCGCGCGCCCATGTGAACGTCCCTGAACTGTTTACGACAACAACAGGGAGGTTCGGGTGAAAGACGCAGAATTGTGCCGCTGGCTGCTGGATGTGAACGAACCCTGGGACGTCAGCCGGGTGCGGGTGGACACGCACAGCCGTGAGGTGCATGCCTACCTGAGCACCGGCAAGACCTGGTTCGGCCGCTACCTCCCCGACCAGCCCCGCTCCCGCTGGCGGCACACCAATATCGGCGTTTACAAGACCTATATCCATGCCAACCTGCCGGAGCAAGGTGACGGCCAGGCGCCACAGTCGTTCCTCGGCAAAAGCGCCAGCGACTTCACCCACGGCCTGGCCAGGCGGGTGATCCAGTGCCTGCAGGATGGCCTGCGCTATCGCCAGGTCTGCGCCTTGCTGGATATCGATATTCACCTGGCCTGGCAGATCAAGCACGCGATCGAATCCGGCCAGCTGGCCGCGGCAGGCCCGGATCTGCGCGCGGGGCTGCAACTGGATAATCCGGCGGGGCAGGCCGACAGCCGCATCCCCCCCTGCGACGACGGGGTCTGGCTGCGGTTGCTGGCGACGGATGGCCCGTTCGAGATCCGCTTGTTGAGTCTCAAATTGCTCCTGACCCGCGCCCGCCAGGACTTTGCCAAAGCCCATGACGCGGATCTGCGGATCCTCCGGATCAATGAGCTACGGCGCTTCTTTATCAAGCACGAAAAGCATCTGCAGCACGAGATCGCCCAGCTGGCCAGCGACCCACAGCACAACAAGCAAGGCGACCAGCCATGAACAACGCTACAACGACAAGCGCACTGCTGAACCTGCGCCAGGCCAGCGCCTTGATCGAGCGCGGCGAAACCCTGGCCATCGCCGGCCATCTCGAATGCCTGACAGCGCTGCCCAAAGGCAACTGGATCGGCGGCACCACCCCCTACTTCATGGCGGCCGAGGGGGGCACTTGTCGGCTCGACCAGGTGTTCGTGCAGCCGTTTGGCCAGCAAACCGGGGACATCGTCGGCTATGACCGGGACAGCCTGCCGCACATACTCGAAGACGCCCCGGAAAATGGTTTCAGCATCGTGATCTTGCCGGCCGGCAGTGCCGTGCTCGAGGACTATGCACGCGAGGCGCCCAATTATCCCGAGATGTACCTCAAGCCGATCGCCGGCTGGGTGGCGGGGGTGCACCTGGATCAGCTGGGCAGCGCCCAGGCCCAGGTGATCGACGGGCGCAGCGGCCAACGCTACGCGGATCGGGCCATCGTCCTGCACATCGCCCTGCCGTCCGACCAGGCGGCGCTGGTGCATACGGTGAACCTGTTCCAGCCTGGCCCTGGGCCGACGCTAAGCTTCGACGAGACCGGCTTTGCCGCCCGCGACTGCCTGATCGATGGGGTGCGCGGCAGCTTGCGGGAGCTGATCCGCGAGCGCGCCATCGACACCCGCCTGCCATTGGTCGCCGACTACTGCGGGGCCATGGTCAATGTCAGCATCCAGTCGCTGGATCGCGAGCCGGGCCTGGTGTCCTTCTACGCGCCGGTCTTCGCCGGGGTGCAGTACCGTTTCGCCGCGGCGGTCGAGGACTATAGCAGACGCTTTCTGCAGGCCATGCCCCGCGACGGCGGGCCTATCCTGTTCGGCTGCAACTGTATCCTCAACTACCTGTATGCGCAGTTGCAGGGGCATCACACGGCGCGCCTCATCGGCCCCATCACCTTCGGCGAAGTCGCCTACCAACTGCTCAACCAGACCGCGGTCTACCTGACCCTCGAACAGGACTGAACAGCGCGCCCTCTGTCCAACAGGCGGCCCAGGCCGGAACGCTCTGCGGCAAAAGAATCGGCAATTCCGATTCAAGACGCGTTATCGTTGGGCCAATGCCGGGCAGCCGCCCCAACGGTGCGACCCGCCGGCAGCCATGCTCAGCGCAAGCCTGAACCGGCACAGACACGGTCGTCGCGCGACCGCCCTCACCCTCAAGAGGCCCGCATGCAGATCGAGCTGATCGAAATACGCGACCACCTGCAGCGCTTTCCGCCCTTCGATGGGCTGCCCGAGGACACCCTCGACGAAATCGCCCGCCAAGTGGAGGTCGCCTACTTCAAGGCCGGCAGCGACATCCTCAGCTTCGGCGCGGAGATCCACGACCTGCACTATGTGCGCAGCGGCGCGGTGGAAATCTACCGGCGCACCGGCGCCCTCTACAATCGCCTGACCGAGGGCGACATCTTCGGCCAGTTCGGCCTGCTGCGCGGGCACAAGGTGCGTCTGCCGGCACGGGCCATCGAAGACAGCCTGATCTATTTCATACCCGGCAGCCTGTTCGAGCAACTCTGCGAGGCCCATGACTTCTTCGCCGACTACGTCGAGGCCGAGGGCCAGTCGCGCCTGAAGTCGGCGGTGGAGAGCCAGGGCAAGGCCAGCGAACTGATGAAGATCAAGGTGCGCCGGCTGATCTCCCGGCAAGCGGTCAGCGTGCCCCTGGACACCTCGGTGCAACAAGCCGCACGGGTGATGACCGAGCAGGGCGTGTCCTCCCTGGTGATCGTCGACCCGCACGCCAGCCGGCCCGATCCCACCCGCGTGGCGGTGGCCGAGCAACCAGGCCCGCTGATGGTCGGCATCGTTACCGACCGCGACCTGCGCACCCGGGTGGTGGCCGAGGGGCTGGCCGCGGGCACCCCGGTCAGCCAGGTGATGTCGCCCAACCCGATCACCCTGCAGGCCGATGCCTCGGTGTTCGAGGCCATGCTGTGCATGCTGCGCCACAACATCCACCACCTGCCAGTGGTGTACCGGCGCCGCCCGGTGGGGGTGATCAACCTGGCAGACATCATCAAGTACGAATCGCAAAGCAGCCTGTACCTGGTCAACAGCATCTTCAACAAACAGTCGGTGGCCGAGCTCAAGGCACTGCTGCCGGATCTGCGCGCCACCTTTCTGCGCATGGTCAACGACGAGGCCAGCGCGCATATGGTCGGCAGCGCCATCGCAGGCATCGGCCGCGGCTTCACCCAACGCCTGCTGGAGCTGGCCGAGCAGCAGTTCGGCCCGCCGCCGGTGCCCTACTGTTTCATGGCGCTGGGCTCCATGGCCCGCGACGAGCAACTGCTGGTCACCGACCAGGACAACGCCCTGGTTCTCGATAACCGTTTCGACCCGCGGGTGCACGACGAGTATTTCCTCAAACTGGCGACCTTCGTCAGCGACGGCCTGGCGGCCTGCGGCTACAGCTACTGCAAGGGCGGAATCATGGCCAGCAACCCCCAGTGGCGCCAACCGTTGCGGGTGTGGAAGGGCTACTTCAACCAGTGGATCGAGCGCCCCAATCCGCAGACCTTGCTCAACAGCTGCATCTTCTTCGACCTCGACAGCGTCTATGGCGAAACCGAGCTGGTCGAGAGCCTCAAGGATCTGCTCGCGGAAAAAGCCAGCCGCAACCCGCAGTTCCTCGCCGGCCTGGCGCGTAACGCCCTCAACCGCACCCCACCGCTGGGCTTCTTCCGCACCTTCGTGATGGAGAAAGATGGCGAGCAAAACAACATCATCAACCTCAAGGGTCGCGGCACCGCGCCGCTCACCGACCTGATCCGCGTGCATGCCCTGGCCTGCGGCTCCAAGGCGCAGAACTCCAATGAGCGGCTGGACGCCATCGCCGCCACCAAGCTGATGCCCCCGGAAGCCATCGCCAAGCTGCGCTACGCCCTGGAATTCCTCTCCATCGTGCGCATCCGCCATCAGGCCATGGATCTCGAGGCCGGCCGCGAGCCGGACAACTACATCGAGCCGGAAAAGGTCTCCGCCAGCGAACGCTACAACCTCAAGGAAGCCTTCCAGGTGCTCAGCAATGCGCAGAAATTCCTGCGCTTCCGCTACCCGACGGGCGGAGCCCAATGAAGCGCTTCGGTGCCCGCCCGAAAGCCGCCCGCACAGCGCCTGCAGATTGGCAAAAGATCTTCACCCAGCTCGCGCAAACGGCTCAGGATCCCCGTCTGGCCGCCTTCTACCGGGCCGGCGCGGTGGCCGCCGACACCCCGCTGGAACAGGTGCCGCTGATGGCGCTGGACGTGGAAACCACCGGCCTGGATTGCACCCGCCACTCGATCGTCAGCCTCGGCCTGGTGCCCTTCAACCTGATGCGCATCCGCTGCGGCCAGGCACTGTACTGGGTGGTCAAGCCGGTTTCCGAGCTGAGCAGCGAGTCGGTCACCTTCCACCACATCACCCACAGCGACATCCGCGACGCACCCAGACTGACGACTATTCTCGGCGAACTGCTGACGGCCATGGCCGGCAAGGTGCTGGTGGTGCATTACCGCACGCTCGAACGCGGCTTTCTCGACCAGGCGGTACGCCAGCACCTGGGCGAAGCGCTGCACTTCCCGGTGATCGACACCATGGAGCTGGAGGCCCGATTGCACCGCAGCCAGCGCCAGCCGGGCTGGCTCGACCGCCTGCGCGGCCGCCAGCCGACCTCCATCCGCCTGGCCGACAGCCGCCTGCGCTACGGCCTGCCGCTGTACCAGGCCCACCACGCCCTGACCGACGCCCTGGCCACCGCCGAGCTGTTGCAAGCGCAGGTGGCCAGCCACTACTCGGCGAATACACCGGTAGGCGAGTTATGGAGCTGAAGGGCGCGAGCCGCGCAGATTAGCCTCACCAGACCGCCGTCAAGCAGCCGTCTGGTAGGGCGTACTCGCGCAGCAGTACGCCGAAGACCGGGAACCAGTCGGCGGGCTGTCGCTCCGCGCCGAGGCCGCCCTACGCGCTGGCGCGTAGATCGGCGGCCCCCGAGTCGCAGCCTAGCGCGGCTCGCTCATCAAGCCTTTGACGATCGACACGCAGCCCACCAGCAGGACGATGGTGAACGGCAGGCCGGTGGACACCGCCATCGCTTGCAGGGCTACCAGCCCGCCGCCCAGCAACAGGGCGATGGCCACTACGCCTTCCATGATCGCCCAGAAGGCCCGCTGCGGGATCGGCGCGTTGACCTTGCCGCCGGCGGTGATGGTGTCGATCACCAGCGACCCCGAGTCCGACGAGGTGACGAAGAACACGATCACCAGAATGATGCCGATGAACGAGCTGATCGCGCTCAACGGCAACTGTTCCAGCATGACGAACAGCTTCAGTTCCAGCGCGGCATCCTGCACCCCGGTGAAACCGTCGCCGAGCAACTGGCCGATGCCGGTGCCGCCAAAGGCGGTCATCCACAGCACCGAGGCCAGGGATGGCACCAGCAGCACCGCCACCAGAAACTCGCGCACGGTGCGACCGCGGCTGACCCGGGCGATGAACATGCCCACGAACGGCGACCAGCTGATCCACCAGGCCCAGTAGAACGCGGTCCAGCCTTGGCTGAAGTTGGCGTCTTCACGGCCGATGGGGTTGGACAGCTCGGGCAGATAGGCCAGGTAGCTGCCCAGGTTGCGGAAGAAGCCGGTGGCGATCGCCAGCGTCGGGCCCACCAAAATGATGAAACCGAGCAACAGAATCGCCAGGATCATGTTCAACTGGGACAGGCGTTTGACCCCCTTGTCCAGACCGGCCAGTACCGACATCAAGGCAATCGCGGTAATGCCGACGATCAGCAGCACCTTGCTGGTATCGGTCGCGGTGATGCCGAACAGATGATCGAGGCCGGCGGCCGCCTGCTCGGCACCCAGGCCCAGCGAAGTGGCCAGGCCGAACAGGGTGGCGAACACCGCCAGGATGTCGATCACATGCCCCGGCCAGCCCCACACCCGCTCACCGAGCAGCGGGTAGAAGATCGAGCGGATGCTCAGCGGCAGACCCTTGTTGAACGAGAACAAGGCCAGCGCCAGCGCCACAATGGCGTAGATCGCCCACGGGTGCAGGCCCCAGTGGAAGATGGTGGACGCCATCGCCAGGCTCGCGGCTTCCTGTGCATTGCCGGCAGCGGCGCCCAACGGCGCCCAGTCGCTGCGCAGACCATCCTCACCGAGACTGACCCCGCCCATGGCCGAGGAAAAGTGCGACATCGGCTCGGCCACACCGTAGAACATCAGGCCGATGCCCATGCCGGCGGCAAACAGCATGGAAAACCAGCCGGCATAGGTATGGTCGGGCGTCGCCTCCTTGCCCCCCAGGCGCACCTTGCCCAGCGGCGAGACGATCAGGAACAGGCAGAGCAGCACGAAGATATTGGCCGAACCGAGAAAGAACCAGGCCAGGTTACTGGTCAGCCAACTGCGGATGGCACTGAACAGCGGTTCGACTTCGCTCTGCAGAGCCAGGGCCAGAACCACGAACAGCACCACGGTCAGAGCCGAGATACTGAACACCTTGCCGTGAATATCCAGGTTGAACAGGAACCGGCCCTTGATGTTGTCCTGGCCGACCACATAGTCGGTATCGATCAGATTGGCGGCCCCGCTCGGGGCCGGAATGCCACCCGGTATTTCCGCTTCTGGCTGTGGCGTCGTGTCATGCAAAGGGGGTTTTTCCATGTGGAGTTCTCCTTGAGGCATTTAACTCGCTGGCAAGCACAAGAAGGACGGATTCGCCCCACTTACAACTCATCGCGGCCGAAAAATTTTTTCGGTTAGCTAGTAAGGGTAACAGGCAAACCCCGGATTTGCCGGCCACGGGGCGTCATTCGCAGGCCAAATGCCGTCATTTACTGCTTGGCGACTTGCTGCACGCAGCCCTGTTGGTGCCACACTGCATGGGTAACCGGTTTAGCCACCGCCCGACGCCAGCGCCTAGGAACCCGCATGCCCCTGGACTTCGCGATCCCCAATCTATTCGCCTACCTGATCGCCGCGATCCACCTCCTCGGCGTATTCGCGGCCGTGCATGCGGTGCTGACGGTGCGCACCGCCCAGGGTGCGCTGGCCTGGGCGCTGTCACTGTTTTTCATGCCCTACCTGACCCTGCTGCCTTACCTGGTGTTCGGTCGCAGCCGCTTCGATGCCTATATCAAGGCGCGCCGTCGCGCCGACCAGCAGATGCACAAGGCCATGGCCGCGCTGAACTGGCGGCCCTGGGTCGACGAAGCCCTGAGCGCCAGCGCAGCGCCGGTCTACCAGCAACTGCGCGCCCTGCCCCGGCTGGGCCGGATGCCCTGCCTGGCGAACAATCAGGTGCAGCTGCTGATCGACGGCGAGGCGGCCTTCGCCGCGATCCTCGCGGCCCTGGCCGGCGCGCGCAAAGTGATCCTGCTGCAGTTCTTCATCGTCCGCGACGACCTGCTCGGCCGACGCCTGCAAGACCTGCTGCTGGAGCGCGCGGCCGCCGGCGTGCAGGTTTTCGTGCTCTATGACGGCATCGGCAGCCACGCCCTGCCGCGTTATTTCAGCGACAAAATGCGCGCCGGCGGCATCCAGGTTCGCGCCTTCACCACCAGCAGCGGGCTGCTCAACCGCTTCCAGCTGAACTTTCGCAACCACCGCAAGATCGTGGTGGTCGATGGCGAATGCGCCTTTCTCGGCGGGCTCAACGTCGGCGATGAATACCTCGGGCACAAGCCGCCACTGGCGCCCTGGCGCGACACCCATGTCGAGGTGCGCGGGCCGGTAGTCGCCTGTCTGCAGGAGTCCTTCGCCGAAGACTGGTTCTGGAGCAGCCACCAACTGCCGCCGTTGCTGCTGCCCGAGGCCTACCCGGGCGGCGGCATGCTCTGCCAGGTGATCAGCAGCGGCCCGGCCGACCCGCAGGAAACCTGCGCGCTGCTGTTCGTCGAGGCGATTCATAGCGCCCGCGAGCGGGTCTGGATCACCAGCCCCTACTTCATCCCCGACGAGGCACTGTTCAGCGCCATGCGCCTGGCGGTGCTGCGCGGCGTCGATGTGCGCATCCTGCTGCCGGCGCGGGCCGACCACCGGGTGGTCTACGCCGCCTCCAGCCTGTATGCCTTCGAGGCCTTGCGCGCTGGCGTGCGGGTGTTCCGCTATCAGCCAGGCTTCCTGCACCAGAAAGTCATGCTGATCGACAACAGCGTGACCGCCATCGGCAGTGCCAACCTGGACAATCGCTCGTTCCGCCTGAATTTCGAGATCAGCCTGCTGACCTTCGACTCCGACTTTGCCGCCGAGGCCGAACAGATGCTCGAGCAGGACTTCGCCCGCTCGCGCGAACTGCTCGCCGCCGACTACCAGAACGTGCATCGCCTGCAGCAACTGGCCATGCGCGTGGCGCGGCTGATTTCGCCGATTCTCTAACCCGCGGCTTTATGTGCCGAACCCGGTCTCAACCTGTCGGCCCGTTAACGCTGCCCTGCTGCGCAACAGCCGGATTCACTTTTGGTTGCCGGGCTTTCACCCTGACGAACAAAACCCCCACCGGCAAAGCCAAATGGGGGTTCTCCTCTACAACCGCCAAGGCTTGTGGCCTGGGAGCGAACGCGGCCTTAACCGGCGTCCTGACCGGCATCCGCAGATGCCGGGGAGCTTAGCTCACAGCTCCAGAGTTCCAACGCCGGCTGGCTTGCTTGTGGCGGGCCGGCCCAGTCGCTCAGCGCGCGACAACGTTGGTTGAAACACAGTTGGTAATCCCCTGCCTCGGGGGTTCGCCCCAAGCGCAGCGGTTGCAGGGGCGCTAGCCGGCGTTGGTAATGCCAGCTGCCCTCACGCAGTTCGGCATCGGCAGGGATTTCCATGCCGGCACCAGAACCCTTGACCCGCGCCTCGCCGAGCAACAAACCCTCGGCGGTGACGCGGTAATCCTCTTCCCAGCGTACTTTTTCAATCGTGTGTTGCCAGGCCAGGGTAAACGCCGGCACCGGCAGTTGCGCCCACACCGCCCCGGCCAGGCCCATGCACAAACCAATCACGCCAGCGTCGCCTGGGCACGCCGGGCGCGCCAGAAGTGCTGCGCGAGGAACAGTGCAATCAGGGCGAAGCCGATCTCATCGCTCATCGGCGTGGCCAGGATCAGGCTGGCACCGCCAGCGAAGCCCAGTGCCCGCTCCCACCAGGCCATCTTGCGGTGCAGGAAGCCGGTGAACACCGCCCCCCAGATGCCAATCGCCAGCGCCGCCTTAAGCAGGATGAACAGGGTGGCCAGCCAACTGCCGCCTTGCAGCATCAGCGCCGGTTCATACACCGCCATAAAGGGGACGACGAAACCGGCGATGGCGATACGTATGGCCCACAGACTGATCTTCAACCCGCTTTCCTTGGCGATCGGCGCGGCCGCGAAACAGGCCAGCGCCACCGGCGGGGTGAGGTCGGCCATGATGCCGAAGTAGAACACGAACATGTGCGAGACGATCAGCGGCACGCCCAGCTCCAGCAGCGCCGGCGCGGCGATCGAGCTGGTGATGATGTAGTTGGGAATGGTCGGAATGCCCATGCCCAGCACCAGGCAGGTGAGCATGGTGAGGATCAGCGAGAGGAACAGGTTGTCCTGGCCGATGGCGAGGATGTAGCCGGCGAAGGTCGAGGCCACCCCGGTCAGCGACACCACGCCGATGATCACCCCGACCAGGGTGCAGGCGATACCCACCGGCACCGCATGCCGTGCGCCCTCGACCAGCGCATGCAGGCAGACCACCAGGGTGTCGCGCCCGCCCTTGATCAACCAGCAGATCGCCACCAGCAACGCGACCACGCCGAACACCACGCCGATGCCCAGCTGGAAGAATCCGGCGCAGAGCACCCCGAGGGCAATCCAGAAGGCCATGCGCAGCACGCTGGAGGAGACCCGCAGGATGATCGCCGAACCGAGAATGACGATGGCGGTCAAGGCCAGGCCGACCATCCCGGAAAACAGCGGCGTGCGCCCGGAGAACAGCAGGTAGATGAGGATGAACAGCGGGATCAGCAGGTACCAGCGCTGTTTCACCGCGGCCCAGGGATTGGGGCACTGGTCTTTCGGCAGGCCGCTCAGGTTGGCGCGCTTGGCTTCCAGATGCACCATCCAGAACACCGAGCCGAAGTACAGCAGCGCGGGCATCAAGGCGGCCTTGGCCACCTCGATAAAGGGCACGTTGATGGTCTCGGCCATGATGAACGCCACCGCGCCCATGATCGGCGGCATGATCTGGCTGCCCATGCTCGAGGTGGCTTCGACGCCACCGGCGAAGGCCGGCTGGTAGCCGAAGCGCTTCATCAGCGGAATGGTGAACTGGCCGGTGGTGACCACGTTGGCCACGCCCGAGCCGGTGATGGTGCCCATCAGCGCCGAGGACACCACCGAGACCTTGGCCGGGCCGCCGAGCTTGTGGCCGAACAGGCCCATGGCGAAGTCGGTGAACAGCTTGATCATGCCGGCCTGCTCGAGGAAGGCGCCGAACAGGATGAACAGGAAGATATAGGTGGCCGACACATAGGTCGGGGTGCCGTAGAAGCCCTCGGTGCCGAACGCCAGTTGGTTGACGATCTGATCCAGGCCATAACCGCGGTGGGCCAGATCCCCGGGCAGGTATTGGCCGAGCAGGCCATAGGCGAGGAACAACCCGCAGATCAGCGGCAGGGCGATGCCCATCACCCGCCGCGCCGCCTCGAACACCAGCGCCATCAGCAGCAGGCCGACCACCATGTCGGCACTGGTCAGCTCGCCGGAGCGCTGGATCAGATCCGCCTCGAACACCCATTGGTAGATCGCCGTGCCCATACCGGCCAGCCCCAGCAGCCAGGCCAGCGGTTGCCAGGGCTTGTGCTGGCCGACCAGGGGAATGCTGAGAAATACCGTCAGCAGCAGGAAGCCGACGTGCACCGCCCGCAGGATCTGGCTGGACACCGGATGAAAGGCCGCGGTGGTGATCTGGAAGATCGAAAACAGCAGCGCCACATAAAACAGCGCTTTCGGCCAGTCGCCCGGGCCTGCCGCGAGGCCGTGGTTTTGTTCAGTCATGGAGCTGATGCCCTCATTACAACGTCGATAAGGCGCAAGAGTCGCCAACAAAACCTGCCGTACTCAGTACGCTGGTTTTATTCGCCACTCTGTATAGCGTGCAAATTAGTCGGTTGCTGCTACCCGGGGAGGCGCTCGCGGCTCCCCGGGCATGCAGGCTGCGCGTTGGGCATTACAGCGCGCCGACTTCCTTGTAGTAGCGCTCGGCACCCGGATGCAGCGGGATCGGCAGGTTCTTCGCCGCGCCGTCCAGCTTGATGTCCTTGGCCGCGGAATGGGCGTTGCCCAGACGCTCGAGGTTGTCGAACATCAGCTTGGTCATCTGGTAGGCCACTTCCTCGGACACCTCTGCATGGCTGACCAGGATGTTCTGGATCGCCACTGTCGCGATCTCGACATCCTGACCGTCGTAGGTGCCGGCTGGAATCACCGCTGGCTGATAGGCCGCATTGCCGATTTTGCCGGTCACCTCGGCCGGGATGGCGACGAAATTGATCGGCAAGGTGGCGGCCAAATCGCGGATCGCCGCCATGCCCAGTCCCGAGGATTGCAGGGTGGCATCCAGCTGACGGTTCTTGATCAGCTCGACCGACTCGGCGTAGGGCAGGAACTCGACCTTGCCCATGTCCTCGTAGCTGAGACCGGCCGCGGCGAAGATCGCCCGAGCGTTCAACTCGGTGCCGGACTTCGGTGCGCCGACCGAGATGCGCTTGCCCTTGAGGTCGGCCAGGCTGGCGATGCCGGACTCCTTGTTGGCGACGATCTGGATGTAGTTCGGGTAGGTGCCGGCGATGGCGCGCAGCTTTTTCAGCGGGGTTTTGAAGCCGGCATCTTCCACCCCGTTCCAGGCATCGGCGACCGAATCGCCCAGGGCCAGAGCCAGTTCGCCACGGCCGCTCTGCAGCAGGTTGAGGTTTTCCACCGAGGCCTTGGTCGCCTGCACCGAGGTCTTGGCGCCGTCGATACCGTTGCCGTAGAGCTGCGACAGGCCCACCCCGATCGGATAGTAGACCCCGCTGGTGCCGCCGGTGAGGATGTTGATGAAGGTCGGTGCGGCAATGACCGCGGTACTTGCAGTAAAGGCCGCTGCTGCGGCAAGCAGGCTGAGTCGTTTGGTCAGTCGCATGGATAAGTCTCCGTCGTTGTTGTTATTGCAGAGGTTTTTTCACTGTAGACGCTGTGCTCCAGCATGGCGGCTGGAGGCGATAGCTGAGGGTTACATAGCAGATGCCGTGCCAGTGGCCGAAAGGCCCGTTCTAGAGCGGTTCTCCACTGTTTGACGGCACCTAATAGGCGGAAGTCAGCCTATGCGCAAAATCCAATAAGCGGAAATTTGCCGATCAGCAGCCTGATTGAGGCTCCATGCCTAGCGACGGTGGCTGGAACAGGCGTTATTCGCCGCCCTGCTAGCCCGGATGCAATCCGGGGAGCGGTCTTATGGCCGCCATCGGTTTCCCCGGATTTCATCCGGGCTACCACCGCAGCCGCGCGACTCGAATAGGCGTTGCGCCTATTCCTCATCGCCGCTGCCGGCCGGGCGATAACTGCTGCGCAGCAGGCCGTGGCGCTGCATCTTCTCGTTGAGGGTGCGCCGCGGCAGCTGCAACAGCGCCATGACCTCGGTGATATTGCCCCGGCAGTGTTGCAAGGCACGGTGCAGGCATTGCGCCTCGAAGGTTTCCATCTGCTCGGCCAGCGACTGCGCCGGCAACCCGCCAGCGCTTTCAACCTCGCCGCTCAGGCCCAGGGCATGGCGCTCGGCGGCGTTGATCAATTCGCGCACATTGCCCGGCCAGTCGTGACCGAGCAAACGCGCCAGCTCGGCCGGTGCCAGCGCCGGCAGCTCGCGGCCGTGGCGCCTGGCCGCTTCGCTGGCAAAGTGTTCGAACAGCAGGGGAATGTCCTCGCGCCGCTCGCGCAGCGGCGGAATACGCAGGCTGGCGACGTTCAAGCGGTAGTACAGATCCTCGCGGAAACGTCCGCCGCGTACTTCGTCGAGCAGATCCGGCTTGACCGCGCTGATCACCCGCAGATCGACCTGGATGCTGCGGTTGGAGCCAAGCCGCTCGAGGGTCTTCTCCTGCAGCACCCGCAGCAGTTTGACCTGCTGCGCCAGCGGCAGGCTTTCCACCTCGTCGAGAAACAGGGTGCCGCCGTCGGCGTGCTCGATGCGGCCGATGCGCTTGCCCTGGGCACCGGTGAAGGCGCCGCTTTCGTGGCCGAACAGCTCGCTCTCGAACAACTGCTCCGGGATCGCCGCACAGTTGAGGGCGACAAAGGGCTTGCCGGCACGCGCGCTGAAATCGTGCAGGCAGCGGGCGACCCGCTCCTTGCCGCTGCCGGTGTCGCCGCGAATCAGGATATTCACCGAAGTACCGGCCAGCTCGAGAATCTGTCGGCGCAGGTTTTCCATCGCCCGCGAGACGCCGAGCAATTGCCCTTCGATATGATCCTTGAGGGCGAACTGCTGACGCAGCTGGCGGTTCTCGCAGACCAGCCGGCGCTTGTCCAGCGCACGGCGCACGCTGTCGAGCAGGCGCTCGGGGGTGAAGGGCTTCTCGATAAAGTCATAAGCGCCCTGGCGCAGCGCCTGCACCGCCATGGGCACATCGCCGTGGCCGGTGACCAGGATCACCGGCAGGTCGCGGTCGAGTTCCAGCAGCTTGTCCAGCAGTTGCAGGCCATCGGTGCCGGGCATGCGCACGTCGCTGATGACGATGCCGGCAAAGTCGCGGTCGACCAGCGCCAGCGCCTGGCCCGCACTGGCGCAGCTGTGCACCCGGAACCCCGACAGCTCCAGCCACTGCTGCACCGCCTCGCGGATCGCCGCTTCGTCATCGACCACTATCACCTGACCGCTCATGACGTCTCCTGTCTATCGCGTAGGCTGGGCTTCAGCCCACCACTGCCTGTTCTGGTTTTTTGGCTGGGCTGAAGCCCAGCCTACATCTAATCCATCCTACGAATTCGGCGCCGCCGGCAGCTTGAGGGTAAAGACTGCGCCCTCGGCGCCATTGCTCGCCTCCAGACTGCCACCCAACTCACGGGCGATGCCGTAGGACACCGCCAGCCCCAGGCCCAAGCCCTGGCCCACCGGCTTGGTGGTGAAGAACGGCTCGAACACGCGGCTCAGGCTTTCCTCGGCAATGCCGCCGCCACTGTCCGCAATACTCAGCAGGCACTGCTCGCCCTGACGCTGGATCGACACCCTGAGCCGCCGTTGCTCGGCGCCCGCCATGGCATCCAGGGCATTGTTCAGCAGATTGAGCAGCACCTGTTCGAGGCGAATCGCATCGCCCAGCACCATCGCATTGGCGTCTGTTGCGCAGTGCAACTCGACCTGCTCGCTGCGCAGGCGCGGCGCCAGCAGTTGCAGCGCCTGCTCCAGCACGTCGCCCAGGCGCAAGCGCTCGCCGAGGCCGGCCGGGCTCTTGCGGGCGAAGGTCTTCAGGTGCCCGGTGAGCCCGGCCATGCGTTGCAGCAAGCCATCGATACGGCGCAGGCCTTCGTGCACATCGGCCTGGCGACCGCTGTCGAGGAGCAGACGCAGGCTGCCCAGCTGCATCTGCATGGCGGTCAGCGGCTGGTTGATTTCATGGGCCATGGCCGCCGACATCTGCCCCAGAGCGGCCATCTTCGCCGCATGCACCAAGCCTTCCTGAGCCTCGCGCAGCTCGGCGGTGCGCAGCATCACCTCACGTTCCAGGCGCTCGCGGATGCCGGCCTGCAGATGCTGGTTCTTGCGCCGCTGGGCGAGAAACAGCAGCAGAAACGCCAGGGTCATCCACACCCCGGCAGCGGCCAGGCGGTAGCTGCGCACGCTGTCGACCAGCGCCTGCGGCTCGAGCAGCAGGTGCAGGGTCCAGCCTTCCTCGGGCAACGCCAGACGCTGCCAGAGGTAATCGCGGCGCCCGTCCGGGCCATCGACCCGGCGCCATTCGCTGTCCTCGCCGATGCGCTGGCGCAACTCGCTGGGTAGCGGCTGCAGCGCCTGCTCGGCGTACTTGCGCACCTCCACCAGCTCGGCGCGGGCCTGCTCGCTCAGCTTATCGAGGGCGCGGAAACGCCAGGTCGGACGGTTGCTGAGAATCACCACCGAGTAGCTGTCGACCACCAGCAACACTCCGGACTGCCCGGCCCACTCGCGCTGCAGCTCCTCCAGCTCCAGCTTGACCACCAGCACGCCGAGCACGCGGCCATCGGCATCGCGCACCACATGGGAGAGGAAATAGCCGGGAATCCCGGTGGTCACGCCCACCGCGAAATAGCGCCCGGAAGACTGGCGCAGGGCATCCTGAAAGTACGGGCGAAAGGCGTAGTTGTTGCCGACGAAGCTGCTCCAGTCGCGCCAGTTGCTCGCCACCAGGGTCTCGCCCCGGCTGTCGAGCAGGTAGAGCACGGTGGAACCGGCGGCGGCATTCAACTGCTCCAGGCGCTGGTTGAGTTTCTCGCGCAGCAGGCGATCGCGCGGGGCATGCAGCAGCGATTTGATGTCGCTGTCCAGCGCCAGCACCTCGGGCACCGAGCGAAAGCGCTCGACCAGGGTATGAATCGACTGGGCGTAGAGCTGCAGCTGGCCGCGCGCCTCGACGCTGCGCTCCTGCCAGGCGCGCTGTTCGGCATAACGGCCGGCCAGCCAGATGCTGGCGAGCAGGCCGAGGAGGATCAGCAATACGATCAGGACGACACGGTAACGCGGGAAGAAAGCGGGCATGCACGGCTCGGCTCGATCCAGTCCCGGCATGGTAAGGCAAAGCGCGGCCCATTGCAGGCGCGCGAGGGGTTGTGCCGCTGGCGCAGCCGGCTATAGTCGCAGCCTTACCCGTTAGGTGTTGTATCACCAGGCGCGAACGGCCTGCGATCCGTAGGAGGCCCGACCTCGGGGCGAGCTTTGGCTATACCCGCGAAACGATGAACAGGCAGCCCTGCGGGCTGCATTCGCCGCGGGGTCGCGCCTCCTGCAAGAGATCGCGCATGCAACACATAACTGGGACATAGCCTTTTGAAAGACGCCATCAGACGGCATGGGGTCGTTTAACCGGGAACGATACGAAAGGCTTGATTTCCTTGAGCACGAACATGCTCTGCATTTCCTTGATGCCAGGTAACTGCCGAACAACGGTCATAGCAAAATCCGCAAACGAGTCTAGATCGTGCGCCACCACCTGCAATAGGAAGTCGGCGTCGCCACCGATGCTGTAGCACGCGACCACATCCTCTAGCTGCATTACTTCCTGCTCGAATTTCTTTGCTTCGACCTCGCTGTGGCGGTCGATGTTAATCCGTATGAACACCATGACCCCCAAACCGATCTTGCGTCGATCCAGCACCGCTCTGTAACCCTGAATATAGCGATGCTCCTCCAGCTGCCGCACCCTACGCCAGCAGGGTGAGGCAGACATGCCTATATGGTCGGCCAAGGTCTGGTTGGTGATCCTGCCGTCCTGTTGCAGGGCTGTAAGGATTTTGATATCTGTCAGATTTAGCGCCTGATCGGTCATAAATTCCACCATTACATGAAAAATCGGTAGATTCTACCCATTTCTTGTTTGCTGGCAATTGAAATAGAATTTTTTTCCCCAACCAAAGAGCGTAGTATTTTTCCAAGTTCTGAAGTTCTGAAGTTCTGAACTTGGAATCGCCGCGCTTTATCTTCTATGTAAATCGATGCTGGACGCGTCGTTGGATAAATAAACCAAAATTGGCCACCCCCTTTAAGGGGCGTGGTCTCAGGGTGATAAATGCGGAGGCATCGACGCGTCAGCACCCACGTCATATTAACGAAATATTGGGTTGGGCTTGCGCCAGGAATATCAGCCTGCGGAAGCAGGCCATGGACTTTGTGGTCATGGGGTTATTTGAAAATCAGGCAGCGCTGTCTACGTTCCTAATCCATCCCAATCAGCAGCAGGGTGTACTGATGTGGCAGAAAATTGCCAGTTGGCAGGTGGTCGATATTGAAATCGGCAGTGAAACTACAAATTTTGCGGGGCTTCTCAATAGTTGGGTTGACTTCAGTATGGCGTCACTCGAATAACTGAAAATTTCTTGGTAGTCGTGGAGAGTTCAATGAATTTCGATGCTGCTGTTCACCGGTGCGTAATCGTAGTCGACAACGCCCTGGGGCTAGGGCATGCCGCCAATGCTGTCAGCGTCATTGGCGTCAGCCTGGGGCGCTCGGTAGAAGGTCTGGTCGGACCTGACATGCAAAGCCGCGACAATGTGAATTACCCCGGCGTCATCTACGCACCCTTGCCGATTCTGCTTTCCAGCAATGAAAACCTGCATGCACTGCAAGAGAAAACATTGGCAGATGATGACATCCATACCATGCCATTCAGTGCCCTGGCGCAATCCTGCAAAACTTATCAGGAGTATGAGGCACGTATCTCCGAGGCCGACAGTTCGGCCATCGAATTGGTTGCCCTTGGGTTGATTGGGCCTCAGAAAAAGATCAGCAAGTTGACCGGTAATCTTCCACTGTTCAAATGACAAGGAAGTTGTAGTGCGCGCCTTACTCATGCCTGACGGTAAGAGGCCTGAATAGTAAATACGCCCATTGGTTGAGCCCGCTATCCAATTGATCGCTCTGGAAATTCATGACTATGGACAGCAAACTCTTGAATTTTGGTGTTGGCGATTGGCGCGATGTGATGATTCATACTTTGGGGCCCAACGGAACCAGCAGTGAAGCGGCCGCCGGCTTCTTCAGTGAATGGTTCGGGCAACGATATCCAGGTTCACGCGTACAGCTCAATCTCAGCGACTCCTACGAGCATGCCCGCTCCAACATGGGCGAGCACACCCCGGGGGTATTGATCGTGGCCAATGCCTATCCGCAGATTCACGACTTCTATATGAGCCCGCGGTTAAGCCTGGTGGCGACCTTCGTGTTCGACGCGCCGTTGTACGGGTTGGCGAGCAAGGGGCCGTTGACGACCAGAAAGCTGACGCTGGCCAGCCACCCTGCGCCGCTTCTCCTGATTGAGGAACTATTGCCACGGTTGCGCAGTGCACGACAGCGACATCATCTGCACCGCCACGGCAGCTCGCTCGCCCATTCTGGCCCGTATTGATCTACCTGAGCGCTGCCATATCAACGCAATCGGTTCTTCGGCTCTCGGTTTCCAAGAGTTGCATGAAGACATATACCAGGACAGCGCCTTGTTCACTGACTGCAACCAGTCGGTTCTTGCCGCATCCGAATGCGTGATCAAGGCCGTTCACAAAGGCCTGTTGTCCGGCCAAGGGGCAGGGACAGAGATAGGCACTCTCTGCGCCGATGACACGCGGGCTCAGCAGCAGAGCGTGACGATCTTCAAGTCGGTCGGATTGGCGGTGCAGGATCTGGTCTTTTCCCGGGAAGCCATCAGGCAGTGGGTCGCGGCATCCCGTTAAACCCGTTGACGGTCTTGCGTACGGGGGCGTGAATCTTCGTACAAGACAATAATAAATTAGCTGAGGAGTGCGACATGCTCGATTTGACACAAGTACTTACCTATTCCGCAGCGCTGGGTATTGCCGCCGCCATTCCCGGCCCCGGTATGGCCGCGCTGGTAGCTCGGAGCGTCAACGGTGGCATCTTGTCGGGCTTTTGCCTGCTGTTTGGATTGATCCTTGGTGATCTGACCTACCTGTCGTTTGCAGTCTTTGGTCTAGCGATGATCGCCGAGCACTTCAGCGCGTTGTTTCAACTGGTGCGCTGGGGGGCCGCACTGTATCTCTGCTATCTGGCTTGGCAGTTCTGGTTCACCAACCATCAGGCGATAGAAGTGGGCAAGCCAGCGAAGAAGAAGGAGCTGATGTCGGCGGCAATATCCGGACTGACCATTACTCTAGGTAACCCGAAGACCATCGCCTTCTATCTGGCGCTGTTGCCGCTGGTGATTAACTTGGAAGCGGTCTCATTACAAACTTGGGCGCTGATGCTGGTACCGCTTACCATCTTGATGCTGCTGAGCGTCGGTGCGCTGTTCATTTTCGCCGCAGTGCGTATCCGGCACCTGCTGTCGAGTCAACGCGCTCAACAACAGTTGTTCCGCGGCGCGGCGACGGTCATGGTGGCAGCGGCGGCATCGATGTTGGTTCGCGGAAGTGCGTAGCTGTAATTGAAAGCCCAGAGCGTGTCCTTTGAGGCTCCTGTAGGCGCTTTCAAACTACCTCGGACTTTTCCTCGCTACGAACGGTCAAGTATCAGCGATACAGATCGGCACGGGTCCAGGGCAGATCGTGGCTGCCATCGGCGCGCGGTTTGACCGCGAGGATCTGGTGCAGGCTCATCCAGCCATGGGCGAAACCGTAGGCGCAACCGGCCAGGTACAGGCGCCAGATGCGCAGGGCCTGCTCGGGCACCAGCTGGCCGGCCTGATCCAGTTGCGCCTCCAGCCGCGCGCTCCAGTGCTCCAGGGTGCGTGCGTAGTGCAGCCGCAGACTCTCCACATCGACCACTTCCAGACCGGCATCGCTGAGCTGCGTAGTCATGGTCGCCAGGTGCGGCAGTTCGCCCTCGGGGAACACATAGCGACCGATGAAATCGCCGCCGCCACGCGCCACCGGACGGCCGTCGCTGTATTTGGCGGTGATGCCATGGTTCATCACCAGACCGCCGCTCTTCACCGCAGCGAACAATCGCTGGCAGTAGAGCGGCAGGTTGGCATGGCCGACGTGCTCGAACATGCCGACGCTGACCACCTTGTCGAAGCGGCCGTCCTGCGGCAGGTCGCGGTAGTCCAGCAGCTCCAGTCGCACCTGCCGAGCGAGCCCCTCGGCCTTGACCCGTTGCCGTGCCAGCTTCAGCTGCGCGCGACTGAGGGTAATGCCGACCACCTCGACACCGAACTCGCGCGCGGCGAAACGCGCCAGCCCGCCCCAACCGCAACCGACATCCAGCAACCGCTCGCCCGGCTGCAGGCGCAGCTTGCGGCACAGGTGGCGCAACTTGGCCTGCTGGGCCTGCTCGAGGTCTTCGCTGCCGGTCTCGAAGTAGGCGCAGGAATAGACCATCTCGCGATCCAGCCAGAGTGCATAGAAGTCGTTGGACAGGTCGTAGTGGTAGCTGATCGCCGCCGCATCGGTGGCCTTGTCATGAGCGCCGAACTGCAACGGAGAATTGCCGTCATCGTCGAGCAGCGCCTGACTGAGGGCATCGCCGAGTTCGATTACCGCGGCGATGGGCCCTTCCAGACCCAGGCGGCCCTCGACATAGGCAGCGCCCAGGGCATCCAGACTCGGATGGGCCAGTAGTGCCATCAAGCTCGGATCCTTGACCACCATGGTGACCCGCGGCTCCGGGCCGAGGTCGATCTGTTTGCCGTCCCACAGCCGTAACCGCAAGGGCAATTGAAGATCACGCAGAGCCTGCGGCAGGTACGCGAGCATAGGAACCTCCGGCTTTCAAAGTCAGTGAAAGACTAGTTCAAATGACTCGCTTGTCAGCGCTACCGGCTCCACAGAAGATGGCTATCCGCCATGTCGCGGCAACAGGCCGTCATGGCCGACGCCTAAACTGATCTATCTCAGACAGGCATCCCGCAATCGCTTAATGCCCGCAATCGCTAATACGCCATGCCCATGGCATAAAATGCCATTTGCCCCTTTTCCAACTTACAGGCTGGCCTTCAGGGCGGCCAGCGTAACCATCAGGCCCTGGATGGCATCAGCGCCGCGGTCGAATGCTCGGCTTCGCCGTTCTTACTGGTTGTGCGTCCGTACCTATGGACAGCCCTTCAGCCGACACCGCACTGAAGGCCTACCCCGCCCCACCCGCTGATAAGGCCGGGCTGTATATCTACCGCGACAGCTTCGCTGGCCAAGCGCTGAAGAAGACCGTCAAGGTCGATGGGGAAGTGATTGGCGAGACAGCCAACCGCACCTACTTCTACCGTCTGGTGAACCCGGGCAAGCGCGTCATCGCCACCGAATCCGAATTCAGTGACAACGCCATCGACCTGCTGGCCGTCGCTGGGAAAAACCACTATGTACGTCAGCCCATCAAAATGGGCGTATTCGTGGGTGGCGCCAAACTGGAAGTGATCCCGGAAGCAACCGCCCAGGCACACCTGCAGAAGTGCGAACTGGCGAAGTAATCGAAACTGTCCAGAAGGTAAAAGGGGATCGCGGTTTTTGCTTCTGCTTGGTCATTCAAGTGAAACCGTGGTCTGCCACCTATTATCCGGCTGAATTTGCAGCGCCCTTCAACGCCTGCCCATTTCCCTTCCGAGCCAACAACCGACAGAACCCGACGCAAACATCCCCTCAAAAATCACGATCTCTGCAGGACAAGCTGTTACAGGTCGAGCACCAGCAGCTGCGCACCCTGCGCCGGCACCGCACAACAAATCAGCACCTCGCCAGCGTCGGGCACCTGCGCAGGGGGCTGTGGATAATTCACCGCGCCGCTGATCAGGCGAGTCTTGCAGGTTCCGCACGAACCGCCGCGGCAACTGAATTCCGGGCGCAGGCCACGGCTTTCCGCCAGCTCCAGCAAGCTGCCGCCGTCCGGCTGCCAGCGCGCCTGTTTGGCCGAGCGCTGGAACACAACGGGCAGCGAAACGCTGGCGGCCGCTGGTTGCGCGAAGGCCACCGCGTCCGCATCCGGCTTGCGCCGCAGCGTCGACGGGCCAAAGGTTTCGGCATGAATCCTCGAGTCGCGGATCTCCAGATCCCGCAGGCTGTCGTACAGCCCCTGGGTAAAACTGCCCGGGCCACAGAGGACGAAATCCGCTTGATCGAGGTCGCCCACCTCGAGAATGGTCGTGAGCAGGTCGGCGTCGATGCGTCCGGTCAGGTCGTAATCTTCACCCTCCCGCGCTTCGGGTTCCGGCTGGCTGAGCAAACGCAGGACTCGCACCGCGTCACCGAGGCCGTCGAGCAGGCGCTCCAGCTCAGGACGAAACGGCTGATCGGCCAAGGTTCGCGAACTCTGCAACAACCAGGTGGGACGGATGCGCCGCGTGCGCAGGCCTTGATAGACCAGCTCACGCAGCATCGACAGCAGCGGCGTGATGCCGACGCCGGCGGCCAACAGCAGCAGCGGCCGCCGCTCAGTGGCGGCCACAGTGAAATGCCCCTGCGGCGCCCGGGCCTGCAGCACATCGCCGAGCCGAATCTGCTCATGCAGATGGGTCGACACCAGGCCATCACGCTTGACGCTGATGCGGAAAAAGTCATCGGACGGCGCGCTCGACAGGCTGTAGGTGCGGATATGCACGGCGCCTGCGAGGTTGAAGCGCACAGGCAGATGTTGCCCGGCCTGAAACAGCGGCAAGCCGGCGCCATCGGCGGGCTGCAGATAGAGCGAACGGATGTAGCGGCTTTCCTGTTCGATGCGCGTCACTCGCAGCGGCCGCCAGCGATCCCCCAGGGCCCGGGCTTGCAGGCGCGCATTGGCCTGCGCCCAGCTGCCGGTCAGCAAACTGCTGGGGGACAGGCCGTCAAAGCGCCAGCGCAAGGCCAGCGCCGCGGGCCGACGCACCACGCGCTCCACCTCGACCGTCCACAGCCGCTCGGCCCCTTGAAAGGCTTCGACCTGCGGGCCGTCGAGAATGACCTGGGTGCGACCGCTGAGCTGCAGCAGCTCGCCGGATTCGAAATCGATGAACAGCAAACCGGCTCGGGGGTTGATCAGCAGGTTGCCCAGGGTATTGAAGAACAGGTTGCCGGCGAAGTCCGGGATGGTCAGGCGGTTGCCCTCTACCCGGACGAAACCGGCCTGGCCACCGCGATGGGAAACGTCCACCGCGCGTTGCCCAGCGACGTCCACATAACTGGCGACGAAGAAGGTATCGGCGCCGGCGATCATGGCTTTGGCCGCGTCATCCAGCCCATCGAGGTGCTGCGCGATCCGGGCCGGCGGAGCCGCCAAGGGCACCGAGCGCAACTGGCGCAATTGAATGTATTGCGGGCAATTGCCGAAGGATTGCTCCACCTTGACCGCGAAGCCGCTCGCCGTTAGCGCAGCGACGCGACCGTTGACGCGGTTGCGCCGGCGGCTGTGCAGCTCGATACCGAGCAGACCGATCGCCGCCCCGTCGTGCAGCTGTGCCGGGTCGTCGCGGCCGGGCAGGCTGGCGACCTGCAACAGCGCAGGCGCGGGAGCCTGGGCAAAGCCCGGCGGCCCTTGAAGAATGCTGGCCCAGGGGTTGCCGTCGGCATCCACCGCGCCGTACAGCAGGAACGGCAGTTGCTGATAGAAGGCGCGGTGCTGATCCGGCATCTCGCCGCGAATCACCCGGCGACCCACTGCGTCCATGCGCTCGGCGACACCCACCTGCGCCTGCAACTGCCTCTCGCCGGCGTGCCACGGTGAAGGTTGCATAACGGCTTCTCCCCTGTGCGCCTCGCGCAATAAGTCAGGCTGTCTTTTGCAAACCGGCGACGGTGCGCGGCATGCCGACAAAGCCTGGCAAGGCTTCAACCCGCGCCAGCCAGGCGCGGATGTTGGCGTAGTCGTCCAGCGCCACATTGCCTTCCGGTGCATGGGCGATGTAGCTGTACGCGGCGATGTCGGCGATGCTCGGCGCGCTACCGGCCAGATAGGGCGTGGTGCCCAGTTCCTGGTCGATCAGCTTGAGCCAGCTGTGGGCATAGGCGATCGCCTCTTGTGCATTGTGAGGTGCCCCAAACACGGTGATCAGCCTGGCCCTGGCGGGGCCGAAGGCAATCGGCCCGGCGGCCACCGACAACCAGCGTTGCACCTTGGCCGCACCGAGCGGATCGCTTGGCAACCAGTGGCCGTTGCCGTATTTCTGCGCCAGGTAGACCAGGATCGCGTTGGAATCGGCCAGCACCACGCCTTGATCATCGATCACCGGAACCTGGCCAAAGGGGTTGAGCGCGAGAAAATCCGCCTGCTTGTGCGCGCCCTTGGCCAAATCGACCAGGATCAGCTCGGTCGGCAGTTGCAACAGCGACAGCATCAGCTCGACGCGGTGAGCATGGCCGGAACGGGGGAAGTTGTAGAGTTTGATCGCGTGCATGGTCGACTCCGCTGGGCGATGGCGCCGTTGAGGAACGACCGGCGCCGAGGGGAGCCATCTTCCGCCCGCCGGCAAAACAGCAGAATAACCAGCAAACGCAATCCATTATTGCAGCCAGCGCAATAACCCTTCAGCCGTGCAGGGCCGGGTGTTCGCGCAGCAGCTTCACCGCGAAGTCGACAAAACTGCGCACCCGCACCGGGGCCTTGCGCCCGCCCTGGTAGACCACATGGATGGGCCATGGCGGCAGTTCGAAGTCGGCCAGAACGATTTCCAGCTCACCGGCGGCGACCTTGCTCGCCACTTGATACGACAGCACCCGGGTCAGCCCCAGGCCCATGGCGGCGGCAGCGATAGCCGCCTGATTGGCGGTGACCACCAGACGCGGTTGCGGCCGCACGCTGATCGGCTCGCCCGCAGCGAGGAACGACCAGCTCCTGGGCTGGCCAATGGCCGAGGTGGCGACGATCGGCGCGGCGCTCAACTCCGCAGGATGCCGAGGCCGCCCGTGCTCGGTCAGAAAGCCAGGGGACGCGCAGATCACCCGGCGCACTTCGCCCACGCGAATGGCATGCTGATTGCTGTCGGGCAACTCACCGATGCGCACCGCCACATCGACGCCCTCCTCGAGCATGCTCACCACCCGGTCGACCAGCAGCGCGTTGATGCTGACATCGGGGAATTGGGTCAGATAAGCGACCATGACCGGGGTGACGAACAACTCGCCGAACAATACCGGCGCGGTGATCGTCAGTTGTCCGCGGGGTTGGGCATGGCTCCCGGCTGCCGAATCCTCGGCTTCCTGCACCTCGGCGAGAATCCTGCGGCAGTCTTCCAGATAACGCTGGCCTGCCTCGCTCAAATGCAGGCTGCGGGTGGTACGCGTCAGCAACTGGGTGCCAATGCGCCGCTCAAGCGCCGCCACGGCGCGGGTGACGCTGGCCGCCGACATGCCCAAACGCCGCGCCGCCGCCGAGAAGCCTTGCTCCTGGGCGACGGCGGCGAAGACCTGCATTTCCTGGAATCGATCCATGGGCTACGTCCTTCGTTCGGATAAAAAAAATCGCAACCTTAGGCTGCGATTTTTATTGTTGGATTTAGAAAATAAAAACTGTCGCACCACCCCCGCATGATTCGCGGGCTCCAGAGCGATGGAAGAAAAACGCAAAACTGTCGCAACCTTGGCCAAGCGAGCCCAATGGGCAAGTGTTAGCAAATAAAAACTGTCGCAGCCCGCTATGCCTGCGTTCTAGGGCTTCTTAGGCTTTGGCAGCGGGGTCGTCACCAAGTCCTCAAGAAAAGCTTTTTCAAGATCGTCCATCGAGGGCTTGGGCAAGGATGGTTTACGTGGCGCTTTGGGCCGGGAAGCTTTTGCCGCTGCCGGCTGAATCTCCTCCAGTGCCTCTCGCTCACCCGCCGAGAGTGATGAAACGAAAACCTTGTTAATGACTCGGGTCTCACGATCATTCCGTGCAAAAGCCACTATGTTTGACTTCAAGGAAGCGGGAAGCTCAAACGGGCATAGCAAATCCAACCGGCGACGGGAGCTCCGGCGCTGTAGGGCCTGGATGTGCAGGACCTCGACGTCCTCCTTGTTCGCTGCGTAGGCAACGCACTGGTAGGCTTTGGTGAGGTCGGCCAGCTCGAAGCGCTCCCGCCCGGCCCCACGCGCAGCGATATAGGCATGCTTCAAGAGTTGGACGACTAGTCGCTTAATACCAAAAGTAGAGCGATATATTTCTTGGGAGAAATCATCAACCGACCCTTTAATAGAACCGCCCGCTACTCTAATGCATTCAGCGATGTACCCCCTCCAACTCTCGCTATCAGGGTCATCCGGGAGCATGATCCACGGATCCGAAAGCAGACGTTGCTTGTCTTCGCTGTTACGCCCCAGCAGTCTGTGTAACAGGCTGTAGTTGGAAACGTAAATCATCGGCGGGCCAATCGCCGCCATCGTAAGCAGCATTTCTGTGACCCTAGAAGCAC
>NZ_JARRAB010000002.1 GCF_030376615.1 Pseudomonas sp. sp1636
CTTGATGCGCAGGCGCAAGCTGTAGCCCGGATAAGCCACGGAACGAGGCGCAATCCGGGGCGCCGCGATCCCGGATTGCGCCAAGGCTTATTCGGGTTACGGATTGCGCGTGGTATTGGCCGCCAGCTGTGGGCTCAACGCGCCACGCTGACCCCCTCCAGGTTGGCGAAGGAGGTGTCCTTGGCGGTCAGCAGGAAGTCGCGCATATAGGGCGAGTCGAGCATGTCGCTGCGGATGCCGGCATACAGGGTGGCGAACAGGCCCTTGTCGCCCAGGCGCTTGGCCGTCACGTAGCCGCGCGAGCTGTACTCGTGCAGCGCCCAGTTGGGCAGGCCGCAAACGCCACGGCCGCTGGCCACCAGCTGCATCATCATCACCGTCAGCTCCGAGGTGCGTACTTGCGCCGGCTCGACGTCGGCCGGTTCCAGGAAGCGGGTGAAGATGTCCAGGCGGTCGCGCTCCACCGGGTAGGTGATCAGCGTCTCGTTGGCCAGATCCTCGGGCTGGATGAATGGCTTGCTGGCCAGCGGGTGCTGGTTGGCCACGGCGAGCATGGCCTCGTAGGTGAACAGCGGCACATAGGTGATGCCGGCCAGTTCCAGCGGGTCGCTGGTCACCACCAGATCCAGGTCGCCTCGGGCCAGCGCCGGCAGCGGGGCGAAGGAGAAGCCCGAGGCCAGATCCAGCTCCACCTCCGGCCAGGCGTCGCGGAACTGGTCGATGGTCGGCATCAGCCACTGGAAACAGCTGTGGCACTCGATGGCCATATGCAGGCGGCCGGCGGTGCCGCCGGCCAGCCGCGCCAGGTCGCGCTCGGCGCCGCGCAGCAGCGGCAGCACCGCATCGGTCAATTGCAGCAAACGCAGCCCGGCGCTGGTGAAGCGCACCGGCTTGGTCTTGCGCACGAATAACGGCATGCCCAGGCGCTCCTCCAGCTCCTTGAACTGGTGCGACAGCGCCGACTGGGTCAGGTGCAGGCGCTCGGCGGCGTCCACCAGGCTCTCGCTTTCGCGCAGGGCGTGCAGGGTTTTCAGGTGGCGCAGTTCGAGCATGGCAAACCTCGGTGTTTCATGGCGGTGCTTGGCGTAGGCGCGAGCAGGCCGCGGTTGCAGGCAATGGTGATCGGGTGATTATGAATGAAATGATAGTTCAATACAAAAATGCTGAGTTTGCCTCATGATGCGCGGCTGTCGACAATACCCGCCATCACTTGTATGGAGAGTTTCGACATGGCCCTGTCCCATTCCCTGGGTTTTCCGCGCATCGGCGCCGACCGTGAATTGAAGAAAGCCCTGGAGGCCCACTGGAAGGGCGAGCTGGACGACGCCGGCCTGCGGGCGGTCGGCCGTCAGTTGCGGGCCGCCCACTGGCAGCTACAGAAGGACGCCGGTATCGAGTTGCTGCCGGTCGGCGATTTCGCCTGGTACGACCAGGTGCTGAGCCATTCGCTGGCCTTCGGCGTGATCCCCGAGCGTTTCCGCCCGCAGAGCGGCAAGCCGAGTCTGGATACCCTGTTCGCCATGGCCCGTGGCGTCAGCCACAGCAGTTGTTGTGGCGCTGCCCATGCCCAGGAGCTGACCAAGTGGTTCGATACCAACTATCACTATCTGGTTCCGGAGTTCAGCGTCGATCAGCAGTTCCAGCTGAGCTGGGAGCAGTTGTTCGAGGAAGTCGAGGAGGCCCATTCCCTCGGCCACAAGGTCAAGCCGGTGCTGATCGGCCCGCTGACTTACCTGTGGCTGGGCAAGACCAAGGGAGGCGAATTCGAGCGCCTGGATCTGCTTGAGCGCCTGCTGCCGGTCTACGGCGAAATCCTCCAGCGTCTGGCCGCCCAGGGCGTCGAATGGGTGCAGATCGACGAGCCGATCCTGGCGCTCGACCTGCCGCAAGCCTGGAAGAATGCCTTCGAACGCGGCTACAACATTCTCCAGCGCGAGCCCGGCAAGAAGCTGATTGCCACCTACTTCGGTGGCCTGGAAGATAACCTCGGCCTGGCTGCCAACCTGCCGGTAGACGGTCTGCATATCGACCTGGTTCGCGCTCCCGAGCAGTTCCCGAGCATTCTCGACCGCTTGCCGACCTACAAGGTGCTGTCGCTCGGGGTGGTCAACGGGCGCAACGTCTGGCGCACCGACCTGGACAAGGCCCTGGCCATCCTGCAGCAGGCGCAGGAGCGCCTGGGCGAGCGTCTGTGGGTGGCGCCGAGCTGCTCGTTGCTGCACAGCCCGGTCGATCTGAACCTTGAAGACCAGCTCGACAGCGAGCTGAAGAGCTGGCTGGCCTTCGCCGTACAGAAGTGCGAGGAAGTCGCCGCACTGACCACTACCCTGAATGACCCGCAGAACGCCAAGGCGCAGGCCGCGTTGGCTGCAAGCCGCGCCGTGCAGGCCAGCCGCGCACAGTCGCCGCGTATCCACAAGCCGGCGGTGCAGGCCCGGTTGGCGGCGATTAGCGCGGCCGACAGCCGGCGTCAGTCGCCGTTCGTGCAGCGCATCGAGCGGCAGCGCGCGCGCCTGCAACTGCCGGCGCTGCCGACCACCACCATCGGCTCCTTCCCGCAGACTCCGGCGATTCGCCAGGCGCGCCAGGCATTCAAGCAGGGCAAGCTGTCGCCGGCCGAATACCGCGAGGCCATGCACGGCGAGATCCGCCACGCGGTCGAGGTGCAGGAAAACCTGGGCCTGGACGTGCTGGTGCACGGCGAGGCCGAACGCAACGACATGGTCGAGTACTTCGCCGAACAGCTCGACGGCTATGCCTTCAGCCGCTTCGGCTGGGTGCAGAGCTACGGCTCGCGCTGCGTCAAACCGGCGCTGATCTATGGCGACCTGAGCCGGCCGCAGCCGATGACGGTGGAGTGGATCCGCTACGCGCAGACCCTCACCGGCAAGGTGATGAAAGGCATGCTGACGGGGCCTGTGACCATGCTGCTGTGGTCGTTCCCGCGCGAAGATCTCAGCCGCGAGCAGCAGGCGCGGCAGCTGGCCCTGGCGATTCGCGACGAGGTGCAGGATCTGGAAGCGGCCGGGATCAAGATCGTGCAGATCGACGAAGCGGCCTTCCGCGAGGGCTTGCCGCTGCGCCAGGCCGGGTGGCAGGACTACCTGGACTGGGCCGCCGAGGCCTTCCGCCTGGCTGCCTGCGGCGTGCGCGACGACACCCAGATCCATACGCACATGTGCTACAGCGAGTTCAACGACGTGATCGAAGCCATCGCCGCCATGGACGCGGACGTGATCACCATCGAGACCTCGCGCTCGGACATGCAGCTGCTCGAGGCCTTCGAGGCCTTCAACTACCCCAACGATATCGGCCCCGGGGTCTACGACATCCATTCGCCACGGGTGCCGGACAGCGCCGAGATGGTCAAATTGCTGCGCAAGGCGGCACAACGCATCCCTGCCGCACGGCTGTGGGTCAACCCGGACTGCGGCCTGAAAACCCGCGCCTGGGCGGAGACCGAAGCGGCGCTGGTCAATATGGTCGCCGCGGCGCGGCAGTTGCGCGGCGAACTGGCTTGAGTGGGCCCAGGCCAATCAGTCAAAGGCGGCCCTAGGGTCGCCTTTGGCTTATAGGATCCAAGCCGTTGAGCACCGTCCGGTTCATGGCTTCAGGCGCGAGTGCCGGCACGCGAACAGACCGCGAGATCCTCGAGGAAGGCATGGAGAATCGGTGGCGGGGCCATGCCGCGCCGGGTGATCACGTCGAATGGCGATAGCGGCTGCAGCTGCTTCGCCGCCAGTTGGCGCATGTCAGCGGTCTTGACCCATTGCGCGGCGAAGTGCATGGGCAGGAAACCGATGTAAGCGCCGGAGATGATCAGGATGGCCAGGGCTTCGATGTTGTCCACCGTCGCCGCCGCCTTGCTCACGCCCAGTTGCTCCAGGTCGTAGTGCTGCATGTAGCCGCGGGCGACGGTGCGGCTCGCGCTGATTTCCTCGAGCAGCTTGGCGCCCTCGGCTCGGCTGCCGTACAGCGGGTGGCGACGCCCGCAATACAGCCCCAGCACCTCCTGGTAGAGCGCCGAGTAGGACAGGCCGGGCACATGGATGGGGAAGTGTCCCACCGCCAGGTGCAGGCGGCCGTCGAGCACGCGCTCTTCCAGTTCCGCCGGCGAACCGATATAGACGTTGAGATGGACGTCATGCCCACGGGAGACGAAGCGCTGGGTGGTGCGCGGTATGGGCGAGTCCGGGTCGCTGATGGTGCTGTCGATAATGCCCAGGTTGAGCTGGCCGCTGATGTGCTGCTTGAGCACGTCGGCGTCCACGCAGAAGTGTTCCACCGCCGCGAGCAGACGCAGGGTCGCCTCGTGCACCGCTACGCCTTGCTCGGTCAGGTGAAAGCCGCTGCGCCCGCGTTGGCAGAGTTTGACCCCGAGCCGGGTTTCCAGATGAGTCATCTGTTCGCTGATGGTCGACTGGCCGGCATTGAGCGCCGCCTGGGCCGCGGAAAAGCCGCCGCATTTGACGATGGTGGCAAAGACCCTGAGCAGTTTCAGGTCGACATCGTGCAGCTGGATCACCCAAACCTCCCGTTCGCGACACATCGGAAACACCGATATGAGTATCTGATGTTTGGCATTTTTTCCAGAAAAAACTGCGCCCATAGTCACTCCAACGGCGAATGCCTAGCCCTTCGCCACTCGCTAATAACAAGAGTTGGAGACGCCTGAACATGCCGAACAACAGTTACGAGTCCGGTCGCCTGAACCTGCCGTTCGTGGGCCATTGCACCTTCGCCAAGGCGCCGGTGTGCACCGATTGGGATGCGCTCGATGCGGATGTGGCCATCCTCGGCGCGCCCAACGACATGGGCACCCAGTGGCGTTCCGGCGCGCGCTTCGGGCCGCGCGGCATTCGCGAGGCCTCCACGCTGTTCTCCTTCGGCCACGCCGGCGCCTACGACCACGAAGATGACGTCATGTACCTGACCGCGTCGGATGTGCGCATGGTCGACGTCGGTGACGCCGATATCGTGCATACCGACATGGCCGCCAGCAACGCCAACACCGAGTACGCCGTGCGCAAGATTCTGGATGCCGGCGCCATGCCGGTGGTGCTGGGCGGCGACCACTCGATCCACGCCCCGGTGATCAAGGCGTTCGAGGGGCGCGGGCCGATCCATATCATCCACTTCGACGCGCACCTGGACTTCGTCGACGAGCGCCACGGCGTGCGCTACGGCCACGGCAACCCGCTGCGCCGCGCCTCGGAAATGGAGCACATCGTCGGCATGACCCAGATGGGCATCCGCAACGTGTCGTCGTCCAATCGCGACGACTATGAAGCCGCCCATGCCGCCGGCTCGAAGATTCTTTCGGTTCGCGATGTGCGGCGCCTCGGCAGCGAGGGCGTACTGGAGCTGATCCCGCAAGGCGTCAACTACTACATCACCGTCGACATCGATGGCTTCGACCCGTCCATCGCGCCCGGCACCGGCACCCCCAGCCATGGCGGCTTCCTCTACTACGAGGTGCTGGAAATCATCCAGGCGCTGGCCAAGCGCAGCCAGGGCAGGATCGTCGGCATGGACCTGGTCGAGGTCGCACCGGCCTACGATCCGGCCGGGGTCACCTCGATTCTGGCCGCGCAACTGTTGCTCAACAGCATCGGTTTTATCTTTCACGCTCGTGCCCGCGCGCGCGCCGCTCAGGAGGCATGACAGTGGACAGCATCGTTAAGCAGTACCTGCAGCAGTTCGGTATCTCCGAAGCCACCCAGGGGTTTCTGGCCAAGACGCAGAAGATGTTCATCGGCGGCGCCTGGGTGGAAGCCTCCGATGGCGGCAGCGCCGAGGTGATAGAGCCCTCCACCGAGGGTGTGCTCGGACGCATCCCGATGGGTACGGCAGATGATCTCGACCGCGCCGTGCAGGCTGCCCGCGCGCAGTTCGATGGCGGCGCCTGGCGCCTGCTCAAGCCGCTGGAGCGCGAGCGCCTGCTGCACCGTCTGGCCGATCTGATCGAAGCCAATGCCGACGAGCTGGCCGAGATCGAATCGATCGACATGGGCAAGTCGGTGGCCCAGGCCCGCGCCGTGGACATCCAGGGCAGCATCGACACCTTCCGCTACTTCGCCGGCTGGGCCAGCAAGATCCACGGGCGTACCGTCGAGCCGTCGCTGCCCGGCAACTACCTGGCCTATACGCGCAAGGAGCCGGTGGGCGTGGTCGGGGTCATAGTGCCGTGGAACTTCCCGCTGCAGACCATGGCCTGGAAACTCGGCGCCGCCCTGGCGGTCGGTTGCACCGTGGTGGTCAAACCGGCCGAGCTGACCTCGCTGTCGGCCCTGCGTTTCGCCGAACTGGTGCAGCAGGCCGGCATCCCCGACGGCGTGGTCAATATCGTCAGCGGGCGCGGCAGCGTGGTCGGTGCGGCCATGGCCAGCCATCCGGGCATCGACAAGCTGAGCTTCACCGGCTCGACCCCGGTCGGTTGCAGCGTGGGCAAGGCGGCCCTGGATCAGATGAAGCGCCTGACCCTGGAGCTGGGCGGCAAGTCGCCGGTGATCGTCTTCGCCGATGCCGACCTCAAGGCGGCCGCGCAGGCGGTGGCCAACGGCGTGTTTTTCAACTCCGGACAGGTTTGCGACGCCGGCACCCGGGCCTACATCCACCGCAGCATCTACGCCGAGTTCCTGGGCGAACTGGCCGCTTACACCGCCAGCCTGAAAATGGCGCCGGGCCTGGATGAGGATTGCTTCATCAGCCCGCTGGTGTCGCGCCAGCAGCAGGAGCGGGTGCTCGGCTACATCGCCGCCGGCAAGGCCGAGGGCGCCGAGCTCTATTACGGCGGCGCGGCCGTCGAGGGGCCTGGCTACTTCGTCCAGCCGACCATCTTCGCCAACTGCCGCAACGACATGCGCATCGTCCAGGAGGAGGTCTTCGGCCCGGTGCTGGTGACCGCACCCTTCGATGACGAGGAGGAGGCGCTGGCGCTGGCCAACGACTCGCCGTTCGGCCTGGCCGCCGCGCTCTACTGCAACGACCTCGGCCGGGTGCACAACCTGATTCCGCGGCTGCGCGCCGGCTCGGTGTACGTCAACGCGCACAGCACCATCGACCCGTGCATGCCCTTCGGCGGCTACAAACAGTCCGGCTATGGCAAGGATCTGGGCGCCGAACAACTCGATTACCTGCTGGAGACCAAGGCGGTGTGGATCACCCTGCCCTGAGCAGTAAGTAGCTACAAACGTCGGTATGCCGGATGCATCGCGTCGCTCATAACAACAAATCAGACGAGGTTATGCCCAGATGAACAGTCAAGCCGAACATGTAAGAGCGCAGGATCTGGAAAGGCGCATTGGCGTCTACGAGGAGATGGAGAAAGACGAGCAATGGCCGGGTGCGCTGAGCGCCATGGACTACATCGCTATCGGCCTGATGACGCTGGTACTGGTCGTCGGCTTCTACCTGTGGGGGTACTGAGTCATGGCCAAGCATGATGTCGACCACGGCCTCGAGGCCGAACGCGGCGATACCCCCCTGCTGCCCGCGGAACGCATGTGGGGCTTCTGGGAGTTCACTTACGCCAACTCGGCCCTGGCCATCGCCACCTGGGCCTTTCTGATCGGCGGCGCCACCGCGCTGTTCGTCGGCCCGCGCGAAGGCATCGCCGCCATCGTCATCGGCAACATCCTCGGGGTGTTGCTGGCGACTTTCTCGACCTGCGTGCCGTGCGGCAAGTACGGCACCGAGCAGTTCACCTTCCTGCGCAGCATGTTCGGCAGCAACGGCAGCCGGCTGGTCTATGTGCTGGCGGTGGTGTTCCTGACCATGGGCTGGCTGGCGGTGCTGGGGTTGATGTTCGGCCGCTCGATCGACGGCCTGAGCGGGCTGGTCTCGGAACACCAGACCGACCCGAACGGCTGGCTGGCGCTGGCTTCCGGTACCTTCGCCATCGTCCTGGCGGCGGTCGTGGTGGCCAAGGGGCCGACCTCGATCAAGGTGTTCAACACCATAGTCGCGCCGGCGTTGGTGGTCATCATGGGCGTGATGCTCTACCTGATCCTCAGCGAGCACTCGTTCGCCGAACTGCTGGCCTTGCCGGCCCTGGATGCGCCGTTCGACGACAAGCGCGTCAACTTCATGATCGCGGTGGAAGTGAACATGGCCGCCGGTTTCTCCTGGTGGCCCTACATCGGCAACCTGGCGCGGCTGTCGAAGAACCAGCGCACGGCGTTCTGGCCGAATGTCATCGGCATCTTCGGCGCCGCCGCACTGGGCGAGGTGGTCGGCCTGCTGGCGGCGGCCGCGCTCGGCAACAGCGATCCGACCGTGTGGATGACCCATATCGGCGGCATCGTCTTCGGCGTGATTGCCCTGGGCTTCGTGGCCTTCGCCAATGTCACCAGCATGATCAACATCCTCTATACCTCGATCGTCGGCCTGCGTCAGTTGGCCGGGAAAAAGCTGCGGGAAATGAGTTGGACGCTGCTGGTGGCGCTGTTCTGTGTGGTGCCGGCGCTGATCGTCTGCTTCGCCCCGGGTATCTACGACGGCTTCTTCATCTTCCTGGTGTGGACCTCGGCGTTGAACAGTGCCTTGGCCGGGATCGGCATCGCCGATTATTTCTTCCTGCGCCGCCAGCGCCTGAACCTGCGCCACCTGTACGCCGCCGAAGCGCAGTCGCCGTACCGCTACTGGAAGGGTTTCAACCCCATCGCCCTGACGGCGCTGGTCATCGGCTTCGTCGCCTACGTGGTGGTGTTCAATCCGCAGACTCTGGCCAATACCACGCTGTTCAGCTTCATCAGCGCCTCGCTGCCGTCCTGTCTGCTCGCCGGGATCGTCCACTACGGGCTGACCCGGCTGTTGGCCGAACGCCTGGGTTGGGGCGCCTACCCGAACCGCCACGCCGGCACGACCCGGATTCTCGACCTGGATTCGCGGAGTTACAGCAATGACTAAGCGTTATGACTACATCATCGTCGGTGCCGGCTCCGCCGGCTGCGTCTTGGCCAACCGCCTCAGCGAGGATCCCGCTACCTCGGTGCTGGTTCTGGAGTTCGGCGGCAGCGACCGCAGCGTGGTGATCCAGATGCCCAGCGCCTTCTCGATCCCGATGAACACCAAGAAGTACAACTGGCGCTATGAAACCGAGCCGGAACCCGGTCTCGACGGGCGCCGCGTGCACTGCCCGCGAGGCAAGGTGCTCGGCGGTTCCTCGTCGATCAACGGCCTGGTGTATATCCGTGGCCACGCCTACGACTTCGATGAATGGGAAGAACTCGGCGCGCGCGGCTGGGGCTATCGCCACTGCCTGCCGTACTTCAAGCGGGCCGAGAGCTACGAGGCCGGCGGCGACGCCTATCGCGGCGCTAGCGGCCCGCTCAGCACCACCAATGGCAACCATATGAGTAACCCGCTGTACCGAGCCTGGGTCGAGGCTGGGGCCGAGGCCGGTTATATCAAGACCGAGGACACCAACGGCTACATGCAGGAAGGCTTCGGCGCCATGCACATGACGGTCAAGGACGGCGTGCGTTGCTCCACCGCCAATGCCTACCTGCGCCCGGCTATGACGCGGCCGAACCTGACCGTGCTGACCGAGGCCATGACCCGGCGCATCCTCCTCGACGGCAAGCGCGCGGTGGGGGTGGAGTATGACCGGGGCGGCGCGACCCATAGCGTCCATTGCAACCGCGAAGTGCTGGTTGCATCCGGGCCGATCGGTTCGCCGCACCTGCTGCAGCGCTCCGGCATCGGCCCGCGCGAGGTGCTCGGGCAGGCCGGTATCGAGCTGCGCCACGAACTGCCGGGCGTGGGGGAGAACCTGCAGGATCACGCGGAGGTCTACATCCAGTTCGGCTGCAAGCAACCGCTGACCCTGAACAACAAGATGGATCCGCTGAGCAAGCTGCTGATCGGCCTGCGCTGGCTGTTGTTCAAGGACGGCCTGGGGGCGACCAACCACTTCGAGGCCGGCGGCTTCATCCGCTCCGAGCAGGGCCTGCGCTGGCCCGATATCCAATTCCACTTCCTCCCCGCGGCGATGCGCTACGACGGCAAGAAGCCGATCAAGGGTCACGGCTTCATGGTGCTGACCGGGCCGAACAAGCCCAAGAGCCGCGGTCACGTGCGCGCCCGTTCGGCCGATCCCTACGAGCATCCGCGGATTGTCTTCAACTACCTGGAGCGCGAGGAGGATCGCGCGGGCTTTCGCCGTTGCGTGCGCCTGACCCGCGAGATCATCGGCCAGCCGGCGATGGACGCCTTCCGCGACGGCGAGATCGCCCCCGGCCCGCAGGTCAGCAGCGATGCCGAGATCGACGCCTTCGTCCGCGCCAATCTGGAGAGCACCTATCACCCCTGCGGCACCTGCCGCATGGGCGAGGACGAGCTGGCGGTGGTCGACTCCGAGCTGCGCGTGCGCGGCCTGGAGGGGCTGCGGGTGATCGACTCTTCGGTGTTCCCGACCGAGCCGAACGGCAACCTCAATGCGCCGACCATCATGCTCGCCGAGCGCGCGTCCGATCTGTTGCGTGGGCGCGGGATGCTGCCGGCGGCGGAGGTGGAGGTCGGCCTGGCACCCAACTGGGAAACCGCGCAACGCAGCAAAGCACCGCTGCGGAATGTCAGGGGCTAGCAGCCTCGGGTTGTCTTGCCGATTTGCGCAGAGCCCCCGCCATTGGTGGGGGCTCTGCGCTTTGCTAACCTATGTGCGCTCGCGCCCGCCGCCAGGCTAGACGTGGCGGCGAGCACCGGTCATCAGCCCGCGTGAGGCGCACACTCCATGAAAGTTCCCGGCGGCATGCTGCTTGCCAGTATCGAGCTGAACCGTAGCGGCGCGGTGCCCCTGTATCGCCAGTTGTATCTGCAGATCCGCCAGCAGATTCTCAGCGGTCGCCTGCAGGGCGGTATGCGCCTGCCGTCGACGCGCACCCTGTGCACGGAGCTGGGTTTGTCGCGGATCACCATTCTCAATGCCTTCGACCAGCTGACCGCGGAAGGCTTCCTGGAGTCGCGCACCGGTGCCGGTACCTACGTCGGCGCCGAGTGGGGAGGCCGGGCCGCACCTGGCGACGAGCCACGTCAGGCGCCGCGCCTGTCCAGCCTCAGTCAGTCGCTGTTGTCCATGCGCAGCGACCATTTCAGCGGGATCAGCTACACGGCCTGGGAACCGGGTTGTCCGACCTCGTTCCTGCCCAGTCATGCGGCCTACGACGCCTTCCCGTTGCCGGTGTGGAAGCGTCTGCTGAGTCGCCACCTGCGCCAGCCGACCAAGGCCCTGCTCAATTACGGTGAATTGAAGGGGCAGCAGGCGCTACGCGAGGCGATTGCCGCCTACTTGTATGACGCGCGCGGCATCGACTGCAGTGCGCAACAGGTGGTGATAGTGTCGGGCGCCCAGCAGGCCTTCAACCTGCTGGGCATGCTCTTGCTCGACCCGCAGGACGGCGTGTGGATGGAGGATCCGGGGCATATCGCCGCGCGTATCGCCTTCCAGGCCCAGGGCTGCCGGATGGTGCCGCTGCGCATCGATGGCGAGGGCATGGACGTGCAGCAGGGGCTGCGCGAGTGCCCCAAGGCTCGCCTGGCCTTCACCACGCCCGCACGCCAGCACCCGCTCGGCACCACCATGAGCTATGCGCGGCGGCTCGAGCTGATCGAGTGGGCCGGGCGCGAGTCGGGCTGGATCATCGAGGACGATTGCGACAGCGAGTTCCGCTACCAGGGGCGCCCGCAGCCGGCGCTCTATGCCATGGATCGGCGGGCGCGGGTGATTCACGTCGGCACCTTCAGCAAGGTGCTGTTCCCGTCGCTGCGGCTGGGCTATGTGATTCTGCCGGAAGCACTGGTCGAGCCCTTCTGCGCCATGCGTGCGGTGATGGATCGCAGTCCGGCGACGCTGTTGCAGGCGGTCACCGCCGACTTTATGCGTGAGGGCTATTTCCTCGGCCACATCCGGCGGATGCGCGCCCTCTACCAGGCTCGCCAGGACTGCCTGCTGGCGGCGCTGCAGAGGCGCCTGGGCGGCTTTCTCGAGGTCAAACCGGTGGATGCCGGGATGCACCTGATCGGCTGGCTGGCGCCCGAGCTGGATGACGCGGCCGTCGCCGGCGGGCTGGCCAGCCAGCAGATCTATACCTATGCCCTGAGCGACTATTGCATCCAGCGTTACCTGCCGCCCGGGCTGCTGATCGGATTTGCCGGTACGCCCGAGGAACAGGCCGAAGACAAGGTTGAGGCCCTGGCTCGGGCTCTGCAGAACATGGGGCACAGGGTTTGACGTCAGGCCGAATGGCCGCCGTGCAGCTGTCGCGGGTGGCAGAAAGTGGTCTTAACAATTAGCTGATAATGGCTATATGGATAGTTCCATTCCCGCGCGATAAAGGCATCGCCGGTCAGCCCGGTGCCTACCCGAGGAATGAATCGAATGAACGCTATCCAAGCGCGTTTCCATGCGCTGCTGAGCCACAAGGCCGGCGATGACAATCCACCCCCGTTACTCACCCCGGCAGTGGCCGACAAGCTGCTCGAACGACTGGGCCAGCTGCGTCTGTTCGCCCATGCCTACCCGCTGCTGAGCAACCTCACCCAAGGTTGCCTCAAACCCGCCGACCTGCTTGATTTTGCCTACGCCCATGAGCTCCAAGGCGTGAGCCTGCACCTGCTCGACGGCGAGGAAAACAGCCTGGGCCGGATGAGCCAGGATCAGCTCCTGGCCTTTGCCGCCAAGGCCGAGACGCTGGGCCTCGATCTGCATCTGGAGATCAGCAGCACGCGCAAGGAGGACGTGGATCAGGTCGTGGCCATCGCCAAGACCCTGGGCGTGCGCAATATCCGCGTCTATTCGCGCTACGAGGGTCATCTCTCGCGGGTGCTGGATCTGATCGAAACCGACCTGCACTACCTCGCCGGCCAGGCCGATCAGCATGATCTGTTCTTCGACTTCGAGCAGCACGAGGAACTCAAGAGCGGCGAGATCGCCCAGTTGCTCGAGCGCCTGGCTCACCCGCGCCTGCATGCGCTGTTCGACTTCGGCAATATGATCAACGCCGGCGAACAGCCCCTCGCGGCCCTGCAGGGCCTGGCCGCGCATATCCGCCAGGTGCACCTGAAGGGGGTGCGCATCGTTGCCGAGCAGAATGGCTGCGGCCACTACGGCGTGCTGCAGGGCAGCGCCGACGACGACCTGCCCAGCCCGCGGATGATCTACGAACTGCTGATGCTGGGGGAGCGGGCGCCGCAGGTGGTCGCCTTCATCCTCGAGCAGGAAAATCACTACATCGCTCCGGCTTTCCGCCAGGCGGACGAGGCGCCAGACCCCTTCATTCCGTTCCGCGAGATGAGCGAGACGGCCCTGCCGCCCGGCTACACGGCGCAGCGGATGGCCGCCGACGAACGGCGTTGGGCGAACAATCAGATCCGTTACGTGCGCGGTCTGCTCGGCGAACTGACGATCCTGGCCGAACTGGCCCTGGCCGCAGCGTCGCCCGTTCAGGCCTGAAGCCAGACCGCGCGTGGCAACTACCCATTCTTACTGTGGAGAACAACAATGACAGCACAGGCCAAAGCCAAATGGCTCCGTTTTCTGATCCTCATCATCGGTGGGGGAACCATCTACAAACTGGCGAACCTGAAGGACGCCTTCTATGTGCCCATGCAGGAGTTCATGGGCCTGAGCCATACCGAGATCGGCACCCTGCTGAGTGCCAACGCGATCATCGCCACCGCCCTGTTCGTGGTCGGTGGCATGCTCGCCGACCGTTTCGACACCCGCAAGCTGATCCCCCTGGGGTTGATCGGCACCGGCGGTCTGGGGCTCTACCTGGCTACCTTCCCCGGCTTCAACATGCTCCTGATCGTGTTCAGCCTGTTTGCCATCTGCGCCGACTGCATCTACTGGCCGTCCTTGCTCAAGGCCATCCGCAACCTCGGCGATGACAACGAGCAGGGGCGTATGTTCGGCTTCCTCGAAGGCGGTCGTGGGGTGGTCGACACCCTGGTCGCGTTCTCCGCCCTGGGCGTATTCGTCGTCATGGGCTCCGGTGAAACGGGGCTGAAGTCGGCCATCGTGTTCTACTCGCTGATCGATATTCTCGCCGGCGTGCTCACCTGGTTCCTCCTCCGCAGCGGCGGCAAGACGCAGCCGGCGGTGGCGCAGAAAGCCGGCCTTTCCGGTCTGTTCGAGGCGGTGCGGGTGCCGGGCATCTGGCTGGTCAGCTTCAACGTGTTCATGGTCTACATCGTCTACTGCGGCCTGACCTATTTCATCCCCTACCTGAAGGACATGTACGAGTTGCCGGTGGCGCTGGTCGGCGCCTACGGGATCATCAATCAGTACTTCCTCAAGGTGTTGGGCGGGCCGGCGGGCGGCTACATGGCGGACAAGCGCCTGAAGAGTTCGAGTCGCTACCTGAAGTGGGCGTTCCTGGCGCTGCTGCCGACCATGGCGCTGATCATGCTGGTTCCCAAGGGCAACAGCTTCATCTATGCCGGCATGGCCGCCACGCTTTCCTTCGCCTTGATTGTCTTCACCATGCGCGGCGTGTTCTGGGCACCCATGAGCGAGGTGGGGATTGCCCCGCATATCACCGGCTCGGCCTTCGGTATCGGCTGCCTGATCGGCTATGCCCCCGGCATGTTCGCCTATGTCATCTACGGCTCGATCCTCGATCACTTCCCGGGGCAGCAGGGCTACGACTACGTGTTCTCCTTGATGAGCATCCTGGCGGTGATCGGCTTCATGGTTTCCAGTCTGTTGTATCGCTCCGTGCAGAAGCAGGCACAGCTTCCTTGCGCCGATGCCCTGCCGCAGACTTGAAGACTGCGCCTCGGGCACATTGACCGGTAGGCTGAAAGTGGATTTCGGCCTACCGGTGTTAGTGACCGGATAAGCACCGCCTGGCAGGATTCATCAAATTGTCACTGTTGTGTGGCAGCGCGCTCGTCGGGATATCAGCAAACTCACGTCTCAATGGGCTTCTGCGTTTCGGTGTTTGCGTGCGTGCGTTAATTGTTGTCCTTGTGCTGTTTTGCGCTCTGCCGGCAACGGCCGCCGAACGTTGCGACGTCCGGGTGCCGACCGCCAAGGTTGCGCTGGGCGAGGTGCAACTGGCCTACCAAAGCATCGGTCGCGCCAGCGATCCGGCCTTGCTACTGGTCATGGGCCTCGGCGGCCAGCTGATCCACTGGCCGGACGAGGTGGTCGCGCGCCTGTGCCTACAGGGATTTCGGGTGATTCGTTTCGATAATCGCGATGTCGGCCTGAGCACCTGGAAGCAAACGCCGCCACCGGCCGGTCTCGCCTACGAAGCGTTGCGCTACCGGCTCGGCCTGTCGGTGTCGGCACCTTACCGGCTGCGCGACATGGCCGGCGATGCCCTGGGGCTGATGGACGCCCTGGGCGTACGCCGCTTCCATGTGCTCGGCGCCAGCATGGGCGGGATGATCGCCCAGCACCTGGCCGACCTGGCACCCGAACGGATACGGAGCCTGACCCTGATCATGACCAGCTCCGGTGCCCAGGGTTTGCCGGCACCCAGCCCGGCGCTGCTGGCTTTGCTGAGCAAGCGCGAGGCGCCGAGTCGTGCGGTGGCGTTGGAGCAGCAGGCCGACCTGCTCGCCGCCCTCGGCAGCCCGGCGATCAGCGACGAGCGGGCGGCGCTGTTGCAGCAGGCCGAGATCGCCTACGACCGCGCCTTCAATCCCGAGGGCGTGCAGCGTCAGTTGCTGGCGATACTTGCCGAACCGAGCCGGCTCGAGTTGCTCGATCGCCTGCGCGTACCGACCCTGGTGGTGCACGGCACCGCCGACCCGCTGCTGCCGGCGATGCACGGGGTGCATGTCGCCGCGCATATCCAGGGGGCGGAGCTCAAACTGATCCCGGGCCTGGCCCATCGTTTTCAGGACGCGTTCAAGGAGCCACTGCTGGCGGCGGTGTTGCCGCATCTCAAGGCGAACCTGCGCGGTGACGCTCGGCTCGCCCGTTCGCCTGCCGCCGAGTTGTCTTACATTCGATAGGCCGGTTGCGCCAGTGTCGCCAGCGTTCGAGCCAGCCTGCGTGGTGGTCAACCCCGGCCAGTCGCTGCAGCTCCAGGCAGTCGGCGGAACCTAGGTGCGCGGCGTATTCCTCCAGCACGCTGGCCGGCATCACCTGGTCATCGCTGCCGGCCAGGTGGCGTTGCGGCAAGGCGCGCAGGCGCTCGGCGAAATCCAGTGGCTCCAGTGAACCGTGCAACGGCTCCAGTTCGAGTCGTTGCGCCCAGCGTCGCGGGCTGAGATTGCCGGCCAGCGTCTGCACCTGGGCGATATCGTCGCGTGCGGCCGCGAGCAGCAAGGCCAGGGCGCCACCGCCGGAGTAGCCGATCAGCTCGAAGTCGCGATTGCCGTGGCGCCGCTGCAGTTGATCGAGCGCCTCGCTCAGGCTGGCGACGATCTCCTGGGAGAAACGCCGCTGCGTCCAATACTGCGGCGCGCAGCCGGGAGAGCGGACGAACTGGCAGGGACGCGCCAGGTAGACGCTGGGGCGTGGGTCGCTCAGTGCCAGACGGGCCAGCAGTAGATCGTCCGGGGTCGGATCCAGGCTCGGTTGGGTGGCGGTGATCCAGGCTCGGCCGTCGCCCTCCAGATAGACCCGCAACCGGCTGTCCGGCTGCGGCGCGTTGGGCAAGGCAACTTGCAAATCGAACTGGCTGGTCGGCAGGCTGGCCAGTCGATGATCCTGTTGTCGGGCCAGCTCTTCCAGGCGAGCCGCGGGGGAGGCACAGCCGTTCAGGGTTGCGAGCAAGCCAACAAGGCTAAGCCCGGCCCGCGTGCGCGGGCCGGGGTACAGGGCGGACAGCTTAAAAATCGTAGCGAACCCTGGCCTGCACGGTGTCGGCGGAGTAATCCGCCTTGCTCAGGTAGTCGTAGCCGACTCCGAGACTGACCGCACCGAGGTGGTAGCCCAATCCCAGGCTGGCCTGGTAACTGTCGCGGGCGGGCTTGGCGCCGCTGGTGACGAAAGGCGTGCCGCCGACCACGAAGGCGCTGGTGCTGCTGACCTGATCGGCGATCAGGTCGTGGTAGGCCATCAGCTTGGCTTCCGGTTCCAGGCGGCCCTGGCCGGCGGCGAAGTTACCGGCCAGGCGCACGCCGGCGCCGATCTCGCCCACCTCGTAACGCTGGTCGCCGACCGCCAGCGCGGCGGCCGAGCCCTGCTCGCGGAAGCCGTCGATCTGCACGTTGCTGTAGCGCGCCGCCATGCGCGGCTCCAGCAGCAGACCCTGGCCCAGGTCGAAGCCATAGCCGCCGAGCAGGTTGAGGCCCAACAGCTGGCTGTCGTAGTCGCCCTCGGCGCGGGTGCCGGCGATATAGCGTCTGCTTTCGTTGTCGCTGCGGCCATAGGTCAGGCCGGCGTCGGCGAACCAGGCGCCTTGTTCGAAACCGCCGTAGAGGGTCAGGGCATGGCCGTCGATAGCGGTCTTGTTGCCGCTCTGGCTGTGCACGTCGCTGGTCAGGTAGCTGTAAGCCAGGCCGAGGGTGGTTTGCCCATTCAGCTTGCCGTCCACACCGACGGCGATGCCCCGGCTGTCGGCGTCATAGCCGGGGATTCCGCTACGTTCGCCCTGGTCGGCATCGCTGTTCAGTGCCTGCACCCAGGCGCCGGTCTGGCTCAGGCCGGCGCCGGAGGACAGGCCCCGACGCAGGCTGGCGCTGCGCCCTTGCAGCACGTTGCCGAGCAGGTTCTGGTTGCTGGCGGCGGTCTGGCCGGCAGCGCCGTTGACCTCGGGGGCGAGCTGCTCGGCCAGGCGTACCAGCGCTTCGTCGTTGCTGCCGACGGTGGCCTCGAACAGCGGATCGTCGTTGCTCAAGCTGCCCAGGGTGGCGCCGTAGAAGGCGCTGAAGGCGGGTAGCAGATGAGGCTGGGCGCCGTGTTCGCTCAGGTAGGCGCCGACCTGCTGGTTGCTCAGGCTTTTGACTACGGCGGTGACTTGGGTGTCGGTCACTTCGTAGCGTTCGATCTGTAGCAGGTCGGACGGGCTGGTGACCTGGAGGCTTGTGCCGTAAGAGCTGCCTTGGTCTTCGATCCGGGCGGCAGAGATCAACACATACTCGCGTAGCGGCAGGCCGCGGAAGTCTTCCGCGGCGGGCTTCAGGCGTATTTGGTTAGGGCCAAAGTAGCCAAACAGTGCGTCACCGCTGACTTAGAGAATGGCGCGGCGTGGGTCGGTCTGGCTGTGAAGGTTGAGGTCGAGGCTGCTATTACTCAGGCTCAGATTGCCTTCAAGACGTGTATGGGGTTGTCCTAGCTCAAGCGATGATACCCAGAGGGTAGGGCTTTGGATCAGCCGGCCATTGAACAGCGCATCGCCTGAGGCATGTATTTCGCTAAGCCCTAGCAGATCGCCGCGAATCTCACCCCCCTCGAAGTTCAGCAGGACATTTCCATCCCCCTTGATGGCGGCCTCTTCACCTGCAATCAGGCCTGTCCACATATCGACTTGCAGCCAGGAAAAAGCGGGGTCGTGGTTCGCTGGAGAAGTGAGCGCCTCGATTGCAATACCGTCGGCCTGGAGGGTGCCGATGTTGATCAGCTGTAGCCCATAAAAGACAGCAGGATCATCTGGGTAGCCACTACCAAGCCTAATGGCGCGACTGTCCTCGCCTGCGGCTGATATTTTGCCGAAGTTGGCCACAATAGACAGGTTCTGTGGGTGGTCGATATGGACGCCGACGCTTCCGCGGCCTTCGCTCTCGATGATCCCGTGGTTAGTGAGCGAAGTGGGGGCGTCGAGTAGACCGCCAATGTCGATTGATAGACCACGGCTGTTTTCACCCCTGGCGCTGATCAGGCCACCTTCCAGGTTGCCGACTGCCTGGGCCGAGCTGCCACTCTCCAGTGAGATAGCAGTGCTGGATGCGCCAATGGCTTCGATGTGACCGCTGTTCTGCAAATATCCGGAGACTATTGCTGCGGACAGTTCAATACCCTTGGCACTCAAACCCTCGGCTCGAATATTTCCGTTATTGGTCAAATCTTGTGAAACATGAGCTGTTGAGGAAAGACTGACTCCGGTTGCTCCGATCCCGCTGGCGCGGATGTTGCCGGTATTGTTCATCCCTCCAGAATAAATGCTGGCTAGATTACTGAGCCGGATACCGGCGGCGTTAGTACCGTTGCTGGCGATGTCCCCTGAGTTATTCAGATCGCCGGAGAAGAGGATGGCTGCGTTGCCAAGAAAAATCCCGCTGGAGTTTCCACCGCTCGCGCTGATCTGTCCTCCGTTAGTTAGATCGCCCATCATTACCTCCATTCCGAAGAGCGGATGAGGAATACTGGAACCACTCAAGGCCAGGGTTTTCGCCTGTTCGCCGGAGGCATTTAAAGTGGCTAGATTGGTGGTGCTCGGAAAGATGCTGTAACCGCTTGAGTTCAGATCAACCGCATAATCCTCGCCAGACGCATGGCCGGTGATAGTCAGGGGGGCCGAGTAGTCGTTTGAATAGAGCCTGGTCTGCGATCCAGTCAAATTCACAGCGTCGGCGAACAGCGGTTGGGAAGTGGCTATCGCCAGTGCGAGCAGGGTCTTGCGCAAATACGGATGGGCCACGGTCTACTCCTTTGGTTGGCCTTAGGGGCACAAGGAGCTTGTGGGGGATCCCGAGAAATGGGTGCCCGGCTTCCCTGCCTGGCGCGTATATTAATGGCTAATGGGCATCACACAAGCGTCAACCCCTCAGGCCATATGTTCCGCCAGCTTGCGCGGATGCTCGGCGGCCAAATAGGCCTCCAGCCGCGCCTGCTGCGCCGGCGTCGTGAACAAGCCCAGCTTGCTCCGCCGCCAGAGGATATCGGCGGCCTCGATGGCCCATTCCTCTCGGCACAGGTAATCCACTTCACGGGTATAGAGTCCGCCACCGAGGTGTTCGCCGAGGTCGCTCTGCTGTTGCACGCCCTCGAGCAGCAGCCAGCTGCGGCTGCCGTAGCAACTGGCCCAGCGGCGGGCGAGGGCGGTCGGCAACCAGCCGCAGCGGGCGCACAAGGCTGCGACCAGGGCGCTTTGGCTTTCCAGGTTTTCCGCGCCGGGAAGCGGGGCGCTGGCCGTCCAGCTCGGCTTCATCTTCGGGAAGTTGGGTGCCAATTGCGCCAGCGCCGACTCCGCCAGTTTGCGGTAGGTGGTCAGCTTGCCGCCGAACACCGAGAGCAACGGCGCCTCGCCCGGCTGGCCAGACAGCGCCAGGGTGTAGTCGCGGGTCACGGCGGAGGGTTGGTCGGATTCGTCGTCGCACAGCGGCCGCACCCCGGCGAAGCTGTGCAGGATGTCGGCACGGCTCAGTTGCCGTTTGAAGTGGGCGTTGACCACCTGCAGCAGGTAGGCGGTTTCCTCATCGCTGATCGCCACCTTGTCCGGGTCGCCGGTGTATTCGCGGTCGGTGGTGCCGATCAGGGTGAAGCGGTCGAGGTAGGGGATGGCGAAGACGATGCGGCGATCCTCGTTCTGCAGGATATAGGCCTGTTCGCCGTCGAACAGCTTCGGCACGATGATATGGCTGCCCTGGATCAGGCGAATGCCATAGGGCGCATCCTGCTTCAGGTCTTCGCGGATAAAGCGCGCCACCCAGGGGCCGGCGGCATTGACCAGGGCGCGGGCGCGGATCGAGTAGCGGCTGCCATCGGCGCGCTCCAGGTGGATATGCCACAAGCCTTTGCTGCGCCGGGCGCGGACGCAGCGGGTGCGGGTATGCACATGGGCGCCTTGTTCGCGCGCAGCCATGGCGTTGAGCACGACCAGGCGGGCGTCATCGACCCAGCAGTCGGAGTATTCGAAACCGCGGGTGATCTCGGCCTTCAGCGGGCTGTCCGCGCCGAAGCTCAGGCTGCGCGAGCCCGGCAGCTTCTCGCGCTTGCCCAGGTGGTCGTAGAGGAACAGGCCGGCGCGAATCATCCAGGCCGGGCGCAGGTGCGGCCGGTGCGGCAGGATGAAACGCATGGGTTTGACGATATGCGGGGCCTTGGCCAGCAGCACTTCGCGCTCGGCCAGGGCTTCGCGCACCAGGCGGAATTCGTAATGTTCGAGGTAGCGCAGGCCGCCGTGGATCAGCTTGCTGCTGGCCGAGGAGGTGTGCGCGGCCAGGTCGTCCTTTTCGCAAAGGAACACCGACAGGCCGCGACCGGCCGCATCGGCAGCGATGCCGACGCCATTGATGCCGCCACCCACGACCGCCAGGTCGTAGACTTCGGCGAGGGGGGCGGCAGAGTTTGGGCGAGTAGGCATGGCGGCACCGTAAAGTCGAAAGTGAACTTGTTGATGTTCAGTTTCGAAAATATGCTAGTCGAATATGCCCAGCCACGCCAGCCCCAAGCGCACTTTCGTGCCGAGTGGTTGTTGAGTGGTCTCAGGCCAGATCCAGGTGCACCTTGTTCGTGGCGAGCAGGTGGCCGATCGCTGGCGAAGGCGCGGCGTCGGTGAACACCCGGTCGACCAGGGTGATCGAGCCCAGGCGCACCACGGCGTTGCGGCCGAATTTGCTCGAGTCGGCGGCGAGAAAGACTTGCCGGGCGTTGTGGATGATCGCCTGGGAAACCCGCACTTCCTGGTAGTCGAAGTCGAGCAGGCTGCCGTCCTCATCGATGCCGCTGATGCCGACCAGGGCGAAGTCGACCTTGAACTGCTGGATGAAGTCCACCGTCGACTGGCCGACGATGCCGCCGTCGCTGCGCACCGTGCCGCCTGCCAGCAAAACCTCGAAATCGGCCTTGGCGCTGAGCTGGGCGGCGACATGCAGGTTGTTGGTGATGATCTTCAAACCCTTGCGTTTGAGCAGCGCACGGGCAATCGCCTCGGTGGTGGTGCCGATGTTGATGAACAGCGAGGCGTGGTCGGGGATGTGTGCGGCTATGGCCTCGGCGATACGCTGCTTCTCCTCGCGCATCTGCCCGGCGCGCATGGTATAGGCGGTGTTCTGGGTGCTTGAGGCTTCGCTTGCCGCGCCGCCATGGGTGCGCCGCAGCAGACCCTGCTCGGCCAACTGGTTGATGTCGCGGCGAATGGTTTGGGGGGTGACGGCAAACGCCTGGGCCAGTTCGTCGATACTGACGTAGCCACGCTCGCGGGCGAGGGTGAGGATGTCATGTTGGCGCGGCGCCAGGGTCATGGGCGGGATCCTTGTTTTGTGCAGCATTATAGGCTGTCGTTGGGCAAATTTTCGGCTAAGGTACGCGGACTTGGCCAAACTATTTTCACAAACGAACATGACGCCCGCTATCGATCTCTTGAAAAAGCATAAGGCTGCGCATCAGGTGCACAGCTACAGCCACGATCCGAAAGCCGCTTCCTATGGTTTGGAGGCGGCAGAGAAGCTTAACTTGCAACCGGCGCGCGTGTTCAAGACGCTGCTGGTGGCCAGTGAGAAAGCCGAACTGCTGGTCGCCGTGGTGCCGGTTGCCGGTAGCCTCGATCTGAAAGCCCTGGCGCAGGCCGCCGGAGTGAAGAAGGTCGACATGGCCGAACCCAATGCCGCGCAGCGTGCCACCGGCTATCTGCTCGGTGGCATCAGCCCGTTGGGGCAGAAAAAGCGTTTGCGCACCTTTATCGACGAGTCGGCGCAGCAGTATCCAAGCATCTTCGTCAGCGCCGGGCGGCGCGGGCTGGAGGTGGAGCTGGCGGCTGCGGTGTTGGCGCAACTGACCCAGGCGCAATTCGCAGCCCTCGGGCGGCCATGAGCGGCGCCGGTACGCAACCCGGTATTCCGTCATCTGACCCATACGCATAACAACAAGGAAAGCCACATGTCCGACTACCTGCTCGCAATCGACCAAGGCACCACCAGCAGCCGTGCCATTGTCTTCAATGCCCAGGGCTTGCCGGTGGCGCGGGCGCAGCAGGAGTTCCGGCAGTACTTTCCGCAGGACGGTTGGGTCGAGCACGACGCGGAGGAGATCTGGCAGAGCACCTTGCAGGTTTGCCGCGCGGCGTTGCTTCAGGGCGATCTTGAGGCCAGTCAGATCACCGCCATCGGCATCACCAATCAGCGTGAGACCACTCTGGTGTGGGACGCCGTCAGCGGTGCGCCTATCCATCCGGCCATCGTCTGGCAAGACCGGCGCACCGCCGATTATTGCGCCGAGCTGAAAGCCGCCGGCCATGAGGCCGCGGTGGCGGCCAAGACCGGCCTGCTGATCGATCCGTATTTCTCCGGTACCAAGTTGCGCTGGATCCTCAATAACGTGGCCGGCGCGCGCGCGCGGGCCGAGCGCGGCGAGCTGCGCTTCGGTACGGTGGACAGCTTCCTGTTGTGGCGCCTGACCGGCGGCAAGTCGCACAAGACCGATGCAACCAATGCCTCGCGCACCCTGCTGTTCAATATCCACACCCAGCAGTGGGATGCCGAGTTGCTCGAGCTGTTGGAGATTCCGCCCAGCCTGCTGCCCGAGGTGCTCGATTGCGCCGCCGACTTCGGCACCGTCGAGGCCGAACTGCTCGGCGCGTCTATTCCGGTGCTGGGCATGGCCGGCGATCAGCAGGCCGCGCTGATCGGCCAGGCCTGCTTCCAGCCGGGCATGGTCAAGAGCACCTACGGCACCGGTTGTTTCATGATCCAGAACACCGGCGCCGCCCCGGTGGCCTCGAAGAATCGCCTGCTCACCACCGTCGGTTATCGTCTGGATGGCAAGGTCACCTATGCGGTGGAAGGCAGTATCTTCGTCGCGGGCGCGGCGGTGCAGTGGCTGCGCGACGGCATCAAACTGATCAGCCATGCGCGTGACAGCGAGGCCCTGGCCGAACAGACCGGCGATGCCTGCGGGGTATACCTGGTGCCGGCGTTCACCGGCCTGGGTGCGCCTTATTGGGATCCGAAGGCACGCGGCGCGATCTTCGGCTTGACCCGCGATACCGGAATCAAGGAGATCGTCACCGCCGGCCTGCAATCGGTCTGCTACCAGACCCGCGACCTGCTCGAAGCCATGCGCCAGGACGGCGCCGCCGAGCCGAGCGCGCTGCGGGTGGATGGCGGCATGGTGGAGAACAACTGGGTGATGCAGTTTCTCGCCGACATTCTCGGGGTGCCGGTCGAGCGTCCCGAAGTGACCGAAACCACGGCCCTGGGCGTGGCCTATCTGGCCGGCCTCAAGGCGGGCGTCTACCGCGACCTCGACGAGATCGCCGGGCATTGGCAGCGCCAGCAACGTTTCGAGCCGCGCATGTGCCAGGAGCACCGCAGCAAGCTTTACCATGGCTGGCTGGATGCCGTGCAGCGGGTGCGCAGCGAGGGTTGATCGGGGCTGGCGCCTGGCTTGTGTGGGCGCGGATTTATCCGCGGATTGCGCGGCCGAAGCCGCTCCTGCGAGAAGCGCCTCGCGCCGGCACGGCTGGCAATCGCTAATTGGTATCTGGCATTCGAGAGTCCCGCGGGTTTCCCTCAGGCCATGCCGCCGGCCGCCTCAGGATCCCGCCAGCATCACCCCTTCGTACTGGCTGGTCAGCTCATTCATTGGCCAGAGCAGGGTTTCCCTGGTGGTGGCGATCAGGGTCGGTACGAAGGGCGAGTCGGCGGACAGATTGAAACCGATGCGGCTGAGGTTGTCCGCCTCGATCAGGGCGGAGAGGCCGTACCACTTGCCGGACTGGAAGCCGACGCGGGTGCCCAGGGGCTGGGCGTTGGCGTGGTTCAGGGCGTTGTCCCGGTCGACGTGTGCGTAGCGGTGGCGCGGGTCGAGGATCGGCTTGCCTTCGGTGATCAGCGTGCTCAGTGGTTGGCTAGCGAAAGCGGCGTGGCTGCAGGTGCCGCTGGCCTGGGACAGGAAGGAGAGGGTTATCGGGCGCATGGCATGCTTCCTATATGGGCCAAAATCGCAAGAAACGTCACAGTGCCCACGGCTCAAGGATCAGCGGGGGCCGTGACGTCGTTGTCGGATGTGTGGCAGGCACGCCGTTGTGCTGGCCGAGGCTGGACATGGAAGGTGGCGTGCCAGGCTTTGCAAGTCAATGATTCTCATAGGTTTAGTCGTTTTTAATAACGGTTTGTGATTAGGCCGCACACCGTCGTCGTTCGTTGCGCATTGATACGGTGCAGCTGTAATGCCTTTATCCGAGGCGACTGTAGCGGGCGCAATGCTGCCGGCCACGGCATGCTAGCCCCTATCACAGGCTAGGAGTTTCACCCATGCACCTCGAATTCCACCAGGTCGACGCCTTCACCGATCGCCCCTTCGCCGGCAACCCGGCCATGGTTTATCGCCTGGACAGCTGGCTCAGCGATGCGCTGATGCAGCAGATCGCCGCCGAACACAACCTGGCGGAAACCGCGTTCCTGGTGAAGGAGGGCGCCGCCTGGCATATCCGTTGGTTTACTCCGCTCGCCGAGGTGCCGCTGTGCGGGCATGCCACCCTGGCCAGTGCCCATGTGCTGCTCGAGCGGTACGCCGAGCCGGGCGAGGCGATCGACTTCATCTGCCAGTCCGGCGCCCTGCGGGTGAGTCGCGAGGCGGGCAGGCTGGTGCTGGATTTCCCGCTGCGCAGGGGCGAACCCTGTGGGTTGACCGCTGAGGTCGAGCAGGCTTTGGGCATGCCGGTGCAGGCGCTATTGGCGCTCCAGGGCGCGCAAGGTATCCAGGAGCTGCTGGTGATATTGCCGTCGGAAGCCGCCGTGCGCGCGTTTCAGCCGAATTTGCCGGCCCTGGCCGAGTTGCCGGGTTTGGGCGTGCTGATCAGTGCGCCGGGCGAGCGGTATGACTTCGTTTCGCGCTACTTCGCCCCGGCGATCGGCATCAATGAAGATCCGGTCACCGGCTCGACCCATTGCATGCTCACGCCCTACTGGGCCGAGCGCTTAGGCAAGACCGAGCTGAGCGCTTACCAGTGTTCGGCCCGTGGCGGCGAGCTGCACTGTCGGCTTGACGGTGAGCGCGTCAAGATTGCCGGTCAGGCGGTGCTGTTGGCCAGCGGCCGTTTGTACTTGAGCGAGGATTGAGAGGCTGGGGGGATGCAGCTTCGCCCCCTGCGTCTTGGCGCGCACGGCGCACCGTGCATATGATCGCGCTGGGTTCAGTTGGCGCTGCTGCAACGGCGCACGCCGGAATCGCCGAGCTTGACCTGGGCCGCGATGCTGCCGGGAGCAGGGAAGACCACCAGGTGATCGGCCGCCACGCGAATGCCGACGGCTTCGCCGGGGCGGTGGTCGGCATGGCTGGGAAAGAGTGATTCCAGCTGACTTCCAGTAGCGAGTTGCAGACGATACAGGGTGGCGGCGCCGAGGAAGGTCTTGCCGACGATCAGCGCCTTCAGCTCGCTAGCGGGGTCATAGACGATGTCGTCCGGGCGCAGCAGCACGTCCACGGCACTGCCGCTCGCCCAGGTATAGGCGCGATTGCCGCGAATCAGGCCCAGCTCGGTCTGCACCGTGTCCGGGCTGAGCAACTGGCCGCGAATGAAGTAGCCTTGGCCGATGAAGCTGGCGACGAAGGGGGTCAGGGGTTCGTGGTAGAGGTTGTAGGGCGTGTCCCACTGCTGCAGCCGACCCTCATGAAAGACGCCGACATGATCGCTGACGGCGAAGGCTTCTTCCTGGTCGTGGGTCACCAGAATCGCACTGGTGCCGCGGGCTTTGAGGATGTCGCGAACCTCATGGCTCAAGCGCCGGCGCAACTCGCCATCGAGGTTGGAAAAGGGTTCGTCGAGCAGCAGCAGGCGTGGTTCCGGAGCCAATGCGCGGGCCAGCGCGACACGTTGTTGCTGACCGCCGGACAGCTCATGCGGGTAGCGCTTGCCCAGGTGGCTGAGTTTGACCAGCTCCAGCAACTCGTTGGTTATGCGTTCGCAGTTGCTCTGCTGGCGGATGCCGAAGGCAATGTTTTCCGCCACGCTCAGGTGCGGGAAGAGCGCGTAATCCTGGAACACCATGCCAATTCGGCGCTTCTCCGGCGCCAGGGTAAACCCGGCGCGCGAGATCACCTCGTTGGCCAACTGGATCTCGCCTTCGGCCACCGGTTCGAAACCGGCGATGGCGCGCAGGGTGGTGGTCTTGCCACAGCCGGACGGACCAAGCAGGCAGCCGATGTCGCCAGCGTTGAGGTGCAGATTGAGATCCTGCACCACCTTGTGCTCGTTGTACCCGCAGCCCAGGTCGCGCAGGTTCAGTAGCAGGGGGTGGCTCATGCGTGGTGGTACGCCGGCTCGACCAGAAACTCGAGCAAGGCTTTTTGCACGTGCAGGCGGTTTTCCGCTTGATCCCAGGCTGCCGAGCGCGGGTCGTCGAGCAGATCCGCGCTGATCTCTTCGCCGCGGTGCGCCGGTAGGCAGTGCAGGAACAGCACGTCCTCGGCGGCGGCATCGAGCAGGGCGCGGTTGACCTGATAGGGGGTGAACAACTTGAGGCGCTCGGCGATTTCTTCTTCCTGGCCCATCGAGGCCCATACATCGGTGCTCACCAGGTGCGCACCCGCCACCGCCTCGCGCGGGTCGCGGAAGATCGTCACTCGATCGTCGGCCTGAGCCAGGAGTTCGGCATCCGGCTCATAGCCCGCGGGGCAGGCTACGCGCAGTTGGAAGTCGAATTGCTGCGCCGCTTCTATATAGGAGTTGCACATGTTATTGCCATCGCCGATCCAGGCCACGCTCTTGCCCTTGATGCTGCCGCGCTGCTCGTGGAAGGTCTGCATGTCGGCCAGCAATTGGCAGGGGTGCAGGTCGTCGGACAGGCCATTGATCACCGGCACCCGCGAATTCGCCGCGAACTCGGTCAGGGTGCTGTGGGCAAAGGTGCGGATCATCACCGCATCGAGCATGCGCGACATGACGATGGCGGCATCGCCGATAGGTTCGCCGCGACCGAGCTGGGTGTCGCGTGGCGAGAGGAAGATCGCCTGGCCACCCAGTTGGATCATGCCGGCCTCGAACGACAGGCGGGTACGGGTCGAGGCCTTCTCGAAAATCATCCCCAGCACACGGTTCTTCAACGGCTCGAACAGCACGCCGCGGTTGCGCAAGTCCTTCAGCTCCATGCCGCGGCGGATCAGGCTCACCAGTTCTTGCGGTGTGCAGTCCTTCAGCGAGAGAAAGTGTCTTGCGCTCATCGTTAACTACCTTTTGACAGCAGGGCGCAGGTTCAACGGCCGGATTTAACAGTGAAAATGGCAGAACCTGCGGCTGGGAGCCGCACAGTGCGACGAAACGGGGAAGGCGCGATCTTATAAGGAAATGCCGAGCAGGCGCAAATCGGCCGGTCGGTCGCGCTAGCGGAACGAGTTGTACGCCTTCGCTTATTGATTTGTGAGGAGTGTCATAAAAATCACATCTGTTGTTGAACCCCCCAGGGTAGGCACTTAGGATGCCCGCGCCTTTTCGAGGCAATGCATTGCCCCGCAACGGGGTATCCATGGAATGTTGTGAAACGGAGTTTTATATGAAGCACCTTGCATCTATCGCCGCTATTTCTGCCTTCGCTCTGTTGACTGGCTGTGCCAGCCAGAACATCAGCCAACCTGCTGTGCCGCTCAACGGTACCGTAGGCACTAACCTGAAGGCCGATGTGAAAGTGGGTGAAACCATCTCCGGTGAGTCGTCGGTGAACATTCTGTTCAATGTGTTCAAGCTGGGCGGTGATACCCAGTTCGCCGATGGCGTGACCTATGGTGGCGGCGAGGGTGGTTTTGCCCTGGGTCTGGACCCGGTCGCTTCCGCCAAGTCCGCAGCTGCTTACAAAGCCGTCAAGGCCTCGGGTGCCGACGTGATCGTCGCCCCGCGTTACGAAGTGAATGTGCAGGACTACTTCGTGTACAAAACCGTGAGCGTGAAAGTGACCGGTAATAAAGGCACCGTGACCTCCATTCGCTAAGAATTGAGCGCGGTGTTGAATCGGCAGGCATGATGCCTGTCGATTCATAAGACGAACCCTGCTAGAGACCTTCCTTCCAGTCGTCATAGTCTTGTTGCCACGAGCTGTTGCTCTCGTCACAACAAAAATATGAGGCTAGGCCATGACCAAGACCCTCCATCACCGTGCGTGCCATCTCTGCGAAGCCATCTGTGGCCTGACCATCGAAACCGAGATGCAGCTGGACGGCTCGACCCAGATCCGCTCTATCAAGGGCGATCCCCAGGACAGCTTCAGTCGCGGCCATATCTGCCCCAAGGCCGTGGCCTTGCAAGATATCCAGAATGACCCCGACCGCTTGCGCCAACCGATGCGGCGGGTGGGTAGCGAGTGGCAGGCGATCGAGTGGGAGGAAGCCTTTGCCCTGGTTGCCGAGCGCCTGAGCGCTATCCAGGCGCGGCATGGACACAATGCCGTGGCCACTTACCAGGGCAACCCCAGCGTGCATAACTACGGCTTGATGACCCATAGCAATTACTTCTTCGGCCTGCTCAAGACCCGCAGCCGCTTTTCCGCCACCTCGGTGGATCAGCTGCCCCATCACCTGGTCAGCCTGCAGATGTACGGCCACGGCATGCTGCTGCCGATCTGCGATATCGATCACACCGACTTCATGTTGATTCTCGGTGGCAACCCGCTGGCCTCCAACGGCAGCATCATGACCGTGCCGGATGTGGAGAAACGCCTCAAGGCGATCCAGGCGCGCGGCGGCAAGGTAGTCGTGGTCGATCCACGGCGCAGCGAGACGGCGGTGATCGCCGATCAGCATGTGTTCGTGCGTCCGGGGCAGGATGCGGCGCTGCTGTTCGGCCTGCTCAATACCCTGTTCGAGGAAGATCTGGGGCGCGCCAGCCATCTGTCGGTGGTCGGCCTGGACGAGGCGCGGCAGGCCATCGCCGGCTTCACCGCCGAGGCCATGAGTGTGCGTTGCGCTGTGCCGGCTGAGCAGATCCGCCAGTTGGCCCGCGCCTTCGCCGCCGCCGACAAGGCCGTGTGCTATGGCCGCATGGGCGTATCCACCCAAGCCTTCGGCACGCTCTGCCATTGGCTGATCCAGTTGATCAATCTGGTCACCGGTAACCTCGACCGCGAGGGCGGCGCGTTGTGCACCGAGGCCGCCATTGACCTGATGGCGTCCAACTCCGGCACCCACTTCAACCGTTGGCAGAGTCGCGTTTCCGGGTTGCCGGAATACGCCGGCGAGCTGCCGGTGGCGGCGCTGGCCGAAGAAATGCTCAGCGAGGGCGAGGGGCAGATCCGTGCGCTGGTCACGGTGGCCGGCAACCCGGTGCTGTCGACGCCCAACGGTCGCCAGTTGGAACAGGCGCTGGACGGTTTGCAGTTCATGCTCAGCATCGACTTCTATATCAATGAAACCACCCGCTATGCCGACCTGATCCTGCCGCCCACCGCGCCGCTGGAGCATGACCACTACGACATGACCTTCAACAGCTTCGCCGTGCGCAATGTCTCCCGTTTCAATCAGCCGGTACTGGAGAAATCGGCCGGCGCGCTGCACGACTGGGAAATCTTCGTCGGTCTGGCCAAGGCCTTCGCCGGCAAGATCGGGGTGGCGCTGAAGCCGACCCTGCCGCCAGCGCAGCTAATCGATGCGGGCCTGCGCAGGGGCCGTTATGGCGACAAGTCCGAACAGCAGCTGTCCCTGAGCACGCTGCTGGAACATCCCCATGGCATCGACCTGGGTGCGCTCAAGCCCAATCTGGCCGAGCGCCTGCTAACCCCGGGGCAGCAGGTTCAGGCCGCCCCCGCCTTGCTCTTGAGTGATCTGCCGCGTTTTGTTGCGCAGCCGCTGCCTGATGCCGACGAACTGTTGCTGATCGGCCGCCGCCATGTCCGCAGTAACAACTCCTGGATGCACAACTACCAGCGCCTGGTCAAAGGCAAGCCGCGTCATCAGTTGCTGATGAACCCGGAGGATCTAGCTCGACGTGGCCTGGTTGACGGCCAGCGGGTGCGGGTACGCTCGCGGGTGGGGGCGCTCGAAGTGGAAGTTGCCGGCAGTGATGAGGTGATGGCCGGCGTGGTCAGCCTGCCCCATGGCTGGGGCCATGCGCGGCCCGGCGTGCGGATCGCCATTGCCAGCGCGCAGCCAGGCGCCAGTGCCAACGACCTGACCGACGAGCGCGAACTCGATGCCTTGTCCGGCAACGCCGTGCTCAATGGCGTACCGGTCGAAGTCTGCGCCGCCTGAGTGAGGCACAAACTATGCGAGCGGCTTCCGGCAGGGGTGTGCGCGATCTGTTCAGGCGGCTCTGCGGGCTGTTGCGCAGGCGATAAAGCGTCGACCTAAGGCCGAGCATTGTGCTCGGCTTTTCGTTACAATGCCGCCACCGTGCCGACCCGTGAGTCGGGAAGTTAAGTCCTGAGGTGCCCTATGGATATCATCGAAACCATCAAAGAACAGATCGCCAACAATACCGTTCTGTTGTACATGAAAGGCTCGCCGAATGCCCCGCAGTGCGGCTTTTCCTCCAAAGCCGCGCAGGCCGTGATGGCCTGTGGTGAAAAATTCGCCTATGTCGACATCCTACAAAATCCGGAAATCCGCGCCAACCTGCCGAAGTACGCCAACTGGCCGACCTTCCCGCAGCTCTGGGTCGGCGGTGAGCTGGTCGGCGGCAGCGACATCGTGGCCGAAATGTTCGAGAAGGGCGAGCTGCAGACCCTGATCAAGAATGCCATGCAGAAAACCGACGCCTGAGTCGGCTTTTTGTTAAAAACCCCGCTGCGGCGGGGTTTTTTGTGTCATGGCTATGGCCGCTGGCGGGCGCCAACAAAAACGGGAGCCGCTCGGCTCCCGCTGGATTAGCGCAATTGATGCTCAATCGTCCATCTGCGATTGCAGGAAATTCTGCAGGCCGACTTTTTCGATCAGGCTCAGCTGGGTTTCCAGCCAGTCGATATGTTCTTCTTCCGAGCAGAGGATTTCTTCCAGCAATTCACGGCTGGCGTAGTCGCCGCTGCTTTCGCAGTAGGCAATTGCCGCTTTCAGGTCGATATGGGCTTTGTGCTCGATCTTCAGATCGCACTCGAGCATTTCCTGGGTGTTTTCACCGATCAGGAGTTTGCCCAGGTCTTGCACGTTCGGCAGGCCTTCGAGGAAGAGGATGCGCTTGATCAGCTTGTCCGCATGCTTCATCTCGTCGATGGACTCGTGGTATTCGTGCTCGCCGAGCTTTTTCAGGCCCCAGTCTTCGTACATGCGCGCGTGCAGGAAGTATTGATTGATTGCGACCAGCTCGTTACCGAGGATCTTGTTCAGATGCTGGATGGCTTTCTTGTCGCCTTTCATGGTCTGAGCTGCCTTGCTGGGGAGTTGATGGCAAATTTTGGGCCGGGGAATGCCATCTGTCAAACCTAAGCATTTGAAATTCAATTAGAAATAAATATTAATGAGAGTGATTCGCCTCCGTATCCGCCCCCTAAGTGCTTGAACTGCTGGCATAAAAAAACCGGACTCGAGATCCGGTTTTTGCGCCTCTAGCGTTTCAGGCGGCAACAAAGCTCGCGGGATAGGCCAGGGCGGCCTGACTGCACTGCACTTCGCTGAGCGTTTCGCGCACCACTTGCTTGGCCAGGCAGGCGCATTTGCCGCATTGGCTGGCGACGCCGAGGCTCGTGCGGACATCACGGTAGCTGCAGCAGCCTTCAAAGATTGCATCGCGGATCTGGTTGTCGGTGACACCTTGGCAGAGGCAGACGTACATGGAATAAGGCTCGTCGCATGGCAGTGGCTGGTTGCGCTCGATATTAATGCTAATGAGAATGCTTGTCAAAACACCATTCCAGGCTGGCGCCCAAAATCGTGTGCAGCCGATCAGCGGTCGAGGCGGGTCGGTGCACTAACGGGTTAACTGGCGGTTAAAAGCGACGGGCTTTGCTCAAAATCAAGGTGTATCATTATCGGCCGTGGTAGAGCGAGCCGTGGCGCTGTGCTGTCGTTCGACAGCCCTATAGTCAAGACCACTCGCACTGCACTCATCACTCAAGGAGATATCGAATGAGCGTACTCGTAGGTAAGAAAGCCCCAGATTTTGATGTTGCTGCGGTACTGGGCAACGGTGAAATCGTCGACAGTTTCAGCCTGTCCTCGGCGATCAAGGGTAAATACGGTCTGGTGTTTTTCTATCCGCTGGACTTCACCTTCGTTTGCCCATCCGAGCTGATCGCTCTGGATCACCGCATTCCTGAGTTCCAGGCGCGCAACGTCGAAGTGATCGGTGTCTCCATCGACTCCCACTTCACCCACAACGCCTGGCGCAATACGCCGGTGGACAAGGGCGGCATCGGCCCGGTCAAGTACACCCTGGCGGCCGACCTCAATCACGAAATCTGCAAGGCCTATGACGTTGAGTCGGAAGGCGGCGTAGCCTTCCGCGGCGCGTTCCTGATCGACCTGAACGGCGTTGTGCGCTCGCAGATCGTCAACGACCTGCCGCTGGGCCGTAACATGGACGAGTTGTTGCGTCTGGTCGATGCCCTGCAGTTCACCGAAGAACATGGCGAAGTTTGCCCGGCCAACTGGAAGAAAGGCGACAAAGGCATGACCGCCTCGCCGGAAGGCGTGGCCAAGTATTTGGCTGAGAATGCCGACAGCCTGTAAGGCTGGTTTGTGGCCCAAAGAAACCGGCTCCGCGCCGGTTTTTTTGGGCGCCATGTAAGCCATCGCTTACGCGGCGTGTAAGTGATTAAGGGAAAGAAGAGCAGGTAAGTCGCTGTTTGGATCGGGCTATCTTATTTAAGTTGCTGATTTGTATCGATATTTATTTCTGTACTGACGGGCGTTTAACTTTTCAAGGCGTTTGGCGGGCTTGTGATAGATCGGGAAAACACTAGTATTACGCCTGTGTCGAGGGACTGGCGCAGGCTGCAACGGAGAGTGGTCAGGACAATCGCGGGACGCGATTTCATCGGGATGATGAGAGGGAATACAGGGAGTAGGGACAAAAGAGTGGGCGGGTAATACCGCCCCTTTTTTTGGTTCTTCGCATTATCGCGGGAAAGAGAGGATTGACAGTCAGGGACACAGGTAAATTGGCAGTCGCCAAACACACCAACCCCTGAGCCCTGCTGTCATCATGCATCCTATTGATCTTGCCGCTTTCTGGCCAGGCTATGCCGTCGTAGCCAGCCGCCATTGTGCCGAAAACACCCTGACGCTTACCCTGGAACCGCTCACTTCTAAAGTGCCTCACTGTGGCCGCTGCCTTGGCCCAAGTCCCCTGATCCACGATCGGCGTATCCGCCGTATTCGTGACCGCGATCTGCTCGATCAACGTGTCCAGTTGCAGGTTCCTGTTCGCCGCGTGGACTGCCTTCGCTGCGGTCGTGTTCCTGAGCAAATCGACTGGCTGGAGCCTGCGTCACGGCTGACGCAGAGGCTGCGTGCGTGGGTCGAAACGTTGCTGCAGCTGCTGCCGATCAGCCATATCAGCCAACTCACTGGACTGCACTGGCACACGATTAAGGACATCGACAAGCGCCGCCTGCAGGCTAGCGTGGGGGACTTCGACCCAGGCAATGTCAGGCGTTTGGTGATGGACGAGTTCGCTCTGCACAAGGGTCACCGCTACGCCACGGTCATCATGGATGCCGAACGCACGCGCGTGCTTTGGGTCGGCAAGGGCAACAGCCGCGAGGCCATACGCCCATTCTTCGTACTGCTGGGCGAGCGTTGCCGGCAAATCGAAGCGGTAGCGATGGACATGAACACCGCCTTCGACCTGGAAGTGAAACAGCACTGCCCACAGGCGGAGGTGGTGTACGACCTGTTCCATGTCGTGGCCCGTTATGGCCGCGACGTGATTGACCGTATTCGAGTCGACCAAGCCAATGCGCTGAGCCATGACAAGCCGGCGCGCAAAGTGGTCAAACAGAGTCGCTGGCTGCTCCTGCGTAACCGGGAGAACCTCAAGGATGAGCACGCGGTGCAGTTGCAGGAATTACTGACTGCCAATCAACCACTGGCCACCGTTTATGTGCTCAAGGATGCCCTGAAAGAGATCTGGTATGCCCCCAGCGTGCGTGAAGGCTGGCAACGCTGGAGGGCCTGGTTACGCCATGCGCGGGACAGTGATCTGGCACCGCTACAGCGCTTTGCCCGGAACCTCAGGCGCTACGCCCGAGGCATTCTCGCCAGCGCCCGCTTCCACATGCATACCAGTCTGCTGGAAGGGGTGAACAACCGTATCAAGGTAATCAAACGCATGGCCTATGGCTTCAGGGACTCGGACTACTTCTTCCTGAAAATCAAGGCCGCCTTCCCCGGGAAAGCGCGATGAACCCTTTTTTTGCCTGCAAGAAAGCAAAAGACCCGCGCAAGGCGAGTCTTTCAGTGAACGCAGAGTAAGGCTTAGCGTTCCAGGTGCTGCAGCTTGTCTTTTACGCCATCCCACTCTTCAGCATCGGGCAGCGCTTCTTTCTTCTCGGTGATGTTTGGCCAGACTTCGGCCAGGTCGGCATTGAGCTCGATATATTCCTGTTGATCTTCCGGCACTTCGTCTTCGGAGAAGATCGCTTGGGCCGGGCACTCCGGCTCGCAGAGTGCGCAGTCGATGCACTCGTCCGGGTGGATCACCAGGAAGTTCGGGCCTTCGTAGAAGCAGTCCACCGGACAGACTTCCACGCAGTCGGTGTACTTGCACTTGATGCAGTTGTCGGTGACGACGAAGGTCATTTCTAATTCTCTCCTCAGGCTACGGCACGGGGACTGTTTTCCATAAACAGCCCCTCGGCTCGGGAAACTATGGTTGCGACGCCAGGCTAGTAGGCCGCAACACCCCAAAGCGCGCGCGATTCTAACAGCTTGCGCGCGCGGGCGTTAGACTCGCGCTTTCCATGTATATAACAGCTCCAGCGCTTTGCGCGGGGTCAGATCATCCGGGTTGATCTTGATCAATTCCTCCAGCACCGGGTGCGGCAGGCTGGCAAACATATCGCTTTGCAGCGGGGCCGCCTGCTGGCCGGGCTCGTTGCGTGGCAAATCATGGGGCAGACTGGTGGTTTCCAGGCGTGCCAGATGTTCGCGGGCGCGCAGAATCACTTCGCCGGGTACGCCGGCCAGTTGCGCTACCGCTAAACCATAGCTCTGACTGGCCGGGCCGGGCAGTACGTGGTGCAAAAACACGATGCGTTCATTGTGTTCGGTGGCGTTGAGGTGCACGTTGGCCACCAGCGGCGCGCTTTCCGGCAGTACCGTGAGTTCGAAGTAGTGGGTGGCGAACAGCGTGTAGGCGCGCAGCTTGGCCAGTTGTTCGGCGGCTGCCCAGGCCAGCGACAGGCCGTCGAAGGTGCTGGTGCCGCGGCCGACTTCGTCCATCAACACCAGGCTGCGCTCTGTGGCGTTGTGCAGGATATTGGCGGTTTCGCTCATCTCCACCATAAAGGTCGAGCGACCGCCGGCCAGGTCGTCGCTCGAGCCGATGCGGGTGAAGATGCGATCGACCGGCGACAGCTCGCAACTGGCCGCAGGCACGAAGCTGCCGATATGCGCCAGCAGCACGATCAGTGCGGTCTGGCGCATGTAGGTGGATTTACCGCCCATGTTCGGCCCGGTGATGATCAGCATGCGCGTCTCATCGTCCAGGCTCAGGTCGTTGGCCACGAACGGCGTGGTCAGCACCTGCTCGACCACCGGATGGCGGCCCTGCTCGATGCGCATGCAGGGTTCGTCGACGAAGCGTGGGCGGTTGAGGTCGAGGTTCAGGGCGCGCTCGCCCAGGTTGCCCAGTACGTCCAGCTCGGCCAGGGCGGCGGCGCTGTCCTGCAGCGGGCCGAGGTGGCCGATCAGGCGTTCCAGCAGTTCTTCATAGAGGATTTTCTCCCGGGCCAGGGCCCGGCTCTTGGCGGACAGGGCCTTGTCCTCGAACTCCTTGAGTTCGGGGGTGATGAAGCGTTCCGCGCCTTTGAGGGTCTGCCGGCGGATATAGTCGGCCGGCGCCGACTCGGCCTGCTTGCTCGGCAGTTCGATAAAGTAGCCGTGCACGCGGTTGTAGCCGACCTTGAGGTTGGCCAGGCCGGTGCGGGCTTTCTCGCGCACCTCCAGATCCATCAGGTACTGGCCGGCGTTTTCGCTGAGCGACTGCAGTTCGTCCAGCTCGGCGTCGTAGCCGGTCTTGAGCACGCCACCGTCGCGGATCACCGCCGGCGGGTTGTCGATAATGGCGCGCGCCAGCAGCTCGGCCAGTTCCGGGTAGGTGCTGACTATCCCCGCCAGGTCGGCCAGGTGCGGCGACTCGAGGTTGGCCATGGCCATTTGCAGCGTCGGCAGGGCCGCCAGGGCATCGCGCAGGCGCGCCAGATCGCGCGGCCGCGCATTGCGCAGGCCGATGCGGGCGAGGATCCGTTCCAGATCGCCGATTTCCTTGAGTTGCGGTTGCAGGGTCTCGAAGCGATAACGCTCCAGCAGGCAGGCAATCGATTCCTGGCGCGCCTCCAGTATGGTGCGGTCGCGCAGCGGGCGGTTCAGCCAGCGGCTGAGCAGGCGGCTGCCCATGGCGGTCTGGCAGCGGTCGACCACCGATTGCAGGGTGTTGTCGCGGCCGCCGGCGAGGTTGATATCCAGCTCCAGGTTGCGTCGGCTGGCGCCGTCGAGAATCACAGTGTCGTTGAGGCGCTCGTGACGCAGGCTGCGCAGGTGCGGCAGGGCGGTGCGCTGGGTTTCCTTGGCATAGGCCAGCAGGCAGCCGGCGGCGCCTATGGCCAGGCTCAGGTTCTCGCAGCCGAAGCCTTTCAGATCCTGGGTGGCGAACTGTTGGCAGAGGCTCTTGTGTGCCGTGTCACGCTCGAAATCCCAGGGCGCACGACGGCGAGCGCCGCGGCGTTTTTCCGCCGGCAGGCCCTGTGGCCAGTCATCCGGGATCAACAGTTCGACCGGGTTGAGGCGTTCCAATTCGGCCAGCAGGCTCTCCCAGCCGTTGATCTCCAGCACGCTGAAACGGCCGCTGGTGATGTCGAGCACCGCCAGGCCGAACAGCCGTTCGTCGCCGAGGACGGCGGCCAGCAGGTTGTCGCGCCGCTCGTCGAGCAAGGCTTCGTCGCTGACCGTGCCGGGAGTGATGATGCGCACCACCTGGCGCTCCACCGGGCCCTTGCTGGTCGCCGGGTCGCCGATCTGTTCGCAGATGACCACCGACTCGCCGAGTTTGACCAGTTTGCCGAGGTAGCCTTCGGCCGCGTGGTAGGGAATCCCGCACATGGGGATCGCCTGGCCGGCCGATTGGCCGCGGGCGGTGAGGGTGATATCCAGCAGTTTGGCGGCCTTTTTCGCATCCTCGTAGAAGATCTCGTAGAAATCGCCCATGCGGTAGAACATCAGCTGATCCGGGTGCTGATTCTTCAGCCGCCAGTACTGTTGCATCATCGGGGTGTGGGCGCTGAGGTCGCTGTGGCTCATCGTTTTAACTGTCCGGCTGAATCGCAAAAGCGCCTAGTGTACGGTATCCCCCTGGCAGGCTTTAACCCCGGAGTGCAGATGAGCGTGAATGAGCAGAACCTGACCCGTTTGGCGGCCGAAGTGGGGCGGCGGTTGCAGGCGCGAGGCGCCCAGGCGAGTACCGCCGAATCCTGCACCGGCGGCGGCATCGCCGAAGCGATTACCCGGATTCCCGGCAGCTCGGCCTGGTTCGAGGCCGGTTACGTTACCTATTCCAACACGCAGAAGACCAAGCAGTTGGCGGTGCCGGAGCAGCTGTTCGGCCAGGTGGGTGCGGTCAGCCGCGAGGTGGTCGAGGCCATGGTGCGGGGCGCCCAAGTGCAGAGCGGGGCGCGTTATGCGGTGGCGGTGAGTGGCGTGGCCGGTCCGGATGGCGGTTCGCCGGAGAAACCGGTGGGCACCGTGTGGTTGGCCTGGGGTGACGGCGAGCGGCTGTTCAGCGTGCGTCGGCAGTTTATCGGCGACCGCGCCGAAGTGCGCCGACAAACGGTCGAGGCCGCGCTGGAAGGGCTGCTGGACGTGATTAGGCAAGAAAATCCAGATGCAGGGTAGGCGGGCGACTTGCCCTGTGGAATAATACTGTCTACTTATACAGTTGTTAGTGGCCGCTCGCAGGCCCTTCTTTATTACGTGAGGACTTCAATGGACGAGAATAAGAAGCGCGCCCTGGCGGCAGCCCTGGGCCAGATCGAAAAGCAATTCGGCAAGGGTGCGGTGATGCGCATGGGCGACCATGAGCGCCAGGCGATTCCGGCCATCTCCACCGGCTCGCTCGGTCTGGACATCGCCCTGGGCATCGGCGGCCTGCCGAAAGGCCGGATCGTCGAGATTTACGGCCCAGAGTCCTCCGGTAAAACCACCCTGACCCTGTCGGTGATCGCCGAAGCGCAGAAACTCGGCGCGACCTGCGCCTTCGTCGACGCCGAGCACGCCCTGGATCCCGAATACGCCGGCAAGCTGGGCGTGAATGTCGACGACCTGCTGGTGTCGCAGCCGGATACCGGCGAACAGGCCCTGGAAATCACCGACATGCTGGTGCGCTCCAATGCCATCGACGTGATCGTCATCGACTCGGTGGCGGCCCTGGTGCCGAAGGCGGAAATCGAAGGCGAGATGGGCGACATGCACGTGGGCCTGCAGGCGCGCCTGATGTCCCAGGCGCTGCGCAAGATCACCGGCAACATCAAGAACGCCAACTGCCTGGTGATCTTCATCAACCAGATCCGCATGAAGATCGGCGTGATGTTCGGCAGCCCGGAAACCACCACCGGCGGTAACGCCCTGAAGTTCTACGCCTCGGTGCGTCTGGACATTCGTCGTACCGGTGCGGTGAAAGAGGGTGACGAAGTGGTCGGTAGCGAAACCCGGGTCAAGGTGGTGAAGAACAAGGTGGCGCCGCCGTTCCGTCAGGCCGAGTTCCAGATCCTCTACGGCAAGGGCATCTACCGTAACGGCGAGGTTATCGACCTCGGCGTGCAACACGGCCTGCTGGAGAAATCCGGTGCCTGGTACAGCTATCAGGGCAGCAAGATCGGTCAGGGCAAGGCCAACTCGGCCAAGTACCTGGAAGACAACCCGGAAGTGGCACGCACCATAGAGGGGCTGATTCGCGAGAAATTGCTGGTTGCCAGCGCTCCGGTCAAGGCTGGCGCAGACGATCTGGCCACGGCCGAGGCCTGATTCGTAGAGCATGCCTGGCGAACTGGATAACCCCGTCGCGGTGCGCCGAGCAGCCATGGATCTGCTGGCACGCCGCGAGCATGGGCGCGTCGAGTTGACCCGTAAACTGGCCAAGCGTGGCGCCTCGGTTGAACTGATCGACATTGCCCTCGATTGTTTGGCGCAAGAGGGCTTGTTATCCGAAGCGCGTTATCTGGAAAGCTTTGTCGGCTATCGTGCGCGCGCCGGTTATGGGCCGTTGCGCATTCGTGAGGAGCTGGTTCAGCGCGGCTTGTCGCGGGCCGATGTCGAGCAGGCATTGCGTGACAGTGGTATCGATTGGCGCGAACAGCTGGAACAAACCTGGCAGCGCAAGTTTGCCGGTCAACTGCCAGGCGACATGCGTGAGCGTGCCCAGCAGGGGCGCTTCCTCAGTTACCGTGGTTACCCACCGGAGTTGATCGGCCGCTTGTTGCGCGGCCTAGATCTGGACTGAAACACCCTTTGAACCCGTCCCCTGCGCACCGGCTTTTCTGTTACCGAGTGGCGGCGCCCCGCTGATTTGCCGATGGTGCGGGTTATAAATAGCTGAACTCGCTTGCCCTCGGCAATCAGCTTGGCTGCTCCCACAGTTGCGGCTGGTTGATCAGATCCAGCAATTCGCGCAAGCGGCCGTGGTCGCGGCTATTGAAAGCGAATGCCAGGCGAGTCAGATGGCAGAGTTCCGGCTCGTCCTGTTCGGACTCGCAATAAGCCTGCTGCTGGAAACCACCGCTCTTGCACAGGTCGGTGAAATCGCGGTTCAACTGCTGCATGGCCGCTTCATTGAGTGCGTGGTTGAGGCGGATTACATAGCGATCCTTGAGCCAGCGGCTGGAGTGGTAATTGCGATAGAACTGTGCGATTTCATCGGCTGCCTCCGCCGCGCTGTGCGCCAGGCGTACCAGATGCCGGTCGCTGGGCAGGATATAGCGGTTACCCACCAGCTGTTTGTCGATAAAGGCCAAGGCATCTTTCCAGAAACTGCCTCCCGGTTGATCGAGCAGCACCACGGGCACCAGTGGGCTCTTGCCGGTTTGAATCAGGGTTAGCACCTCCAATGCTTCATCCAGTGTGCCGAAGCCGCCAGGGCAAAGCACCAGACCGTCTGCTTCCTTGACGAAGAACAGTTTGCGCAGGAAGAAGAAGTGGAACGACAGCAGGTTGCTGGTGCCGTGCACGGTGGCATTGGCCCCTTGTTCGAAGGGCAGGGTGATATTGAAACCCAGGCTGTTTCCCAGGCCGGCGCCTTCATGGGCGGCTGCCATGATGCCGCCGCCGGCGCCGGTAATCACCATCAAGTCGTGGCGCGCCAGGGTCGCGCCAAGCTCGCGTGCCAAGGCATACAGCGGGTGATCGGGCGGCGTGCGTGCCGAGCCGAATACAGTGACTTTGCGCCGCCGTTTGAACTGTTCCAATGAGCTGAAGGCGTGCTCCATTTCACGCAAGGTTTGCAGCATGATCTTGGCGTCCCAGCGATTGCGGTCGGCCTGGGCCATGCGAATCACCGTGGTCAGCATGTCGCGATACAGTGGCAGGTTCGGGCTGTCGCCAGGGGCGACCAAGGTAACCAGTTCGTCGATTTTTTCCGCAAGGTCGATACCGCTGGTCTGGAAGTGGCGGGATAAATAATCGTCCGGTTCGTAAGGCATTCGACTTCTCCTTGCTGGATGCCGGCCGGATTCTAGCGCTGTTGTGAGAGTCCGGTCATATTCAGAGTATGGCTGGAGCTTGCGTTTTAGCAGGCTAAATAGCTGATCAGATTGCAGAAAATCTGCAGTTTTATTGGCCTCATCGACAGCTACGGCTGGTCGGCGCTAAGGGCCGGTTGGCGGCGGGGTTCGGGCCAGTGCGGGCACGAGTCTGCTGGCGAAGATGGTCGCGTAACCATTGCCGCCCGCGCGCGCAATCATGGAGGATGCCTGGCGGCGCGGGGTTGCTCTGCTGCCGTTGTGCACTCTGGGCTCAGATGGCGATCTGCTCGCCTGGCTCGGGGATGCTGGCAATCCAGTTCAGGCGCTCGCGCAGGGTTTGCTGCAGCACCTGCATTTTTTCCAGTTCGCCATGCACCAAGTACAGTTCGGGGTGCTGGTCGAAATGGCTGACCCAGTCGAGCAGTTGCGACTGCCCGGCGTGGGCGGAGAAGCCGCCGAGGGTGTGGATCTGCGCTTTCACCGCGATGCGTTGGTGAAGCATTTTCACCGTGCTGGCGCCATCGACGATGGCCCGTCCCGGGGTGCCTCTGGCCTGGAAGCCGGGAAACACCACATGGCAATCTTCGCGCCAGAGGTTGTGCTTGAAATGATGGGCGATGCGCCCGCCGGTACACATGCCACTGCCGGCGATAATGATGGCGCCGCTTTTAACCCGGTTGATCGCCATGGACTCTTCCGGGGTCGGCGTGCAGCGCAAGACCGGCAGCCAGTCTTCGATGCGCTTGGCGGGCTTGCCTGCAATGGCCGCATGGTCGTCCGGGTCGAACAGATGCTGAAAGCGCGAGTAGATGGCATTGGCGCGAATGGCCATCGGGCTGTCGAGGAATACCGCCTGTTGCGGCAGCCGGCCTTCCTGGTAGAAGCGACCGAGGTAATAGATCAGATCCTGGGTGCGGCCGACGGCGAAGGCCGGGATCAGCACGTTGCCGCCGTCGCGATGAGCCTGCTGGAGAATCTCGGCCAGCTCCTCCAGGGTGTCGTCGCTGTCACGGTGATCGCGATCGCCATAGGTGGACTCGAGCAGCACCAGGTCGGCGCGCTCGAGCGTGGTCGGGGCGTGCATCAGGGGCGAGCAAGTGTTGCCGAGGTCGCCGGAAAATACCAGGTGACGGGTCAGGTGGTGATCCTGCACCTGCAGTTCGACGATCGCCGAGCCCAGGATATGGCCGGCATCGTGAAAGGTCAGCTGCACCCCCCTGGCCACTTCGACTGCTGCGCCATAGGCCAGCGGGCGCCGTTGCTTGAGCGCTTGCTCGGCATCCGCAGTGGTATACAGCGGGCTGAGTGGTGGCTTGCCCTGGCGTGCACGCCACTTGTTCTCCCACTCGGTATCCTTCTCCTGGATCTGCGCCGCATCCAGCAGCATCAGTTCCATCAGTTCGCAACTGGCATCGGTGGCGAAAATCGGCCCGCGATAACCGGCCCCGACCAGTTTGGGCAGCAGGCCGCTATGGTCGATATGGGCATGGGAGATCACCACGGCGTCCAGGCTCAGTGGGTCGAAGGCGAAGGGGGCGCGATTGCCTTCGTCCTCTTCGCGGCGCCCTTGGCGCATGCCGCACTCAAGCAGCACCTTGGCGCCATCGCGGCTTTCGATCAGGTAGCAGGAACCAGTGACTTGCTGGATGGCGCCAAGGAAGCTGAGCAGTGCCATGTTGGAAATCCTTGTTTAAAGGCGAATGACCCCTAGGGTGCCGCGAATGAGGGGCAGCGGCTTTGATGCAGGTCAGGGTGTGGGCTGCTTGGTTTGTCCTAGACTGGGCACAACTTCCAGGAGAGCGCCCATGCCGCAACTATTGCCGAGTGCCAGCGAGCTGGCCGCACATGCCTTGATCGAACCTGGATTCGCCGCTTGGCAGCAAGGCTACGGCCCTGTACAGCATAGTCCCGAGACCTGTGCGGCGGTCTTCCGGATGGCCCATCAACTGGTGCAGGCGGGTCAGCAGCCTGACTTGGCCAGCGTCTATGCTCTGCTGCGCGCATTGGATCGGCTGAACGCCGCCGGCTTATGGCTGGTGGTGCATATGACCTACGCCAGGCGTGTGCGTCTGGATGGCATGGCCCTGGAGCGAGACGACTTCAAACCCGTGCCCGAGGGGCACACTGGTGGCGCCTTGAACATGGTGCCCGGCTACGCCGCCTACCTGGCATTGAATGCCCTGACGGGGGAAACCCGTGGCTGGCTGATGGGGCAGGGGCACTGTGTGGCGGCGGTTGAGGCGCTGAACCTGCTGACCGCCAACCAGCATCCCGAGCAGAGCGTGCGTTACCGTTGCGATGAAGGCGGAATGAGCCGGTTGGTGGCCGATTTCTACAGCTACGCCCAGACTCCCGACGGTGCGCCGGGGGTTCCGCTGGGCAGCCACGTCAATCCGCATACCGCTGGCGGCATCGCCGAGGGCGGTTACCTCGGCTTTGCCGAGCTGCAGTACTGCCACTTGCCTTTGCCGGGCGAGAAGCTGGTGGCCTTTTTGTCCGACGGCGCGGCCGAAGAGCAGCGTGGTAGCGATTGGATGCCGCGCTGGTGGCGGGCGCAAGACTGCGGGGTGGCGTTGCCGGTGATGATCGCCAACGGCCGACGTATCGAGCAGCGTACAGAGTTGGGCACCTTAGAGGGGCTGGCGGGTTTTCGTCAGCACCTGCGCCGCTGCGGTTTCGATCCGATCAGCTTCGATGGGCGCGATCCGGCGGCTTTCGTCTGCGCCCTGTGGCAGATGGAGCAGCGCCTGGAGCACCGGGTTGCCGAATTGCACAGCGGCATCCTGGATTACCCGTTGCCCATGCCCTACGCCATCGCCGAAACCGAAAAAGGCTTCGGCTTCTATGGCGCGGGCAGCAACGCCGCGCACAATCTGCCGCTGCCGGCCAATCCGCATCGCGATGAGGCGGCGCGCGCACTGTTCAACCAGCATGCTGCCGGTCTTTGGGTGGCGCCCGATGAGTTGCTCCAGGCCTGTGCGCAGTTCCGTTGCGGGCGGGCTGAGCGGCCGTTGGAGCGTGATCATCCGATCGCGCGGCGTCAGCCAGCCGCGCTGCAACTGCCGGAGTTGCACTACCAGACGCAAGGCTGCTCGCCGATGTCTGCGCTGGATCGTTTCTTCGTCGACTTGGTGCAGGCCAACCCGCAGCTGCGCCCGCGGGTGGGCAACCCGGATGAATTGGCCAGTAATCGCCTGGAAGGCGTTCTGCGCGCCCTCAAGCACCGGGTCTGTGCGCCTGAAAGCGAGTTGGAAGCCGTGGATGGCGCGATTATTACCGTGCTCAATGAGGAGGCGGTGGTGTCCGCCTGCCTGGCCAATCAAGGCGGCCTGAACCTGCTGGCCAGTTACGAGGCCTTCTGCGTGAAGATGCTCGGCGCGGTGCGCCAGAGCCTGATCTTCGCCCGGCAGCAGAAAGAGGTGGGGCGCCCTGCCGGCTGGCTCGGTTGGCCGTTGGTGGCGACTTCGCATACCTGGGAGAACGGCAAGAACCAGCAGTCGCACCAGGACACCAGCTTTTGCGAGGCGCTGCTCGGCGAGATGAACGATATGGTTCGGGTGTTGTTTCCGGCCGACCATAACTCACTGTTGGCGCTGCTGCCGGCGGTCTACCAAGCCCGCGGGCAACTGGCGTGCATTGTCAGCCCCAAGCGCGAATGTCCGCTCCAGTTCGATCAACCGCAGGCCGAGCAACTGGCCCGCGATGGCGCCATCCTGCTGGATCGCTACGAAGGGCCGGATCCGGTGCTGCTGATCGCCACCGGCGCGTATCAGTTGAGCGAGATGCGCCGCGCGGCTGTGCGCCTGAGCGCGAAGAAATGCGCCTGGCGTCTGCTCTACTTGCAGGAGCCAGGGCGTTTTCGTGAGCCACGGGATGGCTGGGAAGCACAGGCGCTGGCGCCTGCCGCACTGTGCAACGAATTGTTCCCTGCGCAGTATCCACGCCGTGTACTGCTGACCCATATGCGCCCGGAAGTGGCACGCGGGCATCTCTGGCCGATCCTCGGGGATGCCCGCTACAACCGGGTGTTGGGCTACCGCAATCGCGGTGGCACCCTGGACACCGCGGGCATGCTGTTCGCCAATCAGGCGACTTGGGCGCATGTGCTGCAAGCCGTCTCTGAGGTATTGGGCATCAGCGCACAGCAGCTGTTGAGTAATGAGGAGCGAGCTGCTCTGGCTGGCAAGGGGGATATCGCATGCCTGCGCTGACGAGCGAGGCGTGCCCTATTGGCCGCAGTCGCTGTTGCTGAAGCGCTCGCTGACGATCGGGCGATTGGTCTTGTACTCGCTGAACTCGTAACGCAGAACCGCACCGCGCGCCAATAACTGGCGATAGCCAGGGTTGCCGCACACGCTGTTGGCCAACTGCACGCGTACGCTATCCGGGTTGCCGCGCATCTGCGCGGCATGCTCGGGGCGCACGCTCAGGTGGTTGACCAATTCATTGCCGTCGACGCTATAACCGCGATCGAGAATGTCGGCGTTGATCGCCCGTGGCGTGCCCACGCTGCTTTCCCGGGCGACGCGTTCGAGGGTCTTGTCCAGCTCGAAATTGTTCAGCGATGCGGCCTGAGCCAGCACGGGTAAGCTAAGGGCGAGGGTTAGAGCGATCAGGCGCAGCATGGCGTTCTCCGGAGTCAGTTCGAACCCTTCGACAGGCATCGGCCTGCAGAGGTTCAGCCGGCCATCATCTTACGTGGCTGCTGCGGTTTACCCCACCTGCAATCGTGCCGGCTTTGTTAGACTGCCCGGCTTGCCGTTCCAGGATCCGACATGCCGTCCATTTCTCGTCGCGCAGCGCTTTGCCCATGAGCCACGCCGTTGCTCGTTTGCGTGCCGCGCGCATTGCCCGTAGTGAAAAACCTTTTCTGGCCCGTGGCTCCAGGGCCATGCGTTGCCAGCGCTGCCGGCTCGCCCTGAGCCATTGCCTGTGCGCCTGGCGCCCGCAAGTGGAGGCCAGGTCGGGCATGTGCTTGCTGATGCATGATGTCGAGGCGCTCAAACCGAGCAATACCGGTTGGCTGATTGCCGATGTGGTGGCCGATACGTCGGCCTTCGGCTGGTTGCGTACCGCGGTCGAGCCTGCTTTGCCGGCGCTGCTGGGCGATTCGCAGTGGCAGCCCTATCTGGTGTTTCCCGGTGAATACGCCGAGCCTGAACGGGTGGTTAGTCAGGTGCAGACCGCGCCTGGCAAGCGGCCATTGTTCATTCTGCTCGATGCGACCTGGACCGAGGCGCGCAAGATGTTTCGCAAAAGCCCCTACCTCGACAGCTTGCCGGTGCTCAGCCTGGAGCCGGAGCAGTTGTCGCGCTACCGTCTGCGTCGATCCACGCGCGACGACCATCTGTGTACCGCCGAGGTGGCGGCGCTCTGTCTGGAACTGGCCGGCGATCAGCGTGCCGCCGCGGCGCTGAATGCCTACCTGGATGTTTTCAGCCAGCATTACCTGGCGGCTAAAGCTCCTCGCGCGGTCGACCTGAATGACGCGGTGCATCAGCGCTTGCAGTTGTTTCTGTGAGTCGTGGACGGACTAACTCGACAGGGTTCTTCGGCCACAGTTGAGCCAGCAACATGCCGGCGAGCATCAGCGCACAGCCGGCATAACCGCGCAACTGCAGCGCTTCGCCCAGTAGCCAGGCGCCCGCAATGGCGGCAAATACGGCTTCCAGTGAGAGGATGATCGCGGCATGCGCCGCAATCGCATGCTTTTGCGCCACCACCTGCAGGGTAAAGCCGATGGCCACGCCGAACAGGCCGCCATACAGAATCGCCGGGCCGGCGGCAATGATCGAGTCGAGGTGGATATCCTCGAAGAGCAGCGCCAGCAGCAGACTGATCAATGCGCAGGTGGCGAATTGCACCACGGCCAGCCGCAAAGGGTCATGGCGCCTGGCGAATACCCCCACCAGCAGTACATGCACGGCCCAGACTGCGGCCCCTGCCAATTGCAGCCAGTCGCCGGAGGCGACCTGAAAGCCTTCGCCGACGCTGAGCAGGAACATGCCGAGCACCGCCAACGAGGCGCCCAGCCAGATGCCCAAGCCGGTCTTTTGGCCGACCAACAGGCCGAACAGGGGCACGATGATCACGTACAGCCCGGTGATGAACCCGGCGTTGGTCACGCTGGTGAAGAGCAAGCCGACTTGCTGCAGGTTGATTCCCAGTGCCAGCGCCAAGCCCATCAGGCCGCCACCGAGCAACAGCTGGCGGTTCAGCGGTGGGGTAGGCGTGCTGCGCGAGCGCTGCTCGAGTAGCGGGAGCAATGGCAGCAGAATCAATGTCGCCAGGGTAAACCGCAGGCCGCTGTAGAGCAGTGGCCCGATCGAGTCCATGCCCAGGCGCTGGGCGACGAAGGCCGACCCCCAGATCATGGCCGTGAGCAGCATCAAAAGGTCGGCGCGCAGGGCTTGGCTTCGCATAAAAGAGTCTCGTTGGGCAAAGGTGTAAACTGTGCCGCAAAGTAACGCGCTTGACCACTTCGTGATCGCTCGGCATGCTGAACGCCGCCTTAGGCGCATTTGTGCTTGGCCGTGTACTATGCCGGGCTGAATCGAGCGGCACTTCACCGGCCGCCGCAGTGCGCGCTCATGTAACGCGATGCGCTACTCACATAACAAGAACAGGATCTGCCATGGCCGCTTATGAAATCCTGATTGCCGACGATCATCCGCTATTTCGCAGCGCGCTTCAGCAGGCGTTGACCCTGGGGCTTGGCCCACAAGTACGATTGGTAGAGGCTGCTAGCATCGCCGAGCTGGAAACCTGCCTGGCGGACAAGGCCGATTGGGATCTGGTGCTGCTCGACCTCAACATGCCCGGAGCCTATGGTTTTTCCGGTTTGGCGTTGCTGCGCGGGCAGTACCCGCAGGTGCCGGTGGTGATGGTCTCGGCCCAGGAAGAGGCGGCCGTGGTGGTGCGGGCCCGCGAGTTCGGCGCGAGTGGTTTCATTCCCAAATCCAGCTCCCTGGAGAGCATCCAGCAAGCCGTACAAGTGGTGCTCGATGGCGATACCTGGTGGCCGCAGCAAACCGAGGAGGCGGCTCAGGTCTCGGCTGAGGCCAAAGCTGCCAGCGCAGGCCTGGCCAGCCTGACTCCGCAGCAGTTTCGGGTGTTGACCATGGTCTGCGACGGCCTGCTGAACAAGCAGATCGCCTACGAATTGAGCGTGTCAGAGGCCACGGTCAAGGCGCATGTCACCGCGATTTTCCGCAAGCTCGGAGTGCGTACCCGCACCCAGGCGGCGCTGCTGTTGCAGCAGATGGAATCAATCCCGAGCAGTTGAGCGCACTACTATTGAGGCGCGTTGTTCGCCTCTCGCATCATCAGGCACCTACACTGACAGCCAAACCAGCAGATTTGCGCCGGTGCGTTTGTGCAGGGATATAGCCGGCCAGTCTTTTATCGCGTGGGCAGCTTTCTTATGTCGCCATTCAAGGGCCAGACGGGCCTCAAGCGTATCGTTAATGCGGCGGGCTATTCGCTGGCCGGCTTGCGCGTGGCCATCGCCGGCGAAGCCGCATTCCGTCAGCTGCTGTTGCTCAATCTGCTGTTGATCCCGCTGGCGTTCTACAGCGACGTCAGTCGGGGCGAACGCGCACTGATGGTTGGCGTCTGCCTGTTGGCGTTGATCGTCGAACTGCTCAACTCGGCGCTGGAGGCGGCGGTCGATCGTATCTCTCTGGAGCTGCATCCCTTGTCAAAAAACGCCAAGGACATGGGCAGTGCCGCGCAGTTCATGTCCCTGACGCTGATCGCCAGTGTCTGGACGGTGATCCTGCTGGGCTGAGCGGCCGGGCAAGGAGGGCTGGCGGTGGCGTGCGCAATGCCTTGGCGGCAGGATTGCTCAGGCGATGCTCGGCAGCACGATCTCATCGCTGCGTCTGGCCCCGGCAGTCAGTGCCCGGCATAGCTCGATGAATTCGCGCATGGCGGCGGTCTGGTACTTCTGTTTATGCCAGATAAAGTAGAACTGTCGACGCAGATCCAGTTCGGGCGTTTCCACGGCCACCAAGCTGCCGCGGCGGAAGGCATCGCGCAGGGCCAGGCGCGAGATGCAGCCGATGCCCAGGCCCGACTCCACCGCGCGCTTGATCGCCTCGGTGTGTTCCAGTTCCAGACGGATATTCAGCGCGTCGGGGTGATGGCGCATGGCTTGGTCGAAGGTCAGGCGCGTGCCCGAGCCTTGTTCGCGTAAAATCCAGGCCTCGCGGGTCAGTTCCTCCAGACTGGCTTCGCCGCGTTGGGCCAGAGCATGCTGCGGTGCGCAGAACACCACCAGCTCGTCCTTGACCCAGGGTTGCACCTCGATATCCGGGTGCTGGCAGTCGCCTTCGATCAAGCCCATATCCAGCTCGTAATGGGCGATCTGCTGCACCACATAAGCGGTGTTGTGCACCTGCAATGTCACCCGGCATTCCGGATGGCGCTGCATGAAGCTGCCAATCAGCAGGGTCGCCAGGTAATTGCCGACAGTCAGGGTGGCGCCGACATTCAGCGAGCCAAAACCACTCTTGCCGCCCAGCAGGCGCTCGATCTCCTTGGCCTGGTCGAGCAAGGCCACTGCTTGCGGCAGCAACTGCGAACCCAGGGCGTTGAGGCTCAGGCGTTTGCCGGCGCGGTCGAACAGCTGGCAGTCGGACTGGCGTTCCAGTTCGCTCAGTGAGGTACTGGTAGCCGATTGCGACAGTGCCAGTGACTCGGCGGCGCGCGAGACACTTTCCTGTTGGGCCACGGCGACGAAGACCTGAAGTTGCCTAAGAGTGAATCGCATATCTATATAACCGATAACCTATATCTTGATAATTTGCTTAACAGATATTCTGCGCCCGCCTAGAATCCCTCGCAATCCTAACTGTGCCAGCGCTTCTTGAGGAACCAGCATGAGCAATCTGAACATCGAGCGCGTACTCAGCGTCCACCATTGGAACGACACCCTGTTCAGCTTCAAGACCACCCGCAACCCTGGTCTGCGTTTCGACAACGGCCAGTTCGTGATGATTGGTTTACAGCAGGGCAATGGTCGTCCGTTGATGCGTGCCTACTCGATTGCCAGCCCTAACTACGAAGAGCATCTGGAATTCTTCAGCATCAAGGTACAGGACGGCCCGCTGACCTCGCAGTTGCAGCATCTCCAACCGGGTGACGAACTGATGGTCAGTCGCAAACCGACTGGCACCCTGGTGCTCGATGATCTGTTACCGGGTAAGCATCTATACCTGCTCAGCACCGGTACCGGCCTGGCACCTTTCATGAGCGTGATCCAAGATCCGGAAACCTACCAGCGTTACGAAAAAATCGTGCTGGTGCATGGCGTGCGTTACGTCAACGAAGTGGCCTATCGCGAATTCATCACCGAGCACCTGCCGCAGAACGAATACTTCGGCGAATCGTTGAAGAACCAGCTGATCTACTACCCGACCGTGACCCGCGAAGAGTTCGAGAACCAGGGCCGTTTGACCGACCTGATGCGCAGCGGCAAGCTGTTCCGCGATATTGGCTTGCCGCCGATCAATGCGCGGGACGACCGCGCCATGATCTGTGGCAGCCCGAGCATGCTCGATGAAACCAGCGCGGTGCTGGAGAGTTTTGGTCTGAGAGTTTCCCCGCGCATGGGCGAGCCGGGCGATTACCTGATCGAGCGCGCCTTCGTCGAAAAGTAAGCGCCGCGGGGTTAGCAGGCCGTTGGCCGAAAACGCAATGCCGTTCACTTAAGTCAAGTGAGCGGCATTTTTCTAGGCGGCGTGAAAGCAAGGTTCCGAACGCCTCGAAAGAGCGGGTGGCAGAGGTGATGCCGGGGCAGCGCGAGTGCGCGTGCAAGCCGCAGAAACAGAAAATCCGATGCCGGGGGCATCGGATTTCGATTTCACGCCAGCGGCGTCAGCTTGTTAAGGCGTAGTTGATAGGTGTTAGCCTGGGCGCCGGTTTTCTATCGATACAGCTTACGCTTGTTCGGCGGCCATCTCGGCATCATGGGCGATTAATGCCACCAGGGCATTTTGCTGGCGCCGTGACAACTGGCGGAAGCGCTGCAGTAACTCGCGCTCGTGCAAGGACAGTTCGGGGCTGTCCAGGCGCAGATCGAGTTCGTCACCCAGACTGCTTTCCTGAAGCATGCTCTGCTCAAGGCGGGCGATGATTTCCGAGTTCATGCTGCGGTGATGATTGCGCGCGACATCAGCGATGCGCTCGCGCATGCCATCGGGCAAGCGAACGACGAACTTGTCAGCCGTGCGGCTGGAGTAAATAGCCTGTTTCATAGGGCGCATACATTTAACCGGTTAGTTCAGGGAAGCGATGCTGGCAGTGAGCCGCGAGATTGTCACCGGTTTGACCATCTTTAGCACTAGCTGTTCAGTCAGAATCGCCATTTGTGTCGATGTGAGTATCCGGTCGTCAAAGCATTTTTTTGACGCCAATTGCGCGTCGCATTGTGTCGCCTGTAAAGGCTTTTCGCCAGCACTGGTTGCCAGAAATGCGTGTCATTAAGCAAAAGACAGGCATTAATTGCCGGCGTAAAAATTAAACCAGCAGCCCCTTCAGCGTTATGGCTCATGAGCGGGGCTGATGCAGAACTTGCCTGCCTTGTCCTACCCCGGTCGGCGATCCTGAGTTGCCAAGCCGTTAACAGGTGGTTGAAGACTACCTGCGTTGCCGATGCAGCGTTAAAAACGGCCTGCTAACGAAGGGCTGTTCCATGAGCGCTGCGATCCGGGTTGAGAGCCTGAATAAAATATTCAGCGGTAAACCGGTTTTCCATGCGCCGGCTTTGTTCGTGCCGTGCGGTGAACTGGTTGGTCTGGCTCCGCTCAATCAACCTTGCTGCGCCATTCGGCGGGCCGTACGGCTGACGGCGCCATGTGCCGACGCAAGGGCGCTTGAGTGGCGGCATGCGCGAGTGCGCGCAGGCATAGAGCGCAGCTCCCGGCAGTTCAATCTGGCTGGTTGTTTAAGCGTAGTGCAAAAACCTATGCTTGGTTGCCTCTGAACTTGTCCGCTCGCAGTGGCTTTCGTTATGAGCGTGCTGATGGGCGCGGCAAACAGCATTCGCGGCCGTGCCCGTCCAGGTAATATCGCCGCCGAACTGACGCGGCATGGCGTGCTGGGCATTCTTTTCAGCGACTACTCTCCAGAGCGCCTGTTGCGAGCGGCACCGCTGGGTCTGCCGCGCACTGTCGCCACGCTCAGCCGAGGCCGGCGAAGGCGGTGGGGGCCGACGGTCGTGGTGCAAGCCGCGTCGCCAGCGTGCCGGCCTGCTGCAGGCCGCGGGTGGAGGATGGCCAGGCGCTGATCCGGCAGTTCTGGTAACAAGCGAGCAGGGGGTTTTGATGAGTGGCAGGTTGATCTATTTGATGGGGCCTTCCGGCTCGGGCAAGGACAGCCTGTTGCATGCCGCACGCGAGCGTCTGGCCGAGCGCGATTGCCGGATCGTCCGGCGGGTGATTACCCGCTCGGCGGAGGCGGTGGGGGAGGACGCCATTGGTGTGTCTCCGGCCGAGTTCGCCGCTCGGGAGCAGGCCGGTGCCTTTGCCTTGAGCTGGCGTGCCAACGGCCTGGCCTACGGTATCCCCAGGCAGATCGACGACTGGCTGGCAGCGGGGCAGGATGTGCTGGTCAATGGCTCGCGGGCTTATCTGCCGCAGGCGCGGCAGCGTTATCCCGAGCTGATCGGGGTGCTGTTGGTGGTGGACGCTGCGGTGCTGCGCGAGCGCTTGCTCAGGCGCGGTCGTGAAACGCCGGAGCAGGTCGGGCAGCGTCTGGCCCGCAATCGGTTGTTCGACAGCGGCGCTGCGGCAGCCGCCGATGGCGTGCACCTACTGGATAACTCCAGCCACGTCGAACGCACGGTGGATCGTCTGCTGGCCCTGATCGGAACCCGCCGCGCATGCGCCTGAGCCTGCGGAGCACGGGCGACCCCCTCCGCATGCGTTGAGCAGGCATCCTGCAGGTCTGCGACCACGCCGACCCCACCAGGGCGGTACAGGCATGCGGACATGCTCGATTTCAGTCGGCCGTTCGGTGGCTCAATCCAGCGGCAATTCGGTGGTGCGTTTGACTTCGCTCATGGCGATGTTGGAGTGCGCTTCCTGCACGTGCGGGCGTTGCAGCAGGTGGTCGCGCAGGAAGCGCTCGTAGCCGGCGATGTCCTTGGCCACCACCTTGAGCAGGTAGTCCGAGCCGCCGGCCATGGTGTAGCACTCCAGCACTTCCGGGTAGCCGACCACCGCCTGTTCGAATTCCTCCAGGTTGCTGCGGCCGTGGGCCGACAGTTTGATGTCGACGAACACGGTGATGCTGAAGCCAAGCAGCTTGTGGTTGAGCAGGGCGACCTTGCGCTCGATCAGGCCGTCTTCCTGCATGCGGTGAATCCGCCGCCAGCAGGGCGATTGTGACAATTCGACCTTCTCCGCCACTTCGGCCGCGGACAGCTCGGCGTTGTGTTGCAGCAGGCGCAAAATCTTGCGATCGATGGGGCTTAGCGGATTTTGCATGAATGATCCCGGTATTTTGTTTTTATTGGATAAGTCATGCGAAATATTGGCGCTTAAGGTCGAAAAAAGAAAGAAAAAAGCGATACCGCTCAGTCATATTCTTGTCCAGTCGTTGCACGCAGTGATCCTGCTTGCGACAGAACCGCGCAGGCATTAACCGGTGCCCGCGCAGCTCGCCATAACAATAAAAGGAGCGCCCGCATGTCTCTGGCCGAGATCCGCCTGGATGACAAGTATCGCCTTGCCACTGGTCACCTCTACCTCACCGGCACCCAGGCGCTGACCCGCCTGCCGATGCTGCAAAAGCAGCGCGACACCGCCCATGGCCTGAATACCGCCTGCTTTATCTCCGGCTACCGCGGCTCGCCGCTGGGCAACCTGGACAAGAGCCTGTGGGAGGCCAAGGGCTTCCTGCAAGAGAACGCCATCCACTTCCAGCCCGGGGTCAACGAAGAGTTGGCCGCCACCGCGGTGTGGGGCAGCCAGCAGACCAACCTGTTCCCCGGTGCGCGCTACGACGGCGTGTTCGCCATGTGGTACGGCAAGGGTCCGGGCGTCGACCGCTGCGGCGACGTGTTCAAGCACGGCAACTCGGCCGGCGTCTCCGAGCATGGCGGCGTGCTGCTGCTGGCCGGCGACGACCATGGCTGCAAGTCCTCGAGCATCGCCAACCAGAGCGAGCATGCGTTTATCGCCGCCTCGATCCCGGTGCTCAATCCGGCCAACGTCCAGGAAATCATCGACTACGGCATTCTCGGCTGGGAGCTGTCGCGTTACAGCGGTTGCTGGGTGGCGCTGAAGACCATCGCCGAGAACGTCGACTCCTCGGCGGTGGTGGAAGTCGACCCGCTGCGCATCGAGGTGAAAATTCCCGAGGACTTCGAGCTGCCCGAGGACGGCGTGTACATCCGCTGGCCGGATCCGCCCCTGGTTCAGGAAAAACGCCTCAACACCTACAAGATCTACGCCGCCCGCGCCTTCGCCCGCGCCAACAACCTCAACCAGGTGCTGCTCGATTCGCCGAATCCGCGCCTGGGCATCATCACCACCGGCAAGTCCTACCTGGACGTGCGCCAGGCCCTGGAAGACCTCGGCCTGGATGAGGCGCTGTGCGCCCAGGTCGGCCTGCGCGTGCTCAAGGTCGGCATGAGCTGGCCGCTGGAGCCGGTCTCGGTGCACGAGTTCGCCGAGGGCCTGGACGAGATCCTGGTGGTCGAGGAGAAACGCAGCATCATCGAGGATCAACTGACCGGCCAGCTGTACAACTGGCCGGTGGGCAAGCGCCCGCGGGTGGTCGGCGAGTTCGACGAGGGCGGCCACTCGCTGCTGCCGAACCTCTCCGAGCTGACCCCGGCGATGATCGCCCGCGCCATCGCCAAGCGCCTGGCGCCGATCTACAGCAGCGCGACTATCGAGGAGCGTCTGGCCTTCCTCGCCGCCAAGGAAGCCTCCCTGGCGGCGCCCAAGCACAGCACAGTACGCACCCCGCATTTCTGTTCCGGCTGCCCGCACAACACCTCGACCAAGCTGCCGGAAGGCAGCCGCGCCCAGGGCGGCATCGGCTGCCACTACATGACCCAGTGGATGGATCGCAACACCGACACCTTCACCCAGATGGGCGGCGAGGGCGCGACCTGGATCGGCCAGGCGCCGTTCACCGACACCGCGCACATCTTCCAGAACCTCGGCGACGGCACCTACTTCCACTCCGGCCAGCTGGCCCTGCGCGCGGCCGTGGCCGCCGGGGTCAATATCACCTACAAGATCCTCTATAACGACGCGGTGGCCATGACCGGCGGCCAGCCAATCGACGGCGAACTGCGCGTCGATCAGCTCAGCCAGCAGGTGTTCGCCGAGGGCGTCAAGCGCATCGCCCTGGTCAGCGACGAGCCGGACAAGTACCCGAGCCGCGACGGCTTCGCCCCCATCGTCACTTTCCACCACCGCAGCGATCTGGATGCGGTGCAGCGTGAGCTGCGCGAGTTCAAGGGCGTGTCGGTGATGATCTACGACCAGACCTGCGCCACCGAGAAACGCCGTCGGCGCAAGCGCGGCAAGCTGGTCGACCCGGCCAAGCGCGCCTTCATCAACCCGGCGGTGTGCGAGGGTTGTGGCGATTGCAGCGTCAAGTCCAACTGCCTGTCGGTGCTGCCGCTGGAAACCGAGCTGGGGCGCAAGCGCGAGATCGACCAGAACTCCTGCAACAAGGATTTCAGTTGCGTCGAGGGCTTCTGTCCGAGCTTCGTCACCGTGCACGGCGGCAGCCTGCGCAAGCCGGAAGCGGTGGGCCTGAGTGCGCTGTTCATCGCCTTGCCGGAGCCGCGCCAGCCGTCGCTGCAGCGGCCCTGGAACATCCTCCTGCCAGGGGTCGGCGGCAGCGGCGTGACCACCGTCGGCGCGCTGCTGGGCATGGCCGCGCACCTGGAAGGCAAGGGCTGCAGCGTGCTCGACCAGGCCGGTCTGGCGCAGAAGTTCGGCCCGGTAATCACCCATATCCGCGTTGCCGCCAAGCAGGACGATATCTTTGCCGTGCGCATCGCCGCCGGCGAGACCGATCTGCTGCTCGGTTGCGATCTGGTGGTGGCCGCCAGCGAAGAAGCCCTGGCCAAGCTCAACGACAAGATCGCCCATGCGGTGATCAACAGCCATGAGGCGGCGACTGCCGAATTCACCCGCAACCCCGATGCCCAGGTGCCGGGCGCGGCCATGCGCGAGGCGCTGATCGAGGCGGTCGGCGCGGGCAAGACCCACTTCGTCGACGCCACCCGCCTGGCCACCCGCCTGCTCGGCGACAGCATCGCCAGCAACCTGTTTATGCTTGGCTTCGCCTATCAGAAGGGCTTGGTGCCGGTCTCCGCCGAAGCCATCGCCAAGGCCATCGAACTCAACGGCGTGGCCGTGCAGCTCAACCAGCAGGCGTTCCTCTGGGGCCGCCGCGCGGCGCACGATGTCGCCGCAGTGGAGAAGCTCGCTGCACCCAAGGTGGTCGAGGCACCGCGGTGCGAAAGCCTGGACGAGATCGTGCAGTTCCGCGTCGATTTCCTTACCGCCTATCAGAACGCCGCCTATGCCGAGCGCTACCGTGCGCTGGTGCAGCGCGTGCGCCAGGCCGACCAGGGCGCCGACCAGGCCCTGAGCCGCGCTGTCGCGCGCCACTACGCCAAGCTGCTGGCCTACAAGGACGAGTACGAGGTGGCCCGGCTGTACAGCGACGGCCGCTTTATCCAGCAGTTGGAAGCACAGTTCCAGGGCGACTACCGCCTGGAGTTCCATCTGGCGCCGTCCTGGCTGGCCAAGCCCGACCCCGCTACCGGCCAGCCGCGCAAGCGCCAATTCGGGCCCTGGATGCTCAAGGCGTTTGCTGGGCTGGCCAGGTTCAAGTTCCTGCGTGGCACGCCACTCGATCTGTTCGGCTACAGCGCCGAGCGCAAGCTGGAACGCGAGCTGATCGAGGGCTACGAGCAGAGCATCGACTACCTGCTCAAGCAGCTGAATGCCGGCAACTACCGTACGGCCGTGGCGCTGGCCGAACTGCCGGAACAGATCCGCGGTTACGGCCACGTCAAGGAGCAGAGCCTGGTCAAGGTGCGCGAGCAGGAGCAGCAGCTCAAGGCGCGTCTGCTGGTCAACCAGATCCAGGCCGTGCAGTTGTTCGAGCCTGCCGCCTGACGAGCGCTTTGTAATGCAGCAGGCCCGCCCCGGGGCGGGCCTGCTAGTGCGATCTTGGCTACCCCAAATTCCACAACAAGAACCTTTCGAGGAACCCCCATGTCCGTGTTTTCCCATATCGACTTCGATCACCACGAGCAAGTGGTCTACGGCCACGATCAGGCCAGCGGTCTGAAGGCCATCATCGCCATCCACAACCGCAACCTCGGCCCGGCTCTCGGCGGTTGCCGCATGTGGCCCTACGCCAGCGACGAGGAAGCGCTGCGCGATGTGCTGCGCCTGTCGCGGGGCATGAGCTACAAGTCGGCGCTGGCCAGATTGCCGCTGGGTGGCGGCAAGGCAGTGATCATCGGCAACCCGCACACCGGCAAGAGCGCGGCGCTGTTCCAGGCCATGGGCGATTTCGTCGACAGCCTGGGCGGACGCTATATCACCGCCGCCGACTCCGGCACCGGCGTGGCGGAAATGCAGATCATGGCCGAGCGTACCCGCCACGTGGCCGGTGCCGGCCAGCGCGAGGCCTTCGGCGGCGGCATGCGCAATGGCGATCCGTCGCCCTCGACGGCGTATGGCGTGTTTATCGGCCTGCAGGCGGCGGTCAAGCATCGTCTCGGTCGCGATGACCTCAAGGGTCTGCGGGTGGCGGTGCAGGGCGTCGGCCAAGTCGGCTTCGGCCTGGCCCGGCAGCTCAAGGAAGCCGGCGCCGAGCTGTGGGTGACCGACATAGTCGAGGCCAATGTGCAGCGCGCGGTGGAGCAGCTGGGCGCCACGGCCGTCGGCCAGAACGACATCTACGGCCTGGAGGTGGACGTGTTCGCCCCCTGCGCCATGGGCGCCATCATCAACCCGCAGACCCTCGAAGCGTTGCGCGCCCCGGTGATCGCCGGGGCGGCCAATAACCAGTTGGCCGATGCCGGACTGGCCGAGGAGCTGCGTCGGCGTGGTTGCCTGTACGCGCCGGATTACGCGATCAATGCCGGCGGCATCATCGATGTCTGCTACGAGCGCAGCGGTGGCAGCACGGCCGAACTCAAGGCGCATATCGAAGGCATAGGCGCCACCCTGGAGGAGATTTTCCAGCGCGCCGAGCGCGAGGGCAGCACCACCACGGCGGTGGCCGATCGCATGGCCCGGGAGCGCCTGCACGCCGGTATCTGACGGAGGGCGCGCCGCACGCAGCGGATGCCAGGGCTCGGCCCTGGTTCCGCTGCAGTCCGCAGCGCCGCCCAGCAACCGGCAATGACTTTTTCCACAACAACAAGAGGGCAAGCCCCAATGAGTCAAGACAGTATCGCCGCCGCCAGCATGGCCGGCGCCTCCAGCAGCACTGGCCGTGGCCTGTGGTCGTCGCGCTGGGCATTCTTCCTCGCCGCCACCGGTTCGGCGGTGGGCCTGGGCAATATCTGGAAATTCCCCTATATCACCGGCGAGAACGGCGGCGGCGCCTTCGTCCTGGTCTACCTGGCGTGCATCCTGGTGATCGGCATTCCGCTGCTGATGACCGAGGTGATGATCGGCCGGCGTGGCCGGGCCAATCCCGAGGGGGCCATGGCGGTGCTGGCCAAGACCGCCGGAGCCAGCCGCCATTGGCGCCTGCTCGGCAGTGTGGCGATTCTCACCGGTTTTCTGATCCTCAGCTTCTACGCGGTGATTGCCGGCTGGGCGCTGGCCTATACGCCAGCGGCCATCATGGGCAGTTTTTCCGGACTGAATGGCGAGGCCAGTGGCGCGTTGTTCGGCGCCATGCTCGGCGATCCCTGGAAGCTCGTCGGCTTCGGCACTGTGGTGCTGCTGCTGACCCTGGGCATCGTCGCCCTGGGCGTGCGCGAGGGCCTGGAGCGTTCGCTGCGCTTCATGATGCCGGGGCTGTTCGCGCTGCTGCTGGTGCTGGTCGGCTACGCCGCCACTACCGATCATTTCGGCGAGGCCGTGCATTTCCTGTTCGCGGCCGATTTCAGCAAGCTCAGCGGCCAGAGCGTGCTGGTGGCGTTGGGGCATGCCTTCTTCACCCTCAGCCTGGCGACAGGCGCGATGATGGCCTACGGCTCCTACCTGCCGGCCGGCACCTCGATCGCCAAGACCGCAATCATGGTCGCCCTGGCCGATACCGCGGTGGCGCTGCTGGCCGGCCTGGCGATTTTTCCGCTGGTGTTCGCCAACGGCCTGGAGCCGGGCGCCGGTCCCGGGTTGATCTTCGTTACCCTGCCGATCGCCTTCGGCCAGATGCCGTTCGGTCAGCTGGTCGGCGGCTTGTTCTTCATCATGCTGGCCATCGCCGCGCTGACCTCGGCGATTTCCCTGCTGGAGCCGACCGTGGCCTGGCTCGGCGAGAAGTTCGCCATCGGCCGGATCAAGGCGGTAGTGTTGAGCGGCATTGTCCTGTGGCTGTTGAGCCTGGGCACGGCGTTGTCGTTCAACGTCTGGAGCGAACTCACCCTGTTCGGCAAAACCTTCTTCGACAGCCTCGACTACCTCACCACCAGTTTGCTGATGCCGCTCGGTGGCCTGGGTACGGTGCTGTTCGGCGGCTGGGTGCTGAACCGTACGGTCGTGCAGGAGGCGCTGGGCATCGGCCATCCACAGCTGTTCAAGCTGTGGTGGCAGGTGCTGCGCTGGGTCACGCCGCTGGGTATTCTGCTGGTGTTTGTGCACACCCTCGGGCTGTTCTGAGCGGTGGGTGGATGACGCGCAGCTTGTCCACCCTCGAGCCTCAGTCGAGGCTCAGCGCCAGGCTGATGCCGTGGGGCTTGAAGCCCAGGTTTGCATAGAAACGGTGCGCGTCTTCGCGGCTGTGGTTGCTCGACAACGCCAGCTTGTAGCAACCCCAGGCGCGGGCATGCTCGGCGGCCTTGGCCAGCAAGGCCCGGCCGATGCCCAAACCACGGGCGTCGGCAGCCACCACCACGTCCTCGAGGATCGCCGAGCGGGCGAAATTGTGCGCCAGGTGCTCGATCAGATGCAGCGTGCAGCTGCCGAGCAACTTGCCGTCGCGCTCGGCCACCAGCACCGCGCGACCGTGCGGCAACTGACTCAGGCGCAGGGCCAGAAGCTGCGGGTCGGCGCACGGCTCGTCGGCGCCCAGCTGCTGCAGCAACGCGGCCAGGGCCTGGGCATCGCCGGCGCAGGCGGCGCGCACGCTGTAATGGGTGACGGATGAGGCGGGCCGGGACATGCTGATCTCCTCGCGGGGCTGCAGGCAGTATGGCCGCCTTATGCTGGCAGCGGCATGACAAATCCGTTCATGCTGGGTAACATGCCGCCCGGTCGTCGCGATTGCTCGGCCAGTTCGACTGAGTCCCCTTAGTTCAATGGATAGAATAAGCCCCTCCTAAGGGCTAGTCATAACTACTTCTCTTGAAGCTGGTATCATGCAGAGGCTAGGCATGACATGTAAGACTTGGTTTTCTATGAAAGCCTTATAGATAAAGGGTTTTAAGCTATCCGTCCCTGTAGTTTAATGGATAGAACGGCCCCCTCCTAAGGGGTCGGTGCTGGTTCGATTCCAGCCGGGGACGCCATCTTTAGTCACTACTTCAGTAACTACTTCTATTTCGGCTAAAAACTGATCAGTGGCCATCGATCATGCACCCACTGGTGTTCGCCAGGTGCATCTGTAGTGATCACGTAGACCCGCTGCTGTTCACCATCCCCGATCACAAGCCCCTCAATCATCGCGCCCTCGGCCAAGTCGAACCAGTGGCTGACCTTCGCTTCATCTTTCTCCATGAATTTTGCAGCTGGGATGCGGACAGGAGTCGGCCCGTACTTTTCCCACCGCCCCTCCTCGACTGAGCTGAGTCGCGCCCATCCGCCAGCAGGCCCCTTGCCGGCCTGCTCCCTCCGTCTGCCCCACGGAATCCACACGACCTGTTCCTCGCTGCCGAGGACGGGCAGGGCCGCACGCGGATTTGGGAAGTAAATCTTCAGCTGCTCGCCAGATCGTGTGTATCGCCCGGAAATTTCAACGCCGCCACACATCGTCGCCCCCTTTGGGTTCGGAAAAATCTGACTATACTGTACGCATGTCCAGTATTTTAGAGCAGCCCGATGAACACCGCATTTTTGACTCCGGGCCGACGCATCGAGCGCCTGTGTCTATCTCCAGAAAAACTGAAAATCACCGGCTTCCAATCTCCTGCCGGCGATCACGAGCAAGGCCCTCTCAGCATCGACGAATACGTAGGCCTTGGTGCGCCTCATATCTGGCTTTGGATCGCTGACAGCGACGTGCTGGCGGGCCTTGGCATCTACCAACACGATGTTCTAGTCGTGAACCGGACAGGCAAGGCCAACCCTGGCCGCGCAGCAATCGTCATCATCGACAACGAGTTCAAACTCTGCTCGATACTCACGGACACAGAGAAAAAGCGCTCTCTCGTCACCATAGACCGCCAGGGCGAGTGCCAGCACCTGGCCGGACAAGATGATGTGGTGCTTTGGGGTATCATCGATTTCCTCTTCAGAGACCTCCGGCCATGAGGAGGGTCTACGCGCTAATCGACTGCAACAGCTTCTACTGCTCGTGTGAGCGCATCTTCCGTCCTGAACTGGCCACAACCCCCATTGTCGTGCTGTCGAATAACGACGGCTGCGTCATCGCTCGTACACGCGAAGCGAAGGCCCTAGGCATTGCCATGGGCGCAGCATTCTTCGAAATCCGTGAACAACTTCGTAAGTCGGGCGTGATGGCCTTTTCGAGCAACTACGCCCTTTACGCTGACGTATCGAACAAAGTCATGCGCTGTATCCACAGCTGTTTGCCCGACATTGAAGTCTATTCAATCGACGAATCCTGGGCAGACCTCACGGGGATGCAGGGTGACCTGACAGCCATCGGTAAAGACATCAAAGACCGCGTTTGGAGCGAATGCGCGATGCCAGTAGGAGTGGGTATAGGTCATACCAAGACCCTCGCAAAACTCGCAAATTACGCGGCCAAAAAATGGCAGAAGACTGGCGGAGTTGTTGACCTGACCGATCCTGTTAGGCGAGACAAGCTGCTGCGGATTGCTCCAGTCGAGGAGGTCTGGGGCGTCGGTCGCCGGTTGAATCAAAGTCTAGAAGCACTAGGGATCAGGACCGCTTGGGATCTCGCTAATGCTGATCTAACAATGATTCGGAAGACATTTGGCCGTGTCCTTGAGCGCACCGCCCGCGAGCTTCGTGGTGAAGAATGGATACGTATGCACCAGTCCCCTGATCTCAAAAAAGAAATCTGTAGCGCGAAGTCGTTCGGCACGAAGCTGAAGCAGATTGAGCCGATCCGCGAAGCCTTGGCGAGCTACGTAGCACGAGCAGCTGAGAAATTGAGAGAGCAGGGGAGTCTGGCCGAGGAAATGATCATCAACCTGCAAACATCCGGCTTCGTCGAAGATCGTCAACGCTACTTCAACAGCGTCCGCTGCGTGCTACCGCATCCGACTAACGACACCATGTTGATGACGCAGGCTGCGAACCAGGCCCTCAGCCGGATTTTCCGAAAAGGCTATGCGTACTCGAAAGTTGGGATTTTGCTGACAAATCTTGTGCAAGCGGATGGGTACACGCCTGATCTGTTTGCTGAACCGCCGCGCAAGAACGTGGAGAGGCTGATGGAGACGATTGATGTGCTCAACCAGCGGTTCGGCAGGGGAGTAGTGCGTGTAGGGACGATCTGGCCAGGAGGGCGGGCTTGGGAGGTGAAGAGGGAGCTGCTTTCGCCCGCTTATACAAGCAACTGGGGTGCCTTGCCTCGGGCTGGTTAGGGTGGTGTGCTTGACAGAAATAGCATCTGAATTAACGACGCCGTTCACATCGACTGATAGTATGTGGCGGTTTTTTGTAAGGGGTTTTTGAGGGGATGTCCATGAGATCGGTAGAGCTTTTTGCGGGAGCCGGCGGACTGGCGATGGGATGCGAGATAGCTGGGTTTGAGCACCTGGCCGTCGTCGAGTGGGACAAATGGGCGTGTGACACGGTTCGTGAGAACCGCAAGCGTGGATACCCGCTCGTTGCTGACTGGACCCTTCATGAAGGAGATGTCCGTACGTTCGACTGGTCATCCATCCCCGAGGGTATTGACTTGCTTGCTGGTGGGCCTCCTTGTCAGCCGTTTTCCATCGGTGGCAAGCACCAAGCCTACGACGACAGCCGAGACATGTTCCCGGCCACAGTCGATATCATCCGGAGATTGAAGCCCAAAGCGTTCATCGTAGAGAACGTGAAAGGTTTGACGCGGGCCGCATTTGCCAACTACTACCAGTACATCCTTCTTCAGCTTGAATTTCCGGAACTACCTCATCGCAAAAACGAGGCATGGGATGAGCATTTCATGCGCCTTCAGGCCGAGCACACGAGCGGCAAGAAGAAGGGGAGGGGACTAACTTATAACGTTGTTCCAACGCTGGTGAATGCAGCCGATTACGGTGTTCCGCAAAAGCGTGAACGGGTATTCATCGTCGGATTCCGTGATGATCTTGGCATTGAGTGGTCGTTTCCCAAGGCTACCCACAGTCACGAAGCCTTGCTGCATTCGCAATGGGTTACTGGAAAATATTGGGCACGGCACGGAATGAAGATGCCGCCAGTTCCGGATAAGCTGGCTGCTCGTGTCAAGAAGATGAAAAAAAGTGACATGCCGATTGATGCGCAGCCTTGGCGCACGGTCCGTGATGCGATCAGTGGCTTGCCTGATCCGGAAACAAGGGCAGCATTTAAGATTTCGAATCACGTCTTCCAAGGCGGTGCTCGTTCGTATCCCGGTCACACCGGCAGTCCGCTTGATCTTCCTGCGAAGACCCTGAAGGCAGGGGATCACGGCGTTCCTGGTGGTGAGAACATGCTCGTCAAAGAGAATGGAGATGTTCGCTATTTCACCGTCCGTGAGAGTGCTCGTATCCAAACGTTCCCTGACGGCTTCAAATTCCACGGAAGCTGGACAGAGACAATGAGACAGTTGGGCAACGCAGTACCTGTGTTGCTTGCACAACAAGTCGCTTCTAGCGTTGCAGAGAAATTGATTCTGGCTGAGTTAGAAATCCTTCAACGAGAAAGTAAGAATAAAGGGAAGTTCGTAGCATGAGCGTAGTCCCGTTCAATCCTTTAGATAAGAAGAATCTCGGAGCCAGCGTGGCAGAAGCTCTTCTTACAAAGGAGGTGCATCCTCTTGGAAAGCTACCAAGGTTCGATGGCGCTGGAGTTTATGCTATTTACTATACTGGCGATCTTCCGATCTACGCTAATTTGGCGAGGATGAATAAGAATGCATCCTTCCTGTGGCCAATCTATGTAGGCAAGGCCGTCCCTCCAGGCTCTAGAACGGGAATGGAGACTGAGAAGGAGACTGGACCGGCACTTGTTAGCCGCTTGCGCGAGCATGCGAATAGTATTAAGAAAACAGAATTAAATATAGAAGATTTCTATTGTAGATTTTTGGTGGTAGATGACATTTGGATTCCCTTGGGCGAGTCGTTAATAATTAATAGATTCACGCCTGTTTGGAATGTCTTGATTGATGGTTTCGGAAACCATCCGCCAGGTAAAGGACGAAAGGAGGGCATGCGGCCGAGGTGGGATACGCTGCATCCAGGGAGAAAGTGGGCTGAGAAACTTCCTGTTCGTGAAGAAACGGCAGAGGAGATTGGACGGGAAGCCGAGGTCTATCTGAGGAGCATACCGTCCGTGCTTTCGAACCAATTTATCGAAGCAGAAGGCGACTAAACCGAGCCGCCTAACTGGAGGCCTTGTGTTCTATAAACTCGCGGATTTTATTTTCGAGAGCAGACACATCTCGTAGCTGACACTCCCAGATAATCAACACATCCCAGCCGAGGGTGTCCAACTGGTCAGCAACGAGAGCGTCTCGCCTCAGGTTTGCGTCGAATTTTGGAAGCCAGAAATCCAATCGCGACTTTGGAAGCCTTGCAAGGCGGCAGCTAGGATCATCGTGTCTGTGCCAAAAGCAGCCATGCACGAGAATGATCTTTTTGCGTGATGAAAAAACTAGATCCGGCTTTCCTGGAAGGTCTTTCCTGTGGAGTCTGTAGCGATAACCCATGCTGAAGACGAGCTGCCGGACTAGCAATTCAGGCTTCGTATTTGTAGAGCGAACCTTGCCCATACGCTTGCTGCGTTCGTGTGGGCTTAGGGTATCCATGCTTTATGATACTTACGGGGACTTGCGATGAAGAACTATCGATCCATCAAATGAGCCATCAAAAATTATGGCGTCCTCTGTTTTTGAGTAGAAAATCTTGTCGCCAAGCCCGGTTTGAGACGTGCGCAAGTGATCCTCGACCACTTCACCAATATTCGTTGCGATAACTTTACCGTTATAGATCTGCCTGATCAGGTAATGTCCCCCGTCGTCATCTATTTTTACATAGATTTGAGCACCTTCTTTTTGCCATTCGCCGACAAACCTACTCCCAATATTGGGCGGAGTCGTTTCTTCTTGTTTCGAACAGCCCAAAAAAGCAGTGATTGAAAGCATTAGAAAAATTCGAGCAAGCATATTTTAAAAGTCCGTTGTTCTTGAGGCCATTACAGTCCAAAGCACCTCTGCGATAGAGTAAGCCTATTGGAGCCAACTTTCGACCTCTTTAGCACCAAACTGTTCTTTCCAAGCCTTGAGCACCTTGTGGTTACCGCCTTTGGTCTCAACACGCTCGCCATTGTTCGGGTTGATGTAGACCTTGAGTTGTCGTTCTTTACGCTGACCAACAGCGCCTGTGGCACGATCTGCACGAGCGTGCGGGTCGAGGATTAGCTTCACTTCACGCAGCGAGAAGCCGTACTCAGCAAGCAGAGCGCGCAGCTTGCTTTCAAACTCAATTTCTTTCTTCAGACCGTCGTCGTTTTTCAGGGCGTCGAGTTGAGCTAGTTGTTCAGCTAGCTGGGCTTCGAGTGCTTTGAACTCTGCGAGTTTGCTCATTTTGTTCCCAATTTTTATGTGTTGGTGTTGGTAAATTCGATTGAGTCGAATGACTTGATTTTCTTTACTACTGAGTTTCGTCGTGTCTCGATCTGACTGTTCGACATTGTAATGTAGATATTCTGAAAGTCACTGAGCTGGCTTGCTTCAACCTCAATCTGAGCTTCGACGACAGCTAGGTCTTTTTTGAGTGACACTAGTGCCGGGCCGAGTGCGGTCTTGACCTGGAGTCGGAGGCGGGTGGCGCGATCCCGCAGACGCTTAAGGTAGCGAAGCTGGAGATGAATGAGGTCTAGCTTGCTTTCGCCCTGATGGATCTGGTCGCGGCAGTGATCGATGATGCTGGTGAAGTACGCATAGCGCTCTTCGTAGGACTTCTTGGGTCGACCCATGCTTTGGTCTTGATCTTCGTCCTGATCTGTGTAGCGGGCGAGATCGCGTCGCTTGTAGAAAGCTGTATGCATCTGTCTGTCGAGGGTGCCGAGGATGTCTTTTCCGGGGCGTCCGATCTGATTTTTTCCATGCAAGGCGCGTAGAGAGTCGATGTCGGAGGACTTATCTCCGAATTCGGCTTCCATTGCTTTTAGCTTTTCAAGCTCATCTTCTCGCTTGATTTCAATACGAGCCAGCTCTAGCTCCTTGGGCATCTTCGGCTTGCCTGGAGCCATGCGTTTTTCTGCATCAGGGAGGGTGTTCCAGGCTTCCTCTGTGAAGCCTTGAGGGCGAAAGAGGTTCAGCTTTTGACGAATGGATTTCGCTTCTGCTGAGCGTCCAGCATGCTCGTGAATAGCTACGTCCCGAGCAAAAGAAAGGCGCTGGTTGAACGTGCTCAGCAGTAAAGGAGCCTCAGTCTCAGTAGCGGCATCATGGCCAGACTCTTCAGTGATCCGGAGTTCAAGGTCCGCGCAGCTCTCGAAGAGGCGGGCGACTAGGCGGCGTTGCTTCTCCACTGGGCTGAGTGAAGGGCGGCCTTGAGATTTAGTCCTTGACTGTTTTTCTTTCATGTGGAATGCCTTGACAAGGATAATTAATATATGGCATAATATTAGAAAATTCAGATGGTAGTCAAGGATCTCGGGGATCTCGCGGATCTCGGGGATGCGGTAGCGATAGCTCGAAGTATCGAGCTAACCAGTTCCTGATGCCATTCAAGCTTAATGGCAGCTAGATCTGCGACGAGGTCCCGGCAATTGTCTTGGGATGGCATGACCTAATGGAAGAAATAATTAGAGTGCACAAACTGTAGAATGGCTTTCGAGATACTGAATCCGCATGACGCTTCAATAATTGTATTTCATTAATAGATCAAGATCGGTGATAGGAGTGCCGTTGAAAAGAAATCGTATACGTGGGTGCATATTCTCAAGCCTGAACTTCTTCTGCTTGTCTCGATGCGCGAAAGCATCGCTCTTCTTATAAAAGAAACTCTCCAGTCGCCCATTTGTGCGTGATGAACTCAATTTCCCGAACCGGTTCGTAGGTTTCTCTGTGTGCCATCTGCAAAATGAAGTAATGCAGGTAGATGGGGTTTGCTTAGATGGTTGCTAATTTTATAATTTATTGCATGCTGTGCATAAGAAAAATTTTAATATATAGAATATGGCGTGGTGTATATGCGTAAAGAGGGGGAAGGCCCTCTATACAGGAACACAGTGGAACCTGTATGAGGGTTGTTGTAGTTACTAGATACTAATTGTTCCTTTGAATTTTTTGGCTCTATCATGGGGTGAGGGAAGTGCTATGAAGAGTGTTAGGTTGGAAGCATTAATGTCGCTATCTTTGATGTGAGGGGTAAGCTCCCGATTAAAAGGTTTGTGAGATGAAAAGTCAGTGTTAGGGCTTGTGCTGTATATATTGGCATTTGTCTCGTTAAACTCGTAATGCCCTAGGTCTGAGCCAAATACTTCACGTGTCCCTTTGGTTTCAATAATGAGGCAGGTCTTGTTGTGCTCAATTTTAGTTAGAATGGTTGCCTCCATAAATTCAATTACATCATCGTCTCCGTGGTAAATAAGCTTTGTTATGTCAGTTGTTATGTCCCAGTCATTATCTCCTAGAGATGTCATGGCGATCTCGTTTATGGATTTGAAACTTTCGTTGAAATTATAAATTTGCGATTTAAGCATTTGTAGCTCCTTAGTGGTTTGCCATTCCAATCTTAAAAACAGAAATTGAATTGTCAATAGTTGGTGTAAGTTATTTATGTTGTTCCTGATGTGCTTGACAGGTTTAAAACTGTTTGTATCTTTCCAAGTAAGCCATTGTGGTGATTTCAATGCATATATGTGGTCGGAAGTCAGGCGATAAGCCTAGGCTACGGATGATTATAATTTTGGAGTAATTATGGATTTTAATGTGAGTTACGCTGAGGTGATGTCGAAATCAAACATGAGGTCGCTTGTTGAGTGCGCAAAGGCTCCGATTAACTGGATGTTCGAGGGTCTTATTGAAAATGATCGTGACAAGGGACATCAATGGTTGATCACAGGGGAGCCAAAATCAGGAAAGTCTAGGCTAGTAATGCAGCTCGCTATGGCGGCGGCGGCAGGGGGGGACTTCCTCGGTTTTAAGTCAACTAGAAAAAATAAGGTTCTCTACTTTAATTTTGAGCTAGCACCTGCGGTAATAGGACGTCGAACATTGGAGTTTTTTGGTAGTGAGGAGGCTGTTCTACGTTGTGAGGAGAGGCTTGCAGTAAACAGCCTTTGGAGTGCAGTCGATGTCAATGATCCGCAGTGGATTAATTATTTGAAGGGGCTTATTGAATTCGCTGATCCAGATCTTGTGATTTGGGATGTGCTGAGACGAATGACGAATGCAGACGAAAATAACAACGTAGAAATGAGTAAGGTCATGCGTTCGATTCGAGAGATAAATTCGCAGCGTACCCACATCGTCGTACATCACTCAAAGAAAGAGCTTTTTGATCGAAATGCTGGCGCTAGAGGGATTAGAGGCGCTTCAGCAATTCACGCTGAAGTGGACGGTGTGATTTCGATTGCGAAAATAGGTAATAAGCACACTCTGAAGTTTTCAGTTAGAGCCGTTCCGTGTCTAGATGAGCTTAGCCTTGAGGCAGATGGAGTCTCATTTAGACTTGCTAATGCTGCAAACTCCGAAGTAAAAAAGGAGGGTGTCGATATCGGTTTGGCCTTCAAAGACGTGAAACATCGGAGTCGTAAGGAGATGCTTGCGTTCGTGAAAGAGCATATGGGGCTTGAAGAGTCTGCGACGGACCGAAAACTGGATGCCCTTGTTAGGGTTGGTAAGCTTATTAAGGAGAAAAAGGGAAGGGAAGTTGTATTCAGGTCGGGTCTATAACAATTGTCTTCATTGTAGTCGTTTCTATGTATAGAGAATGACGAAGGTGATTGTAAGTAGGTGATTTCGATTGAATACCTGTGCTCTCCCCCTTTTAATCCCCCTCACAATACTCTAGTTATATTGATTGATTTATGCGTCAATCAGATTGACGCTTAATTTTTTTTGAAATCAATATACCCGATGCGGGGCATCGGAAGTTATCCAGTGATTAAATATTGGTTGACATAATTGTTTCTGTTGTTAATGTTGTGGGTGTGGATTAATTTATGGGGGTTTAATATGGATTTTAATATTGCAGAGATGGATAAGGTGTTTTTTAGGGCATGTTCTATGGAGGAAGGTGGCGACTATGACAGAGTCGGTCAGTTTCTGAGTCAGGATGAAAGGAGTGAGTTTGAAAAGGCTATGATAGATAGTGCCTTGATGGGGATAAGTTCATTTTTTAATTCTGAGTCGATGGATGCTGTATATGATGAATATCGTCTGGGATTGAGGCGGTGGACAAATGGCATCCCAGCCAATAGAAAAATTGCCATATTGATTAGCCTATATGGTGTTGATGGATTTAGTCAGCTAGTGGGCGATGGTAGAGCGAAAGTTAGTTAGCAAGCCGGCTAACATAACTATATATGCTGTCGTTACGCTGTGTGCTGCTCAAGGAAGCATGCGTGGTTTACCAGCAGCCTAGCTGTGGTGATGTAGAAGGCCGCACTCAAGCCCTGCTGGAAATAGGGCTCAGGTGCGGTGGTGTTATGAGTGACAGCTATGATTATTGCCAATTAGCCACTGGATCGGTTCTCGCGGAGCGAGGTGAGAAATTTCTTGAAGTCAGCACCTAGGTTCTGTGCGAAAAGTACTGCCGTAGTCGCCGCAGCGTGCAAGCCAGCGTGACCATTGGGGAAGAACTTCTGGCCAGCTTGTCGTAGCAAGTGCCGATCCTCCGACTTTACTTCAACCAGCCGAACTTCCTTTCGATGATGTTGCGCTGCCGGTATTTAGGACGGTCGAACAGCCGTGGCAGTTCTGGCTTGTTCTTGCGCTTCAAGGTACACAGCGGAATTACAGGCTGCATCCGGTAGCGGTCGCAGTACAGGCGTAGATGCGACTGTGCCAAGGAGATATCGCTGGCCTGACCCGGCGACAACAAAAAGCGCCACAGCACACCGTTAGCATCGCAGACCATGTGGATCTTGGTAGTCAGGCCACCACCACTATTTCTTATAGAGCCTAAGTAATCCAGTTCATCTGTCGGGAGCAGTTAATTTCCGGACACTACGTAAGTGATTGACTTATAGCAGTTTTAACTGACATAGATTCGTTACCCCAGCCTGCCCTGGAGGCGCGCATTCGCTTTGCTAAATTGCGTTTGGAAAGGCGACCGAAGAGCCCACCTGCATATCGACTTTTCGATCTTGGGCAGGGCGTCACGTGTGCTCAAGTGTTTGTAAGCACTACCCAGCAGGCCACGACCTTCCAGAGAAACGCTGTCCGCGTCGAGCACTGAGTCGGACACCGGCAACCGTATCGGAGCCATTCATGGTGGGTGATCACCGCAATCGCGAGAACCGGTCCGGGAATTAGCTGACATTCCGATGCTTTGTCCGGGTTTTAACTGACTTGCTCGGAGGGCTCTAGAACAGCAATTCCAGGCATTGAAGGGTTTAATTGTGATGCGGGCCAGGTCGAAAATTGAGGATTGTCCGGCTTTTAGTTGCCACAGAGGTGGCAGAAAATTCGAGCGATCTGGAACGGTCTAGAGCCCCAATCGACCTCATTTGGTGGCTGGAGAGCGTCTTCTCATCAACCGAGCCCCTGGTAGTCCGGGTTTTAACTGACAAATGCGGATTACCAATTGCGGTGAACCCTCTAGCACGAGGCGTATAGCGGTGAGGGCAAAGTGAGGCACCCTATATTTTATTCTGGGTGGATCATTTGCAAAATCTCCAAAGGTGGTGAGGTTGCGGCGTAAGGCACTGAATCTATGCCGGTTCCTGGATTACCTGACATACGTCCGGCTTTTAGTTGATCCCGACATCATAAAATTTGCCTTCTGTAATGGCTTTTGTTGAGGCTGCCACAAGTCTTTGTGCCGGACGGCCAAATTCATCCATGGGAAGTTTCCGATAACAGGAATTATCGGAAATATAATAAATCTATAAAGCCGAGCCAAGGTAGCAATTATCACGTGAAAGTTAAATAGTCAATAAAAAAATAATAAATTTCTTGACTTGCATGTGCACTCGAATTTAAAAATGCACTACTCCAAGAGTGATGCCTGTTGAAATTCGAGGTGGAATAGATATATGGCGAAGCATTGGTTGCGTAATAAAAATAGGATTAGACCGAGGGCTTAAATCTTATGTCGGACGATGATCAGACATTTGCCGCTTTGCGAGCACGTAAAGCAATCCATCCCGATTGGGTTCGGGTGCAAGGTGCCAAGGACAAATTTTCTAAACTAGCTCAAGAGTTTTATGAGCAACGCTATCCAGGGTGCGAAGTTACTTTTGGTGTCCCGAATCGTGAAAACATTCGTTTTCACTGCAATAAAGCATTGGATGTATATTTTCGTGTGCAAGCACGCGGTGCAAGCTGGCCAGAAGATACTTTAGTAATAGCCAATGTTTACAATGTGTACGGCATTGAGAGTAAGGGCCCGTTGTTGGAGTTATTTGATTTTATAATCATGGCTCAAGAAGAAGTAGGGTACTTTAATTTGGGGTTTGAGTTCCCCGGAAAGCATGAGGTGCCACTGATTAAACAGTTTGGCTTTAAAAGGCTAGAGCACTTAGCAGGGGGGTGGACTATTTCAATAGTAGCGCTTAAAGAGGTCATTGATGCTGGATCTACATGTAGCTAGGGATGACCTGCAAGCTGAGGATTTTTACTATGTGTGAAGAATTTGACGCTCTGCTATGTGCCAGGTCATCGAGATCGATCACCGGTACATGATCGAGACTGTTGATGGCAATCGGCTTCTGCTTGTGAAATTTCATTCATGAGGTGGGCGACAATCGCTGATGTTCTTGCTGGAGTTGTTCGCCAGTTCTGCCATGGCCGGGTCGCGGTACTGCGTACATTGATGATGTGACGATCGAATCGGATGTAGATCACTTGTGACTTGCTAAGGAGATTGTCGAAATCATGCATGAACAACTTGACGCTTTGCTGTGTACGCGTTACCCGGCCATTTTTTCAGCTTGCGAACCGGGTAATCAACGGTTGTTCGGCTTCGAATGCGGGGACGGCTGGTTCACGCTCATCGAGGCCGCCTGTAGATTAATTCAACATCACATAAACGCCACTGGCACCGAGCAACTGATGGCTTCGCAGGTGAAAGAAAAATTTGGCGGGCTTCGCTTCTACTGTCGACACGCAAGCGACTACGCAACTTCGGTGGTGGATCTCTCCGAGTCGCTATCGCTGCACGTTTGTGAGGTGTGTGGTGCCCCCGGTAGGACGGTCTCTCGCTCGGGCTGGATGCGGACGCGCTGTCCAGAGCATGAAAGCACCACGGCTTATGATGAACGAATCATGAAAGCCTCCAGGGAGAACATCCTCCAGTCTCCCTCGATTGCCGATGTGATGGAGGCCTCCTTGGCATTCTTCGCGCTTGATAGTCAATCTGCTGCTCGCTGGCTAACTCAGCCAGCGATGGCGTTAGGACATGCTGTTCCGTTGCATCTGGCAGTATCTGCCGAAGGTCAGCGTCAGGTGTTGACACTAATCGGGCGTCTTGAGCACGGCGTCTCCTCGTGAGGTCGAATCGAATCTGCGACCGTCGTAATTCTTTACGACGTCTTCGTTGGCGCATGGAAATCCCGGCGATAAGGGCTATCGCGTCCGCTTAAAATACGCGGACACCATCGCCCTTAATGCTGGAGTTCGGAAGGTGACTTGGCTGGACGCTTAGTGCGCCAGTTAAAGCTGGCGGAGGATAGTCGATGAAAGTTCGATACCGGCATGCCCGTGGCGATATGGTTGTTGTGCGCTATGCAGACGACAGCGTGGTGGGTTTCAGGAAGCAATCGCAGGCTCAGCAGTTCCTGGCACAGTTGCAGGAGCGCCTGGCCAGGTTTGGCCTATCCCTCAATGCGGCGAAAACACGGCTGATTGAATTTGGTCGTTTTGCCATAGGCAAACGCCGGCGGCGAGGACTGGGCAAACCGGAGACTTTTGACTTCCTGGGGCTCACGCACTGCTGTAGCACCAAAAGAAACGGCGACTTCCAAGTGCTGCGACTGACGGTGAAGAAGCGGATGCGTGCGACGCTGCTGGCTATCCGGGATGAACTGCAACGCCGACGTCATGAGCCTGTCCGGGCTCAAGGGCAGTGGCTCAATCGGGTGGTGAGTGGATATTTCAATTACCACGCGGTGCCAGGAAACCTGAAGCGTCTCAGTGGCTTCAGGAAGGCTATCTGTCGGTACTGGCGTCAGGCTCTCGGGCGACGCAGCCAGAGAAATCGGCTGCAATGGTCTCGTTTCGGACTGCTCACAGATCACTACATACCCAGCCCAAAGAATGCACACCCGTACCCTGAGGATCGCTTCGCGTCACATACCCGAGGCAGGAGCCGTATGCGGTAGTTCCGCACGTACGGATCTGTGCGGGGGGGGGGGCAGGTAACTGCCATCCCTACCGCGACCGAAACGACAAAGGCATTTGGAGGTAATACTAAGGGTTCTCAGCGGGGGGCTGTTGTGTACTGAGCTGCTCTGTGATGAGCTTGGACAACAGCTCATGCAGTGGGCTAAGGTCAAACGGACCTTGGGTCAAAGACTCGTCTACACGCTGGAGTGCAACTACGTATTCATCTCGGTCGCGACAAATAAGCTCAGGAAGGATCGTAGTTCCTGGTAGCCAGCTACCGGACTTCACACACAGCACGAAATAGCAGGCAGCTCTAGCCGTTCTACCATTGCCATTGATAAACGGGTGAATGTGGTTTAGCCGCCAGAGCACGTATGCCGTGAGCGTCACTGGGTCGGATTGCTCCCAGCTCCTATTCACTATATTCACAAAGTCGTCCATGAGCGCCTCGACCCGGTAGTGCTCGGGAGGCATATGGTTGCCCACGACGACTTGGCAAGGACGGTACTCGCCGGCATTCGTATGCAGGCAAGTAATGGCATGAAAATTCAAAGCCTTGATGATGTGGTTCGACAAGAACGCGCGGTCCACAGCCAATGCAGCGCCTACTATGGACCTTAAGAAGTCGTACTGCCGATTGCCATTGGAGACTTCCAGTTCTTGGTAGACTGGATTTTGCTCGGTGTTACCGCACAATTCGAAGAGGATCAACGTTTCGCCCCTTCGACTCCTTCCTGCTCAAGAATCAACTTGCGAACCTGTTCGCGCGTGACGCCGTTCTTCGAGCTTACAGATCCATAGACGAACGATACTCGCTGTTCCAGCATCTCGGCGGCAGTCTGCTTGTGTTGCGAGGCCCCTTGGAGCGCACACAACAGACCCGGATCTGTCTTCAAATCCAAGAAATTCTTAGCCATGTTTACCTCCTTTTCACTGCTTGGCCCTGTAACTTCGACACCGGCGCACGCCATGTGTCCTCTTTATTTATCGATCCCGCTGACGAAGAGCGCAAGAAAATTTACGTTCCCGGCTCCAGACACCGACGCTGGGGGGATCGAATAGTCGGTGCCCCTGATTGTAGCCTGTTCTCACGCTTTCCATCTGTGCGTTCATTACCTACCGTCGAATCTGTAACCCCGATGAGAAACGACAAGAGCCTGCATCGTTTCCTTGGCGATCGGCCACGGACAACCCTTTGCATACAAGGGGCAGGCTTTAGCCGGGTCGACTCCACCCATTCGCCCCTCGACTGTCCACCGTCCACTATTGGCCGGTTGTTGCCTGTCGCGACCGGCTGGTTTGGGTCGGCTTCTGCCGGTCACGACGAGCCGGTATCGACCCCAGCGGAGTGTTAATGTCGGCTATTACGCTAGGAGATAGCACTGAATCATGAAGGAGAAATCGATGACTGCTACCAAACCAGCGATGAAGATGCCCGAGTTGCTGGTATTCGCCAGGCCGCTTGTCACTGGATTAGTAGGGGCGGAGGTTTGGCGGGTAGCCTTCTACCTCGGAGCGAACTTCGCTCCGACATTGTCTGACGTAGCCCTCTGGGTAAAGATCGGCGGGATACTGAGCGGAGCGCTGCTATGTCTGACCTACGCATTCAAGCGGGGAGCGCACGTCGCTGCTGCACGAATGGGCCGCAGTCTTCGCTTCGATCTGCTGGTCGCGATCGGTAGCGGTATCTGGATAAACGAGTTAGCCTCGCCCTGGCTAGCCGAGGTTCACGCAGCATTAATGAATGCGGATCCTCATTGGGCACCAGCGGTCTTCATTCTGCTCTGCGCAGTACTGTTGTCGCCACTGGTTCAGCAATGCTGGCCAAGCCCCAAAAGAACGACTCCGCAGTTGTACTTCATTGCAGATGAGGAAATCGGAGAAGAGACAGAAGATCTGCTTGCGAGCAAGGTGCAAGCCAAGTCGTTCGCAGAGACAGTTATCGCAAGCGCTGCCCACCCTGGGCTTGTCTTTGGGGTTGATGGACCATGGGGGGTCGGCAAGACCAGCTTCATCAACCTTGCTGAGCGTTACTGGGCAAAAGAAGAAGACGGGGTCATTGTTTGTCGATTCGAACCCCTTCGGTACGCATCAGAGCCCGACCTTGCGGACCGCTTGATTCGTGACCTATCTGCCTCTATTCAGCGAAAGGTCTTTGCTCCGGAGTTTCGGCCAGCGGCATCGCGATACTCCCGGTTGATAAAAGGAAAGGCCGACGTTTCGTTCCTTGGCTTCAAGCTTTCCTTGGAACCATCGCAGGAGACCGTTGATGAGCTGCTCGATGACATCGACGAGGTCCTTAGGCGGATCGGCCGTCGCGTAATCATTGTCATCGACGACCTGGATCGATTGGACGCGAAAACCACCAACAACGTTCTGTTCGCAACGCGACGGACGTTCAAGCTATCTCAGGCCACGTATGTCCTCTGTTACGACACCGAGATACTTGCTGGAAGCAAGGATGAGGGCTCGAGGGCGCGGGAGTTCCTTGAGAAGTTTGTGACAGTCAAGCTGAGCTTGTTCGTTGACAGCTCTAGCATTCGGGACTTCTTACGAAGGGACTGGCATCGCTTAGAAAACCAACTGGGCTCGATTCCCTCCGACACAATGGTGAAGCTGGGCACCGTGCTCAACGAGTTGGCGGAAATTCTCGACGGTGAGTTGGCGGCGAATTACTTGCCCCTTGTAGGCGACTTGCGGAAGGTAAAGCGCTTCGTCAACGCCATGCTGCTCATGCAAATCGAGAAGAGCAACTTAGGCCGGATGGACTTCAACAAGCGAGACCTCATAAACCTAATGCTTTTGCATCTGCACTACCCTGGGTTGTTCAGGCGCATCTACGCCGAAGAGACGGAGGGACGTTGTGGAACCTTCTCTGTACGTCGCGAATATGATGGGCGCGATTACAAGTTCAAGAACTCGGCTGATTTTTCAAAGCTGGTGGCGGAGCATCAAGGGGCCGCAGGGTTCCTTTTGACACAACTCTTCGACTTAACAACGCTGAAGTTTGGTGATCGAAGTGAGGTAGATGAGGCGGTCCTGGTGTCGCGTGCTTGCTTCAACCAGAATTCCTTTAGGAATCTGGAGGGATACCTCAAGCTCATTGTGCGGTTCGCCACGCCCGAGCCGCAGGAGACATTTGTTCTGTACCAGGAAGCCGTGGAGCGAGTTCAAAAGGGTGCGTCCATTGGTTCAGTTCTGACGTCAGGTGACTTCCAATTGGAGCTAGGGGAGCGCGCGCATGACCAGTTCTGGAGGTTGCTCGTCAATCAGTCTCATGACTTCACTAGCGCTGCTGCCGAAGATGCCATCAACACGCTCGTAGACTATCTACCGCACTACTCGGCGATTGCGAATGATGATCGAGGGTTGCGGCAGAGGTCGATCTACTCCCTGCTACGACTCTTGGATAGTGCCGGCTGGGGAAGGACATCAGGCCGTCGTCGCTCGAATACTGCGGAGAATGTCATAGAGATCGCATGGCGGATTTTCGGTGAACGCGCCTACGCAGGCAAAGGCCTACTTCAACGTCTTGCAGGCAGTGATCGCGGCGTTCTCGGCTGGAACGATCTCATGATCTTCAGGCTTCAATGCTCCGCAGATCGTCAGGGGCAATTGTTCAATCTTCATTCAGCTCTCATCGTCCATCAGGATGAAAATGCGGCGACAACTGGATTCACCAGTAATCTCGCATTGATGGGGATGAGAAAACTGTCTCAAGAGGTCTTCGCGCTGTTCAAGCGAACCTACATTGATCGGCAGCGAAACTTTTTTGCGGAAGTCAGTGATGCCCCAGTTGCAGACTTTCTCGGTGAAGTTTCGTCTCAACTTGGCCAGCATGCTTCCAGTGATACTCAATCCGAGCATGATGCCGCTTCGCTTACTCGACGTATTTCCCCGGCACGCTCCCTCGTCAAATCCTTTGTGATCTACCAGTTGAGTAATCCACTGCCCCCAAATGGGTCAGGTGTTGGCTGTGGGCATTACAACGAGCATGGTGCTGGCGATGGTGCTGGTATAGCTAGGCTGATGAACGAATATGCGTTTGACTTCTGCTTCCACCCCGATATCCACGAGGACAATGTCTATCATTTTCTCGACCACTGCCTGTCGCATTTGAGTAATCCTTTCTTTTCGGGCGGAGATGAAGAAGGTTACTTTGCTTCAAAAGCTGAAATTTCGAGCGGTTTTGATCCGAAGGAAATGGGACGCTACTGGGCTCAGCATCGGGAACACATTCTCCAAAGAGAATTGCACCTCAAAGAGCGGTATGTAGTCACATCCAACTACACAGCTTCGTATAGCGAGGATCTGGTTGGGGTCTTCGCTGTACTTGATGAATTAGCTAACGAAGTTACAGCGAGTTTGCCGGAAAACGACAGTCTTCCGCTGAACTCGGCTGAGCCCGCTCAATGATGAGGTGCAGGTGGCGTTATGGAGGCCTCAATCTCACAGGGAGCCTACCTAGCCGCAACACGCCCGAAACAGTGAGGTGATGGCTTGGCCATCACTGGCCGAAACTGCTGCTGACCGGTCATCGGCCGGAGTTCCTTGAATGACTGCAATGGGTCGATTCTGTTGAAAAAGTAGATCCCCTGTCTGGCCTGCGGCAAAATCTCTTCATTGGACGGAGGGGGATCTCACAGCAGTTATCGAGTGGGCAGGAGCGACTGTTTTACTCGTTCAGCCTTGGAGATCACATCCCAGCCAATCACCTTCTCCGGTGGTGATCGTGGCTGAGTTCAGACGAGCTGAAAAACCGACTTTTTCAACAGAATCGGTCGACAGCTGCCATTCGTAAGCGGCCGGAGTCGACCAGAAGCGGCAATTGAGTGCCTACAAAATCAGGGGAGATTCATTGCGCTTGCTCTGAGGCGACCAAAAGTGCAGTATTTTGGCAGGCGCAGATGGGCGCCTGCCAGCTTGCAGCGGCGAAGTTCTGCACCATTGTGTTCGTTACCCTCACCTTATGGCACGCATCTACCGACGCGCAGCCCGGCGAAGCAAGCATCCTGGCAAATAGCGTCGCGTGGAGAAAGCCATGTCGAAATACAGCTATTTCAATCTGATCAAATCTAAGGCAAAAACACTTGCTCAAGAGCAAGGTTTCAAGCTGTCGGTAGCTCAAGAGCAGCTGGCCACTTCCTTGAAATTCAAGGACTTCCACGAACTAACGACAGTTGCTTCCCGCAATCCCGACGATGCCCGTCTGATTGGGGCTGCGCTAGGTTCATCGAATACTGCTGATGTTATTTACGATAGCCCGGTGTACGAGCGATTTTGCGAGGAGATTGATAACCTGCTTTCGGGTGAAACGGCAGACACCAATGCCTACGACTATTCGTGTGAAGATTTTGAAGTGACGGCCTCGTCGTATGACGAAACCAAGGGCCTGCTGGCACTGGAGGTTTCGTTCACTTACTCGGGTGAGCAAGATCAAGATCGTCCATACGCTGGTTGTGAGTTTTATCTGGATGTTGAAGTTACGTTGGCGCGACGTTCTGGTGAGTGGTTATTCGAAGAGGACTGGGTAGTATTAACCAAGATTGAGACAGATCAGGATCGCGACCGAGAGGCAGAGCTTGAAGATATGTACGCAGATTACTTGAAGGATAAAAAGCGAACTGATGGCATGTGAGCGCGGCTTGCGCAAAACCTTCCTTTTCATTTTCTGCTCCATCACTTAAAACGATGCAGCGAGTATGGGGAGTACGTGGTGGAGCTAACACGACAGCAACCCGACAGCGAGCTGGCAGGCAGGGCGCAGCTAGTCGGTCGCCCGTGAAGAGGCCAGGCCTTTGCAGGGTTGGCTGGCGAGAGAGGACGTCGGGTAGGTAGGTGACAATTGAGGCCGATCATTTGATTGCCCCGGTCTGCATCGATGCCATGCCCGGCTACTCCTCTTGCCCGAAGAATTCGGGTGGTGGGCCAGCAGGCCGGGGCACCGATTTAGGCTTCGAGGTGCGGCTCACAGTAATGGCACCATGGCATTCAGGCGAGTAGCCGAGGTTGTAAATCCCTCTTTTCAGGCAGAAGTGCGGAGGCTTGTCTTGTTCGATGTCCAGCCAGAGCGAAGCCGTGCGCTTGTGTCCTGGGAACGCGTGAGCGAAGAAGAAGATCCAGCTATTGTCCGAGCGCTTGGCGTGCTTCAGGCGGTAGTCCTGGAACTGAAATCGCTCAAAGGCTTTGCGTTGAAGATCACCACCGGCTTGAGGTCGCGCTGTGCTGATGCCTCGATGAAGGTCTTGAGTCCAATCAAGTCCAGCTTGTGAGCCAGCATCAGGGAGAGGCGCATTTCGGGATGGATTCCATCGAAGTCGACCCCGCTCAAGCTGGTCTCCATCTCCCATTCACCCGAAGCGTGATAGTGGCGTATCCAGCCGTACTGCCAGAAGGTGGCTGTCTTTCGATGGCTGCAAGCCAGGCCAGGCTTATGGCTCCAATGCCATTCGTAGATATCGCCCAGCTTTGGGGGCAGCTGCTCGTGCAGCTGGGACAATTTCCGCCCTCATCGCGCGTTGCGGGTATGCGTCTACCGTTATTGCTGCGTGCAAGGTACATCGGAGCTATCTATCCCTGAGCCGAGCACTCAATCTATCACCTGCTGGCTCGGAAGGGGCTCTCAATCTGAGTCAATTACCGTTCTTCCAGATCATCACGCCACCTCAGGATACTGGAGTGGCAACGGGACTGATCTCAACCGCCAGAACCTACAGAGGCGATATAAGCAGCGCAGCTTTCGGCCTTACTATGGATATAGAGGCCGTAAATGCCACGCTTCTTATCGGCCTGGCAGGATGCGCGCTGATCGCGATACGGATTGCTCCGTAGAGCTTCTTCTTGAAGCTGAACAGAGCAGCTGCTCAAGAATGGTTATCCGTAGTTTTCAGAAAGTGAACCATTGGGGATCCGTCTGGAAAGGCTCGTATTGCTGACTTTGCGCGACTGGGGAGCCCCGTTACTTCCGATGCGCATTCAAGGCGGTGCCCCAAACAGATCACCCCCAAGCCCAAGAGTGAGTTGGTGAGCTGACGCCGCATTCGTTGATTAGAACCCAATTTTTTCAGGCGGTCGCTTGTATTTGGTGAGCTTGCATTGGGTGCGATCCTGTGGGATTTCCCACTTTTTTAAATCATTGTATTCTGCGCAATACAGAGACATGCCAGGACCCTTTAGATATTTACAGGAGTAACCATCATGCTCATAAACCATCTCTAGAGAGTTCCTTGCAATTCCCCTTCGCGCAAACCTAATAAATACATCAGCATCATAGGTTGTCGTGCACGTATTGCTAATACATGAGTCAGAATTGGTGCCTATATAAATATGCTCCTTGTCTGTAAGCCAGAATACGTTGCCTTCTACCGAAGAAAACCTATTCCATGTGTTGTTTGACCATGCGTAATATCCATAATTTTCAACCTTTACTGAATTCCATTGATTAGAGTTTATTAATTTGGGATTTAATATGTGAAGAGTGTACTCTCTATTCACATGCTGCCAGCCACTGTTCAATACAAGATACACAGGGCACTCTATTGTAAGTTTTTGAATCTCTACAGTCTGGCCACCAATTGTTATCTTGCTGTGCAATATTTCAGCCATTACAGGTAGTGGCAAAAATGTGCCAATCAATAGCAAGTTTTTAAAAATTTTCATGATTAAAGAATCCCATAAATATCTTTTCGAAAAAATGTACGGATTCGCCGATATTTCTGTTCGCCGACCGCTCTATAAACGTAGGTGGGCCTGCCACCTTCGTCCTTGGGATAATAAGGATCGATCAAGGCAATCAAACCCATCCATGGCACAACCTTATTCATCTCGATCAGGAGCAACTCCTTTCGGGCCAGCTTGCGCTTGCCGGCGTACTCGGCGTCAGCGAAGGTCATCTGTTTCATCGTGAAACTCGGCGGGTGGAATCTGCGTATTTTGCTAAAATCAGGAATTTTTTTTCAGTGTGTCCTTAACATGTAGGGCTACGCCGGCATGGGCCTTCATTCCGAAGTAATACTGGTTGCCTTTCTTGGTCTGGTGCATCTCCGGGTCGCGCTTACCGTCCTTGTTCTTGGTCGAACTCGGCGCATTGATCAGCGTGGCATCGACGATGGTTCCTTGGCGCAGCGACAGACCTCGGTCGCCCAGAGAGCCATTGATCACAGCCAGGATGCCAGCAGCCAGTTCGTGTTTCTCCAGCAAGCGGCGGAAGTTGTGGATTGTGGTTTCGTCGGGAATGCGCTCCAGGCTCAGCCCCGCGAACTGCCGCAGGATAGTGGTCTTGTACGGAGCCTCTACCATCGTCGGATCGATGTAGCCGAACCAGTTCTGCATCAGATGAGCCCGCGGCATAGCCATCAGCGGGTAGGACGGACGACCGCCTTCACCCTTGGGGAAATGCGGCTCAATCAAGGAGATCAAGCCCTTCCACGGTACTACCCGCTCCATCTCGATCAGGAACAACTCTTTGCAGGTCTGCTTGCGCTTGCCGGCGTACCCGGAGTCGGCGAAGGTCATCTGCTTCATTGGAAAGCTCTGCGAGTGGAAACCGGCTATTTTGCCAAAATCAGGAAGTCTTCTTCAGAGATTCCTTAGCGACATGGGTAGTACTTCCTTTTAAATTTATACCTGGTTTCTAAGGTTTTTCATCTACCATCTGGTAGATGCTGTGATTGTTGGAGAGTTTATGCACCTCACCAAAGCAACAGAGTCAGAAATACTCACGATTGTGGAGCAGCTCTATGCTGGAATCCTGGATCAAGCAGCATTCGGGCCTGCACTAGGTAGAGTGGCCGGATTGCTGGGCGAATCACATGGCGCTTTGCTCCGCAGAGACCGCAATCATGGACCAGCGCCGCAGAATATAGCCGCCTTTTCCAATGACTTACCGCATTTCCACAATTGGCTTAGAGATTACGCTGCTCATTATCATCAGTTTGATCCAACCATAGCTTTTGCTGAAAGTAGTACTAAGAATTACATCTATCTAAGCTCACGCATGCTGACAAAATCCGAACAGGCTAGAAGCACCTATCTTCAAGAGTTTTGTCTGCCAAATGGTTTTTCACATTGGATGTCTCTCCGAATAGGAGACGGGCCGGTTCAGTACAGGCTGGCTATACAACAGACTCGTGGAGAAAGAGAGATTTCCGATGACTTGCTTGGCGCTCTCAAATTGGTAATGCCTCACCTAAATCAAGCGCTAAAATTACGTGATCAAAACGCAGAACTTCGTCAATTCGCTACAGTGAATCTAGGCTCACTTGATTTAGTGAAACAACCTGTTTGGATCATAGACCCTTCTGGTCGTATTCATTTTGCTAATCGGGCTTGCGACGAGGACTGGGTGCATAATCTAATGCGTGTCGATCAACAACGGCTGCGACCGAGAGAAATTGCTTTTCAAGGCAATTACATGCTACTTCTATCCGCTGCCTGCGGATTGATACCTTCCGCAGGCCTAATGCCTCTAAGTGACACTTTCAATCATCGCTATGCACTTCATGTATTGCCGTTACCACCCCACATGGTGACAGCCGAAAGCACTGAGTCGCCATTCGCCTTGGTTAAATTGCAAGGTGGACCTCTGCCTACTACAGGTATTCATCAGATATTAACTTTACTGTTCGGATTCACTACGGCGGAAAATCGTATAAGCCAAGCGCTTATGGAAGATTTGACACCTGAAGAAATGGCCGAACGATTCTCTGTGAAGGTCAGCACCGTGCGCATGCAAATCAAATCGATGTTGGGTAAAAGTTATTGTAGGCGTCAAGCGGAGTTGGTGCGACTAATCGCAAGTTTCTTATAGGGGTTTAACCAGGTGATCTAGATCAAATCGGTGTCAATATTTTATAGGGGCTAGATGTTAGCCAAGTCAATGATTAGTAGAGGTCGCTTTAGATCTAAGCGGTTTGCAGGCACAGCGGAAAAAGCAGAAAAATAAGTCTTGGCCTAATCCTCTGATGGTGCGTCCTTATCAACTAATATTTCCTTGCTATTTGATGAGCATTTTTTCTCACAAGAGCTATAAAGTGCCTGACACGCAAAATGACAACCAGCTGCGCCTTCCGCATCCATAGGGCATTCTGTATTGCACTCGCTCGACATTTCTACACATTGCCCACTGCAATCAGCGAACGCATTTACAGTAATTGAAGTCGCCAAAATTCCAGAGCAAAGTAATAACTGTAATTTACACATATTATCTCCATTAGCAATGGTTTTATCCAGAGCAGAATCGATTTGGCTTAAAGCGCCGACTGATCCGATTTTTGGTTTTTAATAAAAACTCTACTAGTAAAACTATCTATCACAAGCAGTTTAACAGCTAAGAACTCTTAAATGTCAGCAGTTCTTACAGTGCTACAGTAATAGCTGGTTGTCATGATATTAATCTTTATAGCATTCGATCCAAGTTAATAAAGAGCATTCATCCGATGATTTGTGCAGGTCAAGTAAGCCATATCTACTATGGTGTACTATTCTTAGTTTAAAAATTTATTAGGTTCTGTCGTCAACTTTAAATAAATCCATCCGATAAATGTAAAGGCAGTTCAAAGTACACAAGCTATAAGTGCAGGTTTGAGTTTGATGCTGTGCAGTGCAATTTAAGTATAGTGTTAATTTCTCATTAGCTCGCCTATTAAGACAGCAGAAAACAGTAATCTACGCAAAAAGTTCAACTTAAACTTTGAAGAATTGGTTAATTTTCAAAATTAATACTCCAGGTTGCACTGCATATGGCTCCTGTGCTAGTTTTTTCGCACATGCATCCTTCCACTTTTATGTTATATTTTTTAGAGTCAAGCTGCCCCATATAGTTTGAAGATTTTACTTCGTATTGCGCTTCGGACGCAGCCTTATTTTTAGCTGAAGAACAAGCATCCACTTTTGATGATCCCACTGATTGTTCTGACCCAGTAAATTCGCCCAGTGCTACAGCCGAGGTTGCGACTGCTGTTGCGGTTAGTGCCGCCACAAAGAAACATATTATTTTCATTTGAGTTCTCTCGATAATTTTAGTCTAGTTTGTTGTGGAAATTAATAAATTTAATAACGTAATTCGAGCTATACGATACCTATCTATGCATGTAAAACACAGAATGTATAAATTTGTCACGCACAGCCCTCTCAGCATAGTCACCAAAATAAGATGAAGATATATGTGTCCTTGCCTAATATTTACTCGGCTTTCTGAGAACTTGCATCTACCATTTGGTAGATGCTGTAAATTTATTGAGGAGTCGATATCTGGTCAAAACGGCAGACTCAATCATTGGGTGCTCATAGACTTTCTCCTATGCTCAAAGCATAGGCCGGGGATGTCTACCGGAGCGGGGGTAGTCCAGGTATCCAGACAGCCATGCTGGGCGCTTGAATTTCTCATTGTCCGCTTCTGGCCGATTCTGTTGAAAAAGTCGGTTTTTCAGCTCGTCTGAACTCAGCCACGATCACCACCGGAGAACCTACTCACCACGTTGCGTGGTTTCTCGGCCCTTCGATGACCTTTGCTGCTCTGTTATTGGGTTGATTTGAGGTTTTTTGCTTGGTGCGGACGCATCTACCCCATAACTGTCGGCCCTTGAGATGTGAGTTTTGCCAATCTCCGCAGGTTCTGTACCGCTGCCGCCAGCGTGAACTCATCAGTAGCGCCACTCATACCTCGTAGCCGCAAGTGATCCAATTTCAGGATGCGCTTGAGGTGGGCAAACAACATTTCGACCTCCTTACGTTAGTGGCGAGAACGCCGATACTCCGGCGTCGTTGCGATGTGCCGAGCTACGTCACGAGCGGCTTCATGGACGCTGCGAGCGATCTTACGAAACGAAGTGTTCGGGCAGCACCTTGCTTTCATCGGACACGCCGCGCAGTCCGTCTGCCTAGATCGGAAAATGATGGTGTTGGCTTTGGTGACATGCGAACGCAGGTTCTTGAAGGCTCGCCATTCGCTGCGCAGTACGTTGCCGGCTGGGCAGCGGTATTCCTCCGCCTCTTCATTCCAGTGAAAATCGTTGCTCGAGAAACTGTCGTTCTTGCGCGCGGTTTTGTCCCATACCGGCACATGCGGCTCGATATCTTTTTCCTCGACCATCCAAGCTAGCATCGGCGCGGTGCCATATGCGGTATCGCCGATGAGGCGTGCCGGCTTGATGTCGAACAGCTCTTCGACACGCTCGATCATTGTCCTGGTGCTCTCGACCTCGGCCGTTCGAATAGCAGGTGTGGGTTCCACATCCACGATTACGCCGTGCTCGGTATCGATCAGATAGTTCGTGGAATAGGCGAAGAACGCTGGGCCACCTGGAGCCGCTGTCCAGCGAGCTTGCGGATCAGTCAGCGATAGGCGCTTCGGAAGTGTTTCCGCCAGGGCCTCCTCATCAAGTGCCTCAAGGTACTCACGCACGGCACGAGTGCTCAGGGACGGATCGCTCCAGTTGACCTGTTCTTCACCCGGTACGCCGCGCTGCCGGCTCGCATCCGCTTTGATGATGCTGGCGTCCACAGCAAACCCTTCACCTTTGACAAGGCCTGCGTCCATGCAACAACGCAGTACTTCATTGAACAACCAGCGATACGCCAGGTTCAAATGGGCTCTTTGCACAATCGCCGCTCTGAGCGAATGCCGTAGCAATAGCCCACGATCAGCATGCGGATCATCAGTTCAGGATCGATCGACGGACGCCCTATCGGGCCATAGAAGTCGGTAAGGTAATGGCGCAGGTCGCTCAGATCGAGACACCGATCGTGCAGCAAGCTGGGTCCATCCAACGCGTGGAGACCGAAGATGATCGCTTCGCCTTTTGATTCGTTTGTAAGCTCACTCAAACCTACAGGGCTATACTCAGCAAGCGAGGGAGGCAAAGCGTTCATGGCTCAACTAAATTCCCATAACAAAGGTTACTAACTCTCTTATGCGGGACGATCTAATCACCAAACAATGATATATGAAATTACAAATGAACGAATATTGAATGGCTCGGAGTGTCATGTTAAAATACAAATGGAGAGAAGGAGTTCGGTCAACACAATTCATGTTTCTGACTGCTGGGAATAGTTCAGCGACCGAGCTTCTCTTCAACCTGTTTACGGGAGCAACACCTGCATGGATGCTATAAAGGGAACAGTCTCTTTGCTCTGTTCCATTGCTTGTTTTGGATGCAAACTTTTGCTCGAATACACTTGAGCGCATGAGCCCCTACATGCTTGAGTTATCGCTGCATTGGCTGCATTGGCTGCATTGGCTGCATTGGCTGCATTGGCTTTATTTTTTATGACAATGACAATGCCAGTTCTAGTTTTGGCTCTACTGCATTAGACAGAACAGAATACAAGTAAGACATTTGCTTCTCTACTTGAGTGTCAATTGCGTCTTCCATCGCAGAGCGCTGCTCGAACAAAGTGTCTGCATCTAGAATGACTGGTACATTTAGCCGACAGGCAGTATCTGTAACTCCGTTCTCTGAATCAGCCATTTCGACTTTCAGAAGCATGTCGTAGAACAAGTCATTCAGCGCATTTCTCATCATTTTCATGATTAAAGACATTAGCTTAGCTACACGTTCAGCCTCAATCTCAGCCTCTACTTCAGCTTTAGATTTCTTTCGAAGATTCACATTAACTCTCGCATTGAAGCCTAGGTACGTGCCGGAATGATCAACATATTTACCGTACATCCTTCCTTTATTCTTTATGTATGATGCTATGCGATTGTTATTGTCCGGAATCTTTACGTATACGCGCATTAACGCACTGTGATCGCCTGTTGATGCATAAACCTTGGGTGCGGATGGCGCTTTCTTAACGAGAGTGTAAGCGCCTGGAGATAGTCCCAGGGGGCCGTTATCACGAGATGGGTTATAGTCAATTCCTTCTTTCAAGATCAGTTGATCGAAGGTGAATCTGGTGCCTTTTAATTTTGATCCACTGATCCATTTTCCATCTGGTCTATTTAGTTTAAATGCTATGCCCTGAATCAAATTTGGATCTCTTTTATCTGTCACAATCTTTATGCTCACGCCCTTTTCATCTAAGCGAACAACCAAATCAGAGAACGTTTTAGGGATGCCTTGTTTCCACACGTCACTCATAATTCCTCTTATAATTTTTGCTTGGTCTTTACCATTTCTGAAAATGTCTCCATTTTTCGCGAAGCACTGGTCGGGATTTGCAACTACTTGGAGATTGAATTTTTTCTCAAGCTCACGGCAGGCTAGCCACCCCTTCTCATATGAGTTGCTGTCCTTAACGATTGAGAATTGTGGTGGTCTTGGTCGACCATCAGGAGAGATGTCGCTATGCTTCATCTGAGCGCGACAAGCAACAATGTGTACGTGTACGTTGTCAGTGTCGTAATGAACTGTAGCGAACCATTTGGACCCCTTGCCGTAGCCCATAACACTCATGTAGTGCCTTGCTGACTCCAGAAGATCTTTTCTGGGCAAGTTCTCTCCTGTCGCAAGTGAAAGAACAAAGTGAGCGCATAGGTCTTTTGAAGGGCCTTTATATTTTGCTGCATGGGCATCAAGCTCTGCGATCAATTCTGACGTATCTACATCAATGCCATTTTCTGTTCTTATGAACGGGTCTCCAGCAACAATGTTGCCACCGAGGAACCCAACAAATGGCCTCTTGCCAATATCATTTTCAAGCGCTGCGCAGACATAATCTACGCGAGTGACAAATCCCACTGAATTTTCTAGTTGCTCATTAACCATTTTTTGTTGCTCCTTTTATTGTTTTTATTGTTTTTATTGGGTTAGAAAACTTTCTACATTTTGTATTTTTATGCGCAAGCCAACAGACGCCTCATAAACATCTTCTGGCACGTTATATTCATCAACGTATTGTTCAAGTACAGAACACGCAAATGCTATATCGCCCAGGTATGCAGAGGCCGCTTGAATCATCGGATTGTTAGCAGTGCTAATTCGGCCTTTGTTGCAGAATTCAAGAGACTTTTCTCGAATAAGGCCTGAAATTGTTGGATATCCAAGTTCCTCAGCAATGCTCTTTATTAAAAGAAACTCATCATGTGTCAGATATACTTTGAACGCCTTTGATTGCCTTATTTCTTTCCTTGGGGCTCCGCCCTTTCCCTTTACTCTTTCCATTTTTCACACCGTTTATTTTTATTATTATTTGGCTTTTGTCATTGACATCTTTATTCGCGCAGAACCCAGAGGGTTTGAGCAGAAGCCGTCGAAAACACCGTGGGCCGAGGTACGAAGGGATACACGGGGTTGTGAGACATAGCTTGCAAAGAATTTCTTCTTATATAATGATTATATCAATAGTTAATAGGGTATTTTGCTAATTGTATTAAATTTGATTAATATTTTTAGTCACACGTGTTGTTGTGTTGCCTAGCACAGAGTTTTTGGTGAAGGTATGTGCTAATTAACATGCTGAATGTTAAATCATGTTATCAGTAACAAGTGTTTCTGTGTTGTGTGTAACGCAGAACATGCCATCATCGACCAGTATGTAATCTGGAACATGGTGAGTGTGATTGGCGTGTAATCTAGAACATGCTGCTCATGAAATTTATGTGATCTAGAACATATATGTCATGTGCTGTATAGTTAAACCCTCTACGCTGAATCTAGCCAGTGGTACTATTCTTGGAGGTTTGAGTGATAAAGGAAGATCGAGAAGCAGGAAGCTGAGGTGAGTCTTACGAAGGCTGGCAGCAATATTCTGATGCTTTTCAGCAAGCATGCAGGGATGCTGGCGTGAAACCTTTGGGAGTGAAACCCTCACATGGCTATCTGAGAATAGATATCGGAGGGGCTCCATGGCACCTGGTTGTGCTTGCAGATGCGGTAGAGCGGGCAACGGATGGTATTTGTCAGTTCTGCGGATCTACGAATGCAGTAGAGCGCGTAGAAAAGGACTGGATCTGGAAGCTTTGTGGTGCGTGCGATGAGAAGCGTTCTACGGCTCAATAATTAAGTCTGGTTCGAACCCAGTAGTTTCGCCTGGGTAGCCGCGCTGGTTGGATATTACCCGGGTGCCATTTGCATCATAGTCAGCAGAAATATGCGTGTGACCATGAATCCACAAATCAACCAAATCTCCTGTTACGAGATCCTTCCAGTCGTTTGCAAAGGCAGCCTCCAGGTGTGAGCGCGCATGAGGACTGTGTTCAAGTGATTGCATAACAGGTGCATGATGAGTGATTACAACGGTTTTTCCGCAAAACTCTTCATTGATCTTTGAGCGCAACCAAGATTTTGCATTTGCACATATCTTAATTAAATCTGCTGGACGAATATTTCTATAATTATCGGAGAATATTAAGTTGAAGTCATTCAGCATCTGCTGAGCGAACAGCGCGGCAAGTGCTGAATCTCCAGTAGATGCAAAGTCGGTCCATGCTGTTGCCCCGAGAAACCGCACATCGCCTAAAACTAACTCACCCATGTCCAGCACTTTAACTTTGTCGCTGTTGAGTTTTTTCATGTCATCCAGCATGTGTTCTAAATGATGTCGATAGAACTCGTGGTTTCCAGGCACATAAATAACAGGGCAATTAAACACCTTGTCAGCCCACTCGATCCCTTTTAGCCCTATATCTATATCCCCTGCAAGGATCACTACATCCGCTTCGCTCGCGGCAGGGCTGGGCACGTACTCATCGAACTCATTATGCAAATCAGAAAGAATATGTAGTTTCATGGCAATTACCTCAGTGTTTCGTTTATTCTTCAGAAAAGTAGCAACAGACACCGGAAGAGCATCAGCATGCATATCACAGCCCAGGCTGTCCAATTTTTCAAAATCGTTACGCCCCTAGGGCGTAAGGCATTCCGCTCAATATGATGCCGACAATCACGACTTAATCCAGTAATCATCAGGATTTCAGGAACAAACCCATTACACTTGCCGTCATGTGTACGGGATTTGTTCTAAAGGCCACCAAATCACCCCAACTGGTCGAATTAGCCGAAGGCTGAAAAAATATTTGAGTTACATGCTGAGTCGTGTTATCTGAGGCGTTTTTAGTACTATAATAAAGCTATGCAGTAAATAGTTATTGCCAATAAAAATAATAAGAAGAGGCATATATGGATAATCAAGATAAAGGCTGGGTGTGGATTAGAGAGATCGCGACCGCTGTTTCATTCTATCGAGTCAAATACGGTGAAAAGAGAGAGCGAGTTATTACTGTTCCGTACGATCAGGTCATAAGCAGTCAGCACGAGATCCGCAAGCATTTCACCAGCGTTGCTAATACGAACAAGCTGATTAAGTATTTTTCAACATTTGAGTATCGTCACAAAAACAGATTTGTTGAGAAAAAGAAATATCTAAACCAAGAGCAGATTTCAGCAGCAATGCAAGCAATTGAAGAATCTCTTGCTGAGTTAGTAAAAGCAGACCCGAAATGCGCAAAGCTAGAGAACCAGCAACTGGCATACGAAATCTGGAGGGCCTGGACTCCTATCCGCCAGCTCATCAGCAACGCTAGCGGCTGGAAAATCAAAGAATCTGACTCCCAGAAAGCCCTTGGCTGGGGAACTGCCGGAAAGAAAGAGGACGATCAGGATGAAACAACCACCTAAACCACCGCTTTTCGGCAGCGTCACAGGCAAGCTTACCGAAGACTGCGACACTCTCGGCCAAGCCGAGGGCGATCCTGGGTCCGAGTTGGCAACAACAAAGGAAGGGGAGGGCCAGCGCTGCCAAGTTTGCGACTTCCCAGATATCGCGGGGCACGTCCATGGCGAGGTCGAGGGCGAGCGGTACAGCTTGATGATCTGCCAAGGCTGCTTGCAGCATGCTGTGTTGTGTTTGCGCGACAGCTACAGGCAGTGTCGGCTATTCGATGATGATTTCGAAATTGCTGAGCTGTGCGGGTTTGGAAAAGTGTCGCCAGCTTTGAAAGGGGAGGCTGCTGAATGGGAGCAGATGAAGCCCGTGGGGCGAGAGTTCGGAGCTGATAGCGATGACACTGAAATGAAAAAAGGCACCTGAGTAGGTGCCTTTTCATAATAGGCTGATCATTCGATCCTCCTGCCTTCATAGAGTGCTCATGAACGCCTTTAGTCGGCTTTCTGACATCCCAACTGTCTTATAGCTAAGACGCGTCATGGCTGGTAGCGACCCACGCTTCTCCATTCTCTCGACAGTCTTTTTCGAGACTCCCAGGATTTTTGCTACATCGTCCATTCTCAAAAAACGATCAGAAATTACTGCATTCATTTTGCCCCCTATGGCCTGATTAATTTGTAGTATAATAACAAAAAATCGATCAGTCAATAGGGGGCGTGTCAAGTTCTAATTTTACGCCCCTCGACTGCGCATTTCGTGCAGATTTGCCAGCTTAATTTCTTCGCGAATTTTTCCCATGCGCAGTTCGTCCAGGTACTCGCCCCAGGCCGTTAGGGTCTCAAATTTCTCTTTGTAGTAGAGATTCCGATCATAGTGCTTTGCCTGAACGCCGGATTTTCGGCCGTGCGACAGGATGTGCGCCCGGATCTCTTCGGTTACACCCATTCCGGCAAGGACTGATTCGCAGGCTACTCGGACATTCTTCCAGCTGAAATCTCTGGTTAGCCCGTCTGCGTGAAGCTTTGCCCCTGCTTCGCTATAGAACTTCCCGGCGTAGTCGCTGCGAACCAGATTTTTGGACAAGGCAAACGGCCCTTTGTCACTCGTGCGAACCACCAGCAGTGGCTGGAGAATCTCTAGAACCCTGGGCGTGAGCGGAAGGAAATGAGGGTACGGCTTGCTGCCACGCTTGCCTTTTTTATCAAAAAGCAGGATTCCGTCTTCATACATATGCCCCCACTCCAGCGACATCAGCATTTTGAGCCTCTGCCCGCCGAGGTATATTGGTGCCAGCGCTAGTGCTCTGTTACGCTCGGGAAGGTGATCGAGATGCCTCAGAAGCGCGCCGATCTCGTGCTGATTAAGCGTCTCTGTCGAGCCTTCGTACACGTCATCCATTTTCCCCACTGCTGCTGCGACGTTGATCGTGATTCCAAATCTCTTTGGTGCAACTGTCTGTCGTTTACGGTTGCGAGAGAATCGGCTCGATATTCCGGATTCAAAGGCCGCACGTAGATACGTGTGAAGCGTGTTTTCTGTCGAAGCCATTGATGTAACAGGTGCTTTTGTTGATCTGTTTCTGCCCCTGTTCCTGGGCTTTGACGCTCGCACATTGTCCAAAATGCTGTTGATGTCTTCGTCAGTAATGTATCTAGCTGGCTTCGCAACAAGCTCAGGAAAGGGCTCAATGACATGCATTTCGAACATTCTGGCGATTTGTCCCGCTTTGACCCTGCCCCTCGCTAGCAGGTCTGCTGAGTAGTGATCCAATAGGTCTTTGAATGTACCCAGCTGAGATACTGCTTCAGCAGTCTTGGCTTCTGCTATGCGCTTGGACTCTGCTGCCGACGCTTGGCTGGCTAGGTACTCTTTGGGATTGCCATGATCCTTTAGGATTTTTGCTAGCTTGCCAGCCTCGGTGCGGATGTCAGATAGCTTCATGCCTGGTGGTGTTGATGAGTAGTGACCTATTTTCAGCTGTCCGGGCTTTTTGTTCAGATTCCAGCGGTAGTAAGCGCTTATGACTGAGCCAGTTTTTTTGAATAAGATGCTGCCATTCCCTCTGCCAGCCAGGCTATATGTCAGCGTCCCGCCATCTTTCAGGCCGCGCAGCTGCTGATCGTTGACTCGCTTGTCTTGCGTATTCCCAGCCATTTCGCCACCTATGTAGTCACTACTGGTTACTACTTTAGCAACTACTTCTCGTGTCGTTCAACGTCTTTCATTGTCTCTGACTGTCGTTCATTTCATTAAAAACTACTTATAAAACAACGGTATTACGGGCGTTTCACGGGGTTTTGTCTTCCATTGTCTATAACTGTCCTTAATGAGTATCCCCCTCCTAAGGGCTAGATGCTGGTTCGACTCCAGCAGGGGACGCCATACCAAAAAGGCTTACGCGATGCGTAAGCCTTTTTTCGTTGCGCGTTACCAGCCCAGCGAGTAGGCGCGGCGGCTCTGTCGTGTCTAGGCCTGCATGGCCTGGCAGCCGCTGTAGGGGGGGCTGCCCCTGCAAAAAAGGCTTACCCGATGGGTAAGCCTTTGCGTTGCTGCTCTGGGCTGGGGATCAGCGGGCGGGCTCGGTCAGCGGGGCCGCTAGCCGATCTTCGGCCAGGCAGGCCGCGGCGGTGAACAGCACGTCGGTGGAGGAGTTCAACGCGGTTTCCGCCGAGTCCTGGACGATGCCGATGATGAAGCCGACGGCCACCACCTGCATGGCCACCTCGTTGGGAATGCCGAACAGGCTGCAGGCCAGCGGGATCAGCAGCAGCGAACCGCCGGCCACCCCGGAGGCGCCGCAGGCGCTGACCGAGGCCAGCAGGCTGAGCAGCAGGGCGCTGGGCAGATCCACGGCGATACCCAGGGTGTGCACGGCCGCCAGGGTCAGCACGCTGATGGTGATTGCCGCGCCGGCCATGTTGATGGTGGCGCCCAGCGGGATGGACACCGAATAGGTTTCCTCGTGCAGGCCCAGGCGCTGGCACAGCTGCAGGTTGACCGGGATGTTGGCCGCCGAACTGCGGGTGAAGAAGGCGGTCAGGCCGCTCTCGCGCAGGCAGGTCAGTACCAGCGGGTAGGGGTTGCGGCGAATCTTGCAGAAGACGATCAGCGGGTTGACCACCAGGGCGACCAGCAGCATGCAGCCGACCAGCACCAGCAGCAGGTGCAGGTAGTCGAGCAGGGCGCCGATGCCCGATTCGGCCAGGGTGGCGGCGACCAGGCCGAAGATCCCCAGCGGCGCCAGGCGGATCACCAGCTTGACGATAGCGGTCACGCCGGCGGACAGGTCGGCCAGCATCTGCTTGCTGCCCGGGGCCGCATGGCGCAGGGCCAGTCCCAGGCCGACGGCCCAGGCCAGGATGCCGATGAAGTTGCCCTTGAGCAGGGCGTTGACCGGGTTGTCGACCAAGTTCAGCAGCAGGGTCTTGAGCACCTCGTCGATCCCGCCGGGAGGCGCAAGCTCGGCGCCGTTGCTGACCAGGGTCAGGCTGGAGGGGAAGGCGAAGCTGGCGAGTACCGCGATCAGCGCGGCACTGAAGGTGCCCAGCAGATAGAGCCGCAGGATCGGCCGGATATGGGTTTGCTGGCCGCGCTGGTGGTTGGCGATGGAGGCGGCGACCAGGACGAATACCAGCACCGGTGCCACGGCCTTGAGGGCCGATACGAATACCGTACCGAGGAAGCTGATGGACAGGGCGGTCTGGGGCAAGAACAGGGCCAGGACAATCCCGGCGATCAGGCCGATCAGGATCTGCACCACCAGGCTGGTGCGGTTGAGCAGATGGACGAGCGGGTGTGGGGTAGCGGTCATGGGCGGTATCTCAAAGAGTCCAGGGCTCGCCTCGAACACTTCGCCAGGAACCAGAAACGGCGCTGAAGGCCTTGCTCTGGTTGGGCTGGCGGATGCAGGCACGGGGCGGCGTCGAGCGAATTGGCAGAGCTTGGCGTGGCGCCAGAGTCCAAGCGGGAAAAAACAGCGCGGGACTCTAGCACAACGCGTCGCTGGCCGGGCGTGGCGGGTTCCGCCAGCCGCCAGATGGCCCGCTTTGCCCGTGAGGCATGTCAAGTCGCCGTCAGTCAGGCTAGGCTAGCGACAGGTTCGAGTCGGAGAGCAAGCTGCCATGTCCAATGAAATTCTTAGCGCCTTCAGCGAGGCGCCCTTGAGCGCCGTCGAGGCCCGTACCCTCGGTTGCCTGATCGAGAAGCAGGCGACCACGCCTGAGGTGTATCCGCTGACCCTGAATGCCCTGGTACTGGCCTGCAACCAGAAGACCAGCCGCGAGCCGCTGATGAACCTCAACCCGGGCCAGGTCGGCCAAGGTTTGCGCAGCCTCGAGGGGCGCGGTCTGGCGCGGCTGGTGATGGGCAGCCGCGCCGATCGCTGGGAGCAGCGTGCCGACAAGGCCCTGGAGCTGGTCGCAGCCCAGGTCGTGCTGGTCGGTCTGTTGCTGTTGCGCGGCCCGCAGACGGTCAACGAGTTGCTTACCCGCAGCAGCCGCATGCACGAGTTCGAGGAGGCCGAGCAGGTGCAGCACCACCTGGAGCGCTTGATCAGTCGCGGCCTGGCTTGCCTGCTGCCACGTCAGGCCGGCCAGCGCGAGGATCGCTATATGCACCTGTTGGGGGAGCCGGCCGATCTGCAGGCCCTGCTCGAAGCGCGTGCGGGCGAAACCGAGCGTGCGCCGGTCGCCGCGCAGCAGGAGAGCCGTCTGGACGCCCTGGAGGCACGCATCGCCGAGCTGGAGGCGCGGCTGGCGCGCTTGGAATAAAGTGCTGCGCTGATCGTTGCAACGCAAAAAGGCGCCAGAGTTGGCGCCTTTCTATAGTGGTGTGGGGGGCAAGCATCCCATCAACCGATGCGGCCAGCACCGGTGCGCTCGGCACCCCCCTCGGCAACCCGGAAACGCTCCTGCAGGCGTTCGGCTCCGCCCTCGGCGACACGGTTGCCAGGGGTGCGTTCGGCTCCGCCTTCGGCGACGCGGTTGAGGCCAGTGCGCTCGGCACCGCCTTCGGCAACCCGGAAGCGCTCCTGCAGGCGTTCGGCTCCGCCCTCGGCGACGCGGTTGCCAGGGGTGCGTTCGGCGCCGCCTTCGGCGACCCGATTGAGGCCGGTGCGCTCGGCGCCGTCTGCGGCAATGTTGCGCTCTTGCAGGCGTTGTTGCGCGTCTTGCGGCAGGGCGAAGGCGCTAACGGACAGGCTGGCCAGGATCAGGCTGGCGAGAATTTGCTTTTTCATCTTGGGGCTCCTCGTGGGGGCGGTAAGTGAGTACGGAGCCCATCCTACTCAGAATAATTAGATGAAAAAGTGGATGTCGGGCATGGTAATAATCGATGCCGTTGATAGTGGGGGTTAGGCGCTCTAGAGCGGTGCTTTATGTTTGGCATGGGTGGCTGGATCAGGGGCTTCACGGGCCGTGGTCGTGCGATTAATTAAATCGAATTATTAGATGGTTTCCAGAGAGGCAGCACCGCGGCACAAGCCTCAAGCTTTGCTTGAAATCATCGGCGGCTGATGCGTATTTTGTCCGCATCGGCAGCCTCGCCGCCTCACTGCGTCACTCAAGGATAAGAACAGATGAACACCGCTAGCCGCACTGCCCTGGAAGAATTGCTGCGCGGGGTCGCTGAAGTCGAATGCGTGACGCCGGATCTGAACGGCGTGCCGCGCGGCAAGGTGATGACCGCTGAGGGCTTCCTCGAAGGCCGCCGCTTGCAGCTGGCCCGTGGCGTGCTGTTGCAATGCATCATGGGCGGCTACCCGCCGCCACGCTTCTATGGCAGCGATGATGGCGACCTGGCGCTGAATGCCGCGCCGAGCCAGATCCACCGCCTGCCCTGGAGCGACAGCCCGCGCGCCCTGGCGATTTGCGATGCCGACGAGCTGGACGGGCGCGGCTCGAGCCTGTCCACCCGCGCACTGCTCAAGCGGGTGCTGGCGCGTTATGCCGAACATGGCCTGCAGCCGGTGGTGGCGACCGAGCTGGAGTTCTTCGTGTTCGCGCCGAACCCCGACCCGCAGCAGCCGTTCCGGCCGCCGCTAGGCCTGGACGGCCGCCACGAGGAGGGCGGCAGCGCCTTTAGCGTCAGTTCGAATAACGGTCTGCGGCCGTTCTTCGCCGAGGTGTATCGGTGCATGGCGGCCCTGGGCCTGCCGCGCGACACCTTTATGCATGAGATGGGCGTCAGTCAGTTCGAGATCAATCTGCTGCATGGCGATCCCCTCCTGTTGGCCGACCAGACCTTCCTGTTCAAGCACCTGCTCAAGGAGGTCGCGCTCAAGCACGGGCTCACGGTGGTGTGCATGGCCAAGCCGCTGGCGCACACCCCGGGCAGCTCCATGCATATTCATCAGAGCCTGGTCGAGCAGGGTAGCGGCAGTAATATCTTCAGTGCTGCGGACGGCCAGGCGACCCCGGCCTTCTATCACTTCATCGGCGGTCAGCAGGCCGCGTTGGCGGATTTGACCCTGCTGTTCGCTCCGCACGTGAACTCCTACCAGCGCCTCTGTCACCCCTTCGCCTCGCCCAATAATGCCTGTTGGTCGGAAGATAACCGCGCGGCGGGGCTGCGTATTCCGGCCAGTTCGCCGCTGGCGCGACGGGTGGAGAATCGCCTGCCGGGCGCCGATGCCAATCCCTATCTGGCGATCGCTGCTAGTCTGGCGGCAGGGTTGTATGGCCTCGAGCGGCAACTGCAGCCGAGTGCGCCGCTGCAGGGCGAGTTCGAGGTGCCAAAAGAATTGACCTTGCCATGTACCATGCATGCCGCCTTGGAGCGTCTGAAGCACAGCTCGCTGGCAGTAGAACTGTTCGGCAGCGAGTTCATCGAAGGTTACATTGCGACCAAGACCATGGAGCTGGCCAGTTTCTTCGACGAGATTACCCCCTGGGAGCGCCGCGTTCTGGCGACCCAGGCTTAAAGCCTAAGCGACCGAGCCGGCTAAGCTGGCTCGCCGCACTCGATCATGGAGTCGCAGGAGACCGATGCGCGTTATCTGGAAGTCTTTTCGTTCGTTGTATTTTGCCACCTTGCTGATGTTGCTCGGTTCGGGGCTCTTGAGTACCTACCTGGGCTTGCGCCTGGCGGAGACTGCGGACGGGCTGTGGGTCGGTGCCTTGATGGCGGCCAACTACCTGGGCCTGGTCATGGGCGGCAAGAAAGGCCACCGGCTGATCGCCCGGGTCGGTCATATCCGTGCCTACGTCGCCTGCGCCGGGGTGACCACCGCGGCGGTGCTCGTCCACGGGCTGACCGATTGGCTGCCGATCTGGCTGGTGCTGCGCTTCGTGGTCGGCTTGGGCATGATGTGCCAATACATGGTGATCGAGAGCTGGCTGAATGAGCAGGCCGCTACCAGCCAGCGCGGCCTGGTGTTCTCCGGTTACATGGCGGCCTCCTATCTGGGGTTGATCCTCGGCCAGTTGGTGCTGGTGGTGCACCCGAATCTGGGGCTGGAGTTGCTGATGTTGGTGGCGCTGTGTTTTGCCTTGTGCCTGGTGCCGCTGGCCCTGACTCGGCGATTGCACCCGGCGCCCTTGCACCCGGCGCCGCTGGAACTGCGCTTTTTCCTCAAGCGCGTGCCCCTGTCGCTGACCACCATTGCCGTGGCCGGCTTGCTGATCGGTTCCTTCTATGGCCTGGCGCCGCTGTACGTCACTCGTCTGGGCTTGCCTACCGAACAGGTCGGTTTGTTCATGGGCAGCTGCATTCTGGCCGGCCTGCTGGTGCAGTGGCCGCTGGGTTGGCTGTCCGACCGTCATGATCGGGCCCTGTTGATCCGCGGCTGCGCCGCCTTGCTGGCGTTGGCGGCGTTGCCGCTGGCGCTGCAACCCGAGGTGCCGTTGCCCTTGTTGTTTGCCGTAGGCTTCGTCGTGAGCCTGTTGCTGTTCAGCCTCTATCCGTTGGCGGTGGCATTCGCCAACGACCACGTCGAGGGCGAGATGCGCGTCTCGCTGACCGCCATGCTGTTGGTCACCTTCGGCGTCGGCGCCAGCTTAGGTCCGCTGGTGGCGGGCGTGCTGATGCGTTTCCTGGGGGCCAATATGCTCTATGCCTTCTTCAGCGCCTGTGCCTTGATTCTGGTCTGGCGCGTGCGCCCGGACAATGTCACCCACCGGCATCAGGTCGAGGATGCGCCCCTGCATCACATCCCCATGCCCGACAGCACGGCCAGTTCGCCACTGACCGCGGCGCTCGATCCGCGAGTCGACGAGCAGGTCGTGCAGGAGCAGATGCACGATGCGGTCGCCGAGACTGAGGTTGAGGCTGAGGTGCAGATGGCGGGCGAAACGGGCGAGCCGCCCGCCGAGCAGGCCCCGCGTTCTTGAACCCTTCGCTCAGTGTCATTATTCCGTCGCGCAACGAGGCCCTCGCCTTGCCGGCGTTGCTGGAGGATCTGGCGCTGTTGCGCCAGGCCGGCGCCGAGCTGATCGTCGTCGACGGCGGCAGCAGCGACGCCACCTGTGCGCTGGCGCTGGGGCGCGTCGATCGGCTGATTGAGAGTGCTGCCGGGCGCGCGCGGCAAATGAATGCAGGGGCGGCCGTTGCCCGGGGCGACTACCTGTGGTTCGTGCATGCCGATACCCGGGTCAGTGCCGCGTCCATCCAGAATCTGCTTGCTGGGTTGTCCGGGCGGCCGATATGGGGGCGTTTCGATGTGTGTTTGTCGGGTCGTGGCCTGGCTTTGCGCCTGATAGGTACGATGATCAATCTGCGCTCGCGGCTGACCGGTGTGGCGACGGGCGATCAGGGGATCTTTGTCGCCCGCGAGTCGTTTGAAGCGCTGGGTGGTTACGCGGACATCCCGTTGATGGAGGATATCGAACTCAGTGGACGCCTGAAAAAGTGCGCGCGCCCGCGTTGCTTGCGTCCTCCGCTGACAACTTCAAGCAGACGCTGGGAGCGCGACGGTATTTGGCGTACCGTGTTGTTTATGTGGCGTTTGCGGCTGGCCTACTATTGTGGCGCCAGCCCGGATCAGTTGGCGCGACAGTATCATCGAGGGCCTCCGCTATGAGCCTGTCTATTTCTTTGCACCTGCTGGCACGTGCGCCTGTGCCTGGACGGGTGAAAACCCGGCTGATTCCTGTGCTGGGCGAAGAGGGCGCGTGTGACCTGCAGCGGTTATTACTCGAGCGGGCCTTGCAGCTTCCGGCGCAAGGGTTCAGTCAGCGGTTCTTGTGGCTGGATGACAGTCCGGATGCGCAGCTGCAGGCACTCGCCGAGCAATTGAACTGGACGCTGGTTGAGCAGCCCGCCGGCGACCTGGGGGAGCGCATGCGCTGCATAGCGACCTTGGGGCTGGCGGAAAGCGATGCCGTGGTGTTGATCGGCAACGATTGCCCGGCGTTGGATGGCGAATACCTCAGCGGTGCCTGCGCGGCGTTGCACGGACAGCCCGTTGTGTTGGGGCCGGCCGAGGACGGCGGTTATGTCTTGCTCGGCTTGCGCCGCGTCGATCCCATGCTGTTTCACGCCATGCCCTGGGGAACCGATCAGGTTCTTAACATGACCTGCGAGCGCCTGCAGCGGCTGGATTGGAGCCATCAGCTGTTGCCGGCACTGTGGGATGTCGATCGCCCGGAAGACCTGCCGCGCCTGGCGACGCTGGGTATCCGGGTCGATGTTTGAGCCGTCTCTGGCGGATGGCTGGTCGGTCCGCCAATTGGCGCTGGTCTTGAGCCCTCAAGCGACACCCTGTTTTGTCGCTTGGGGCGGGCCGCGCCGCGCAGAATCGAACTCCGCCAAGCCCGGCGGGGCGATGTTGTTGGGCTTCGTTTCTTCGCGTTCGGTTTTTCCGCAGCAGGACGGTGTTAAACCCGACAGCCTGCTAGAACAAGCCGTCGCTGTCGAAGCGCCGTGCCTCGCGCTGCAGTTGGTAGACGAAACGCTCGACCTGGCGTTGTTCCAGGCCGCTCATGCGGTGGAAACGCACGCCGGCAAAGGTCGTGTCGAGTTTTTCTTCATACTGCACATGGCGCAGTTCCACTGCGGTGGTCATCGCGCCGAAGGGCAATTGAGCGGTGAAGTGCTCATAAACCTGGCCAGAGTGCAGGCTACTGGCGACATTGCCCGGCAAGCGCAACTTGCAGCCTGTGGCGGAAATGTCCAGCAGCTGTCCCGATAGGGGGCTGCACAGCTTGGCGCCGACCAGCTCGATCTTGACCTGTTCGGTTTGCTTGAGCTGCGCCCTGTAGGCATTGCGGCGCTGGTGGTAGTGCACAGCCTCAGGCATCGAGCTGAAGTAACAGCGCGCCCCCTGGTATTCGTCTATCTGTACCGGCTGCAGGCACTCCCAAGCCACGCGTACACCTTCATGGAAGGCCTCGACGCGAAAGGGTTCGCCGTTGTGCAGAAAGCGCTCGCCATCGTTGGGGATCATCTCGTCGAGGATCAGGCGGTTCTTATCGCGATCGACTTCGATCAGGTAGCTCTGAAAACGTTGGCTGCGTTCGTGGAAGGTGATAATCAGCGGGTCATGGTGGTGTTGCAGTTGACGTAGATTGGCCACGATTTCCACGGGGGCTTTGAGAACCTTCGGTGGTTGCGGGCCATCATCCTCGATAAAGGGATTGGACACGGTCCAGAACTCTCCAGGCAGATGCGATGCCACTAGGGCTGGCATTATGCCAGTAATTTCCCTGTGTCTTGTTATAAGCGTTCAGGCCTGACTGAGCGGGCGCTGCTGGCCGATTCTAGCGGTACTGCCGCGGCTGTCATAGAGGCTGGGGGTTTCGCCGCCGCGGAGAATGCCGAGCATGTTGCTGGTCGAGGCCTGGCTGGAGCGAATCAAGCGACCGTTGCGCAAATTGGCAGTTTGGCAGCGCTCCAGCAGCCTGTGCAGCTGGTCGCTGCGCTCGAGCAGTTCAGCGCCTTGGCTGGAGCGTTCGGCCAGGGCTTGCAAGCCCGAGTGGTCGGCGCTCAGTTGCAGGCTGAGCAGCAGTTGGCTACGCGCCTGACCGTGTTGGTCGAGTTGCGCCAGCAGCGGTTGCTTGTTTTCCAGAATGCCTTGCAAGCGAGCCAGGTCGCGCTCGCCGAGGGCCTGGAATTCGTCATCGATCAGTGCGAGCAGTTGCTCGGCGCTGCCGATATCGTCGGTGAAAAGCTCAAGCAGGGTTGTCTCGTGCATCGCAGGCTCTCAGATGTTTGCAGGCCGTAGCAGCGCTCCTGCGCTGTGGCTAACATCCCGGCGCTGCTCTAGCGCTGGGATTCGAAGTCGAGCAGTTTGTTGGCAACGCGCTGGCTGTCGACTTGGTAACTGCCGTCCAGGATCGCTTGTTTGAGCTGGGCAACGCGCTCTTTATTGACGCTTGGCTGTTCCGCCAGTTTTTCGCTGATTTTTTGCAGCTGTTGCGCTTCGCGGCTGAACTGCACCGACTCACCGCTTTTGCTGGCGTCTGCCTGCTGGGCCGGAGTCGCTGCTGGGCTGGTCGGTTTGTCGCTGATGGCTTGATTCTGGCCACCAGGCTGAGCACCGCCTACACGCCCTGAGTTGGCAGGGGTGGTGGCATTGTTTAGCCGGTTGAAGTCGATGACCATGATGCAAAACCTCGAACAGTATTTGGACGCTTGCCTGGTTTCTCGGCCGTGTCCGGGAAAACTTTAGCGAAATAAAACGTGTTTCAAGCAACAGTTTAAACCCAGTGGGGAAAATCGTCAGCCAGGCCGTTCGACAGGCGTCGGCCTGAACGTCGGAATCAGGCGAGAATCGTGCCTACATGGCCACTTCAACCTGGCCTGCGCCTATTACCCGAGCTCTGACGATTCGCTTCGAGCGTTGGTTGCGCACGTTAATCTGTTTGCCGATGACCCCGTCCGACAGGGCTTCGCCTGGCATGCGCACGCTCATGTTGCCGCTGCGTGCGCTGATCACCACCTGATCGCCTTTACGGATGGCCTCGGCTTGCTCGACATGCGTCGGCGCCACTACCTGATCCGGCTGCAGCGGGCGCGTCAATTTTTTGCCGAGCGCCTGCTTGAGGGTGGTCAGGTAGCCTTGATTGAGCAGGCCGACATCGCGTTCCATCAGGCTGACATCCATTTCGCCGAGCACCGCTTCGCGTTTGAGCGGGCGGATGGCGGTGACCACCTCACGGTACAGCCTGACCTGTCCGGGAACGAAAACCGTCCAGGGCGAGCTGCCGTCACAGCGCACCCGCAGGGTGACACGTCCAATCGGCTGGGCAGGACTTTCCAGGGTGGTCGTCAACGCCTTGTCGCACAGCGGTAGGCGTAAGCGTGGATCGAGACGGTTGATTTCAATTTCATACCGCCCCTGAATTTCACTGCGTTGCAGGTAGTCGGTTACCGCCAGCTCAAGAAAACTGTGGGAGGCGCCGATAAGCTGTTCAGGCAAGGTTACCGCCGCCGGTGTCACTGGGCTGTAGCCGAGCGCGAGCAAAGCAGGTAAAACTGCCAGCCAGTGACGGCCTTTTGCCGGTAGGTCTCGGTACCTGCAACGGTAAAAGTGTCGAAAAGTTGTCGTTTCTGCGTTCATGCAGAGTGAAAAGCAAGGTGCGTGCCGCCTGCTACGCAAAGCACGATGTGCGCTACTCAAACAGAGGAGTTTGGGCATGGCCGGTGTAATGGATTCGGTTAACCAACGTACTCAGTTGGTTGGACAGAATCGTTTGGAACTGCTGCTGTTCCGTCTTGACGGCGGGCAGCTATATGGCATCAACGTATTCAAGGTGAAGGAGGTGCTGCAATGCCCCAAACTCACCATCATGCCCAGATCCAGCCCGGTCGTACGGGGGGTCGCGAGCATTCGCGGTGGCACTATTCCCATCCTCGACCTGTCCATGGCGACCGGGCGGCCACCGTTGCAGGATCTGAAAAACAGCTTCGTCATCATTACCGAATACAACACCAAGGTTCAGGGCTTCCTGGTGCATTCGGTCGAGCGCATCGTCAACATGAACTGGGAGGAGATCCATCCACCACCCAAGGGCGCCGGGCGTGACCACTACCTGACTGCGGTGACCCGTCTGGACAAGGAATTAGTGGAAATCCTCGATGTGGAAAAAATCCTCGCCGAGGTGGCGCCGACTTCCGAGGTGATTTCTGCCGGTGTCATCGATGCCGAAACCCAGGGCAAGGCGCTCAGCAAGCATGTATTGATCGTCGATGACTCATCGGTGGCCCGCAAACAGGTGATGCGCTGCCTGCAAACCGTGGGGGTCGAGGTCACGGCACTCAACGATGGTCGCCAGGCGTTGGATTATCTGCGCAACATGGCAGACGAGGGCAGGCGTCCCGATCAGGAACTGCTGATGCTGATTTCCGACATCGAGATGCCGGAAATGGACGGTTATACCCTGACGGCGGAGATTCGCGGCGACGCGCGCATGCAGAAATTGCACATCCTCCTGCATACTTCGCTGTCCGGGGTGTTCAATCAGGCCATGGTGAAGAAGGTCGGCGCCAATGATTTTCTCCCCAAGTTTCGTCCTGATGACCTGGCAGCGCGGGTGGCTGCTCGCATCAATGAGGTCGATCAGGCCGAGGCCGGGTGAGCTGGCGTGGCGTTGTGCAACAAAAACCCAAGGCTCTGCCACTTACCTGGCGGGGTCTGTTTTACCAACCGTAAATGAGAGTTGTTGAACCCGTGTGTAATCCCCTCCCTCCGAATGCTGCAGTATTGATTCGGGGCGATAGGGCGGCGGGTGCATCTTTCCGCGCGATACTTTTATTGGCGAGGCCTGGCTAGTGTCTTCAGGTAATTTGGATTTTGAGCAGTTCCGGACTTTCCTGGAAAAGGCTTGTGGCATTTTGTTGGGTAGCAACAAGCAGTACCTGGTATCCAGTCGCCTGAGCAAGTTGCAGGAACAGCACGGCATCAAGACCCTGGGGGAGTTGGTGCAGCGCATGCAAAGCCAGCCGCGCAGCGGTTTGCGCGAGCAGGTGGTGGATGCCATGACCACCAATGAAACCCTGTGGTTTCGTGATACCTACCCCTTCGAAGTGCTGAAGAGCCGGGTTCTGCCTGAATTGATCAAAGCCAATCCGGGCCAGCGCCTGCGCATCTGGTCGGCGGCCTGTTCTTCAGGGCAGGAGCCGTACTCCTTGTCGATGAGTATCGACGAGTTCGAGAAAACCAATATCGGCCAACTCAAGGCCGGGGTGCAGATCGTGGCCACCGATCTTTCGCCGTCGATGCTGGCCAATTGCAAGTCCGGCGAGTACGACAGCCTGGCAATGGGACGAGGCCTGTCGCAAGAGCGTTTGCAGCGTTATTTCGATCCGAAGGCGCCGGGGCGTTGGGTGGTCAAGCCGGCGATCAAGAGTCGTGTCGAGTTTCGTCCGCTGAACCTGATGGACAGTTATGCCAGCCTGGGCAAGTTCGACATCGTGTTCTGCCGCAACGTGTTGATCTATTTTTCCGCCGAAATGAAGAAAGACATCCTCACGCGCATTCATGCCATGTTGAAACCGGGTGGCTACCTGTTTCTGGGGGCGTCGGAGGCGCTCAATGGTCTGCCGGATCGCTATCAGATGGTGCAATGCAGCCCGGGCATCATCTACAAGGTGAAGTGAGCCGGTTGCATTAGCAGGCCGTTGAAAAACGTTGGCGAGGCAGCCAGCGCAAGGCAAAAACAGGCGAAAAAGCGCAGTTTACGAGCTGTAAATGAGCATTTTGAGCCTGTTTTTAACGCTGCGATGGCAACGCAGGTAGTTTTTCAACAGCCTGCTAGGGTGCAGGATCAAGCGGGAGGCCAGTGGCCTCCCGTTTTGCGTTATGCGCAGCGGCAAAACGCTGAGCTGCTTGCCGCTTTGCTTGCCATGGGGCGGAAAAGCCTTGCCGCTCAGCCTTGCTAAACGCCCTGTATATTTATCAACTTATTGAAATATAAGATAAAAATAAAATGGCACGACCTTTGCTAAATATCTTCTACGGAAAACAGGCAAGCCCAACGGCAAAGGTTCCTGACCATGAGCATCAGTTTCGACAGCGCACTCGGCATCCATGAAAAGGCCCTCGGCTTTCGCGCCCAGCGTGCCGAGGTATTGGCCAGCAACATAGCCAACGCCGACACGCCCAACTACAAGGCGCGCGATCTGGATTTCGCCTCGGTGTTGGCCGAGCAAAGTGCCAAGAACCAGCAGGGTTCGGCTGGCCTGGCCCGCACTAACAGCCGGCATATCGCCGCCGAGGGCATGGCCGTGGGCAGTGCCACTCTGGCCTATCGCATCCCCGCGCACCCCTCGATCGATCAGAACACCGTCGACGCGCAGGTCGAGCAGTCCAGCTACGCGGAAAACGCGATGAACTTCCAAGCCAGCTTCACCCTTCTCAACAGCAAGTTCAAAGGGCTGGTCAGCGCCCTGCGCGGCGATTAAAGGAGCCTGATGCCATGTCACTCGCCAGTGTTTTCAATATCGCCGGAACCGGCATGAGTGCCCAGAGCACTCGCTTGAACACCATTTCCAGCAACATCGCTAACGCCGAGACGGTGTCGTCGAGCGTCGATCAGACCTACCGCGCGCGCCATCCGGTGTTTGCCACGGTGTTCCAGCAGTCCTTGGGCGATGGCAGTGGTTCGCTGTTCGCCGAGCAGGATCAGGCCGGCGGCGGCGTGCAGGTGCTGGGTATCGTCGAGGATCAGAGCAGTCTGGTGCCGCGCTACGAGCCGAACCATCCGGCAGCCGATGAGGGCGGTTATGTGTATTACCCCAACGTCAATGTGGTCGAGGAAATGGCCGACATGATTTCTGCCAGTCGGGCCTTTCAGACCAACGTCGAGTTGATGAATACCGCCAAGCAAATGATGCAGCGCGTACTGACCCTGGGCCAGTAAGCCACCCGCGAGGAGTGAAGGATGAGCAGCGTTAGTGGCGTCAGTTCTGCACTGGATCAATACCAGATCAAGCAGGAACCCAAGCAGAGCAAGGAACTCGGCAAGAACGAGTTTCTCAACCTGCTGGTGACTCAGTTGAATAATCAGAACCCGCTGGAGCCCCAGGGCAACGGCGAGTTTATCGCCCAGTTGGCCCAGTTCAGCCAGGTCGAGGGGATCGAAAAGCTCAACGCCAGCATGAGTTCCCTGTTGTCCGGCTACCAGTCGTCCCAGGCGCTGCAGGCCTCTTCCCTGGTCGGGCGCAAGGTCATAGTGCCGACCGACAAGGCGGTGGTCGATACCAGCGAGAGCTTCAAGGCCAGCCTGGTATTGCCAACCAGCAGCAGCAACGTCTACGTCAATGTCTACGACAAGGCGGGCACGGCGGTCAGTCGGGTCAACCTGGGCGAGCAGGCCGCCGGCAATGTCAGCTTTATCTGGGACGGCAAGAACGCCAGCGGCAATCTGTTGCCGCCCGGCACCTACAAGTTCGAGGCGCAGGCCAGCTATGACGGCGAGACCAAGGGGCTCTACACCCTGCTCCCGGCCAACGTCGACAGCGTCACCCTGGGCGGCAGCGAACTGACGCTCAACCTGGCGGGGCTCGGCAGCGTGCCGCTCTCCCAGGTACAGGTCATCGGTCAGTAATCAGCGGATTTAAGCGCCGGCGCGACCGGCCAAGGAGACTTGCATGTCGTTCAATATCGGTCTGAGTGGCCTGCGTGCTGCGACCAGTGACCTCAATATCACCGGTAACAACATCGCCAACGCCGGCACGGTCGGCTTCAAGCAGTCGCGTGCCGAGTTCGCCGATCTGTATGCGGCCTCGGTGCAGGGTACCGGCAAGAACAGCCAGGGTGCCGGCGTGCAGCTCGCCAACGTGTCGCAGTCGTTCAATCAGGGCAACATCAACTACACGCAGAACGCCCTGGATCTGGCCATCAATGGCAACGGCTTCTTCCAGACCAGCAACAACGGCGAGGTCAGCTATACCCGGGCCGGCTATTTCGGTACCGACCGCGAAGGCTATATGGTGAACAACTTCGGCTATCGCCTGCAGGGCTATGCGGTCGATGGCAATGGCAACCTGCAGAACGGGGTGATCGATGACCTGCGTATCCAGTCGGCCAGCCAGGCGCCGCGGGCCACCAGCGAGCTGAAACAGACGTTCAACTTGAATTCGACCAATACGGTGCCGACTACCGCGCCGTTCGACCCGAGCGACCCGACCACCTACAACTCCTCCACTTCGACCAATGTGTATGACACCCAGGGCAACGCCCATGTGCTGACCCAGTACTTCGTCAAGCAGCTACAAATCCCCGGGTCGCCTACAGGGGGTAACTGGCAGATGAACGTGCTGATCGACGGGCGCAATCCGGCAGACCCGGCCTCCACCGTGCCCTACTCGATGGCGATGAGCTTCACCCCCAGCGGTCAGCTGGATCCCGCCAGTCTGATCCCCGGCGACTATGACGGTGCCGGCCCCAGCGTGGAGGATTTCACCGTCGATCCGGCCAGCGGACGCTTCGCCCTGAACGGCTGGGTGCCGGCGACGGCAGACAAGTCGGTGCCACCGGTTTGGTCGGCTAACGGCGCCACTGCCAATGTCGCCGGCATTCAGCTCGATCTGCGTAATTCCACCCAGTACGCCAGCTCCTTCGCGGTCAACAGCGTCAGCCAGGACGGCTACACCACCGGTCAGTTGGCGGGGCTGGAGATCGATGACACCGGGGTGATTTTTGCCCGCTACACCAATGGTCAGTCGAATGTGCAGGGGCAGATAATCTTGGCCAGTTTTGCCGATCCTCAGGGCCTGACGCCGGTGGGCAAGTCCGCCTGGGCGCAATCCTTCCAGTCCGGTGAGCCGGTGATCGGCACGCCGCGCAGCGGCGTCCTCGGCGCCTTGCAGTCGGGCGCTCTGGAAGACTCCAACGTCGAGGTGTCCGAGCAGCTGGTCAACATGATCGTCGCCCAGCGCAACTATCAGGCCAGCGCCAAGGCCATCGAAACCGAAAGCACCATCACGCAGACGATTATCAATCTGCGCTGATAGTGGCTCGCAGGTCTGGTTGATTACTGCGTCGGCGCTTGCCGGTAGCGGCAAATTTCCGCCGATCTACTCTTGCACAGGCTCCCTATGGGAGCCTGTTTGTTTTTAAAAATACTTATATTTCATTGCCTTGCGAATTGTTTGCCGGGGTTGGCGCGGTGCTTGCTTGATAGCTTGCAAAGAGCAGCGGGCGGCATGCCCACCTCGGAGAATAACCATGGACAAGATGCTGTACGTCGCCATGACCGGCGCCCATAACAACACTCTGGCCCAGAGCGCCCACGCCAACAACTTGGCGAACATCTCGACCAGTGGCTTTCGCCGCGATTTCGAGCAGGCGCGTTCGATGCCGGTTTTCGGTGACACGCTTCCGGCCCGGGTCTACGCCATGAGCGAGCGCCCCGGCACCGACTTCACTCCGGGCGCCTTGCAGGAGACCGGCCGCGACCTGGACGTGGCGATTGGCGGCCAGGGCTGGCTGGCCGTGCAGGCGGCGGATGGCAGCGAAGCCTATGTGCGCACCGCCAGCCTGAATATTGACGCCCAGGGCATGTTGCGTACCGGCAACGGCTTGCCGGTGATGGGCAATGGCGGGCCGATCGCCGTGCCGCCGGAGCAGAAAGTCGAGATCGGCCAGGACGGCACCATCAGCATTCGCGCCCTCGGCGAGGGGCCTAGCGTGCTCGCCGAGGTCGACCGACTGAAGCTGGTCAACCCGGATCCCAAGCAGATGGAGAAGGGCAGCGATGGCCTGATTCGCTTCAAGGGCGCGGATCCGGTGCAGGCGGATGCCGCGGTGCAGGTGACTTCCGGTTTTCTCGAATCGAGCAACGTCAATGCGGTGGAGGAGATGACCGCCATCCTCTCCCTGTCCCGTCAGTTCGAGCTGCAAGTCAAGATGATGCGCACCGCCGAAGACAATGCGGCTGCTGTGGCGCGGGTTTTGCAGATTAGCTAACTATCAGCACGCGGCGCCGTGAAAACGGCGCCCGAGGAGAATCGATATGCTTCCGGCACTGTGGGTCAGCAAGACCGGTCTGTCCGCCCAGGACATGAACCTGACCACCATTTCCAACAACCTGGCCAACGTCTCGACCACCGGCTTCAAGCGCGACCGCGCCGAGTTCGAGGATCTGCTGTATCAGATCCGCCGTCAGCCGGGTGGCCAGTCCAGTCAGGACAGCCAGCTGCCGTCCGGCTTGCAGCTCGGCACCGGGGTGCGGGTGGTCGGCACGCAGAAGATCTTCACCACCGGCAGCCTGCAAACCACCGAGCAGCCGCTGGACATGGCGGTCAACGGTCGCGGTTTCTTCCAGGTGCTGATGCCCGACGGCACCGTGTCCTACACCCGCGATGGCAGCTTCCATCTGAATTCCGATGGCCAGGTCGTCACCTCCAATGGCTTTGCCCTGGAGCCGGCCATCGTCCTGCCCAACGAAGTGCGTACCTTCACCGTCGGCGATGACGGCACAGTGTCGGTGACCACCGCCGGCAACGCGCAGCCGCAGATCGTCGGCAACCTGCAGATCGCCGACTTCATCAACCCGGCGGGTCTGGAGGCGGTCGGCAACAACCTGTTCCTGGAGACCGCCTCCAGCGGTGCGCCGCAGGTCGGCACGCCGGGCCTCAACGGCCTGGGCACCACCCTGCAGAACACCCTGGAAAACTCCAACGTCAGCGTGGTCGAGGAGCTGGTGAACATGATCACCACCCAACGCGCCTACGAGATGAACTCGAAAGTCATCTCCACCGCCGACCAGATGTTGGCTTTCGTTTCGCAGAATCTTTAACGCCTGATGCTGGGCGTTAGCCCGGCCCTGGCCTGATATAAACGCCGTGAGGTAGTGGGTATGAATCGGCTGGTAATAGTGCTCTCGATGCTGGGCCTTGTGCTGCTGGGCGGCTGCGTCGCGCCGCCGGCGAAGCCCAACGACCCCTATTACGCGCCGGTACTGCCACGTACGCCGTTGCCGGCGGAGCAGAACAACGGCTCGATTTATCAGGCCGGCTTCGAGAACAGCCTGTTCGATGATCGCAAGGCTTACCGCGTCGGCGACATCATCACCATCACCCTCAACGAGCGCACCCAGGCCAGCAAGAATGCCGGTTCGCAGATCCAGAAGGACAGCAAAGCCGACATCGGCCTGACCTCGCTGTTCGGTGGCGCGGTGTCGGCGGCCAATCCGTTTTCCGACAATCAGCTGTCGCTGGGCGCCGAGTACAGCGCCAGCCGCGATACCAAGGGCGATAGCAAGGCGGCCCAGGGCAACAGCCTCAATGGCTCGATCACGGTAACCGTGGCCGAGGTGCTGCCTAACGGCATTCTGGCGGTGCGCGGCGAGAAGTGGATGACCCTCAATACCGGCGACGAGCTGGTGCGTATTGCCGGCCTGGTGCGCGCCGACGATATCGCCACGGACAACACCGTGGCCTCGACCCGCATCGCCGACGCGCGCATCACCTACTCGGGCACCGGCGCCTTCGCCGATGCCAGCCAGCCGGGTTGGCTCGATCGTTTCTTCATCAGCCCGCTGTGGCCGTTCTAAGGGTGACGCAGATGATGATCGTAGGAGCGGGCCATGCCCGCGAAAGCATTCACAGGGTCGGTAGCAGGATCGCGGGCATGGCCCGCTCCTACCTCTTATTGCTATGCGCTCTGCTGTGCCTGCCGGCCCAGGCCGAACGGCTCAAGGATCTGGCCAGCATCCAGGGCGTGCGCAGCAACCAGTTGATTGGCTACGGCCTGGTGGTCGGTCTCAATGGCAGCGGCGACCAGACCACCCAGACGCCGTTCACCGTGCAGACCTTCAACAACATGATGGCGCAGTTCGGCATCAAGGTGCCGGCAGGCGGCAATGTGCAGCTGAAGAACGTCGCCGCGGTGTCCATCCATGCCGACTTGCCCGCCTTCGCCAGGCCGGGGCAGACCATCGACATCACCATCTCTTCCATCGGCAACGCCAAGAGCCTGCGCGGCGGCAGCCTGTTGATGGCGCCGCTCAAGGGCATCGACGGCAATGTCTATGCCATCGCCCAGGGCAATCTGGTGGTCGGCGGGTTCGATGCCGAAGGCGGCGACGGTTCGCGGATTACCGTCAACGTGCCCTCGGCGGGGCGCATTCCCGGCGGTGCCACGGTCGAGCGCTCGGTACCCAGCGGTTTCAACCAGGGCAACAGCCTGACCCTCAACCTCAATCGTCCGGACTTCACCACGGCGAAAAACATCGTCGACCAGATCAACGACTTGCTCGGTCCGGGTGTCGCCCAGGCGCTCGATGGCGGTTCGATCCGGGTCAGTGCGCCGCTCGATTCGAATCAACGGGTGGATTACCTGGCCATCCTGGAAAACCTCGAAGTCGAGGTCGGTCAGGCGGTGGCCAAGATCATCATCAACTCGCGCACCGGCACCATCGTCATCGGCCAGAACGTGCGCGTACAGCCGGCGGCCGTGACCCACGGCAGCCTCACGGTAACCATCACCGAGGATCCCATCGTCAGTCAGCCGGAAGCGCTGTCCGGCGGTCAGACCGCGGTGGTGCCGCGCTCGCGGGTGAATGCCGATCAAGAGGCCAAGCCCATGTTCAAGTTCGGCCCCGGCACCACCCTGGATGAGATCGTCCGGGCGGTGAATCAGGTCGGTGCCTCGCCTTCCGACCTGATGGCCATCCTGGAGGCGCTCAAGCAAGCCGGTGCCCTGCAGGCCGACCTGATCGTGATTTAAGGAGCGACCATGGATTCTCGACTCTCGGCCGGTTTGCGCGGCAATGGCCAAAGCCCGCTGGACAGCGGCGCCTTCACCGACCTCAATCGCCTCAACCAGTTCAAGGTCGGGGGCGACAGCGAACAGAACATTCGCAAGGTGGCGCAAGAGTTCGAGTCGCTGTTCCTCAATGAGATGCTCAAGGCCATGCGTTCGGCGGGCGAGGTGTTCGGCGAAGGCAACTTCCTCAACAGCAACGAGAGCAAGACCTACCAGGACATGCACGACCAGCAGTTGGCCGTGACCCTGTCGAACAACCAGAACGGCATCGGCCTGGCCGATGTGCTGGTGCGGCAGATGGCGCAGATCAAGGATGCCGGCAGCCGGCCGAATCCCTTCGCCCAGGTCGATGCGCCGGTGCCGAGCGCGCCCAGCAAGCCGCTGGCCAAGGTCGATAGCCAACGTGATGATTCCTTCGCGATCAACCGGCGCCGCCTGTCTCTGCCGGGCAAGCTGGGCGAGCGCATGATGGCCGGCAGCGTGCCTGCTACCGCGGTGGGGGATGCACAGTCCCTGGCGCAGGCCGACTGGGTGCCGGCCAAGGCCTTCGCTGCGCCGCCCGACAAGGCCCTGAGCCTGGAGGACGGCGATGCTAGCAGCGGGCGCCGCCTGGCCGGCAAGTCGGTGTTCAACTCGCCGCAGGAGTTCGTCGCCGCCATGCTGCCGATGGCCGAGCAGGCCGCCGAGAAGATCGGCGTCGAGGCGCGTTACCTGGTGGCCCAGGCCGCCCTGGAAACCGGTTGGGGCAAGTCGATCATCCGCCAGCGCGACGGCAGCAGCAGCCACAACCTGTTCGGCATCAAGACCCACAACAGCTGGGGCGGCGAGTCGGCGCGGGTGCAGACCACCGAATACCAGGGCGGCAAGGCGGTCAAAGAGGCCGCCTCGTTCCGTGCCTACGACTCCTACGCGCAAAGCTTCGACGACTACGTCAGCTTTCTGCAGAACAACGGCCGTTATCAGGGGGCATTGAACGCCACGGCCAACCCCGAGCGCTTCGTCCGCGAATTGCAGCAGGCCGGCTACGCCACCGACCCGCAGTACGCGCGCAAGGTGACGCAAATCGCCCGCAAGATGCAGACCTACCAAACCATCGCAGCGGCTGGCACGCCGCCGGCCCGCGGGTGAACTGAGCCATGGCTGACCTCCTGAATATTGGCCTGTCCGGCCTGGCCGCGAACAAGACCGCGCTGTCGGTCACCGGCCATAACATCAGCAACGTCAACACCCCGGGTTTTTCCCGGCAGGACAGCGTGCAGGCCACTCGGCAGCCGCAGTTCAGCGGTGCCGGCTATGTCGGCTCGGGCACCACCCTGGTGGATATCCGCCGCAGCTACAGCGAATTCCTCAGCACCCAGTTGCGCAGCAGTACCGCATTGAGCAGCGATGTGAATGCCTACCGGAGCCAGATCGAGCAGCTGGATTCGCTGTTGGCCGGCACCACCACCGGCATCACCCCCTCGCTGCAGAAGTTTTTCTCGTCCTTGCAGACCGCCGCCGAGGATCCGTCGAACATCCCCGCGCGGCAGTTGGTGCTGTCCGAGGCGGAGGGTCTGGCGCGGCGCTTCAACACCGTGTCCGACCGCATCGGCGAGCAGAACAGCTTTATCAATAAACAGATGACCGCGGTGACCGATCAGGTCAACCGGCTGACCACTTCGATCGCCAGCTATAACAACAGCATCGCCGTGGCCGCGTCCAACGGCCAGCAGCCCAACGACTTGCTCGATGCCCGCGAGGAAGCGATCCGCCAGTTGTCCACTTACGTCGGCGTCACCGTGGTGCCGCAGGGCGACGGTTCGGTCAACCTGTTCGTCGGCACCGGCCAACCCTTGGTCGTGGGGGCCACCACCAGTCGCCTGGAGGCCGTGCCGGGGCAGGGCGATCCGAGCCGTTTCGAGGTGAATTTCATCAGCGGCGGATCGAGCCAGGGGATTACCAGCCTGATCAGCGGCGGCGAGCTGGGCGGGCTGATCCGCTACCGCGCCGAGTCGCTGGATCCGACCCTCAACGCGCTCGGTCGGCTGGCCCTGGCGGTGAGCGACCAGGTCAATACCCAGCTTGGCCAGGGCCTGGATCTGAAGGGCCAGGTGGGCTCCGCGCTGTTCGGCGATTTCAACGCTGCCCAGTCGGCGGCGCTGCGGGTGCTGGCCTACTCGACCAATACCGGCAACGTGCAGCCGGCGCTGAATATCACCGCTAGCAGTGTGCTGACCACCAGCGATTACCGCCTCGAATATGACGGTGCCAACTACACGGCGCGGCGCTTGAGCGATGGCGCGGCCATGACGGTGGCGCCCCCGAGCCCCTTCGTCTATCCGCAAACGCTGAGCTTTACCGATGCGGCCGGTCGCGACCAGGGTTTCGAGTTGGTGCTCGGATCGGCGCCGGTGGCCGGTGATCGCTTCCTGATGCAACCGACCCGACGCGGCGCCAGCGACATCACGGCGGTGCTGGATCAGGCCGACCAGCTGGCCTTCGCCGCGCCGGTCAGGGCCGAGGCGGCCTTGCAGAACCGCGGCAATGCGCGGATAGGCCAGCCAGAGATCAGTAATGTACAAAGCCCAATGGTTCTCGCGGATTTACAGGCACTGTCGCCGCCAGTAACGCTGAGCTATGCCGCCGCCAGCCCTGCTACCAACCCCCCCACTGGGCAGCTGAACTTTACCTTGCCCCCTGGGGTTACGGTTTCGCCTGCATCCCTGGCGGTGACTTCGGGGCAGAGCAATCAACCGAGCTACACCATTACATCTGGCGGCAGCAGCTTCGATATTGTTCAGACGTTCAGCGGCCGTCCGGAAAACGGCGACAGCTTCACTCTGGGCTTCAACAGCAACGGCGTCTCGGATAACCGCAACGCCTTGAAGCTGGCGGATCTGCAAAGCAAGCAGACCGTCGGCGTCGATCCGAACATCACCGGCATCGCCACCGGGGCCAGTTTCACCGATGGTTATGGCGATCTGGTCGAGCGGGTCGGCACCCTGACCGCCCAGGCCCGCCAGGACAGCGAGGCGACCGGGGCGATCCTCAAACAGGCCACGGATAACCGCGACGGGCTGTCCGGGGTCAACCTCGACGAAGAGGCGGCCAATTTGATCAGGTTCGAGCAGTACTACAACGCCTCGGCGCAGATCATTCAAGTTGCCCGTTCTCTGTTCGATACCCTGATCAACTCATTCCGTTAAGCCCTAGGGTGCGCCCCGCGCACATTAGACAAATCGCCGGGGCTCGCCGGTTGCGACAAGAGGCTCAAGCATGCGCATCTCCACCATCCAGGCGTTCAACAACGGCGTGCAGGGCCTGCAGCGTAACTACGCCAATGCCACCCGTACCCAGGAGCAGATCAGCACCGGCAATCGCATTCTGACCCCGGCCGACGACCCGGTAGCCTCGGTGCGCCTGCTGCAGCTGGAACAACAGCAGAACGTGCTGAGCCAGTACAAGGACAACCTCACCGCGGCGAAGAACAGCCTGAGTCAGGAGGAAGTCACCCTCAACTCGGTCAACACCATCCTCCAGCGCGTGCGCGAGCTGGCGGTACAGGCTGGGAACGGCGTGCTGAACCAAACGGATCGACAATCCATCGCCGCCGAATTGGGCGAGCGCGAGGATGAATTGCTCGGTCTGATGAATACCCGCAATGCCCGTGGCGAATACCTGTTCGCCGGTTTTCAGGGCAAGAGCCAGCCGTTCGTGCGCCAGGCCGATGGCAGCTACAGCTATGCCGGCGATGAGGGCCAGCGCAAGCTGCAGGTGGCCAGTTCGCTGGGCCTGGCGATCAGCGACAGCGGCAAGAAAATCTTCGAACGGGTCACCAATGCCGGGCGCCTGGATAGTGCGCTTACCCTCAGCCCGCCGGGATCCTCGCTGAGTGTTTCCGCCGCGCTGGTGCAGGATGAAGTGGCGTTCTCCGGTGCTCTGCCGTTCCCGCCGGCCGGTGTTCAGGTGCTGTTCGGCAATCCGGATGCGGCTAGTTACGAGGTGAGCGAAATCGGTGTGCCGGCCCCGGCCCCCGTCTTGGCCAGCGGTAAGCTGGATGCCGATCCGGATAAGAGCGACCGGCTGGTCTTTCGTGGGGTGACGGTGCAATTCGATGGCGCCGCCGTCGGCGGCGAGACAGTGCAAATCACGGCCGATCCGACCCGAGAGAAACAAGGCATCCTTTCGACCATCGCCAATTTGCGTACATCACTGGAGAGCGCTCCCAACACGCCAACCGGCAACCGCCAGACCCGCGATGCCGTGGCCGTGGCCCTGACCAATCTGGATCATGGCATGAGCAGCGTGGACGGCGTGCGCGGCGAAATCGGCGCGCGCCTGAACATCATCGAGTCGACCCAGACCGACAACGAAGACGTCAGCCTGGTGAATAAAGGCGTGCAGGCCGACCTGCGCGAACTGGACTACGCCGAGGCGCTATCACGCCTGTCGTTCCAGTCGATCATCCTGGACGCCGCGCAGCAGAGCTACGTGAAGATCAGCAGCCTCAACCTGTTCAACCAGCTGCGTTAAGCCCGCGCGCGGCCATAGGCTGGGCCGCCATGCGGCTAACCCATCCTACGGGGCAAACCGGATAATCCGCCGAAATTCTGCCATAGCGATCAAGAGGACGGTTACTTCGGCTAAGTCCTTGTCAACGTCGTAGAAAAAAACTCTACGGAAATTTCGCAAAAAAACCTAAAGCTCCCACACCTAACGCCGATAAAGATTACGAATGCGAACTTTAAGGGTGCCTGGGCACTGCCCACCCGAGGTCGCACGCTCAGGCAAACACGCTAGTCCTCGGAGGACACCATCATGGCTCTTACCGTCAATACCAACATCGCCTCGCTCAACACCCAGCGCAACCTCAGTTCCTCGTCCAACGCGCTGAGCACCTCGATGCAGCGTCTGTCTACTGGCAGCCGCATCAATAGCGCCAAGGACGACGCCGCCGGCCTGCAAATCTCCAACCGCATGACCAGTCAGATCAACGGCCTGGGCGTGGCGGTGCGTAACGCCAACGACGGTATCTCCCTGGCGCAAACCGCAGAAGGCGCGTTGCAGCAGTCGACCAATATCCTCCAGCGCATGCGTGACCTGTCCCTGCAGTCGGCCAACGGCACCAACGACGCTACCGACCGCAAGGCGCTGCAGAAAGAAGTGAGCACCCTGCAATCCGAGCTGAACCGTATTGCGGAGACCACCACCTTCGGTGGCCGTAAGGTGCTGGATGGCTCCATGGCCAACGTCGATTTCCAGGTGGGCGCCAATGCGCGCGAAACTATTGGTGTGTCGATCAAGGCGTCGAGTGCTAAAGACATTGGCTCTTACACCATTAAGTCCTCTGGCACTGCTACGGGCAACGCTGTAGTCGGTACAGTTGCCGCTACTGCTCCGGCGAGTGGTGTTACAAGTGTGGCGGCGGGGGGGTTGGTGATTACTGGCCCCGATGGGCAAAAAGCAACTGCCGCGGCTAGCGGCACCTCTGCCCGGGAAATTGCGGCAGCAATCAACGGTGTGACTAGCGATACAGGGGTCAGCGCAACTGCTTCTACCAAGGTTGAGTTGAGTGCTTTGGGTGAGACTGGTGTTGTTAAGTTTAACCTTACCGGTTCTAACGGTTCTGCAGTAAGCATCGATGCGACAATTTCCGATAAGACGGATTTGACCTCGTTAGCCAATGTGATTAATGCTAAGTCATCTTCGACTGGGATTACCGCAGAGGCGAGCAAGGGCGATGGAAAGCTTACGCTAACCAGTAAAGATGGGTATAACATCGCAATTGATTCGTTTACTGTAGACAATGATGGTGCTGGTCAAGACACAACTGCAAGTATTGCTAAATTAACCGCCTTCGATGAAAAAGGGGCGGCGGCTAATACCATCACTCTTCATGAGCATGGAAGTGCCACTACTAATACAAACTCCGCGACTATAGTTGGCAACTTTACGATGTCTTCGGTGGGCGGCTTTAGTATAGCTGGGGCAGGTGGTGATTTCCTCAATGCCGCTGATGGTAGTTCCAAGCAAACAGCTGTAAGTGCAATTAACATTTCCACTGTTGATGGTGCACAGGATGCGATTTCGGTCATCGATGGTGCGCTGGCACAGATCGATGAAGTACGCTCCGGTTTGGGTGCCGCGCAGAACCGCTTCGATAACACCATCTCCAACCTGCAGAACGTTTCGGAAAACGTCTCCGCCGCCCGTGGCCGGATCCAGGACACCGACTTCGCCGCCGAAACCGCAAATCTGAGCAAGAACCAGATCCTGCAACAGGCCGGTACCGCAATTCTGGCCCAGGCCAACCAGCTGCCGCAGGCGGTGCTTAGCTTGCTGCGTTAAGCCAACAGGCAGAACGGCTTGAACCACGGGGGGTAGTGCCTAGCGCTACTCCCCGCTTTGCCATCTGAGGTGAGCTTATGGATATCAACGCAATAAACGGTTTCTCGTCGTCGAGCCCGGTCGTCCAGCCGTTGCGGGGCGAGGTAGTCCAGCATGCCGAAGGCGTTGCTGCGGGGGCTTTGGTGCGGGCCGAAAATGCACAGCAGCCCAGCCCGCCAGTGGAACCGGCACGTCAGCCGGTGGAAGAGGCGGTGTCGAGCATCAAGGAGTTCGCTCAGAGCATTCAGCGCAACCTGAATTTTGCCTTGGACGACTCGAGCGGTCGGGTGGTGGTCAAGGTCACCGATGCGGTTTCCGGTGACGTCATTCGGCAAATCCCCTCCGAAGATGCCCTGCGTCTGGCCGAAAGTCTGGAAGAAGTGCGCAGCCTGCTGTTCAAGGCTCAGGCGTAGACAGTACTCTTCTTGATGGCACGCTTCTTGATGGATGATGATTTTCCCGCAGTAAGCGTCAACCCTATGACGAGGTGGTCAGCATGGCAGGCATAACCGGTATTGGTTCCGGCATCGACATCAACAGCATCGTCGGTGCCATGGTCAGTGCAGAGAAGGCGCCCAAGGAGGCGCAGCTCGCGCGCCTGGAGAAAGCCTCCACCACCAAGTTCTCCGCGCTTGGCCAGCTCAAGGGTGCCCTGAGCGAGTTTCAGACCGCCATGAAGGATCTCAACAGCCTGGCGCTGTTCGAGAAGCGTACCGCTACCTCGTCCAATACCAGCGCGTTGACGGCTTCGGCCAGCAAAACCGCATTGGCTGGCAGCTATCAGGTGACGGTCGAGCGCCTGGCCAGCAGCAGCAAGGTGGCCACGGCGGCATTGGCCGGTGACTTTGCCGCGACTGCCGACGGCAAAATGACCGTCAAGCTCGGTGCTGCCGATGCGGGGGTGGAGGTCGATATCGCCTCGGGCGATACCCTGGTCGATATCCGCGACAAGCTCAACACGGCCCTGAAGGACAAGGGCATCACGGCGAATATCGTCAATAATCCGGCCGACGGTAAGTCGCGCCTGGTGCTAAACGCCAAGGAAACCGGCGCGGGCAAGGATATCTCGATCGAAACCGCCGATGCGGTCGTTGGTGTTGATGCCGGCTTGGCTGACTTGACGGTTGACGGCAGTATTCAGTCGGTGGGCGCCGGCGCCGGTTATCTGCAGCAGGCCGCCGATGCGGAGTTCACCGTTGATGGTCTGTCATTGAAGAGCCCGAGCAATACGGTCGACGCCGCCATCCCCGATGTCACCTTCACCCTGGTGGGCAAGACCGAGGTCGATAAGCCGCTGACCCTCGCAGTGGGTCAGGACAAGTCCGGGGTCACGGCCAATATCAAGAAATTCGTCGACGCCTATAACAAACTGATCAAAACCAGCAACGAACTGACCAACGTCACCCTGGTGGGCGAGGGCAAGCCGCCGGTAACGGGCGGCCTGGTCGGCGATGCCACGGTGCGCACCCTGCTCAGCGGCGTGCGTAACGAGCTGGTCAGCCCTGCCAGCCAGGAGGGCGTACGGGTGTTGGCCGATCTGGGTATCGCCACCCAGAAGGATGGCACCCTGAAGATCGACGACGCCAAGCTAAGCAAGGCGCTGACCGACAATTTCGATGCGGTGGGCAGCTTTTTCACCGGCGACAACGGCCTGATGAGTCGGGTGGATAAGCGCATCGATGGCTATATCCAGACCGGTGGCGTGCTCGAGCAGCGCATGAAGGGACTGCAGTCCACTATCAGCGATATCGACAAGCAAAAAGAAACGCTGACTCGCCGTGTCGCGCAGATGCAGACCCGCCTGTTCGCCCAGTTCAACGCCATGGATGCACTGGTCGGGCGCCTCAACGACACCAGTGCCCGATTGACCCAAGCCCTCGGCAGCCTGCCGGGCGTAGTGAAACAGGACAGCTAAGCCGTGAGCAAGCCAATCGATACCTACAAAACCGTCAAGAGCAGTCAGGACGTCAGCCCTTATCGTGCTGTGCAATTATTGCTCGACGGCGCTCTGGAGCGCATCTCCCTGGCGCTGCACGCCCAGCAGCAAGGCAGTCCCGATGTGCGCGGCGAGGCGGTGGGCACCACCCTGTCGATCATCGGCATTCTCCAGGCCAGCCTGGATAAGCAGTTGGGCGGCGAACTGGCGGATAATCTCGATGCGCTCTATGACTATATGACCCGGCGTCTGGCCGGTGTGGCGCTGGACAAGACCGCGCAGAGCCTGGAAGAGGTGCAGGGCTTGCTGGGGCAGATACGCGATGCCTGGGTCGCTATCGACCCTGAGGTCGAACCAGTAACCTCCTGAGAATCAAGGTGATTCATGGGCGTCCGGGAAAGATGCCTTCCCGATTTTTTTGGCGATTAAAATCAATCGGTTGTGTTATTTCCAGGTGGCCCTAAAGCTGCTGTTTGAACTGCCGATAACTGAAGTATTCCCGCACCACACTGGAGTACATTCAGCATGAACGCGATGGCAGCAATGCGGCAATATCAAACCGTCAACACCCAGGCCCAGGCCGTGGATGCCAGCCCGCATCGGCTGATCCAGATGTTGATGGAAGGCGGTCTGACCCGCATCGCCCAGGCGCGCGGCGCCATGGAGCGCGGGCAGACGGCGCTTAAGGGCGAGCTGATCGGCAAGGCCATCGGCATTGTCGGTGGCCTGCGCGAAGGTCTGGATCTGCAGCAGGGTGGCGAGTTGGCGGCCAATCTGGATAGCCTTTACCAATACATGCTTACCCGTTTGCTGGAAGCCAATGTGAAGAATGAGGCCGCGCCCTTGGATGAAGTGGCCGGTCTGCTGCGTAATGTGAAGTCCGGTTGGGATGCGATCAGCCAGTGACAGTGTTCGGCGCTTGAGGAGCATGTTCATGAATTCATCTGTCCAGCGGCTGGAAGAGACTGGTAGCGCTCTGCGCACCGCACTGGCCACCCAGGATTGGGCGGCCATTGGCGAGCTGGATCAGCAATGCCGCCAAGCCGTCGACGAGGCGATGGTCGATGCCGTGCAGGACGAGGACGTGCTGCGCGCGCGCATGCAGGAGTTGCTCGACCTGTACCGCGAACTGGTCAGCGTTTGTCAGTCGGAGCAGCGACGCCTGGCGGGCGAGCTGATGCAGTTGAACCAGGCTCAGCAAGGGGCCAAGGTTTACCAGCTGTTCGGTTGATGGGTTGGCTGTGGTTTGCCGATCTGGAACAGCCCGCAATCCGTTGGGGCATTCGCCGCAGGCAGTGCGCCGTGGTTTATCGGTGCGGCATAAATTCGGCGGGTGGGTTGTTAATCTGCGCGGCTGGTTTTTTGTGATCGGTAGTGCTCTTGTTTCCCCTTCTTGCAAACAATCGTTTAGCAATCTGCCGAGAAAAGCAAAAAAATCACGCCATAAAATTGACTCTGTGCGATAAATTGATTTTACTAGCGGCCAATTGCCAGCGCAGTTGTCGTGTTCGACAGAGTGCGCTTCCGTTCGCACCCAGGATCAGATCAAACATATGTGGCGTGAAACGAAAATTCTGCTGATTGACGATGACAGTGAGCGACGTCGCGATTTGACGGTCATTCTGAATTTCCTGGGTGAAGATCATCTCGCGTGTGGCAGCCATGATTGGCAGGATACGGTTGCTCAATTGGCCTCCAGCCGGGAGGTGCTGAGCGTATTGCTCGGTGATGTGCAGGCCAAGGGCGGTGTCCTCGAGATGCTCAAGCAGGTTGCGGCTTGGGATGAGTTCCTGCCGGTTCTGCTGATCGACGAGCATGCGCCTGCGGAGTGGCCGGAAGAGTCGCGGCGCCGCGTGCTGGCCACCCTGGAGATGCCGCTTAGCTACAACAAACTGCTCGACTCCCTGCACCGCGCTCAGGTCTATCGCGAGATGTACGACCAGGTGCGCGAGCGCGGTCGTCAGCGTGAACCAAATCTGTTCCGTAGCCTGGTGGGCACCAGCCGCGCTATTCAGCAGGTGCGCCAGATGATGCAGCAGGTGGCCGATACCGAGGCCAGCGTGCTGATTCTCGGTGAGTCGGGCACCGGTAAAGAAGTGGTGGCGCGCAACCTGCACTATCACTCCCGGCGTCGAGAGGCGCCTTTCGTGCCGATCAACTGCGGCGCGATTCCCGCGGAGCTGCTGGAAAGCGAACTGTTCGGGCATGAGAAGGGTGCCTTTACCGGCGCGATCACCAGCCGTGCCGGGCGTTTCGAGTTGGCCAACGGCGGCACTCTGTTCCTCGATGAAATCGGCGACATGCCGCTGTCGATGCAGGTCAAGCTGCTGCGGGTGTTGCAGGAGCGCACCTACGAGCGGGTGGGCAGCAACAAGACGCAAAGTGCCGATGTGCGCATCATTGCCGCCACCCACAAGAATCTGGAAGAGATGATCGAGGCGGGCAGTTTTCGCGAGGATCTCTACTACCGGTTGAATGTGTTCCCCATCGAAATGGCGCCGCTGCGCGAGCGGATCGAAGATATTCCCCTGCTGATGAACGAGCTGATCTCGCGCATGGAGCACGAGAAGCGCGGTTCGATCCGCTTCAACTCGGCGGCGATCATGTCGCTGTGCCGGCATGACTGGGCGGGTAACGTGCGCGAACTGGCCAACCTGGTCGAGCGCATGGCGATCATGCACCCCTATGGGGTGATCGGCGTGGGCGAGTTGCCGAAGAAGTTCCGCCCCGTCGACGATGAGGGCGAGGACTTGGCCACCAGCCTGCGCGAGGAGCTGGAGGAGCGTGCGGCCATCATCGGCGGGCTGCCGGGGGTCAGCACGCCAGCCATGCTGCCGGCCGAAGGCCTCGACTTGAAAGACTACCTGGGTAACCTCGAGCAGGGCTTGATCCAGCAGGCGCTGGATGACGCCGGCGGTGTGGTGGCCCGCGCGGCAGAGCGCTTGCGCATTCGTCGCACCACCCTGGTCGAGAAGATGCGCAAGTACGGCATGAGCCGCCGCGACGACGAAGTGCTGGAAGACTGATGCCGTAGGGCGTCAGCCGTTACGCCGCCGCTGATGGGTTACGCCGCACGCAAAACGCGGTCTTGAGCGCAGCTCTGTGGCGGCTAACCCATCCGGGTCTGCTTCAGCGCCTTCAAGGCCAATCGCGGCTAAAGCCCCTTCCACTAGTGTCACGACAGGCTTCAAATGTCGCAAACCTGTAGGAGCACGCCATGCGTGCGAATCGCCGGCATGGCCGGCTCCTACAAGCCGATGCATGGGACTCCACAACAAATGATCTGTGACGCGACACTAGAGTCCGGTGTTGAACCGACATTTCAAGGTTGTCGCGACACTCGCCGGCGGCCGCCGAGTCAGGGTCTTGGCGCCACTGCATTCTATTCAGCCGGGGCTTTGACGTATTTGCCTGTCTTGTTTTTCAAGTCATTGAAAAACAAGTAGTTATTTTTAGGCACGGGTATTGCTATCTCTCTGCTAACTGACTGTCTTATGACGGCTCGCCAGGCGAGAGAGAATGATGATGCCCAACGCCCAACCCCTCCATAGCGCTGAACTCGAACCTGCCGCCGTCCAGGAACTGGCCAATCGCGCCAGCCTGGAACAGGCCTTTGTGCGGTTCCATCAGATGTCGACCCAGCTCAGCGAGTCCTACAGCATGCTGGAGGATCGGGTGGCCGAGTTGAAGGGGCAACTGGCCCTGGTCAGCGCCCAGCGCATGCAGGAACTGGCCGAGAAGGAGCGTCTGGCGCACCGCCTGCAAAGCCTGCTGGATTTGCTCCCGGGCGGGGTTATCGTCATCGACGCTCAGGGGGTGGTGCGCGAAGCCAATCCGGTGGCGCGTAACCTGCTCGGTCAGCCGCTGGTCGGCATGCTCTGGCGCCAGGTGATCGCGCGCAACTTCGCTCCACGCGAGGACGATGGCCACGAAATCTCCCTGAAAGACGGTCGACGCCTGTCGATTGCCACCCGTTCGTTGCAAGGCGAGCCGGGCCAGTTGGTGTTGCTCACCGACCTGACGGAAACCCGGCGCTTGCAGGATCAGTTGGCGCGCCATGAGCGCTTGTCCGCGCTGGGGCGCATGGTCGCCTCCCTGGCTCACCAGATCCGTACGCCGCTCTCGGCGGCGTTGCTCTATGCCAGCCATTTGACCGAGCAGGTGTTGCCGGTCGAACAGCAGCAGCGCTTCGCCGGGCGTTTGAAAGAGCGTCTGCATGAGCTGGAGCACCAGGTGCGCGACATGCTGGTGTTCGCCCGCGGCGACCTGCCGTTGCCGGATCGTTTGACGCCCAAGGCATTGTTCGAAGCCTTGCAGGCGGCGGCCGAGCCCCATGTGTGCGGCATGAGGGTGCGTTGGCAGTGCGACAGCCGTGACGGCGAGTTGCTGTGCAACCGCGACACCCTGGTCGGCACCGTGCTCAACCTGGTCGAGAATTCGATTCAGGCTGGCGGGCGCGAGGCGCACCTGAAGATTCACCTGTATCAGCGCGGCAACAGCTTGCGCCTGTGCATCAGCGACAACGGCCCGGGCATCGACAGCGTGACTCTGGCGCGCTTGGGCGAACCCTTCTTTACCACCAAGACCACCGGTACCGGTCTTGGCCTGGCTGTGGTCAAGGCCGTGGCGCGCGCCCATCGCGGCGAGCTGCAGTTGCGTTCGCGGATCGCGCGCGGCACCTGCGCCTTATTGATTTTGCCGCTGATTCCCGCGGCGCAACCTTGGATTCAGGAGTAATACCCATGGCTGCCAAAGTTCTGCTGGTCGAAGACGACCGCTCCCTGCGCGAAGCCCTGGCCGATACCCTGGCGCTGGGCGGTCACGATTACCATGCGGTGAACTGTGCCGAGGCGGCGCTCGCGGCCCTGGCGCAAGAGCCCTTCGGCCTGGTGGTCAGCGATGTGAATATGCCGGGCATGGACGGTCACCAGTTATTGGCCCTGATCCGCCAGCGCCAGCCGCAATTGCCGGTGTTGCTGATGACGGCTTTCGCGGCGGTCGAGCGCGCGGTGGATGCGATACGCCAGGGGGCGGCGGATTACCTGGTCAAGCCGTTCGAGCCGAAGACCCTGTTGGCGTTGGTCGAGCGGCATGCCCTCGGGCGTGTGGCGGCGACCGAGCAGGACGGCCCGGTAGCGCTGGAGCCGGCCAGCGTGCAGTTGCTCGAGCTGGCGACGCGGGTGGCGCAGAGCGATTCGACGGTGTTGATCACCGGCGAGTCGGGTACCGGCAAGGAGGTGTTGGCGCGCTACATTCACCAGCAGTCGCCACGGGCGGCGAAACCCTTCATTGCCATCAACTGCGCGGCGATTCCCGACAACATGCTCGAAGCCACGCTGTTTGGCCATGAGAAGGGCGCCTTCACCGGTGCCATCGCCAGCGCGCCGGGCAAGTTCGAACTGGCCGAGGGCGGCACCATTTTGCTCGATGAAATTTCCGAAATGCCGCAAGGTTTGCAGGCCAAGTTGCTGCGCGTGCTGCAGGAGCGTGAAGTGGAGCGGGTCGGTGGGCGCAAGCCGATCAGCCTGGACATTCGGGTGCTGGCTACCAGCAACCGCGACCTGGCGGGCGAGGTGGCGGCTGGGCGTTTCCGTGAGGATCTCTACTATCGCCTGTCGGTCTTCCCGTTGGCCTGGCAGCCGTTGCGCCAGCGCCCGGCCGACATCCTGCCGTTGGCCGAGCGATTGCTGGCCAAGCACGTCAAAAAAATGAATCGCGCGCCTATTCGTCTTTCGCCGCAGGCGCAGGCGAGCCTGCTGAGTCATGCCTGGCCGGGTAACGTGCGTGAGCTGGACAACGCCATTCAACGCGCGCTGATCCTGCAGCAGGGCGGCTTGATCCAGCCGCAGGATCTGTGCCTGCTCGCCCCGGCTGGCAGTGTCGTGCCTGTGCCCACGCCGTTGCCGGCGAGCATCCCGGTGACGCCGGAGGCCGTTGCGGCCGAGGCTGGGGCCTTGGGTGAAGACCTGCGCCGACACGAATTCCAGGTGATCATCGACATCCTGCGTTCCGAGCGCGGTCGCCGTAAGGAAGCCGCCGAACGCCTGGGGATCAGCCCGCGCACCCTGCGTTACAAGCTGGCGCAAATGCGCGATGCCGGTATGGATGTGGAGGCCTATCTGTTTGCCAGCTAGCGCTGGCAGCGGTAAGCCATAAGCGTGGCAAGTCCGCTATCGCCGCGGGTCGCGCCTCCTACAGGGATTGGTGGTGTCTGCTGCTTTTGTAGGAGGGTCGACCTCGGCGCGATGCTTTTGCCTGTTGAGCGGACGTTGTCCGCTATCGCCGCGGGTCGCGCCTCCTACAGGGATTGGTGGTGTCTGCTGCTTTTGTAGGGGGGCGACCTCGGCGCGATGCTGTTGCTTGTGGGCGAACCTTGTCCGCCAATCGCCGCGAGGTCGCGCCTCCTACGAGGGAATGCGCTGTCTGCTCCCCCGTTGCCTCCTTACCTGGCACCTTTGTTGCAGTTACCTCTAGCAAGCGCCGCGCAGTGTCAAAAAACCGCGGCCAGTGGAGGAAGGTCATGAGCCAGGGTATTGAATTCAATCGCTTGATGCTGGAAATGCGTTCCATGCAAACCGAGGCCATGGCGCGGCAAAAGCCTGTCGCCAGCGCCCCGCAGGTGGGCGCGCCGAGCTTCTCGGATATGCTCGGTCAGGCGGTGAACAAGGTTAACGAAACCCAGCAGACTTCCAATCAACTGGCCACGGCCTTTGAAATGGGCAAGAGTGGCGTGGATTTGAGCGATGTGATGATCGCCTCGCAGAAAGCCAGCGTGTCTTTCCAGGCCATGACCCAGGTTCGCAACAAACTGGTTCAGGCGTATCAAGACATCATGCAGATGCCGGTTTAAGGGTAGGTTCTAAATCATGGCCGACGCACTCGCCACCACCGTTCCCGCCACCACCGCTGGCAATGATTCGAGCAAGCCGCTGTTCGGCCTGGCGTTTCTGGAAAACCTCTCGGATATGTCGATGCTGCGCCAGCTCGGCCTGTTGGTCGGCCTGGCCGCCAGCGTGGCAATTGGTTTTGCCGTGGTGCTCTGGTCGCAGCAGCCCGATTACCGTCCGCTGTATGGCAGCCTGGAAGGGATGGACGCGTCCCAGGTCATGCAAACCCTGAGCGCCGCCGACATCAGCTATACCGTCGAACCCAGTTCTGGCGCCCTGTTGGTCAAGGCCGATGACCTGGCGCGGGCGCGCATGCGTCTGGCCGCTGCCGGCGTGGCGCCGAGCGATAACAATGTCGGCTTCGAGATTCTCGACAAGGAGCAGGGGCTCGGCACCAGCCAATTCATGGAGGCCACCCGTTATCGCCGCGGCCTGGAAGGCGAGTTGGCGCGTACCGTGTCCAGCCTCAATAACGTCAAGGCGGCGCGGGTGCACCTGGCGATTCCGAAAGGTTCGGTGTTCGTGCGTGACGAGCGCAAGCCCAGCGCCTCGGTACTGGTCGAGTTGTATTCGGGCCGCGCCCTGGAACCGAGCCAGGTGATGGCGATCATCAATCTGGTGGCCACCAGCGTGCCCGAACTGGACAAGGCGCAGGTCACGGTGGTCGACCAGAAAGGCAACCTGCTGTCCGATCAGCAGGAGATGTCCGAGCTGAGCATGGCCGGCAAGCAGTTCGACTACAGCCGGCGCATGGAGAGCCTGCTGACCCAGCGGGTGCACAATATCCTCCAGCCGGTGCTGGGCTCCGGGCGTTACAAGGCCGAAGTGTCGGCCGACGTGGACTTCAGCGCGGTCGAGTCCACCTCGGAGATGTTCAACCCCGATCAGCCGGCGTTGCGCAGTGAGCAACAGGTCAATGAACAGCGCAGCAGCGCCAGCCTGGCGCCGCAAGGGATTCCGGGGGCGCTGAGCAATCAGCCACCGGGCGCCGCAACGGCACCCCAGCAGGCCGGTGGCGCGGCAGCCGCCGGTGGGGCGATCGCCCCGGGCCAGCCGTTGCTGGACGTCAACGGCCAGCAGGTCATGGATCCTGCGACCGGTCAGCCGATGCTGGCGCCGTTCCCGGCGGACAAGCGCGAGCAGTCGACGCGCAATTTCGAACTGGATCGCTCGATCAGCTACACCAAGCAGCAGCAGGGGCGTCTGCGCCGGCTGTCGGTGGCGGTGGTGGTCGACGATCAGTTCAAGGTCGATGCGGCCACCGGCGAAATCAGCCGCACGCCCTGGAGCAGCGACGAATTGGCGCGCTTCACCCGCCTGGTACAGGACTCGGTCGGCTTCGACGCCAGTCGCGGCGACAGCGTCAGCGTGATCAACACGCCGTTTTCCGCGGTGCTGGGCGAGGAGATCGCCGATATTCCGTTCTACACCCAGCCCTGGTTCTGGGACATCGTCAAGCAGGTGCTCGGCGTGTTGTTCATCCTGGTGCTGGTGTTCGGCGTGTTGCGCCCGGTGTTGAACAACATCACCGCTGGCGGCAAAGGCCGCGAGCTGACGGCTGGCGGTCGCCATGGCGATGTCGAATTGGGCGAGATGGGCGGCCTCAATGGCGAGCTGTCCGAGGATCGGGTCAGCCTCGGCGGCCCGCAAAGCATCCTCCTGCCTAGCCCGAGCGAGGGGTATGATGCGCAGCTCAATGCAATCAAGAGCCTGGTAGCGGAAGATCCGGGCCGCGTGGCACAGGTGGTGAAAGAGTGGATCAACGCCGATGAGTGAGAACCGTACAGCCGCCAAGTTGAGCAAGGTCGAGAAGGCCGCGATCCTCTTGCTTTCGCTCGGTGAAACCGATGCCGCCCAGGTGTTGCGCCATCTCGGGCCGAAGGAAGTGCAGCGGGTTGGCGTGGCCATGGCCGGCATGCGTAACGTGCACCGCGAGAAGGTCGAACAGGTGATGGGCGAGTTCGTCGACATCGTCGGCGACCAGACCAGCGTCGGCGTGGGCGCCGACGGCTATATCCGCAAGATGCTGACCCAGGCCCTCGGCGAAGACAAAGCCGGCAACCTGATCGACCGCATCCTGCTCGGCGGCAGCACCAGCGGCCTGGACAGCCTGAAATGGATGGAGCCGCGCGCGGTGGCCGACGTGATCCGCTACGAGCATCCGCAGATCCAGGCGATCGTGGTGGCCTACCTCGACCCCGACCAGGCCGGCGAAGTGCTCGGTCACTTCGACCACAAGGTGCGCCTGGATATCGTCCTGCGCGTGTCCTCGCTGAACACCGTGCAGCCGGCGGCGCTCAAGGAACTCAACCAGATTCTCGAAAAGCAGTTCTCCGGCAGCTCCAACAGCACCCGCGCCACCATGGGCGGGGTCAAGCGCGCGGCCGACATCATGAACTTCCTCGACAGTTCGGTCGAAGGCCAGTTGATGGATTCGATCCGCGAAGTCGACGAGGATCTGTCCAGCCAGATCGAGGATCTGATGTTCGTCTTCGACAACCTGGCCGAGGTCGATGATCGCGGTATCCAGGCACTGCTGCGCGAAGTCTCCTCCGATGTGCTGGTGCTGGCGCTCAAGGGCGCGGACGAGGCGATCAAGGAAAAGGTGTTCAAGAACATGTCCAAGCGCGCGGCCGAACTGCTGCGCGACGATCTGGAAGCCAAGGGCCCGGTGCGGGTCAGCGACGTGGAAACGGCGCAGAAGGAAATTCTCACCATTGCCCGGCGCATGGCCGAAGCCGGGGAAATCGTCCTCGGTGGCAAGGGTGGCGAAGAGATGGTTTAACCGGAGAAGATCGACATGGCCTCCAAGGAAGCGCCCAGCGAGTTGATTCGCGCCCAGGACATCGGTGTTATCGATCGCTGGGCATTGCCCCGCTTCGACCCGCAGGTCGAGGATACCGTCCCTGATCCGCTGAGCGAGGCGGCCGCGGCGCTGCCGGCCGAGTCCGAGGACGTGGCCCTGGAAGACGTCAAGCCCTTGACGCTGGATGAGCTGGAGGCGATTCGCCAGGATGCTTACAACGAAGGCTTCAGCGCCGGCGAGAAGGACGGTTACCACAGCGGCCAACTGAAAGCCAAGCAAGAGGCCGATGCCGCGCTGGCGAACAAGATGCTCGCCGTGGAGCAGTTGATGCAACAGCTGTTCGAGCCGATTGCCGAGCAGGATCAGCAACTGGAAGTGGCGCTGGTCAACCTGGTCAGCCACATGGCCAGGGAGGTGATCCAGCGCGAGCTGAACAGCGATTCCAGCCAGATTCGCCAGGTTCTGCGCGAAGCCCTCAAATTGCTGCCGATGGGCGCGGGCAACGTGCGTATCCAGCTCAATCCGCAAGACTTCGAGATGGTCAAGGCCTTGCGCGAACGGCATGAGGAAAGCTGGCGGATTGTCGAAGACGAGGCCTTGCTGCCCGGTGGCTGCCGGGTCGAAAGCGAACACAGCCGCATCGATGCCAGTATCGAAACCCGTCTCGGCCAGGCGCTCAAGCAGCTGTTCGAGCAGCAGCGCGAACAAGCCACGCACCCGCTCCCGGCGGATATTCGGCTCGACCTGGACGAGGCCAAGGAACCCTCCCATGCGTCTTGAGCGCACCAGCTTCGCCAGGCGTATGGCCGGTTACAGCGCGGTGCTGCAGTTGCCCAGCCAGCCAGTGGTCGAGGGGCGTTTGCAGCGCATGGTCGGCCTGACCCTGGAGGCCGAAGGCCTGCGTGCCGCCCTCGGCAGCCGCTGCCTGGTGATCAACGATGACAGCTACCACCCGGTGCAGGTCGAGGCCGAGGTGATGGGTTTTGCCAACGGCAAGAGCTACCTGATGCCGGTCGGCAGCCTGATGGGCATAGCGCCGGGCGCCCGGGTGGTACCGCTGCCGGACAGCGGGCGTTTGCCGATGGGCATGTCGATGCTCGGCCGGGTGCTCGACGGCACCGGCCAGGCGCTGGATGGCAAGGGCCGGATGAAGGCCGAGGACTGGGTGCCCTTGGATGGGCCGACGATCAACCCGCTCAAGCGTCACCCGATCGACCAGCCGCTGGATGTCGGCATCCGCAGCATCAACGGCCTGCTCACGGTCGGGCGCGGCCAGCGCATCGGCCTGTTCGCCGGCACCGGGGTCGGCAAGAGCGTGCTGCTGGGCATGATGACGCGCTTCACCGAGGCCGAGATCATCGTGGTCGGCCTGATCGGCGAACGGGGCCGCGAGGTCAAGGAGTTCATCGACGAGATCCTCGGCGCGGAGGGCATCAAGCGTTCGGTGGTGGTCGCCTCGCCCGCCGACGATGCGCCGCTGATGCGTCTGCGTGCGGCGATGTATTGCACGCGCATCGCCGAGTACTTTCGCGACAAGGGCAAGAACGTGCTGCTGCTGATGGATTCGCTGACGCGCTTCGCCCAGGCCCAGCGCGAGATCGCCCTGGCCATCGGCGAGCCGCCGGCGACCAAGGGTTACCCGCCGTCGGTGTTCGCCAAACTGCCCAAGCTGGTCGAGCGCGCCGGTAATGCCGAAGAGGGCGGCGGCTCGATCACGGCGTTCTACACCGTATTGAGTGAAGGCGACGATCAGCAGGATCCGATTGCCGATGCGGCGCGTGGCGTGCTCGATGGCCACATCGTGCTGTCGCGGCGCCTGGCCGAGGAGGGCCACTACCCGGCCATCGACATCGAAGCCTCGATCAGCCGGGTCATGCCGCAAGTGGTGACCCGCGAACACCAGCGCAGCGCGCAACGCTTCAAGCAACTGTGGGCGCGTTATCAGCAGAGCCGCGACCTGATCAGCGTTGGCGCCTACGTGCCGGGTGGCGACGCCGATACCGACCTGGCCATCGCGCGCCAGCCGGCGATGGTCAAATACCTGCGCCAGAGCCTGGGCGAAAGTGAGAGTCTGGAGCGCAGCGGTGCGTTGCTGGCGGCGACCTTCAACCCCAGCGCCGCGACAGGAGGCTAAGTGTCGACCAGTCGCGCCGGGCGCTTGGCGCCGGTGATCGCCATGGCCGAGCGTGCCGAGCGCGAGGCCGCCATACAGCTCGGTCATTGCCAGGGGCTGTTGAGCCAGGCCCAGGTCAAGCTGGGCGAGTTGGAAGATTACCGCGGCGATTATCAGCAACAGTGGATCAGCGAGGGTCAGCGCGGCGTTTCCGGGCAGTGGCTGATGAACTATCAGCGTTTTCTTTCCCAGCTGGAAAGCGCCATCGGCCAGCAGCGGCAGAGCGTGGCCTGGCATGCCAACAACCTGGACAAGGTGCGCGCGGCCTGGCAACAGCGCTATGCGCGCCTGGAAGGCCTGCGCAAGTTGGTGCAGCGTTATCGGGAAGAGGCCCGCCTGAGCGCGGACAAACGCGAGCAAAAGCTCCTCGACGAGTTGGCGCAGCGCATACATCGGGGCGATTCGGCTTGATTGCCAGTTGCCGCAGGCGCCAGCGAGTGCTACATGTTGAACGCACGGATCGGACATTCAGGCCGATTCACGCGCGCTAACCATCGCGGAACGCGGTTTGGGTGTGATCAACCGTTTTGCTGGAGTAAGGAGCTCAGTATGGCCATTACCTCGCTGCCCTCGTCTGATGGGCAAGAGTTGACCATTGTGATTCAAGGACGTTTCGATTTCGGCGCGCACCAGGAGTTTCGTAACGCCTACGAGCGCGTCAACCTCAGCCCCAAACGCTATCGGGTGGATCTCAAGGACACGACCTATCTGGACAGCTCGGCGCTGGGTATGTTGCTGTTGTTGCGCGATCACGCGGGGGGCGATCACGCGCAAATCTGCCTGCTCAACTGCAATCCGGATGTGCGCAAGATTCTCGCCATCTCCAACTTCGAACAGTTGTTCCAGATCGCCTAGGGCGAGCCCCTGACCATGCCCGCGCGTCTGTCTATTCTGATCGCCGAGGACAACGCGGCCGACCGTATGCTGTTGTCGACCATCGTCAGTCGCCAGGGCCATCGCAGTTTGACCGCCAGTAATGGCCTGGAAGCGCTTGCCTTGTTCGAGCAGGAGCGCCCGCAACTGGTGTTGATGGACGCCCTGATGCCGGTCATGGATGGCTTCGAGGCGGCGCGGCGGATCAAGCAAATGGCCGGCGAGGAGCTGGTGCCGATCATCTTCCTGACCTCGCTGAGCGAAGGCGAAGCGCTGGTGCGCTGCCTGGAGGCGGGTGGCGACGACTTTCTCGCCAAACCCTACAACCGGGTGATCCTCGAGGCCAAGATCAATGCCATGGATCGCTTGCGCCGCCTGCAGGAGACCGTGCTGCAACAGCGCGACCTGATCGCCCAGCACAACGAGTACCTGCTCAACGAACAGCGTGTGGCCAAGGCGGTGTTCGACAAGGTGGCGCATTCCGGTTGCCTCGCGGCGTCGAATATCCGCTACCTGCAATCGCCTTATGCGTTGTTCAACGGCGACCTGCTGCTGGCTGCGTTCAAGCCTTCCGGCGGCATGCACGTACTGCTCGGCGATTTCACCGGCCACGGCCTGCCGGCGGCAATCGGCGCCATGCCGCTGGCCGAGGTGTTCTATGGCATGACCGCCAAGGGCTACTCCATGGCGGAGATCCTGCGCGAGATCAACGCCAAGCTCAAACGCACCCTGCCGCTGGGCGTGTTCTGCTGTGCCACCCTGCTCAATATCAGCTTCCAGCGCCGGGTCGTGGAGGTGTGGAGTGGCGGTTTGCCGGATGGCTACCTGCTGTGCGCCAACGGCGGTAAGCGGATTCCCCTGGTGTCGCGGCATCTGCCGTTGGGAATCTTGGAACCGACGGCGTTCAATGACCGTTACGAGGTTTACCCGCTGGAGTTGGGCGACCGGATTTTCCTGCTCTCCGATGGCGTGCTGGAAGCCTGCAACCAGCAGGGCGAGTTGTTCGGCGAGCAACGCCTGCTCCGGGTGTTTGCCGCCAATCGACAGCCGGCGCAGCTGTTCGCGGAAATTCAGCAGGAGTTGCTGCGGTTTCGTGGCGAACTGCAAGACGATGTCAGCCTGGTCGAAGTCAGCATGGTCGAGGATGGCGCCTTGAACCGTGGGCCATTGACCTTCACCGGCAGTGGCCAGAACAGCCCGCTGGATTGGTCGGCGAATTTCGAGTTTCGTGGCGAAACCCTGCGCTGCTTCAATCCGCTGCCGTTCCTGTTGCAGTTGCTGCTCGAGGTCGAAGGGCTGCAGCCGCAGGCTGGGGCGCTCTATAGCGTGCTCGCCGAACTCTACTCGAATGCCCTGGAGCATGGGGTGCTGCGGCTGGATTCGAGCCTGAAGAGCGATGCCGAAGGCTTTGCCGAGTATTACCTGCAGCGCAGCGCACGTCTGGCCCAGTTGGCTGAGGGTTATGTGCGTTTCCATCTGCATGTGCTCTCCGAAGCAAGCGGAGGACGCTTGATCGTGCGGGTCGAAGACAGTGGTTCTGGTTTCGATGGGCAGACGATTCTGGAGCAGCAATTGACCCTGGACGGCCTGTGTGGGCGTGGCCTGGCCCTGGTTCGCCAGCTGAGCGAGCGCTGTAGCTGGCCGGCGGATGGGCAGGGGGTCTGCGTGGAGTTTTCCTGGTTGTCTGGGGCATAATCCCGCGCCTGGTGATCAGGGAGTGAACAGATGGCCGATATTCATCTCGATAGCGCGGTGTTGGTCGCGTTGCAGGATGTCATGGCGGATGAGTATCCGGCGTTACTGGATACCTACCTGGCGGATTCCGAAGAGCGTCTGCGCTTGCTGCGCGAAGCCCAGCGCACGGCTGACGCGCAGGCGCTGCGTTTGGCTGCGCACAGCTTCAAAGGCAGCTGCAGCAATATGGGGGCGCCCATGCTTGCCAGCTTGTGCATGCAACTGGAAGAAGTCGGCCGGCGCGAGTTGTTGGCCGAGGCTTCCGAGCTGATTGAGCAGCTCGAGCGTGAATTTGCCATTGTGCGCATCTTGTTCAAGTCCGAGCGTCAACGTTATCGGCGTTGAGGCCGCATCACGGTTCCCGCGCTACGCCGGCGCGATCCGTAGCCAATAGCGCGTCCTGCGCCGGCCTGAGCAATGGTTTATTGCAGGCCACCCATCAGTCCCTGTTCTTCGTGCGGCTCGTCGATGTTGGCCCGGCCTTTGCTAGGCCTATGCCACGATCCCGTTTGAATGGAGAATGTCCATGGCCGTCGCCCCCGATCCGCTCTTGCGCTCGGCACCGCAAATAAAGCCGAAGACGTCTGCGGGCAAAGCCCCGGAAAGACCGGCCGAGCCCCGCAAGAACGAGGCTTCCAGTTTTGCCCAGGTGTACGCCAAGGAGCATCAGGCGAAAGCAACAGAGCGCAGCGATGCCTCTGCCAAGCCTAATCGTGCTCCGAAATCCGAGACGCAGGACGCACAAAACCCGCCGGCCGCAGAGGCGGCGGCTGTCGTTCAGCAGCCGGAGTTTGCCGATAGCGGCAAGCTTTTGCCGAGCGATGCGGGGGGGGATGTTTCTGCTCTCGATGCGATGCTGGCACTGGGTCTGCCCGGCCAGCAATCGCTCGCTGACGAAGCGGCGGATCTCGGGCTCGACCTGGAACTCGCTGGCGAGCCGCAACCGTTGCCGACCGCGGTTCTGGCGGATGCCTGGCCGGCGCAGTTGCCGGCGGCGAACGGCGATCCCGAGCTGGATGCGCTGGAGCAACTGCCGGCCGTGCGTATGGCCCTGGAATCGGCTGGCCAAGCCAAGGCCGCCGTCACCGAGCAGAGCGCGCCAGGCAGTCTGGCGACGCAAGCGGCGCAGGGCGCCGGACAAGGCTTTGCCAGCGCGATCGCGGCCATGGGCTCTGAGCAGGCGGAGCCGGAGCTCGACTTGGCGTCGACCGAGCTGAGCGCGCCGGGCCTGGAGGCGCTCAAGGAAAGCGCCGCCGACACCCGGCCGGAAAACTTCGTCGCCAGGCTCAGTGCGCTGAGTCAGGCCGTTGCCCAGCAGACCGCGCCAGCGCCCCGTGCCGGACTGATGGCCGGCCAGCCGGTGGCCATGCAGCAGGCCGGTTGGGGCGAGGCGGTGGTGGATCGGGTGATGTTGCTCTCCAGCCAGAACCTCAAGTCCGCCGAAATTCAACTCGATCCGGCCGAACTGGGACGTCTGGAGGTGCGCATCAGCGTCAATCAGGAGCAGACCCAGGTTAACTTCGCCAGCGCCAACGCCGGGGTTCGTGAGGCCCTGGAAGGGCAGATGCACCGTCTGCGTGAGCTGTTCACCCAGCAAGGCATGAACCTGCTCGATGTGAACGTTTCCGACCAGTCGCTCAACCGTGGTTGGCAGGGACAGGGGCAGGGCGGCGAGGCTGGGGGCCGTGGCGAGACGGGCAATGAGCGGCTGGCTGGCGTTGACGAGGAGCATGCGCCCCAGGGCGTGGAACTCAACAGCAGCCTGCCCGGCAGTGGGCGTGGCATGGTCGATTATTACGCTTAACGAGCTGCCCATGAATAGCATTGACGCTAAATAGTAAGTTGGGCCGCGCAGGCTTCGCACCATGAAGCCCGTAGGTTAATTGTGCTGGGTTTCGTTTGTCAGTATCCGTCGGCAAGATTTGCAGGTTCGATGGCATGAGCATATAGGGCACGCGCCAGGTGCATATTGCGGGAGGGCAACCTTATTCGGGCCTGGCAGGCGCGGATAGCATGGCCATATGCCATGCCCTGTGGCGCTTGTTAAGATGTGCCTGGTAGGGATGTAGCGATTCAGGCGCCCGCAGCGGTTGCCGATGAGTTGAATGCCCCCTCCTCTTGTTTGCCTGGCGTGGTGATCTGTCGCCACAAAGGCCAAGCTGTTTGAACGGAGGTTCGCGTTCGATCTTGACTGTCACGCAGCTACCAGCTGCGCAAACTGCCAAGCCCCAGCGGGAATGACATGGCGCCTACACAATACGACAAGGAGACAGCGACTATGAGTACCCTGATGGAGCTGTACGACTGGAGTGAACGAACGTTCTGGAATTCGTTGAGCAAGAAACTGGCGAGTATTCTCCTGCTTTATGTCATCAATCTGGGCTACCTCTACGTGTATGTCGACCAGCAGCGCTTCATCGCCGCGGCGCTGGCCGAGGGGCAGGCCTCGGCGGAACTGGCGGCGAGCATCAACGCCTCGCTGGACGGCGGCTTGACCGTGGTGCTTGTACTCAGCCTGCTCGGGTTGGTCTGGATCGTCGGCCAGATCCTCTATCTGCGCCATCTTATTATGAAGCCCGTGCGTTCGATGATCGTCGCCTTCGACGAAATCGGCCGGGAGGGAGGAGATTTCTCGCAGGATCTGCAGGCCACTTCGCACGACGAATTCCGCGAGCTGGCCGAGAGTTACAACCGCTTCGCTGGGAACATGCGGCAGATAATCAGTGAGATTCGCAAGATGACTATTCCCATCGCTCGCGAGGCGTTGCAGGTCAAGACGCGGGTTGAGGACACCGGTAAGAGCGCTCGGCAGCAGGTCGCGATGACCGAAACCGTATTTACCGCCAGCACCGAAGCCACCACCGCCATCGATGAAGTGTCGCGCAGCACCCAGATCATTTCCGGCTCGACCAGCACCAACCTCGACAGTGCGCGGGTGTCGCTGCGGGAAATGCGGGATATCTCCGACAAGATCAACCAGGTCGGCGAGAAGGTGCTGAGTTTCAATCAGACGGTCGTGGATCTCTCGCACCGTTCGACCAGCATCAACCAGATCGCCACACTGATCCGCGACGTTGCCGATCAGACCAATCTGTTGGCCCTCAATGCGGCCATCGAGGCGGCCCGTGCCGGTGAGGCTGGGCGCGGTTTCGCCGTCGTCGCGGATGAGGTGAGGACGCTGGCCGAGCGGGTCAACAAAGCCTCGACGGAAATTTCTGAAAACATAACGACCATGCTGTCGCTGGTTGGCAGCGCGCAGGTGGAGACCGACGAGATCAACTCCGATGTGCAGCAGACGCGCGCCGTGGTGAGCCGCTCGGCCGTACACTTCGAGCAGATGGTCGGCGATTTCGAGCAGACCGGCGAGCAGCTGCTGCATATCGCCAGCGCCATGGAGCAGCTGTCGGCGACCAACGTCCAGGTGCATGAGAACGTTACCCAGATCCACAGCCTCTCGGCGGAAGTCGCGTGTCACATGGCCGACTCCGAGGCGCGCACTGGCTGTCTGTCACGGGATACCGAGGCGGTGCAGGAGCTGGTGTCGCGCTTCAAGATCGGCCTCGGCGTCTTCGATCTGGTGGTCGACAAGGTGCGTGAGCTGCGCGATGCGCTGCAGGCGGAACTGGTAGCGATGAACCGCGATGGTATCGACGTCTTCGACCGTAACTACCAGCTGTACGCCAAGACCGTGCCACCCAAGTACAAGCTGGCTTGGAGTGACGAGTACACTCGCCGCTGCCAGCAGCATCTGGAAGTCAGTCTGAGCGCCATTCCCGCCTGCATCTATGCGGTCGGGGTGAATGTCGACGGTTACCTGTCGGCGCACAACCTGAAGTTTTCCAAGCCGCTGAGCGGCGACGAAGCCGCGGATCTGCTTGGCAACCGTTGTTGCCGCAAATTCGAAAATCCTGGCGAGCTGCGGGCGGCGAAGAACGTCACGCCGCTGCTGGTGCGCACCTATATCCGCGACACCGGCGAGCTGCTCTGCGACCTGGCCATGCCGATCCATATCGGCGGCCGCCACTGGGGTAACGTCCGCGTCGGCTGTGCTATCGACGCGCTGTTGCAATAGCGCCTAGCAGGCCGTTGAAAAACTACCTGCGTTGCCGATGCGTCGTTAAAAACAGGCTCAAAATGCTCATTTACAACACGTAAACTGCGCTTTTTCGCCTGTTTTTGCCTAGCCTCGGCTGCCTCGCCTACATTTTTCAACGGCCTGCTAGGGCTTGCGACCGCGGCCGCCGGGCAGCCGGGCGCGGTCGTTTTCGGGTGACAGCAAGAGGCGGGACTGGTATACCCGCTGGCCATCGTTGAGTCGAACCTCGATCGCGCATGCTGTTGCGCTATTTGTCCGGGTTGTCCGGGGGGGGGCGCGCAATCGGGGCCCGGCGAGCTGCAGCTATGCGCAAGCTGGCATAACACTTGCTCTCAACCCTTTGAACACGGATTGAACTCCGATTAGTGACGGATAATTGGCATGGCTAAGAAAGACGCGGCGCAAGAGCCGGTAAGCACCGAGGCGAAACCGGCCGGCAAGTTGAAGCTCATCATCTTGATTGTCGTGGGCTTGCTCCTGGCTGTGGGTGTGTCGGTGGGCGGCACCTGGTTTTTCCTCAACAAGGGCGCGGCCAAGAGTGAAGTCGAAGTGGCGTCTGCGCAGCCCGCGGTGCCCGTCAAGCAGGCGGCGATATACGAAGAGCTGGTGCCGGCGTTCGTGGTCAACTTCACCCATAACGGTCGGGCGCGCTACATGCAGGTCAGTGTGGCCTTGCTGGTGCGAGACCAGGCGGCGCTGGATGCGCTCAAAGTGCACATGCCGGTGCTGCGCAATCGCCTGGTGATGTTGTTCTCCAGCCAGGATTTCGAGACGTTGATCACCCCGGTGGGCAAGGAAATGCTGCGCCAGCAGGCTACCGCCAGCGTGCAGGAATTGGCGCAGAAGGAGACGGGCAAGCTGACCGTCGAGCAAGTGCTGTTCACCAACCTAGTGCTGCAGTAGCCGGGAGCTTCGCATGGCTGTGCAAGACCTGCTTTCCCAGGACGAGATCGATGCGCTACTGCACGGCGTCGATGACGGGTTGGTCGATACCGAGGACGACGTCGAACCGGGAAGCGTCAAGCAATATGACCTGACCAGTCAGGATCGGATCGTCCGTGGGCGCATGCCGACCCTGGAAATGATCAACGAGCGCTTTGCCCGCTACACCCGTATCAGCATGTTCAACCTGCTGCGTCGCTCGGCGGATGTGGCGGTGGGCGGCGTGCAGGTGATGAAGTTCGGCGAGTACGTGCATTCGCTGTATGTACCGACCAGCCTCAATCTGGTGAAGATGAAGCCGCTGCGTGGCACCGGGTTGTTCATCCTCGATGCCAAGCTGGTGTTCAAGCTGGTCGACAACTTTTTCGGTGGCGATGGCCGCCACGCCAAGATCGAGGGCCGCGAGTTCACCCCCACCGAACTGCGGGTGGTGCGCATGGTGCTCGATCAGGCCTTCGTCGACCTCAAGGAAGCCTGGCACGCGGTGCTGGACATCAACTTCGAGTACGTCAACTCGGAGGTCAATCCGGCCCTGGCCAACATCGTCAGCCCCAGCGAAGTGATTGTGGTGTCGACTTTCCATATCGAGCTGGACGGCGGTGGCGGCGATCTGCACGTCACCATGCCCTATTCGATGATCGAACCGATCCGCGAGATGCTCGATGCCGGTTTCCAGTCCGATGTCGACGATCAGGACGAGCGCTGGATCAAGTCCCTGCGCGAAGACATCCTCGACGTCAGCGTGCCGCTCGGCGCCACCGTGGCCAAGCGCCAGCTGAAACTGCGCGACATCCTGCACATGCAGCCGGGCGATGTGATCCCGGTGGAGATTCCCGAGAACGTAATCTTGCGTGCCAATGGCGTGCCGGCCTTCAAGGTCAAGATCGGCGCGCACAAAGGCAACCTGGCGCTGCAAGTGCTAGAGCCCATCGACCGCCAGCGCTGACTGCTTGTCATTGCACCGCGCAGCGCTCGCCCAATCCGTTACCAGCCAGCCGAGGACAGACGATGGCAGACGAAAATGAACACACCTCTCCCGAGGAACAGGCGCTGGCCGACGAGTGGGCCGCCGCTCTTTCCGAGTCCGGCGACAGCGCCGATCAGGATGCTATCGATGCCATGCTCGCCGGCGGTGGGGCGGCTGCGCCAGCGCCGCCACGCGCGCCCATGGAAGAGTTCGGCAGCGTGCCCAAGGGCAATCTGCCGATCCATCTGGAGGGGCCGAACCTCGATGTGATCCTCGATATTCCGGTGTCGATCTCCATGGAGGTCGGCAACACCGATATCACCATCCGCAACTTGCTGCAGCTCAACCAGGGTTCGGTGATCGAGCTCGATCGTCTCGCCGGCGAGCCGCTGGACGTGCTGGTCAACGGTACCCTGATTGCGCACGGCGAAGTGGTGGTGGTCAACGAGAAGTTCGGCATCCGCCTGACCGATGTGATCAGCCCCAGCGAACGGATTAAGAAACTGCGTTAATACGCCGACAGAGCCCGAACATGCACAGATTTCTTGGGATTACCTCGTTCCTGCCGCTCACCGCCCTGGCCGCAGAGCCGGCAGCGCAGGCAGCGCAGGCGGTCACGCCCATGGTCGGCAGCGGCATCGGCGGGCAGCTGGGGCAGTTGCTGCTCGGCTTGCTGCTGGTGATCGGCCTGATTTTCCTGTTGGCCTGGCTGATGCGCCGGGTGCAGCAGCTCGGCCCGCGCGGCGGCCAGGTGATCAAGATAGTCGCCAGTCAGGCGCTCGGCCCGCGCGATCGGCTGGTGCTGGTGCAGGTGGGCGGCGAGCAGCTGCTGCTGGGGCTGACGCCGGGGCGTATCGCGCCCTTGCATGTGCTCAAGGAGCCGGTGCACCTGCCTGACGGTGAGCCGGCCTCGACCGAGTTCGCTCAGCGCCTGATGGAGGTGCTGGGCAAGGATCACAAGGACACGTCTCGATGAGCGCGCTGCGCCTGCTGCTGGTTCTGCTGTTGAGCCTGCTGGCGCCCCTGGCGCTGGGTGCCGACAATCCGCTGTCGATCTCGGCGATCACCCTGAGCACCGACGCCGAAGGCCAGCAGGAGTATTCGGTCAGCCTGCAGATCCTGTTGATCATGACGGCGCTAAGTTTCATCCCGGCCTTCGTCATGCTGATGACCAGTTTCACCCGCATCATCATCGTGTTTTCGATTCTGCGCCAGGCTCTGGGCCTGCAGCAGACGCCGTCCAACCAGATCCTGATCGGGCTGGCCTTGTTTCTGACCCTGTTCATCATGGCGCCGGTGTTCCAGCAGATTAACCAGGACGCCTTGCAGCCTTATCTCAACGAACAATTGCCCGCCCAGGAGGCGCTTGCCAAGGCCGAGGGGCCAATCAAGAACTTCATGCTGGCGCAGACCCGCGAAAGCGATCTGGAGCTGTTCGTGCGCCTGTCCAAGCGCACCGATATCGCCAGCCCGGAACAGGCGCCGCTGGTCATTCTGGTGCCGGCGTTCGTGACCTCGGAGCTGAAGACGGCGTTCCAGATCGGTTTCATGATTTTCATCCCGTTTCTGGTCATCGATCTGGTGGTGGCCAGCATCCTCATGGCCATGGGCATGATGATGCTCTCGCCGCTGATCATTTCCCTGCCGTTCAAGATCATGCTGTTCGTCCTCATCGATGGCTGGGCGTTGATCATGGGCACCCTCGCTGCCAGCTTCGGAGGCACCTAGGCATGACCCCCGAAGTAGCTGTCGACCTGTTTCGCGAGGCGCTGTGGCTGACCGCAACCATAGTCGCGATCATCGTCGTGCCCAGTCTGCTGGTCGGCCTGATGGTCGCCATGTTTCAGGCCGCCACCCAGATCAACGAACAGACCCTGAGTTTTCTGCCGCGCCTGCTGGTGATTCTGCTCACCCTGATCGTGGCCGGACCCTGGCTGGCGCGCGAGCTGATGGAGTACACGCAGACCTTGATCATGAATATCCCGATGCTGATCGGCTGAATGCCCATGGCTAAATCGACTGTGCGCCCCAATAGCGGCGTTGGGCTTTGACATGCTGGAGCTGAGCGATGCGCAGATCGGCGGCTGGGTGGGAGCTTTCCTGTTGCCGCTGTTTCGTATCGCCGCGCTGTTGATGACCATGCCGATTATCGGTACCCAGATAGTGCCGCTGCGCGTGCGCCTGTACCTGGCGCTGGCGATTTGCCTGGTATTGACGCCCAATCTGCCGGCGATGCCGCAGGTCGATGCGCTGAGTCTGCCGACCTTTATCCTGATTGCCGAGGAAGTGCTGATCGGGGCGATGCTGGGCTTCACCTTGCAGCTGTTCTTCCACGCGTTCGTCATTGCCGGGCAGATAGTGGCGACGCAGATGGGCCTGGGCTTTGCCTCGATGGTCGATCCGGCCAACGGTATTTCGGTGGCGGTGATCGGCCAGTTTCTGCTGATGCTGGTGACCTTGCTGTTTCTCGCCATGAACGGTCATCTGGTGGTCTTCGAAGTGCTGGCCGAGAGTTTCGTTACCCTGCCGGTGGGTGGCGGCTTCCTGGTCGAGCACTACTGGGAATTGGCCAATAAGCTGGGTTGGGTAATGGGGGTGGCGTTGATTCTGGTGTTGCCGGCGATCACCGCGTTGCTGGTGGTCAACCTGGCCTTCGGGGTGATGACCCGCGCCGCGCCGCAGCTGAATATTTTCTCCATCGGTTTTCCGCTGACCCTGGTCATGGGCTTGGTGATCCTCTGGATCGGCATGGCCGATATCCTCGCCCAATACCAGGTGTTCGCCAGCGAAGCCCTGCAACTGTTGCGCGCAATGGCGCGTTAGCCCATGGCCGAATCGGAAAGCGGTGCCGATAAGAGTGAGGAACCCACGGAGAAACGCCTCCGTGAGTCCCGTGAAAAAGGCCAGATTGCCCGCTCCCGCGAGCTCAATACCCTGGCGATCATGCTGGCCGGGGCCGGCGGCTTGCTGGCCGTTGGCGGCAGCCTGGGCAGCGCCTTGCTGTCGATCATGAGCGGCAACTTCGCCCTGTCGCGCGAGGTGATCATGGATGAGCGCTCCATGGCGATCTGGCTGCTGGCCTCGGGGAAAGTCGCCGTGGACGCCGTGCTGCCGTTGTTTCTGGCACTGCTGATCGCCTCGATTGTCGGCCCGATTGCCTTGGGCGGCTGGTTGTTCTCGGCCAAGGCGATGGCGCCCAAGATCAGCCGGATGAATCCGTTGGCGGGGCTCAAACGGATGTTCTCGACCAAGGCATTGGTCGAGCTGCTCAAGGCGCTGGCCAAGTTCACCCTGGTGCTGGCCGTGGCGCTGGCGGTGCTCTCGGCCAAGGTCGACGACCTGCTGGCGATCGCTCACGAGCCGCTGGAGTCGGCCATCCTGCACGCGGCCCAGGTGGTCGGCTGGAGCGCATTGTGGATGGCCTGCGCGCTGGTGTTGATTGCGGCGGTGGATGTGCCGTTCCAGCTCTGGGACAACAAGCAAAAGCTGATGATGACCAAGCAGGAGGTGCGCGACGAATACAAGGACAGCGAGGGCAAGCCCGAGGTCAAACAGCGTATCCGTCAATTGCAGCGCGAGATGGCCGAACGGCGCATGATGCAGGCCGTGCCCCAGGCCGACGTGGTGATCACCAACCCGACCCACTTCGCCGTCGCCTTGAAATACGATCCGGCCAAAGGCCATGCGCCGGTGTTGCTGGCCAAGGGCGGCGACTTTACCGCCTTGAAGATTCGCGAGATCGCCCAGGAGCACCAGGTCATGCTGCTGGAATCGCCGGCCTTGGCGCGGGCGGTGTTCTATTCCACCGAGCTGGATCAGGAGATCCCGGCCGGGCTGTACCTGGCCGTGGCCCAGGTGCTGGCCTACGTCTACCAGATTCGCCAGTACCAGGCCGGCAAGGGCAAGCGCCCGGCGCCGCTGCCGGATCTGCCGATCCCGCCGGATTTGCGCCGCGACGAATAGCGCGGATCGAGCCGCGTAAGCCCGCATGGCGGCAACAGGCTCGCCCCATCCTGCGCGATCCTTCATCCCATATTCCCCGCCCCGGCAAAGTTGGACAGTTTCTTGCACTCCCTTGGCAAAGGCGTCGTTAGCGTCAAAAGATTGAATTGGCTGGGGTAGGGATGTGGCAGTAGATCGCTCACAAATGGTCGGCAACGTGCGCAGCAACCTCTCGGGGTTGCGTCAGGGCAATCTGGGCATCCCCTTGATGCTGCTGGTCATGCTCGGCATGGTCATGCTGCCGATCCCGCCGTTCCTGCTCGACGTGTTGTTCACCTTCAGCATCGCCCTGTCGATCGTGGTGCTGCTGGTTGGCATCTATGCCCTGCGCCCGCTGGACTTTGCGGTGTTTCCGACCATTTTGCTGGCGGCCACCTTGCTGCGCCTGGCACTCAACGTCGCCTCCACTCGGGTGGTGCTGCTCAACGGCCATGACGGCCATGGCGCGGCGGGGCAGGTGATTCAGGCCTTCGGCGAGGTGGTGATCGGCGGCAACTACGTGGTCGGTATCGTGGTGTTCGCCATCCTCATGATCATCAACTTCGTGGTGGTGACCAAGGGTGCCGGGCGGATTTCCGAGGTCAGCGCGCGCTTTACCCTGGATGCCATGCCGGGCAAGCAGATGGCCATCGATGCCGACCTCAACGCCGGTCTGATCGAGCAGGCGGAAGCCAAGAAGCGCCGCGCCGAGGTGTCCCAGGAGGCCGACTTCTATGGCTCGATGGACGGTGCCAGCAAGTTCGTCCGCGGCGACGCCATCGCCGGCCTGCTGATCCTGTTCATCAACCTGATCGGTGGGGTTGCCATCGGCATCTTCCAGCACGACCTGAGTTTCGCCGATGCGGGCAAGGTCTACACCCTGCTGACCATCGGCGACGGCCTGGTCGCGCAGATTCCCTCGCTGCTGCTGTCCACCGCCGCGGCGATCATGGTCACCCGGGTTTCCAGCTCGGAAGACATGGGCGCCCAGGTCGGCCGGCAGATGTTCGCCTCGCCGCGTGCCTTGGCCGTGGCCGCGGCGATCATGATCGCCATGGGCCTGGTGCCCGGCATGCCGCACTTTTCCTTTATCAGCCTGGGCCTGGTCGCCGCGGGCGGCGCCTACTGGATCGCCAACAAGCAGCGCAAGGTCAAGGAAGAGGAGGTGCATGAGGTGCAGCGCCAGCAAGAGTTGCTGCCGGCCCAGCGCGCCCAGGAGGTCAAGGAACTCGGTTGGGACGATGTCACGCCGGTGGATATGGTCGGCCTGGAGGTCGGCTACCGCTTGATCCCGCTGGTCGACCGCAACCAGGGTGGCCAGTTGCTTGCGCGGATCAAGGGCGTGCGCAAGAAGCTCTCGCAGGAGATGGGCTTTCTCATGCCTTCCGTGCACATCCGCGACAACCTCGACTTGCAGCCCAGCGCCTACCGCTTGACCCTGATGGGTGTCAGCGTGGCCGAGGCCGAGATCTATCCGGATCGCGAATTGGCGATCAATCCGGGCCAAGTGTTTGGCAGCCTCAACGGCATTGCCGGCAAAGATCCGGCGTTCGGCCTGGAAGCGGTATGGATCGACCCGGGCCAGCGCGATCAGGCGCAGTCGCTGGGCTACACCGTGGTCGATGCCAGCACGGTGGTCGCCACCCACCTCAACCAGGTCTTGCACAAGCACGCGCACGAGTTGCTGGGGCACGAGGAAGTGCAGCAGCTCATGCAGTTGTTGGCCAAGAGCTCGCCCAAGCTGGCCGAGGAGCTGGTGCCGGGTCTGGTGTCGCTGTCGACCCTGCTCAAGGTGCTGCAGGCGCTGCTGCAGGAGCAGGTGCCGGTGCGCGACATCCGCACCATCGCCGAGGCCATCGCCAACGTGGCGCCGAAGAGTCAAGATCCCGCCGCGATGGTTGCGGCAGTGCGGGTCGCCCTGGCCCGTGCCATCGTGCAAAGCATCGTGGGACTAGAGCTGGAGCTGCCTGTGATCACCCTTGAGCCGAGGTTGGAACAGATATTGCTTAACAGTCTGCAGAAGGCCGGTCAGGGCTCCGAGGAAGGCATCCTCCTGGAGCCGGGCATGGCCGAGAAGCTGCAGCGTTCCCTGGTGGAAGCGGCGCAGCGCCAGGAGATGCTCGGCAAGCCAGTGATCCTGCTGGTGGCCGGTCCGGTTCGGGCGATGCTCTCGCGGTTTGCACGGTTGGCAGTGCCGAGTGTGCATGTGCTGGCGTACCAGGAAATCCCGGACAACAAGCAGGTCACCATCGTCGCAACGGTGGGGCAGAATTAACCGAGGTAACAGGCTATGCAGGTCAAACGCTTTTTCGCTGCCGATATGCGCCAAGCCATGAAGCTGGTTCGCGACGAGCTGGGCGCGGACGCCTCGATCATCGCCAATCGCCGGGTTGCCGGCGGTGTCGAACTGACTGCTGCCCTGGACTACCAGATTCCCGCCGCACCTGCCCGGCAACCGAACCCGGCGCTGGAGGCCGAGTTGCGCCAGACCCAGGCGCGCATCGCTTCGGCTCAGGCCGAGCTGGTCACGCGCAGCCACGCCGACGCCAGCAAGGATCGCCAGCTGTTCGCGGAAGAACCGGCGGCGCCGCAGGGCGACCTGGACACCGCTCTGCGCATGGCGGCGCCGGCGCCGATGGCCAGTAGCGACCAGGGCGCGCTCGAGGCCATGCGTTCCGAGTTGCACGGCTTGCGCGAGTTGCTCGAAGTGCAGCTGGGCTCCATGGCCTGGGGGCAGATGCAGGCGCGCCGGCCGCAGCAGGCCAGTCTCTGGCGGCGCCTGCAGCGCATGGGCTTGCCTGCCGAGTTGTCGCGGGTGCTGCTCGAGCGGGTGGCGAATGTCGCCGAGCCGCGCCAGGCCTGGGGCATGTTGCTCGCGCACCTGGCCCATGCGATTCAGACGCCTAAACAGGAGCCGCTGGAGGAGGGCGGGGTGATTGCCCTGGTCGGCCCGGCCGGCATGGGTAAAACCACCACCCTGGCCAAGCTGGCCGCGCGCTATGTGCTCAAGTACGGCGCCCAGCATGTGGCTTTGGTCAGCCTGGACAGCTATCGCATCGGTGCCCAGGAACAACTGAAGACCCTGGGGCGTATTCTCAATGTGCCGGTGACCCTGGTCGATCCGGGGCAGTCGTTGACCCAGGCCCTGGCTCCGCTGGCGCGCAAGCGCGTGGTCTTGATCGATAGCGCCGGCCTGCCGGCCAGCGATCCCGCCCTGCACATGCAGCTGGAGACCCTGGCCGGTCGCGGCATCAAGGCCAAGAATTATCTGGTCTTGGCGGCCACCAGCCAGAGCCAGGTGCTCAAGGCGGCCTACCACAGCTACAAACGCTGCGGCCTTTCCGGCTGCATCCTGACCAAACTGGATGAGGCCACCAGCCTGGGCGAGGTTTTAGGTCTGGCTATTGGCCAGCGTCTACCGGTAGCCTATCTGACCGATGGGCCGCGTATCCCCGATGATTTGCAGGTGCCACGCAGCCATCAGTTGGTGAGCCGGGCGGTGGGCCTGCAAAATGCCGAGGATCCGAGCGAAGATACGATGGCCGAGATGTTTGCCGGGCTTTATCAGCATCCGGCGCGACGCGCCGGTTAATGGCCACTGCAGTAAAGATTCAGCGATAGGCGGCAATGCGTGGTGCCCGGCAGTGGGTTGATGGCGTACACGCAGCCACATGGTTCCAGTCGAAGTCAGACAAGGTGTAGAAATAACATGGGTATGCATCCCGTACAGGTGATTGCGGTGACCGGCGGCAAGGGCGGCGTTGGCAAGACCAATGTGTCGGTGAATCTGGCGCTGGCGCTGGCCGACCTCGGTCGGCGGGTGATGGTGATGGACGCCGACTTGGGCCTGGCCAACATCGATGTGCTGCTGGGGCTCACGGCCAAGCGCACGCTGGCCGATGTGATCAGTGGCGAGTGCGAATTGCGCGACGTGGTGCTGCAAGGCCCAGGCGGCATTCGTATCGTGCCCGCCGCTTCGGGCACGCAGAGCATGGTGCAGCTCTCGCCGATGCAGCATGCCGGCCTGATCCAAGCCTTCAGCGACATCAGCGACAACCTCGATGTGCTGATCGTCGATACCGCCGCCGGGATTGGCGACTCGGTGGTTAGCTTCGTCCGCGCCGCCCAGGAAGTGCTGGTGGTGGTGTGCGACGAACCGACCTCGATCACCGACGCCTATGCGCTGATCAAGCTGCTCAACCGCGACCACGGCATGAGCCGTTTCCGCGTCCTGGCGAATATGGCGCACAGCCCACAGGAAGGCCGCAACCTGTTTGCCAAGCTGACCAAGGTTACCGACCGCTTCCTCGACGTCGCGCTGCAATATGTTGGCGCAGTGCCTTACGATGAGTCGGTACGCAAGGCCGTGCAGAAACAGCGGGCGGTCTACGAAGCGTTCCCGCGCTCGAAGTGCTCCCTGGCGTTCAAGGCGATCGCGCAGAAAGTCGATGCCTGGCCGCTGCCGGCCAATCCGCGCGGCCATCTGGAGTTTTTCGTCGAGCGTCTGGTGCAACAGCCGGCCGCGGATGCGGCCATATGACAGCAACTTCTGGACTCCGTATGTACAGCAAGGCGCAGACGCAGGATGCCCAGCACCAGTTGATCGAGCGCCACGCGCCCTTGGTCAAGCGGATTGCCTATCACTTGTTAGCGCGTCTGCCGGCCAGCGTGCAGGTGGATGATTTGATCCAGGCCGGGATGATCGGCCTGCTCGAAGCCTCGAAGAAGTACGACTCCAGTAAAGGTGCCAGTTTCGAAACCTTCGCCGGCATCCGCATCCGCGGTTCGATGCTCGACGAGGTGCGCAAGGGCGATTGGGCGCCGCGTTCGGTGCATCGCAACAGCCGCATGGTCAGCGATGCCATTCGGCTAATTGAAGCCAGAACCGGTCGAGACGCTAAAGATCAAGAGGTTGCGGCCGAACTCCAATTGAGTCTCGAGGATTACTACGGCATCCTTGGCGACACTTTGGGCAGCCGGCTGTTCAGTTTCGACGATCTGTTGCAGGACGGCGAGCAGGGCGGTCTGCACGAAGACGCCAGTTCCACCCACCCGGAACCCTCGCGCGAACTGGAAGACGAGCGCTTTCAGGCGGCGTTGGCCGATGCCATCAGCCACTTGCCCGAGCGGGAGCGGTTGGTGTTGGCGCTGTATTACGATGAAGAACTGAATCTCAAGGAAATTGGTGAGGTTCTGGGGGTTAGCGAATCGCGCGTCAGTCAGTTGCATAGTCAGTGTGCCGCACGCTTGCGGGCGCGACTGGGAGAATGGCGGGCGAGCTAGCAGTCCGTTGGAAAACTAGCGAGTGCGCTGGTTTCGCCGCGGCCTGTCAGGCCGGTTTCACAATTGAAAGCAGGCCCAGGTGCTGGGTTCGTTTGGGACTGTACGGAGGTCGACTTGGACAAAAACATGAAAATCCTCATCGTTGATGACTTTTCAACGATGCGCCGGATCATCAAGAACCTCCTGCGCGACTTGGGGTTCACCAATACCGCAGAGGCCGATGATGGCACCACGGCACTGCCGATGCTGCAAAGTGGCAGCTTCGATTTCCTGGTGACTGACTGGAACATGCCAGGCATGACCGGGATCGACTTGTTACGAGCGGTGCGCGCCGACGAGCGCCTGAAGCACCTGCCGGTGTTGATGGTGACCGCTGAAGCGAAGCGCGATCAGATCATCGAGGCCGCACAAGCCGGGGTGAATGGCTATGTGGTTAAACCGTTCACGGCCCAAGTGCTGAAAGAAAAGATTGAAAAAATCTTCGAGCGGGTCAACGGCTGATGTCTGCCGCGAGGGCACTATGGAACACAATGATTGCGCTCAGGGTGATTTTGAGTCGACCCTGAAAACACACGCTCGCCAGTTGGTGGATAGCCTGGAACACGGCGATTTTGGCGAAGCGGTGCAACTGATCAACGATATCAACAAGGTTCGCGACCGTGGTCTGTATCACGAGGTCGGCAAGCTGACGCGCGAGCTGCATAACGCCATCGTCAATTTCCAGCTCGATCCGCGCGTACCGCACGCCAAGGAAGTGTCGCAAATCGCCGACGCCACCGAGCGCCTGAACTATGTGGTGACGATGACCGAGAAAGCGGCCAATCGCACCATGGATCTGGTCGAACAGAGTTCACCCCTGGTCAATGGCCTCGGCACCGAGGCGCAGAGCCTGAGCGCCGACTGGGGCCGCTTCATGCGCCGGGAAATGGGCGCCGACGGCTTTCGTGAACTGGCCAAACGGATTGAACTGTTCCTCGCCAACAGCGAGCGCGACAGCGTCCAGGTGGCGGCCCATCTCAACGACATTCTGCTCGCTCAGGACTATCAGGATTTGACCGGCCAGGTGATCAAGCGGGTGACGCAACTGGTCACCGAAGTGGAAAGCAACTTGCTCAAGCTGGTGCTGATGGCCAGCCAGGTCGACCGTTTCGCCGGCATCGAGCATGACCACGCCGTGCTGCGTGCCGAACAACAGCAACAAAAAGAGCCTTCCCACGGTGAAGGTCCGCAGATTCATGCCGATAAGCGTGAAGACGTCGCATCCAATCAGGATGATGTCGACGATCTGCTTTCCAGCCTGGGATTTTAGGAGCACGTCTATGAGCTTCGGCGCCGATGAAGAAATCCTCCAGGACTTCCTGGTTGAGGCCGGCGAGATTCTTGAACTACTGTCCGAGCAATTGGTGGAGCTTGAAAGCCGCCCGGACGACATGAATCTGCTTAACGCTATTTTTCGCGGTTTCCACACCGTCAAAGGCGGTGCCGGTTTTCTCCAGCTCAATGAGTTGGTGGAATGCTGCCATATCGCGGAAAACGTCTTCGACATCCTGCGCAAGGGCGAACGGCGCGTCGACTCCGAGCTGATGGATGTGGTGCTGGAAGCGCTCGATGCGGTCAACGGCATGTTTAGCGAAGTGCGCGAGCGCGTCACCCCGACGCCGGCCACTCGGGAATTGCTGGCAGCCCTGGCGCGCCTGGCCGAGCCGGCGGCTGCGGTTGTGCTCGAACAGCCCGTTGCCGAGGTTGTCGAGGTTGTCGAGGCGCCTGCGGCGGCCTCTGGCGATATCACCGACAGCGAATTCGAGCAGTTGCTCGATGCGCTGACTGAAACGCCTGGCAAGACGGCAAACGCAGGCGTTGCGGGCGACGAAATCAGCGACGATGAGTTCGAGTCGCTGCTGGATGAGTTGCATGGCAAGGGCCAGTTCTCGGTTCCGTCTGTGGCTGTGTCCGCTGCGGCGAGCGCCGTCGGGCAGCCAGCCGCGGCCGCGGCCAGCGACGAGATCAGCGACGATGAGTTCGAGGCGCTGCTCGACCAGTTGCATGGCAAGGGCCAGTTCGCAGCACCAGCACCAGCGGCGGCCGTGGCGCCGCCGGTTGCAGCGCCCGTTGCGGCAGCGGCTGGCGATGAAATCAGCGATGACGAATTCGAGGCGCTGCTCGATCAGTTGCATGGCAAGGGCAAATTTGTCGAGCCGGCCGCGATCGCCAAGGCGCCCGCGGCAACAGTGGCGGCGGCCGCTGCGGGCAAACCCGCGGCTGCCGCTCAGCCCTTGGCCAAACCCGCGGCCAAGGTCGCTCCGCTGAAAGCGCCGACGCCGACGCCGACGCCGACGCCGACGCCGACGCCGGCCGCCGCAACCGCCGATAAGACGCCAGCGCCCAGCGAAGCGGAAACCACCGTGCGGGTGGATACCGCGCGCCTGGACGAGATCATGAACATGGTCGGCGAACTGGTGCTGGTGCGTAATCGTCTGGTGCGCCTGGGTTTGAATAGCAACGACGAGGCGATGGCCAAGGCCGTCTCCAACCTCGACGTGGTCACCGCGGATCTGCAGACGGCGGTGATGAAGACGCGCATGCAGCCGATCAAGAAGGTCTTCGGCCGCTTCCCGCGATTGGTGCGGGACTTGGCACGCAGCCTGAAGAAAGAGATCAACCTTGAACTGGTCGGCGAAGAAACCGACCTGGACAAGAACCTGGTCGAGGCGCTGGCCGATCCGCTGGTGCACTTGGTGCGCAATGCCGTCGACCATGGCATCGAAACCCCCGAAGAGCGCGAGGCCGCGGGCAAGTCGCGCGGCGGCAAGGTGGTGCTGTCGGCCGAGCAGGAGGGCGATCACATCCTGCTGTCGATCTCCGACGACGGCAAAGGCATGGACGCCGATGTGCTGCGGGCCAAGGCCGTGGAGAAGGGCCTGCTGGACAAGGATGCGGCCGACCGGCTCAACGAGTTCGAGTGCTACAACCTGATCTTTGCCCCGGGTTTCTCGACCAAGACCGAGATCTCCGACGTGTCCGGTCGCGGCGTCGGCATGGACGTGGTGAAAACCAAGATTTCCCAGCTCAACGGCACGGTCAACGTGTTCTCGGTCAAGGGCCAGGGCTCGAAGATCGTCATCAAGGTGCCGCTGACCCTGGCGATCATGCCGACGCTGATGGTGATGCTGGGCAACCAGGCGTTCGCCTTCCCGCTGGTCAACGTCAACGAGATCTTCCACCTCGACCTGTCGCGCACCAATGTGGTCGATGGCCAGGAAGTGGTGATAGTGCGCGACAAGGCGCTGCCGTTGTTTTACCTCAAGCGCTGGCTGGTGCGCAGCGCTGCCCATGAGGAGCAGGGCGAGGGCCACGTGGTGATTCTCACCGTGGGTAACCAGCGCATCGGTTTCGTCGTCGATCAGCTGGTCGGTCAGGAAGAAGTGGTGATCAAACCATTGGGCAAAATGCTCCAGGGCACTCCAGGTATGTCTGGCGCTACCATCACCGGCGATGGACGCATCGCCCTGATTCTCGACGTGCCGAGCATGCTCAAGCGCTACGCGCGGCGCAACTGATCGTTCGCGGCGCCGGTTCAGACGGCGCCGTTTAGGAGTGTTTATGCTGGTCAAGGTGTTGGTGGTGGACGATTCCGGCTTCTTTCGCCGGCGCGTTTCGGAAATTCTCTCGGCCGATCCGAACATCCAGGTGATAGGCACGGCGACCAATGGTCGCGAAGCCATCGATCAAGCGCTGGCGCTCAAGCCCGATGTGATCACCATGGACTACGAGATGCCGATGATGGACGGCATCACGGCGGTACGAAACATCATGCAGCGCTGTCCGACCCCGGTGTTGATGTTTTCTTCGCTGACCCACGAAGGCGCACGCGTCACCCTGGATGCCTTGGAGGCCGGCGCGGCAGATTTTCTGCCGAAGAACTTCGAGGACATCTCGCGCAATCCGGAGAAGGTCAAGCAGTTGCTGTGCGAGAGAATTCACGCTATTGCGCGCAGTAATCGCCGCAGTTTGAGCCCGGCGCCTTTAACCAGCCCCTCTGTCAGCCCGGCGGCAAAGCCGGCCGCAGTGGCCAGTGCGCCGCGTCAGTTCGCGGTTGCCGCGCCGGTGCCAGCCCCGGGGCCGGCGGTTACGCGCGCGAGCGCGGCCAAACGCAAAGCCTACAAACTGGTGGCCATAGGTACCTCGACCGGTGGCCCGGTGGCCCTACAGCGGGTGCTGACCCAGTTGCCGGCCAATTTTCCGGCACCGATAGTGCTGATCCAGCATATGCCGGCGGCTTTTACCAAGGCCTTTGCCGAACGGCTGGACAAACTGTGTCGAATCAACGTCAAGGAGGCCGAGGACGGCGACCTGTTGCGTCCCGGCTTGGCACTGCTGGCGCCGGGCGGCAAGCAGATGATGATCGATGGTCGCGGTGCGGTGCGGATTCTGCCCGGTGACGAGCGCCTGAACTACAAACCCTGTGTCGACATTACCTTCGGTTCGGCGGCCAAGTCCTTTCACGATAAGGTGCTGGCGGTGGTCTTGACCGGCATGGGCGCGGATGGGCGCGAGGGTGCGCGTCTGCTCAAGCAGGGCGGCAGTCAGGTGTGGGCGCAGGATGAGGCCAGTTGCGTGATCTATGGCATGCCGATGGCGGTGGTCAAGGCCAATCTGGCGGACGCCATCTACGGCCTCGACGACATCGGTCGGCACTTGGCGGAGGCCTGCGTGTAATGGATGTGCTGAGCCTGATAGGGGTCATCCTGGCGTTCGTCGCCATTTTGGGTGGCAACTATCTGGAGGGCGGCCATGTGGCGGCGCTGCTCAACGGCCCGGCGGCGTTGATCGTGATTGGCGGAACCCTGGGCGCGGCGTTTCTGCAGGCGCCGGTCAGCGTGTTCAAACGCGCCCTGGCGATTCTGCGCTGGATCTTCTTGCCGCCGCGCATCGATCTGGCCGGCGGCATCGAGCATGTGGTGGGCTGGAGCATGACCGCGCGCAAGGAAGGCCTGCTCGGCCTGGAGGCGGTGGCCGACTCCGAGACCGATCCCTATGCGCGCAAGGGGTTGCAGCTGCTGGTCGATGGTGCCGAACCCGAAGCCATTCGCAGCATTCTCGAGGTCGACCTGTACACCCAGGAGGGCCGCGATATCCAGGCCGCCAAGGTCTATGAAAGCATGGGCGGGTACGCCCCGACCATCGGCATCATCGGAGCGGTGATGGGCCTGATCCACGTAATGGGCAATCTGGCCGATCCGAGCAAGCTCGGCAGCGGCATTGCCGTGGCCTTTGTCGCCACCATCTACGGGGTCGGTTTTGCCAACCTGCTGTTGCTGCCCATTGGCAACAAGCTCAAGGCCGTCGCCCTGCGTCAGTCGCGCTACCGCGAGATGTTGCTGGAGGGCATTCTGTCGATTGCCGAAGGCGAGAATCCGCGCTCCATCGAATTGAAGCTGCAAGGCTTCATGGAGTAGCCATGGCTCGTCGCAGGCACCCCGAAGAGCACGAAAACCATGAGCGTTGGCTGGTCTCCTATGCCGACTTCATCACCCTGTTGTTCGCTTTTTTTGTGGTGATGTACTCGATGTCCTCGGTCAACGAGGGCAAGTACAAGATTCTCTCGGACAGCCTGACCGGGGTGTTCAATCAACCAGACCGGGCGATCAAGCCTATCCCGGTGGGCGATGAGCGGCCGCGCACCACCGAGCCGGATCGCGCGCTGGTCGATGAGGACGAGCAGGCCGGCCCGGCGGCGGACTCCCTGCAGAGCATTGCCGAGAGCATGCGCCAGGCGTTTGCCGGCTTGATCGATTCCAAGCAACTGAAGGTGAGTGGCAACGAGCTGTGGATCGAGATCGAGCTCAGTTCCAGCCTGCTGTTTCCCAGTGGCGATGCCTTGCCGAACAATGCCGCATTCGACCTTGTCGAGAAGATTGCCAAGATTCTGGCGCCTTATGAAAACCCGGTGCATGTCGAGGGCTTTACCGACAACCTGCCGATTAAAACCGCGCAGTTCCCAACCAACTGGGAATTGTCGGCTGCCCGGGCGGCCAGCATCGTGCGCATGCTGGCCATGGATGGGGTCAACCCCGGACGCTTGGCGTCGGTGGGCTATGGTGAATTTCAACCCGTGGCGGATAACGCGACGGCCGATGGCCGGGCACGTAACCGGCGGGTGGTATTGGTGGTGTCGCGCAACCTCGATGTGCGTCGTAGCGTGAGTGGTGTGGGCAGCTCCAATGCCCGTCCCGATAGCGCCTTGCAGCGGGCTGGCACGCAACCTGCACCACTGCCTGCAATGCAGGCCCCGCCAGCGGGTGCCGTCAATCCCCCGTCGTTTGCCCCCTAGGGCGACGCCTGTTCTCGGTAGGGTCTGGATCATACCGGGAGGACAAACAAGATGAGAGTCTGGGCAGTAGCCAATCAAAAAGGTGGTGTGGGCAAGACCACCACCGCCATCGCCTTGGCCGGTCTGCTGGCCGATGCCGGCAAGCGCGTGGTGGTGGTCGATCTCGATCCCCATGGCTCGATGACCAGCTATTTCGGTCACGATCCGGATGCCTTGGAACACAGCTGTTTCGATCTGTTCCTGCAGCAAGGCGCGGTGCCTCAGGGGCTGCCGGAGCAATTGCTGCTGCCCACCAGCCATGAGCGTATCGCCCTGTTGCCGTCGAGTACCGCCTTGGCCACGCTCGAGCGCCAGTCGCCCGGGCAGAGTGGGCTGGGCCTGGTGATCGCCAAGAGTCTGGCGCAACTCTGGCAGGGCTACGATCATGCGGTGATCGACAGTCCGCCGTTGCTCGGCGTGCTGATGGTCAATGCGTTGGCGGCCAGCCAGCAGTTGGTGATCCCGGTGCAGACCGAATTTCTCGCGGTCAAGGGCCTGGAACGCATGGTCAGTACCCTGGCGATGATCAATCGGTCGCGCAAGCAGGCGCTGCCCTACAGCATAGTGCCGACCCTGTTCGACCGGCGTACCCAGGCCTCGCTGGGCACCTTGCGCCTGCTGCGCGACAGCTATCCGGAGCATCTGTGGCCGGCCTATATTCCGATCGACACGCGCTTGCGCGATGCCAGCCGCGCCGGGCGCACGCCTTCGCAGTTCGACCCCAATAGCCGCGGTGTGCTGGCCTATCGGGCGCTGCTCAAGCACCTGTTGGCGCAGCAGCTGGCCGCGCAGGTGGCATGAGATGAGGATCCCTGATCAGCCGAGAAACTCAAGTATGCCGCCACTGCGGCCGATAGGTTGTACAGGTTATTTTTGCGGATTCCATCTATGAGTCGTCCCGTCGCCACCGCCACGCGCCCCCAGTTGGCCTTGCAGTCCTATCTGGACAGCTTGTTGCAGGAGGCCGCGGTCGAATTGGCCGAGAGCAGCAGCCTGGACGAGTTCGCGGCCGCGGTGCTGGAGGAGCAGGTGCGCGATGCTGGCCTGCTGCCCGCTGCGCCGGTGCAGGCGCTGGCTGAACCGCAGCCTGTTAGCTTGCCGGTGCTCGACGCGGCACCCGCTGTGGTCGTTCAGCCGCTGCCGGTTGAGTCGGTGATCGACGTCCATTTGCCCGCTACCTCGATCAAGCAGCTACCCGGCTTGCAGTCGGGCGAGCGGCCAGAGTGGGCACAGGAGCCGTTCGAGTGCCTGTTATTCGATGTCGCCGGCCTGACCTTGGCGGTGCCGCTGGTGTGCCTGGGCTCGATATTTCCGCTGGCGGGGCAGGAGTTGACGCCATTATTTGGCCAGCCGGACTGGTTTCTCGGCATACTGCCGTGCCAGGCCGGCAACCTGAAGGTTCTGGATACCGCGCGTTGGGTCATGCCTGACCGTTATCGCGATGATTTTCGCCAGGGTTTGCAGTATGTGATTTCAGTGCAGGGCTATGAGTGGGGGCTGGCCGTGCATCAGGTCAGTCGTTCGATTCGTCTGGATCCCAGCGAGATCAAGTGGCGCACTCAACGCACGCTGCGGCCCTGGTTGGCGGGCACCGTGATCGAACACATGTGCGCCTTGCTGGATGTGGCGGCCCTGGCCGAGCTGATTGCCAGTGGCGCGGCCAAGCGCATGGTCAATGGCCAGATTCACTGATTGAGAAATGGCGGGCTCGCCCTGGCGGCGAGTTTGGCCGATGATGACAGGCGGTTTGAACCGCGCACGCCGCACCGCGCGGCTTACGACGAGGCTAGGGGTATGAAGAAGAATTCTGCACAGGGCGCTGAAGATCCCATCCTGCAATGGGTGACCTTCCGTCTGGACAATGAAACCTATGGCATCAATGTGATGCAGGTTCAGGAAGTACTGCGCTACACCGAGATCGCTCCGGTGCCGGGTGCGCCGAGTTATGTGCTGGGGATCATCAATCTGCGCGGCAATGTGGTGACGGTGATCGACACCCGCCAGCGCTTCGGCCTGGACTCGGCAGCGGTGACCGACAATACCCGCATCGTGATCATCGAGGCGGACAAGCAAGTGGTCGGCATCATGGTCGACAGCGTGGCCGAGGTGGTCTACCTGCGCCAGTCCGAGGTGGAAACCGCGCCGAATGTCGGCAACGACGAATCGGCCAAGTTCATCCAGGGCGTGTGCAACAAGAACGGCGAGCTGCTGATTCTGGTCGAACTGGACAAGATGATGAGCGAAGAAGAGTGGTCCGAGCTGGAGAGTATCTAAACCATGTTAGAGATCGCGCTGATCCTGCTTGGGCTGGTGTGCCTGGGGTTGGTCGGCACCTGCGTCTGGCTGATCATGCAGCAGCGCCACCTGGCGTTGTTGCAGGCCGAGCGGGATGCGGCGCGCGATCTGCGCATCAAGGAGTTAAGTAAGCGCCTGGATATCTACCTGGCCGGTAGCGTGCGCATGGGCGAAGAGCTGCACGAGCTGCGGCAAATCGTGGCGCCACTGCCGGACAAGCTGAGCCAGATCGAACAGCGCGATCCCAGTAGCCTGTCTTTTACCCAGGCCGCACGCCTGGTCGGCTTGGGTGCCAGTGTCGATGACCTGACCCAGTCCTGCGGGCTGAGCAAGGCCGAGGCAGAGCTGATCAGCAAGCTCAATCAGCCCAAACGCTGAGCGCGTGCGCACGAAATGCCTGCGGCGAATGCCCGGAGGCGGCTCGCAAGGGCGTTCGATATGTTCACAAATCCTGAGTCTTTCGCGTCCAGACCATCTGTAGCCTGGCTCGGCTCTTCAGCGTGGCGGGCCGTCAAGCCGTGGTAGCGGCGGGGTGATGTCGTTATCGCGCTGGAAACCCGGCGGGCACTTGCCCTTCAAATGCCAGGCGAACGCGATGATCTCGGCAATGCAGCGATACAGTTGCTCGGGGATTGCCTCGCCCAGTTCCAGGCGTGCCAGCAGGCGTACCAGTTCGGCATTCTCGTAGATGGGCACCTCATATTCGCGGGCGATTGCCAGAATCGCCTCGGCCAACTCGTCATCGCCCTTGGCGCTGAGGTTGGGAGCATTTTGCCCGTCATAGGTGAGGGCGATGGCTTGGCGCGGGGCTGGTTTTTTCATGCGGTTTCGTCAACCCAGCGTTGTTCCAGGCTGGTTCTTGAGCCCTGCGGTGGCGTACCTCGGTGGCACGCCAGTGCAGCGACATTCAGGCCGGCGGCGTTCAGGCGTTCGCGCAGCGTGCTCAGCTCGGCGTCGATCAGGCTGGCGGTGCGCGGGCGTTCGGCCCAGAGCTGGCCGGACAGGCTGCCGCGGGCCAGTTGCGCCTGAACCTGCAGCGGCCCCAGTGGCTCCAGGTCGAAGGCCAGTTCGACCTTCCACAGCGCTTCCTTGGGTTCCTTGTCCGGCGATTTCTGCGGTTCTTGGTGCTGGATTTTTACCTGCAAGGGCCGCAGTTCCTGCTGGTCGCGCATGGGCAGTTCCAGTTGCCAGGTCGTCAGCAGGTTGCCGTCCGGGCCGACCTGGCTCTGCGCCAGGCTGGACAGTTGGTGGGTTTGCAGGCGCGAGACGGCGGCGGCGGCCAGTTTCAGCAAGGTCTGCAGGTCGGCCTCGCCCTCCATCGTCTGCAGCAGGCGTGAGGGCAGGGGGAAGCGCAATGCCTGTTGGCGTGCGCCGGATTGGCCGAGGGAGCCGAGCATGTCGCGGGCGAATGCCGGCAGCGCCTGGGCTATGGCGGCGCTGGCATTGGCCGTGGCCAGCGGCGCGCCGGTTGCCAGGGTGGGTAACAGTTGGTTGATCAGGCGCAGCAGGTTGGCTTTCATGTCCGTAGGCAGGGCATGGCCCTGGCCGCCGAGCAGTTTGCTTTCGAGGAATAAACCGCTGTTTTCCATGGCCTGGCTCAAGCCTTTGACGCTGCTTAACTGACCCGCCTCCGGTAGGGCGCTGAGCAGCTTGTCGATGCTGCTGCGCAGGCCCTCCGGCAGCGCCTGCTTGCCAGTCACGCCTTGCAGGGCCTTGAACAAGCCTTCCAGCGAGCCCTGGCGATTTTGCTGGCTGGCCAGTTGCTGGCTTAACTCGAGTTGATCGAGGCGCCCGCTGAGGGGCAGGAAGCTCAGGGCCTGGCTGCTTTGCACCTGAGCGCTGAGCAAGCTGCCGAGGGGCAGTGGCAGAGGGGTTTCCAGCGCCAGTTTGCTGCCCGCCAACGGGGTGTTGAGCAGGCTCACTACCACCTTGTAGAGCACCTGCTGTGCTTTGGCTTGGGCCAACTGCTCGCGCGCCACGACCTTGCCTTGCAACAAGGTGCCGATCGGCAGTTGTTCGAGATCCAGGCTGGTCAGGGCTGTCTCGCCGCCGGCTAGCAGGGTCACGGCCAGACGGCTTTGCGACAGTGCCGTGACCGTCAGAGCGGTACCTTGGGCGAGGGGGCGCGGGCTGCTGGCTTGCAGGGTGGCCTGGCGACCATTGTCCAGGGTCAGTTTGAGCAGCAGTTGAAAGCTTTGCGCCACTTCCTTGAGGGCGACTACTTCGGCTTTGGCGGTCTCGCCGCTGGCGAGCAGGCCTTGCAGCGGCTGCAGCAGCTTGAGCGCCAGATCGCTGGCCGGCGCGCTGGCACGGCTGTTAGGCAGGGTTGGCGCGATCGGGCGGGAACTGCTGATATGGCTCATTGGCGGGTTACACCCTGTCGAAAATGCCCACTGCGGGGGTAGGGCATGGCATGTATAATCGCGCCCGGTCTGGGTCGGCTGCGCATTTAACTTGCGTCAGTATAGCGGCCGGGACACTGCCGACTTGAACCGCTTTTTAGGTGTATATGCCGTGACCAGTCCTCTTCTCGAAGCCGTGGCGCTCGCTTGTGAGCGGGATTGGCGCATGCTGTTCGAGCGACTCGAACTGCGTTTGGCGGCCGGCGAGATGTTGCAGGTTGCCGGTCCAAACGGCAGCGGCAAGACCAGCCTGCTGCGTCTGCTCGCCGGGTTGATGCAGCCAAGCGCGGGTGAAATCCGCCTGAATGGCCAGCCGCTGAGCGCGCAGCGCAGCGAACTGGCGCGCAACCTGTTGTGGATTGGCCATGCGGCCGGAATCAAGGGCCTGCTCAGCGCCGAAGAAAACCTGGCCTGGTTATGCGCGCTGCACCGTCCGGCCGAACGCGCGGCGATCTGGCGGGCGCTGGAGGCCGTAGGCCTGCGCGGTTTCGAGGATGTGCCCTGTCATACCCTGTCTGCCGGCCAGCAGCGTCGTGTCGCGCTGGCCCGCTTGTATCTGGATGGGCCACCGTTGTGGATCCTCGATGAACCCTTCACCGCCCTCGACAAGCTCGCCGTGGCGCAACTGGAAAACCATCTGGCCTGGCACTGCGAAATGGGCGGTCTGGTGCTGCTGACCACCCACCACACGCTGACGGTCAAACCCGCCGGTTACCGCGAGCTTGATCTGGGACAGCGTATTCTATGAGCAATGTGTTCAGTCTGTTGGTCGCCCGCGAAGCGCGGCTGTTGTTTCGCCGGCCTGCCGAATTGGCCAATCCGCTGGTGTTCTTCGCCATCGTGATCGCCTTGTTTCCGTTGGCCGTGGGGCCGGAGACGCAACTGTTGCAAACCCTGTCGCCGGGACTGGTGTGGGTGGCGGCGCTATTGGCCGTGTTGCTTTCGCTGGATGGCTTGTTTCGCAGCGATTTCGAGGACGGTTCGCTGGAGCAGTGGGTCCTTTCGCCGCACCCTCTGCCTCTTCTGGTATTGGCCAAGGTACTGGCAAACTGGTTGTTCTCCGGCCTGGCCTTGGTGCTGCTGGCACCATTGCTGGCCTTGATGCTCGGTTTGCCCGGGCGCTGTCTGCCGGTGCTGTTGCTCTCGCTGCTGCTCGGTACGCCGGTGCTGAGCCTGCTCGGTGCGGTCGGTGCGGCGCTGACGGTGGGCCTCAAGCGTGGCGGCCTGTTGCTGGCGCTGCTGATTCTGCCGCTGTATATTCCGGTGCTGATCCTTGGCAGCGGGGCGTTGCAAGCCAGCCTGCAAGGATTGCCGGCGGTTGGTCAGCTGTTGTGGCTGGCCAGTCTGACCGCGCTGGCGGTGACCTTGACACCTTTTGCCATTGCCGCCGGATTGACGATTAGCGTCGGCGAGTGATCTACAACCGTGCTACCGAGGACGACCCAGTGCGGTCATTACCTCGGAGAATGATGAGTAATCTGATGAACTGGACGTGGTTTCACAAGCTGGGCTCGCCCAAGTGGTTTTACCAGATCAGCGGGCGCTGGCTGCCCTGGCTGAGCGCGGCTGCTGCATTGTTGCTGACGGTCGGGCTGGTCTGGAGCCTGGCGTTTGCGCCGCCGGACTACCAGCAGGGCAACAGCTTCCGGATCATTTATATCCATGTGCCGGCCGCCTTTCTCGCCCAGTCGGTGTACGTCATGCTGGCCGTGGCCGGTGTGGTCGGCCTGGTGTGGAAAATGAAACTCGCCGATGTCGCCGTGCAGCAGGCCGCTCCCATTGGCGCCTGGATGACCGTGATTGCTCTGCTGACCGGTGCCATCTGGGGCAAGCCGACCTGGGGCGCCTACTGGGTCTGGGACGCGCGCCTGACCTCGATGCTGATCCTGCTGTTCCTGTATTTCGGCGTAATCGCCCTCGGTCAGGCCATCAGCAATCGAGATAGCGCGGCCAAGGCCTGTGCGGTGCTGGCCATCGTCGGGGTAATCAACATTCCGATCATCAAATATTCGGTGGAGTGGTGGAACACCCTGCACCAACCCGCCACCTTCAGCGTGATCGAGAAACCGGCGATGCCGCTGGAAATGTGGCTGCCACTGCTGATCATGGTGCTTGGCTTCTACTGTTTCTTCGGCGCCGTACTGCTGCTGCGCATGCGCCTCGAGGTACTCAAGCGCGAGGCGCGCAGCAGTTGGGCCAAGGCCGAGGTCAAAGCTCAAGTGGAGAAAAGCCTATGAGTTTCGCCTCGTTCGCCGAGTTTCTCGCCATGGGCAACCATGGTGCCTACGTCTGGTCGTCCTTTGCCATCAGCCTGGCCGTGCTGGCGTTGAATGTCGTGCTGCCGCTGTTGGCGCGGCGCCGTTACCTGCAAGACGAGGCGCGTCGTTTGCGCCGGGAGGAGTTGCAATGAACCCTGTTCGCAAGAAGCGTCTGTTGATCATCCTGGCGATCCTCGCCGGCGTAGGTGTCGCCGTGACCTTGGCCCTGAATGCGCTGCAACAGAACATCAACCTGTTCTATACCCCGACCCAGATCGCCAACGGCGAGGCGCCGCAAGACACCCGTATCCGCGCCGGCGGGCTGGTGGAAGAGGGCTCGGTCAAGCGCTCCGGCGACTCACTGGACACCGACTTCGTGGTGACCGACGGGGCAGAAAGCGTAACCATCCGCTACAGCGGCATCCTGCCGGACCTGTTCCGCGAAGGTCAGGGCATCGTGGCCATGGGCAAGGTCAATGCCGATGGCGTGTTGATCGCCGATCAGGTGCTGGCCAAGCACGATGAAAATTACATGCCGCCGGAAGTCATGCAGGCATTGGAGCAAAGTGCGATGAAGCAGAAACATGACGCCGCCACACAGGGGGGCACGCAATGATTCCCGAACTCGGCCATCTGGCGATGATTCTGGCGCTGTGCCTGACCCTGGTGCAGGCGAGCCTGCCGATTATCGGCGCCTGGCGCGGCGACCGGCAGTGGATGAGCCTGGCGCAGCCCGCGGCCTGGGGCCAGTTCGCCTTCCTGGCGTTCGCCTTTATCTGCCTGACCTACGCCTTCCTGGTCGACGACTTTTCCGTTGCCTATGTGGCCCACAACTCCAACAGCGCGCTGCCCTGGTATTACAAGTTCAGTGCGGTGTGGGGCGCCCATGAAGGCTCGCTGCTGCTCTGGGCGTTGATCCTGGCCGGCTGGACCTTCGCCGTGTCGATCTTCTCCCGGCAGTTGCCCGAGGAGATGCTCGCCCGCGTACTCGGGGTGATGGGCATGATCAGTGTCGGCTTCCTGCTGTTCCTGATCGTCACCTCCAACCCGTTCGAGCGCTTGCTGCCGAACACGCCGCTGGACGGCCGCGACCTCAACCCGTTGCTGCAGGACTTCGGCCTGATCACCCATCCGCCGATGCTCTACATGGGTTATGTCGGCTTCTCGGTGGCCTTCGCCTTCGCCATCGCCGCCTTGCTCGGCGGCAAGCTGGATGCGGCCTGGGTGCGCTGGTCGCGGCCCTGGACCATAGTCGCCTGGGCCTTCCTCGGTATCGGCATCGCCCTGGGCTCCTGGTGGGCCTATTACGAACTCGGCTGGGGCGGCTGGTGGTTCTGGGATCCGGTGGAGAACGCTTCCTTCATGCCCTGGCTGGTCGGTACCGCACTGATCCACTCCCTGGCGGTGACTGAAAAGCGCGGCGTGTTCAAGAGTTGGACCGTGCTGCTGGCGATTGCCGCCTTCTCCCTGAGTCTGCTCGGCACCTTCCTGGTCCGTTCCGGGGTGTTGACCTCGGTGCATGCGTTTGCCACCGACCCTGCGCGTGGCGTGTTCATCCTGGCCTTCCTGTTACTGGTGGTCGGCGGTTCGCTGACCCTGTTCGCCATCCGCGCGCCGGTGGTCAAGAGTCAGGTCGGTTTCGCCCTGTGGTCGCGCGAGACCCTGCTGTTCGTGAATAACCTGATCCTGGTGGTGGCGGCGGCGATGATTCTGCTCGGCACCCTCTATCCGCTGGTGCTGGATGCCATGACCGGGGCCAAACTGTCGGTCGGCCCGCCGTACTTCAACGCGTTGTTCGTGCCACTGATGGGCCTGCTGATGGCGATGATCGCGATCGGCGTGCTGGTGCGCTGGAAGGACACGCCGCTACGTTGGTTGCTGGGCATGCTGGCCCCGGTGCTGATCGGCAGCGTGGCCTTGGCAGCGCTGGCGAGTGTACTGCACGGCGATTTCAGCTGGGCGGTGCTGGGCGTCTGGCTGCTGGCCGGCTGGGTGGTGTTGGCCGGGGTGCGCGACATTTATGACAAGACCCGCCACAAGGGGCTGCTCAAAGGCTTGCCAGGTCTGGGCCGCAGCTACTGGGGGATGCAGACGGCGCACCTCGGTTTAGCCGTGTGCGCCCTCGGGGTCATCCTTACCAGCATGGGCAGCTTCGAGCGCGACATGCGCATGGCGCCGGGCGATTCGGTGGAAATGGGTGGCTACCAATTCATCTTCGAGGGCGCCGAGCACTTCGAGGGGCCGAATTTCACCTCGGATAAAGGCACGGTGAGGATCCTCGAAGATGGCCAGCAGATCAGTGTGCTGCACCCGGAGAAGCGCCTGTATAGCGTGCAGCAGTCGGTGATGACCGAGGCCGGAATCGACGCCGGCATTACCCGCGATCTGTTCGTCGCATTGGGCGAGCCGCTGGAAGACGGCGCCTGGGCCGTGCGCGTGCACATTAAGCCGTTCGTGCGCTGGATCTGGTTCGGTGCCTTGCTGATGGGCTTGGGTGGCTTCCTCTCGGCGTCCGACAAGCGCTACCGGATGAAGGTCACCACCCGCGTACGTGAGGCTCTGGGCATGGCGGGGGGGCAAGCATGAAGCGGCTGATCCTGTTGTTACCGTTGGCGATCTTTCTCGGCGTGGCGCTGTTTCTCTACCGTGGTCTGTTCCTTAACCCCTCCGAGCTGCCTTCGGCGTTGATCGGCAAGCCGTTGCCCGAGTTCGCCCTGGCGTCGCTGGAAGAACCGGCGCGCACCCTTGGCACCGCCGATTTCGAAGGGCCGGCGCTGGTCAATGTCTGGGCGACCTGGTGCCCGACCTGTCGCGCCGAGCACGAGATGCTCAACCGTCTGGCCGAGCAGGGCGTGGCGGTCTACGGGGTCAACTACAAGGACAACGGCGAAGCTGCGCGCCGCTGGCTCATCGAATTGGGCAATCCGTACCGTCTCAACGTCGAGGATCCGCAGGGCAGCCTGGGCTTCAACCTCGGCGTCTACGGCGCGCCTGAGACCTTCCTGGTCGACAAGAACGGCATCATCCGCCACAAGTACGTCGGTGCCATCGACGAGAGCGTCTGGCGTCAGCAACTGGCACCGCTGTATCAAGAGCTGGTCGACGAGGTTAAACCATGAAGCGTTTGCTCAGCGCCGTCGTGCTGGGGCTGGCTCTGCTCGGCAGCGCCCAGGCGGCCATCGACACCTACGAATTCGCCGACGAGGCGCAGCGCCAGCGTTATCGCAGCCTGATCGAGGAGCTGCGTTGTCCCAAGTGCCAGAACCAGAACATCGCCGATTCCGATGCGCCGATTGCCATGGATCTGCGTGCGCAGGTCTATCGCATGCTGGAAGAAGGCCAGAGCAATGAGCAGATCGTCGAGTTCCTGGTCGCGCGTTACGGCGATTTCGTCCTCTACAAGCCGCCGGTCACGGCGCGCACCCTGTTGCTGTGGTACGGCCCGGCCGGCCTGTTGCTCGGCGGCTTCGTGCTGCTGGGTGTGGTGGTACTGCGTCGTCGTGGCAAGAAGTCCGCGGGCTCGAGCGGTCTTTCCGCCGATGAGCAACAACGCTTGGCTGCTCTGCTCAGCCAACGGCCTACCAATCAAACGCCTCGGGATAAGAAAGACTGATGATCGAATTCTGGCTGTCCGCTGGCCTACTGTTGCTGGCTTCTCTGGGTTTTCTGCTGATCCCGGTGCTGCGTGGCCGCAAGGTGCAGGCCGAAGAAGACCGCACCGCATTGAATGTCACCCTCTATCAGGAGCGCCTGCAGGAGCTGGAGAGTCAGCGTCAGGTCGGTACGCTCAATGATGAGCAATGGCAAAACGGCCGTGACGAGGCGGCCCGCGAGTTGTTGGCCGACACCGACGGTGCCGAGAGCAAAGCCAGAACCGGTGTGCTCGGCAACAAGGTGCCGCTGGCCGCCGCCTTGTTGATGCCCCTGCTGGGCTACGGCTTGTACTTGTACTGGGGCGCGATCGACGACGTCGAGCGCGCGCGTACCTTCGCCGAGCAGCCGCAGACCATCGAGGCGATGACCGCGCGCCTGGAAGCATCGGTGAAGGCTGATCCGAAGTCCGTCGAAGGCTGGTACTTCCTTGGCCGTACCTACATGGCCCAGGAGCGTGCCGGCGAGGCGGCCAGCGCCTTCGAGCGCGCGGCGGGACTCGCCGGGCGCGAGCCGGAGTTGCTTGGCCAGTGGGCGCAGGCGCTGTATTTCGCTGGCGACAAACACTGGACCGAGCAGCTGCAGGCGCTGACCGATGAAGCGCTGAGAGCCGATCCGGCGGAAGTCACCAGCCTCGGCCTGCTCGGCATCGCGGCCTATGAAGAAGGACGTTTCGAGGACGCCATTGGCTTCTGGGATCGTCTGGTCGCCGCATTGCCCGAACAGGATCCTTCGCGCCAAGCCATTCAGGGCGGCATCGAGCGTGCCCGTGAACGTCTGGCGGCGCCGACAGACGCACCGCCGGCCGCCGCCGCGAACCAGCAGCTGACCGTCAAGGTTGAGCTGGCCGCGGCCTTGCAAGACAAGGTGCAGCCCAGCGACAGCGTGTTCGTCTTCGCCCGCGCCGCGTCCGGCTCGCCAATGCCGCTGGCGGTCAAGCGCCTGACGGTGGCCGACCTGCCGGCCGAAGTCAGCTTGTCGGATAGCGACGCGATGATGCCGCAACTGAAGCTCTCCGGATTCGAGCAAGTACAGCTTGTGGCGCGTATTTCGCGCAGCGGCAATGCTTCCACCGGCGAATGGATCGGCCGCAGCCAGCCGCTGGCCAGCAGTACCCGCGAGCCGCAACAGCTGACCATCGATAGCGTCGACGGCCAGGCGCAATGAACAGATGGCTGCCGCTTGCTCTGGTGCTCGGCTTGTCGAGCCTGGTCGGCTGCGCCGTACCGAGCAGCGCCCCCAGCGGCCAACTTCCGGTGAGCAAGTCGCACCCACGCTACGCGCCGCCGCCGGGGGCGCAAAGTCACTGGGATGCCGGTTTGGGGGTCTACGTGGTGGCTGGTGCGCGTGACCTGTATTACCGCGAACGCACCTACTACCGCTGGAGCAATGGCTGGAGTTGGGCGACCCATCCGCAGGGGCCGTGGCAGCCGACCGACAGCAGCGGCGTACCGCCGGGCTTGTACCGCCATTACCCGCACTAACTCAGCCGTCCGCGCCCACGGGGCGGGTTTGAGCCCACCCTGCAACCTTGAACTTGTCGCGATCAGGCCAACGCGCCGTCACGACAATCGCGTGTGGGACGCAGCAAGCCGAGATCGGTGTAATGGCGTACCGTTTCCGCGCTGACGGCGGCGGCTTTGGCCAGTTGGGCGCCGCGCCTGGGTTTGCTCCTGAGGAGACCCAGGCCGCGCCAGGTTAGACCCCCGGGGCGGCCCTACGCTCAAGCGGGCCGGCTTACTCGGCAATCAGCAGCTTGCGCGACTCGTTGTAGAAGTAGCGAATCTTCTCGTACTCGAACGGCGAGTTGAGCTGGCCGTAACGGAAGTTGACGGTGGAGCGTTGATCGACCGTCTCGAGCAAAAATATTTCCGGATGGCTGTTGCTGGCTTCGGCAACGTTCAGCCAGTTGACCTGGCTCTTGGCGCTGAAATCCACCACCAGCCCGCCGGTGTCGCGCAGGTTGGAAGGGCCGAGCAGTGGCAGCATCAGGTAAGGGCCGGCAGGTGCACCATAGAATCCCAGGGTCTGGCCGAAGTCTTCGCGCTGTTTCGGCAGGCCCACCCGGCTCGCCGGATCCCACAGCCCGGCCACGCCGATGGTGGTGTTGAGCAGCAGGCGGGCGGTGGTCTGCATCGAGCGCTTGGCTTTGAACTGCAGCAAGCTGTTGAGCAGGTTGGGTACATCGCCCAGGTTGCTGAAGAAATTGCTCACACCGTTTTGCACAATAGTTGGGGTGACATAGCGATAACCGTCGACGATGGGCAGAAACACCCACTGATCGAAGCGGTAGTTGAAGTGGTAGACCCGCCGGTTCCAGGACTCCAGGGGATCGTAGACATTCAGGGCGCCCAGGCTCGAACGTTCGAACTCGCGCTGATCCAGGCCGGGATTGAACTGCAGGTGTTGCAGCGGTCGTTTGAAACCGTCTGCATCGACGTGATGCTGGGCCTGAGTCAGGTCGCTGGTCACGAGCAGGGTCAGCAGCAGGGCTGGGGCAAGAAGCTTAACCGGCCGTTGAAAAACTACCTGCGTTGCCAATACGGCGTTAAACATGGCCTTGGCTGCCTCGTCTAGATTGTTCAACGGCCGGTTAACCACGGAAGAACTCCAGCATGGCGTCGCTGTTGACGCGGTAATTGAGGTTGCCGCAGTGCCCGCCGAGCGGGTAGACGGTCAGGCGCTCGCCCAGGGTTCGGCGCAGAAAGCCCAAGTCGCCAGGGCCGAGGATGAGGTCGTCGGCATTGTGCATCACGGCGATCTTGCTGGCGTTTTTCAAATAGTCTGCGACGGCATACAGGCTGACCTGATCGATCATCTGGGTAATGCTGCCGCCGTCATGCCGCGCTCGCCACATCGGCATCAGTTGTTCGCTGATGTAGCAGTCGAAATCGCATTGCAGGGCACGCTTGAAGAACGGTGTAAGGCTGGTGCTGTCGTTGATCGGGTAGCGCGTCGGGGTGATCAGACCGCGACGGTTGATCAGGTCGGAGGTGAAGGCGATATCGGCAGCGGCGAAGCGGAACACCGCACCGATCAACATGGCCATCTGCTCGTCGGAAAGCTGCTCCTTGGAGCGCTGGAAGTCGAAGAGCATCGCATCGTTGAGGTCAACGTAACCCTTCGCTTGGAAATAGCGGGTCAGCTTGGCCAGTACCGTTTCGTAGAAGGTGGTGCTGTTGTCGATGCCTTCGACCTGGGTTTGCACCAGACGGTCGAGGTTGCTGGTCGAGGTATAGAGGTTGACCGGCGGGTTGAGCAGCAGCACGCGCTTGAAGTTGAAGCTGCGTCGGGTTTCGTCGAGCCGGCTGACGAATGCCGCTTGCAGGGCGCCCAGGCTGTAGCCGGTCAGGTGGAAGGCGCTGACCTGTAGGCGTGGGTGCTGGGCGCGCACGGCCTGCATCGCCCGGTACAGATCGTCGGCATCTTCGCTGGTGAGTCCCGGGGTGGCGACACGCGAGGCGGCGCTCATGAAGTCGTAGCTGGTCGGCGAGGACAGCTGCACCACATGGTAACCGGCACCGTAGAACAGTTTCTTCAGGTATTCCGCCGTGCTGCTGGCATAAGGCGAGCCCGTACCGGCGATGATGAAAATCAACGGTGCCTCGCCTTTTTGCTTGGCCAGGCGATAGCCCATCTTGGTCACCGACCAGAAATTATCCGGCAATTCGAACTCGCGCTCCGGGCGTAGCCTGACCTTGTAGTCTTGTTGGTCGATGTCCGCATCGGCCGGTAGTTGCGGTCGCAGTTCGAACGGGGTGGTGGCGATGGTCGCCTCGAACGGGTTGGTCAGTGGGTAACCATAGCTTTGCGCATCGATGTCAGCGGCCTGTAGCTGGCCAACGAAAGTTATGCCGCAAAGCAGAGCAGCGAGGCGATATACCAGCGGCATGACTGTCATCCCTTTAGCAGAGAGCGGATTGATCGAGTTGAGGAGGTAAGACAGCAGAACCCTCTGTGAGTGCCGGTCAAGCCGTTCTTCGACTCAGCTCATGCAGCGCCGGGCCGGTAAGGCGATACACCGTCCAGTCATCCAGCGGTTGAGCGCCCAGGTTTTGGTAAAAACCGATCGAGGGTTGGTTCCAGTCCAGTACCGACCATTCCAGGCGAGCGCAGCCGCGTTCGACGGCCAGGCTCGCCAACTTGCCGAGCAGGGCGCTGCCCAATCCGGCGCCGCGTGCGCTGGCGCGCACATAGAGATCCTCCAGGTAGATGCCGGGTTTGCCGAGAAAGGTCGAATAGTTGTGGAAGAACAGCGCAAAACCTGCGGCCGCGCCATCCAGCTCACCAATCAGCACCTCGGCGAAGGGCCGTATCCCGAAAAGGTGTTCGGCCATTTGCGCGGGGCTGGCAACCACCTGATCGCTGAGCTTCTCGTACTCGGCCAATTCGCGGATAAAGCCGAGGATCAGTTCAATATCGTCACGCTGGGCGCTGCGGATGTGCAAATGGGGCATGGTCGTTCCTTGAGCTGCTGATCAGGCGAGCATGCCGTGTGAACAGGGGATTTCGCAAGCCGTGGCCATGCAGTTGGTTGCAATGTGTCGCTGCTGCGGGTGTCGGGGTCTGGCGTCTCAGCCGCGATGAAACGGCGCACGGCCGCAGCAGGCGAGAGTTTTTCACCGCTGCTCAGGCCTGGTGGGGCAGCCAGGCATGTGTTGGCCGTTCTGGCGCCGGGGCCGAAGGTTTTTCCAGGCGTTGCCAAATCCTCTCGTGAAAGTAGAAACCGAGCGAGTTGCACAGCGGCTCGATGGCGGCCACTAGACCACTGGCCGCGACACTGCCGGTCAACGCATAGGTCACCGCAAAGGCGATGCAAAAGTGCATCAGGGTGAAGGTCAGGGTCTTGAGCATGGCATGCCTCGAATGAGAGTTATGGCTGGCGGATTGTCAGGGTAGCGCTCAGTGATATATTGATGAAATGTTTCGTCGAAATACCATTAATAGTATTTGTTAATCTAGCCAGGGCAACAGATCGCTCTTGAGCAGGCGCCAGCGGTGAAAGAGCGTCGAAAAAATGCTTTGACGGATTTGACAAGGCAATGTTGGCGACTAACTTGAAGTGCGCGGCGCATGGAAGTTCCGCGCCGATTACTTGAGCTTTTCTGAAAAGGAGTTCCAACATGTATAAGCGTTACCTCTCCTCCCTGCTGTGCGCTGTGCTGACCGCAGCTACCCTCAGCGTCTCCGCCGCCGAAGCCACCAAGACGGCACCCGCTAAGCCTGATGCGGTGCAAGTGGCCGAGGTCGGCAAAATCAATCTCAACACGGCCGATGCTCCCACGCTACAACGTGAGCTGAGTGGTGTTGGCGAGATCAAGGCCAAGGCAATAGTGGCCTACCGCGATGCCCACGGTGCATTCGCCACGGTTGACGAGCTGCTTGAGGTCAAGGGAATCGGTGAGTCGATTCTGGAGAAGAATCGCGACAAGCTGAGTATCAATTAACCGACACGCTGGGAGACGAAGACCGGTCACTGACCGGTCTTTTTGCATGGTGCGCCAGGCATGGCGCGTAGCGCCGTGGCTGGCGCACCCATAAAAAAGGCTTTGTACCCGTTAGGTGTTGTATCACCAGGCACGAACTGCCTGCGATCCGTAGGAGGCCCGACCCATACCGCCAAACGATGGGCAGGCAGCCCTGCGGGCTGCATTCGCCGCGGGGCGCGCCTCCTACAAGAGATCGCGCATGCAACACCTAACGGGTACATAGCCAATAAAAAGCCCAGCGCGATGGCTGGGCTCTCGAATTTGGCTCCGCGACCAGGACTCGACAGCGCAGCTGAACGCGCTTCAGTGCGGCCCCGGAGGGGTGAGCCTTGGCGAATAACCTGGGACGTAGTCCCGGTGAGAGTCCGCAGGCAATAAAAAGCCCAGCTGGATGGCTGGGCTCTCGAATTTGGCTCCGCGACCAGGACTCGAACCTGGGACCCAATGATTAACAGTCATTTGCTCTACCGACTGAGCTATCGCGGAACAACGCTGCGTATCCTACTGATTAGGAAGGGGAAGTCAAGTGTCTAGGACTTCCCCTGGCCCGCTCAGAGCACTTGGGCGATGGCGCGAGTGACCGCATCCAGATTGTTGCGGTTGAGCGCGGCGACACAGATGCGCCCGGTGCCGACCGCGTAGATGCCGAACTCGCTTTTCAGGCGTTCCACCTGTTCGGTGGTGAGGCCCGAGTAGGAGAACATGCCGCGTTGCTGGGCGACGAAGCTGAAATCGCGTTTGGCGCCCAGGGCGGTCAGTTGATCGACCATGGCCAGGCGCATGGCGCGAATGCGTTCACGCATTTCGCCCAGCTCGGCTTCCCACATGGCGCGTAGTTCAGGGTTGCTGAGCACCGCGGCGACGACGCTGGCGCCGTGGGTCGGCGGGTTCGAATAGTTGGTGCGGATCACGCGCTTGAGTTGCGACAGCACCCGGCCGGTTTCATCTTGCGAGCCAGTGACGATGGAGAGCGCGCCCACCCGTTCGCCATACAGCGAGAACGATTTGGAGAAAGAGCTGGAGACAAAGAAGGTCAAGCTGGATTCGGCGAACAGGCGCACGGCTGCGGCGTCTTCTTCGATGCCGTCGCCAAAACCCTGATAGGCGATGTCGAGGAAGGGCACATGCTCGCGTTCACGGAGGATCTCGAGAATGGCCTGCCAGTCGTCCATGCTCAGGTCGACGCCGGTCGGGTTGTGGCAGCAGGCGTGCAGCACCACGACCGAGCGGGCGGGCAGGTTTTTCAGATCTTCGAGCAGGCCGCCGCGATTTACGCCATTGCTGAAGGCGTCGTAGTAGCGATAGTTGCGCACGGGGAAGCCGGCTGCCTCGAACAGGGCGCGGTGGTTTTCCCAGCTTGGGTCGCTGATGGCGACCGCTGCATCCGGCAGCAAACGCTTGAGGAAGTCCGCGCCGATTTTCAGTGCGCCAGTGCCGCCCAGAGCCTGGGCAGTAATCACCCGGCCTTCCTTCACCAGAGTCGAGTCGGCGCCGAACAACAGGGTCTGTACGGCCTGGTCGTAAGCGGCGATGCCTTCGATCGGCAAGTAGCCGCGAGGTGCGTGGGTGGCGGTCAGTGCATTTTCTGCTTCTGCCACGGCCCGCAATAGCGGAATTCGCCCCTCTTCATTGGTGTACACGCCGACACCCAGGTTGACCTTGGTGGGGCGGGTATCGGCGTTGAATGCTTCGTTGAGGCCCAGAATGGGGTCGCGCGGAGCCATTTCGACGGCAGAGAACAGACTCATGGATGCGGCAGCTCGAGGGGGAGAAGTGAATGTCGGGCAACACCCCGCTACGACTGGCGCTAGGGGTTGCGTAAGTGGGTCGGTAGTATAACGACCCATAACGTGCGTCGCGACAGCGAGCACACGCATTTCAACTGTTTTGACGTAGGCTTTCAGATCGCGTCACAGTCGTTTGTTGAGGTTAGTCATGTCCAAGTTCCAACTGGTCACCCGTTTTCAGCCTGCCGGCGACCAGCCGGAGGCCATTCGGCAGATGCTCGAAGGCCTGGAGGCGGGTTTGTCACACCAGACCTTGCTCGGCGTGACCGGTTCGGGCAAGACCTTCAGCATTGCTAACGTAATTGCCCAGATCCAGCGTCCGACCCTGATTCTGGCGCCGAACAAGACCCTGGCGGCGCAGCTCTACGGTGAGTTCAAGAGCTTCTTCCCGAACAACGCGGTGGAGTATTTCGTCTCCTACTACGACTACTACCAGCCTGAAGCTTATGTGCCGTCGTCCGATACCTTTATCGAGAAGGATGCCTCGATCAACGACCATATCGAGCAGATGCGCCTGTCGGCGACCAAGGCGCTGCTCGAGCGGCCGGATGCGATCATCGTCACCACGGTGTCGTGCATCTACGGTCTGGGCAGTCCCGAGTCCTATTTGAAAATGGTGTTGCACGTCGACCGCGGCGACAAGCTGGATCAGCGTGAGTTGCTGCGCCGTCTGGCTGACTTGCAGTACACGCGCAATGATATGGATTTTGCCCGCGCCAGCTTTCGGGTGCGCGGCGACGTGATCGATGTGTTTCCGGCGGAGTCGGATCTGGAGGCGGTGCGCATCGAGCTGTTCGATGACGAGGTGGAGAGCCTGTCGGCTTTCGATCCGTTGACCGGTGAGGTGATCCGCAAGCTGCCGCGCTTCACCTTCTACCCCAAGAGCCACTACGTCACCCCGCGCGAGGTGCTGCTGGAGGCGGTGGAGAAGATCAAGGTCGAACTGGCCGAGCGTCTGGAATACCTGCGCGGCGCGGGCAAGCTGGTCGAGGCGCAGCGTCTGGAGCAGCGCACCCGCTTCGACCTGGAGATGATCCTCGAGCTGGGTTACTGCAACGGCATCGAGAACTACTCGCGCTATCTGTCCGGGCGCGGCCCGGGCGAGCCGCCGCCGACCCTCTACGACTACTTGCCCGACCAGGCCTTGCTGGTGATCGATGAGTCACATGTCTCGGTGCCGCAGGTCGGTGCCATGTACAAGGGCGACCGTTCGCGTAAGGAGACCCTGGTCGAGTACGGCTTCCGTTTGCCCTCGGCATTGGATAACCGGCCGATGCGCTTCGAGGAATGGGAAGCGGCCAGCCCGCAGACCATCTTCGTCTCGGCCACCCCGGGGCCCTACGAGGCCGAGCACGCCGGCCGGGTAATCGAGCAGGTGGTGCGGCCGACCGGCTTGGTCGACCCGCAGATCGAGGTGCGTCCGGCCTTGACTCAGGTCGATGACCTGCTTTCGGAAATCCACAAGCGCGTGGCCATTGAGGAACGGGTGCTGGTCACCACCCTGACCAAGCGCATGGCCGAGGATCTGACCGACTACCTGGCCGATCACGGGGTCAGGGTGCGCTACCTGCACTCGGATATCGACACCGTGGAGCGGGTCGAGATCATCCGCGACCTGCGCATCGGCGCCTTCGACGTGCTGGTCGGCATCAACCTGCTGCGCGAGGGGCTGGACATGCCGGAGGTGTCGCTGGTGGCGATTCTCGATGCGGACAAGGAAGGCTTTCTGCGCTCCGAGCGTTCGCTGATCCAAACCATCGGCCGCGCGGCGCGCAACCTCAACGGCCGGGCGATCCTCTATGCCGATCGCATGACCGGCTCGATGGAGCGTGCCATCGGCGAAACCGAGCGGCGGCGCAACAAGCAGATCGCCTTCAACGCCGCCAACGGCATCGTGCCCAAGGGCGTGTTCAAGGACGTCCAGGATATTCTCGAAGGTGCCAGCGTGCCGGGCTCGCGCAGTAAGAAGCGCAAAGGCATGGCCAAGGCGGCGGAAGAAAGTGCGCGCTACGAGAATGAGCTGCGTTCGCCGAGCGAAATCAGCAAGCGCATCCGTCAGTTGGAAGAGAAGATGTACCAGTTGGCCCGCGATCTGGAGTTCGAGGCGGCCGCGCAGTTGCGCGACGAGATCCACAAGCTGCGTGAGCGTTTGTTGCAGCTGTGATTACACGCTGGCGTAGGACTGCCGATGGTTATTGAATACAGGCGGGCTCGCGGCTCTGAGCCGCAGCAGCCGTTATAGGGCTCCCGGATGGCGGCCGGCTACAGGGCCGTGCCGGTAGCCTGGATAAGCCTGGCGCAATCCGGGAGGCGTTCCCGGATTACCCTGGCGCTCAGTCGGGCTTGAGCATGAAACATGCAAAAAGCTCTGGGTGCGGATTGAGCGAGCCCTGCTGGCTGGCATCCTGCTCTCGGGTGCCCTCCCTTAGATACCCTGTGGCGTCTCTTCTCCACCCAGGGCCTCGAACAGCGCGGGGAGGAAGTCGACGAAGGTCAGCATCATCAGGGTGAAGCTGGCGTCCTGTTGGCCGAGGGCGTCATCGCCGCCATCCTGTTCGGCTTGATCCTGCAGCAGATCCTCGAAACGCAGGCGCTTGATCACCAGCTTGTCATCGAGCATGAACGACAGCTTGTCCTGCCAGGCCAGAGACAACTGGGTGACCTGCTTGCCGGCGGTCATGTGCAGCTGGATTTCGTCGCTGGTCAGATCCTGGCGTTTGCAGCGCACCACGCCACCATCCTCGTGGGTGTCGCGCAGTTCGCATTCGTCGAGCACATGGAAATCGTCGGCGGCTTTCTGGGTCTTGACCCACTCGGTCAGGGTGGCGCTGGGGGCGATCTTCACGGTCAGCGGGCGTACCGGCAGCGAGCCGATGGCTTCGCGCAGGGTGGAGAGCAGGTCTTCCGCGCGTTTCGGGCTGGAGGCGTCGACCAGGATCAGCCCCTGCTTCGGGGCGATGGCGGCGAAGGTCGCCGACTTGCGGATAAAGGCGCGCGGCAGGAAGGCCTGCACGATTTCATCCTTGAGTTGGTCGCGTTCCTTCTTGTAGACCTTGCGCATCTGCTCGGCTTCGATCTCGTCGACTTTTTCCTTCAAGGCATCGCGCACCACGCTGCCCGGCAGAATGCGTTCTTCCTTGCGCGCCGCGATCAGCAGGAAGTCGCCGCTGGCGTGCACCAGCGGCGCATCGCCGCCTTTACCGAAGGGGGCGACGAAACCATAGGTGGTCAGCTCTTGGCTGGCACAGGGGCGTGCCGGTTTGGCGGCCAGTGCGGCTTCGAGTGCCTCGACATCAAAGGGGACGTTTTGGGTGAGGCGATAAACCAGCAGGTTACGAAACCACATGAGGGGGTGACTCTCCATTAACGCAAAGCACGCATTATTCTCCCCTTGGCGCCGTAGGCCAACCCTGCGCTAAGCCTTTGGCGTGTCGATAAAAAATTTTTGAATCAGTGCTTGCCAAGGTGAGGTTGGCTGTCTAGAATGCGGCCCACTTCGAGAGTGAAGGGTGATTAGCTCAGCTGGGAGAGCATCTGCCTTACAAGCAGAGGGTCGGCGGTTCGATCCCGTCATCACCCACCAACTCGCTATTGAAGTTACGCGCAGCGGTAGTTCAGTCGGTTAGAATACCGGCCTGTCACGCCGGGGGTCGCGGGTTCGAGTCCCGTCCGCTGCGCCATTTCCTTCCTCGCTTCACCTCTGCATCATCCCTTCGATAGATTCGCTGTACTCCTCTTAAAATCGTCTAAACACCTGAACTTATACGCATTTCCTGGTTCGTATCCTGGTAGCCAGTGATTGCGGCGGCCTGCTAAGCTCGCGCCTTCACTCGATTGCCCTAGGGTCTGTTCCCGTTTCATTCACGGCCGCGCCGGAGCCTGTTTTGGCGCGAGGCAAGGCACGAGGCACGAAGTTTGGTGTTCCAAATGAGTGCCGAGAAACGCAGCATCGCGCTAAAACAGGCCCGGCCCTCCGGGTTGCGCGAAAAATCTCGCCATGCGTCGTTGTGGGACTTGGCAAGGGAATACCATTCCCTGCGTCCCACGCCTAACCTGGCGAGATTTTGCGCAGCAACGTGGCTCGCGAATGAAACGGGAACAGACCCGCTTACCGAACAAGGAATAAGCATGAAACAACATCGTTTAGCAGCGGCGGTTGCCCTGGTGGGTCTGGTTCTCGCCGGTTGCGATTCGCAAACCAGCGAAGTGAAACTGGAAAGCCCGGCGCAAAAAGCCTCCTACGGTATCGGCCTGAACATGGGCAAGAGCCTGGCCCAGGAAGGCATGGATGACCTGGACTCGAAAGCCGTGGCCCAGGGCATCGAAGATGCAATCGGCAAGAAAGAGCAGCGCCTGAAAGACGATGAGCTGGTCGAGGCTTTCGCCTTCCTGCAGAAGCGTGCCGAAGAACGCATGGCTACCATGAACGAGGAGTCGGCCAAAGCGGGCAAGAAATTCCTCGAAGAGAATGGCAAGCGTGAAGGTGTGGTCACCACCGAATCCGGTTTGCAGTACGAAATACTGAACAAAGCCGAAGGTGATCAGCCGAAAGCCACCGACGTGGTGAGCGTGCACTATGAAGGCAAATTGACCGATGGCAGCGTGTTCGACAGTTCGATCGAACGCGGTAGCCCGATTGAACTGCCTGTCAGTGGTGTGATTCCAGGGTGGGTCGAAGGCCTACAGTTGATGCATGTCGGCGAGAAGTACAAGCTCTATATTCCGAGCGAGCTGGCCTACGGCGAGCAAAGCCCGACTCCGGCGATTCCGGCCAACTCGGTGCTGGTGTTCGAGTTGGAGCTGCTGGAAATCAAGGCCGCTAGTGCCGAGCAGTAACAGCTAGCGAGGCAGCCCTAAGTTCGACAGGTCGCCAGTGTTGCAGGTAACGCCCCGTTTCGACGGGGCGTTGTCGTTTGTGCCGATCACAAAGCGAGCTTGAGGTTGACTGGAGGCTTGAAAAAGACTCTGAATGAAGCCTGGGCGTTACTGTTATGCACATTTCGTCTGACTCGCGTGCGGCCTTGCCGTGGGCCTCTTGAAAAACTCTTTGCATATTTTAAGTTATTGATTTAAAACGACTTTAACAGATGGGTGAAAAATGTCCGATCTGTCGCGAGACCGCGTGGGCTGGGCGTTTGCTCGGCTCATGAGGAATCTGTTCACAAGGTTATCCACAGCTTTAGTGGATAACCCAAGCCAGCCCAGCAGGCATGCGGGTTGACGAGGAATGCCCATGAAACAGTCGTGGCGTTTTTCCAGTTACCTGCGGTTGGCGCAGGCTTTTTTGCGGCGTGGCCGATTACCTGCCCTGTTGCTGGCGGTGGCACGCAAGAGTGCAACGCAAGGCCGGCGCGTGGGTGCGTTGAAAGAAGACTTGCGACTACTGCAAGGCCTGTGCATGGCCTGGTGGCGGGGTGAGTATCGAGCGATCAGCTCACAGGCACTACTGGCGGTAGTGGCGGCGCTGCTGTATTTCGTCACTCCGCTGGATGGACTGCCGGATTGGTTGCCGGTGCTGGGGTTTATCGACGATTTAGCCGTGCTGGCTTGGGTGCTGCGCACCTGGAGCGATGAGCTGGCGGCATTCCGTGCCTGGCGGGAAGCCCAGGCGCCTGAGGCGCTCGAGGTTATCGAGCGCCTGCCGGATAGGTAACACTTGGCGTTGGATGAATGGCAGCCCTGACGGATGCTTGGCGGAGACGTCGAACATCCGGGCGAGCGCCCTCGGGTCGCGCGTTCCTGCAGCGCCCTTCCAGCCACTCGGCGGTAAGTTTCGATGCATCCGTGCGGGGGCTCGACGAAGTGCAGTTCGAGCTTCAGGCGCTGGCCGGCCTGGCGGCCGAACTACTGGGTGAAACCAGCAGCTGATGATCGCGCACCTCGGCATAGGGCATGCCGTCGGCGGGGGAGCAGCCCCGGCGCAATGCCTCTGCGGCGGTTATGGTATGCCGCCGGCTAATAGAAGGATCGCCAGCGTCCGCAAAATGCCTCCAGAGTGCTGCCCGAACGGTGTCAAGGCAGTTTAGGTCACGCCCTTTGCCGTATTGGGCTGTTAACATGGCCATCTGCAAGGAAGGTGCTGAGGCTGTCGGTACTGCTTTCCACGGAGAGTCGAGAATGAAAGTGCAAGTGATCAAGCGTGATGGCGAACCCGAGTATGCGGTACTGCCCTGGGCGGATTACCTGGCCTTGTTGCAGGCTGCGGGTCACGCTGCGCAAGTGCCGGTGGCGGCTGCGGATACAGTCAAACCGGCGCTGAGTGAGTTGGCGCGTTTGCGCGAGGAAAAGGGCTTGTCGCTGCAGGAGTTGGCGCGTTCGGTGGGGATCAGCCCGCATTATCTGGGCATGATCGAAAGTGCCGAGCGCCAACCGGATGCCGCCATCAAGCGGGCCTTGGCCTGGGCGCTCGGTGTCGCCGGCTGGGAGGAGAAATTTTGAGCGTAAGTATCAGTCGCCAGCATTGGCAGGCCTTGCTCGATGAGCTGGAGGATGCCCGGCGCCAACGTCACCTGCTGACCTATCGGGCGTTGGTCGAGCGTTTGGCCTTGCCGACCCCGGCCATGCAAACACTCACTGCTGCGTTGGAACACCTGGCGGCCCTGGATGCCCGTGCCGAGCGGCCACTGCGTAGCGCCTTGGTAATCAGTCAGGGGGCGAGTCGACTGCCGCGCACCGGATTCTTCGACTGCGTGACTCGCCTTGGTCGCTTTAACGGTGCGTCGGACGGCGTAGCCGCCGCGTCCTGGCATGCGGCCGAAGTGGTGCGGGTGTTCGAGTTTACCTACCCCGAGGAGGTCTAGGTGTTTTGGCGGCTGCGTGCGCGGATAGGCTATGGCGTGGCCCGGCGGCTGTTTCACTGGTCGTGGTTGGTCAAGCAGCCACGCGGTTGGCGTTGGCTTGAGGGGCAGTTTGCACGCATGGCCAACCTGGGCGATGTTGCCGCGCAGAGCTTCTATGGGCATATCCTGCTGTTTCGCGGCCAGGGGCTTGGCGCCCGCGAAGAAGGCATGCGGCTGTTGCATCTGGCGGCCACCGCGGGCGATGCCAAGGCCGCCTATCAGCTCGGTGTGCTGAGCCTGGCGGGCAATGCCCGACAAGCCCCCGACGGTCTTGAGGCCGTGCGCTGGTGGACGCTGGCGGCAGCGGCTGGCCATCCCCTGGCCGCCCAGCGCTTGGCCGATCTGTATCGCGACGGTGGCCCGGGCTTGCCGGCCGATGCCGCGCGTGCGGCAAGCTTTGTCCAACGGGCGCAGGAGCTGGGGCTGTAGCGGCACGGGAGTCCACGGGGCTGTGGCGCAAGGCTATCCACTGTGGTCCGCCGAGCCGCTGCAGGCTGCCGGATCGTGCCCGGCGCGCTCCGGCAGCGCTGTTTATACCCTGAGCAGAACTTCAAGCCTGTGGGGCGCGGCCGGCTTACGCCGACAGCTTTTGCGTATCGATGATGTGCAGGCTGTAGCCGGGCACCGCCTTGGCGTAGCGTTTAGCCTCGGAAGCCAGGCCTGCGAGCTGGCTGGCGTCGAATTGCGCGCATTGTTCCGGGCGCAAGTGCACCACGCCCAGCGACAGGGAGAGCAGTGCAAACTCCTGACGCTGGCCCTGTCGGCTGTGAGCGACCAGGCAGCCCGCTTGTAGGTGCTCATCGCTGTAGAAGCGTCGACACTGACTTTGAAAGTCTTCCAGCAGGCGATTGAGGCGGCCCCGCCAATCGTGCGAACCGAGCACCAGTAAGAAGTCGTCGCCGCCAATGTGGCCGACGAAGTCGCGTGCCGGGTCTACCCGTTCGCTCAGGCATTGCGCCAGGCTCAGCAGCACTTCATCGCCTTTGGCGTAGCCATAGAGGTCGTTGAACGGCTTGAAGTTGTCGATATCCACATAGCAGATTACCGCTTCACGGGCTTGTTGCAGCAGGCGAGTCAGGCATTGCTGGATCGGCACATTGCCCGGTAGCAAGGTCAGCGGGTTGGCGTAGCGCGCCTGCTGGATTTTCAGTTCGGTGATCAACTTGAGCACGTCGATCACCCGACCGAGCCCCAGGTAGCTGCCGCCCTGGGTGATGATGAAGTCTTCCTCAATGCGCTGGCGGGCACGGCTGGTGAGCAGGCGGCTGACCTTCTGCAGCGACTGATTCAGTTCGACGGCGAGGAAGTCATTGCTCATCAGGCGGCTGATCGGTTTGCGCGCGAACAGGTCGGCGGCGAAGGGCTTGAGCAGCGCTTCGGACAGCGCCTGGCGGTTGACGATACCGACCGTTTGTCCGTGTTCATCGATTACCGCCAGGGAATTGAGGTTGGCCTGGGCGCGGAAGGCTTCCAGTACCTCGGCGATGGCCGTGTGCTGGGATACTGCCGGCTGTTCGTTTAGCAAGGCGGCGAGGCTGCTGCTTTCTTCATTCATTATGAGCGCATTGCCGTTGAGCTTCGGCAGGAGCTGGCGTGCATCGCGTGGCGGTTGTTCCTGCGGGCGGCAGAGCAAATAGCCTTGCAGCAGGTCGATGCCCATCTCGGCCAGCACCATGAGTTCTTCTTCCAGTTCGATGCCTTCGGCAATCACCTGGGCGCGGGAGGCCTGGGCCATCTTCAGGATGGAGCCGACGAACTCGCGTTTGACCGCATCCTGATGAATGCCATCGATGAAGTGACGGTCGATTTTCACGTAATCCGGGCGCAGTTCCGACCATAGGCGCAGGCTTGAATAGCCCGCACCGAGGTCGTCCAGGGCAATCGAGAAGCCCATGGCGCGGTAGTGGTGGAGGGCCGTGTCGAGGAGGGTGAAGTCGTCGGTGGGAGACTGCTCGGTTAGCTCGATCACCACCTGGCTGGGGGGGATGCCATAGGCTTGCAGCAGTTGTAGGGTGCGACCGGGTTGATGGCCGGGCTCCAGCAGTGAATCCGGCGATACGTTGAGAAACAGCTTGCCTTGCAATTGCAGTTCGCTGAAGCGCCGGCAGGCATTCTTGCGGCAGGCCACTTCCAGCTCGCCCAGCCGCCCGGCATTGCGTGCCACGGCGAACAGGTTGATCGGCGAGTGCAAGGGGCTGTTGGACGGGCCGCGAGTCAGGGCTTCGTAACCGAGGATGCGGCGTTCGGAGAGGCTGACGATTGGCTGGAATACGCTATGCAGGTCGCCGTGAGCGAGAATATGGCCCAGTGCGCTCAGTTGCTCGGTGACGGTCATGGGAGTCTCGATATGCAGAAAAAGCGAAGGGGCTGATATCGCTATCAGCCCCTGCATTTCACGACAGATTGATGACTCTTTGATGACAGCCGTGAGCGGCTAACGCTTACTGTTCGCTTACTGTTTGGCCACCCTCGAACTCAAGCCCAGGAAGTCGAGCAGGACATGCCCGCTTTCGGCGAGGAAGGCGTCATCTTCCGGTTTGGTTTTTTCAGGTTCGACCGCAGCGGCGTCTTCATCCTCTTTCTTCAACTCGTTGAGCAGGGCTTCGCCCTTGGCTTGACGGCGGTTGTTTTCGATCACCAATTGCTGCGCTTCTATATCGGTTTGTTGTGCGCGGCGTTTGCCTTCGTTGAGGCTGACGCTGGTTTCATCCATGAGCTTTTGCGCCAGCGCCAGGCGGTCGCGGGTAAAGGTGAAGTCCGCATTCTTCGCTGTGCGGCTATCGTAGCGAGACTGTAGCTCTTCCAGGAGTGGCTTGATCGGATCCTGTTCGGGGGCGATTGCAGCTTTGATGCTGTCCCACGGCAAAGCCTCGGGCAGGGCGCTTTCGCCGATCTCCTTGGTGTCCATCACATCGGGGTACTGGATGTCCGGGATCACCCCCTGGTGCTGGGTGCTTTGTCCGGAAACGCGGTAGAACTTGGCCAGGGTCAGCTTAAGTTCGCCGTGATTGAGCGGTTGAATGGTCTGTACCGTGCCTTTGCCGAAGGTCTGGCCACCGAGGATCAGCGCGCGGTGATAGTCCTGCATGGCGCCGGCGAAAATCTCCGAAGCCGAGGCGGACAGGCGATTGACCAATACGGCCAGAGGGCCTTTGTAGTAAATGCCGGTATTTTCATCGGCCAGCACATCGACCCGGCCGTCGCTGTTACGCACCAGTACGGTTGGCCCTTGGTCGATAAACAGCCCGGTCAGTTCGGTCGCTTCCTGCAGTGAGCCGCCGCCATTGTTACGCAGGTCGATGACCACGCCGTCGACCTTCTCCTGTTCCAGTTCGGCGATCAGGCGTTTGACGTCGCGGGTGGTGCTTGTGTAATTCGGATCTCCGGCGCGAAAGGCCTTGAAATCCAGATAAAACGCGGGGATTTCGATGATGCCCAGTTTGTAGTCGCGCCCTTCGTGGTTCAGTTGCAGCACGGATTTCTTCGCGGCTTGCTCTTCCAGCTTGACTGCTTCGCGGGTGATGTTGACCACTTTGCTGGTGTCGTCATTCGGTGCGTTGCTCGCCGGAATGACTTCCAGGCGTACCAGCGAACCTTTCGGGCCGCGGATCAGCTTGACCACTTCGTCCAGCCGCCAGCCGATCACGTCGACCATTTCGTCGCGGCCCTGGGCAACGCCGATGATCTTGTCCGCCGGTGCAATCTGCTTGCTCTTGTCGGCCGGGCCTGCGGGCACCAGGCGCACGACTTTGACGTGTTCGTTGTCGCTTTGCAGTACCGCGCCAATGCCTTCCAGCGACAGGCTCATATTGATGTCGAAGTTCTCCGCGTTGTCCGGGGAGAGGTAGGTGGTGTGCGGGTCGTAGGACATGGCGAAGGCGTTGATGTAGGTCTGGAAGATGTCCTCGCCGCGCGTCTGCCGCAGGCGCGTCTGTTGACTCTTGTAGCGCTTGATCAGCAACTCTTGAATTGCCTTGGGTTCTTTGCCGGCGATTTTCAGGCGCAGCACTTCGTCTTTAACGCGTTTGCGCCATAACTCGTCCAGCTCGGTTAGATCCTTGGCCCAGGGGGCCTTTTCGCGGTCGATCAGCAGGCTCTCATCGATGCTGAAGTCAATCTTGTTGACGCCCTGTTCGAGTATCTGCAGGGCAAGCTGCAAGCGGCTTTGCAGGCGCTCCAGATAACGCTTGTAGATAAGAAAGCCCGGCTCCAGATTGCCGCTTTTCAGCAGGTCGTCGAAGCGGTTGCGCCAGCGGTCGAATTCGGCAATGTCACCGGCGGTGAAGTAACTGCGCGAAGGATCGAGCATCTTCAGGTAGCCCTGATAGATCTTCGCCGAACGCTCATCGTTGAGCGGCGGCTTGTTGTAGTGGTGCCGATTGAGCAGCTCTACGACATTGAGGCTGGCGATGACCTGCTCGCGATTCGGTTGCAAGTATTCCCACGGGTCGGCACTGCTGGTTTTCGCAGACAGCGGCAAAGCACTTAAACCGAGGCTAAGGGCGAGGAGGGTGCTAAGCAGTGATCGCTTCATGCTGACTCGACGTAGGGACATTTGATAACGCATATTAGGCCATCTTTCAGGGCGCCAGGTTCCATCGGCGCAATGCAAAAGCCCGACGTTGAAACGTCGAGCCCGGTTCAAATGCACTATGGAGGCAGCGTGAAGGCATTGCAAGGCGTTGAAGGGCGCGTGGAATGGGCGCAGCAGCCCACCCCGGTCTGTGATGTAGGGCAAATCCGTATCCGCGTAGCGGCCGCCGGGTTGAACCGGGCCGACCTGCTGCAGTGCGCCGGTCTGTATCCGCCGCCACCGGGGGCCAGCGCTATCCTGGGTCTGGAGTGCGCCGGGGTGATCAGCGCGGTCGGGGCGGGCAGTGACTGGCAGGTGGGCGATCGGGTTTGCGCGTTGCTGGCCGGCGGCGGCATGGCCGAGGAGGTGGTGGTCGATGCGCGGCATGCCTTAACGGTGCCGCAAGGCGTATCGCTGCATGAAGCGGCTGCTTTGCCTGAGGTGTATGCCACAGCCTGGCTCAACCTGTTCCAACTGGCCGGCCTGAAGCCTGGGGAAAAGGTTCTGCTGCATGCGGGGGCCAGTGGCGTGGGCTCGGCGGCGATCCAGTTGTGCAAGGCATTTGGCAATCCGTGCTGGGTCAGCGTCGGCTCGGTCGAACGCCTGGCCTATTGCGAGGCCTTGGGTGCCCAGGCTGGCGTGCTGCGCGACGCCGACAACCTGCAGGCCTTGCGCGATTTTGCTCCCTTCGACGTGATCCTCGATCCGGTCGGCGGCAACTACGCCGCGCTCAACCAGGAGTTGCTGGCGCTCGATGGTCGCTGGGTGAATATCGGCCTGATGGGCGGGCGCAAGGCCGAGCTGGATCTGGCGTTGTTGCTCGGCAAGCGCCTGCAATTGATCGGTTCGACCCTGCGCAGCCGCGACGATCAGTTCAAGGCCGACCTGCTGCGCGATCTGCAGCAGCAGGTGTGGCCGCTGTTTGCCGAGGGCCGGCTGAGGCCGCAACTGCAGCGCAGTTTCCCGATCGGCGACGCGCAAGCGGCCTTTGCCGCACTGGCGAGCAATCGGGTCAACGGCAAGCTGGTGTTGGTGATCGATCCAAGCCTCGCTTGAGTCCGCTGTTTTATGCCGGAGCCACAGCGAGTTGGTGCCTGCAGCGGTGTCCGTGCGTGGCTCCATGGCTTTGCTAACTATTTGTTTTTTAAGTTCTTATTGGTTTGTCGATTGACGGATTCAATCAGTCCGATGGCTTCAATCAATAAGATTCTTCGAGTGGCGATCGCTAGTATTCCTCGGGTCAAGTTATTCCCCTCCCAAGGAGTTCTACATGTCCTACATCAACAGTGAAGTTAAGCCGTTCAAAGCCACTGCCTACCATCAGGGCCAGTTCGTCGATGTCAGCGAAGCCGATCTGCAAGGCAAGTGGTCGGTGGTGTTTTTCTACCCGGCCGACTTTACCTTCGTTTGCCCGACCGAGCTGGGCGACCTGGCTGACAACTATGCCGAGTTCCAGAAGCTCAACGTGGAGATCTACGGCGTGTCCACCGACACCCACTTCACCCACAAAGCCTGGCACGACACCTCCGACACCATCGGCAAGATCCAGTACCCGCTGGTCGGCGACCCCACCGGCAGCATCACCCGCAACTTCGGCGTGATGATCGAAGAAGCGGGTCTGGCTGATCGCGGCACCTTCGTCATCGACCCGCAAGGCAAGATCCAGATCGTCGAAATCAACGCTGGCGGCATCGGCCGTGATGCTCAAGAGTTGCTGCGCAAGGTCAAGGCGGCCCAATACGTTGCCACCCACCCAGGCGAAGTCTGCCCGGCCAAGTGGAAAGAAGGCGAAGCCACTCTGGCGCCTTCGCTGGATCTGGTCGGGAAGATTTAAGTCTTACTGCCTCACGCACTTGCGGGCTGTAGTTCGGCCCCTTTGGTGGCCGACGCCCGGGCGCGATCCGCCTGGGCGTTTTTGTGTCTGAAATTCGTTAATTCGTTGAAAGGGATGCCTGAATCATGTTGGACGCCACACTTAAAGCCCAGTTGCAGGCCTACCTCGAGAAGGTTGCCCAGCCGTTCGAGATCGTTGCGTCCCTCGATGACAGCGACAAGTCCCGCGAACTGAGCGGTCTGCTGCACGACATCGTCAGCCTGACCGACAAAATTACCCTGCGTGAAGATGGCCGCGACAACCGCAAACCGTCGTTCTCGCTGAATCGCCCAGGCGCGGATATCGGCCTGCGATTCGCCGGCCTCCCTGTGGGGCACGAGTTCACCTCCCTGGTGCTGGCGCTACTGCAGGTCGGCGGTCACCCGTCCAGGCTGGCGGCAGACGTCATCGAGCAGGTCAAAGGCATCGAAGGCCAATTCCACTTCGAAACCTACTTCTCGCTGTCCTGCCAGAACTGCCCGGATGTGGTTCAGGCACTGAACCTGATGGCCGTGCTCAACCCGAATATCCGTCACGTCGCCATCGACGGCGCGCTGTTTCAGGATGAAGTCGAGCAGCGCCAGGTCATGTCGGTGCCGAGCATCTACCTGAATGGCGAGTTGTTTGCCCAGGGCCGTATGGATGTCGAGCAGATTCTCGCCAGAATCGATACGGGCGCCAGTGCTCGCGACGCCGAAAAGCTCAACGCCAAGCACGCCTTCGAGGTCTTGATCGTGGGCGGTGGCCCTGCCGGTGCGGCGGCGGCTATCTATGCCGCACGCAAGGGGGTTCGCACGGGCGTCGCCGCCGAGCGTTTCGGCGGCCAGGTGCTGGACACCATGGCCATCGAGAACTTCATCTCGGTGCAGGAAACCGAAGGGCCGAAACTGGCGCGTGCCCTGGAAGAGCACGTCAAGCAGTACGATGTCGACATCATCAATCTGCAGCGTGCCAGTGCGCTGATTCCTGCGAGCAGCGCCGGCGGCCTGCATGAAGTGAAGTTCGCCAGCGGCGCCAGCCTCAAGGCCAAGACCCTGATCCTTGCCACCGGCGCCCGCTGGCGCGAGATGAACGTACCCGGCGAGCAGCAGTACCGCGGTCGCGGCGTGGCCTACTGCCCGCACTGCGACGGCCCGCTGTTCAAGGGTAAGCAAGTGGCGGTGATAGGCGGCGGCAACTCCGGTGTCGAGGCGGCCATCGACCTGGCGGGTATCGTCGCGCACGTCACCCTGATCGAGTTCGACAGCCAGTTGCGCGCCGATGCGGTGTTGCAGAACAAGCTCAACAGCCTGGCCAACGTCAGCGTCATCAAGAACGCCCTGACCACCGAGGTGCAAGGTGATGGGCAGAAGGTCAGTGGCCTGGTCTACCAGGATCGCAACAGTGACCAGCTGCGCACTATCGAGCTGGAAGGCATCTTCGTGCAGATTGGTTTGCTGCCCAACAGCGACTGGCTCAAGGGCGCCATCGAGCTGTCCCCGCGTGGCGAGATCATCGTCGACTCGCGCGGCGAAACCTCGGTGCCGGGGATCTTCGCCGCCGGCGATGTGACCACGGTGCCGTACAAGCAGATCGTCATTGCCGTGGGCGAGGGCACCAAGGCTTCACTGAGCGCCTTCGACCACCTGATTCGCTCGAGCTAATGGCGTAAGCGTTGATGGCGACTTTTTCGCCAATACCTATGACAAGGACGGTGTGGAGTTCGGCACCGTCGGCTCCTCGGTGATTCTCGCCGTGGTTCTGCCGGTGCTGGTGGTAGCCGCCATGTGCAGGCCAGCCCAGACTCAAAAAGCTATTGCCACGCCTGCCTCGGCCTGACGCCGTGATCAGGGTTGAGCGGCTTGCAGCTTGAATCGCTGGCCGCTCCGCCCGTATTGCACTCGAAACAAGGCGGCTCGCCAAGGGCGGCATTCTGCGCAGGGGCTGCAGCCCTGCACACGCTCAACGAATTCTTCACATAGCCCCGACAAGCCTTTCACATCGCGCTCCTTAGGCTGCACGGCATTCTCTCGATCTGTGCATAGAGGCCGTTGTGCGAAAACAAGCTCAGGCAACCGAACACCCCCAAGGCTCCGCCAAGCGGACGTTCGCCATCAGCCGCAACGTCCTGATCATGGCGGTTGCCCTGTGGTTGCTGCTGACCATGAACATCCCTTTCTGGCGCGATGTCTGGCAAGGCGTGGGCGGCTGGAGCAATGACAACCGCCTGTTCCTGATCAGCTTGCCGCTACTGGTTTGGCTGTGGCTTTACCTGTTGCTCAGCCTGCTGGCCTGGGGGCGGTTGACCAAGGCGAGCCTCGGCGTGTTGCTGCTGGTGTCGGCGGCGGCGAGTTTCTTCATGAGCAGCTACGGCATCGTCATCGACTACAACATGCTGGCCAACGTGCTGCAGACCGACAGTGCCGAGGCGCTGGATCTGTTCAGTTGGGGCATGCTCGGCTGGCTGTTTGCCCTCGGTGTGGTGCCCGCACTGGTCGTCAGTCGGGTGTGTCTGATCACTCGGCCTTGGACGCGTGAGCTGGGCTTCAAGCTGGCGAGCATGGCGCTGGCGCTGGCCTGCCTGGGCGGCATCGCGATGAGCAACTATCAGTCGTACGCCTCGCTGCTGCGCAATCACCATGAACTGCGCCTGTTGCTGACTCCGTCCAACGTGGCGGCGGCGGTGCATGGTTATAGCAAGCGCCAGTTCGCGACCCCGGCCAAGTTGCAGGTGGTCGGCGCCGATGCCCACCAAGTCAAGCCGGTGGGAGGTATCGCCAAGCCCAAGCTGACGATCCTGGTCGTCGGGGAAACCGCGCGGGCAGCGAACTTCTCGCTCAACGGTTACCCCCGCCCGACCAACCCGGAGCTGGCCAAGCAGGCGGTCATCAGCTTCAGCAATGCCCGCTCCTGCGGCACCGCCACGGCGGTATCGGTGCCCTGCATGTTCCTCGATGTCGGCCACGCCAACTACAAAGACTCGATGAGCAAAAACCGCGAGGGTCTGCTGGACGTATTGCAGCGTGCCGGGGTCGCGGTGTTGTGGCGTGACAACAACTCCGGCTGCAAGGGCGCCTGTGACCGGGTGCCGACCGACGACGTGTCGCACCTGCAGATCCCCGGCCTGTGCCAGGGCCATGAGTGCCACGACCAGGTGTTGCTCAGCGGTCTGCAAAGCTACCTGGACAAGCTCGATCACGACGCCGTGGTGGTGCTGCACATGAAGGGCAGCCATGGCCCGGCGTATTTCAAACGTTACCCGGCGGCGTTCGAGAAATTCACTCCGGTGTGCCGAGACAACCAGCTCGACCGGTGTTCGGCCGACAGCATCGTCAATGCCTATGACAACTCGCTGACCTATACCGACCATGTGCTGGCGCAAACCATCGAATTGCTCAAGGGCAATGCCGGGCGTTTCGACACGGCCATGCTCTATATGTCCGATCACGGTGAGTCGCTGGGCGAGAATGGCCTCTACCTGCACGGCCTGCCTTACGCCATGGCGCCGAGCGAGCAAACCCATGTGCCGATGATCGTGTGGCTATCGGCTGGGCTGGAACAACGCTCCGGCATTCAAGCCAGTTGCCTGGCCAAACAGCAGGGCGTCGCCTACTCGCACGACAACCTGTTCCACTCGATCCTCGGCTTGATGGATGTGCGCACCTCGGCGTATCAGCCCGAGCGCGACCTGTTCCGCCAATGCCTGCCGCAGAACACCGTGTCGGTGGGCAGCGGGGTGCTGGCCAATGGCCTGAATTGACGGCCTTGGGGCATTGGTTTTTAAGCGGGTACGGATCCGCATGCTCAGCAAGCGCGCCATAAACAGCGTCGTTCAATAATCGCTGTTGCCGTCATGCTCGGGCTCTAGAGCGGAGAGGGTTGTCTCAGCCAGCGGGCGGGGGGTTATGGCCTGTCGTTCTATCCTTGCATGCCTCTGGTTCGAATTCTCCGAGCCTGCACGATAGGCATACCACGGCGGGGTGAACTGACCTGAGCCAACCTGCGACTGGCAGAAACAAGAAAGCCCGCATTAGGCGGGCTTCTTGGGGTGTTTCGTAGACAGCTTGAGACTGCTAGAAACTGGGATTTGGTCGGAGAGACAGGATTCGAACCTGCGACCTTCTCGTCCCGAACGAGACGCGCTACCGAGCTGCGCTACACTCCGAATAAGCCGAATTGTACTGAAATAGTTTTGTTGCACAAGGGCTTAGGGCATTATTTTTTCGAGCGGCGTGGGCGCGCTACCAGCACTTTCGGTCGCTGGCCTGCACTCAGGGGGCGTGGGTGCCTGGGTGCAGGCTGTGCTTACAACTCTTGGATGGTGCGCACTTGATCCTTGTTGACCTTGGCGCGGTTACCATCGAGTTGCTCGAATTCGTAGAAGCCGGAGTCATCATCGAACTCGGGGGTGTTGATGGTCTGGATTTCACGGCCATCGTTCAGGGTGATTACCGATGGCGATGCGCAACCGGCCAGCGCGGCGAAGCCCAGAGCGAGCAGGAAGGCGTGAAGGAACCGCTGGGTCATGAGTTGTTTCCTTGTGTTTGTAGGGGCTGTGTACTCAGCCTCTGACGAATAATTGGTGTTCAAGTTCAGTGGCGGGCAGTTATTCGCTGTTCTGCGCGAGCAGTTGCGGGGTGTTCAGGTTGGCCAGGCGGGGGTCGTTGGGCGGGCAAACAACTGCAATCGGTTCATGCCGGCACAGCCAGCGTTGCGGGCTGCGTTCGCCGGCCAGCCAGGCGTCTTCGAGTGAGCTGCCCAGGGATTTCGGGATGAGGCTGAACAAGGGCTCCCAGAAGTCGCCTTGACGCACCAAGACCGGTTGGTTGCCGGCGTGGCCCAGCAACTCCTCGAGCAAGGCACGGTCGAGCAGGGGCGTATCGCACGGCAGCACCAGCAGATAGTCGTGGCGGGCCGCTTGCAGGCCCGCGCGGATACCGGCCAGCGGGCCCTGGAAGTGCTGGTCGTCGTCGGCGATCAGGCGGTCAGCAAAGGCCTTGTAGCGTTCGCTGTTGCGGTTGCAGGAGATGATCAGGTCGTCGCTGAGCGGCCGTACCAGGTCATGCAGCCAGGCGACCAGCGGGCGACCCTGCCACTCGATCAGGCCCTTGTCGCGACCGCCCATGCGTTGTCCGCGTCCACCGCACAACAACAGCACGGAACAGCTTGGCAGAGCAGGGGGGACGAGCATGGTAGAGCCTCCAAAGGTGGGCCTGTGATATAACATTGCGCCTCCCCTCAGACAACTGGAAGCCTGCCATGAGCCACAAGGCCGAGGCGCAATTTGCGCCGTTGAATATTGCCGTGCTGACCGTCAGCGATACCCGTACTCAGGAAACCGACACCTCCGGTCAGTTGTTCGTCGACCGTCTGCAGGCCGCTGGGCATGTCCTGGCGGCGCGAGTGTTGCTCAAGGACGACTTGTACAAGATCCGCGCCCAGGTCGCGACCTGGATTGCCGACGACGGCGTGCAGGTGGTGCTGATCACCGGCGGCACCGGCTTTACCGGTCGTGACAGTACCCCGGAAGCCGTGGCTTGCCTGCTGGACAAGCAGGTGGACGGCTTCGGCGAGCTGTTCCGGCAGATTTCCGCGGTCGATATCGGCACTTCGACCATTCAGTCCCGCGCGCTGGCCGGCATGGCCAACAGCACCCTGGTGTGCTGTCTGCCGGGTTCGACCAATGCTTGTCGCACCGCTTGGGATGGCATCCTCGGCGAGCAGCTCGACGCCCGGCATGGCCCCTGCAACTTCGTCGCCCACCTGAAACAGATGGCCGCCTGCGAGAGCCGCGGATGAGTGGCGGCGAGCAGCCCGGCCTGCTGCCGGTCGAGGCGGCGCTGCAGCGCTTGCTGGCCCTGGCCGAGGCGATGCCGGTCGCTGATAACGAGCGGGTAGCGCTGGCCGACGCCGACGGCCGGGTGCTGGCCGAACCGCTGATTGCCGGGCTGGACTTGCCGCCCTGGGCCAATAGTGCGATGGACGGTTACGCCCTGTGCCTGGCCGACTGGACGGGCGAGCCGCTGCGGGTGAGCCAGCGGATCCAGGCCGGCAACGCGCCGCAGCCGCTGCAGCCCGGCAGTTGTGCGCGGATCTTCACCGGCGCGCCGCTGCCGGCCGGGGCCGATACGGTGGAAATGCAGGAAAACGTGGTGGTCGAGGCGGATGGCCGGGTGCGTTTTAGCGAGCCATTGCGCCTCGCTCAGAACGTGCGGGCACAGGGCCAGGAAACCCGCCTCGGTGAGCATCTGTTGCCGGCGGGGACGCGCCTCGGGCCGATCGAACTGGGCTTGGCGGCCTCGCTGGGGATCGTCGAACTGAGTGTGCGCCGGCGTCTGCGGGTGGCGGTGCTGTCCACCGGCGACGAATTGGTCGAGCCGGGCTTGCCGCTGGGGGCGGGGCAGATCTACAACAGCAATCGCCGTCTGCTGATGGCCTGGTTGCAGCGCCTCGGCTGTGCGGTGGTGGATGGCGGCATCCTTGCCGATGACCTGGAGTCAACCCGCGCGGCGTTGGCGGCGTTGAGCGATGTCGATCTGATTCTGTCCACCGGTGGGGTGTCGGTGGGCGAGGCGGACTTTCTCGGCGTGGCGCTGCGCGAAGAGGGCCAGTTGGCCCTCTGGAAGCTGGCGATCAAACCGGGCAAGCCGCTGACCTGCGGGCAGTTTCGCGGCGTGCCGGTGATCGGCCTGCCGGGCAATCCGGGCTCGACCCTGGTGACGTTCGGCCTGCTGGCGCGACCCTATCTGCTGCGCCGCATGGGTGTGCAACGGGTCGAGCCGCTGGGCTTTGCGCTGCCCGCCGGTTTCACCTGGAGCAAACCGGGCAAACGCCGCGAGTACCTGCGTGCGCGTCTGCAGAATGGTCGCGTGGTGCTGCATCCCAACCAGAGTTCCGGCGTATTGCGCAGCGCCGCCTGGGCCGAGGGCTTGGCCGAGGTGCTGGAGGGCACGACCCTGGCCGAGGGCGATAGTCTGCGCTTTATCCCGCTGAGTGAGATTCTCGGGTAGCGCTGGGCAGATAGCGCGCGGCGTGTCGGCGAACTAAGCGGTGGGCTGAAGCCCCCCCCTACGGGTTCTGCGCCTGGCGCTGGTTCTCGCGAAACTGTCCCGGCGTCTGGCCGGTCCAGCCCTTGAAGCTGCGGTGGAAGGAGCGCGATTCGGTGAAGCCCAGGTAGCTGGCGATGTCCTGGATCGCCAGGTCGCTGCGCAGCAGGTAGTGCTCGGCCAGTTCCTGGCGCAGTTGGTCGAGGATCTGCTGGTAGCTGGTGTCGGCCTGTTGCAGGTGACGCTGCAGGGTGCGTAGCGTCATGTTGAATTTCTCCGCCACCCGTTCCTTGCGTGGCAGCCCGTCCTTGAGCAGCAGGCGCAGGGCGTTCTTGACCCGCAGCGGTAGCGCTTCGTGCTCGTCCAGGCCGGCCATCAGGTTCAGGGCATGCTCTTCCAGGGTGCGCAGCAGGTTGGCGTCGGCCTGGCGTAGCGCCAGGCCGAGGTAGTCCAGCGGCACGATCAGGGCGCTGCAGGGTTGCTCGAAACGGATCGGGCAACCGAACACCGCGCTGTACTCGGCGAGGTTCACGCCCGCGGGCAGGGCGTGTTCGAACCAGACTTCTTGCGGCGAGCCTTGCATGTCGGCGATCCAGCGTGCGTAGAGCAGCCAGGACGCCAGCACGTCTTCGACCATGTGTCGGCGGATCTGTGCGCTCTGGTGGCGGCAGCTCCAGATCAGTTTGACGTGATCGGTTGCCGCCTCGATCCGGCTGACGCCCATATCGCCCACCAATTTTTCGTAGGGCACGATGCGGCTCATGGCTTCGCCGAGAGTGGCGCAGTTCATGGTGATATAGCCGAGCACGCTCCACGAGCCGGGTTGCACGAAACGGGCGCAATGCAGGCCGAACAGCGGGTCGCCGGAGACCTCGATCAGGTGCTGGAGCAGGCGCTCATGGGCTGCGCCGGGAATGCGCTTGCCGTTGTCGCCGAGGTCGTCGGCCTGCACGCCAGCGGCGGCCAGCGCCCGATCGATATCCAGGCCAAGCTGTTCGGCATGGCGCAGGTGCTTGAGCAGGACGGGAACCGAGGTGTAGCCGAGAGTCTGCATTATGGTCTTATTCGCAATGGCTTGATTGGCGATAGCGCCTGTCCCGATTCGACAGTGACGTCGGGCAGCGGCCGGCTAGTATAGGCAGCCATTGAGTGTGATCGGAATATCCAGGGGAGAGGCTGATGCGACGTTGGAACGGCTGGGGCGATGAGGCAACAGTGGTGGAATTGCCGAGTCATGGCGAGGCCTTTCTTGCCGAATTGGTTGGGCCGGGCCAGGCACTGGCCGATGCCAGCCTGGAGCAGGTGCTGGCCAAGGTGCCGGTTTCACGTTTGCCGGCCCACCCCCTGGTCTGCCTGCGCGCCGAGGATCGCCTGCGCCATGCCCGTGGCCAGAGTCTGGCGGATTGGCTGGCGATGCGCTCCGGCGAGTTCGGCGTATTTCCCGATGGCGTCGCCTACCCGGAGAGCGCCGCGCAGATTCGCGAGTTGCTGGTCTGGGCCAGCCGGCACGACCTGACCGTGATTCCTTATGGCGGCGGAACTTCGGTGGCCGGGCATATCAACCCGCCAGTCAGTGACAAGCCGGTGCTGACCCTGTCGCTGGAGCGCATGGGCAAGTTGATCGAGATCGACGACGACAGCCTGATCGCCACGTTCGGTCCCGGCGCCAATGGTCCGCAGGTGGAAAGCCAGTTGCGGGCCCAGGGCTACACCCTCGGCCATTTCCCGCAATCCTGGGAGCTGTCGACCCTCGGCGGCTGGGTCGCCAGTCGTTCCAGTGGCCAGCAGTCGCTGCGTTACGGACGGATCGAACAATTGTTCGCCGGCGGCAAGGTCGAGACGTTTGCCGGCACCCTGGAAATTCCGACCTTCCCGGCTTCCGCCGCCGGCCCCGACCTGCGTGAGCTGCTGATGGGTTCGGAAGGGCGCTTCGGCATCATCTCCGAGGTCAAGGTGCGCATCAGTCGCCTGGCCGAGCAGGAACACTTCTACGCGGTGTTCATGCCCAACTGGCAGCAGGCGTTGACCGGTATCCGCAGCCTGGCCCAGGCGCGTGTGCCGCTGTCCATGCTGCGCCTGTCCAATGCCATCGAAACCACAACCCAACTGGCCCTGGCCGGGCACCCGCAACAAATCGCCTGGCTGGAGAAATACCTGGCCCTGCGCGGTGCCGGCGACGGCAAGTGCATGCTGACTTTTGGCGTGACCGGCAGCCGCATGCAGAATGGCGCTTCGCTGAAGCAGGCCAAGCGCCTGCTGAAAGGCTTCGGCGGCGTGTTCAGCGGCACCCTGCTGGGCAAGAAGTGGGCGGAGAACCGTTTTCGTTTCCCCTACCTGCGCCATGGCCTGTGGAGCGCCGGCTACGCGGTGGACACCCTGGAAACCGCCACCGACTGGAGCAATGTCGACAGCCTGCTGAACAAGGTTGAAGCCAGCCTGCGCGATGGCTTGAACGAAGAAGGCGAGCGGGTGCATGTGTTCACTCACTTGTCCCACGTGTATGGCGAGGGATCGAGCATCTACACCACCTACGTGTTCCGCCCCGGCAACAGTTACGAGCAGGCCATGCAGCGCTGGCAGAAGCTCAAGCACGCCGCCAGCCGAACCATCGCCGATAACGGCGGCACCATTAGCCATCAGCACGGCGTCGGCCGCGATCACGCGGCCTACCTCGCGGTGGAAAAGGGCGAGCTGGGCATGGCGGCGCTCAAGGCCTTGGCCGCGCATTTCGACCCGGAGCAGCGCCTGGCTCCCGGCGTGTTGCTTGAGCAATGACGATGCCCGCCTGGAACGCCGCCTGGCGCGAGCCTGCGCTCGCCGAGCTGGCGGCGCGCGAGTGGGATCTGATCGTCATCGGTGGCGGCATCAGCGGCGCCGGGATTCTCCGCGAGGCGGCGCGGCGTGGCTGGACATGCCTGCTGCTGGAGCAGCGCGACTTCGCCTGGGGCACCTCCAGCCGCTCGTCGAAGATGGTGCATGGCGGCCTGCGTTACATCGCCAAAGGCCAGTTCGGCCTGACCCGCGACTCGGTGCGCGAACGCCAGCGCCTGCTGCAGGAAGCCCCCGGGCTGGTCGATTCGCTGAGCTTCATGATGGCGCATTACCAGGGGCAGTTTCCCGGGCCGCGAGTGTTCGGCGGCCTGTTGGCGCTGTACGACGCCCTGGCGGGCAAACGTAATCACCTGTACTACCCGTTGCAGGAACTGCGCTATCTGGCGCCGGGCCTCAAGCAAGACGGCCTGCTCGGCGGCACGCGCTTCTTCGATGCGGTGACCGATGACGCCCGCCTGGTCATGCGCGTGCTCGGCGAGGCGCGCGGCGACGGCGGCGAGGCGCTCAACGGGGTCAAGGTGATCGAGTTGTTGCGCGACAATGGCCGGGTGGTCGGCTTGCTCGCCGAGGATCGCGAAAGCGGCCGCCGTTTCAATTTTCGCAGTCGGGTCGTGGCCCAGGCCACCGGCGCCTGGACGGATCGGTTGCGTGCTGCAACCGGCAGCGAGCATATCCGTCCGTTGCGTGGTAGCCACTTGCTGCTGCCAGCCTGGCGCCTGCCGGTGGCCCATGCCTTCAGCTTCATGCACGGCGCGGATCGGCGCCCGGTGTTCGTCTTCCCCTGGGAAGGCGCGACCGTGGTCGGCACCACCGATCTCGATCACCCGGATCCGCTGGATCGGGAAGCGCGAATCAGCGCCGAGGAGGTGGATTACCTGCTGCTGGCCTGCGCCCAGCAGTTTCCCGCTGCCGCGATCAAGGCCAGCGACGTGCTGTCGACCTGGGCCGGGGTGCGGCCGGTGGTCAGCGACGGCGCCGCCGGACGTAAACCCTCGGACGAGAAGCGTGAACACGCGCTGTGGTGCGAGCCCGGTTGCGTGACCCTGGCCGGCGGCAAGCTGACCACCTTTCGCCTGCTCGCCCTGGAAGTGCTGGCGGCCTGCGCGCCCATGCTCGGGCGCCGCGTGGAGGATCACGGAGCGGCGACCTTTGTCCCGTTGCCCAGCCAACCTATGGCGCCGCTCAGCCACGCCCAGCACAAGCGCCTACTGGGCCGGTATGGCCGGGCGTTGCCGCAGTTGCTGGCGTTGGTCGAACAACTGGGTGCCGAGCAGGCGGTCGGCACTTACACGCTCTGGGCTGAACTGGCCTGGGCGGCCGAGCAGGAGTTGGTGCTGCACCTGGACGATCTGCTGCTGCGCCGCACCCGTCTGGGCCTGCTGCTGGCGAACGGCGCCGCCGCCGAGCTGCCGAAAATCCGTGCGCTGTGTCAGGCGCGCCTGGGTTGGGACGATGAGCGCTGGGAGCGGGAGCAGTGCGACTATCTGGCGCTCTGGCGCAGCTGTTACAGCCTGCCGCAGAATTGCGAACGCGTGTAGGGGTGATCGGCGGCGCATGCCTCGGTGGGCCGAAACCCACCCTAAACAGTTGGTACGGCCTGCCAGGTGTCCGGTAGCCCGGCCTTGCAGGCGACTGCACACATGATAAGAAGGACTGTGCCTTGAGCGAAAAAAGCTACCTGCTGGCCATCGATAACGGCACCCAGAGCGTGCGGGCGCTGTTGTTCGACCTGCACGGCAACCTGGTCGGCAAGGGCAAGGTGGAACTCGAAGCCTACTACTCCACTCAACCCGGCTGGGCCGAGCAGGATCCTGAGTATTACTGGGCCAGCCTGGGCGAGGCCTGCAAGCGGCTGTGGGCGCAGGTGGATATCGACCGTAGCCTGATCAAGGGCGTGGCGTTGACCACCCAGCGCGGCACGCTGATCCATGTCGATGCGCAGGGCCAGCCGCTGCGCCCGGCGATCCTCTGGCTGGATCAGCGGCAGGCCGAGGTGCGGGGGCGGATCAAGGGGCCCTGGGGCTGGCTGTTCAAGCTGATCGGCGCGCAACAGGCGGTCGACCATTTTCGTGCTCAGGCCGAGATCAATTGGGTCGCGCAGAACCAGCCGGAGATCTGGGCGCAAACCGATAAAGTCCTGCTGCTTTCCGGCTTTCTCACGCATCGCCTGTGCGGGCGCTTCGTCGATTCGCTGGCCAGTTGCGTCGGTTACCTGCCGTTCGATTACAAGCGCTTAAAGTGGGCGGCGCCGCGTGACTGGAAATGGCAGGCCATACCGGTGCGCCGCGAGCAGTTGCCGCAACTCTACCCGCCAGGCGCACGGCTCGGCACTGTCAGCGCCGCCGCCAGCCGCCACACCGGGATTCCCGAGGGCTTGCCGCTGATCGCCGCCGGTGCCGACAAGGCCTGCGAGGTACTCGGCGCCGGTGTGCTGGAGCCGCATGTCGCCTGCCTGTCCTACGGCACCACCGCGACCATTAACACCACGCGGCACCAGTACCTGGAAACCACCGCGTTGATTCCGCCATACCCGGCGGCGCTCCCCGGGCACTTCAATACCGAGGTGATGATCTACCGCGGCTTCTGGATGGTCAGCTGGTTCAAGCGGGAGTTCGGTCAGCGCGAGATGCAGCGGGCCAGGGAGTTGGGCGTCGAACCCGAGGCATTGTTCGACGAACTGGTCAACGCCGTGCCGGCCGGCTCCATGGGCCTGATGCTGCAACCCTACTGGTCGCCGGGTATCCGTGAACCGGGCCTGGAGGCCAAGGGTTCGATTATCGGTTTTGGCGATGTGCATACCCGCGCGCATATCTATCGCGCCATTCTCGAAGGCCTGGCCTACGCCCTGCGCCAAGGCAAGGAGAAGATCGAAAAACGCTCGGGAACCAGAATCACCCGCCTGCGGGTTTCCGGTGGCGGCTCACAGAGCGATGCGGCCATGCAGTTGACCGCCGACATCTTCGGCCTGCCGGCCGAGCGCCCGCATGTCTACGAGACCTCCGGCCTGGGCGCGGCCATCGACTGTGCGGTGGGCCTCGGCCTGCATCCGGATTTCCCCAGCGCCCTCGCGGCCATGACCCGGGTCGGTCGGGTATTCCAGCCCAACCCGGCCGCGCAACGTATCTATCAGCAGCTATATCGCGAGGTTTATCTGCGCATGTACCAGCAACTCAAACCCTTGTATCTGCGCATTCGGGCGATTACCGGCTATCCGGCATAACCCGCTGGCCGCGATATATTGTGCCTGCTCGCCGCAGTCGGCGCGCCTCAATCCCGGCATGCTCAGAGGCAGGTGCTTGGTTAAGGTTGAAATGAGCAGCGGCTAGGCTGCATGCTGTTGGCTGTCACGCATCGTACGTGAAGTCATAAGAGTCACAGAAAGCAGAGGAGTGCGCGCTTGAAAATACTGATAGTCGATGATTCGGCCATGTCCCGAAAACTGGTGATGAAAGCCCTGCCGGTGGAATTACAGGCGGTCGTGACCCAGGCCGCTAACGGTGAGGAAGCCTTGGCGGCTTACCACGCCGGCCACGCCGAGGTGATTTTTCTCGATCTGACCATGCCGGTGATGGACGGTTTTCGTACCCTGGAGCAACTCAAGCGCGAGGATGCCAATGCCGTAGTCATCGTCATCAGCGCCGATATCCAGCCGCAAGCCCAGCAACGCGTGCGCGATCTGGGGGCGGCGGCATTCGTCAAGAAACCGATCACTCCCGAGGCCATGCAGGTGGCGCTGCATGACGTAGGGCTGATCTAGATGAGCAGCCAATTGGCCAACCTCAATGAAGATCAGCGCGATGCCTTGCAGGAACTGATGAACGTGGCCATGGGCCAGGGCGCCGACCGTCTGGCGCGCTTGACCGAAACCTTCGTCACCCTGTCAGTGCCCCGCATCCATGCCGTCGACGTGACCAACACCGGCGTGCTGAGTCAGCTGATGATCGCCAGTCAGCCGGCCATCATTACCCGTCAGTCCTTTCTCGGCCGACTGCGCGGCGAGGTGATGGTGTGCTTTGGCGAGAACGGTGCCGATCAGTTAGCCGACTTGATGGGCTATGAAGGAGTGGAAAAACACAGCATTCAGGATGAGCTGATGCTGGACGTCACCAATATCCTCACCGGCGCCTGCATCAATGGCCTGGCGCAGCAGGTCGAAATCAAGGTGAACTACGGTTCGCCCTCACTGCTGTCCCATGGGCGTTCGCTGCAGGAAGTGCTTGGCGCCGAGGAATTGCGTGGCTATCAGGCGCTGGTGCTGGAAATCCACTTCGAGGTGGCGACCCACAGCTTCTATTGCGACCTGTTGGTGTGCATCACCGAAGATACGGTGGCCACCGTTATCGCCGTGATCGATCAGTTGTTGAGCGATATCTAGCCGGCTGTTCGAGAATGTCGGTGGCGATAGGTGGCGCCGGGGGGCAACGTCTGTACGCCCCGGTTCAAGGTATGGATGTTGTTGGGCTTCGTTCCTCGGCACCAGTTTACAGTTCGGAGCCAGGCGCTCTTCTTGGGCAGCCGCCTGGCTCACCTTATCGGAATAAGGATGCGAGATGACGTCTGCACCAGGAGAAGCATTGGCCGCGGAGTTGGTGGCGGTGCTGCAGAGCATCAACCTTGGCGTGCTGCTGCTCGATAGCCAGTGCCGGGTGGTGTTCTGGAACGATTTCATGGCGATCCACAGCGGCAAGGACTGCGCCGAGGTCAGGGGGCGGTCGCTGTTCGAGTTGTTTCCGGAGTTGCCGCGGCTCTGGGTACAGAAGAAAATCGATGGGGTTTTCGCCTTGCAGAACCTGGCGTTCACCTCTTGGCAGCAACGCCCGCACCTGTTCAGCTTCTCCGGCAGCCGGCCCATCACCGGCTCGACCGAAATGATGTACCAGGACTGCACCTTTTCGCCGCTGATCGAGGCCGCAGGCACGGTCAAATATGTCTGCCTGACCATCTCCGATGCCACCGAAACCGCTGCCCAGCATCTGCAGCTGGAGCGCCTCAATCAATTGCTACTCGCGGAAAAGAGCGAGCAGGCGCGGCTGATTAGCAAGCTTGAAGACGCTCAGGCGCAATTGCTGCAGTCGGAAAAAATGGCGGCGATCGGCCAGTTGGCGGCGGGCGTAGCCCACGAGATCAATAATCCGGTGGGTTATGTCTATTCCAACTTCAGCAGCCTGGAGCGTTATGTCGGCGACCTGTTCCGCCTGATCGAGAGCTACCAGGCGGTGGTAGCCGAACATCCGGATGCGGCCTTGCGCGGGAAGCTGGAGCAGGCCAACCAGAGCCTGGATTACGATTTTCTGCGCAGTGACATGGCCGATCTGGTGCGTGAGTCGCGCCAGGGCCTGGAGCGGGTTAAGCAGATCGTGCAGGATCTGCGCGATTTCTCCCATATCGACTCGGGCGACTGGCAGGAGGCCGATTTGCACAAGGGGCTCGACAGCACGCTCAACGTGATCTGGAACGAGATCAAGTTCAAGGCCGAGGTGGTCAAGCACTATGGCGAGTTGCCGCCGGTGCAGTGCCTGGGCTCGCAACTCAATCAGGTGTTCATGAACCTGATCATCAACGCCGCCCATGCCATCGAGGAGCAGGGCACTATCTGGCTGGAGACCGGAAGCCAAGATGATTGGGTGTTCGTGCGGGTGCGTGACAGTGGCAGCGGTATTGCCCCGGAGCATCTGACCCGCTTGTTCGACCCCTTCTTCACCACCAAACCGGTCGGGCAGGGCACCGGTCTTGGACTGTCGGTGTCTTACAGCATTGTGGCCAAGCACCACGGTCGTCTGGAGATCGAGAGCGAACTTGGCAAAGGCACGGCGTTCACCGTCTGGCTGCCACGCCGTCAGCCGCCGCCAGACGAGAGCGCGGCCGGTCTGGATCAGGACGGGTGACGGCTTGCAGGATGCCTGCATCGTCGCCCGCCGAGGCTGCCTGGTTATCCAAAGGGATCAATGACTTGCAAAGTGGCGCAGCCGGAGGCCGGAAAGCCGGCGGCTGCGGCTTTTAGCGCAAGGCAATGCTTTGCGGGGGGCATTTGTCGGCGGGGTCGCCGCTACTCTGCGGGTGTGCCGATAGCGCTTGGCTGGCACCGTTGCGCTGGCTCGTGCAAGATAACGCCTGATTGGCTGCAGCGCTGTCGCTCCTGGCCGATACCCTTGCTGTAACTGGACTCGATAAAACAATTTGGAGCGCGCAATGGCTGGCATTCTCGACTCGGTGGATCAACGCACCCAACTGGTGGGCGAGAACCGTCTGGAAATCCTGATGTTTCGTCTGGCCGGGCGGCAGTTGTTCGCGATCAACGTGTTCAAGGTGCAGGAAGTCCTGCAGATGCCCAAGCTGACGCTCATGCCGCACCGCCATCGGTTTGTCTGCGGGGTGGTCAGTCTGCGTGGCCAGACCTTGCCGGTAATCGACCTGTCGCAAGCCATTGGCATGCGCCCGATAGTGCCGGATGAGCGCAGCACCATCATCGTCACCGAATACAACCGGTCGGTGCAGGCCTTTCTGGTTGGCGGTGTCGAGCGCATTCTCAACCTCAATTGGGAATCCATCTTGCCACCGCCCGGTGGTGCAGGTCGCCAGCATTACCTGACGGCGATCACCAAGACCGAAGAACAGTTGGTGGAAATCATCGATGTGGAAAAGGTGCTGGCCGAGATCGTGCCCTACAACGCCAAGATTTCCGGTGAGCGCCTGGCCGACCCGCTGTTGGAGCGCGCGCGCGGGCGTGAGGTGCTGCTGGTGGATGACTCCAGCGTGGCCTTGGCGCAGTTGCGCGAGACCTTGTCGCAGTTGGGCTTGAAAATGCATGTCGCCACCGACGGCCTGAAAGGCCTGAACATGCTGAAGAAATGGGCGGATGCCGGTGAGGTGATGACCGACAAGCTGTTGATGGTGTTCACCGATGCAGAAATGCCGGAGATGGACGGTTATCGCCTGACCACCGAAATTCGTCAGGATCCACGCCTGAAGGATCTCTATGTGGTGCTGCACACCTCGCTGTCCGGCAGCTTCAACGAAGCCATGGTGAAAAAGGTCGGTTGCGACAACTTCCTCTCCAAATTCCAGCCGGACAAACTGGTCGACGTGATCGGCGAGCGCCTGGCGCTGGACGAGACAACCGCGTAGGGCGCCTCGGCGCGCAGCGCCAGCCTAGCCGCTACTGCTGCTCGCCGAGCCGTTGGCGCAGTTGCTCGATGCGTTTGCGGTTGACGCCGAAATCCGCGTAGCCCAGGCGTGAGGCCGAGCGCACATCGACGGCGTGCTCGCCAATCAGGAATTCCACGTCATCGACGAAGCGCAGCACCTGGCTGCTGAATTCGGCGCGCAGATAATTCGTCTCTTGCTCGATCAGGCGTGCCCGCGGTTCGTCGGCTAATAGCTTGACCAGCAGTGCCCGGGTCTGGCTCGGGCTACCGCGCAGCGGCAGCGGTTCGATCCGCTGCTCCTCGTCGCCGGTTTGGCTGTTGACGCAGTTGGGCGACTCCGGGCAGGGTGCCAGACGGCCGTCGCGTACGCCCAGGTTGTCCGGCGGGCTGGCGCTACAGGCGCTCAGCAGCACCAGCAGGGGCAAACCCAACGCGGGCTTGTGAGTACGCCGGGTTACTCGTATAAGGGGTTTTTGCCGAGCGGGAAGCTGGTTCATGTTACGTCTCTCCGAGTTGTACCGTTACCCATTGAAGTCTGCCATCGCCGAACCGCTGAGCCAGATTCAGCTGGATGCCTTGGGCGTGGTTGGTGACCGTCGCTGGATGGTAGTCGATGCCCAGAATGGACGCTTTTTGACCCAGCGTGCATTGCCGCATATGAGCCAATTGCTGGCGCGGCACAATGCGGCGGGTGGCCTGACCCTGAGTGCGGCCGGCTTTCCGGCGCTCGAGGTGCCCTTGCCGAAGGCCGATGCAGCGTTGCGCGGGGTGTTCATCTGGAGCGACAGCCTGTATGTCCCGGATGCGGGCGATGAGGCGGCGGAATGGTTGAGTCGCTTTATCGGCAAGCCCTGTCGGCTGGTGCATGTGCCCGCCGAGCGCGCCCGCTATATCGCCGGCAACCTCAGTGCGCAAGAGAAGGTCGGCTTCGCCGACGGCTTCCCTGTGCTGTTGATCGGCCAGGCTTCGCTGGATGATTTGTCGGCGCGGGTCGGCCGGCCGCTGGAGATGCTGCGTTTCCGGCCGAATCTGGTGATCGAGGGCGGCGCGGCCTACGCCGAAGACAGCTGGCGGCGGATTCGCATTGGTGGCACTGAGTTTCGCGTGGCCAAGGGCTGCACTCGCTGCATCATCCCGACCCTGGATCCGCTGACCGGCGAGCGCAGCGCCGACCGTGAACCGCTGGCGACTCTGAAGACCTACCGCGCCCGTGATGGCGAGGTGTATTTCGGCCAGAACCTGATCAATCAAGGTGCCGGCGAGCTGACGGTCGGTATGCCGGTTGAGGTGTTGGAGTAAGAGGCATAAGCCATAAGCTGCAAGTAAAAGCCTGGTGGGCTGCTTAAGCCCCAGTCTGATTGGCTTGCAGCTAAAACCTACTGATCGTCGAAATAACGCTCGTGCCAGGCAATCAGTGGTTGCGGCGCGTTGAGCTTCTGCCCGTAGATCACCGAATAAGACAACACGTTCTGTACATACTGCCGGGTCTCGTCGAACGGAATGTTCTCGATCCAGACGTCGTAGGCCAGGTGGTCGGCACCGCGCAACCATTGGCGCACGCGTCCGGGGCCAGCGTTGTAGGCGGCCGAGGCGAGTACGCGGTTGCCGTTGAATTGACCGTAAACCTGGCTCAGGTAGGCGGCGCCGAGCTGAATGTTCACATTCGGCAGCAGGGCATTGTTCGGGTTGCCCAAGGGGATGCCAAACTTGCGCGCGGTTTCCTTGGCGGTCGCCGGCATCAGCTGCATCAGGCCCATGGCCCCGACCGGGGACTTGGCGTCGGCCATGAAGGCGCTTTCCTGGCGGGTAATGGCAAACACCCAGCTGGAATGCAGGCCGCGCTTCTTCGACTCGATGGTCAGTGGCTCGCGGTGAACCATGGGGAAGCGCACGTCCAGATCGTCCCAATATTGCGCCTGGCTGATGGTGCGGATCGCCGGAAAGTACCACTCCATGTCGTAGGCCAGGCGCGCTTGGGCAACCAGTTCATCACGGCTGAACAGGCGACTGACGTGATACCACTCGCGGCGGCCATCGACGATCTGGCCACGCTCGTGGAACTCCATGGCGCGGCGAATACCGGCGGCGTTGCGTACCTTTTGCACCGTCTTGGCTGACAGTAGCAGCGGTTTGTTGTTCAGTTGGTAAGGTGCCTTGACTTGGTCGGCGGCCATGAAACCGTAGAAATCACGCTCCTTGGCCAGGCCCAGGTAGAGCGCTTGCGGTTCCTGGCTGTTGGGCTGGGCCAGCTGCAGGCTGCGCGCCTGCCAGTAACGCCAGCGGTTGCTCTGGCCCAGCTCTTTGGGCATTTGCCGGGTCAGTTGGTGCGCTTCGTTCCAGCGGCCGAGGCGCAGCAGCAGGCGCGCACGCCATTCGCTGACGGTGTTGTCGCGCAGTTGCGGGTCGTACTGCGCCATCACCTGGAGTGCGCGGGCGTCGAAGCGTTTCGCCAGGGTCAGGCCGATTTCGCGGGCGATGGCGACTTGCTCGTCGCTGGAAAACTTCATGCGTCGGGCATAGCCATCCAGCAGCGTCAGGGCTTTTTCCGGATCCTGTCGGGCCAGGCGGCGCAGGCCCAGGCCAACTACATCGGCCATGGCCTGGTCGTTGGGGCTGAAACGAGCGGTTTGACTGAGGATTTGTGGTTTCTGTGCCACTTCCAGCAACAGCTTGCCGTGGTTGCCCAGGGTCGGCAGACCCTTGATCAGAAAGCTGGCCAGGCCGTAGTTGCGGGTCTCGGCAGCCAGTTTGGCGCGCTTCCAGCGCATGGCTTCGGTGAGTTGGCCCTTGCCGGCCCACTGCTCGAACAACGGGTCGCAGGCGTTGGGTTGCGACTTGCCGACCAGCCAGAGTTTCTCGGCGGTGGCAAAACCCTCGGCAAGCATGCCCTGGCCCAACTGGTATTGCCCGTACAGGCAGTCCAGTTCAGTGAAGTTCAGCGCGGGATCATAGTGGTTGATGAAGGTTTGCCATTCGCCGCGCTCGGCCAGCCAACGCAGCCAGCGCAGTTTCATCCAGCTGGCCTGGGGCAGGTCGCCATGTTCGGCAAGGAACTTTTCGATTTCGTCATTGCTGGCCCATTTGAGCCGGGCAGTCAGTTCTTCATACGCCAGGTAAGGCTCCAGCGGGTAATCGCGCAGGGCATTGGCGTAGCGCTGATAGGGGCCTTTGTCGCCTTTGGCCAGGGCGGCTTTGGCCTCGTCATAGTACTGGCGTTGCTGGGTCAGGCTGGCAGCCTGAGCTGCTGCGGCTGTCGCGGCAGAGAGGATCAAGCAGGAGAACAGGCGAAACAGGCGACCGCGCATGACACTTCCGGGTAAGCAATTGGGAGAGGCGGCGGTAAAACCGGCGCTTGATGCCTCTAGCTTAGCCTTTTGCCGGGGGCAGGCGAAAGCCGCGCTGCCGACTGGCGCCTCAATGAAAATTGCCCGCAAACTCGCTGCGCATCTCGGTTAGAATGCGCGCCCAGTTTTTGTCGACGCCTGCGGGTATCGGTAAATGAGTTTTTGCGCTGATGAACATCCGCAGAACGGGGCTGAAACGCGCAGATATCTGTTCATCTCCTGCGCTTTCGCCGCCGTTACCTGCGGGTTTAGCAGTCGCTGTATTGTCGAGGCGTGCCATGACCCTGCTTAAGTTCACCGATGTTTCCCTGGCCTACGGCGCCATGCCGCTGCTGGACAAGGTGTCTTGGCAGATTGCCCGTGGCGAGCGGGCGTGCATCATCGGCCGTAACGGCACCGGCAAGTCGAGCATGTTGAAGCTGGTCAAGGGCGACCAGAAGCCCGATGACGGCTCGGTCTGGCGCGCGCCGGGGCTGAAGATCGGCGAGTTGCCGCAAGAGCTGCCGGTCGCCGACGGGCGAACCGTTTTCGATGTGGTGGCCCAAGGCCTGGACGGGGTCGGCGAACTGCTGGCGCAATATCACCACCTGAGCCAAAACATCGTCACCGACGCCGATCTGGACAAGCTCATGCATGTCCAGCACGACCTCGAGGCCCGTGACGGCTGGCGTCTGCAGCAACTGGTCGACAGCACCCTGAGCCGTTTGCAGTTGCCGGCCGACAAGACCCTGGCCGAACTCTCCGGTGGCTGGCGGCGGCGGGTGCTGCTGGCCCAGGCGCTGGTCTCCGAGCCGGATCTGCTGTTGCTCGACGAGCCGACCAACCACCTGGACATCGGCGCTATCGCCTGGCTGGAAGAGGCGCTGCTGGGCTTCAGCGGCGCCGTGTTGTTCATTACCCACGACCGTTCCTTCCTGCAGAACCTGGCCACGCGCATCCTCGAACTGGATCGCGGCGGCTTGATCGACTGGAACGGCGATTACGCCAGCTTCCTGGTGCACAAAGAGGCCACTCTGGCCGCCGAAGAAGTGGCCAATGCGTTGTTCGACAAGCGCCTGGCTCAGGAAGAAGTGTGGATTCGCCAGGGCATCAAGGCGCGCCGCACCCGTAACGAAGGGCGCGTGCGGGCGTTGAAGGCCTTGCGGGTCGAGCGCAGCGAGCGCCGTGAACGGACCGGCAAAGCCAATATCCAGCTCGACACCGCCGATAAATCCGGCAAGCAGGTGATGGTGCTGGAGAACGTCAGTTTCGCCCATCCGGGCGGGCCGTTGCTGGTCAAGGACTTCTCCATGGTGCTGCAGCGCGAGGATCGTATCGGCCTGCTCGGCGCCAACGGTACCGGCAAGACCACCTTGCTGAAGTTGATGCTCGGCGGTTTGCAGCCGAGCAGCGGCAGCGTCAAGGAGGGCACGCGCATCGACGTGGCTTACTTCGACCAGCTGCGCCACCAGCTCGATCTGGAAAAAACCGTGATCGACAACGTCGCCGAAGGCCGCGACTTCATCGAGATCGATGGGCAAAGCCGGCATGTGCTGAGCTACCTGGGCGACTTCCTGTTCAGTCCGCAGCGTGCTCGCACGCCGGTCAAGGCCTTGTCCGGTGGCGAGCGTGCGCGCCTGCTGCTGGCCAAGCTGTTCAGCAAGCCGGCCAACCTGCTGGTGCTGGACGAGCCGACCAACGACCTCGATGTGGAAACCCTCGAGCTGCTCGAGGAGGTCTTGCTGACCTTTAAGGGCACCGTGCTGATGGTCAGTCACGACCGGGCCTTCCTCGATAACGTGGTGACCAGCACCCTGGTCTTCGAAGGCGAGGGTCAGGTGCGCGAATACGTCGGCGGTTATCAGGACTGGCTGCGTCAGGGCGGTTCGCCGCGCTTGCTCGGGGTTGGCGAAAGCAAGGCCGGCAAGGCCGAACTGGCGTCTGCCGTGGTCGAGGCGGCGCCTGCACCTGTGCCGGCGGCCGCGGCCGCTCCGGTTGCGAAGAAGAAACTCAGTTACAAGGTGCAGCGCGAGCTGGAGGCGCTGCCCGCGCAGATCGATGCGCTGGAAGTGCAGATCGTCGCACTGGAGGCGCAAATCGGCGCCCCGGCGTTTTACCAGCAATCCGCAGAAAAAAGTGCCGAGGTGCTGGCTCGTTTGCAAAGCCAGCAGCATGAACTGGATAAACTGCTGGAGCGTTGGGCCGAGTTGGAAGGCTGAGTTCTTCTGCCGCGGCTGATTATCCTTAAGCAGAACCTCAAGAAGTCTGGCGGAGACACGCATGGCCATCGAGTACCGGATTAGTCTCGACGATAATCACGAGTTCAGTTACAGGATCGAACTGGATCGTGTGTATGACCCCGCTCAGGCCCAGCTGGCGCCGAACTGGACGCGCCTGGACTACCAGCAGTGCAGCAATTGTCCGCTGAGCAGGAACGACTTCAGCCATTGCCCGGCCGCGGTCGACCTGCACCGGGTTATCGAGGATTTCCAAGGTCTGCCGGCCTTCAAGAAGGCCATGGTCTGGGTGCGCACGCCAGAGCGCGAATACACCAAGCAGGCCGGCCTTGAAGAGGGGCTGCGTGCGCTGCTCGGGGTGATCATGGCGACCAGTGCCTGCCCCATGTTGGGCAGGCTCAAGCCAATGGCGCAGAACCACCTGCCGTTCGCCAATAACCAGGAATTCACCCTGCGCACGGTTTCGCTGTACCTGGCACGGCAGTATTTCAATTTCCGTGAAGGACGCCATGCGGATTGGGAACTCAAGGGCTTGGTGCGCATGTTCCAGCAATTGCAGTTGGTCAATCAGGCATTCTGGCAGCGGATTCATGACACCTGTGAAGGCGACTCGAACCTCAAGGCTTTTTTAACGTTCTTTTCGATGTCATCGAGCATGACCTATTCACTGGAAACCCAGTTGCAGAAGGTTCGTCCGTTGGTGATGAGCGCTGGCGACAATTTAGACTGATGCCGGGCAAATGAGGCATGGCGCCTCATTTGCCGGGTGAGCAACGCTACTCGGGTTTCTTCAGGCGTACGGCCAGCACGTCGCAGGGCGCGCCATGCAGCACGTCGTTGGCAGTGGAACCGAGCAACAAGGCCAGGCCGTGGCGGCCATGGCTGCCGACGATGATCAGATCGCAACCTTGTTCTTCGGCCAAACGGTGGATTTCCTGGCGTGGCTGGCCATAAGCCAGATGGCGTTGGTCGGCGCCCAGGTCGGGATATTTGCCGGCAAAGCTGTCCAGGCGTTCGCGGGCTTGTTCGAATTGCTGCTGTTGCAGCATCGACAAATCCATTGGCACATCCCCGCCAAACGCCATGGCCATGGGTTCGACTATATGAACCACGGATAATTTGGCGTGGCTGCTCGAAGCCAGCTTCTGCGCGCGCTGCATGACGGGGTCGCATTCTTCGGTTAGGTCGACAGCGACCAGAATATGCTGGTAAGGCATGGGTGGTTCCTTCTGAGGGTGACCGATGGTGGTAAGTATGGCCGCATTGAGCGCTTGTGACAGGGTTATACCAGCGAGATAAATTTATGCACATATGGATCATATTGTTGCTTCTGGCTGTTGTGCTTAGCCCGCTGGCCATGCTGATGCCGTCGCGGCGACAGCGTGGGCGGATGGATGTGCGTTTGCAAGCCCGGCGCATGGGATTGGCGATGCAGTTGTCGCGCGAGCAATGGCCGCATTGGTTGGCTGTGGAACCGCCAGGCCAGTGTCCGCAATATCATCGAGCGCGGCGCCGTGGACATGAGGATTGCTGGTGTTACTGGCAGGCCGAGCCCGGTCAGTGGCTGAATAAGTGGCGTGAGCCTTGCAGCGATGCGCCATTGGCAGCGCAATTGGCCGGCTTGCCGGTCGATGTGTTCAAGGTCGAGGCTACGGCGCAAATGGTTGCCTTATATTGGGGGGAGCGGGAGGGGGGCGACGCGCTGCAGAAGATTGCCAGCTTCTTGCTGGCACGTGCTTGAGTGGAACTCCGGCAAACCATTCGATCAGGTAACCCACAAAGGCCGGCACAAGCGCCAGGCTGTAGAAGTGGTCAGGCCGACCGGAACATTCGGATGAGCCATATGGCCAATGCAGCCTGACTCAGAGCCGGGTGGAGGTGCTGCCTGCGTTCTGATTCGTCCGCATTGAGTACGATTGTGCTCGGCGCCTAAAATTTTTGCTCGGCTATGCGCGGGCTTACAGGCGTCGCTCGTCGATTGGATTAATCGCCATTTATTGCCGCTGATGGCTGCCTGATCGCTTCAATATATCCTTATAAATCTTCAGGGATCTGGCTGCTGGCCGCTGCCGATGCATCGAGCTGCGCGTGACCAATTGACAATTTGCAGCTTTTCCTTGAAGGTGGGCACACCCAAATCAAACGGGCGTATGAATTGATCGTTTGCTTAAAAAAAGCAACGCCAATCCAGCCCGATTATCGCGTCGGCGGGTGTGCCAGGCTTATAGGGGTTGCTCTGAAACGGCTGTGCCGTAGGGTAGCTAGCTGGTTGGCTCCGATGTGTATTGTTCAGCTTCCATACCGTGGAGATCAGTTGATGATTTACGAAGGTAAAGCCATCACGGTTAAGGCTCTTGAGAGCGGCATAGTCGAATTGAAATTCGACCTCAAGGGTGAGTCCGTCAACAAATTCAACCGTCTAACCCTCAACGATTTGCGTCAGTCGGTTGATGCAATCAAGGCCGATGGTTCGATCAAGGGCGTGATTGTCACCAGTGGCAAAGACGTATTCATCGTCGGCGCCGACATCACCGAGTTCGTCGACAACTTCAAGTTGCCGGATGCAGAGCTGGTGGCTGGCAACCTCGAAGCCAACAAGATTTTCAGTGATTTTGAAGACCTCGATGTGCCGACTGTCGTGGCGATCAATGGCATCGCCCTGGGCGGTGGTTTTGAGATGTGCCTGGCGGCGGATTACCGGGTCATGGCGGAAAGCGCCAAGGTGGGCCTGCCGGAAGTCAAGCTGGGCATCTACCCGGGCTTCGGCGGCACCGTGCGCCTGCCGCGGGTTATCGGTACCGATAACGCGGTCGAGTGGATCGCCGCCGGCAAAGAGAACCGTGCGGACGACGCCCTGAAAGTGGGTGCAGTGGATGCGGTGGTGGCCGCCGACAAACTCCAGGCTGCTGCCTTGGATCTGGTCAAGCGCGCTATTTCTGGCGAATTGGACTACAAGGCCAAGCGCCAGCCGAAGCTGGAAAAGCTCAAGCTCAACGCCATCGAACAGATGATGTGCTTCGAAACCGCCAAGGGTTTCGTGGCAGGCCAAGCCGGCCCGAATTACCCGGCCCCGGTCGAAGCGATCAAGACCATTCAGAAAGCGGCCAACTTCGGTCGCGACAAGGCGCTTGAAGTGGAGGCCGCCGGCTTCGTCAAGCTGGCCAAGACCTCGGTCGCCGAAAGCCTGATCGGCCTGTTCCTCAATGACCAGGAACTGAAGAAGAAAGCCAAGCACTACGACGAAGTCGCCAACGACGTGAAGCTGGCCGCCGTTCTCGGTGCCGGCATCATGGGCGGCGGTATCGCCTATCAGTCCGCCTCCAAGGGCACCCCGATCCTGATGAAGGATATCCGTGAAGAGGGTATCCAGATGGGGCTGAACGAGGCGAGCAAGCTGCTCGGCAACCGTGTTGCCAAAGGCCGCATGACCCCGGCGAAGATGGCCGAAGCGCTCAACGCCATTCGTCCGACCATGTCCTATGGTGACTTCGCCAACGTCGACATCGTGGTCGAAGCGGTAGTCGAGAACCCCAAGGTCAAGCAAGCGGTATTGGCGGAAGTGGAAACTGCGGTGAAGGAGGATGCGATTCTCGCTTCCAACACCTCGACCATCTCCATCAGCCTGCTGGCCAAGGCCCTCAAGCGCCCGGAAAACTTCGTTGGCATGCACTTCTTCAATCCGGTGCATATGATGCCGTTGGTTGAAGTGATCCGTGGCGAGAAGTCCAGCGAAGTGGCCGTTGCGACCACCGTGGCCTACGCCAAGAAGATGGGCAAGACCCCGGTGGTGGTCAACGACTGTCCGGGCTTCCTGGTCAACCGCGTGCTGTTCCCGTATTTCGGCGGTTTCGCCAAGCTGGTCAGTGCCGGTGTCGACTTCGTGCGCATCGACAAGGTGATGGAGAAGTTCGGCTGGCCGATGGGCCCGGCCTACCTGATGGACGTGGTCGGCATCGATACCGGTCACCATGGCCGCGACGTGATGGCCGAGGGCTTCCCGGATCGCATGAAGGATGACCGTCGTTCGGCCGTCGATGCGCTGTATGAAGCCAATCGCCTGGGCCAGAAGAATGGCAAGGGCTTCTACGTCTACGAGATGGACAAGCGCGGCAAGCCGAAGAAGGTGGTCGATGCCAGCGTTCAGGAAGTGTTGGCACCTATCGTTTTCGAGCAGCGTGAAGTCAGCGACGAGGACATCATCAACTGCCTGATGATCCCGCTGTGCATGGAAACTGTCCGCTGCCTGGAAGATGGCATCGTCGAAACTGCTGCCGAGGCCGATATGGGCCTGATCTACGGCATCGGCTTCCCGCCGTTCCGCGGTGGTGCGCTACGTTACATCGACAGCATCGGTGTCGCCGAATTCGTGGCCCTGGCCGACAAGTACGCCGATCTGGGCGCGCTGTACACCCCGACTGCCAAGCTTCGCGAAATGGCCGCCAACGGCCAGAAGTTTTTCGGTTAATCGCGCACAGACTAGAGCGAGAGTGAATTTATGAGCCTGAATCCTAGAGATGCAGTGATCGTCGACTTCGGTCGCACCCCGATGGGGCGTTCCAAGGGCGGCATGCACCGCAACACCCGTGCCGAAACCCTGTCGGCCAACCTGATCAGCGGCTTGCTGACACGTAACACCAAGGTCGATCCGGCCGAAGTGGAAGACGTGATCTGGGGCTGCGTCAACCAGACCCTGGAGCAGGGCTGGAACATCGCGCGCATGGCGTCGCTGATGACCCAGATCCCGCACACCAGTGCTGCGCAGACGGTCAGCCGCCTGTGTGGTTCCTCCATGAGCGCCCTGCACACTGCCGTGCAGGCGATTCAGACCGGCAACGGCGACGTGTTCGTCATCGGCGGTGTGGAGCACATGGGCCACGTCGGCATGATGCACGGCGTCGACCCGAACCCGCATCTGTCGCTGTACGCCGCCAAGGCGTCGGGCATGATGGGGCTGACCGCGGAAATGCTCGGCAAGATGCACGGCATCAGCCGCGAGCAGCAGGATGCCTTCGGTGAGCGTTCGCACCGTCTGGCGCACAAGGCCACCGTCGAAGGCAAGTTCAAGGATGAAATCATCCCGATGCAAGGCTACGACGAGAACGGCTTCCTGAAGATGTTCGACTACGACGAAACCATTCGTCCGGAGACCACCCTGGCAAGCCTGGCTGCGCTGAAGCCGGCGTTCAATCCTAAGGGCGGCACCGTGACGGCGGGTACTTCCTCGCAGATCACCGACGGCGCTTCCTGCATGATCGTCATGTCCGCCCAGCGCGCCAAGGACCTCGGCATTCAACCGATGGCCGTGGTACGTGCCATGGCAGTCGCCGGTGTCGATCCGGCGATCATGGGTTACGGTCCGGTGCCGGCCACCCAGAAAGCCCTCAAGCGGGCGGGTTTGGGGATTGCCGATGTCGACTTCTTCGAGCTTAACGAAGCCTTCGCCGCCCAGGCTCTGCCGGTGCTGAAGGATCTGAAAGTGCTCGACAAGATGGAAGAGAAGGTCAACCTGCACGGCGGCGCCATTGCCCTGGGCCACCCCTTCGGTTGTTCCGGTGCGCGTATCTCCGGTACCCTGTTGAACGTGATGAAGCAAAATGGCGGTACGTTTGGTGTGTCCACCATGTGTATCGGTCTTGGCCAAGGCATCAGCACGGTCTTCGAACGCCTTTAGTTGATCAGCGAAGGCGCTCGCAGACACATAACCGGGGCCTAGTGCCCCGGTTTTTGTTTTTGGCCATGCCATCCATGGCGGCCACCCTTCGGGCCGTCGCTACGCGACGTGAAAAAATCTCCCGGAGGTTTTTTGGCGGCGGGAAAAAAATTCAAGGAATATAGCGATGCAATTACAGCCCGGTCTTTATCGCCACTACAAAGGGCCCGAATACCGCGTGTTTGGCGTGGCTCGGCATTCCGAGACAGAGCAGCAAATGGTGGTCTACCAGGCGCTGTACGGCGATTACGGCTTGTGGCTGCGCCCGCTGGAGATGTTTTGCGAGCGCGTCGCAGTGGACGGCGAAATGGTTCCACGCTTTGCTTTGATTCAGGCCGAAACAAGCCTTTTCGAACGATCCTGAGCGCCAGTCGCACTATTGCTGCGCTTGACCTCAACCGGAACGCCACTATATATAGCGGTGCCGCGCAGGCCGGCTATTGAAAACCATGCGCTGGATCGTGCAGCGTTGAACGCGGCCGCAGAATGCTTCTTTACAGCATGTAAACTTCGCTTCTTCGGTTGAATTCATCTCGCCAGTTATTGCTTCGCACTATTTTCAACAGTCTGTATGGCGTCTCCCGCCTTTCATTTATCGAATTTCAGGAATTTTCCAATCCATGGGCAAATCGCTGGTCATCGTGGAATCCCCGGCCAAGGCCAAGACCATCAACAAGTACTTGGGCAACGAGTACGTGGTGAAGTCGAGCATCGGCCACATCCGTGACCTGCCCACCAGCGGCTCGACAAGTGCTGCCAAGGAACCCGTTAAACGGGGCAAGGCGGCTGCTGGCGAGGTGCCGGCGTTGTCGCCCAAGGAAAAGGCCAAGCGCCAACTGGTGGCGCGCATGGGGGTCGATCCCGAACATGGCTGGAAGGCCAAGTACGAAATCCTCCCGGGCAAGGAAAAGGTTGTCGAAGAACTGCGGCGGTTGGCCAAGGATGCCGACACCATCTATCTCGCAACCGACTTGGATCGCGAGGGGGAAGCCATCGCCTGGCACCTGCGCGAATCCATCGGTGGCGACGACAGCCGCTACAAGCGGGTGGTGTTCAACGAGATCACCAAGAAGGCCATTCAAGAGGCCTTTTCCACGCCGGGCGAGCTGGACATCAACCGGGTCAATGCCCAGCAAGCGCGGCGCTTCCTCGACCGGGTAGTGGGCTACATGGTCTCGCCGTTGTTGTGGGCCAAGATCGCTCGTGGTCTTTCGGCCGGGCGGGTGCAGTCGGTGGCGGTGAAGTTGGTGGTCGAGCGCGAGACAGAGATCCGCGCCTTCGTTCCTGAAGAATATTGGCAAGTGCACGCCGACCTCGGTACGGCCAAGGGCGCCAATGTGCGCTTCGAGGTGGCCCGCGAAAACGGCGCCGCCTTCAAGCCGCTGAACGAAGCCCAGGCGATGGCCGCCCTGGCCACGCTCGAGGCGTCCAGCTACAGCATTGCCAAGCGTGAAGACAAGCCGACCAGTAGCAAACCCTCGGCACCGTTCATTACCTCCACCCTGCAGCAAGCGGCGAGCAACCGCCTGGGTTTCGGGGTGAAGAAGACCATGATGATGGCCCAGCGCCTGTACGAGGCCGGTTACATCACCTACATGCGTACCGACTCGACCAACCTGTCGGCCGATGCCGTGGGCATGGTGCGCGATTTCATCGAAGGCGAGTTCGGCAAGAAATACCTGCCGGCCAACCCGATTGCCTACAGCAGCAAGGAAGGAGCGCAGGAGGCGCATGAGGCGATTCGTCCGTCCGAGGTCAACCTCAAGCCGACCCAGCTAACCGGCATGGAGCGTGACGCCGAACGTCTGTATGAGCTGATCTGGCGCCAGTTCGTGGCGTGCCAGATGCCGCCTGCCGAGTACCTGTCGACCACCGTGACCGTGACCGCCGCGCAGTTCGAGTTGCGCGCCAAGGGCCGCATCCTCAAATTCGACGGTTACACCCGGGTATTGCCGCAAATGAGCAAGCCGGGCGATGACGACGTGTTGCCGGACATGGCCCAGGGCGATCTGCTCAAGCTGCTCCAACTCGACCCGAGCCAGCACTTCACCAAACCGCCGGCGCGCTATTCGGAAGCCAGTCTGGTCAAGGAGATGGAGAAGCGTGGTATCGGTCGTCCGTCGACCTATGCGGCAATCATTTCGACCATTCAGGATCGTGGCTACGTCGCCCTGCACAATCGGCGTTTCTATTCGGAAAAGATGGGCGACATCGTCACCGGGCGCCTGAGCGAAAGCTTCTCCAACCTGATGGACTACGGCTTTACCGCCGGCATGGAAGAACACCTGGACGATGTGGCCCAAGGCGAGCGCGAGTGGAAGCATGTGCTCGATGAGTTCTACGGCGACTTCAAGAAGAAACTCGAAGTGGCCGAAGCCAGCGATAACGGCATGCGTGCCAACCTGCCGACGCCGACCGATATTCCGTGTCGCGAGTGTGCTCGGCCGATGATGATCCGTACCGCCTCCACCGGGGTTTTCCTCGGTTGCTCCGGGTATGCGTTGCCGCCGAAAGAACGCTGCAAATCGACCATCAACCTGGTGCCTGGCGATGAAATCGCCGCGGACGATGAAGGTGAGTCGGAATCGCTGGTGCTGCTGGGCAAGCATCGCTGCCAGAAGTGCGGCACCGCCATGGATGCCTACCTGCTCGACGAGACGCGCAAGTTGCACATCTGTGGCAACAATCCGGATTGCACCGGTTACGAGATCGAACAGGGCCAGTACCGGATCAAGGGTTACGAAGGCCCAAGCCTGGAATGCGACAAGTGCGGCAGCCAGATGCAGCTGAAGACCGGGCGGTTCGGCAAGTTTTTCGGTTGCACCAACGCTGAGTGCAAGAACACCCGCAAGCTGCTGAAAAGCGGCGAGGCTGCTCCGCCGAAGATGGATCCGGTGAAAATGCCCGAACTCAAGTGCGAGAAGGTCAACGACACCTATATCTTGCGTGACGGTGCCTCGGGTTTGTTCCTGGCCGCCAGTCAATTCCCGAAAAATCGCGAAACCCGTGCGCCGCTGGTGCTGGAGCTGATTCCGCACAAGGATGAAATCGACCCTAAGTATCACTTCCTCTGTGAGGCGCCGAAGAAAGACCCGGAAGGCCGCGCGGCGGTGATTCGCTTCAGTCGCAAGACCAAGGAGCAATATGTGCAGACCGAGGTCGATGGCAAGCCGACCGGTTGGCGTGCCTTCTATGACGGCGGCAAGTGGAAGGTCGAAGACAAGCGTTGATCGGACAAGGTGCGCGTCTGCAGGCAGCAGGCGCGCGTATAGTGGCCTGAGAGTCTGAGAAAAAATCGCTTGCCTGCTGCGACCGTCGCCGGGCGGCTGCAACTGCGTTGCGTTGCGTTGCGTTTCGCTCGCCCGACGGCACTCTCGCGACGGCCTTCGGTATTTTCACAGCCTCTGATCGGTCTGTAATGGAGGGCGCCTTGATGGCTCATGAGCTGTATACCCGTACCAACCAGAAGCTCTTCTATGCCGGCCTGTCGCTGGAGTCCTGGCGCGTCGCGCAGGAGGGGCGGGCAGTCAACTCTTTGGCCCTGATACAGGCCGAGCGTGAGGCTGCGCTGTTCCATCTCTATGGTGCGCTGCTGGGGCTGTGTCACGAGATCGCCGGTTACTATCGCCTGCCGCAAAGCCATGCAGCGCGAGTCGAGCAGTTGCTCAACAAGGCACTGCTGGATGCTGCTCCCAGCCCTGAATTGGCCGAACTCATCGAGTTGGCGCAGCAAGCGGAAACCTGGTTGGCTCAGCTGCTGAAAGCTTATGCCGAGTTGTTTCAGCCGCCGCAGGCGGCAAGCAAGGCCAAGACCGACCCGGGCACTCCCTTGATCGAGGCGATCAGCCTGGATCAGGAGGTGCCGCCACTGGCGCGGGAAACCCTGGAGGTTTGGCGGCAGGAGCTGAAGGGCTTGGCCAGGCGCTTTCGTGACTCATTGAGTGAGTGGTGAGGCGGGTCTGGATAAGCGGGCTAGGGTGAGCCTTGGTCGACTGTTACAATGCCGGCCTTTCGTGGAGAGCCAGCCCTATGCCTACGTCCTACCTTGAGATCGTCGAGTTGCCCGATGGGCGCATTGCACTGCGTCGCGCAGAAGACGAAGAAACCCTGGTGGTGCTGGATTTTTCCGCCGATGCCAAGGAATTCCTGCAGGGTCAGCATATCGAGGTAGCCAAGGCCATGCTCAGTGTCGGCGTGCAAATGGCTGGCAAGCTGGCCGATGGTGACTTTGACCACGAACAAGGCCCGCGCGTGCTGCATTGAGTTCTGTCGGCTGCTATCGGCGTTGATATCGGCATCAGCGCGCTCGGTCTTGTGGTTAGCCGCCTGTTGGACTTAACGCGATCCCACTGCGGAAAAGCACAGCTTGTCGAACTGCCCCTCGCTACAGACGCTCAAGTCGACGGCTTCGGCTCACGCACCGTTCTTGTGCCATTTCTGGCGCACTCTAACCCAGGCTTATGTTGAGACTTTGCGCCTTGCCTTGCCGTGCGGCCTGCTCCAACTGCTCTCGGGCGTGTTGCTCCAATGGGTGCAGCCAACTGACGACGGTATGGCTGCGGCCGAGCCTGAGTGCCTCCTGGGCCAGTTGCAAAGGGCTTTGTTTGCCGCGCGGATGGAGCAATAGAATGCGCTCGCGGTTGAGGCCGGCTTCGCGCAGCCAGGTTTGCGTCAGGCTGCCGGGCGGGGCGATCAGACTCAGCCAGCGCGCATCGTTGTTCTGGCTCAGCTCGCGGAGCATTGGGGCAAGCAGATTCAGGCAGTGACCGGCAGCGCCACGTAACGAAATTTCACTGAAGGCTAAGGGGGGCTCCTGCCAAAGTGACTCCACCGCCTGGTTCAGCCGCGGCGTCACTGCCGAGGCCATTAGCCCCTCGAACAGTGGCAACTGTGTACGGTTTAGTGGCTGCGGGAACTGCATAGAATCTCCTCTAGCGGCGGATCACGCCGACACTCAAGCCTTCGATGACCAACTCCTGCTCTTCCAGGTTCACTTCGATGGGGGCGAATTCGGGGTTTTCGGCAATCAGCCAGACCTTGTTGCCTTGGCGCTTGAAGCGCTTGACCGTCACTTCGTCATCGATGCGGGCTACCACGACCTGGCCATTGTGCGCTTCGCGGGTGGTGTGCACGGCGAGCAGGTCACCGTCGAGAATGCCAATGTCCTTCATGCTCATGCCGCGCACGCGCAGCAGGTAATCAGCCTTGGGGTGAAAGAACTCGGGGTTGATCCGGCAGCAGTCTTCAATATTCTGTTGCGCTAGAATGGGCGCGCCAGCGGCGACGCGACCGATCACGGGTAAGCCCTCTTCCGTGTTGTTCGGTTCGTAGCCAGGAATGCGGATGCCGCGGGAGGCGCCGGGAGTCATTTCGATGGCGCCTTTGCGAGCCAGAGCCTTGAGGTGTTCCTCTGCGGCATTGGGTGACTTGAAACCAAGGGCCTGAGCGATTTCCGCACGGGTTGGCGGGTAGCCGTTGTCGTCAAGGCAGTGCTTGATGAAGGTGAGAATTTCAGCTTGGCGTGGCGTCAGTTTCAGCATGTTGGGCTCTGTCTTTTTATACAGTGACTGGGATTATATACAGTGATCCGGGGTTGGCAATCCTCCTTTTCCCCTCTCGGCTAAATTCGCGGCTTGCGCTTTCATCCCGGCTACCTGTTACTGGGTTCGGCGACAAGTGCGCCGGTGCAGCGGCGGGTGTTGTTTGCCATGGATGCATGACTGTCCAGCCAGAAAATGGCCAGCGTGACCTTGACAAGGTGACGAGCCGAAACGTATGTTTCAAACAAGTGTTTGTTAGGTGGATAATCATGGCCCAGTCGGAAACCGTTGAACGCATTCTCGATGCGGCAGAGCAGTTGTTCGCAGAGAAAGGGTTTGCGGAAACTTCATTGCGCCTGATTACCAGCAAGGCTGGGGTCAACCTGGCAGCGGTGAATTATCATTTCGGTTCCAAAAAGGCGCTGATCCAGGCTGTTTTTTCGCGTTTTCTCGGGCCGTTCTGCAGTAGCCTCGAACGCGAGCTGGATCGTCGCCAGGCCAAGCCGGAGGCAAAAGTCAGCCTTGAGGAGTTGCTCGAGTTGCTGGTCGAGCAGGCGTTGGCCGTGAAGCCGCGCAGTGGCAACGATTTGTCGATATTCATGCGCTTGTTGGGGCTGGCCTTCAGTCAAAGCCAAGGGCATCTGCGCAAGTATCTGGAAGAGGTGTACGGCAAGGTGTTCCGCCGTTACATGCTTCTGGTGCATGAGGCCGCCCCGCGTATCCCGCCGCTTGAGTTGTTCTGGCGCGTGCATTTCATGCTCGGCGCTGCGGCATTCAGCATGTCCGGAATCAAAGCGCTGCGCGCCATGGCTGAGGCCGATTTCGGGGTCAGCACGTCGATCGAGCAGGTCATGCGGATGATGGTGCCGTTCCTGGCAGCTGGCATGCGTTCGGATAGCGGGGTAACCGATGGGGTTTTGGCCGCTGCTCAGCTCAAGCCGCGCGTCAAGAACGCTGGCATACCCACCAAGGTTTGATGCCGTGCCGGTGGGCGCGGCGAGTTCGATCCGCTAAGCTAGGCGCCATGCGCGCCCTCGATTTTCTGCATATCTCCCTCGCTGATCAGTGCCTGTACGGTTTTGCCGACGGGCAATTGGTGTTGCGCCTGCCTGTGTCCACCGCGCTCAATGGTCCGGGCGAGCTGAATGGCTCCGGTTGCACGCCGCGTGGTTTGCATCGAGTGCGGGCGAAAATCGGCGAGGGTTTGCCGCTGGGGGCCGTATTGCGGGGACGCCGCTGGACCGGCGAGGTCTGGTCGTCGGCCTTGGCTGCGCAATGCCCCGGCCGCGACTGGATCCTCACGCGGATCATCTGGCTCAGCGGCTGTGAGCTGGGGCGCAATCGGCTGGGGGCTGTCGACACTTTTCGCCGCTACATTTATCTGCATGGCACTCCGGATACTGAGCCCATGGGCGTGCCGCGCTCCCACGGTTGTGTACGCCTGCGCAATGCCGATCTGCTGGCGCTGTTTGCGCGCGTTCCTGTTCAATGTGCCGTGCAGATCGACGAGGCGGCGTGCCCGGTCTGGGCGGCGGCATCACTTTAGTTAAGGATCATATTCGTGAGTTCAGCCCTGCAAGGTTCGTTGATGCTGGATATCGCCGGCACTTGGTTGAGCGCCGAGGATCGACAGATTCTGCGTCAGCCTGAAGTGGCTGGCCTGATTCTGTTCGCGCGCAATATCGAGCACCCGCGGCAGGTGCGCGAGTTGTCGGCCGCGATTCGTGCGTTACGCCCGGATCTGCTCTTGGCCGTCGATCAGGAAGGCGGCCGAGTGCAGCGCCTGCGCCAGGGTTTTGTGCGTCTGCCGGCGATGCGTGCGATTGCCGATAATGCCAATGCCGAAGTCTTGGCCGAGCACTGTGGCTGGTTGATGGCCATCGAAGTGTTGGCGGTGGGGCTGGATCTGAGCTTTGCGCCGGTGCTGGATCTGGATCATCAGCGCAGTGCGGTGGTCGGCAGCCGGGCCTTCGAGGGGGATGCCCGGCGCGCCGCGCGGCTGGCGGGTGCGTTTATTCGCGGCATGAACGCGGCAGGCATGGCGGCGACCGGTAAGCATTTCCCCGGGCATGGCTGGGCCGAGGCCGACTCCCATGTGGCCATACCAGTGGACGAGCGCAGCCTCGAGCAGATCCGCGCCAGCGATCTGCAGCCGTTCGCGCAATTGAGCAAGCAGTTGGCCGCGGTGATGCCGGCGCATGTGATCTACCCGCAGGTCGATGACCAGCCTGCCGGCTTCTCGCGGCGCTGGTTGCAGGAAATTCTGCGTGGTGAGTTACAGTTCACGGGGGTTATTTTCAGCGATGATCTGTCGATGGCCGGGGCTCATGTGGTGGGCGATGCGGCTTGTCGCATCGAGGCTGCGCTGACGGCGGGCTGCGACATGGGCTTGGTCTGCAATGATCGCGCTGCCGCTGAATTGGCGCTGAGCGCCTTGCAGCGTTTGCAGGTGGTCGCGCCGCCAGGTTTGGCGCGTATGCGTCGCCAGGCTTTCCCTGGAGTGGAATACCGGCAGAGTCCGCGATGGCTGGAAGCAGTAGGCGCATTACGCGCCGCGCAATTAATCGATTGAGGAGAGTTTGATGACTGTCTACGCCATTATCGGCGGTACTGGCCTGACCCAGCTGGATGGGCTGACCATCAAAGCTGCGCTGCATGTTGATACGCCCTACGGTGCTCCCTCGGCACCGGTATTGCGGGGTGAGTATGCCGGCCGGGAAGTGTTGTTTCTTGCCCGTCACGGTCACCCGCACCGGATTCCGCCGCATCAGGTGAATTACCGCGCCAATCTCTGGGCGCTCAGGCAGTCGGGCGCCAAGGCGATTATTGCGGTGAATGCGGTCGGTGGCATCCAGGCGGCCATGGGCACTGGGCATTTCTGTCTGCCGCACCAGGTCATCGATTACACCTCGGGGCGCGCGCACACCTTTTATGAGGGGGAGTTGGAACATGTCACCCATGTGGATTTCAGCCACCCTTACGATGCCGAGTTGCGGGAAAAGTTGGCCGGGGCGCTAACTGCCGAGCGCTGCGCTTTTAGCGCTCAGGGCGTCTATGGCTGCACCCAGGGGCCGCGGCTGGAGACGGTTGCCGAGATCGCCCGGATGGAGCGTGACGGGTGCGATATCGTCGGTATGACCGGCATGCCCGAGGCGGTGCTGGCGCGGGAGCTGGCCTTGCCTTATGCCTGTCTGGCGTTGGTGGTGAACCCGGCAGCGGGCAAGTCCAATGTGTTGATTACCATGGCCGCCATCGAGCGTGCCCTGGACGAGGGCATGGGCCGGGTTAAGGCCGTCTTGGCCCATGTGCTGGCCGGCTGAGCATATTGGCTGCGAATAAAAAAGGGGGGGCGCTATCGCGTCCCCCTTTTTCGTGCAGGCAGGGCGTTATGTGTACCGCTTAAAGCGGGCTGATGCGCACCAGCAGGCCGAGGCTGCCGTGATCGAGGTAGGTCAGTTCGCCGCTTTGCAGGCGCACGCCGTGCTTGATCAGTTCGCTGCTGCTGAGCGCGCCGCTGTCGTCGAACTGATTGACCCAAAGATTGGCGTTGAGGTCGATGAGACGATCCTGCTTGAGGCTTAGGGTGCCTTCAGCTGGGAAATGCCCGAAGTGTTCGGCGCCGCTGCTCAGGGCCACGCTGCTGGGGTTGGCGCCGATGCTCTGCGCCCAGGCTTTGTGCAGCAGTACGCGATAGCCGTTTGCCGGGGTGAGTTTGCTCGCTTCGCTGTTCAGCGTGGTGGCGCGTTCCTGGCTGGAGTCAATCGGCAATGCGCCTTGCGCCCAGTCGTCGGGGGCGGGACGGGCGGCGGCAAGCGCTTGCGTGGTTTGCCGGAAGACGATCACTTCGACCTGGTACATGGCCTCGGCAAAGGCGGCGCCAGCGTTCAGTAGCGGCAGCAGAATAAGCGAGAGCAGGGTCAGGGGGTGGAGGGCGCGCATGGGGTCAGTCCTTTAAATAGAGGGGGTCAGGCGCTCGAACAGCGCTTCCAGGGTATCGAATCGATGTTCCGCACGTTCCATCGGAACCTGGAATCTGAACAGCGTGGCACCTTCGAACTTGTAGCGGTTCGGTTGGGCCTGGATCAATTTGATCAGGGTCAGCGGGTCGACGCAGGTGTCCGCGGCGAATTCGATACGGCCGCCCTGTGGGCCGGCATCGACTTTCTTGATGCCGAGTTTTTCCGCCTGCAACTTCAGCAGGGTCAGGCGCACCAGGTTCTTGCTCGGCTCCGGCAGCAGGCCGAAGCGGTCGATCATCTCCACCTGCAACTCTTTCAAGCCGTCTTCGTCGGCAGCCGAAGCGATGCGCTTGTAGAGGATCAGTCGGGCGTGCACGTCTGGCAGATAGTCCTCCGGGATCAGCGCCGGCACCCGCAAATTGATTTCCGGGCCGCCGCCCAGCGGTTGTTCGAGATTGGGTTGTTCGCCCTTGCGGATGGCCTTCACCGCGCGCTCGAGCATTTCCATATAGAGGGTGAAGCCGACCGCCTGAATCTGCCCGCTCTGGCCATCGCCGAGCAGTTCGCCGGCGCCGCGGATTTCCAGGTCGTGGGTGGCCAGGAGGAAGCCGGCGCCGAGATCCTGGGCGGCGGAGATGGCCTCCAGGCGCTTCTGCGCGTCGTCGGTCATTTGCTTGCGCGGCGGCGTCAGCAGGTAGGCGTAGGCCTGGTGGTGGCTGCGGCCGACCCGGCCGCGCAATTGATGCAGCTGGGCCAGGCCGAATTTGTCGGCGCGTTCGATGATGATGGTGTTGGCGCTGGGTACGTCGATGCCGGTTTCGATGATGGTCGAGGCGATCAGCACGTTGAAGCGCTTGTGGTAGAAATCGCCCATCACCTGTTCCAGTTCGCGTTCGCGCATCTGGCCGTGGCCGATGCCGATGCGCGCCTCGGGCACCAGTTCGGCGAGGTCGGCGGCGCATTTCTCGATGGTTTTCACGTCGTTGTGCAGGTAATAGACCTGGCCGCCGCGCAGCAATTCGCGCAGCAGCGCTTCTTTGATGGTCGGGTTGTTCTGCTCCATGACGAAGGTGCGCACCGACAGGCGGCGTGCCGGCGGGGTGGCGATGATCGACAGGTCGCGCATGCCCGCCACGGCCATGTTCAGGGTGCGCGGGATCGGCGTGGCGGTCAGGGTGAGGATGTCCACCTCGCTGCGCAAAGCCTTGAGCTGTTCCTTCTGGCGCACGCCGAAGCGGTGCTCCTCGTCGATGATCACCAGGCCCAGGTTGTTGAATTTGACGTCGCCCTGCAGCAGCTTGTGGGTGCCGATGACGATGTCGACCTTGCCCTCGGTCAGTTGCTGCATGGCCGAGGCGACTTCTTTGCTGCTCTTGAAGCGGCTCATGACCTCGACATTCACCGGCCAGTCGGCGAAGCGGTCGCGGAAGCTGTTGTAGTGCTGTTGGGCGAGCAGGGTGGTCGGCACCAGCACGGCGACCTGACGGCCGCTGTGCACGGCGATAAAGGCGGCGCGCATGGCCACTTCGGTCTTGCCGAAGCCAACGTCGCCGCAGATCAGGCGATCCATCGGCTTGGGCGCCAGCATGTCATCGCGCACCGCCTCGATGGCGGTTTGCTGATCGGGGGTTTCCTCGAAGGGGAAGCCGGCGCTGAAGGTCGCGTAATCGAGCTGCGGGTCGGCGAACGCATAGCCTTCGCGGGCCGCGCGGCGGGCATAGATGTCGAGCAGTTCGGCCGCCACGTCGCGCACTTGTTCGGCGGCCTTGCGCTTGGCTTTCTGCCAGATTTCCGCGCCGAGCCGGTGCAGCGGGGCCAGGGCGTCGTCGCTGCCGGTGTAGCGGGCGATCAGGTGCAGGCTGGCGACCGGCACATACAGCTTGGCTTCCTCGGCGTACATCAGGGCGAGGAATTCGGCGGCCTGGCCGTCGATTTCCAGGGTGACCAGGCCCAGGTAGCGGCCGACGCCGTGATCGATGTGCACCACCGGCGCCCCTTCGCGCAGTTCGGCGAGGTTCTTGATCACGTTGTCGCCGCCGTCGCGCGCCTTCTCGCGGCGCCGGCGCTGCATCACGCGCTGGCCGAACAGCGGGCTCTCGGCGATCAGGGCCAAGTCGTCGAGCAACAGGCCTTCATCGAGCGGGGCGATGCAGATGCCCAGGCGCTCCTGGCTGGCGATGAACGCCGGCCAGTCGGCCACTTCCCTGGGCTTGAGCTTGAGGCGGGCGAGCAATTCCAGCAGCACCTCGCGCCGTCCGGCGGACTCGGCGCAGAACAACACGCGGCCGGGATAGTCTTCGATAAAACGGCGCAGGGCGGCCAGCGGTTCGCTGGCTTTGGCCTGGATCGCCAGCTCGGGCAAGGGCTGCGCGTTGAAGCGCTGGCGGCCGATGCCTGGCTCGAGGTCTGCCTGACTGATGACAACCCGTGGCCAGTCTTTCAGGCGGGCGAAGCAGTCTTCCACCGGCAGGAAGATAGCGGCCGGCGGCAGCAGCGGGCGTTCGGGATCGACCCGGCGCTCTTCGTAGCGATTGCGCGCGTCGTTCCAGAACTGCTCGGCGGCTTTCTCCACGCCGGGCAGGGAAAATACCTGGGTGTCTTGCGGCAGGTAGTCGAACAGGCTCGCGGTGGCTTCGAAAAACAGCGGCAGGTAGTACTCGATGCCGGCCGGGGTGATGCCGGTGCTGAGATCCTGGTAGATCGGGCAGCGGCGGAAGTCGACGTCGAAACGCTCGCGAAAGCGTCCGCGAAAATCAGTGACGGCCTTCTTCTCCAGGGGGAACTCGCGGGCCGGCAGCAGCTTGATCGAATCGACCTTGTCGATCGAGCGCTGGGTTTCCGGGTCGAAGGTGCGCAGGGTTTCGATCTCATCGTCGAACAGGTCGATACGAAACGGCTGGTCGCTGCCCATCGGGAACAGGTCGATCAGGGCGCCGCGCACGGCAAACTCGCCGTGTTCGTAGACCGTGTCGACGCAGCGGTAACCTGCCGCCTCCAGGCGGGTGCGCATGTCGTTGACGGCGAGTTTCTGGCCGACGTTCAGCACCAGGCTGCTGCCGAGCAGGAAATGCTTGGGGGCCAGGCGGTGTAGGGCGGTGGTGATCGGTACTACCAGGACGCCATGGTTCAGCTCCGGCAGGCGATAGAGTGCGGCAATGCGCTGGGAGATGATGTCCTGATGCGGCGAAAACAGGTCGTAGGGCAGGGTTTCCCAATCGGGAAAGTGCAGAACGGGCAACTCCGGGGCGAAGAAGCTCAGCTCCTGCTCCAGGCGCTCGGCGTTCTGGCTGTCGGCGGTCAGCAGCAGGGTGAAGCGCTTGGCAGCGCTGGCGGCTTCGGCAATCGCCAGGCTCAAGGCGGCGCCGGGCAGGTTGCCCCAATGTTGTTTGCCGGCAGTGGCGGGCAGGGACGGCAGACGCAGTACGGACACGGGCGGTACAGGCACGGGCGGCTCACGGGCATGACGACATGGCCCGCGATTGTAACTATCCAGGCGGGCGGCTGTCAGTGTTTCGTCCGTTGCAGATTGCCTGCGATTGTGTCCGCCGGCATAATGTAGCCCCTTTTTTCAGCCCCTACATGTGGAAGGTACTGCCCGTGAATCAGAAGCCCGACCAGTGTCTCGGTGAGTGGATCGATCGAGAAGCCCTCGCAGAAGCGATGATTCCCTTAATTGGCCAGCTCTACCGCAACAACAACGTAGTCACCTCGATCTACGGTCGTAGCCTGATCAACCGTTCGGTCATTCAGATTCTCAAAGCCCATCGTTATGCGCGCCACCGTCTGGATGGCGATGCCGAGCTGTCGGTGCATGATACTTTCCCCATGCTCAAGACCATGAGCGAACTCAAGTTGGGCGCCGCTTCGGTGGATTTGGGCCGCATGATGGCCAAGTACCTGGAGGAGGCCAACGGTCGCAGCATCGAGCAGTTCGTGCGTGACGAACTGGGGGCGGTGGCTGGGCAGCAGAATGTCGTGGCGCGCAAGGGTACCGATGTGGTGCTCTATGGTTTCGGCCGCATCGGCCGTCTGCTGGCGCGCATCCTGATCGAGAAAACCGGTGGCGGTGACGGCCTGCGTTTGCGCGCGATTGTCGTGCGCAAGGGCGCCGAGAACGACTTGGACAAGCGCGCCAGCCTGCTGCGGCGCGACTCGGTGCACGGCCCGTTCGACGGCACCATCGTCGTCGACGAGGAAAACAACACCATCACCGCCAATGGCAACCTGATCCAGGTGATTTATGCCAAGTCGCCCAGCGAAGTGGACTACACCCAGTACGGTATCGACAATGCGCTGCTGGTGGACAACACCGGCGTGTGGCGAGACGCCGAAGGTTTGGGTCAGCACCTGGCCTGCCCGGGCATCGACCGCGTGGTGCTGACCGCGCCAGGCAAGGGTGCGCTGAAGAATATCGTGCATGGCATCAACCATGGCGACATCAGCGCCGACGACAAGATCGTTTCCGCCGCCTCCTGCACCACCAATGCCATCGTGCCGGTGCTCAAGGCGGTGAATGACAAGTACGGCATCATCAATGGTCACGTCGAAACCGTGCACTCGTACACCAACGACCAGAACCTGATCGACAACTTTCACAAGGGCAGCCGTCGTGGCCGTAGTGCCGCGCTGAACATGGTGATCACCGAGACCGGTGCCGCCACCGCCGCTGCCAAGGCGCTGCCGGTGCTCAAGGGCAAGTTGACCGGCAACGCCATTCGCGTGCCGACGCCGAACGTGTCCATGGCCATCCTCAATCTGAATCTGGAAAAGGCCGCGACCCGCGAAGAGATGAACGAGTACCTGCGCTACATGGCGTTGCACTCGGATCTGCACAAGCAGATCGACTTCGTCAACTCCCAGGAGGTGGTCTCCACCGACTTCGTCGGTTCGCGTCACGCCGGGGTGGTGGATGCCGAGGCAACCATCGCCAACGACAATCGGGTCGTGCTCTATGTCTGGTACGACAACGAGTTTGGCTACAGCTGTCAGGTGGTGCGCGTGATGGAAGACATGGTCGGGGTCAACCCGCCGGCTTTTCCGCGCTAAGCGCGAGCGGTCATTGAAAACGGGAGCCTAGGCTCCCGTTTTTTGTTTGGGTTGGCTGGCCAGGTGCTGCGCCGATGGCCAAGGGTTGGCGCTGGTGGGCACCCGTGGTTTGTGCGCGCGCTGGCTCCGGGCGGCGAGCTAGCCGTCATTCCGTTTGCGCAATGATTTGAGTCAAGTTTGAGCGGTTGCGTACTAGTCCGAGAGGCCTAAAAAAAGCAAGTGCTCGGGTGGTTAGTTGGGGAGCAGCTCTTTATAATCAAGCGGATTTTTTACCCGCGCTCGGCATCATTATCCGCACTAATGGCATTTTTATTGGTGTGGGTATGGCTATTAAGCATCCAGATGCCGCCCGTATTCTAAAAAAAGCTTATAAATCAGTGGTTAGGCAAACCTATGATCAAATTGAAACATGGGCTTGATTTGCCCATAACAGGCGCGCCGGCGCAGCGGATCGAGGCTGCAAGGCCGGTACGCAGTGTCGCCATCGTCGGCTTCGATTATCACGATATGAAGCCAACGATGCAGGTGCAGGTCGGCGATCGGGTCAAGCTCGGTCAAGTGCTGTTTTCCGATAAGAGGTCGCCAGGGGTTGATTACACTGCGCCGGGCGCCGGGGTGGTCAGTGCGATTCACCGCGGCGAGAAGCGCGTGTTGCAGTCGCTGGTGATCGACCTGGACGGCGATGAGCAGGTGACCTTCGCCAGCTATCCGTTGGCAAAGTTGGGCGGTTTGAGTGATGCGCAGGTTCGCGAAAACCTGCAGCAGTCCGGTCTCTGGACCGCGCTGCGCACTCGCCCGTTCAGCAAGGTGCCGGCCGTAGATGCGGTGCCCAGTTCTATTTTCGTCACGGCCATGGACACCCAGCCGCTGGCAGCCGATCCGGCTGTGGTCATCGGCGAATACGCTACCGACTTCGAAAACGGTCTGAAGGTGCTCGGCTGTCTGGCGAAAGTCTTCCTGTGCAAGGCCGAGGGCAGCAATCTGCCCGGCGAACAGCTGAACAAGGTGCAGGCCGAGACCTTTGCCGGCCCGCACCCGGCGGGTCTAGCCGGTACCCATATCCACTTCCTCGATCCGGTCAATGCGAGCAAGAGTGTCTGGTCGATCAACTATCAGGACGTGATTGCCGTCGGCAAGTTGTTCGCTACCGGGCAGTTGTGGGTCGAGCGTGTGGTCGCCCTGGGCGGCCCCGTGGTGGAGCAGCCGCGTCTGCTGCGTACCCGTCTGGGTGCCAATCTGGACGAGTTGACGGTGGGTCAATTGCAGTCCGGCTATAACCGCGTGGTTTCCGGTTCGGTGCTCGGCGGGCGTACTGCCCACGGCGCTTTTGCCTATTTGGGCCGTTATCACCTGCAGGTGTCTTGCCTGGCAGAAGGCAATGACCGCGAGATGCTGCATTACCTGCGCGCCGGGTTTAACAAGCATTCGGTGCTCAATGTCTTCGCCTCCAAACTGGCGGCGGCGAAGAAATTCGCCTTCTCCACCACCACCAACGGCAGTCCGCGCGCCATGGTACCGGTCGGCAATTATGAAGAAGTAATGCCGCTGGACATGCTGCCGACGCAACTGCTGCGCTACTTGATCGTCGGCGATACCGAGATGGCCCAGAAACTGGGCTGCCTGGAGCTCGACGAAGAAGACCTGGCGCTGTGCAGCTATGTCTGTGCCGGCAAATACGAATATGGCCCGATCTTGCGCGATAACCTCGCCCGCATCGAGAAGGAGGGTTGATCATGGGTATGCGCGCATTCCTCGATAAAATCGAGCACAACTTCGAGAAGGGTGGCAGGTACGAGAAGTGGTATGCCTTGTACGAGGCCTTCGACACCTTTTTCTACCGCCCGGCCAGTGTGACCAAGACCACCGCCCATGTGCGTGACGGCATCGACCTCAAACGCATGATGATCGCCGTCTGGTTGTGTACCTTCCCGGTGATGTTTTTCGGCATGTGGAACACCGGCTATCAGGCTAACCTGATTTTCGCCCAGACCCCCGAGTTGCTGGCGGCCCAGGAAGGCTGGCGCTTCGCGTTGATCGGTGCGCTGGGCGGATTCGATCCGAACAGCCTCTGGGATAATTTCATCCAGGGCGCTGCCTGGTTCGTGCCGGTCTATGCGGTGACCTTCATCGTTGGCGGCTTCTGGGAAGTGTTGTTCGCTTCGATCCGCAAGCATGAAGTCAACGAAGGCTTCTTCGTCACTTCGGTGTTGTTCGCCCTGATCCTGCCGCCCAGCATCCCGCTGTGGCAGGTGGCGCTGGGCATCAGCTTCGGCGTGGTGATCGGCAAGGAAGTGTTTGGCGGTACCGGCAAGAACTTCCTCAACCCGGCTCTGACCGGCCGCGCCTTCCTGTTCTTCGCTTATCCGGCGCAGATGTCCGGCGATGCGGTCTGGACGACGGTCGACGGCTTCGCCGGCGCCACTGCGTTGAGCCTGGCCGCTGCTGGCGGTATCGAGAACGTGATCGGCCAGGGCATCACCTGGATGGATGCCTTCGTCGGCACCATTCAGGGCTCCCTCGGCGAGACCAGTACCCTGGCGATCATGCTCGGCGGCGGTGTGCTGTTGATCTCCAAGATCGCTTCCTGGCGCATCGTCGCCGGTGTGATGCTGGGCATGATCGGCCTGAGCCTGCTGTTCAATACCCTGGGTTCGGCGACCAACCCGATGTTCGCCATGCCCTGGTACTGGCATCTGGTGGTTGGCGGTTTTGCCTTCGGTATGTTGTTCATGGCCACCGACCCGGTGTCGGCGTCCATGACCAATACCGGCAAGTGGGTTTTCGGTGCCTTGATCGGGGTGATGGTGGTGTTGATCCGTGTGGTCAACCCGGCGTTCCCGGAAGGTATGATGCTGGCGATTCTGTTCGCCAACCTGTTCGCACCGCTGATCGACCACTTCGTCGTTCAAGCCAATATCAAGCGGAGGCTGGCGCGTAATGTCTAGTCAAAAAGAATCCACCGCTCGCACCCTGACGGTAGCCCTGCTGGTTTGCCTGGTGTGCTCGGTGTTTGTTGCGGGTGCCGCGGTGGCGCTCAAACCCACCCAGTTGGACAATCGTCTGCTGGATAAGCAGCGCAGCATTCTGGCGATCGCCGGTTTGGGCGAGGCGAACATGTCGGCGCGCGCGGTCAAGGAACTGTTCAAAAGCACCGTCAGCGCCAAGCTGGTCGATTTGCAGAGCGGCACTTTCTCCGATGCCAAGGATCCCGTGACCTTCGATCCTTTGAAGGCCTCGAAGGATCCCAAGCTCTCCAGCGTTCTGTCGGGTGAGCAGGATATCGCCTCGATCAAGCGTCTGGAGCGCTACACCACGGTGTATATCGTGGAAAAGGACGGCCAGGTCGAAACCGTGATTTTGCCAGTACGCGGTTACGGTCTGTGGTCAACGCTGTACGGTTTTATTGCGCTCAAGGGCGATCTGAATACCGTGGCTGGTATGGGTTTCTACCAGCATGCCGAGACCCCGGGCCTGGGTGGCGAAGTGGATAACCCGAAGTGGAAAGGTCAGTGGCCGGGCAAGACCCTGTTTGACCAGGACGGCGAGTTGGCCGTGGCGGTCGTCAAAGGCGGTGTCGATCCACAAAGCCCGAAGGCGGTGCATCAGGTCGATGCCCTTGCTGGCGCGACCCTGACCAGTAAGGGAGTGGACAATCTGCTGAAATTCTGGCTTGGCCAGAATGGCTTCGGTCCGTTTATCGCTAACCTGCGCGCAGGGGAGGCTTGATCATGTCGCAACCGACTATTAAAGAAGTCCTGCTCAATCCGATCTTCAACAACAACCCCATCGGTTTGCAGATACTGGGTATTTGTTCCGCCCTGGCGGTGACCTCTAACCTGAAGACCGCCCTGGTGATGTCGATCGCCCTGACCCTGGTGACCGCGTTCTCCAACCTGTTCATCTCGATGATTCGCAGCCAGATCCCTGGCTCGATCCGCATGATCGTGCAGATGGTGATCATCGCCTCGCTGGTTATCGTGGTCGATCAGGTGCTCAAGGCCTATGCCTTCAGTCTGTCCAAGCAGCTGTCGGTGTTCGTCGGCCTGATCATCACCAACTGCATCGTGATGGGCCGCGCGGAAGCCTTTGCCATGCAGAACCCGCCGGTGCTGTCGTTCTTCGACGGCATCGGTAACGGTCTCGGTTACAGCGCCATGTTGATTGCCCTGGGCATCATTCGCGAGCTGTTCGGTGCCGGTAAGCTGATGGGCTACGAGATCATTCCGGTGATCAACGACGGTGGCTGGTACCAGCCTAACGGCATGCTGCTGCTGCCGCCTTCGGCATTCTTCCTGATCGGTCTGTTCATCTGGGCTCTGCGCAGCTGGAAAAAAGAACAGGTCGAGAAGCCGAGCTTCAAGATGGCCCCGCAAGTCTCGAATAAGGAGGCCTACTAATGGAGCATTACATCAGCTTGCTGGCCAAGGCGGTGTTCGTTGAGAACATGGCGCTGGCCTTCTTTCTCGGCATGTGCACCTTCATCGCCATTTCCAAGAAGGTCGAGACCGCTATCGGTCTGGGGATCGCTGTCGTCGTGGTGCAGGTCATCACTGTGCCGGCGAACAACCTGATCTACACCTACTTGTTGAAAGACGGCGCGTTGGCCTGGGCCGGCTTACCGGAGCTCGATCTGAGCTTTCTCGGTCTGCTCAGCTATATCGGGGTGATCGCGGCGATCGTGCAGATCCTCGAGATGCTCCTGGATAAGTACGTGCCCTCGCTGTACAACGCCCTCGGCGTGTTCCTGCCACTGATCACCGTGAACTGCGCCATCATGGGCGGCACCCTGTTCATGGTGGAGCGCGACTACAACCTGGCGGAAAGTACCGTGTACGGCTTCGGTTCCGGTCTGTCCTGGGCCTTGGCGATTGCCGCTTTGGCGGGCATTCGCGAGAAGCTCAAGTACAGCGACGTGCCGGTCGGTCTGCAGGGGCTGGGCATTACCTTTATCACCATCGGTCTGATGTCCTTGGGCTTCATGTCCTTTTCCGGCGTGCAGTTGTAAGGAAGGGATGAATAGATGATCAATTCAGAGATTTTTATCGCGATCGGGATGTTTACCGCCATTGTCCTCGGACTGGTGCTGATCATCTTGGCTGCACGCGCCAAGCTGGTTTCCAGCGGTGACGTGAGCATCGAGATCAATGGCGAAAGAACCATTGTGGTACCGGCCGGCGGCAAGCTGCTGCAGACCCTTGCATCGAACAATATCTTCCTGTCGTCCGCCTGTGGTGGCGGTGGTACCTGCGCTCAGTGCAAGTGCGTGGTAGAAAGCGGCGGTGGCGAAATGCTGCCGACCGAAGAAGCCGCCTTCACGCGCCGCGAAGCCAAGGCTGGCTGGCGTCTGTCCTGCCAGACTCCGGTCAAGCAGGACATGAAGATTGAGGTGCCGGAAGAAGTCTTCGGCGTGAAGAAGTGGGAATGTACGGTGTTGTCCAATCCGAACGTGGCCACCTTCATCAAGGAACTGACCCTGCAACTGCCGGACGGCGAGAGCGTCGACTTCCGCGCCGGCGGTTATGTGCAGCTGGAATGTCCGCCGCACGAAGTGCGCTACAAGGACTTCGATATCCAGGAGGAATACCGCGGCGACTGGGACAAGTTCAACCAGTGGAAGTACGTGTCCAAGGTCGAAGAGACCACGATTCGTGCCTATTCCATGGCCAACTACCCGGAAGAACGGGGTCTGGTGAAGTTCAACATCCGCATCGCCTCGCCGCCACCGGGTAAGGACGATCTGCCGGCGGGCAAGATGTCTTCCTATGTGTTCAGCCTCAAGCCGGGCGACAAGATTACCGTGTACGGCCCGTTCGGCGAGTTCTTCGCCAAGGACACCGATGCCGAGATGGTGTTTATCGGTGGCGGTGCCGGCATGGCACCGATGCGTTCGCACATCTTCGACCAGCTCAAGCGCCTCAAGTCGACGCGCAAGATCAGCTTCTGGTATGGCGCCCGCTCCATGCGCGAAGCCTTCTACGTGGAGGAGTACGACCAACTGCAGGCGGAAAATCCGAACTTCAAGTGGCACCTGGCCTTGTCCGATCCGCTGCCGGAAGACAACTGGAGCGGCATGAAGGGCTTCATCCACAACGTGCTGTACGAGAACTACCTGAAGGAGCATCCGGCTCCGGAAGATTGCGAGTTCTACATGTGCGGCCCGCCGATGATGAACTCCGCCGTGATCAAAATGCTCATCGACCTGGGTGTGGAGGAGGAGAATATCCTGCTCGACGACTTCGGCGGCTAAGCATGAAATCAGCGGTACTCCAGCCCGTTATCGCTGTCGCCTTGGCGACAGCCCTAGCGGGCTGTTTGCCTTCCGAGCAGGTCGAAGAGTTTGCTGGCCCGACCATGGGCAGCACCTATTCGGTCAAATATGTCACCGGCGAGGGTGTCGCCGATACGCCGACCCTCAAGGCCGAGACCGAGGCGATTCTGGCCGAAGTCGATCGGCAGATGTCCACCTATCGTGACGACTCGCTGATCTCGCTGTTCAATCGGGCGCCAGCGGGCAGCTGTATGGCGGTTCCCGCCGGCATGCTCGAGGTTGTGCGTGCCGCCCTGGAGTTGGCGCAGGACAGCGCCGGCGCTTACGATCCGACCCTCGAACCGTTGCTCAACCTGTGGGGCTTCGGCCCGCAGGCGCGGGTCGAGCGGGTGCCGAGCGTCGAACAATTGGCTGAGGCGCGTCAACGCAGCGGTTATCGACACCTGCGCATCGACGGCCAGCAGCTGTGCAAGGACGTCGATCTGCAGCTGGATCTCAACAGTATCGCCGCCGGTTATACGGTCGACAAAATCGTCAGGCGCCTGGTCGAGTTGGGTGTCGGCAGTTACCTGGTGGACGTCACCGGGGAGCTCAAGGCCGCCGGCAAGAAGCCGGATGGCCAATCCTGGCGCATCGCCATCGAGGCGCCACGCGATGATCAGCGGGTGGCGCAGCGGATTCTGCAGCTGGATGGTTACGGTATTTCCACTTCGGGCGATTACCGTAATTATTTCGAGGAAAACGGTGTGCGCTACTCGCATACGCTCGATCCGCAAACCGGGGCGCCCATCACTCACAAGCTGGCAGCGGTGACGGTCGCCGATCCATCGACCTTACGCGCCGATGGCTTGTCTACATTATTGATGGTGCTAGGGCCCGAGCGAGGTTTGGCTTACGCTGAGCAGGCTCGCATCGCGGCGTTTTTCGTGACCCGTGAGGGCGAGGGCTTCGTCACACGGGGTACCACGGCTTTCGAGCAGCTGTTCGCTGCAGGAGAAGAGCAATGATTTGGTTGACCGTATTTTTTACCATGCTGTTGGTGGTGTCGTTGATGGCAGTGGGCGTGATCATGGGGCGTAAACCGATTGCCGGTTCCTGTGGCGGTATCGCCAATCTGGGCATCGAGAAAGAGTGTTCGATTTGCGGCGGTAGTCGCGAGAAGTGCGAGGAGGTCAACAGCGCGCCAGCGGAGGCCGGCTCCAAGCCTCTGGCCTACGACGCGACCAAGCGCTAATCGCCATTCGCCGACCTGCATGTCAGGCTGTCGAATCACGTATCGATTGTCAGGCTGCTGATGCAGTGCTGGCCCTGCCGAGAGTGCGGCACAAGCGCTCCGGTGTGATCTGAAGGAGTAAACATGGCGGTCTACAACTACGACGTGGTGGTGCTGGGCTCGGGCCCGGCGGGTGAGGGCGCGGCAATGAACGCCGCCAAGGCGGGGCGCAAGGTGGCGGTGGTCGATAGCCGGCGCGAGGTCGGTGGCAACTGCACCCACCTGGGTACTATCCCGTCCAAGGCTTTGCGCCATTCGGTGCGCCAGATCATGCAATTCAACACCAATCCGATGTTTCGTCAGATCGGCGAGCCGCGCTGGTTTTCCTTTCCCGATGTGCTGAAGAGCGCCGAGCGGGTGATAAACAAGCAGGTGGCTTCACGCACCGGTTATTACGCACGCAACCGCATCGATCTGTTCTACGGCACCGGCAGTTTCGCCGACGAGCAGACCATCGAGGTCGTCTGCCCCAATGGCGTGGTGGAAAAGTTGGTGGCCAAGCAGGTCGTCATCGCCACCGGTTCGCGCCCCTATCGTCCAGCGGATATCGACTTCCATCATCCGCGGGTGTACGACAGCGATACCATTCTCACCCTCAGCCACACCCCGCGGCGGCTGATCATCTATGGCGCCGGGGTCATCGGTTGCGAATATGCGTCGATCTTCAGCGGTCTTGGGGTACTGGTCGACCTGATCGACAACCGCGACCAATTGCTCAGCTTTCTCGATGCGGAAATCTCCGATGCGCTGAGTTACCACCTGCGCAATACCAACGTGCTGATTCGCCATAACGAAGAGTACGAAAGCATCGAAGGTGTCGACAACGGCGTGATCCTGCACCTGAAGTCGGGCAAGAAGATCAAGGCCGATGCCCTGCTCTGGTGTAACGGCCGTACCGGCAACACCGACAAGCTGGGTCTGGAAAACATCGGCATTCGGGTCAACAGCCGCGGTCAGGTCGAGGTCGACCAGCACTACCGCACCGAAGTCTCGAACATCTTCGCTGCCGGCGATGTGATCGGCTGGCCGAGCCTGGCCAGTGCTGCTTATGACCAGGGCCGTTCGGCGGCCGGCAATATCGTCGAGAACGACAGCTGGCGTTTCGTCGACGATGTCCCGACCGGGATCTACACCATTCCGGAGATCAGCTCGATCGGCAAGAACGAGCGCGAGCTGACCCAGGCCAAGATTCCCTATGAAGTGGGTAAGGCGTTCTTCAAGAGCATGGCGCGGGCACAGATCTCCAATGAGCCGGTGGGCATGCTGAAGATTCTGTTCCATCGCGAGACGCTCGAAGTGCTGGGGGTGCACTGCTTCGGCTATCAGGCCTCGGAGATTGTGCACATCGGCCAGGCGATCATGAACCAGAAGGGTGAGGCCAATAGCATCAAATATTTCGTCAACACCACCTTCAACTACCCGACCATGGCCGAAGCCTATCGGGTGGCGGCGTTCGACGGCCTCAACCGGCTTTTTTGAACGGCTCCGACCGGTGGCCTGAGCCGGTCGGGGAGGATCCGTTCAGTGCTTCCCAAACATGGCGCTGGCCAAATCGGGAAAGCTTCTGATCAGGTAAGTATAAAAAACCGGCCTCCTGTGGCCGGTTTTTTATGCTGTGCCTTGTCGGGGATGCAGCCTGCACTGCACTGCGTGGTAGGCGTAGGTTGGAGGTTGCTCAGCCCGATCTGTCCAGCGTCTGCACCGCCAATCCCGGAAAGTCGGTAATCAGGCTGTCCACGCCAAAATCTGCCAGACGGCGCATCAGCGCCGGTTCGTTGACCGTCCAGACCGAGACATGCAAGCCGGCTTTCTGCGCTTTCAGCAGGCGTTCCGGGGTGCACAGGATCCAGTTCAGCGCCAGCAGGTTGCAGCCATAATGCTGGGCTACTTTCAGTGGGTCGAGCCAGGCGTATTCCGCCACCAGGCCGCGGGCCAGCTGCGGGGTCAGGCGTTTGAGCGCACCGAGTACTTCCCGTGAACTCGAGGTGACCGTGACCTTGTCGGTCAGGCCATAACGGGCGGCCAGATCGGCAATCGCCACGACCATCTGCGCGGCGCGGACTTTCGAGGCGCTTTTGACTTCCAGCTGCCAGTGCTCGAAGGCGCATTGCTCGAACAGCTCGGCCAGGCGGGGAATCGGGCAGGGGGTTTTCCAGCCTGGCCCACCTTTGCGCGCGTCATAGCGCACCAGGTCGACGGCGTCGTGTTCGATCACCTTGCCACGATGGCCGGTGGTGCGCTTCAGGGTCGGGTCGTGAATGACCATCAACTCGCCGTCGCGCGACAGGTGCAAATCCAGTTCGCAGTGGCGTACACCCTGTTGCAGGCACTGCTGGAAGCCGATCAGGGTGTTTTCCGGTGCTTCGCCTTTGGCGCCGCGGTGGCCGTAGATCAGGGTCACGGTTGCTCCTTCGCAGGGTCGCTGGTGCGCGGCCGATGGTGGCGCACGCTGTTGATCACGTGGTCGTACTCGAAGTACACGCTGAACTCGCGGTAATCCCAGCGGCTGATCGGCGGGCTGCCGACCGCGCGGTGTTCTTCGTCGGCCAGGCCGAAGCGCTCCAGCACCGAACGCTGCGATGCGCCGCGCTGGGGCAGTTGCGCGCTGCCGGTGCCTTGCTGGCCAAGGGGGATCTGCCGGGTTTCGGCGTTGGCGCCGAGCGGCAGGCACAGGATCAGTGCTAGCAAAAGGCGTGGCATAGGCTTCTCGTCACTAAGGCTGGGGCTGTTCACGGGCCTGGCGGCGCTCCCGGGCTTGGCGCTGGAGGATATGCCGGGCCAGTAACTGGCGCTGGGCGTCGGTCAAGGCTTCGAACGCGGTGCCGATCTCGAATTGTTGCTCGGCGAGCGCCTGGCAGTGAATCACCTTGGCCCGCAACAGCAGGCCAAGGGCTTGCGGCATCAGCACTATCTTGATCGCCAGGTGGCTGCCGATGGCGAGGTTTTGAGCGCTGTTGAAGCTTACCCCGCCCTCGGACAGGCAGACCCGTCGCGGTGTGCCGATGTCGCGCAACAGGCTCTGCGCGACGGCCTGGCCGAGCAGGTCGATGCGTTTGTTGATCACCTTGAGGTAGTTGGCCAGGGGGCGGTCGCGTTCACTGATATGGCGTAACAGGTGCTGTGATTCGAAATCCAGCAGGTGCAATTCACTGAGTAGATTGAACAGCGGCGAGCTGTCGTGAAGCTCGTCACTGGCCAGCGCCTCGGCACCGGACAGCGGGGTGAATTCCAGTGCGATCGTATCGTCGATACGATAGTATTCGCGGCGGTCATCTTCATCTTGAATCGACATGGCGAACCCATGGCAGCAGTAGTGGTCTGAGTGTAAGGCCGCTGGCCAGGCCCCGCCACAAGGACGTCCCTCTTTCCCGCGAATCAGCCCCGACATGTTCAGACCTCTGTTCGTATATATAGGTGCGCGTTACACACGCGCCAAACGCCGCAATCATTTCGTGTCCTTTATTTCCCTGACCTCGATGATCGGGCTGGCACTCGGTGTGCTGGTGATGATTGTGGTGCTGTCGGTGATGAACGGCTTCGACCATGAGATGCGCACCCGTGTGCTCGGCATGGTGCCGCACGCCACTGTCGAGTCGGCGACCGCCATCGATGATTGGCGCAGCCTCGCGGCCAAGGCGCTGGCGAATCCGCAGGTGTTGGCCGTGGCGCCATTCAGCCAGATGCAAGGCTTGCTCACCCATGAGGGCAAGGTGCAGAAGGTGTTGATCAATGCCGTCGATCCGCTCGAGGAAGCGAAGGTTTCGATCATCGGCGATTTCTTTCAGCAGGGCCGTTTGCAAGACCTCGAGCCCGGCGCTTTTGGCATCGTCATCGGCGACAAGGCTGCCGCCAAGCTGGGCGTCGGCCTGGGCGACAAGATCACCTTCGTCGCGCCCGAGGTCACGGTAACCCCGGCGGGCATGTTCCCGCGGCTCAAGCGCTTCACCGTGGTGGGCATCTTTCATGTCGGCGCCGGGGAGATCGATGGTTACGTGGCGATGACCCATGTGCAGGATCTGGCGCGCCTGCAGCGCCGCCAAACGAATCAGGTGCAGGGCATCCGCCTGAAATTCGCCGACCTGTTTCAGGCGCCGCGCACGGCCTGGGCGTTGGCGCAAACCCTGGGCGAACGTGACTATTACGCCCGCGATTGGACCCGCACCCACGGTAATCTGTATCAGGCGATCCGCATGGAGAAGGCCATGATCGGCCTGCTGCTGCTGCTGATAGTCGCGGTTGCCGCATTCAACATCATCTCGACGCTGGTCATGGTGGTGACGGACAAGAAGGGCGATATCGCCATTCTGCGTACCCTCGGTGCCACGCCCGGGCAAATCATGGCCATTTTCATGGTTCAGGGCACGGTGATCGGCGTGGTCGGCACCCTGATCGGGGCGCTGCTGGGGATCTTCGCCGCACTCAATGTCAGCGCCGCTATTGCCGCACTGGAGCGGGCGCTGGGTATGCGCTTTCTCAATGCCGACGTCTATTTCATCGACTACCTGCCAGCGCAACTGATGCTCGCGGACGTACTGCTGGTCTGCGCCGCTGCGCTGGTTCTGAGTTTTCTCGCCACCCTTTATCCGGCCTGGCGCGCGGCGCGTACCCAGCCCGCGGAGGCTCTGCGTTATGAGTGATCAGGTTATGCAAGATCGTGCCGTGTTGAGTTGCCGTAACCTCGGCAAAAGTTATGAGGAAGGTCCGCAGGCGGTGGTGGTGCTGGAGGGCTTGCAGCTGGAGTTGCAGCCTGGCGAGCGGGTGGCGATTGTCGGCAGCTCGGGTTCGGGCAAGAGCACCTTGCTGAATATGCTCGGCGGTTTGGATACGCCCAGCAGCGGCAGCGTCTGGCTGGCGGGCGAGGAGCTGTCGGCGTTGAGTGAAAAGGAGCGTGGCCTGCTGCGCAACCGCTCGCTGGGCTTCGTCTATCAGTTCCACCACCTGTTGCCGGAGTTCACGGCCCTGGAGAACGTCTGCATGCCCTTGCTGATCGGGCGCACGCCGATCAGTGAGGCGCGCCAGCGGGCGACCGCCCTGCTCGAGCGGGTCGGACTCGGCCACCGCCTGGCGCACAAGCCGGCGGAGCTGTCCGGTGGCGAGCGCCAGCGTGTGGCCATTGCCCGCGCCTTGGTCAATCGGCCGGAGCTGGTGCTGCTCGATGAGCCGACCGGCAACCTCGACCACCACACCGCGCAGGGCATTCAGGATCTGATGCGGGAGTTGAGCAGCGCGTCGCGCACTGCCTTTCTGGTGGTGACCCACGACCTGGAGCTGGCGCAGCAGATGGATCGCATTCTGCGCCTGGAAGACGGCAAGTTGGTGGCCGCCTGATGTTTCGTCCCCTGAGTCTCTACATAGGCACCCGCTATACCCGGGCCAAGCGGCGCAACCATTTCATTTCCTTTATTTCATTGACCTCGATGATCGGCCTCGCCCTGGGCGTGCTGGCGATGATCGTGGTGTTGTCGGTCATGAATGGTTTTCAGAAGGAAATGAGTTCGCGGATCCTCGGCATGGTGCCCCATGCGACTCTCTCCGGGGTTCAGCCGCTGGACGATTGGCAGGTGCTGGCTGCGGCTGCCCGGCGCAATCCGCAGGTGGTGGCCGCCGTACCCTTTGCCGAACTGGAAGGCATGTTGTCCCACCGCGGGGCGATGCAGCCGATTCAGTTGCAGGGCGTCGATCCCGCGTTGGAAGCGCAGGTGTCGATCATTGCCGAGCACATGACCCAGGGGCGGCTGAGCGATCTGCGGGCCGGCGAGTTCGGCGTGGTGATCGGTGAAATTACCGCCCGGCGCTTCCAGCTGAAGATCGGCGACCGCTTGGCGCTGATCGTGCCCGAGGCCAGTGCGGTGCCCGGTGGCATCACGCCGCGCATGCAGGCGATCAATGTGGTCGGGGTGTTCAAGGTCGGCGCCGAGCTGGACGGCTCGCTGGCCCTGCTGCATGTCGCCGATGCCGCGCAGATCCAGCGTTTACCGCCGGGCCAGGTGCCCAGCGTGCGCTTGAAGTTGCACGATCTCTACCAGGCGCCGCAGGTATCGGCCGCGCTTGTCGCGGAGTTGGGCGAGGGCTACCTGGCCAGCGACTGGACGCGCACCCAGGGCAGCCTGTTCAGTGCGATGAAGATGGAGAAGACCATGATCGGCTTGCTGTTGCTGCTGATCGTGGCGGTGGCCGCTTTCAATATCATTGCCACCCTGATCATGGTGGTCGCCGACAAAGGCGCGGATATCGCCATATTGCGCACTCTGGGGGCGACCCCCGGGCAGATCATGGGCATCTTCATGGTGCAGGGTATGGTGATTGGGCTGGTCGGCACGCTGCTTGGTGCCGTGCTGGGCATAGTGGCGGCGCTGAATGTCAGCCAGTTGGTCGGCTGGATCGAGCGCCTGAGTGGCCAGCAGGTGCTCAGCTCGGATGTCTACTTCATCAGTAACCTGCCGTCTGAGCTGCTGCTCAGCGATGTGCTGCTGATCTGTGGTGCGGCCCTTGCCCTGAGCTTTCTCGCGACCCTCTATCCGTCCTGGCGGGCTGCCGGTATCCAGCCGGCGGAAGCTTTGCGTTACGAATGAGCTAGTCTGATTGGAAACGACAAAGCCGTTACTTTCAGCAGTAACGGCTTTGTCGTTTCAGCCCTGCTGGTCGCGCTTGCGCTCGCGGCGTTTTTCCTGGCGCTTGCGCCAGTTGTGCCGTACCCACCAGTGCCAGTAAGTGTTGGTGGCCAGGTAACCCAGCACGGCAAACAGCAAACCGAGCACGAAGGAGCCGAGCAGCAGAGGCTGCCAGTGGGTTTGCAGCATGTGGCCGACCCAGCTCAGGGTGATCTCATCGGGCATGCGCAGGGTGGGGGTGTTGGTCATCCAGGCGCCGAACTTGTAGCTGCAATAGAACACCGGAGGCATGGTGATCGGATTGGTCAGCCAGACCAGTCCAACGGAGATCGGCAAATTGGCACGCGCAGGGATGGCGACCAGTGCGGCGGCGACCATTTGCATCGGCATGGGGATCATCGCCCAGAACAGGCCGATGGCCACGGCACGCGCCACCGAGTGGCGGTTGAGATGCCAGAGATTGGGGTCGTGAATCAGTGAGCCGAGAAAGCGCAGAGATTTGTTGGCCTTGATGCGGTCTGGGTGAGGCATGTAGCGCTTGAAGAAACGACGCGGCATCTGAGCTCTCTGGCAGGCTAAAAGCGCCGATATTATGCACGGATTCGCAGTGGCCCGCTTTCCCACTTTGTCACAGCAAATAAGTCAAAACGGGTGTTGGGTTAGATCCACGGAAGCGGATTTCATGGAGTGAGCGGTTATGCGCATAGGGATGTCAGCGCTGGTAGCGGGTTTGCTCCTGCTGCGATTCTTGCCGGCTTTACCGCCGGTCTGGCTGTTATGGCTGCTGCCGATACTGGGGCTGATGTTGCTGCCATTTCGCAGCTATCCAGTGGCTTTTTTCCTGTTTGGCCTCAGCTGGGCCGGTATCTCGGCGCAGTCGGCGCTGGACGATAGGCTGGCACCTGAGCTGGATGGCCGTACCCTGTGGCTGCAGGGACGGGTCGTCGGCCTGCCCGACACGCGCGATGGCATCGTGCGCTTTCAATTTGAGCAGGCCGAGTCGCGGCGTGCCAAGTTGCCGCAGCGACTGCGTTTGGCCTGGCATGGCGCGCCAGAGCTGCGTGCCGGCGAGACCTGGCGTTTGGCGGTACGCCTCAAGCGCGCGCATGGTCTGGTCAATCCGCAGTCTTTCGATTACGAGGCCTGGCTGCTGGCGCAACGCATTGGTGCTAGCGGTACGGTCAAGAGTGGCCAGCGGGTGGGCGCCGCCAGCGGGCCTGCTGGCTGGCGCGATGGCCTGCGCCAGCGCTTGCTCGCAGTCGAAGCCCATGGCCGCGCGGGGGCACTGGCGGCCCTGGTGCTGGGGGATGGCTCCGGTTTGTCGGTGGCCGATTGGCGCGTGCTGCAAGACACCGGCACGGTGCACTTGCTGGTGATTTCCGGCCAGCATATCGGCCTGTTGGCCGGGCTGTTGTATGGCTTGATTGCCGGGTTGGCTCGTTTGGGCTGGTGGCCGCGGCAATGGCCGTGGTTGCCCTTGGCCTGCGGCCTGGCCTTCGCCGGTGCGCTCGGTTACGGCCTGCTGGCCGGCTTCGAGGTGCCGGTGCGACGCGCCTGTGTGATGGTCGGCCTGGTGCTGCTGTGGCGTTGGCGTTTTCGTCATCTTGGGGTTTTCTTGCCGCTGCTGATCGCATTGGCCGTGGTCTTGTTGCTGGAGCCTTTGGCCAGCTTGCAGCCAGGCTTCTGGTTGTCATTCGCTGCGGTGTTGTTGCTGATCCTGATTTTCAGTGGCCGTCTGGGCGCCTGGTCGTGGTGGCGGACGCTGGGGCGAGCGCAGTGGGCGATGGCCGTCGGTTTGCTGCCACTGTTGCTGGCATTGGGTTTGCCGGTCAGTGCCAGTGGGCCGCTGGCCAATCTGATCGCCGTGCCCTGGGTCGGTTTGGCGGTGGTGCCGTTGGCGCTGCTGGGCACCTTGCTCTTGCCGCTGCCTTGGCTGGGGCAGGCACTGTTATGGCTCGCGGGTGGTTTGCTCAAGCTGCTGTTTATAGTGCTGGCGCAGATTGCCGTCTGGCTACCGGCCTGGTTGCCCGACACCTTACCGCTCTGGGCCTGGTTGCTGGTGACGCTGGGCGCTTTGTTGTTGCTGCTGCCGGCCGGTGTGCCATTGCGCAGCCTGGGCTGGGTTTTGCTGCTGCCGCTGTTCTACACCGAGACAGAGCGACCGATCCATGGTCAGGCCGAGGTGTGGGTGCTGGACGTCGGTCAAGGCCTGGCGGTCTTGCTGCGCACCCGCGAACATGCCCTGTTGTACGACGCCGGCCCGCGCTTCGGCGACTTCGATATGGGCGAGCGGGTGGTGCTGCCGTCACTGCGCGCGCTGGGGGTGGCGCAACTGGATATGTTGCTGATCAGTCATGCCGACAATGATCACGCCGGCGGCGCACTGGCGATTCAGCGCGGTATGGCGCTCAATCGGGTGGTGAGCGGCGAGGCTGCAGTGCTGCCGGCGGTGCTCCAGGCCGAGGTCTGTGAGGCGGGGCGCAGCTGGCAATGGGATGGGGTGCGTTTCACTACCTGGCGCTGGGCGCAGGCAACGGATGGCAACCAGGCTTCCTGCGTGTTGCTGATCGAGGCCGCTGGCGAACGTCTGTTATTGACTGGCGATATCGACAGCCGCGCCGAGCGCGCCCTGCTCGACAGTGGCCTGGATGTCCGCGCCGACTGGCTGCTGGCGCCACACCATGGCAGTCGCGGCTCGTCGTCGCAGCCCTTGCTGGATGCCGTGGCGCCGCGCGCGGCACTGATTTCCCGCGGCCAGCACAATGCTTTCGGCCACCCGCATGCCAGTGTGCTGGCGCGCTACGAGGCGTTGCCCGCGCGGCTCTATGACACGGTCGAACAGGGTGCTTTGCGTATTCGCCTAGGCACCTTCGCGCCAGCACAAGGGTTGCGGGCGCACGCACGCTTTTGGCGAGAAAAATGAGAACCGCGGCGGTCGGCGCCATGCCACCCCTATGCTAGAGTGGCGCCACTTTTCCAAAGGGGATGTGCCACCGTGTGGGAACTGGTCAAAGCTGGCGGCTGGATGATGCTGCCGATCATGCTGTGCTCTATCGCTGCGGCCGGCATTATTGCCGAGCGTCTGTGGACGCTGCGGCCCAGCCGCATCACACCGCCGCACTTGCTCGGTCAGGTTTGGCGTTGGATCAAAGACAAAAAGCTGAATAACCAGAAGCTCAAGGAGCTGCGTGTCGGCTCGCCTTTGGGGCAGATTCTGGCGGCCGGTCTGGCCAACTCCAAGCATGGTCGCGAGATCATGAAAGAGTGCATCGAAGAGGCGGCCGCGCGGGTTATCCACGATCTGGAGCGCTACCTCAATGCCCTGGGTACCATTGCCGGTATCGCACCACTGCTCGGTTTGCTCGGTACCGTGCTGGGCATGATCGAAATCTTCAGCTCCTTCATGGGGGCGGGCATGGCCAATGCGCCGATGCTTGCAGCGGGCATTTCCAAGGCATTGATCACCACGGCGGCCGGTTTGATGGTGGCGATTCCGGCGCTGTTCTTTCACCGTTACCTGCAGCGCCGGGTCGATGAGCTGGTGGTCGGTATGGAGCAGGAAGCGATCAAACTGGTGGAAGTGGTGCAGGGCGATCGCGACGTCGATTTGGGTGAGGGCAAGGCGTGAAATTCCGGCGCAAACCGCGGGAGAACGTCGAGATCAACCTGGCTTCGCTGATCGACGTGGTGTTCATCCTGCTCTTGTTTTTTGTGGTCACCACCACCTTCACCCGTGAGACTCAGCTCAAGGTCGATCTGCCCGAGGCGGCCAGTGGCACGCCGCCGGAGCAGACCGAACTGAAGCAGTTGGAGGTGCTGATCGCGGTCGACGGCAGTTATTCGCTGAATGGCAAGCAACTGCTGAAAAGTGACCTGAATAGCTTGATCGCGGCGCTGCAAAAGGAATCGGAGGGTGACAACAGCCTGCCGTTGACCATCAGTGCCGATGGCAAGACCCCCCATCAGGCAGTGATCACGGCCATGGATGCGGCAGGCAAGTTGGGCTTCGCCCATCTGCGCATCACCACGGTCGAGGTACAGGCCGCGCCTTGAGGGTCGTTTTTCCATGAGCCTGTCCGAACGCCTGCTGGCTGCCTGGTACACGGGGCATCCGGCGCTGACCCTGTTGCGTCCGTTCGAGTGCCTCTACCGGGCGGTGGTGCAGCGCAGACGCGCGCGTTTTCTCGCCGGTGCGGGCGAAATCTACCGCGCTCCGGTACCGGTCGTGGTGGTGGGCAATATCACCGTCGGCGGCACCGGTAAGACCCCGCTGATTCTCTGGCTGATCGAACATTGCCGCCAGCGTGGCCTCAGGGTCGGCGTGGTCAGCCGTGGCTACGGCGCCAAACCAACGCATTTGCCCTGGCGTGTGCAGGCCGAGCAAAGCCCCGGGATTGCTGGCGATGAGCCGCTGCTGATCGTTCAGCGCAGTGGTGTGCCCTTGATGATCGACCCCGATCGGGGGCGCGCGGTGGCTGCCTTGCTGGCCGCCGAGCCGCTGGATCTGATTCTGAGTGACGATGGCTTGCAGCATTACCGCCTGGCCCGTGACCTGGAGCTGGTGCTGATCGATGCGGCGCGCGGCTTGGGTAACGGGCGTTGCCTGCCCGCCGGGCCGTTGCGCGAACCGGCCGAGCGTCTGCTGAGCGTCGATGCGCTGCTCTACAACGGAGCCGATAACGATTCGCCGGAGGGTTACGCCTTCGGCTTGCGTCCTCGCGCGCTGGTCAACCTGCGCAGTGGCGAGCAGCACCCGCTGACGCATTTCTCGCCCCAACAGCAGCTGCATGCTGTCGCCGGTATCGGTAACCCGCGGCGTTTCTTCAATACGCTCGAAACGCTACACTGGCGGCCAATTGCGCATGCTTTTGTCGACCATGCGCAGTACAGCGTCGAACTGCTGAATTTCAGCCCGGCGTTGCCTGTGGTCATGACGGAAAAGGATGCAGTCAAATGTCGGGCTTTTGCCGCCGATGACTGGTGGTACCTGGTCGTGGATGCCGAGCCTTCGGCGGCCTTCATTGCTTGGTTCGATGGACAGTTGACCGCTTTGCTGCCTCCCGCTCGCTAAACCCGCAGGGTATCGCGAGCGTCGTCTCATTTATTGCCGCCGCTCTATAGCAAGGATCTCCCATGGACCCGAAATTACTCGATATCTTGGCTTGCCCGCTGTGCAAGGGCCCGCTGAAACTTGCCGCTAATAAGTCTGAATTGATCTGCAAGGCCGATGGCCTGGCTTTTCCGGTGCGCGACGGCATCCCGGTGATGCTGGAAAGCGAAGCCCGTAGCCTCAATGTCGACGAGCGTCTGGACAAGTAAATGAACAGCGCCTTTACCGTTGTGATTCCGGCGCGTTACGCCTCCAGCCGTCTGCCCGGCAAACCGCTGCAGGATATTGCCGGCAAACCGATGATCCAGCATGTCTGGGAGCAGGCGTGTAAAAGCAGCGCCCGCCAGGTGGTGGTGGCGACCGACGATGCGCGCATCGTCGAGGCCTGCCGCCGCTTTGGTGCCGAAGTGCTGTTGACCCGCGTCGAGCACAACTCCGGCACCGATCGCCTGGCCGAAGTGGCTGCTGCGCTGGGGCTGGCACCCGACGCCATGGTGGTCAATGTGCAGGGTGACGAGCCGCTGATTCCGCCGGCGATCATCGATCAAGTGGCGGCCAACCTGGCTGCCAATCCGCAGGCGGCTATCGCCACCCTGGCCGAGCCGATCGACGATGTGGCTGCGCTGTTCAATCCCAACGTGGTCAAGGTGGCGAGCGACCGCAATGGTCTGGCGCTGACCTTCAGTCGCGCACCTTTGCCCTGGGCACGTGACGCTTTTGCCGTCAGCCGCGAGCAGTTACCGGCGAATGTGCCCTACCGTCGGCATATCGGCATCTATGCTTACCGCGTGCAGTTTCTCCACGATTTCGTCGCCTGGGGCCCTTGCTGGTTGGAGGACGCCGAGTGCCTGGAGCAGCTGCGCGCGCTCTGGCATGGCGTGCGCATCCATGTCGCCGATGCCCTGCAGGCGCCGCCGGCCGGGGTCGATACGGCGGAAGATCTAGCGCGCGTGCGCCGACTGCTGGAGGCCTGATGCGCGTCTTGTTTGTCTGCCTGGGCAATATCTGCCGCTCGCCGACTGCCGAAGCGGTGCTGCGGCACAAGCTGCGTGAGTTGGGGCTGGAGGGGTGCATCGAAGTCGATTCCGCCGGTACCGGCGACTGGCACGTCGGCAAGTCGCCGGACAGCCGCACCCGGCAGGCGGCGCAGCGGCGCGGCTATGATCTGTCCGCCCTGCGCGGGCGTCAGGTCTGCGCCAGCGATTTCAGTCGTTTCGACCTGATTCTGGCCATGGATAACAGCAACCTCGAGCACCTGCGGCGCTTGCGGCCAGGCAAGGCTACGGCCGAACTGGATCTGTTCCTGCGCCGCTATGAGCTGGCGCGAGATGAGGTGCCCGATCCCTATTACGGTGGCGAAGAAGGTTTCGAACAGGTGCTGGATCTGCTCGAGCAGGGCTGCGCTGCCTTGCTTCGCGAACTGCGAGGGCGGCTATGAGCCTTTGCGTTCAACCGCAGGTTTCGCTCAAGGCCTATAACAGCTTCGCCATAAATGTTACGGCGCGCTGGTTTGCCGAGGCACATGACGACGATCAGGTGCGTGAGGCGTTGGTTTATGCCGAGCAGCGGCAGTTGCCCCTGCTGCTGCTCGGTGGCGGCAGCAATATGCTGCTGACCGCCGATGTCGAGGCGCTGGTGCTGCGCATGGCCAGTCGCGGGGTTCGTGTGTTGCAGGACGACGGCGAGCGGGCGCTGATCGAGGCCGAGGCCGGCGAACCCTGGCACCCCTTTGTGCAGTGGACTCTGCAGCAGGGTCTGGTGGGTCTGGAAAACCTCAGTCTGATTCCCGGCACGGTCGGTGCCGCGCCGATGCAGAATATCGGCGCCTATGGTGTTGAGTTGCAAGACCGGTTCGCCGGCTTGACCGCCCTGGATCGTCGCAGCGGCGAATTACGCGAATTTTCTCTGGATGATTGTGCTTTCGCCTATCGCGACAGCCTGTTCAAGCGTGAGGCGGGGCGTTGGGTGATCTTGCGCGTGCGCTTTGCCCTGAGCCGAACGGCAGCGCTGCATCTGGACTATGGCCCGCTCCGCCAGCACCTGGCGGAGCGGGGCATAGCGGCGCCGACGGCGGTCGATGTCGGTCGCTCCATCTGTGCGATTCGCCGCGAGAAATTGCCCGATCCGGCGCTGCTGGGCAATGCCGGCAGCTTTTTCAAGAACCCTTTGGTTTCGGTTGAGCTGGCGCAACGCCTAAGCGCCGAGCATGCCGACCTGGTGGCTTACCCGCAGGCCGATGGTCGGGTCAAGTTGGCCGCTGGCTGGCTGATCGAACGCGCCGGTTGGAAGGGCTTTCGTGAGGGCGATGCCGGGGTGCATCGGCTGCAGGCTTTGGTGTTGGTCAATTATGGCCAGGCCACCGGGCCGCAGTTGTTGGCGCTGGCGCAGCGCATCCAGGCGGATATTTTCCAGCGTTTTGCGGTTGCCCTGGAAATCGAGCCTAACGTGCTGTAAACCGCGGACAGAGGCGAGTTGCACGGTTAGCGTGGCCAGAAGCAAGAAAAAGGGGATGCCGAAGCATCCCCTTTTTTATTGCGCTGAATAGTCTCAGGCGTGCGGCTTGTCCGCGTGCTCGTCCTGCTTCTGTTCGGTTTCGCTTTCTGCATCTGCATCTGCATCGGTTGCCGGCGTGCGCTCCGCTTCGCTGCTCTCAGCCACTGGTGCTTGGTTGGTTGCTTCAGTGGTTTCGCTGGCCGGCGCTGCAACCGTTGGTTCGGTTGCCGCTGGGCTGGCTTCTGCTAGCGCTTCGGTTTGGACGGCGGCAGCTTCGGCAGCTTCGCGAGCCAGACGCTCGGCCTCGCGTTGACGGCGACGCACTTCGCGCGGATCGTTCGGCGCGCGACCGCTGGTGCTCGGTACGATGCTTGCGGTTTCAGTGGTCTCTTCGCCCACTGTTTCGGCCGCTGTGGCTGTTGGTGCAGCCGGCTCGCTGGCAGCGCTGTCGGCGGCCACCTTGCTCTGCTCTTCTGGCGCAGGAGTGACTGCTGCTTCGGTGGCCTCGGGGGCGGTTTCGATGACCTGCGGCGCGCTGACTTCGGCAGGCGCGACCTCAGCCGTATCAGCCGGCTCGGTGCTAGCTTCGGCCAATTGTTCGACCACTGGCGGCTTTGGCTCTGCAGCAGGCTTAACTGGAGTTTCCTGAGCCGCTTGCTCGATCGCGGCGGGCTCTGGGTTGACCTGCTCTGCGTTCACTTCGGCGGCAACGGTTGCGGCAACGGCCAGAGGGGGAGTGCTGCCAGCCTTGTTTTCGCCGGCTTCCTCGGTGCCTTCGCTCAGGGTACCGCTGCCGTCGCTTTGGCGCTCGCGGCGATTGCTGCGACGACGCTGGCCGCGCGAACGGCGACGTGGACGCTCGCCTTCTACGCCTTCTGCCTCATCGTCTTGCTGCGGTTCTTCGTTGCTGAGTACTTCCGCGTCGATGATGGCCGCGGTTTCGGGGCGTGGTTGGCGCTCTTCTCGTGGTGCTCGCGGTTGGCGCGCAGGGCGCTCGGCACGCACTTCTTCGCTGCTGCCGCTGTCAGCGCTTGGCGGTGCATCGAGCGGCTCGCGCAGTTCGCGTGTTTGGCGCTCTTCGCGTGGCTTGCGCTCGCGGCGATTCTCCTGGCCTTCGCGTGGTGGGCGCGACTGGCGGACTTCCTGCGGCTCGCGAACTTCAACCGCTTCACGTGCTGGGCGTTCTTCACGCGGTTGCGCCTCTTCGCGTGCTACGCGCGGCTGGCGCTCTTCGCGAGGGGCTCGTTCTTCGCGCGGGGCACGCTCTTCACGTGGCTTGCGTTCTTCGTCGCGGCGGCCGCCGCGGCTGCGGTTCTGTTGGCGACCGCTGCGCCGTTCGTCGCTACGCTGGGGGCGTTCGCTGGTTTTCTTTTCGACTACCGCAGGTTTAACTTCTTCTTCCTTGCCGGCGAACAGACTGACCAGCGATTTCACCAGCCCTTTGAACAGGCCTGGCTGGCTGGCAACCGGCGGGCTGACTTCGGCCACGGGTGTCGGTGCCGGCGCTGGCGTCGGCGCGGTACGCTGCGGCGCGGCCTTGATCGCCGCTTCCTGGCGAACCAGGGTGCGGGTGGCGGCAGCCGGTTGCACTTCTTCCACTTCGGTGGCAGCCATTTCATAGCTGGACTGGGTGGATTGTGCTTCCGGGCTGTCGTCACGGATGCGCTGCACTTCGAAGTGCGGTGTTTCCAGGTGATCGTTCGGCAGGATGACAATGCGTGCACGGCTGCGCAGTTCGATCTTGGTGATCGAGTTGCGTTTCTCGTTGAGCAGGAAGGCGGCAACCGGGATCGGCACCTGGGCGCGAACCTCGGCGGTGCGATCCTTCAGGGCTTCTTCTTCGATCAGGCGCAAAATCGCCAGCGACAGCGATTCGACGTCGCGGATGATGCCTTGGCCGTTGCAGCGCGGGCAGACGATGCCGCTGCTTTCGCCAAGGGATGGACGCAGACGCTGGCGGGACATTTCCAGCAGGCCGAAGCGCGAGATGCGCCCGACTTGGACGCGGGCGCGGTCGGCTTCCAGGCTTTCGCGGACTTTCTCTTCCACGGCGCGCTGGTTCTTCGCCGGGGTCATGTCGATGAAGTCGATCACGATCAGGCCGCCGATGTCGCGCAGACGCAGTTGGCGGGCGATTTCTTCGGCCGCTTCCAGGTTGGTCTGCAACGCGGTTTCTTCGATGTCGCTGCCTTTGGTCGCCCGCGCCGAGTTGATGTCGATGGACACCAGGGCTTCGGTCGGGTCGATCACGATGGAGCCGCCGGACGGTAGCTTCACTTCGCGCTGGAAGGCGGTTTCGATCTGGCTTTCGATCTGGAAGCGGTTGAACAGCGGCACGCTGTCTTCATACAGCTTGATCTTGCTGGCGTACTGCGGCATCACCTGGTTGATGAAACTCAGGGCTTCCTGCTGCGCTTCGATGCTGTCGACCAGTACTTCGCCGATGTCCTGGCGCAGGTAGTCGCGGATGGCGCGGATGATGACGTTGCTTTCCTGGTAGATCAGGAAGGGGGCCGCGCGATCCAGCGAAGCTTCTTTGATCGCGGTCCACAGTTGCAGCAGGTAGTCGAGATCCCACTGCATTTCTTCGCTGGAACGGCCGAGGCCGGCAGTGCGCACGATCAGGCCCATGTCGCTAGGGGCGACCAGGCCATTGAGGGCTTCGCGCAGCTCGTTGCGTTCTTCGCCTTCGATGCGCCGCGAGATACCGCCGGCGCGCGGGTTGTTCGGCATCAGCACCAGGTAACGACCGGCCAGGCTGATAAAGGTGGTGAGGGCTGCGCCCTTGTTGCCGCGCTCCTCTTTTTCGACCTGAACGATGACTTCCTGGCCTTCCTTGAGCACGTCTTTGATGTTGACGCGACCCTCGGTGGCCTTGCTGAAGTACTCGCGGGAGATTTCTTTGAGCGGGAGAAAGCCGTGGCGCTCTGAACCGAAGTCGACAAACGCCGCCTCGAGGCTGGGTTCGACGCGAGTGATGCGGCCTTTATAGATGTTGGCCTTCTTCTGCTCGCGGGCGCCCGATTCTATGTCCAGGTCGTAGAGTTTTTGCCCATCTACCAGGGCGACACGCAACTCTTCGGGTTGAGTTGCGTTAATCAGCATTCTTTTCATGTTGTACCGTCGGTTTCCGGTGCTGGCGGAAGCGGCGTTCGGCACACACGACTCTCAGGGTCGGTGTTAGGCGCGTCAGAAACGGTCGTAAATCGCTTCATTGTCAAGCGACAGTCAGCCAGTTGGGCTGGGTCGCGACGGACATCTCCTGCTCGCTGTTGTGACAGAAAGCGCTGGTCAGGAGGAGGAATCAACTGTCGGTAGCGGACGAGGTGAAGCGTCTTCGATAAAGCTACTTGCTACGCAGACCGACGGTTGTACGTCTCCACCCTACACGTATCACTGAAAATCGAGTGCCGCGCGCATAAAATCCGCAGCGGGTTGGCATTTACCGCAAACGCCCAAAGGGGGCGGCTGCGCATCATGGCTTAAGGCTTTATTTCCGAGTTATCCGCGGCCTTTGCGGCTGTCTATCTCTGAATAACCCGTCGGACGGCCTTACGTCCCAAATGGATTGCGTCGGTTGGGGATGGCAGTTTTGGCGATCATCCGCAAACCGGACCGCTTTTGGCGGCGTTCGCGACTATAGCAGTAATGATTAAGTGCTTCAATTTTATAAAATATGTCCATAAAAATTGTTATGATTGCGCGATGACAACTCCTACTTCTACAACCTCCGGCGTTCAGCTGCTCGAGGTTGCGCCGGAGCTCGCCGGCCAGCGCATCGATAACTTCCTCCGCACCCAGTTAAAGGGTGTGCCCAAGACATTGATTTACCGCATTTTGCGTAAAGGCGAGGTGCGGGTGAACAAGGGCCGCATCAAGCCGGAGTACAAGCTGCAGGCGGGCGACATCATTCGCGTTCCGCCGCTGCGTCTGGCTGAGCGCGATGAGCCAGCCCCCTTGGCGCAGGGCTTGCTCGAGCGCCTGGAGGCGGCCATCGTGTATGAAGACAAAGCCTTGATTGTGCTGAACAAGCCAGCCGGCATCGCCGTGCATGGTGGTAGCGGCCTCAACTACGGGGTGATCGAGGCTTTCCGTCAACTGCGGCCGGACGCCAAGGAGCTGGAGCTGGTTCATCGTCTCGATCGCGACACTTCCGGGCTTTTGATGATCGCCAAGAAACGTAGCATGCTACGGCACCTGCATGAGGCGTTGCGCGGTGACGGCGTTGATAAGCGTTATATGGCGCTGGTTCGGGGTCATTGGGCGACCGCCAAGAAGCGGGTCAGCGCACCCCTGCAGAAGAGCAATCTGCGTTCGGGGGAGCGCATGGTCGAGGTTAGCGATGAAGGCAAGGAGGCGCTGACGCTGTTTCGTGTGCTGCGCCGTTTCGGTGAGTTCGCCACCTTGGTCGAGGCCAAGCCGGTGACCGGGCGCACCCATCAGATCCGCGTGCACAGCCAGTATGCGGGGCATTGCATCGCCGGTGACAGCAAGTATGGCGATGACGAATTCAGCCGCGAGATCCGTGAATTGGGTGGCAAGCGTCTGTTCCTGCATGCCTATGCGTTGGTCGTGCCGCTGCCGGATGGTGGCGAGCTCAAGCTGGAAGCGCCGGTCGACGCTGCCTGGGCGCATACGCTGGAGCGCCTGAGTGTCTGACTATGAATTGTTGATTTTCGATTGGGACGGCACGCTAGTCGACTCCATTGGTCGTATCGTCGAGTCGATGCACTGGGCGGCGGATGCTTGTGGTCTGGCGCGCTGTGCTGACGTGCGGGTTAAGGGCATTATCGGGCTTGGGTTGCCAGAGGCGATCAGCAGCTTGTATCCGGATCTGCTCGAGCCGATGCTGGTCGAGCGTTTCCGTCGCTGTTACAGCGAGCGTTACCTGGCGCTGGAGGCTGAGCCTTCGGCGTTGTTTCCGGGCGTGGCCGAGGCGTTGGGGCTCTTTCGTGCGCAGGGCTATCGTTTGGCCGTGGCCACCGGCAAGAGCCGTCATGGCTTGCAGCGTGTGCTGGAGGGACGTGGTTGGTTGGATTATTTCGATACCACCCGCTGCGCCGATGAAACGGCGAGCAAGCCGAATCCGCTGATGTTGGCGGACATTCTCGAGCATTGCGGCGTTCCTGCCGGGCGGGCGTTGATGGTGGGCGATTCATCGTTCGATTTGCAGATGGCTCGATGTGCGGGGGTGGATTCCGTGGCGGTCGGTTATGGTGCTCAGCCCTTGGCTGCGTTACGTGAGTATGGGCCGGTGCTGGCGATAGAAAATTTCATGGAGTTGCATGCCTGGCTTGATCGGCGTGCAGGTGGACAATCAGTTGAGGTAGGTGATCATGTCGGATGAATGGAAAGCATCGGCGGCCAGTGACGGTGATGAAAAAAGCTGGAAGTTACTGGAAAAAACCTTGTTGGCTGGCGTTCAGGAGCAGCGTCGGGCGCGCCGCTGGGGGATTTTTTTCAAGTCGCTGACATTTATCTATCTGTTTGCTGCGCTGGCGCTATTTGCCCCGCTGCTCGACCTGAAAGAGGGCGTCAAGAGTGGCGCCAGCCATACCGCGCTGATCGAGGTGCGCGGGATGATTGCCGATAAGGAGTTGGCCAGTGCCGACAATATAGTGGGCAGCCTGCGCGCCGCATTCGAGGACGGCAACACCAAGGGGGTGATCCTGCGGATCAACAGCCCGGGCGGCAGTCCGGTGCAGTCGGGTTATATCTATGATGAGATTCGTCGCCTGCGCGCCGAGTATCCGGCGATCAAGCTGTATGCGGTGATCACCGATCTGGGTGCTTCTGGGGCCTATTACATCGCCAGTGCCGCCGATCGGATCTACGCCGACAAGGCCAGCCTGGTCGGGTCGATTGGGGTGACGGCGGCCGGTTTCGGCTTTGTCGGGGTCATGGAGAAACTGGGCGTCGATCGTCGGGTGTATACCGCCGGCGAGCACAAGGCGTTTCTCGATCCGTTTCAGCCGCCTAAGGAAGAGGAGGCGCAGTTTTGGCAGGGGGTGCTGGAGACCACGCATCAACAGTTCATCGATAGCGTCAAGCAGGGGCGTGGCGATCGGCTGAAATCGGCGGAGCATCCCGAGCTGTTCTCGGGGCTGGTGTGGTCGGGTGAGCAGGCGCTGCAGCTCGGTTTGATCGATGCGCTGGGCAATGCCAGCTATGTCGCGCGTGAAGTGATCGGCGAAAAAGAGTTGGTCGATTTCACGGTCAAGGAGTCGCCGTTTGACCGCTTCGCCAAGCGCCTTGGTGCCAGCGTTGCCGAGGATCTGGCCATGTGGATGGGCTTTCAGGGGCCGAGTCTGCGCTAGCAGGCCGTTGAAAAACTACTGCGCTCGGCTATGCGGCGTTGAAATCAGCCTCAAAATGCTCATGTACAGCTCGTACACTGCGCTTTTTCGGCTGATTTCGCCTTGCCTAGCCTTCGCTCGCTACATTTTTCAACGGCCTGCTAGTCGATCTCGTGTTGAGCGCAAGCCCGGTCAGTGATCGGGCTTGTTGCTTTATGGGACATCGATACCGGCCGCATGGAGCATGTCCACCAGGCGGATCAGGGGGAGGCCGATCAGGCTGGTGGCGTCGGTGCCTTCGGTGCTGCGAAACAGGCTGACGCCCAGTCCCTCGGCCTTGAAGCTGCCGGCGCAGTCGAAGGGTTGTTCGGCCTCCAGGTAGCGGCTGATTTGTGCATCGCTCAGCTGGCGAAAGTGCACGGTGAAGGGTATGCAGTCGATCTGGCAGTGGCCGCTTTGGCTGTCGAGCAGGGCCAGCCCGGTCAGGAAGGTGACGCTGTTGCCGCTTGCGGCGAGCAGTTGTGCGTGGGCGCGTTCAAGGGTCTTGGGTTTGCCGAGAATCTGTTTGCCGAGAATGGCGACCTGGTCGGAGCCAATGATTAAATGTTGCGGGTGCTTGGCGCTGAGGGCGCGGGCTTTGGTTTCTGCCAGACGGCGCACCAGTGCGTTGGCGTCTTCATCGGCCAGGGGGGCTTCATTGATGGCTGGCGCACTCCAGCTAAAGGGCAGGCGCAGGCGGGCCAATAGTTCTCGGCGGTAGGGTGAGCTGGATGCGAGCACCAGGGGTGGCATGGTATGTGTCTCTCCTTTTATATAGGCGGGCAATTCTAGTCGGCGCTCTTCGTGCTGGACAGGCCGAATATCCTTTGACAGGGGCAGGGTGCATCCCTAGAATGCGGCGCCTATGTTAAATGCACCGATTCCACCTCATGTTGATCCGCGCAAGTTGGCTGATCGTGGTGCCACGCTTGAAGGCGCGGTTCCGCTAGTCGATTTGCCGCGACTCTGCGACCCGCTTGCCGATAATCAAGGCATGGTGCGTGCGAAGTTTTTCTTCGAGCGTGATGAGCGTAATGCTGTGGTTTTCCATAGTGAGCTCGAGGTTGAGGTCAAGATGGTTTGCCAGCGTTGTCTGGAACTGGTTGCCCTGCCGATCCGTAGTGCGTGTGATTACGCTGTGGTGAAGGAAGGTGCGAATACCCAGTCCGTGCCGAAGGGCTATGACGTGCTGGAGTTGGGTGAAGATCCATTGGATCTGCTGGCGCTGGTTGAGGAGGAGCTGTTGCTCGCTTTGCCCATTGTCCCGGTTCATGACCCTAAAGATTGCCAGCAGCCGGTCGGCCTCGAAGAGCCCGAGTCGAGCGAGGACGAGGTAACGCGGTCCAACCCGTTCAGTGTATTGGCGCAGTTAAAGCGTGACCCAAACGTTTAGGAGTTAATCAGTTATGGCTGTTCAGCAGAACAAAAAATCCCGTTCCGCCCGTGACATGCGTCGTTCGCACGATGCTCTCGATGCCAGCACGCTGTCCGTCGAGAAAAGCACCGGCGAAATCCATCTGCGCCACCACGTATCGCCGGAAGGTGTTTACCGTGGTCGCAAAGTGATCGATAAGGGCGCTGACGAGTAAATCTTGTCCGCTCCGATCATCGCGATTGATGCAATGGGTGGGGACTTCGGTTCCCACTGCATTGTTCAGGCCAGCATTGCCTGTTTGGCCGAGTACCCTTCGTTGCACCTGGTCCTAGTCGGCCAAGCCCCCCTTATTGAAGATTTGATTGCCCGTAGCCCTGGCGTCGATCGCGCACGCCTGCAGGTCGAGCATGCTGGCGAGGTGGTCGCCATGGACGAGCGCCCAGCGCAAGCGCTGCGCGGCAAGGCGGATTCGTCAATGCGGGTGGCTCTGGGTTTGCTGCGTGATGGGCGGGTTCAGGCATGTGTCAGCGCCGGCAATACCGGTGCCTTGATGGCCTTGTCGCGTTATGTGCTGAAAACCCTGCCAGGTATAGACCGCCCAGCCATGGTGGCGGCTGTCCCGACGCGGGCGGGCTGCTGTCACTTGCTCGATCTGGGGGCTAATGTCGACTGCAGTGCCGAGCAGCTCTACCAGTTCGCCGTGATGGGCGCGGTGGCTGCCGAGGCATTGGGGGTGGTGCGGCCGCGTGTGGCGTTGCTCAATGTTGGCACCGAGGAAATTAAGGGTAATCAGCAGGTCAAGCTGGCTGCGAGTCTTTTGCAGCAAGCCCGCGGTTTGAATTACGTCGGTTTTATCGAAGGCGACGGGCTTTATCGTGGCGACGCCGATGTGGTGGTATGCGACGGCTTTGTGGGCAATATTCTGCTCAAGTCCAGCGAAGGTTTGGCCGCGATGATTGCGGCGCGTATCGACTCGTTGTTCAGGCGCAACCTGGTTTCGCGGCTGGTGGGTCTGCTGGCGCTACCGGTGTTGCGCCGCTTGCGTGCCGAGCTGGCGCCCGCGCAGCACAACGGTGCGAGCTTGCTTGGTCTGCAGGGTATTGTGGTGAAGAGCCATGGCTCGGCAGGCGTAGAAGGTTTCAAGAGTGCCATTCGTCGTGCGTTGATGGAAATTGAGGACAATTTGCCGCAGCGCCTGCATGGGCGTCTCGAGGATATGTTGCTCTGAATCGCTTGTTGATGATTCCTGCAGGCTTCCAGGGGCTGTGCGCTGTTGCTTCGGTGGCCGGTTAATGTGACCGCGATGGGTGGCTTGCCATCCAACTGTCAGTTTGTTGCGCTTGACTTTGGTTGCGCTTGACTTTGCCAGGCGTGAATTTATTCGACGATAAGACCATAGAGGCTCGTTTACATGTCTGCATCCCTCGCATTCGTCTTCCCTGGCCAAGGCTCGCAGTCGCTGGCGATGTTGGCTGGGCATGGCTCACAGCAAGTCGTTATCGATACATTTGCCGAAGCCTCCGAAGTGCTTGGCTACGACCTCTGGGACTTGACCCAGCAGGGGCCGGAAGAGCAACTCAATCAAACCGATAAAACCCAGCCGGCGATCCTTGCTGCATCCATTGCCTTGTGGCGTCTGTGGTGCGCTGAGGGCGGTTTGCAGCCGGCGTTCGTCGCCGGCCATAGCCTGGGCGAATACTCGGCGCTGGTTGCGGCAGGCAGCCTGGCGTTCGCTGAGGCGGTCAAGCTGGTGGAGCTGCGCGGTCGGTTGATGCAGCAGGCGGTGCCGGCCGGGCAGGGTGGCATGGCGGCCATCCTCGGGCTGGACGATGCCGATGTGCTGGCGGCCTGCGCCGAGGCGGCGCAAGGCGAGGTGGTGAGCGCGGTGAATTTCAATGCGCCTGGGCAGGTGGTGATCGCGGGTTCGGCTGCTGCTGTGACGCGCGCCGCCGAGGCGTGCAAGGCGCGTGGCGCCAAGCGTGCCATGCCGCTGCCGGTCAGCGTGCCGTCGCATTGCGCGCTGATGCGCCCGGCTGCCGAGCGCTTCGCTGAGGCGGTTGCGGCTGTGGCCTGGCAGGCGCCGCAGGTTCCGCTGGTGCAGAACGTCAGCGCGAGTGTGGTCGTCGACCTTGCCACGCTCAAGGCCGATCTGCTGGCGCAGTTGTACAGCCCGGTTCGTTGGGTCGAGTCGATAGTCTGCATGGCTGAGCAAGGCGTGACCGATTTGGTCGAGTGCGGTCCGGGCAAGGTGCTGTCGGGGCTGAACAAGCGCTGCGTCAAAGGAATCAATACGTATAATCTGGACACCCCAGACGCCTTCGCCGCCGCCCGTGCGGCCTTGGCCTGAATTAAGAGAGGTTGTTATGAGCCTGCAAGGTAAGGTTGCATTGGTCACTGGCGCGAGTCGCGGCATCGGCCAAGCCATTGCTCTGGAGTTGGGGCGGCAGGGCGCCGTGGTGATCGGCACGGCGACGTCGCCGTCTGGTGCCGAGCGTATCGCCGAATACCTGAAAGAACAGGGCATCGAAGGGGCTGGCCTGGTGCTGGATGTCGGCAGCGACGAATCGGTCGCCACGACTCTGCAGCACATTCAGCAACACCTTGGCCAGCCGTTGATCCTGGTCAACAACGCAGGTATCACGCGCGATAACCTGATGCTGCGGATGAAAGATGACGAGTGGTTCGATGTCATCAATACCAACCTGAACAGCCTCTATCGGTTGTCCAAGGCAGTGTTGCGCGGTATGACCAAGGCGCGCTTCGGGCGCATCATCAATATCGGTTCGGTGGTCGGCGCCATGGGCAATGCCGGGCAAGTGAACTATGCTGCGTCCAAGGCCGGGCTGGAAGGTTTCGGTCGTGCACTGGCGCGTGAAGTGGGTTCGCGGTCGATCACCGTGAACGCGGTGGCACCTGGTTTTATCGATACGGATATGACCCGCGAACTGCCGGAAGCACAGCGCGATGCGTTGCTGACACAGATTCCGCTGGGTCGTTTGGGGCAGGCCGAAGAGATCGCAAAAGTGGTCGCTTTCCTCGCTTCCGATGGCGCCGCCTACGTCACTGGAGCTACTATCCCTGTGAACGGCGGAATGTACATGAGCTGAATGTGACTGCAGCCTTCAGAAAACTGTCATAGATGCTGTCTAAAATCCGGTATAAAGCTGCAGCAGGGTTATAGCTGGATCATTGGGGTGTTCTGGGGCAGTCTTGCATTCTGCTTGAAATGCTAAAAACCCTTTATATACACTTGGCCGCAGACCAGCTGCCTGGATTTGTCCAATTAGGAGTGAAAATACGGTATGAGCACCATCGAAGAACGCGTCAAGAAAATCGTTGCCGAACAACTTGGCGTCAAAGAAGACGAAGTAACCAACAGCGCTTCCTTCGTTGAAGACTTGGGTGCCGACTCCCTTGACACTGTTGAGCTGGTGATGGCTCTCGAAGAAGAATTCGAGACTGAGATTCCGGATGAGCAAGCCGAGAAGATCACCACTGTTCAGGAAGCTATCGATTACGTGACTGCGCACGCGCAATAAGCTGATCGTCGACTTCCGACTTGGAAAAGCCGCACAGCCCTTATCGGGCGTGCGGTTTTTCTTTGACGGGGTGCTGGAAGTGGTCAAAGGGGTGGGCGTCCAGCTTCGCAGTGCGGGAAGGCTCGCGATCCGTTAAGCGGACTCACTGACTGTGCCTGCCCTGCGGGCCAGCTTTTGGCCATTGCTGCGCCACCTGGTGCGCTGTCTTGCCTTGCCTGATCTGCGTTCGTTATCCGCTATCGGGGTAAGGGAATGGATAGGCGTTGAATAACCGAATATGAGGAGATTGCTGTGTCGCGTAGACGCGTCGTGGTTACCGGTATGGGCATGCTGTCGCCACTGGGTAACGATGTGCCGAGCAGCTGGCAGGGTATTTTGGCCGGACGCAGTGGCATCGCCCCGCTCGAACATATGGATCTTTCCGCCTACACCACCCGTTTTGGCGGTTCGGTCAAGGGGTTCAATGTCGAGGAGTATTTGTCCGCCAAAGAAGCGCGCAAGCTCGATCTGTTTATTCAGTATGGGCTGGCCGCGAGCTTCCAGGCTGTGCGCGATTCCGGGCTGGAAGTGACCGATGCCAACCGTGCGCGTATTGGTGTGGCCCTCGGCTCGGGCATTGGCGGTCTGACCAATATCGAGAACAACTGCAAGTTGTTGCATGAGTTGGGCCCGCGGCGCATTTCGCCGTTTTTCGTGCCGGGCTCAATCATCAACATGATTTCTGGCTTCCTGTCGATCCATCTGGGGTTGCAGGGGCCGAACTATGCGATTGCCACCGCCTGTACCACCGGTACCCATTGCATCGGCATGGCCGCGCGTAATATTGCCTATGGCGAAGCCGACGTGATGGTCGCCGGTGGTGCCGAGATGGCCGCGTGCGGTTTGGGAATCGGTGGCTTTGCTGCGGCGCGGGCACTGTCCACGCGCAACGATGATCCGGCCAGCGCCAGTCGTCCATGGGATAAGGATCGCGATGGCTTCGTGCTGTCCGATGGTGCCGGTGCGCTGGTTCTGGAAGAGCTGGAGCACGCCAAGGCGCGCGGCGCGACTATCTATGCCGAGTTGATCGGTTTCGGCATGAGTGGCGATGCGTACCACATGACTTCGCCACCGGAAGACGGTGCCGGTGCCGCCCGCTGCATTGCCAATGCGATGCGCGACGCCGGGTTGAATACCGACCAGGTGCAGTACATCAACGCCCACGGCACTTCGACTTCGGCGGGAGACAAGGCTGAGGTCGCGGCGATCAAGTCGGTGTTTGGCGAACATGCTTATCAGCTTGCCGTCAGCTCGACCAAGTCGATGACCGGCCACCTGCTGGGCGCGGCTGGTGCGGTCGAGGCAATCTTCAGCATCTTGGCCATTCGTGAGCAGGTGGCCCCGCCAACCATCAATCTGGACGAGCCTGGCGAGGGCTGCGACCTCGACTTCGTTGCGCACCAGGCCAAAGCCATGCCGATCGATGTGGTGCTGTCCAATTCCTTTGGGTTTGGCGGCACCAACGGTTCACTGGTATTTCGCCGGTACGCGGGTTGATGCCGAGCTGGGTCGACGGTCAGCCGTTGGAACGGCTCTCCGTCAGGGATCGTGGTTTGGCGTACGGCGATGGGCTGTTCGAGACCATCGCCGTCAATCGTGGCAGTCCCACCTTGCTGGCTCGACACCTGGCGCGGCTTGGCGAAGGTTGCGCACGCTTGCAGATCGATCTCGATCTGGCGCTGGTGCGTGCGGAGCTGCTGGCGTTCAGTCGTGAGTTGGGCGATGGCGTGGCCAAGTTGATCGTGACCCGCGGTGACGGTTTGCGCGGTTACGCGCCGCCGCAACCAGGGTTGCCGCGACGGATTCTGCAGGGTAGCGCAAAGCCCTCTTATCCGGCCTGCAATGCCGAACTGGGTGTGCGTTTGTTCCCCTGCGTGACGCGACTCGCCGAGCAACCGCTGCTGGCCGGGATGAAGCATTTGAATCGGCTCGAGCAGGTGCTTGCGCGCGCCGAGTGGCAGGACGCCGAACATGCCGAAGGCTTGCTGCTGGATACCTCCGGGCGGGTGATCGAAGGCGTCTACAGCAATCTGTTTATGTTGAAAGATGGCGTCTTGCTCACGCCCGATCTTTCCCGCTGCGGAGTGGCCGGGGTGATGCGGGCCGAGCTGCTGGCGCAGGCCGCGGATCAGGGTTTGCCCTGCCATGTGTGCGACATCGGTCTTGATACGTTGCTGGGGGCCGACGAGATCTTTCTTTGCAACAGTCTCTACGGCGTCTGGCCTGTCCGTGCGCTGCAACGGCATGAGTGGCCGGTTGGCCCGCTGACCCGTAAACTGCAGATCATCGCCTGCGACCTACTGGACAGCTGATTTGTGATACGTAAATTGTTGTTGCTGCTTGAGGGCGGCGTGTTAGTTGCCGGTTTGCTGGTGGCCTTGGTCGCCTGGCAGCAGCACTCGGCGCTCGAGCAACCGTTGAATCTGACCGAGGAGCTGATGCTTGAGGTGCCGGCGGGCGCTACTCCTGGCGGTGTACTCAATCGCCTGCAGGCTGACGGCGTTTTGCATGATGCGTTCTGGTTGCGACTCTACTGGCGCTTCAACCTTAGAGGGCAGCCTCTGCACAGCGGCGAGTATCGCCTCACTCCGGGGCTCAGCGTGAGCGATATGCTCGGGCTGTGGCGGCGTGGCGAGGTGGTGCAGTACAGCCTGACTCTGGTCGAAGGTTGGAGTTTTCGCCAGATGCGCGCGGCCTTGGCGCGCGAAAGCAAGCTCGATCTGACCTTGAGCGAACTGAGCGACGCCCAGTTGATGGTGCGCCTGGGCTACCCGGGGGTTAATCCGGAAGGGCGCTTCTTCCCCGACACCTACCGGTTCGTGCGCGGCATGAGCGACCTCGATCTGCTCAAGCAAGCCTATGTCCGCCTGGAACAGGTCTTGGCCGAGGAGTGGCAAGGTCGCGCCGATGGGCTGCCTTATAAGGAGCCTTATGACGCCTTGATCATGGCCTCGATCATCGAAAAGGAAACCGGAGTGCCCGAGGAACGCGGCGAGATTGCCGGCGTATTCGTCCGGCGTCTGCGCATCGGCATGCGCCTGCAGACCGACCCTACGGTAATTTATGGCCTGGGTGAGCGCTACAACGGCAAGTTGACCCGTGCTCACCTGCGTGAGCCGACGGCCCATAACACTTATGTGATCGATGGCATGCCGCCGACCCCGATCGCCATGGTGGGGCGCGAGGCGATCAATGCCGCGCTGCACCCGGTGGCAGGCAAGAGCCTGTATTTCGTCGCTCGCGGCGACGGCAGCCATGTATTCTCCAATACCCTCGAGGCCCATAACCGCGCGGTACGCGAGTACCAGCTCACGCGGCGCGAGGATTACCGTTCGAGTCCTGCCCCCGTGCAGTCGAACCATCAATAAAGGACAGCCCGTGAGCGGTTTGTTTATCACTCTGGAAGGCCCCGAAGGCGCCGGTAAAAGCACTAACCGCGAGTTCTTGGCCGAGCGCCTGCGCGCGCAAGGTATCGAGGTGTTGTTGACTCGCGAGCCGGGCGGTACGCCGCTGGCCGAGCGCATCCGCGAGCTGTTATTGACGCCGAGCGATGAGCCGATGGCGGCCGACACCGAGTTGCTGCTGGTGTTCGCGGCCCGTGCCCAGCACCTGGCCCAGGTGATTCGGCCGGCACTGGCCCGTGGTTGCGTGGTGCTCTGCGATCGCTTTACCGATGCCACCTATGCCTACCAGGGTGGCGGCCGCGGTTTGTCGCAGGCGCGTATTGCTGTGCTGGAAAGCTTCGTGCAAGGCAATCTGCGTCCGGATTTGACCCTGGTATTCGATTTGCCGGTAGAGATAGGTCTGGCCCGTGCGGCGGCGCGTGGTCGGCTGGATCGGTTCGAGCAGGAGGGGCGGGCATTTTTCGAGGCGGTGCGCCAGACCTATCTGCGCCGTGCCGGTGAACAGCCTCGGCGTTATCGGATTTTGAATGCCGCGCAGCCGCTGAGCCAGGTGCAGCAGGATCTAGACGCCATGTTGGGACATATCGTGGAGCTGTGCCGTGGCTGATGCCTACCCCTGGCAAGCCACGCTCTGGCAGCAATTGGCCGGGCGCACGCAGCATGCCCATGCCTACCTGCTGCATGGGCCGGCCGGTATCGGCAAACGCGCCCTCGCCGAGCGCCTGATGGCCCGTTTGCTCTGCCAGCGGCCAGCGGGCCTGGATGCCTGCGGTCAGTGCAAGTCCTGCCATCTGCTGGCTGCCGGCAGCCATCCGGATAACTACATTCTGCAGCCGGAAGAGGTCGACAAGGCGATCAAGGTCGACCAGGTGCGTGACTTGGTCAATTTCGTGGTGCAGACCGCCCAACTCGCCGGGCGCAAGGTGGTACTGGTCGAGCCGGCCGAGGCGATGAATCTGAATGCGGCCAACGCCTTGCTGAAAAGTCTGGAAGAGCCTTCCGGCAATACGGTTTTGCTGTTGATCAGTCACCAACCCAGTCGCTTGCTGCCGACGGTAAGGAGTCGCTGCGTGCAGCAGGCCTGTCCCTTGCCGAGCCAGGCGACGAGCCAGGCCTGGCTGGCGCAGGCGCTGCCGGAGTGTGCCGATGAGGAACGCGCCGAGTTGCTCTGTCTGGCGGCAGGTTCGCCCTTGGTCGCCGTGCGCATGCACGCCCAGGGCGTGCGCCAGCAGCGTGCCCTGGTGGTCGACGGGATCAAGAAGCTACTCAAGCAGCAGATCGCGCCGAGCCAATTGGCAGAAAGCTGGAACGCCGTGTCCTTGCAGTTGTTGTTCGACTGGTTCTGCGACTGGGCGCAGTTGATCCTGCGTTATCAGCTGACGCGTGACGAGGCGGGGTTGGGGCAGGCCGATATGCGCAAGGTCATACAATACCTGGCAGAGAAAACCGCTCAGGCAAAAGTGTTGAGCATGCAGGATTGGTTGCTGGCACAGCGGCAGAAAGTCATAGGTAAAGCCAACCTCAACCGTGTCATGCTTCTCGAAGCCTTGCTGGTGCAGTGGGCAAGCTTACTCAGACCGAGCTAGAATCGGCCATCAAGTAATGAAAACCAGGAACGCCGCATGAGCTTGCCACCTAATTTGGGCCCGCGTAACGGAATCCTGTCGCTGACCATCAAAGACAAATCCGTGCTCTATGCCGCTTACATGCCGTTTATCAAGAATGGCGGGCTGTTTATCCCGACCAACAAGAGCTACAAGCTTGGCGATGAAGTGTTCATGTTGCTCAATCTGATGGACGAGCCGGAAAAGATCCCGGTCGCCGGCAAGGTGGCGTGGATCACGCCCAAGGGTGCGCAAGGCAACCGTGCGGCGGGGGTCGGTGTGCAGTTCAATGACGGTGACAACACCGCGCGGAACAAGATCGAGACCTACCTGGCGGGTGCGCTGAAGTCGGATCGCCCGACCCATACCATGTAACTGTCGCGACAAGCCGCAAGCTGCAAGTGACAAGAAAGCGTTGGCGTTCTCGCTTTTGCTTGTGGCTTGAAGCTTGCTACTTGAGGCTTCACATCATGCTTATCGATTCCCACTGTCATCTCGACCGCCTCGATCTGGCTGCGCATGGCGGCTCCCTCGATGCCGCGCTGGACGCTGCGCGAGCGCGTGGCGTTGGTCATTTTCTCTGCATTGGGGTCAGTGCCGACAATGCTGCGGCGGTCAAGAGTCTGGCCGAGCGCTATGTCGACGTCGATTGCTCGGTTGGGGTTCATCCGCTGGATCTCGAGCCGGAGGCCGCGCCGGCTCTGGACTGGTTGCTGGCTGAGCTGAACCACCCCAGAGTGGTGGCCATCGGTGAAACCGGACTGGATTACCACTACGAGCCGCAAGCGGCGCAGTTGCAGCAGCAGGCCTTCCGCCTGCACCTGCAGGCCGCCAAGGTCACCGGCAAGCCGGTGATCGTGCATACCCGCGAAGCGCGTGCCGATACCCTGGCCTTGCTGCGTGAGGCCGCCTTGCCTCAAGCCGGGGTGTTGCACTGCTTTACCGAAGACTGGGAAATGGCCAAGGCGGCGCTGGATATCGGTTTCTATATTTCCCTGTCCGGCATCGTCACCTTCCGCAATGCCGAGGCACTGCGTGAAGTCGCCCGCCAGGTGCCGGACGATCGCTTGCTGGTGGAAACCGACTCGCCCTATCTGGCGCCGGTGCCACACCGCGGCAAGCCGAATCTGCCGGAATACGTACGCGATGTGGCTGAGTATCTGGCGTTGTTGCGTGGCGTCAGTTTCGAGCAACTGGCGGATCAGACCACGGCTAACTTCAAGCGCCTGTTCCCATTGGCGCGAGTCGCTTAATGTCTGCGTGCGTGCGTGCGCGGGTGGCGAGTGAGTCGACGCGGCGGCATGGGATGCCGTCGACCCTAAACGCCATGTAAAAAAAACCCGGGTTCTGGGGGATGAATCCGGGTTAAGACCATTAGGAGTAAATCAAGGTACGCGATCCAAGGTACCTTGCCTGGTGGGGCACTTGGGGGGAGATGCCGCACACCAGTACTCCTGAGTATTGGCGAAGTTTGCTGAACGTCCAGGCTGGTTTGCTCGTTTTTTAAACAGATTTGGAATACCTGGCCGGTTGTTGAGTCCTCACCCTGTTGCCAACTGGTGCAACAGATCCAAGGTTTCCTCTAGTACCCGCGCGCTGCTGTAAAAATGTGGGGACAGGCGGATGCCGTTGCCGCGTTGCGCACAAATCACCTGCTCAGACCTGAGGCGTTGGAACAGCGACTGATTATCCCAGCCCGCCAGGCTGAAGGTGACGATGCCGGCGCGACGAGCCGGATCAATCGGGCTGTGCAGCGTTACGCCAGGGCGAGTGGCCAGGCCGTCGAGCAGCCATTGCACGCGTTCCTGCACGGCCTTGCCGACCTCGACCATGCCGACTTCCTCGAGAAGCGACAGGCTGGCTTCCAGTGCCATGGTGCCGAGCATGTTCGGGCTGCCGCACTCGAAGCGTCTGGCCGAGGGCGCGGGTTGCCAGTCCTGGCGCAGAAAGTCGCCGCAGTGTTCGAGCATATGCCAGCCGTACTCATGCAGTTCAAGTTGCGGGCGCAGGTCGCTGCGGCAATAGAACGCACCAAGACCTTCCGGGCCGAGCAACCATTTATGACCGTCGGCCATGGCGAAGGCACATTGGCAGGCCTGGACGTCGAAGGGCAGGGCGCCAAGCTGTTGAATCGCATCGACGCAGAACAATACGCCGCGTTGTTGACAGCCGTGGCCGAGCCGCGGCAGATCCAGGCGCAGGCCACTGGCGTATTGTACGGCGCTGATCGACAGCAGTCGGGTGCGCGGGCCGCAGGCGTTGAGCAGGCGGGTTTCCGGGTCGCCGCTATGCAGGCCGACCTTGATCACTTCGACCCCTTGCGGCTTGAGCGCCTCCCAGACCACGCGATTGGAGGGGAATTCTTCATCGCCGATCACCACCTGATCGCCGGCGTGCCAATCCAGGCCGAATGCCACGAAGGACAGCGCCTGCGAGGTGCTTTTGACCAGGGCAATATCGTCACTGGATGGTGCATTGAGCAGGCGGGTCAGGCGTTCGCGCAGGCTGCGTTCGACCAGCAGCCAATCCGCGTAGTCGCGGGCGCCAACCTGGGCGTTCTGTTCGGCAAAACGCTTGACCGCCAGCACTGCGCGCCGTGGCCAGGGCGCGACCGCGGCGTGGTTCAGGTAACGGAGGCCGGGAAGTTGCGGGAACTCGTCATGAATGCCGTACATGGTCGGATGATCCGTGCAATTTTGCGCTAATTAGGCATAATACTCGCCTTCGATTTTCGACCGTTTAGTCCTTCTTATGCAGATTGAACCCCGTAAGATCCGTGAGTTTCGCCGCCGCGAACAGGAGATTCTCGACATTGCGCTGAAACTGTTCCTTGAACAGGGTGAGGACAGCGTTACTGTCGAGATGATCGCTGACGCCGTTGGTATCGGCAAAGGCACCATCTACAAGCATTTCAAGTCCAAGGCAGAGATCTACCTGCGTTTGATGCTCGACTATGAGCGCGACCTGAACGAGTTGCTCCATTCGGCCGACGTCGATCGCGACAAGGAAGCGCTGTCGCGCGCCTACTTCGAGTTCCGCATGCGCGACCCGCAACGCTACCGTTTGTTCGACCGCCTGGAAGAGAAGGTGGTCAAGGGCAATCAGGTGCCGGAAATGGTCGAGCAGTTGCACAAGATCCGCGCCTCCAACTTCGAGCGTCTGACTCAACTGATCAAGGGCCGCATTGCCGAGGGCAAGCTGGAAGACGTGCCGCCGTACTTCCATTATTGCGCGGCCTGGGCGCTGGTGCATGGCGCCGTGGCGCTCTATCACTCGCCGTTCTGGAGCAACGTGCTGGAAGACCAGGAAGGGTTCTTCCAGTTCCTCATGGACATCGGTGTACGCATGGGCAACAAGCGCAAGCGTGACACCGAGGCTCCTGCCGATTGACGTTATTCGGCTGGTTGATAGCGCATGCAGTGCATGTGTCGTGGCCGATTGCGGCGATATACTTCGAGCAATGCTAATCGGAGTCGTCCATGATTGTTGACCGCCAAGGTAGACGCTTTCGCAACCTGCGGGTAAGTCTGACCGCTGCCTGCAATTACGCCTGTACCTATTGCGTGCCCGACGGCAAACGTCTGGTCGCGGCACAGGACGAACTGTCCGCTGAGGCCATGGTGCGTGGGGTCGGCTACCTGGTCGAAGCCGCAGGTATCGAGTGTTTGCGCATTACCGGCGGCGAACCTCTGGTCAGTCCGAAGTTGGAGGCAGTTTTGCGCGGCGTCAGTACGCTGGGGTTGGCCGACATCAGTCTGACCAGCAACGGCCAATTGCTCTCGCGCAAGCTGCCGTTGCTGCTGGCAAGCGGCATTCGCCGCCTCAACGTCTCCCTGGATACCCTCGATCCTGTTGCCTTCCGAGCTATTGCTCGCGGCGGTGATCTGCCCACTGTCCTGGCTGGTTTGGACGAAGCGCATGCCGCGGGTATGCGGGTCAAACTGAATATGGTGCCGCTGCGTGGGCAGAACCTCGATCAGGTTCTGCCGTTGCTGGAGTATTGTCTGGCGCGCGGTTTCGAGTTGCGCTTTATCGAGTTGATGCGCATGGGCCATCTGGCGCGCGACGGCAATAGCTTCCTGCGCCAGTTCGTGGCCATGCCCGAGCTGTTGGCGATGATTGGTGAGCGCTACCGCTTCGCTCAGGCCGATGCGCCGGTGGATGCCACGGCGTTGCGTTACGAGATTCCAGGCCAGGGCTTTTTCGGGGTGATCGCCAACGAAAGTGTGCCGTTCTGCCGTACGTGTTCGCGTTTGCGCCTGTCCTCGACCGGCTGGCTGCATGGCTGTCTGTCGTCGAGCAATCGCCACTATGTCGGCGACCTGCTCGACAAGCCGCGCCACCAGGCTTTGCCGGCGCTCCAAGGGCTGCTGGTCAAGGCGCTCGGCGACAAGCAGGAGGTTGCCTTCTCCGGGGGCGTGACCGTCATGAAGATTATTGGAGGCTGACGGCTGCCCGGCCTGAAACCCATGACTGATTTCCCGATTGCCTATATCGAACCGGTGTTTCGCCCGCCCAGCGAGGCCCATTCGCTGATTCTGCCGGTGACCAACGGCTGCTCCTGGAACAACTGCAGCTTTTGCGAGATGTACACCCAGGAGCAGAAGAAATTCCGCGCCCGCGATGAGCGCGACGTGCTGGAGGACATTCGCCGCGCGGGCGAACAGCTGATCGTACAGCGGGTGTTTCTCGCCGATGGCGATGCCCTGGTGCTGCCGACGCGGCGCTTGCTGGCCATCCTCTCGGCCATTGGTGAGTACATGCCGGATGTCGAGCGGGTGTCGAGCTATTGCCTGCCGCGCAATCTGCGCAAGAAAACCGTTGGTGAGCTAAAGGAGCTGGCCGACGCCGGGCTGCGCATGGCCTATGTGGGCTGCGAGTCGGGCGACGATGAGGTGTTGGCGCGGGTCAACAAGGGCGAGACGTTCGAGTCCAGCCTGAGTGCCCTGGACAAGCTTGGTCAGGCGGGGATTGCTCGTTCGGTGATGATCCTCAACGGCCTCGGTGGCCGCAGCTTGAGTGGGCAGCATGCCGACAACTCGGCGCGCCTGATGAATGCCGCGCAACCGGAGTTCCTCTCGACCCTGGTGGTCAGCTTTCCCCAGGGCGAGGCGCGTTTTCGCCGGGCGTTCGCCGATTATCAGCCCCTAGGACAGCAGCAACTATTCATCGAGGTCGAGCGCCTGCTGCAGGGGCTTGAGCTGCGCGACGCGGTGTTTCGCAGCGACCATGCCTCCAACTACCTGGTACTCAAAGGTACCCTGGGGGCGGACAAGAGGCGTCTGCTGGCGCAGGTGCGTGCCGCCATCGAACAGCCGCAAGATGCCGGGTTACGCCAGGAGTGGCAGCGCGGCCTGTGATGGCGTGGAACCTGCATTGGTGTCCCGTCCGCCGGTATTCCGTCACCGGCAACGGGAGGAGAGTGATGCGTAGTCTGATGTCAATCCTAGCGCTGTTGATCCTGGGTGGCTGCATGCAGGTCAGCGACCTGGCCGATGGCGCGGCCTATCAATTACGCGATGCCGGTATTCTCGACCACGGGCGTACCGAGCGCATGGCCTCGCGACGTCTGCAGCACGACTCTTTCATCTATATCGCCCAGGGACATTTCGTTCCGCCCGGAGCGGCCTACCCGCGGCCTAATGTGGTGGCGGAAGAAGCGTTCAAGGGCTTCGTCGAGTATTTCCCGCTGGTGCGCCGGGCGCGCAGTCCGGCCGGGCTGGAGGAGGCCCTGGAGCAGGCGCGCGCGCGCGGTGCGCATTATTTGCTCTACAGTCGCTTCGCCTATGCCGATGATCGCATCGGCACGGCGGATGAGTGGGTGGATCAGCAGGTGCTGGATCGGCTCGGTACCGACCGCAGCGTCATTCAGTTGATGCTGATCGAGACCAATACCCGTTATCTGGTCGATACCGCGCGGATTCGTAGCCGCGGCGGCTTCCTGACGTTCTATGATGCCCAGCCAGAAGATTTGCTCGGTCCACCGCTGCGCGATTATGCCCGTAGCCTGATTGGACTGGGCCGCTAAGGAAACGCTCATGACTGACCCAGGCAAAGCCGGCGACCTGCTGGCACAGATCCCCAAGAGCGAGCAGAAGGGCTTGCCGCCCGTGCACTTGTGGAACCCTGACTTTTGCGGCGACATCGACATGCGCATCGCCCGTGACGGCAGTTGGTTCTACATGGGCACCCCGATTGGCCGCAAACCGATGGTCAAGTTGTTCTCCACCATCATCCGCCGCGATGGCGATGACTACTTCCTGGTCACCCCGGTGGAGAAGGTCGGTATCAGGGTCGATGCTGCGCCCTTCGTCGCGGTCAGCCTGCAGGTGGACGGCGAGGGTGAGGCGCAGGTGCTGCGTTTCACCACCAACGTCGAGGAGGAGGTCGCTGCCGGTGCCGAGCATCCGCTGCGCGTGGAGCTCAATGAGCTGACCCAGGAACCTGCGCCTTATGTGCATGTGCGCAGCAACCTGGAGGCCTTGATTCACCGCAATGTGTTCTATCAGTTGGTCGAGCTGGCGGTACCGCGTGAGATCGACGGTCAAGCCTGGCTGGGGGTGTGGAGCAGCGGGGAGTTCTTCCCGATTGGGCCGCAGCCATAGGGTTTAGCTGCAAGCGGCACAAGAACGAGCGCGCGGCTTGCCGCCAAATGCAAAAAAGGCTCCCGAGGGAGCCTTTTTGCGTCTTACATATTGGGGTAGTTCGGCCCGCCGGCACCTTCCGGTGCCACCCAGGTGATGTTCTGGGCTGGATCCTTGATATCGCAGGTCTTGCAGTGTACGCAGTTCTGCGCGTTGATCTGGAACTTCTTCTCGCCGTCTTCCTGGGTGACGATTTCGTACACGCCCGCCGGGCAGTAGCGCTGCGCCGGTTCGTCGTACAGCGGCAGGTTCTTAGTCAGCGGAATGTTCGGGTCGGCGAGCTTCAGGTGGCAGGGTTGCTCTTCTTCATGGTTGGTGTTGGAGAGGAAGACCGAGCTGAGTTTGTCGAAACTGAGCTTGCCATCCGGTTTCGGGTAGCTGATCTTCTCCGCCTCGGCCGCCGGCTTCAAGCAGGCGTAATCCGGCTTGGTGTCGTGCAGGGTGAAGGGGATCTTGCCGCCGAACAGGTTCTGGTCGAGGTAGTTGAAGGCACCGCCGCCCAGCACGCCGAACTTGTGCAGTGCCGGGCCGAAGTTGCGGCTGCGGAACAGCTCGTCGTATAGCCAGCTGGCCTTGAACGCGTCGACGTAACCGCTCAGCTGATCGCCGCCCTCGCGACCGGCGAACAGCGCGTCGGCCACGGCATCGGCGGCGAGCATGCCGGACTTCATCGCGGTGTGGCTGCCCTTGATCTTGGCGAAGTTCAGGGTGCCAAGGTCGCAGCCGATCAGTGCGCCACCGTTGAACACCATCTTCGGCAGCGAGTTGAGGCCGCCTTTGCTGATGGCGCGGGCACCATAGGCCACGCGTTTGCCGCCTTCCAGGTACTGCTTGATCACCGGGTGGTGCTTGTAGCGCTGGAATTCGTCGAACGGCGACAGGTGCGGGTTGCTGTAGGACAGGTCGACGATCAGGCCGACCACCACCTGGTTGTTTTCCAGGTGGTAAAGGAAGGAGCCGCCGGTGTTCTGGTTACCCACTACATCCAGCGGCCAGCCGGCGGTGTGCACCACCAGGCCTTGTTGATGCTTGCTTGGGTCGATATCCCAGATTTCCTTGATGCCGATGCCGTAGTGCTGGGCATCCGCTTCGGAGTCGAGGTTGAATTGTTTGATCAGTTGCTTGCCGATATGGCCGCGGCAGCCTTCGGCAAACAGGGTGTACTTGGCGCGCAGTTCCATGCCGGGGGTGTAATAACCCTCTTTCGGATGGCCTTCGCGGTCGACGCCCAGATCGCCGGTGAGGATGCCATAAACCGAACCCTTTTCGTCGATCAGTGCTTCCTGGGCGGCGAAGCCCGGGTAGATTTCCACGCCCAGGTTCTCGGCCTGTTGGGCCAGCCAGCGACACAGATTGCCCAGGGAGATGATGTAGTTGCCCTGGTTGTGCATGGTCTTGGGCACGAACAGGTCGGGAATCTTGCTGGCTTTTTCGGCGCTCTTGAGCAGGTAGATGTCATCGCGCATTACCGGGGTATGCAGCGGTGCTCCAAGCTCCTTCCAGTCGGGAAACAGCTCATTGAGCGCGCGCGGTTCAAACACCGCACCGGACAAAATGTGTGCACCCACTTCAGAGCCTTTTTCGACCACGCAGACGCTGATTTCTTTGCCGGCTTCGGCGGCTTTCTGCTTCAGTCGGCAGGCGGCGGACAAACCAGCAGGGCCGGCGCCGACGATGACGACGTCGAATTCCATAAATTCGCGTTCCACAGGCTATCTCCTACTCAAGGCTCTCTAGTTATATTTGACGATCAGGCTCGTTCCCAGGGCGATGCGCGCGCATTATATCTGCGCCCCCCAAATGATCCAATACAAACGTTTGTTTGAATTTCTGTAGGGCTGTTAGAATCGTACTACATCATCGCGGCCGATTGGTCGCTTCGCTGTATTGACCGGACTGGGTCGTGCGGTCAAGATACGGACGGTTTTGTGTCCGCCGCTATAGGCTGACCGTCGGTTCCGGCCGATTGGCATCACCCGCCATGTTCGCTTCTGGCGACATTTCTATTCACCGGAGAGTAACGAGGAATCCATGAAGGTTCTTGTAGCTGTCAAACGAGTGGTCGACTACAACGTCAAGGTTCGCGTCAAGGCGGACAACAGCGGCGTTGATCTTGCCAACGTCAAGATGTCGATGAATCCCTTCTGCGAAATAGCCGTGGAAGAAGCGGTTCGCCTGAAAGAGAAAGGCGTGGCGAGTGAAATCGTCGTGGTGTCGATCGGTCCGGCAACTGCTCAAGAGCAGCTGCGTACCGCGCTGGCCTTGGGCGCCGACCGTGCCATCCTGGTTGAATCCAGCGATGAGCTGAACTCCCTGGCCGTCGCCAAGTTGCTTAAGGCCGTAGTCGACAAGGAGCAGCCGCAGCTGGTGATCCTCGGTAAACAAGCGATCGATAGCGACAACAACCAGACCGGCCAGATGTTGGCGGCACTGAGCGGTTACGCCCAAGGCACCTTCGCCTCCAAGGTGGAAGTGGCCGGCGACAAGGTCAACGTGACTCGCGAAATCGATGGCGGCCTGCAGACCGTGGCGCTGAACCTGCCGGCTATCGTGACCACCGACCTGCGTTTGAACGAGCCGCGCTATGCATCGCTGCCGAACATCATGAAGGCCAAGAAGAAGCCGCTGGAAGTGGTCACCCCTGAAGCCCTGGGCGTTGCCACCACTTCCAGCGTCAAGACCCTGAAAGTCGAAGCGCCTGCTACCCGCAGCGCCGGTATCAAGGTCAAGTCGGTGGCCGAGCTGGTCGAGAAACTGAAGAACGAAGCGAAGGTAATCTAAATGGCTATCTTAGTTGTTGCAGAACACACCAATGCCGCTCTGGCTGCGGCCACTCTGAACACCGTTGGCGCAGCCCAGAAAATTGGCGGCGACGTACATGTGCTGGTGGCCGGTGCCGGTTGCGGTGCTGCTGCCGAGGCCGCCGCGAAAATCGCTGGCGTGGCCAAAGTTTTGGTTGCCGACAACGCTGCGTTCGCCCATCAGCTGCCGGAAAACGTCGCGCCGCTGGTAGCCGAATTGGGTGCTGGCTACAGCCACATCCTGGCGGCCGCCACCAGCAACGGCAAGAATATCCTGCCGCGCGTTGCCGCTCAGCTGGATGTGGATCAGATCTCCGAGATCATCGCCGTCGAAAGCGCGGACACCTTCAAGCGTCCGATCTATGCCGGTAACGCCATCGCTACCGTGCAGTCTTCGGCTGCCGTGAAAGTGATCACCGTGCGTGCGACCGGTTTCGACCCGGTTGCTGCCGAGGGCGGTTCCGCTGCCGTTGAAGCCGTTGCCGCTGGCGCTGATGCCGGCAAGTCGGCCTTCGTCGGCGAAGAGCTGGCCAAGTCCGATCGTCCGGAATTGACCGCTGCCAAGATCGTCGTATCCGGCGGTCGTGGCATGCAGAACGGCGACAACTTCAAGCACCTCTACGCCCTGGCCGACAAGCTCGGTGCGGCGGTGGGTGCATCGCGCGCCGCGGTCGACGCCGGTTTCGTGCCGAACGATATGCAGGTCGGTCAGACCGGTAAAATCGTCGCCCCAGAGCTGTACATCGCCGTCGGTATCTCCGGCGCGATCCAGCACCTGGCCGGCATGAAAGACTCCAAAGTGATAGTCGCGATCAACAAGGATGAAGAGGCGCCGATCTTCCAAGTGGCCGATTACGGCCTGGTGGCGGATCTGTTCGAAGCCATCCCGGAGTTCGAAAAACTGGTGTAAACCGGTTTCTCCTGCACAAGAAAAACCCGCCTTGAGCGGGTTTTTCTTGTGCGTGATTTGTCTTTATTCACGCCCCGCCACGACGCCGTGCAGAAACGCCTGATAATGCTCGGCGGTTTCCTGGGGGCGTTCGAGCATGGGCGCGTGACCGCAATCTTGCATGATCGCCACGCTGGGTCGTCGTAGCAATGGCTGCATGACCTCGATACTGGACACATGCAAAACCCTATCCTGCGCCCCCCAGAGCAGTAGGGTTGGCGCCTGGATTTTCGGTAGTACCGGTTCGAGCGGAATATAACGACTGACCAGTTGGGCGAAGATGCGTTCGTTATGTCCGCGGTTAGCTATGCTTCTGTCTGCCAGATAGTGCTTCAGCCTCTCGGGTATGGCCGGCGCTTCGACGAAGACGAACGCCAACAACTGATCGAACTCCTCTGCTGTTTTCACGATCAGCGGATTGGCTTCGCCACGTTCGAGGCGCTTGATCAGCTCGCTTTTCTCTGGCGAGTTGATTCCGGCATTACCGAGCAGCGCCACCGACAGGACTTGCTCGGGATAGCGTGCGGCATACAGGGCGCCGATATGACCGCCCATCGAATTGCCTATCAGGTGCAGTTTTTTAATCTTCAAAGCTTGAGTGAAAGCGGCAAGGCGCTCGACCTGAGTGCCAATATCGTAGCTGGCGTAGGGCTTGCTGCTGTCGCCAAAGCCCGGCAAGTCCAGGGCGATCACTTGGTAGTCATCGGTGAAGTAGCGGGCAAAGCGTAGCCAGTTGTCCTTGCTGGCAGCGAAACCGTGAATCATCAGAATGGTTTCGCCGTCGATCGGGCCGCCTTGGTAGTAATGAATGCTAAGATCGCTGACAGTCAAGCGTTTGGCGCCGAGATTTGCACGCTGTTGTTCGACCCATTGCACAGTGGCCAGTAGCGCGGCGGGGCAGAGGTAGAGAGTGGTGGCGGAACCGCCAAGTAACAGTATCAAGCCGAGAATCAGTTTTTTCATGGCGCGTCCTTATCGCGAATTATTATTGAGTCGGTTGTAAGCTAACATGCAGCCGGTATCCAACAGAGTTCGCATGCCCTGAAAGTCCATCAAAAGTTCAGTCGAGAAATCGTCATGCTCGAACGTGGTTTGTTGAAGTCTTTGTTGCTGTTGCTCGGCGCGGCTCTGCTGCCGGGGCTGAGTGCCGCCGCGGGCAAGTGTGAGCGCCTGGTGGCCACTGGCAATCCCGAGTATCCGCCCTATTTGTGGCGTGATCCGCAGAATCCGCAGCAGCTGATCGGTGCCAATGCCGATTTGCTCCAGCATCTGGGCAAAGAGTTGGGTCTGGTGATCGATGTGATCTACACCGGGCCTTGGTCGCGCGCCCAAGAAGAGGTGCGCACGGGGCGGGTCGATTTGCTCGCCGGTGCTTTTCTGACTTTGCCGCGCCTGGATGTGATGGATTATGTGCACCCGGCGTTTTCTTTCACGCCTAGTGTGATCTGGGTGCGTAAAGGCGCGGAGTTCCCCTATGCCAGTTGGGCGGATCTGCACGGCCGCACCGGCGACACCTTGGTGAATAACAGCTTCGGCCAGCAGTTCGACGCTTATGCCAAGGCCAATTTGACCCTGGAGGGCGTGTCCAGTTTGACTCAGGCATTGCAGAAGTTGCTGCTGGGTCGTACCGATTATGTGCTCTACGAACGTTTCCCGGGTTTGGCTCTGGCCGAAACGCTGGGCATCGAGGATGAGCTGCTGGTGCTGGATCCGCCTATTTCCAGCGAGGGCTTGTACCTGACGCTGTCGCACAACTCGGCATGCAACGATCCCTGGCTGCGCGGACAACTGGCGAGAAAGATGACAGAATCGGTCGCTGCCGGCCTGCCGGAAACCTTGCTGCAGCACAATCTATTGCGCTGGAAAGAGCAGCAGTTGCAACCCGCAAGCGTCCCGAATCCGTAGGAAGTTTTTTGTGATCAATCGTTTTTCATGCGCCGCAATGTTGTTGTTGAGTTTGTCTGGTTGCGCCAGCGATCCCGCGCCAACCGAGCAATTGCGGCTGACCGAGCAGGCCTTGGCCCAAGCCAAAGCTGTTGGTGCCGACGAGCAAGTAGCTGAACTGGGGATGGCCGAAGACAAGTTGCTGCAGGCTCAATCCGCCATGCGGCGAGAGGCCTTCAAGGAGGCGCGGGTGCTTGCCGAACAGGCCGAGCTGGATGCCCGTCTGGCGGAGGCCCGGGTGTTGACGCAGAAAAGCCAGGATCAGCTGAATGAACTGAATAACCGGATCAATCGTCTGCGCAAGCAGTTGGGAGAGCTGTGATGAATGCTCGTATCCAGCTGTTGGGCGGCGCTCTGCTGACGGTGCTGCTGAGTGCTTGCGCGAGTCCGCAGCAGCAGAGCAGCAGCGAGGCGCTTGAGGCGGCCCGCGGCAGTTTTCAGGCGGTAAAGGAAAACGCCAATGTGCTGCGCAGCGCACCGAAAGATGTGATTCGTGCTGGCGAATCCCTGGCCCGTGCAGACCGTTTGTCGAGCTATTGGGGCAGTGCGGATGACGTTAGCCATTACGCCTACCTGAGTCGGCGTTACAGTGAAATCGCCGGGCAAAACAGTGCCTTGAGCCTGAATCGGGATCAGGCAGCCAAGCTTGAGTTGGAGCGTCAACGCCTGCAACTGGCCCTGCGTGAGGCCAAACTGCTCAGTGTGCAAGAGCAGAGCAACTGGCTTGAAGAGCAGATGGTCAGCCTGGCAACCAGCGAGAGCGAACGCGGTTTGGTAATGACCCTGGGCGATGTGTTGTTCGATGCAGGACAGGCCAACCTGAAAGCCTCGGCCAATCGCACAGTGCTGAAGCTGGTGCAGTTCCTGCAGCTGAATCCGCGCCGGGTAGTGCGCATCGAAGGCTACACCGACAGCCGTGGCGACAAGCAGGAGAACCTCGAGCTGTCCCGTGCGCGAGCGCAGACCGTCGCCGACGTACTGATCGATCTGGGTATCGCTAGCACGCGCATCGATGTGCAGGGGCATGGCGAAAGTTTCCCGGTGGCCGAGAATGCTTCGGCCAGTGGCCGGGCGCAGAATCGCCGGGTCGAGATTGTGTTCTCCGACGAGCAGGGGCGCCTGGGCGCCAGCCGCTGACCCAGGCGTCAGCCAAAGCCCTGGCCCCGGGGCTTGGCTGAGCGGCGGCGAAAAGCTCTCGCCTGCCGCGGCCACCTCCAAGCCCGCCTTGCCGCGAACGCCTGGAGACAGCCTCGCGACGGCGCTCGATATTTTCACAACCGCTGAGCGCGATTTATCGCAGCCCATGGCCCGGTTGCGGCGGCTTACAGGGGGCGAACAAGTGCAAGAACAGTTGGCGTGTTGCTGAATTGATCCAATACAGTCGCTGGCGGATCGCTACTGTGTCGTCCACAATGGCTAGAACTGTACCGGTGCACGTGCAAATGGCCGGGTTACTGTTTGGGTTCAATAAAGCGGGAAGGCGGCCATGACCAATCTGTTGCTCTATCAGCGTATCGCCCAGCAATTGGCGGAAGACATCCGCCGTGGCGTCTATCAGCCGGGAGAGCGGGTGCCGTCGGTGCGCAAGATGAGCTCGCAGCTCAACGTCAGCCATGCCACGGTGTTGCAGGCCTATGCCAACCTGGAAGACCTGGGGCTGATCCGCGCGCGCCCGCAATCCGGCTTCTATGTGCACCAGACCCCGGCCCTGACCGCGCCTACCCCGGATATCGCTCGGGTCGAGCGTCCCAGCCTGGTGACGCGCAGCAGCATCATCAATCAGATCCTCACCGAGTCGCGTCGTGAAGGGGTCTTTCCCCTCGGCGCGGCGGTGCCGCACGTGGAGTACCTGCCGGTACGTGCCTTGCACCAGCAGTTGGCCAAGGTCACCCGCTTTCAGAGTCCGCGCGCCTTCAGCTATATGTTCAGCCCGGGTTTCGAACCGCTGCGGCGCCAGGTGGCGATTCGCATGCGCGATGCCGGGGTGGTGGTTGACCCCTCCGAGGTGGTGATTACCCATGGCTGCGTCGATGCGCTGCAGATGTCGCTGCGGGTGCTGACCAAGCCGGGGGACTTGATCGCCACCGAGTCGCCGACCTATTACGGCCTGCTGCAGTTGGCCGATCTGCTGGGCCTGAAAGTCATCGAGATTCCCAGCGATCCAACCACGGGCATCAGTCTGGAGGCGTTGCAACTGGCGGCCAGTCAGTGGCCGATCAAGGCGCTGGTGCTGACTGCGCGCTTGAGCAATCCGCTTGGCGGCAGCATTCCCGAGGCGCGGCAGAAGCAGTTGCTGCGTCTGGCCGGAGATTTCGACATCCAGATCGTCGAGGACGATATTTATGGCGAGCTGATGTTCGAGCAAGGGCCGATCAAGGCGCTCAAGTCGCATGACCGGGAAGGGCGGGTGGTGTATTGCTCGAGCTTTTCCAAGACCCTGTCGCCCGGCGTGCGCATCGGCTGGATCATCGCCGGCAAATACCAGGACGAGATCCAGCGTCTGCAGACCTTCAGCACCCACTCGGCCTGCAGCGTCACCCAGATGGCGGTGGCCGCCTACCTGGAGAACGGCGGTTACGACCGGCATCTGCGCTACATCCGCCAGGAATATCGCAAGAACCTCAGTGCCTTCCAGTTGGCGATCCAGCAGTATTTCCCCGAAGGCACGCAGATGACTCGGCCCAATGGCGGCTTCATCCTCTGGATCAGCCTGCCGGTGCGGGTCAACACCAAGGACTTGCACGTGCGCGCGTTGCAGCAGGGCATCAGCATCGCGCCGGGGCTGATCTTCAGCAACACCGAACAGTTCAACCACTGCGTGCGGCTGAACTGCGGCATCCCGTGGAACCGCGAGGCCGAGCGGGCCTTGATGACCCTGGGCATGTTGGCCGGGCAGTTGTGTCAGGAGGCGACAAGCGCTGGGTGAACATGCCTTCGCTCGGTTAACCCGAATAGCTCAGGCATTGCGTCTACTGGGGCGAAGAGTTTTTCGCCCCAAGGAGATGCGTCATGTCGAGGATTCGTGCGTTACACCCACAACCGTTGCTGCAGGGCTTTGCCGGTAGCCTGCTGCTGACCCTGGCCGCGTGCAATGCCCCTCAACCCGAGTCGGCGCAGGGGCATGTCGCTGATGCGCCAGTGCCAGCCGCGGCCGTTGAGCATTACCAGGAGCCGGCACGGACGAAAAAAACCGAGTTGCAGCGCCATGCCGCAATCGCTTCGCGGCCGGCCGCACTACAACCGGGCGTACCCATGGCGGATCATCTGCCGCCAGCGTACCGCGAGCAATACCGCGAGCAGTACCAGACGCTCGCCGACAACCCGGTGCAGGCCGTGGCCGAGGCGCCGGTGTCGACCTTCAGCATCGATGTCGATAGCGGCAGCTATGCCAACGTCCGGCGTTTCCTCAACCAGGGCCAGTTGCCGCCGGCCGAGGCGGTGCGGCTGGAGGAGTTGGTCAATTATTTCCCCTATGCCTATCCGCTACCGAGCGGCGATACGCCCTTTGGCGTCGCTACCGAGTTGGCGGTGACGCCGTGGAACCCACAGAGCCGGCTGCTGCGCATCGCGATCAAGGCGGCGGATCTGTCGGTTGGCGCATTGCCGCCAGCCAATCTGGTGTTTCTGGTGGATGTCTCGGGCTCGATGGACAGGCGTGAAGGGCTGCCGCTGGTGCAGAGCACCCTGAAATTGTTGGCCGAGCAATTGCGCGCCGAGGACAAAGTCTCCCTGGTGGTGTATGCCGGTTCATCCAGCGTGGTGCTGGAGCCGACCGCGGGCAGCGAGAAAGCCAAGATTCGCGCGGCCATCGATCGGCTCCGCGCCGGCGGCTCGACGGCCGGCGAGTCGGGCATTCAGCTGGCCTATCGGCAGGCGCAGCAGGGCTTTATCAAACACGGCATCAACCGCATCCTGCTGGCCACCGATGGCGACTTCAATGTCGGCATCAGCGATTTCGACACGCTCAAGCAACTGGCGGCCGACAAGCGCAAGAGCGGGATTTCCCTGACCACCTTGGGTTTCGGCACGGACAACTACAACGAGCAGTTGCTGGAGCAGTTGGCCGATGCCGGCGATGGCAATTACGCCTATATCGACAACCTGCGCGAGGCGCGCAAGGTGCTGGTCGACCAGCTCGGCTCGACCCTGGCGACGGTGGCCAAGGACGTGAAGATCCAGGTCGAATTCAACCCGGCCCAGGTCAGCGAATACCGCCTGCTCGGCTATGAAAACCGCGCGCTGAAGCGTGAAGATTTCAGCAACGACAAGGTCGATGCCGGCGAGATCGGCGCCGGCCATAGCGTGACCGCGCTCTATGAAATAGTCCCGGTCGGCAACCAGGGCTGGCTGCAGCCGCTGCGCTATCGGCAGGCGGAAAAAGCCATCGGCAACCAGGGCGAGCTGGCCTTGCTGCGCATCCGCTACAAGGCGCCGCAGCAGAGCAGCAGCCGGTTGCTGGAGATTCCCATCGAGGCGCAGCGCAATGTCCCGGCGATAGCCCAAGCCAGTGAGGACTTGCGCTTCGCCACGGCGGTGGCCGCCTTTGCCCAGCAGCTGAAAGGCGCTCGCTACACCGGCGACTTCGACCTGCCGGCAACGGCCGAGCTGGCGCGCAGCGGCAAAGGCGAGGATCGCTACGGCCTGCGCGGCGAGTTCGTGCAACTGGTCGAACTGGCGCAAAGCCTGCAAACTTCGTCTTCACCGCCCGCACCCAACACAGCCAAGGTCGATTGAGCGTGATTGCCCATCCTGTAGCGCCACTGTCTGCCGAAGAGGACGCCGCCTTGCTGCGGCGTTATCGGCAGGGCGATGCCGAGGCGTTTGCGCTGTTGTATCAGCGCCATCGCCTCGGCCTGTTCCGTTTTCTCTGCGGTCTGTGCGGCGACCCGACACTGGCCGAGGAGGTGTTCCAGGACACCTGGATGAGCCTGATCCGCAGCCAGTCGCTGCAGCTTGAGGCGGTGCTGTTCAAGACCTGGCTGTACCAGATCGCACGCAATCGGCTGATCGATCACTGGCGCAAAGCGGGGCGCCAGCAGGGCAGGCACGAGACGTTCGATGAACAGCGGCATGACCAGCCGTGCAGCGCGACCGACCCCGAGCGGCAGCTCAGCCTGAGCCGCGACCAAGAACGCCTGCAGGCGGCGTTGGACGATCTGCCGGCCGAACAGCGGGAAGTGTTCCTGTTGCGCGCCCATGGCGATCTGCCGCTGCATGAGATCGCCGAGCTGACCCACACGCCGGCGGAAACGGTGAAAAGCCGCTTGCGCTATGCGTTGCAGAAATTACGTCGGCTGCTGGCTGACCCGGCCGCCGAGGAGTTATCCGCATGAACCGCGATCAACACGAGCCGCATGAGCGGGCCTTGCTCGAACACTTTCGTATCCATAGCCCAGCCGAGCCATCCGCCGAGCTGGATGCGCGCATCCTCGCCGCGGCCCGCGCCGCGCAGCCCGCAGGATCGTCGGGCTGGAGCCAGCGCCTGCATGGCTGGTTGTTCGGTCGCGCTGGGCGGCAGCGCTGGTCGCTGGCGCTGGCCGGTTTGGCCTGCGTCGGCATCGGCGTGAGTCTGACCTGGCGCACGCTGGAGCAAACGCCCGATGACTTTGCGGCGCCAATGCCACGAGCCGTGATGGCCCCGGCCGCGTCCATGGCCGATAGCGCCGCGCCGCCAGCTCTGCTGCGCGAACAGACGGCGGCGCCTGCGCTGCCGCATTATTCCGCGGCGCGGCAACAGGCCGAGAAGAAGCAGTCAATGCCGGTTCTGGCAGAAGCCCCAGGCGAGCAAGCGCCTGACGCGGCTGCAGTCGTGGCTGATACCCTGGCGCCGAGTGCAGAGCTGTCGACCGCGGTGGGCTCTGCAGCGCAGCCCAGCGTGGCGGCGAAGCAGGACGCGGAAACAGCGCTCATCCGGCTGCTCGCCCTGCGTCGCGCCGGCAAGGCGCAGGAGGCGCAGCAGTTGCAACAGCGCCTGCAGCTGGATTTCCCGCAGATGGATATCGAGGCGCAGCTCGAACGATTAGAAAGAAGCCGCTAGGCTGGTAAAACCTGTGTAAACACGACACGGCAGGCTTGCTAGATGCCGGGGGAGAGGCGAGCATGGTGCTTCCCCCACACTGCGATTGTGCTTGTTGATGATCAGCTTCCGGTTTTGGCTTTTTCTTCTGGCTCTGCTGTCGCTGAGCGCCTGTGACAACGAAAAATCAACTGCCGCTGTGCCGCGCGAGCCTGCCAAGCCTGCGGAATCGGTACTGCCTGTGCCTGCTGTAGAGGTGGCACCCGCACCCGCGCCCAAGCCCAAGCCCAAGCCCAAGCCCAAGCCTGAAACCAAGCCTGAAACCAAGGCGCTAAGCGAGCCTGCGCGGCCGAGCCCGAAGCCCGCCGTGGCCAGCGAACCAGCGGCCCAAGACAGTGTGATTGCCCCTCCGCTCAGGGCAGACCTGGACTTGAGCCTGCCGCCAGATTTGTTTGAAGAGCTGCAGTCGCGCGTCGCCCCTGCTGAACCGCCGTCGCCGGCCTTGCTGCCCCCGCTGTTCGGGGGAGAGCAGGCGGCAGAAAGTCCCTTTCAGCTCAATGGCAAGCTGATCACCAATGAGCGGGGGGATGACTACTGGGACACGCTAGAAGGCGCTGAACTGCAATTCGAGTTCAAGCAATAGCCCGTCGCGGGTTGCGGCGAGCTGGCCGATGTTGCTCGCCATTCTCGCTCGCCTGATATCGCTTCAAACGGGCGCCGCCGGTTACCGATCGGCTTTTGTCTCAGTCGACAAACAGATCAGGGATCAGCGTGCCGCCAGCCGGATCGAAACGGTACTGCTCGAACTCGCTTTGACCCTGTTCACGGAGAATCTCTTCATCGATCAGCAGTCGCCCGCTGATGCTGCGACCCGTGCTGGCGAGGATGGCGTGGGCGGCATCGGCCATGATTGCCGGGTTGCGTGCGCGTTTGAAGGCGTCACGGCTGCCCAGCTCGAACTCGATGGCGGCGGTGGCGATCATGGTCTTGGGCCACAGGGCGTTGACGCTGATGCCGTACTTCTTGAATTCCTCGTTCATGCCCAGGGTGAGCATGCTCATGCCGTACTTGGTCACGGTGTAGGGGCCGTGCTGGGCGAACCACTTGCTGTCCATGTTCAGCGGCGGCGACAGGTTGAGGATATGCCCGCCGGCGCTCTGCTTCAGATAGGGCAGGGCCGCCTGGCTGCAGACCATCACCGCGCGGGTGTTGATCTGGAACATCAGGTCGAAGCGCTTGGGCTCCAGGTGTTCGACGCCGACCAGCTTGATCGCCCCGGCGTTGTTGACCAGCGCATCGATGCCGCCGAAATGTGCGGCGGCCTGGGCCATGGCGGCTTTTACCGCGTTCTCGTCGCGCACGTCCAGTTGCAGGGCCAGAGCCTTGCCGCCGGCCTGTTCGACCTCGGCCGCCACCGAATGGATGGTGCCCGGCAGCTTGGCGTGGGCTTCGGCGCTTTTCGCCGCGATGACGATATTGGCGCCGTCGCGGGCCGCACGCAGGGCGATCTCGCGGCCGATGCCGCGACTGGCGCCGGTGATGAACAGGGTTTTTCCTTGCAGTGACATGGGCGTGCTCCGTCTTTTTTGTTATGTGGCTGAGTCGCGTGTATAGGGTGATGCCATCAGGCTTCGGCGGTTTCGATCTCGAGCAGCAACTGGCGATTTTTCACCTGATCGCCACGGCTCACCCCAATCCGCCGGACGGTGCCGTCGATGCTGGCTTTCAGTGGGTGCTCCATCTTCATCGCTTCCAGCACCAACAATAGTTGGCCCTTGCTGACCTGGCTGCCTTCCTCGACCAGCACCTCGACAATCGCCCCGTCCATCGGTGCCTTGACGCTGCCGGAGCCGGCCCCGCTGCTTGCGCCGACGGGTAAATGGGTGATGTCGGTCAGTTGCAGATTGCCGTTGTGGCCGTACAACCAGATGCTGTCATCGGCCAAGTGATAGGCCAGGCGCTGGCGAATGCCGTCCAGTTCCAGGGTGGCCCAGCGGTCGTCGCTGGCCAGCAGCCTGAGACGGATCTGCTGTTCGTCGATCCTGGCCAGCAGGCTGGGTTGTGCGCCGTCGGCCAGCACCTCCAGTTCGATGCGGAACGACTGCTCGCCCTGCTTGAGTACGAAGCGCCAGGGCGCGCTGCCGGCGTTACGCCAGCCGGCCAGGCCGCCCTGGTGAGCGCGGGCGTTGGCCGACTGCTGATAGAACAGGGCGGCGGCGGCGGCCAGCTCGCCAGCGGCCGGTGGGTGCGGGCTCAGGCTCGGATCCGCGGTGAAGTGCTCGGCGATAAAGGCCGTGGTGGCGTGACCCGCGGCGAACTGCGGATGCTTCAGCAGGTTGGCGAGAAAGCGCTGGTTGCCATTGACGCCCAGCAGCACACAGTCCTCAATCGCGCGCAGCAGTTTGCGCCGGGCCTCCTCGCGGGTGGCGCCATAGGCGATGACCTTGGCCAGCATGGGGTCGTAAAAAGGACTGACGGCCTGGCCTTCGAGCAGGCCGTGGTCGATGCGGATGCCCTCGCGTAGCGCCGGCTCCCAGCGCAGCACGCGGCCGGTCTGCGGCAGGAAGTTCTGCGTCGAGTCTTCGGCATACAGGCGCACTTCCATGGCGTGGCCAGTGAGGTGGATTTCGTCCTGCTTGAGCGGTAATGGCCGACCTTCGGCGATGCGAATCTGCCAGGCCACCAGATCCTGGCCGGTAATCAGTTCGGTGACCGGGTGTTCGACCTGCAGGCGGGTGTTCATTTCCAGGAAGAAGAATTCGCCGCTGGCATCCAGCAAAAACTCCACGGTGCCGGCACCGACATAGTTGACCGAGGCGGCCGCCTTGACCGCCGCCGCGCCCATGGCCTGGCGCAGTTCGGGTGTCATCACTGGGCAGGGCGCTTCCTCGACCACCTTCTGGTGGCGGCGTTGCACCGAGCAATCGCGCTCGCCGAGGTAGACGATATGGCCTTGGCTGTCGCCGAACACCTGGATTTCCACATGCCGCGGCTGGATCACCGCGCGCTCCAGGATCAGCTCGCCAGAGCCGAAGGCGTTTTGCGCCTCGGAACGGGCGGTGCGGATCTGTGCCAGCAGTTCGGATGACTCATGCACCAAACGCATGCCACGACCGCCGCCGCCGGCGCTGGCCTTGATCATCAGCGGGTAGCCGATGCGCTTGGCCTCGCTGGCCAGGGTCTCATCGTCCTGGGCCGCACCTTGATAGCCGGGGATGCAGGGTACGCCAGCGTCACCCATGGCGATTTTCGACAGGCGCTTGCTGCCCATCAGTTGAATGGCCTCGACGCTCGGGCCGATAAACACGATGCCGGCGGCCTCGCAGGCGCGGGCGAAGTCGGCGTTTTCCGAGAGAAAGCCATAGCCGGGATGGATCGCGTCGGCGCCGGTCTTCTGCGCGGCGGCGATGATGGCGTCGATCAGCAGGTAGGACTGGTTGACCTGGGCCGGGCCGATGCACACCGCCTCATCGGCCTCCTGCACATGGCGCGCAGCGGCATCGGCCTCGGAGTAGACGGTGACGGTGCGGTAGCCCAGATCCTGGGCGGTGCGCATCACCCGGCAGGCGATTTCCCCGCGGTTGGCGATCAGAATCTTGTTGAAGGCGGGCATTTTCTGCTCCTGCTTTGCGTAGCCCGGATGCAATCCGGGAATCGTCTTTGAGAGCAGCCCCGGATTGCATCGGGCTACGGTTCTTTATTGCGCCCAGTTGGGCGTGCGTTTCTGCATAAAGGCCAGGGTGCCTTCGCCGCCTTCGGCGCCGCTTACCGCCGCGGCGAACTGTTCGGCGGCGCGATCGAGCAACGGGCCAAGGGCTTCGCTTTGCGCCGCCAGCAGCAGCGCCTTGGTCTGTGCGTTGGCCTGCGGCGCGCAGTTGCGCACCTGTTCGAGCACCTGTTGCAGGCGAGCGTGCAGGGCTTCCTCGTCGGCTTCGCTGAAATGCACCAGGCCCAGGCGCGCGGCTTCCGCGCCGTCGAAGCGCGCCGCGGTCAGGGCCAGGCGGCGGGTTTGGGTCAGGCCGATGCGGCCCACCACGAATGGCGCGATCTGCGCCGGGATGACTCCCAGGCTGGTTTCCGGCAGGCCGAATTTGGCGTCCTGCTGGCAGATGGCGATGTCGGAGACGCAGGCCAGGCCGAAGCCGCCGCCCAGTACCGCGCCTTGCAGCACGGCGACCAGCACCTGCGGGGTGTGCTGCGCTTCTTCCAGCAGGCTGCCGAAGGCGCGATTGAGGGTGCGGTAGGCGTCACCGGCGGCGGCGCGGGCCGCGGCCATGTCCTTGATGTCGCCGCCGGCGCAGAAGTGCCCGCCGGCGCCGCGCAGGACGATGGCGCGCACGCTCGGGTCATCGCGCACGGCGGCCAGCAGCGCGCGCAACTCGCCGACCATGGCCAGGCTCATGGCGTTGCGGCTGTCCGGGCGGTTGAGGGTGACGTGCAGCACGCCCTCGGCCCGTTCCAGCAACAGGGTTTGCGTGTTTGGTAGTTCAGCCATCACCGGCTCCTCGAGATCGTTCCCACGCTCTGCGTGGGAATGTGTTTGGCGGCGCTCGGCGTCGCTGGGACGCGGAGCGCCCCGTTATGGGTTGCCACGTCGAGCGTGGCAACCATCGAATGGCTCCTGGCTATTTTTTCTTGCCCGGCAGGATGCCCATCAGCTTGCAGATGATGCCCAGCATGATTTCGTCGGCGCCGCCGCCAATCGACACCAGGCGCACGTCGCGGTAGGCGCGGGCCACCGGGTTGTCCCACATGTAACCCATGCCGCCCCAGTACTGCAGGCAGCTGTCGGTGACTTCGCGGCCGAGGCGGCCGGCCTTGAGCTTGGCCATCGAGGCCAGGTTGGTGGCGTCCTTGCCGCGGATGTACTGTTCGGTGGCCTGGTAGACCAGCGCGCGCAGGCACTCGACCTCGGTCTGCAACTCGGCCATGCGGAAGTGGATGACCTGGTTGTCGATCAGCGCGTTGCCGAAGGTCTTGCGCTCCTTGCAGTAGTCGATGGTGGCGTCGATGCAGTGCTCCAGGCCCTTGATCATGTTGGCCGCGCCGAACAGGCGCTCTTCCTGGAACTGCAGCATCTGCATCATAAAGCCCGCGCCTTCGTGGCCGATGCGGTAGCGCTGCGGCACGCGCACATCGTCGAAGAACACCTGGGCGGTCTCCGAGCTGCGCATGCCGAGCTTGTCCAGGTGCGGGCTGACGCTGATGCCCGGGGTGTTCATCGGCACCATGATCAGCGACTTGTTGACGTGCGGCTTGTCGTCCGAGGTATTGGCCAGCAGGCAGATAAAGTCGGCGGAGGGCGAGTTGGTGATCCACATCTTGCTGCCATTGATCACATAGTCGCTGCCGTCTTTCTTGGCGCTGGTTTTCAGCCCGGCCACGTCCGAACCGGCGCCGACTTCGGAGACGCCGATGCAGCCGACCATCTCGCCAGTGATCGCCGGCCGGAGGAATTCCTCGCGCAGCTCATCGGAGCCGAAGCGCGCCAGGGCCGGGGTGCACATGTCGGTTTGCACGCCGATGGACATCGGGATGCCGCCGCAGCGGATGCTGCCGAACTCTTCGGCGGCGACTATCGAGTAGCTGTAGTCGAGGCCCATGCCGCCGAACTGCTCCGGCTTGGAGATGCCCAGCAGACCCAGGTAGCCGGCTTTCTTGAAAATGTCATGGATCGGGAAGCGGCCGTCCTTCTCCCACTGCTCGACATGCGGGTTGATTTCCTTGTCGACGAAATGACGCACCGTGCGACGCAGCTCTTCGTGTTCCTGGGTAAAGATCATGTTTTTTATTCTCCGAAGGGTTACAGGCGGGCAACGCCAAAGGTGTTGGGTTTCAGAGGCCGCACGGCGGCCTCGGCGCAAATGTCCAGCAGGTAGCCGAGCAGCTTGCGCGTATCGCGCGGGTCGATCAGGCCGTCGTCCCACAGGCTGGCGGTGCCGTAGAGCGCGTTGGACTGGCTGTCGAGCTTCTGCGCGGTGGCCAGCTCCAGCATGTCGAGCATCTGCGGGTCGGCCTGCTTGCCTTGCTTGGCGTGCTTGTCTTCGGTGACGATGCGCAGCACCTTGCCGGCCTGGGCGCCGCCCATGACCGCGGTTTTGCTGTTGGGCCAGGCGAAGATGAAGCGCGGGTCGAGGCCGCGGCCGCACATGGCGTAGTTGCCGGCGCCGTAGGAGCCGCCGACGACGACGGTCAGCTTGGGCACCGTGGCGTTGGCCACCGCCTGGATCATCTTCGAACCGTGCTTGATCACCCCCTGCTGCTCCGCTTCGGTGCCGACCATGAAGCCGGTGGTGTTGTGGAAGAACAGGAGCGGCGTGTTGCTCTGCTCGCACAGCTGGATAAATTGCGCGGCCTTGGCCGCGCCCTGCGGGGTGATCGGGCCGTTGTTGCCGATAAAACCGCAGGGCTGGCCTTCGATCTGCAAGTGGCCGCAGACCGTCTGGTTGTCGAACTCGTGCTTGAAGTCGAGAAACGCCGAGCCGTCGGCGATGCGGGCGATGATCTCGCGCACGTCGTAGGGCTTCTTGGCGTCGGCCGGCACCAGACCGAGCAGTTCCTCGACCGGGTACAGCGGCTCGCGCCAGCTCTTCTGCGGCCGCGTCGGCAACTGCGCGTTCCACGGCAGCAGGGCGAGGATCTCGCGGGCGATGCGTACGCCGTCGGCGTCGTTCTCGGCCAGGTATTCGGCGGTGCCGGCGACCTGGGCGTGCATCTCGGCGCCGCCCAGCTGTTCGTCGCTGGCGATCTCGCCGGTGGCGGCCTTGAGTAGCGGCGGGCCGGCGAGGAACAGCTTGGCCTTGCCGCGCACCACCACCACGTAATCCGACAGGCCCGGCTGGTAAGCCCCGCCGGCGGTGCTGGAGCCGTGCACCACGGTGATCTGCGGCAGGCCCATGGCCGACATGCGCGCCTGGTTGGCAAAGCCGCGCGCACCTTCGACGAAGATGTCGGCGGCGTAATTGAGGTTGGCGCCGCCGCTTTCGGTCAGGGCCACCAGCGGCAGTTTGTTCTCCACGGCGATCTGCTGCAGACGCAGGGTCTTCTTCAGCCCGGTGGGGGAGATGGTGCCGCCCTTGATCGCACTGTTGCTGGCGCTGACCAGGCAGCGCACCCCGGCGATATAGCCGATACCGGCGATGATGCCGCCGCCGGCTTGGCTGCCGTCCTTGTCGTCGTGCAGCTTGTGGCCGGCCAGCGAGCAGAGTTCGAGGAAGGGCGCGCCGGGGTCGAGCAGCAGGTTGAGACGCTCACGCGGCAACAGTTGGCCGCGCTTGTCGAACTTGGCTTTGGCCTCGGCCGCCTTGTTCAGGCAGTTCTGTTCGATCTGGCGAAAACTGGCCACGGCGGCGAGCATGGCTTCGCGGTTGTTGGCGAAGTCTTCGCCGTGCACATCGATATCCGACTGAATGACCGGCATGGGGTTATTCCTGATCCTTAAGCACATCGGGCAGATAGGCCCGGTGGAAGCCGTTGTACGCCTGGCTCTGCCCAGGCTTGGCCTTGAGCAGCGGAAAGGCGCGGCTGCCCTGGCTGGCGCCACCGTCGATGCGCACCGTGTTGCCGCTGATAAAGGCCGCACCCGGCGACAGCAGGAAGACGATGGCGGCCGAGACTTCCGATTCGCTGCCGATGCGTTTCAATGGCACATGCTCGCGCAGGGTCGGAATCACCGCCTTGAATGCGCCTTCGTAGGTGTCCATGCCGCTGGAGGCGATCCAACCCGGTGCCACGGCATTGACCCGCACCCCGGCGTGGCCCCACTCGACGGCGGCGGTCTTGCTGAAGTTCTCCATGCCCGCGCGCGCCGCGCCGGAATGGCCCATGCCGGGCATGCCGCCCCACATGTCGGCGAGCATATTGACGATGCTGCCGCCGGTCTGGCTCATGCTCTGGTTGAACACTTCGCGGGCGACCAGGAAACCGCCGACCAGGTTGGTGCGCACCACGGTCTCGAAGCCTTTCTGGTTGATCGAGGCGAGCGGGGCGGGGTACTGGCCGCCGGCGTTATTGACCAGGTGCTGGATCGGCCCGTGTTCGGCGACAACCTGCGCGACCATGGCCTTGACGGCCTCTTCGTCGCGAATGTCGCAGACCTGGAAACTGGCTTGGCCGCCATCCTCGAGAATCTCGCTGCAGGTCTTCTCCAGCTTTTCCAGCTTGCGCCCGACCAGCACCACATGAGCGCCCAGGGCCGCCAACTCATGGGCGGTGCAACGACCGATGCCACTGCCGCCGCCGGTGATCAGGATGGTCTGGCCGCTGAACAGGTCGGGTTTGTACACGGAGTTGTAGGTCATTGCTCATCCTCTTGCCGATGGTTCCCATGCTCTGCGCGGGAACCGCTCTTGTTCTGTGTCATCGGTGTTTCGAATTAGAGTGAATCGGCCAGCGCCTTGGGCACCGGCACCGGGAATTCCAGCAACTGCTGGGCGAAGGCCTTGCCTTGCGGGTCGATGCGCAGGCTGGCGACGCCGCCGCCGCCCAGGGCGTTTTCCAGCAAGAAATTCAGGCTGTGGCTGCCCGGCAAATACCAGCGGCTGACCTTGCCGTTCTGCGGGTCGAGCAGGTGCTGCAGCCATTCGGCCACGGCGCCCTCGCTCAGCGCCGCGGCGATCCAGGCCAAGTACTCGGGCTTTCTGGCCATCACGCCGATATTGCTGTGGTTGCCCTTGTCGCCGGAGCGCGCCACCGCCAGCTTGATCAGAGCCACGCTGGCGTCGGCCTGGCCGGTTGGCAGCGGAGCGGCGGTATCCGCGGCGATCTGCGCACCATCCAGTGCAGCGATCTGCGGCAGCGCCACCGGCGTGCGTTCGCCGTCCAGCTCCACTTCCAGCTGGCAGTTATCCTTGTCGGCCAGGAAGGAGAACAGGCGGATCACCGGGTACACCGTCGGGCGACCGCCGACGATGCCGGTCAGGCCTGGCGCCATGCCGGTGGCGGCCTGGGCGATCTCGCGGGAGAACAGCACCAGGGCTTCCTTCTTGGCATGCCGCACGGCGATCTTGATCACGATTTCGCGGGTGTCTTGGCGCCGGCCGTGGGCACCGTAGGTGGCCTCGGCACCCAGCAGCTCGATGCTGACTTCCTGGTAGGGCTCCCAGCCGCGTTCGGCGAACAGCTCTGCGGTCTTGTTGATGATCGCCTGGCTGACCCGCTCGGCCTTTTTCACCGCATCGATGCCGGCCATCAGGCAACTGGCGGTGCAGCGGAAGCCGTCCGGGTGGGTGGCGCTGACCTTGTATTGGGTGGTCGGCGGCAGGCCGTGGGCGCCTTTGAGTTCGACGCGGTTAGCGCCGACCTGGGCCAGTTGCACCTGGGTGAAATCGCAGACCACATCGGGCAGGTAATAGGCGCGCGGGTCGCCGATCTCGTAGAGCAACTGCTCGCCCACGGTAAAGGGTGTGACCAGGCCGCCGGAACCCTCCGGCTTGGTGACCACGAAGCTGCCATCGGCGACGACTTCCACCAGCGGAAAGCCGATATGTTCGTAATCCGGCACGCTCTGCCAGTCGGTGAAATTACCGCCGCTGCACTGCGCACCGCATTCGATGATATGCCCGGCCAAAGCGGCTTGCGCTAGCTTGTCGTAGTCGCACCAAGCCCAGCCGAACTCATGCACCAGGGCGGCGCTGACCACGGCGCTGTCGACCACGCGGCCGGTGATGACGATATCGGCACCCAATTTCAGGGCTTCGACTATGCCCGGCGCGCCCAGGTAGGCGTTGACCGAAACGCAGAAGGGCGGCAGGGCTGCGCCGCTGAACATTTCCAGGGTGCCCGCCTTGGCCAGCTCAGCGAGTTTGGGCTGCAGGTTGTCGCCGTGCAGCACGGCAATCTTCAGGTTCACGCCGGCCTGTGCGCAGGCAGCACTCAGGGCCGCGGCGCAGGCGCTGGGGTTGACCCCGCCGGCGTTGCTGATCACGCGGATGTTCTTCGCGGCGATGTCCTGCAGCAGCGGCGCCAGGGTTTCGACGAAGTCGGTGGCGTAGCCGGCGTCCGGCTGCTTCATGCGCGCGCCGGCCATGATCGACATGGTCACTTCGGCCAGGTAGTCGAACACCAGGTAATCCAGTTCGCTGTCGTGCACCAGTTGGGCGGCGGCGGTGCTGGTATCGCCCCAGAAGGCCGAGGCGCAGCCGATGCGTACGGTTTTAGTCATTGGAGTGGATCCGCCACACAGGAATAGAGTGGTTCAAAGGCTACCAAGCAAGCGCTTGGTTGAAAAGCCCCTTGAATGATCTTTCTATGGCAAAGTGCAGCCAAGCGCTTGCTTGGGTGGCTTGTGCAGCATAAATTTCACCAATAACGACAAGCACTTGGGCAGGCCTGTGCGCTTGCGCGAGCAAGTGTGCGGTTTTCTAGGGCTGTGCAAGCGATGAGAAATTTGGAGAGCAGGTAGCGTGGATGATCAACAAGCCCAGGCGGTAATGTGCGAACTGGTGGCCAGCGGTCAGATCACCGACCCGGAAAGCGCGCGCGGCAAGCTGCTGCAAACGGCGGCACACCTGTTTCGCAGTAAAGGCTACGAGCGCACCACCGTGCGCGACCTGGCCAGTGCGGTGGGCATTCAATCGGGCAGCATCTTTCACCACTTCAAGAGCAAGGATGAGATCCTGCGTTCGGTGATGGAGGAAACCATCCGCTATAACACCGCCTTGATGCAGGCTTCGCTGGCCGAAGCGAGCACCTTGCGTGAGCGCGTGCTGGCGCTGATCCGTTGCGAGTTGCAATCGATCATGGGTGGCACGGGAGAGGCCATGGCGGTTCTGGTGTACGAGTGGCGCTCGCTGTCGGAGCCCAGCCAGCAATTTATCCTGGTGCTACGCGATACTTATGAGCAGCTCTGGCTGGACGTCTTGGCTGAGGCCAGGGCGGCGGGATACTTCAAGGCCGATCCATTCATCCTGCGGCGCTTCCTCACGGGAGCCTTGAGTTGGACCAATACCTGGTTTCGCCCAGAAGGGCCGATGAGCCTGGATCAGCTGGCCGAAGAGGCACTTTCGCTGGTACTCAAAGACGTTTGAGCGTTCAATACCCACTGATGGCCTTTTGGTACTAATGTCGCGGTGATGGATTATCCGCCCAACTCACACAAGGAGCCGCTCGCGGTCTGGTGTCGTCTACGAGGTGTGCGGTTTGCGCATGGTGTTCAGGGGGTTGCTGCTTGCGTGGGCTCTGTCGATCGCTCTGTCGGCGATGGCAGCCGAGCCGGTGCGGGTCGGGGCCTACCATTTCCCACCTTACGTGACTAAACCGGAAAGCGCCGCGCCCGCGGGCGTGCTGCCGGAGTTGCTGGCGGCCTTGAATAATTTGCAGAGCGACTACCAGTTCAGTCTGGTGCCGACCTCGGTGACTCGCCGTTACCGCGACCTCGAGAGCGGTCGTTTCGATCTGATCCTGTTCGAATCGCCGGAGTGGGGTTGGCAGGACACGCCACACAGTGCTCTGGATCTGCATATCTCCGATGCGGAAGTCTATGTCGCGCTTGCCGAGCCGGGGCGCGACCAGGGCTATTTCGATCGGCTCAAGGGCAAGCGCCTGGCGCTGTATAACGGCTATCACTACGGCTTTGCCGGTTTCAATGCGAACCAGCAGTTCCTCCGCGAGAACTTTTCCGCCGTGCTGACCTACTCGCATGACAGCAACCTGCTGATGCTCATACGTCGTCGGGCGGACATTGCCGTGATTACCCGCTCTTATCTGCAGGACTACCAGCGCCGTTACCCCGAGCGGAGTGCGGCCTTGCTGGTATCGCAGCGGGTCGATCAGTTTTACCGGCACCATGCGCTGTTCCGTGAGCAGTCCTTGCTGACGCCAGAGGCCTTCGCCGCGTTGCTGCAGGCGCTGAACCGTCATGGCCAGTTGGACGCCTTGCTCCATCGTTATCACCTGGCGGTGCCGGAACATCTGATGCAAGACTGAAATCGCGCTATTCGCTCGGCTTTTCCTGAACTAGCAGGCCGTTGAAAAATGTAGGCGAGGCAGCCGAGGCTAGGCAAAAACAGGCGAAAAAGCGCAGTTTACGTGTTGTAAATGAGCATTTTGAGCCTGTTTTTAACGACGCATCGGCAACGCAGGTAGTTTTTCAACGGCCTGCTAGGCTGTTCTCCAAGTGCAAACATGGCTTGCGGGGGATATGGCGTTGTTGCGCAAAGTGCTCAGGGGTTGTGCATTGTTCGTGGCGCTGCTGGCTGCGGGGCCGCTTGCCGCCCAGCAAGTGGTGCATGTGGGCGGCGCGTTTTTCCCGCCTTATGTCGCTAAGGCGCAGGAGTCGCAGCATGCCGGTTTGCTGCCGCAACTGCTCGATGCGCTTAACCGGGCACAGAGCGATTTCCACTTCATCGTGCGGCCTACCTCGATTTCCCGGCGTTTCCGGGATTTCGAGCAGGGGCGGATTGACCTGTCGATGTTCGAAAATCCGGCCTGGGGTTGGCAGGGCATTGCCCACGACGTCGTCGACATGGGGCTGGAGGACGCCGAAGTGTTCGTCGCCCGGGTCGAGCCGGGGCGTGGGCAAGGTTATTTCAAGCGGCTCAGGGGCAAGCGTCTGGCGCTGCTCAACGGCTACCACTATGGTTTCGCCGGCTTCAATGCCGAGGCGCAATTTCTCGCCAAAAACTTCAATGCGATCCTGAACCATTCCCACGACAGCAACCTGCTCATGGTGCTGCGTGGGCGAGCGGACATCGCCCTGGCCACGCGTTCCTATATTGGCGATTTTCTCCGGCGGAATCGGCAATATGCCGGGCAGCTGCTGGTTTCCCAGCGGGTCGATCAGCACTATCGCCATCAGGTGCTACTGCGTCCCGCGGCCCCCATCAGTCCGGCGCAGCTTGACAGACTATTCGAGCAGTTACGCCGCGAGGGTCAGTTATCCGCGATTTTCGCGCCTTACCAGATCGTGGTCAGGCCAGGCATGGCGGATAGCTCAGTAACCGCAGGTGTAACAGATTGACCGCCAGCGGCACGGCCAGACTGCGCCGGCCGCCGTTTAGCGCCGAAGCGCGCAAGGTTACTGGAAATAGCGCTCGAGCAAGTGCGGGTCGTCGAAGTGGGCGCGGCCGATAAAGGCCGTGGCGTGGCGCCCCCACTGGCGCATGGCGCCCGGCGAAACGACGCCGGAAGGCCACAGCAGCCAGCGTTCCAGGCGCTCACTGCCGGGCACCAGGCCGTCTTTGCCGTACAGGCTGCGCTGGCCGTGCGAGTGGGGCAATTGGCGCAACTGATCGAGCGGGCCGCGTTGGTAGAGCAGGGTCGGGTAGCGCGAGCGGCGGGCATCGACCCACTGCAGGCGATGCTCGCCAGCGCTCAACCACAGGGTCGGCGCGCTATCGCCAGTGACGCTCAGGCGTTGGCTCAGGCGTGCCTCTTCACCGACGTTCTGGCGCAAGTGCAGGGGCGAGTCCGCCGGCAGGTAAAAACTGTGCCAGCAGCCACAGGGGTGGATGCTGTCGTAGAGCAGGGCCTTGCCCTGCCGGTCGAGGGTGACGCGCCAGAGCAAGCCGTCCAGCTCGCCACCGTATAGATCGAGGACGTTGGGCTTGGGGCGTTGGCTGAACCAGAACTGGTAGATCAATTGCAGGTGCCAGCGGCCATTCAACTGGCTCCAGCTGCTGTGCTGATAAAGCCGCGCCTGCAGCGGATTGAAATCCCGGCCGCCATCCGGGCGGTAATACGGGCTGCCGATGCGGTCGCTGCGGCCGGCTTGGGCGATCTTCAGCCGGGGCGCGTGGCGGGCGAACAGCGCGTCGAGTTGTTGGGGCTGCGCCTGCGGCAGGCCCAGGCTATCTTCATGCAGCATCAGCGGCGGTGGCTGTGTTGCGAGCGGAATCGGCTGGTAGCCCAACCAGTGCGCGTCGTCCTCGGGGGCAGCAGCCAGGGCGGCGGCCTGCTGCCAGGCGGCAATGCCTTGGCGCAAGATCGGCTTGAACAGCGGATAGAGACCCAGGGTGCGCGCCCAGTCACGATAGTCGTCGGGCACCTGCGCGGCCTCGACGGCGCGGGCGAAAGCCTCGGGGTCGGCGCTCAGGCGGTCGACCTGGCGGGTGCGGCACGCGCTCAGATCCGCCTGGCGCGGCGCACCGGCCCAGGCGAGGCGCGCGGTGGATGGCAATTGGGCGATTTCGATTCGGCTGGCTTCGGCGTCGCGCTCGGCCAGGTACAGCAGCCACTGGCGACGTTGTTCCGGGCTGTCTGCGCTTGCGCCAAGGGCGGCGAGCACTCGATCGCTGCGCAGGCCGCTAAAGCCGGGCAGGCGATGGTACTGCGCATCCCGATAGGCCTGGGTGGCCACCGGCAATTGCTTGAATAGCGCCGCACACGGGTCAGCCGGTGCGGCTTGCCAATACGCGCACCCGGCCAATAGCCCGGCCAGCAGGCTAACGCAGGCGAGCGTCCTTGGCATCCTGGGCTTCCAACTCGATTTCACGTTCACGGATTTTCCGCAGTTGCTCGTCGGTTAGCGGCAGGGGTTTGGCGGTACGCAGCAGCACCATCAGGCCGCCCACGATAGAGCCTAGAACGAGAATTATCAGTAGCCAGATATGCCAGGTCATGGACGGCTCCTCGGGCGGTGCAGTGGAGCCCTCACCTTAGCGCGCCTGGCCGGGCTTGTCAGGCGGCTAATGGTGGCGAAGGCCTGCGTCGCGCGACGATCAGTCGGGTGGTTTGAACCGCCGTTCAAGAGGCTATTTGGGCTGCCGAGGCAGCGTCAAAAATGGCGTTCATAAAAGCGCAGCGTTGAGCGCCCGAATGTTTACCTAGAACACTTGAACTGCGCTTTTGATTCGCTAGAGGTTCGCCCTGCGACCCGCTTCTGGCAGCGACTCTGGCCGTTGCTCGCTGATTGTTCACCTACGCTGTCACCGGCGCACCTGCTTCAGCGTCTCGGCGATCAGGAAGGCCAGCTCCAGCGACTGGTCGGCGTTCATCCGCGGGTCGCAGTGGGTGTGGTAGCGATCCGACAAGCCATCCTCGGTGATCGGCCGGGCGCCGCCGATGCATTCGGTGACGTTCTGCCCGGTCATCTCGATATGGATGCCGCCGGCATAACTGCCCTCGGCCTGGTGCACGGCGAAGAACTGCTTCACTTCGGCGAGGATCTGCGCAAAGTCGCGGGTCTTGTAGCCGCTGGAGGCCTTGATGGTGTTGCCGTGCATCGGGTCGCAGCTCCACAGCACCTGGCGGCCTTCGCGCTGCACGGTCTGGATCAGGCGCGGCAGGCCGGCCTCGACCTTGTCCGCGCCCATGCGCACGATCAGGTTGAGGCGCCCCGGATCGTTGTCCGGGTTGAGGATGTCGATCAGGCGGATCAGGTCTTCGCTGCCCATGCTCGGGCCGACCTTGACCCCGATCGGGTTGCCGACCCCGCGCAGGAACTCGACGTGGGCGCCATCCAGCTGACGGGTACGGTCGCCGATCCAGAGCATGTGCGCCGAGCAGTCGTACCAGCCGCCGGTAAGGCTGTCCTTGCGCACGAAGGCCTCTTCGTAGTTGAGCAACAGCGCCTCGTGGGCGGTGAAGAAGCTGGTCTCGCGCACCTGCGCCGAACTGTCCATGCCGCAGGCGCGCATAAACGCCAGGGTCTCGTCGATGCGGTCGGCCAGGTGGCTGTATTTTTCCGCCAGCGCCGAGTTGGCGATGAAGTCGAGGTTCCACTGATGCACCTGGTGCAGGTCGGCGAAACCGCCTTGGGCGAAGGCGCGCAGCAGGTTGAGCGAGGCGGTGGACTGGTGGTAGGCCTGCAGCAGGCGCTCCGGATCCGGTACCCGGCTCTTGGCGTCGAAACCGATGGCGTTGACGATGTCGCCGCGGTAGGCCGGCAGGGTGGTGTCGCCGATGGTCTCGTCATTGGCCGAGCGCGGCTTGGCGAACTGGCCGGCCATGCGCCCGACCTTGACCACCGGGCAGCCGGCGGCGAAGGTCATGACGATGGCCATCTGCAGCAACACCTTGAAGGTGTCGCGGATCTTCGCCGCGCTGAACTCGGCGAAGCTCTCGGCGCAGTCGCCACCCTGCAGCAGAAAGGCGCGGCCCTGGGTCACCTCGCTGAACTGTCGGCGCAGCTCACGGGCTTCGCCGGCGAACACCAGCGGCGGGTAACCGGCCAGGGTTTGTTCGACTTTGCCCAGGTGGGCGGCATCGGGGTAGTGCGGTTGCTGCTGGATCGGCTTGCTTCTCCAGCTTTCAGGGCTCCAGGATTGCGACATCACGATTCTCGGCTTCAGGCAGTTTAGGCAGATGGGCATGGTAACCGATCAGCCCAGCGCTTCAAGCCGATAGCCGCGATAGAGCCGCTGCATGGTGCCGCCGGGGTTGGCTTGGCGCGCCTTGGGCCGTGTCGGCCGCAAGCTGCGCTAAGCCTTCGACGGTGAATTATCGCGTGACCCGGGGTGGCCGTCTCAATGACAATTGGCGCCTTTCCCCCGGCCGAAATGGTCGGGACTGTCACGGTGGAGAGTTGGATGCCAGGTTTACCCCCGGTGGATCAAATGCCGGAGTCGGTGTTGATTGCCGAAGTGCGCGATGCCTTCGGCGTGATTCAAGTGATCGAGATGGGTGCTTATCGCTTTCTCGAGTTCGGCGAGTCGATCGAGCAGAGCTGTGTGTTTATGGCCGATCCCGGCTGGCTGGAGTACGACTACACCCGTGCCATGCTGCTTGGTGCGCTGGGCCATGACGCACCGGAAAGCGCGCTATTTCTCGGTCTGGGTGCAGGCAACCTGACTCAGGCCTGCCTGCGGTTTCTGCCCTTGGACGATGTCGAGGTCATCGAGCTGCGCCCGGATGTGCCGCGTTTGGCCATGCAACATATGGGCTTGAGCGACGACCCGCGCCTGACCATTCGCATCGGCGACGCCCTGGAATTGCTGGAAAGCGCCGAGAAAACCGACCTGCTGTTTGTCGACCTCTACACCGATCACGGCCCGGCCACTGGGCATTTGGCCTGGCGCTTTCTGGAAAATTGCCAGAAGCAGTTGAATCCGGGCGGCTGGCTGATCATCAATCAGTGGGCCGGCAACGACGGCAAACCGCTCGGTGCGCCGTTGCTGCGCGGGCTCTACCATCGGCATTATTGGGAATGTCCGGTCAAGGAGGGCAATGTCATTGTGCTGGTGCCGGCCGATCTGGAGCAGCAGCTCGATCTGGAGGGCCTGCAGGCCAAGGCCGCGGCCCTGGCGCCGCAACTGGGCTATTCCTTGCAGTCGTTGATCGAGGCGCTGCGTCCGGCCAGCTGAGCCGCTCAGCGCCCCTTGAAGTCGCCGGGGCGGCGTTCGAGCATGGCGCGCACCCCTTCCTGGGCATCTTCGCTGGCCATCAGGCGGGTCAATGTCGGGTGCAAATTGGCCGCTGCCGCCGCCTCGCCTTCAATCACGGCCTGACGTGCGGACGCCAGGGCGGCCTGCACGCCGAGCGGTGCCTGGGCGGCAATCCGTTCGGCCAGCTTGAGCGCCTGCGGCAGCAGTTCCTCGTTGGCCAGCACTTCCTGCACCAGGCCCAGGCGGTAGGCTTCGTGGGCGTCGAACTCGTCGCCAGTGAGCAGCCAGCGCATCGCATTGCCCCAGCCGGCGCTCTGGTGCAGGCGCAGGGTGGCGCCACCGAACGGAAAAATACCGCGCTGTACTTCCATCTGGGCGAAGCGGGTATTGCTGGCGCACAGGCTGATGTCCGAGGCGAGCATCAATTCGATGCCGATGGTGTAGCAATAGCCCTGGGCCGCCACTATCACCGGTTTGCTCACGCGCGGCCCGCCGAATACGCCCCAAGGGTCGCAGCCGCCGTCAGGAATCTGCCAGCCCGCCGCAAAACTGGCGGCGACATTGGCCAGATCCAGCCCGGCGGTGAAATGTTCGCCGTGGGCGAAGACCAGGGCTACGCGCGCCTCGCCGTCGCGCTCGAACTCGCCATAAGCCAGGCTCAGGTCATTGAGCAGATCCAGGTCGAAGGCATTGCGCTTGGCCGTTCGATCCAGGCCGATCAGCATGATCTGGCCGCGTTTCTCGCGGCTGACGCGAGCGCTGGTGCTTTGAGTCATGGCAGGAATCCTTGCGCAGATAATGTCGTGCAACAGGGTATAGCAGAACAGCCAATGGCCAGCGCACTGCACCGCCGGCATTCACGTGGAAAATGGCCTGCCATGGGAACGATGGCAGGGCCGCTGCACACCGCACCGGCATCTGGTGCATGGGTGTTGCAGGGCGTCTGGATATTCTTGGTCGACATGTCTATTTAGTTGCGCGCCCCGAGCAGCGAATGCTCTGGCTTTGGCGTGCGTCGAGCGACCGTTTAGCGGGGCATGTATTTTAATTGTGGGAAAACCATCACCCCGGCCAGGTTTTCCGGTATAGTGCGCGCCGGTCAATTCATGGCCACGTTCAGGTTACACAACTCGCCCGGGGATTATCTTCGGCAGTCAGTCCGCCTAGCGGACTATCCTTGACGATTCATTTATCACTACGTTTTCGCAAATCCCCGCCGACACGGCTGCCAGGGTGACTTTCGAGTCTTACACGGCATGCGCAGCTTTGGAGCATGGGTCTTTGCGGATGCACTAGAGGCAGACCCATGACCCAGGAAATCGGCGGCTTCGCCGCGCTCGGACTTCACCCCAATGTTCTCGCAGCAGTAACTGCAGTCGGCTACGAAGAGCCGTCGCCCATTCAGGCGCAAGCCATTCCGGTAATTCTCGCCGGCCAGGACATGATCGGCCAGGCGCAGACCGGTACCGGTAAGACCGCCGCCTTCGCCTTGCCGCTGCTGTCGAAGATCGACCCGGCCAAGCGCGAGCCGCAGGCGCTGATCCTGGCGCCGACCCGCGAGCTGGCCCTGCAGGTGGCCACCGCGTTCGAAACCTATTCCAAGCAGATGCCCGGCCTCAACGTGGTCGCCGTCTACGGTGGCGCGCCCATGGGCCCGCAGCTCAAAGCTATCCGCCAGGGCGCCCAGGTCATCGTGGCGACTCCGGGTCGCCTGGTCGACCACCTGCGTCGCGACGAGAAGGTCCTGTCGACCATCCAGTACCTGGTGCTCGACGAAGCCGACGAGATGCTCAAGCTGGGCTTTATGGACGACCTCGAAGTGATCTTCGAAGCCATGCCGGAAAGCCGTCAGAGCGTGCTGTTCTCCGCGACCCTGCCGCACTCGATCCGCGCCATTGCCGAAAAGCACCTGCGCAATCCGCAGCACATCAAGATCGCCTCCAAGACCCAGACCGTGACGGCCATCGAGCAGGCTCATTTGCTGGTTCACGCCGACCAGAAGCACGCCGCGGTGTTGCGTCTGCTGGAAGTCGAGGAATTCGATGCGCTGATCGGTTTCGTGCGTACCAAGCAAGCCACTCTGGATCTGGCCGCCGTGCTCGAAGCCCGTGGCTACAAGGCCGCCGCCTTGAACGGCGACATCGCCCAGAACCAGCGCGAGCGGGTGATCGAGTCGCTGAAAGACGGTCGTCTGGACATCGTCATCGCCACCGACGTCGCCGCTCGCGGCCTCGACGTGCCGCGCATCACCCACGTGATGAACGTCGACATGCCCTATGACCCGGAATCCTACGTGCACCGTATCGGTCGTACCGGCCGTGCCGGTCGTGCCGGTCGCGCACTGCTGCTGGTCACGCCGCGCGAGCGCCGTATGCTGCAGGTGATCGAGCGGGTGACCGGGCAGAAGGTGGGCGAGGTCAAGCTGCCCAATGCCCAGCAGGTGCTGGACGCGCGGATCAAGAAGCTCACCACCAGCCTGGCGCCTTTGGTAGCCGATGCCGAGGCCAGCCATGGCGATCTGCTCGACCGCCTGACCGCCGACATCGGTTGCAGCCCGCGCGCCCTGGCCGCCGCGCTGCTGCGCAAAGCCACCAACGGTCAGGCCCTGACCCTGGCCGAAGTCGAGCGCGAGCAACCGTTGGTGCCAACCAGTGCGCCGCGTGAACGCAGCGAGCGCAGTGAGCGTTCGGATCGTGGCGATAGCCGTGAGCGTCGTGCGCCAGTGCCTTTGGCCGAAGGTCGTGCCCGTTGCCGTACGGCGCTGGGCGCGCGTGACGGTATCGCCGCGAAAAACCTGCTGGGCGCGATCCTCAATGAGGGCGGCCTGGTTCGCGAAGCCATCGGCCGCATCCAGGTGCGCGAGAGCTTCAGCCTGGTCGAGCTGCCGGAAGAGGGTCTGGAACGTTTGCTCAGCAAGCTGAAAGACACTCGCGTCGGTGGCAAGCCGCTGAAGCTGCGTCGTTATCGCGAAGATTGATTCTTCGCTGAATGAAAAAACCCGCATTGTCGTGATGCGGGTTTTTTTCTGTCTGCTGGTTTTGTCTGGCAAGCGGTTCAGGCGAAGCTGTAGATATCCATGCCCAGAGCGCCGTGAGTGAAGCCGCTGTGTTCGACCTTGAACTGGCCGCCAGCACCGCGGGCAAAGAACAGGGGCAATAGGTGTTCGTCACTCGGGTGATTGCGTACGGCCGCTGGGGCGCGCTGGCGATAGTCGTGCAGTGCCGTCTCATCGTCGGCCGCGAGCCTGGCCACCATCCAGTCGCGGAAGCCCTGGGCCCAGGGCTCGATCACCTCGGGGCCGGCGTGCCAGTCGAGTTCGCCGAGGTTGTGGGTAATGCTGCCGGAACCGATCAGCAGCACGCCTTGCCCGCGCAGGCCGGCCAGGGCACGGCCGATGCGGGTCTGTAGTTCGGCGCCCTGGCGGCTGGGTAGCGAGAGCTGCACGAGCGGGATGTCGGCGGCCGGGTACATGAGTGACAACGGCACCCAGGCGCCGTGATCGAATGGGCGTTCGGGGTCGAGCTGGGCGGGGAGGCCGGCAGCGTCCAGTACTTGCACGATTTGTGCGGCGAGTTGCGGATGGCCGGGCGCCGGGTATTGCACTTGATACAGCGCGGCGGGAAAACCGCCAAAGTCATGCCAGGTTTCCGGTTGGGCGGCGCCGGTGACGCGTAACGCCGTGCTTTCCCAGTGTGCGGACACCACCAGGATGGCCCGTGGTCGGGGCAGCTCTGCGGCCAAACGGGTCAAGGCCGGGCCGCTGGCGCCAGGCTCCAGGGCGAGCATGGGTGAGCCGTGGGAGATAAAGAGCGAAGGCAGCATGAGGGAGGTTCCTGCAGTAGGATAGGGCTATCTTCGCGGCTGGTATTATCGAATTCCAGTATAAATTTTTGAGCTATTTGATCGAATTTTTAGGGGGTAGAGTGGACGAGGCATTTTGGCAGACGCGCTGGGCGCGCGATCAGATTGGTTTCCATCTGGATCAGGTCAATCCTTATCTGCAGCGCCACTGCTCGGCGCTCGATCTGCAGCCGGGCGCGCGGGTGCTGGTGCCGCTGTGCGGCAAGAGTATGGATCTGGCCTGGCTGGCGGGGCAGGGCTATCGGGTGCTGGGCGTCGAGTTGGCGCAGAAGGCGGTCGAGGATTTCTTCGCCGAGCATGGCTTGAGCGCAGAGGTCAGCCAGGAAGGGGCGTTCAAGGTTTATCGCGGCGGAACGATGGAGCTGTACTGCGGCGATTTCTTCGCCCTGACGGCAGAACAGCTCGGCGATTGCCAGGCGCTCTATGATCGTGCGGCATTGATCGCCTTGCCGGTCGAGATGCGCAAGCGTTACGCGGCGCACCTGCAGGCCATTTTGCCGTCGGCCTGCCGGGGCTTGCTGATCACCCTGGATTACCAGCAGAGCCAAATGAACGGCCCGCCCTTCGCGGTGACGGATGGCGAAGTGCATGAGCTGTTCGGCGCGGGCTGGCAGATCGAAACGCTGGAGCGCTTGGATGTGCTGCAAGGTAACTGGAAGTTCATCAAGCACAACCTGCAGGCGCTGGACGAGGTGGTGTACCGGTTGGTCAAGCGCTGAGGCAGGGGCGGGCTGAGTGTGGCCGCTGCCGTAAGGCCGCAATGAATAAGGGCGACCCTCGGGTCGCCCTTATTCATTGTGCGTGGTTTAGCGCAACTGACGCAGGGCTTCGATGCGATCTTCCAGTGGCGGGTGGGTCATCAGCAGCCCGGCCAGGCCATGCTTGAGGCCGCCGTTGATGCCGAAGGCGGTCAGGCTGTCGGGCATGTTCACCGGCACCCCCTGTTCGGCGCGCAGGCGCTGCAGGGCGGCGATCATGGCGCCGGTGCCAGCCAGGCGGGCACCGGCCTCGTCGGCCTTGAACTCGCGTTTGCGCGAGAACCACATGACGATGATGCTGGCCAGGATGCCCAGTACCAGCTCGGCGAAGATGGTCGCGACGAAGTAACCGATACCGTGGCTGCCTTCGTTTTTCAGGATGGCCTTGTCGACGAAGTTGCCGAAGATCCGCGCAAAGAACATCACAAAGGTGTTCACCACGCCCTGAATCAGCGCCAGGGTGACCATGTCGCCGTTGGCGACGTGGCCGATTTCGTGGGCCAGCACGGCTTTCACCTCATCCGGCGAGAAGCGCTCCAGCAGGCCCTGGCTGACCGCTACCAAGGCGTCGTTCTTATTCCAGCCGGTGGCGAAAGCGTTGGATTCGTAAGCGGGGAAGATCCCCACTTCCGGCATCTTGATCCCGGCGGCGCGGGACAGTTCTTCGACGGTTTGCAGCAGCCACTGTTCGTGGCGGGTGCGCGGTTGGCTGATGATCTCGGTGCCGGTGCTCATCTTCGCCATCCACTTGGACAGCAGCAGCGAAATCAGCGAGCCGGCAAAACCGAATACCGCGCAGAAAATCAGCAGGCTGCTGTAGTTCTGGCCGGTATAGCGGTCTACCCCCAATAGTTTGAGAGTGATACTGGCGATGATCAACACCGCCAAGTTGGTAGCCAGGAACAGCAAAATGCGCATCATGGTGTGAAACGACTCCTCACGGGAAAGACTTGCTAGCAGCCTGTCGGACTTGACCGTCCGTAGCGAGGGAAAGTCCGGTTTGAAGCAGTTTTTGCGCGCTTTCGAGGCGAATAGTCGCTCTATTTAACGAGAAAGCGCGCAAAAAATGATCAAATCCGGCTTTTCCGCAGTAGGACAGTGTTAAGTCCGACAGGCTGCTAGATATGCCGGCTATATAAGGGTGCGCCCCCCGGCTCTTCAACCGGGGGACTATTTCAAACTGTGTCGCCTGTTCCGAGCAGAGCGCTTTCGAACAGCAACCGGGTGAGGCGGGCGAGGCGTTCGCCATGCTTTTGGCTCAACGCTTCGCGCAGTTGAAAGGCCAGGGTGGCGCGTACCCGGCGCACGCTCGGCGGCAGTGCTTCGCCTTCGCGTAGGGCGTGGGGCACGCCACGGCTCAGGCGCAGAAAGCCTTTTTCGCTGAGCACGGCCTGATCCAGTGCGTCGTAGGCGATGGTCGAGTCGAAGCGGATATAGCCTTCCTCGGCCAGCCACAGCAGTGCGCCCAGGCAGCTCTCATGGCGTTTGCTCGGCAGGCCGAATTCGTCCGGTTCCTCGCGGCCGATCAGGTCTTCGACGTAGAGCGCCATCTTGCGCGGGAAAACCTGATAGAGGTGCAGCAGGCCGGCTGCGGCATCCTTGTAGAAATCGTCGATTTGTAGATCCATCAGAAGTTGGCAATCATCGAGGTGGGGAATGGCGGCAACAGGCGACCGAGAATCGCCCAGGGTCGGCTCGGGATATAGGCGTGGCGCTGGCGTTTGCCCGGGGTCATGGCGGTCTCCGGTTACTGGCGGTAGCCCTTGAGGAAACTGCCGATGCGAGCGATGGCCTGTTCCAGGTCGTCGACCCGCGGCAGGGTGACCACCCGGAAGTGATCCGGCCAGGGCCAGTTGAAGGCCGTGCCCTGGACGACCAGCAGCTTCTCGGAGAGCAGTAGGTCGAGGACGAACTTCTCGTCGTTGTGGATCGGGCAGACCTTGGGGTCGATCTTCGGGAAGGCGTAGAGCGCGCCCATGGGCTTGACGCAGCTGACCCCGGGGATGTCGTTGAGCAGCTCCCAGGTGCGGTTGCGCTGCTCCAGCAGGCGGCCGTTGGGCAGCACCAGGTCGTTGATGCTCTGATAGCCGCCCAGCGCCGTCTGGATCGCATGCTGACTCGGCACATTGGCGCACAGGCGCATGTTGGCGAGGATATCCAGGCCCTCGATGTAGCTCTGCGCGCGGTGCTTGGGGCCGGAGATGGCGACCCAGCCGGAGCGGAAACCCGCCACCCGGTAGGACTTGGACAGGCCGTTGAAGGTCAGGCAGAGCACGTCCGGCGCCAGCGAGGCGGTGGCGATATGCTGGGCCTGGTCGTAGAGGATCTTGTCGTAGATCTCGTCGGAGAACAGCACCAGGTTGTGCTGGCGCGCCAGCTCGACGATGTCCTCCAGCACCTCCTTGGAGTAGACCGCGCCGGTCGGGTTGTTCGGGTTGATCAGCACCAGGGCCTTGGTGTTCGGGGTGATCTTGGCGCGCATGTCGGCCACGTCGGGGAACCAGCCGGCCTGCTCGTCGCACAGGTAGTGCACCGGCTTACCGCCGGAGAGGGCCACGGCGGCGGTCCACAGCGGGTAGTCGGGCGCCGGGATCAGCACCTCGTCGCCGTTGTTGAGCAGCGCCTGCATGGCCATGACGATCAGCTCGGAGACGCCATTGCCCAGGTAGATGTCCTCGATGCCGACGCCTTCCACCTGCTTCTGCTGGTAGTACTGCATCACCGCCTTGCGCGCGCTGAACAGACCCTTGGAATCGCTGTAACCCTGGGCCGTCGGCAAATTGCGGATCACGTCCTGGAGGATTTCTTCCGGGGCTTCGAAACCGAACGGCGCCGGGTTGCCGATGTTCAGCTTGAGGATGCGATGACCTTCCTCTTCCAGGCGTTTGGCGTGCTTGAGCACGGGGCCGCGAATGTCGTAGCAGACATTGGCCAGCTTGTTCGATTTGCTGAACTGCATGTAAGGGATCCCGAGTGGTGAAACGTCGTTGAATTACCGTGCAAAAGACTCGATCAGGCGAGCCTTGGCAGGTTGTAACGCGGGTGACAGACTGAGGTCGAATGATACGTTGCAGCCTGACCTCGGCAAAGGTACTAGTCAGGCTTTTTTATGGCGTGCCATCCATGGCCGCCATCCTGCGGGCCGTCGCTGCGCGACGTTAAAAATCGCTCCCGGCGATTTTTTCTATTGAGGACTTTTTCCATGGACAAGCTCGAAAAACCGCTGGAAGCCTGGCGCGAAGAACTTTCCGAGGAGCAGTTTCGGGTCTGCCGTCTGGGCGGCACCGAGCGCGCCTTCAGCGGGCAATACCATGACAGCAAGACGCCGGGCATTTATCACTGCGCCTGCTGCGCTACCGCCTTGTTCGATTCGGACGCCAAGTTCGATTCCGGCAGTGGCTGGCCCAGCTACTTTCAACCGCTCAGCAAGGACGCGATTACCAGTCTGGACGACTTCAGTCACGGCATGCACCGCATCGAAGTGAAATGTGGCAAATGTGCTGCCCACCTGGGCCACGTCTTTCCCGACGGGCCGGCGCCGACCGGTTTGCGTTATTGCATCAACTCGGCATCGCTGCAGCTGGTTCCGCGTCCGCAGTAGGCTGGGTGAGGGTGTTGGGCCGAAGCCGTCCCGCGGTTCGCATATCAACGAGGGTTATATTCGGACAATTAAATTGCGCACAATTTAATTGTCCGTTATTTTGTTTTCGTTCCCCTGCCAACCAAGAGTCAGCCCCATGAGCAACGAACTTTTTGATATTCCGGTGACCACTATCAAGGGTGAGCAGAAAACCCTGGGCGACTTCGGTGGTAAGGCCGTGCTGGTGGTCAATACTGCGAGCAAGTGTGGTTTTACCCCGCAATACAAGGGGTTGGAAAGCCTCTGGCAGCAGTACAAGGACAAGGGGCTGGTGGTGTTGGGCTTTCCCTGCAACCAGTTCGGCCAGCAGGAACCGGGCAACGAGGGGGCCATTTCCGAGTTTTGCGAGCTGAACTTCGGCGTCAGCTTTCCCTTGTTCAAGAAGGTCGATGTCAACGGCGCCGATGCCCATCCCTTGTTCGTCAAGCTGAAGAAGCAAGCGCCGGGTCTGCTCGGTAGCCAAGGAGTGAAGTGGAATTTCACCAAGTTTCTGATCAGTGCCGACGGTAAGCAGATCCAGCGTTTCGCGCCGACCACCAAGCCGGAAGATCTGACTGCCGAGATCGAAGCCCTGCTCAAATGAAGCCGCTGCCATTCGAGCGGGAAGACGCCCTGCAGTTGGACAACCAGCTGTGCTTCAAGCTGTACGCGGCTTCGCGGGCGGTGATTCGTGCCTACAAGCCGATGCTCGATCAGTTGAATCTGACCTACCCGCAGTACCTGGCGATGCTGGTGCTCTGGGAGTGGCAGGTTGTTCCGCCTGCACAACCCACGGTGAAGGCTCTGGGCGAGCGCTTGCTGCTTGATTCGGGCACCTTGACCCCACTGCTCAAGCGTTTGCAGCAGCTTGGTTTGCTGTTGCGCCAGCGCTCGGCGCTGGATGAGCGCGAGCTGCACCTGGGATTGACGGAGGCGGGCTGTGCCTTGCGTGAACAGGTGCTGCCGTTGAGAAGCCAGTTGCTGTGCGCGCAGGGTGTCGAGGTGGATGAACTGGCAGCGTTGCGTGCTCAGGTTAGCCAGCTGCTCGATCGTTTCATGGCATTGCGCTAGGCGCCGGCAACCAGCGCTCGAGTAGGGCTGCCAGTTCTTCGCGGCGGAAGGGTTTGGCCAGGTAATCGCTCATGCCGGCGGCGCGACAACGCTCGCGTTCATCGGGCAGGGCGTTGGCGGTCAGGGCGATGATCGGTAGCTCGGGATGCTGCCCGCCCTGACGAATCCTGCGGCTGGCCTCATAACCGTCCATGACCGGCATGTTGCAGTCCATCAGTATCAGGTCGATGTGGTGTTGTTCCAGTTGGCTCAGCGCTTCGGCGCCGTGGTTAGCCAGCACAACCTCGCAGCTGAGTTTGCCCAGCATGCCTTTTGCCACCAGTTGGTTGACCGGATTGTCTTCCACCAGCAGCACCCGCGCTCGCCGCCCAGTCAGTTGTTCAATCTGGTTTGGCGACGGCATGCTTTCCAGCTGTTGTCCGAGGTTGCGGCCTAATGCCTGGATCAGGGTTTGCCGCGACAGTGGCCGCGCGATCTGCTCGAGCGGTGCCAGCGCTTGCACCTGTTCGCTGGGTAGGAAGCTGCCATAGGCGCTGATCAGCAGGATGGGCGCCTTGCACTTCTGGCGTATGCCCGGCAGGCACTCTGGGCAGTCGCTGATCAGCAGGTCTGCCGCGGCGTCGAGCAGGTTTGTATCGCTGTCCAGGCGTTGGTAGTCCAATCCCCATGCCGGCAAAAGCTGGCCCAGCAGTTCGCTGAGGCCCGAGTTGGCGGGGCTGAGGGCGACGACCCGGCCTGTCAGCGCTGGCAAGGCGGCTGCAGGGGTGTAACTTGGCAGCGGCAACTCCGCGCAGAAGCGGCTGCCGAAGCCTTCCCTGGATTCCAGTTCGAGCCGGCCCTGCATGGCTTCGCACAGGCGGCGGGTAAGCGCCAGGCCCAGGCCGGTGCCGCCGAACTGACGGGTAATACCAGCCTCCGCCTGGGCGAAGGGCTGATAGATGCGTACTCGTGCCTCTTCGGCAATCCCGATGCCGGTGTCCCGCACCAGGATCCGTATGCCTGTCGGGCTGCTGTCGACGTGGAGATCGACGCGGCCGATGCGGGTGAATTTCAGGGCGTTTGATAACAGGTTGCTGATGACCTGGCGCACGCGTGTCGGGTCGCCGAGCACTTGCGCAGGTAGTTGCGGGTCGATCAGGCAGGTTAGTTCGACGCTTGCTAAGGCATTTTGCGAAAGCAGGCTGGCAGTGTCTTCGGCCATGGCGCCGAGGTCGAAGGGCAAACTTTCCAGCTCAAGCTGGCCGGCCTCGAATTTCGACAGGTCGAGGATGTCATTGAGCAGCTCGATCAATACCTGGCCGGAGTCGTGGGCAATCGACAGCTGCTGGCGTTGTTCGTTGTTCAGCGGGCCGTCGAGGGACAGGGCGAGCATGCCGAGCAGGCCGTTGAGCGGGGTGCGAATCTCATGGCTCATGTTGGCGAGAAACGCCGAGCGCGCCTGAGCCATGTCCAGCGCGGTGCGCTTTGCCTGTTCCAGCTCCTGGTTGGACTCGAGCAGGCGCGCGTTGCTGGCCTTCAATTCGGTCGTGCGCGCCGAGACGATGTTCTCCAGCTCGTTCAGGTATTGGGTGAGGCGGTTCTCGGCTTCGCGCCGCTGTTCGATCTCCATGGTTATGCTGGACAGTTGCTGGTTGGTGACGTCGACCAGGATGCCGATTTCGTCGTGCTCATGGCCGCGCGGGCAGGGCAGCCGGTTGCGGTTGGGGGCGTGCAGATCGCGGCCGCTGAGGGCGCGGATGACCTCGATCAACGGTTTGCTCAACATGAAATAGAACAGCACCAACAGGATCAGCGAGAGCAACAGGCTGCGGGCCAAGCCGGTCAGCAAGGTGAGCATGGCGCGCCGCAGAAAGTGACTGCCGAACGCATAGGTGTCGACCTCCAGGCGCAGTACGCCGAGGGCTTCCTGGGGCGAGTGACTGACAAATAGCAGGGTGTCGAACTGGCGTCGTTCGCCGAAGAGGAAATCGCTGAGCGGTCGGTAGCCGCTTGTGCGGGGCGGGCGAGTGACGCTGGCCAGGGTCATATTGCTGTTGTCTATGATCTCTGCACGTATCACCGCCGGTGAGCGCAGCAGACCCAGTACCAGTTCCTGGGCCAGTTCGGCGTCGATGTTATAGGCGATACGCGCAGCGGGATTGTGGCTGATTTCCATCAGTGCGCTAATCTCGCGGTTGATGGAGGCATCTTCGCTGGCATAATCGATGCCCACTTGAATCAAGCTGAGCGCAGTACCGAGGATAAACGCCACCAGTACGGTCAAGCTGGCCTGTTTGAACGACAGGCGTTGGGTGAGCGATATATCCATGGGTGGCACTAATCTCGTGTCCGTTCGCCTGCCAAGCATAGCCCATTGGTTGCTCCTTTCGGCAGCAGCAGTTGGCAGGCCGTAACTTCAAGGAGCAGGTCGTGGATTCCCGTTTAAATGCTTTTCTCCAGCGCGCCGAGAGCGTGCTTGCGCGGCTCGAGCCGCTGTTGCCGGCTCAGCGTGGCGATATCGATTGGCAGCACAGTCTGGCTGCGCGCTGGCATCGAGAGGGGCGCAGTGGCTACTTGCAGCCGTTGAGCATCGACCTTGACCTGAATTTGACGGATCTGATCGGTGTGGACACTCAGCGTGAGCAGTTGGCGCGCAACACCCGACAATTCATCCAGGGTCTGCCGGCTAACCATGCTTTGCTCTGGGGCGCGCGTGGCACGGGAAAGTCATCGTTGGTTCGCGCGTTGTTGGCCGAACATGCCATGGCCGGGCTGCGCCTGATCGAGATCGAACGCGACCACCTGGCGGATCTGCCGCGCGTGGTCGAACAACTGATGCGGCTGCCGCAACGCTTTGTGCTGTTTTGCGACGATCTGTCCTTCGAGGCCGGCGAGGGCGATTACCGGGTGCTGAAAAGCGTGCTGGATGGTTCGCTGGAGCGCTCGCCGGACAATGTGCTGCTCTACGCCACCTCCAATCGCCGCCATCTGTTGCCGGAGCGTCACAGCGACAACGAGGCCGCGCAGATGGTCGACGGCGAACTGCATCCCAGCGAGGCGATAGAGGACAAGATCGCGTTGTCTGATCGTTTCGGCCTGTGGTTGTCCTTCTACCCGTTCACCCAGGATCACTTCCTCGATGTGGTACGGCATTGGGTCGAGGTGCAGGCGCATCAGGCCGGGTTGAGCTGGCAGTGGAGCGAGGCGCTGGAAAAAGCGGCGATTCGCTGGGCCTTGGGCCGCGGTAATCGCAATGGTCGCTGTGCCTATCAATTCGCTCGGCACTGGGTCGGGCTACAACTCCTGGAGTGCCAGCCATGATCGACCTTGCGCCAGCAGACGTTGAGTCCGATGGTTATTCGCTGCTGGCCGCGCAACTGCAGGCGCTGTTGGCCGATGAACGGAATTTTATTGCCAATGCCGCGCAGTTCTGCGCCTTGCTGTTCCAGGAGTTGGGCGAACTCAATTGGGCTGGTTTCTATCTGGCCCGGGGGGACGAGCTGGTGCTGGGGCCATTCCAGGGGCGGGTAGCTTGCGTGCGGATTCCGCTGGGCGTGGGGTGTGCGGGGTGGCCGCGGCTACCTGGCAAACCCAGCGGGTGGAGGATGTGCACGCCTTTGCCGGGCATATCGCCTACGACAGCGCCTCGCGCAGCGAACTGGTGGTTCCGCTGATAAAGGCAGAGCGGCTGATCGGCGTGCTGGATCTGGATAGCCCGCAGTTGAGCCGCTTTAGTGCGGCGGATCAGGCCGGGATTGAGGGTTTGGTCGCTATCTTGTTGCGCCTTAGCGACTGTTGACGCGGTTGCATGGGCTGGGCGGCGCTGCGCTTCAGCCCGGCGGGGCGGCACTACCCTGGATCAGGCCTTGCCGGCCATCTTGGCGAGCATCTTCTGCTCGCCGGGCAGTAGGGCTTGCACCGAGGGGCGCGCTTTCACCCGCTGATAGAGTGCGCTCAAGTTCGGCCAGCGTTGGGCATCCAGCCGCTCATCGGCGTGTTCCATGTTGATGATCTGGCAGGCAAACGCCAGGTCGGCCAGGGTCAGGCTGGCGCCGACGAAGTACTCGGCGCTGCCCAGGGTGTGTTCCAGGTAGTCGAAATGTGCCGGCAGCTTCTCCGTCAGCGTGGTCTGTACGGCCGCCTCATCGCAGGGCTGGCCCATGGAGGGCTTCAGGGTGCGGTTGCGGAATACGCTGAAGGTGCAAAGTGGCGCCAGTTCGTAGTCGCTGTATTTTTCCAGCCAGCGTACGCGGGCTCGCTGTTCGGCATTCTGGCCCAGCAGAGGGCTGTGTTCTGGATAGTTGTCCTCCAGGTACTGGCAGATCACGCTCGAGTCGGCCAGGCTGAAATCACCATCTCGCAAGGCCGGAATACGGCCCAGCGGGCTGAGTTCGCGATACCAGGCCGGCTGGCCGAAAGGCAGGATGATTTCCAGTGTGTATTCGAGGTCTTTCTCTGCGAGGCACAAGCGTACCTTGCGCACGAAGGGAGAAAGCGGGGCGCCATAAACCGTCAGGCTCATTGAGTATCCTCGTCTGCTGCAGGTAAGGGGGAGCGGGCTCAGTCGTAAATATTCTTCTTCTTCCAGTCTTCATCGCCTTCCAGGCTTTTCAGCCCCTCGGTCAGCTCGCTGGCGTCTTCGGCTGTCGGCTTGCCCATGTCCACCACCATGGCATTGGCGCGGGCGAGCTGAGCTTCGAACCTCTGCAGCAACGCTTGATAACGTGCGGTGTCGGTTTGCTTGCGCAGGTACTGCACGCCGCGCTCGAACGCCAGGCGAGCCTGGCCTGGCTGGCTCTGTTGCAGCGCTAGCTGGCCAAGGTTGCCGAACAGTTCGATATGCAACTGCACCAGCATGTGGCGAACTTCATTGACCCAGTGCTTGGCCTCCTTGGCAGGCAGGATGCCATCTTGAGTGCAGCGGGTGATTTGTCCGTGCAGGTTTTCCAGTTGAAAGCGCACTTCCTTGGCTTTGGCTTCGCTGCTGATTTGTTGTGGCGGGTTCTGTACCGGGATCGCATCGCCCTGGGCAATCAACTGGCGCAGTGTTTCGAGTTGCGCTTTGCTGTCGGCATCGCTTGGCTGCAATTGCACCAGGCGCTGGGTGAAGTGCATTTGCAGGTGGCTGAGCATGAGTTTCAGCTGGGGCGTCATCAGCTGTCCGGGCAAGGACTCGGATACAGTGGCGCAGCGACGGATGCGATCGTTGAGCTCGGTTTTGAAGCGAGCCTTTTCCAGCTTGTTGTTCTCGACCATGTGATTGACGTAGGCAATGGCAATCAATAGGGCGATGCCACCGACAATCAGCAGGGTAATTACCAGTGGGGACATTGGTACCGCCTCTCGAGTGCTGGTTTTCGTCGGAGTGTAGTGCCTTCGCCCCGAGGCTGATAGAGCAGCCTGATATTCTGACTTGAAGTCGTTGATTTTAAAAAAAAATTACAGAGAGGTTGACGACTCTGCAAAGGATCCATAGAATGCGCGCCACTTCCAGCGCAATGCTTTGTTGCAGTGAGTCGGGAGCCGGACAGTACATTGTAGGTTCCGGGTTGCGTCCCCTTCGTCTAGTGGCCTAGGACACCGCCCTTTCACGGCGGTAACAGGGGTTCGAGTCCCCTAGGGGACGCCAATTTCGTTGTTGATGCAGTTGTCATTGCGGGAATAGCTCAGTTGGTAGAGCACGACCTTGCCAAGGTCGGGGTCGCGAGTTCGAGTCTCGTTTCCCGCTCCAAATTATGGCCTACAGATGTTCACTGAAATTTGTAGGTTATTGAAAAAAGGGCCGAAAGGCCCTTTTTTCGTTCCAGCGAAATCGACTGGAAACCACTCCCCCAGGGCTTTTTAGTCCATTCTGCATTCAGCGTGCCTGCTCCGAGCGCCAGTTCAACGGCGAACCGGCGCGGCAGCTGGAACTTGCGCTATGTCCGCTCACTGTCGGCATGAGGTGTCAGGCCGTGTTTGAGCCGACGCGGCAGCTGCGTGAGTCTGCAACGGGCGCCTCATTGCGCGATGCACCTGGCGTGCTCTCGAACAGCTGGGTGTAATGCTGCCAGTCGTAGCTGACCTAGTCGCTATCAAGTAAATCGCGCATGACTGGCCATCAACGGCCTGCTAGAACAAGTTAGAACTCATGCCGGCCGAGGTGTCGACAGGTGCCGTCGCAACTGCCTGGGCAGGCGCAGCCACTGGTGCTGCGCCCTGTGTCACGCTCGACACGGCGCGCTACCTCGGGGTCGTCGGCGAAGGGGAGCATGCTGGCCTGATCGAGGTCGCGTTGGTTGCCGCGGGTGAGGCAGCTTTGCACGCCGAGATAAAACATCGTCACCGCGATCATCCACCAGAGCTCAGCCGGCATGAGCGGGTTCCGTTTCTTCGATAGCTAGCGTTTGCCTAGTGCGCAGGGTCCGCCAAGTGTTGAGGGCCATCAGCAGCATGCCGGCAAGGAAGCACAGGCCGCCAATCAGGCGCACCACATAACCGGGATGGCTGGCCTCCAGGGCTTCGACGAAGGAGTAGGTGAGGGTGCCGTCCTCGTTAACCGCGCGCCACATCAGGCCCTGGGCGATACCGTTGACCCACATCGAGGCGATGTACAGTACGGTGCCGATGGTGGCCAACCAGAAGTGCGCATTGATCAGTCCGATGCTGAACATCCGCTCGCGGCCGAACACCCTGGGGATCAGGTGGTAGAGCGAGCCGAAGGTGATCATTGCCACCCAGCCCAGGGCGCCGGCGTGCACGTGGCCGATAGTCCAGTCGGTGTAGTGGGACAGGGCGTTGACGGTCTTGATCGCCATCATTGGGCCTTCGAAGGTGGACATGCCGTAGAAGGCCAGGGATACCACCAGGAAGCGCAGAATCGGGTCTGTGCGCAGCAGGTGCCAGGCACCGGAGAGGGTCATCATGCCGTTGACCATGCCGCCCCAGGATGGTGCTAAGAGGATGATCGACATCACCATGCCGAGGGACTGCGCCCAGTCGGGCAGGGCGGTGTAGTGCAGGTGGTGCGGGCCGGCCCAGATGTACAGGGTGATTAGCGCCCAGAAATGCACGATGGAAAGGCGGTAGGAATACACCGGCCGATTCACCTGTTTGGGCACGAAGTAATACATCATCCCGAGGAAGCCGGTGGTGAGGAAGAAGCCTACGGCGTTGTGGCCGTACCACCACTGCACCATGGCATCTGTGGTGCCGGAGTAAATGGGATAGGACTTGAACCAGCTCACCGGAATGGCCAGATGGTTGACCACGTGGAGCATGGCGATGACCAGGATGAAGGCACCGAAAAACCAGTTGCCGACGTAGATGTGGCGTGTCCTGCGTCGGGTGACGGTGGTGAAGAATACGATGCCGTAGGCGACCCAGACGATGGCCATCCACACCGCACCGGTGAACTCGATTTCGGCGTACTCCTTGGTCGTGGTCAAGCCCATGGGCAGGGTTACCAGCATGATCAGGATGGTCAGTTGCCAGCCCCAGAAGGTGAAGGCGGTGAGCCTGTCGGAGAATAGCCGGGTCTGGCAGGTACGCTGCACCGCGTAGTAGCTGGCGGCGAATTGCGCGCTGCCGGCGAAGCCGAAGATCACCAGGCTGGTGTGCAGTGGGCGCAGACGGCCGAAGCTGAGCCAGGGCGTGTCGAAGTTAAGCTCCGGCCACACCAGCTGAGCGGCTATGAGTACGCCGGTACACATGCCCAGCACGCCCCAGACGATGGTCATCAGGATGAACTGGCGGACGACCTGGTAGTTGTAGGCCTGTTGAGTTGCAGCGCTTTGCATCGGAATAACCTTCCACACAGGAGGTGCGACGGGAGCCGCGAAAGTGCCGACACTGTAGAAGGAGCCATTTGCACAAAACAGACTCAGAAAGCGCTGCAACATGCGTATCAGTTAGCGGATTTCCAGGTATTTTCAGGCGCTAGAACTCACGAGAAGGGCGATCAGGCCGCTTGCCGGGTGTATGGGGATCCGATCCGGGTACCCGGCTCCAAGCCGCTGCATGCCGCTGCATGCCGCTCATTGCCGGAACGCGGTGGCGGATTAAAGCAGCCCCGCTACCAGCCGCCCGAGCACTTCCATGGCCTGTTCGCTGCGCGTGTCCCAGGGGTGCCCGTAGTTCAGGCGAGCGCAATGGCGGAAGCCCTGGCTGGCAGAGAAGATCGGCCCCGGCGCGAGGCTGATGCCCTGCGCCAGGGCCAGGCGCAGCAGCTGCAGCGAATCCAGTCGCTCAGGAAATTCAAACCACAGGAAGTAACCGCCACTAGGCCGGGTGACCCGAGTGCTGGCGGGGAAATGCCGCGCGGCGGAGGCGAGCATGGCGCCTTGCTGCATCTCCAGGGCGTGGCGCAGCTTGCGCAGATGGCGGTCGTAGCCGCCGTGCTGCAGATAGTCGGCCAGCGCCGCCTGGGCCGGCACCGAGGGCGAGATAGTGGTCATCAGCTTGAGCCGGCTGATTTGCTCGGCATAGCGTCCGCCGGCCACCCAGCCGACCCGGTAGCCCGGCGCCAGACTCTTGGAGAAGGAGCCACAATGCATCACCAGGCCCTCGCGATCGAAGCTCTTCACCGGCTTGGGCGGCTGGCTACCGAAGTGCAGCTCGGCGTACACGTCGTCCTCGATCAGCGGCACCTGATGCTGGCTGAGCAACTCATAGAGCGCCTGTTTTCTCGACTCGCTCATGCTGGCGCCGAGCGGGTTCTGCAGGCTGCTCATAAACCAGCAGGCCTTGATCGGGAGATGCTGCAGGCAGTCCGCGAGGACATCCAGGTCGATGCCTTCGCGTGGGTGCACGGGAATTTCCACCGCCTTGAGTTGGAGGCGCTCCAGCACCTGCAAACAGGCATAGAACGCCGGCGACTCGATGGCCACCAGGTCGCCCGGCTGGGTCACGCACTGCAGGGCAAGGTTGAGCGCCTCCATGGCACCGTTGCTGATAACCAGTTCCTCCAGCGGAAGCATCACCCCGCTGACCATGTAACGCAGGGCGATTTGCCGGCGCAGGTTGGCGTTGCCTGCGGTCATGTCAGCTATGACCTCGTGCGGCGAAAGCGTGCGCAGGGCGTGCGCCATGGAGCGGGCCAGGCGCGGCAGGGGGAACAGGTCGGGGCTGGGGAAGGCAGAGCCAAAGGGTACGGTGTGCGGATCCTTCAGCGAAGTGAGCACGGAGAACACCAACTCGCTGACGCCGACATCCGTGGTCTGCGCAGCGCGGGCGGCGAGTTCCGGTTCGTGCAGCGGACGCTGAGCGTGTTCGCGGACGAAGTAACCGGAGCGTGCACGGGCCTGAATCAGACCGCGATCCTCCAGCAGGTAGTAAGCCTGAAACACCGTGGACGGGCTGACGCCATAAGTACGGCTGGCGTGGCGTACCGAAGGCACCTTCTCTCCGGGGCCGACCACGCCGCTGCGGATCAACTCAGCAATTTCGTCGGCAAATTTCTCGTAGCGTTTCATCTTGTCCTGGTTCACCGGCGCAAAGGGGGTGCGCGGACACTTTACGGGGATCGGCATGGACATGGCAGTGTTCTCGGTTGATGAGTGATCACGGGGGCTTGCGGGCGACCCCACGCAGGGTCGCCCGCAACCCGGCCTCGCCAGCGGGGTTAGCGCGGCGGAGCAAGGAAGGTACTCTTGGTCGTGATGCGGTTATCCGGGGCGTTCTGATCCGCCACCTCAAAACGTAGGGTTTGCGCCCCCAAAGTCTTGCGCTCGGAAGTCAGCGCCACGCTTACAGGCAGGTCGCGGATCTCGCCCGCGGCCAGCCGCAGCGACTGCGGGCCGTGCAGTTCGAAGTCGCCCGGCTCGGCCAGAGAGATGCTGTAGCGGCGTGCCTGCTGGGTTTTGTTGATGATTTTCAGGCTGTAGATATTTTCGATCTGCCCGGCATCGTTCTCGCGAAACAGGCCGCGATCCCGGGTCACGTCCAATGACAGCAGTGGCCGCTCCGCCAGCGCCCAGGCGAAAGCACCGATCATCACCAGCAGCATCGCCGCATAGCCGATCAGGTTGGGCCGTAGCCAACGGGTGCGGCCGCCGGCCAGTTCACGCTCGGAGCTGTAGCGTACCAGGCCGCGCTCGTAACCGAGTTTGTCCATCACGCTGTCGCAGGCGTCGATGCAGGCACCGCAGCCGATGCAGTCCAATTGCAGGCCATCGCGAATGTCGATGCCGGTGGGGCAGACCTGCACGCATAAGGTGCAGTCCACGCAGTCGCCCAGGCCTTCAGCCTTGTGGTCGGCGTCTTTCTTGCGCGGGCCGCGGCTTTCGCCACGGGCGGCGTCGTAGGAAATGATCAGGGTATCGCTGTCGAACATCACACTCTGGAATCGCGAGTAAGGGCACATGTCACGGCACACTTTCTCGCGCAACCAGCCGGCGTTGAGGTAGGTGGCGGTGGTGAAGAACAGCAGCCAGAACGCCGTGCCGGCACCCACTTCCAGGGTTAGCAGGTCACTGCTCAGTTGACGGATCGGAGTGAAGTAGCCGACGAAGGCCAGTGCGGTGATTAGGCTTACCGCCAGCCACAGACCGTGCTTGGCGCCACGGCGTAGCACTTTCTGCAACGACCAGGGCGCGGCGTCGAGCTTGATGCGCTGGCTGCGGTCACCCTCGGTGATCTGCTCCACGCGCATGAAGATCCAGGTCCAAACACTCTGTGGGCAGGCGTAGCCGCACCAGACGCGGCCAGCCAGTACGGTGATGAAAAACAGGCCGAAGGCGGCGATGATCAGGATGGCCGAGAGCAGGATGAAATCCTGCGGCCAATAGGTGGCGCTAAAGATGTGGAACTGACGTCCGCCTAGATCCCAGAGCACGGCCTGGCGACCGCCCCAGTTTAGCCAGGCGGTGCCGAAGAACAGCGCAAACAGCAACCCGGCACCAAGTAGGCGCAGGTTGCGGTAGCGCCCGATAAAACTGCGAGTATGGATCGGCCCGCCGGCCTGAGCTGGAGTCAGGCGGATGGGCTTGGCGGCATCGATGCTCTCGATGTGCTGGACGGGAATACGCTCGGTCATGGTTTCTGCCCTCATCAGGCGTTAAGCAGGCTGGTGCCATGATCGGGGCACGACTGGTTGTAAAACAGGCTCAGGTTTTCATTAAAAAAGCGGATCAGATGGTGCGGGAAATGGCTCTCTTGCTGCGCTGTTTCATCGTGAAGGCCGCGGCTAGCGGGGCCTCGGTGGCCGCGGCGAGATTGTTTGTTGGCCGCCAATGAGGGATTGACTGCGACATATCACCGCGCCGCGGCTAACGGGAGGCGGCGCAGCAGGCCAGGGTGAATTCGAACGCGCAGCGAGCAGTCCGCCGCCAGCCCGACCTTCCGCCCCGCGTAGTGCCGCGTGAATTCGCCCACCGATGTCTGATCCGCTTTTTTTAGTCATTTCTGCCGCTGTTTCCAGTGCATGCCCGGCGGGCATAGTCGTCACCCCACGACGATGAGGACGCCACCGATGTATCACTACGACGACTATGACCGCGCACTGGTGCGCGAGCGCGTCGCCCAGTTCCGCGACCAGGTGGAGCGGCGCATCGGCGGCGAGCTGAGCGAGGAGGAGTTTCTGCCGCTGCGCCTGCAGAACGGCCTGTACCTGCAGAAGCACGCCTACATGCTGCGTGTGGCGATTCCTTACGGCACCCTGTCGGCGGATCAAATGCGCGCGCTGGCGCATATCGCCAGGCTCTACGACCGTGGCTACGGGCACTTCACTACGCGGCAGAACATCCAGTTCAACTGGATCGAACTGGAGCGCGTTGCGGATATCCTCGACTGGCTGGCCGCACACGACATGCACGCCATCCAGACCTCCGGCAACTGCGTGCGCAATATCACCACCGAAGCCTTTGCCGGTGTTGCCGCCGACGAGTACCTGGATCCGCGCCCGTTGGCCGAGATCCTGCGACAGTGGTCGACGATCAACCCGGAATTTCTCTTCCTGCCGCGTAAATTCAAGATCGCCCTGTGCGCCGCTGCTGAGGATCGCGCGGCGATTCAGGTGCACGACATCGGCCTGCAGCTGTACCGCGACGAGGCGGACGAACTGCTGCTGCGCGTGCTGGTGGGCGGCGGCCTGGGACGCACGCCGATCATCGCCCAGCAGCTGCGCGAAGGCTTGCCTTGGCAGGATTGCCTGTCCTACGTCGAGGCGATCCTGCGCGTGTACAACCGCCATGGTCGGCGTGACAACAAATATAAGGCGCGGATCAAAATCCTGGTCAAGGCGCTGGGCATCGAGGCTTTCGCCGCAGAGGTGGAGCGCGAGTGGCAGCAAATCAAGGACGGCCCGGCGCAACTCACCGAGGAGGAGTACCAGCGTGTCGCCGCCTCCTTTAGCCGGCCGGACTACGCCGAACTGACCGCCGTCGATCTGGATTTTGCTACTTGCCTGGCGCGCGACGGGGCATTCGCTCGCTGGGTCGAGCGCAACGTGAGGGCGCACCAAATGCCGGGCTACGCCAGCGTGCTGTTGTCGACCAAGCCGGGTATCAGTGCAGCGCCCGGCGACGCTACTGCCGAGCAGATGGAGCAACTGGCCGACTGGAGCGAGCGCTATGGTTTCGGCGAGATTCGCGTGGCCCACGAGCAGAACCTGGTGCTGCCGGATGTGCGCAAGAGCGACCTCTACAGTCTTTGGCGCGAGGCCAGCGCTGCTGGTTTGGGCACCGCCAATGCCGGACTGCTCACCGACATCATTGCCTGCCCGGGCGGCGACTTCTGCTCGTTGGCCAACGCCAAGTCGATCCCCATCGCCCAGGCCATCCAACAGCGCTTCGACAGCCTTGATTACCTGCACGACCTGGGCGACATCAGCCTGAACATTTCCGGTTGCATGAATGCGTGCGGCCATCATCACATTGGCAACATCGGCATCCTCGGTGTCGACAAGAACGGCAGCGAGTGGTATCAGCTGACCCTCGGCGGCAGCCAGGGGCAGCACGCGGCGCTGGGCAAGGTGATCGGCCCGTCGTTCGCCGCCGAACAGGTACCGGCGGTGATCGAGCGCATCGTGCACACCTACGTCGATTATCGCGAAAGCGGCGAAGGCTTTCTCGACACCTACCAGCGCATCGGTCTGGAGCCGTTCAAGGAGCGGGTCTACGCGGAGGTTTCGGTATGAATAACCTGATCCGCTTGGTCGAGAACCAGGCCCGGATAATCGAAGACGATCCCTGGCAACTGTTCGAGGCGGGCAGCACCTCGGACGCGCCGCTGATCCTGTCGCTGGCGCAGTGGCGCGAGCGGCAGACGCCGGCAGTACTGGCCGGGGAGGCGATGAGCCGCGACGCCTTGCTGTTACAGGTGGGCGACGAGCCAGAAGTGCTCCAGCCCTGGTTTGCCAGCCTGCCGTTGATCGCCATCGACTTTCCCAGCTTTCGCGACGGCCGCGGCTACAGTCAGGCCTACCTGCTGCGCACGCGCCTGGGCTGGCGCGGAGAGTTGCGTGCGGTCGGCGACGTACTGCGCGATCAGTTGGCGCATATGCGCCAGTGCGGTTTCGATGCCTTTGCCGTGCGCGCCGACAAGTCGCTGGCGGATGCGCTCAAGGGTCTGGCCGGGCTCAGTGTGCTCTACGGCCGCTCGGCCATCGAGCCGCGACCGTTGTTTCGCCGCGAGCGCCTCAAGGGAGAGCAACCGTCATGATGTTGCGTGGTCTGTTCTGGCTGGTGCTGCTGCAACTGCTCGGCGTGGCCCTCAACCAGTGGCTACTGCCCATGCTGCCGGGTGCGATCATTGGCCTGCTGTTGCTCGCCGTCTGGCTGATATGGCGCGGCGCGGTGCCCGAGCCGCTGCAGCAGGCGGCTAGCGGGCTGCTGCCCTATCTGCCGTTGCTGCTGGTGGTGCCAGCCGCCGGAATCATGACCAGCAGCGACGTGCTGTTCGGCGAATTGCCGGTGATTGTCGCGGCGTTGGTGTTGTCGCTGCTGGTCACGGTGCCGTTCTGCGGCTGGTTATTGCAGACCCTGGCCCGGCGTCAGGAGCGTGGCCGATGAGCGGGAACATTTGGCCCAATCTGATCAACCATCCGCTGTTTGCCATCGCGTTGACCCTGGCCGCCTTTCAGGTGGCGATGTGGCTGTACCGGCGCAGTGGCTGGCTGGTGCTGCAGCCGGTACTGGTGTCCATGCTGCTGGTTGTCGGCATCCTGCTGCTGTGCGGGCTGGACTACGCCACTTATCGCACGGGTGCCGAGCCCATTGCCCTGCTGCTCGGCCCGGCCACCGTAGCCCTGGCGGTGCCACTGCAACACAACATCAAGCGCATTCGCCAACTGTTCTGGCCGATCATGATCACCTTGCTGGCCGGCGGCGGGCTGTCGCTGACGCTGACCCTGGCCATCGGCTGGCTGCTGGGTGCCGATTGGGTGGTGCTGATGAGTCTTGCACCTAAATCGGTGACCATGCCCATCGCGATGCCGGTGGCCGAGCAGATCGGCGGTATTGCCTCGCTGGCGGCGGTGCTGGTGATGCTCACCGGGGTGATCGGCACCGCACTCGGGCCGTTGCTGCTGGGTTGGGCGAGAGTCGAGCACCCGGCTGCTCGCGGCCTGAGCTATGGCATGAACGCCCACGCCATCGGCACGGCCCATGCCCTGCAGGAGGGCGAGGAGTGCGGCGCCTTCGCGGCTCTTGCGATGAGCCTTTTAGGGATACTCACCGCACTTGTGCTGCCGGCAATGTTGGTTATATGAGTTGCCGAGTCGCGATGAGACACCTGTCTTGGATATCGATGGGAGTAACTGCCGGTTGCTATATGCGATCAGGGGAGCCTGAGTCCATATACGCGTACGGCCGAATGCGCGGGTTTCCTCTCTCTGGCGCAACGCCAGCAACCCGGCTGGGCCGCCGACCCCGAACAATAGTCCCCCCGCAGCGCTGAGGGCCGTCCGCAGGATTGCCTTTCCCCGCTCGCGTAACTGTTGCTTCGTGAGAATGCCAGCGTTGTAAGGCTCTCCATTCCCGGTCTTGTGCGTATCGATCGACGGCGAGCGGTTGGCAGATCGAGACGCCGTTCCGAGCCCCAGTCTGGCCACAATTGATCCCGATCAATGTTGGCCATTGGCTTCCCGTAGGCACAGCAAAAAAGACCCCTGACTCGCTTTTTTTGCGCACATCTGACGCTTTTTTAGGCGCAGACGAGAGCCGATGATCTCGTCTGCCCGAAGCAGCACTGATGAGTGCCCGTCATGACAGAACGAATTCCGACTCCGGTCATTGAGGCCGCCGTCACCCCCAAGCGGGTGTGTCTGGCACCGGTAAAAGCTGGCGAGCTCATTCATGTACGCAGCGTCGGAGATCTGCTGTTCGCACTGTCTTCAATCCCCAGACGGGCAACGCCGAACGCAGTCGAGGAGCGGTACGGACTGCGTGATTAATTTTTCTCCGTAGATTCCTGATTTGAAGTGGATGGCCCATGAAACGCCAACGCAGTACGTCCGTTATTACCAGTATTTGTGAGAAGCACCTGCTCATGGTGGTGCTCTTCATGGTTTGCAGTTTGTCGCTGCAGGCCAGGGAGTACGAGGCCGAGCAGCAGCGAATCGAGCTGTTTTTCCCGAGCGTTACCCAAGCCTCCGAGCCCGAAGGCGACCATCAGGTACGCACGCTCAGCGATGGTGCGGGCACTGTTTACGGCTATGCCTATCAGAGCATTAACGTCGTCGACATGCCGGCGTACTCCGGCAAACCGATGAATATTCAGGTGCTGCTCGACCGTGACGGCGCCATCGTCGATGCCTATGTGCTGGAGCATCACGAACCTATTCTGCTGATCGGCATTCCCGAGCAGAAACTGCATGATTTCACCGCGAAGTACGCGGGCGTCAAGGCCGATCAGCGCGTGGTCGTCGGTCGCTCCAGTGACGAGAAGGCGGTCACCGTCGATGCCGTGACAGGCGCCACCGTAACCGTGATGGTGGCCAACGAGATCATCATGCGTTCGGCCCATGAAGTGGCCGCGTCCCTTGGCTTGGTCAAGAACAACATCGACGCCAGACAGAAGCCGGCGATCGTCCGCGACGATGTCTACCGCTCCGCCAGTTGGGCGGAACTGAGCGGCAATGGCGCGATCCGCCGATTGCACCTGACCAATGGCGATATCAATGAGGCCTTCAATGGCACGGCGGCCGAAGGCGTCGACGAGGCGCCAGCCGAAGAAGCCGCCGAGACCTTCATCGACCTCTACGCCGCCCACCTGAACCCGCCGACCATCGGCCGCAACCTGCTGGGCGATAACCAGTACCGCTTCGTAATGGAAAACCTCCAGCCGGGCGAGCACGCCATCGCAGTGCTGGGCAGCGGCGAGTATTCGTTCAAGGGCTCGGGGTATGTGCGTGGCGGCATTTTCGACCGGGTGCAGGTGCGCCAGTTCGGCAATATCCACAGCTTCCGCGATACCGACTTTCAGCGGCTCAACGATGTGTACGCCGAGGGCATGCCGGACTTCAAGGAAATGGCGATCTTCATTCTCCGCGAAGAAGCCGGTTTCGACCCGGGCACGCCGTGGACACTGGAGTTGCTGGTGCGCCGCCAGACCGGCCCGGTGGAGGGCATCTTCACCAGTTTCGAGTTGCCCTACCAGCTTCCCGAGGACTATATCGAACGCCCGCAACCGAGCGCCGAGGAACTGGCCGCCATCGAGGAGGCCAATCGGCCGATGTGGGTCAACATCTGGTACGCGAAAAGCTTCCAGATTGGCGTGATCCTGCTGGCGCTGGCGCTGCTGACCGTCATTCTCTTCCTGCAGGATAAATTCACCCAGCACCCCAGGCTCCTGAAGCGCCTGCGTCACGGCTACCTGGTCTTCACCGTGGTGTTCATCGGTTGGTACGCGCTGGGGCAGCTGTCGGTGGTCAACGTGCTGACCTTCGTCCATGCGCTGGTGCAGGACTTCCGCTGGGAACTGTTCCTCACCGACCCGGTGATATTCATCCTCTGGGTATTCACCGCCGCAAGCATTCTGCTCTGGGGCCGTGGGGTGTTCTGCGGCTGGCTATGCCCCTTCGGCGCGCTGCAGGAGCTGATCAACGAGGCGGCACGCAAGCTGAAAATCCGCCAGTACGACGTGCCCTTCGGCGTTCACGAACGGCTCTGGGCGATCAAGTACATCGTGCTGCTGGTGCTGTTCGGCATCTCGCTGGAATCGATGACGATGGCCGAAAAAGTCGCCGAGGTGGAGCCGTTCAAGACCGCGATCACGCTCAGGTTCGACCGCCAGTGGTGGTTCGTCGCCTACGCCGTGCTCCTGCTGGTGATCAACCTCTTCACCCGCAAAGTCTACTGCCGCTACGTCTGCCCGTTGGGCGCAGGCCTGGCGATCACGGGGCGCTTTCGTCTGTTCGACTGGCTCAAGCGGCGCAAGGAGTGCGGCAACCCCTGCCAGCTCTGCGCAAACGAATGTGAAGTACAGGCAATTCATCCGGACGGGCATATCAATCACAACGAATGCCACTACTGCCTGGATTGCCAGATGACCTACCACAACGAAGACAAATGCCCACCGCTGATCACGAAAAACAAGCGGCTCAAGCGCGGCAAGCAAGCGCCGGCCGGGTCCCAGCTGATCCCCGTGCAAGCGGTGGAGCCGCAACGCTAGGCACCACCCTTTATCTGACTATTTCCAATCACGCCCCCTAAGGAGCAGAGCATGAGCGACAAGGCAAAAGGCAACCCTGAATTACTGGAAAAAAACGGCCTGAGTCGCCGCGGCTTTCTGGGTGCGACGGCGGCGACCGGTGCGGCGGTTGCTGCCACGGCATTGGGTGGCGCGGTGATGAGCCGCGAAACCTGGGCGGCGGCAGTGAAGAACCCCCAGTCCAAGACCCACGTCGGCCCCGGCGAGCTGGACACCTACTACGGGTTCTGGAGCGGCGGCCACCAGGGCGAAGTGCGCGTAATGGGTGTGCCGTCCATGCGCGAAATCATCCGGATTCCTGTGTTCAACCTCGACCCGGCCACCGGTTATGGCCTCACCAACGAAAGTAAACGTGTGCTGGGCGACAGTGGCAAATGGATGATTGGCGACTGCCACCACCCACACCTGTCATTGACCGACGGCAAGCATGACGGCAAGTACCTGTTCATCAACGACAAGGCCTGCAGCCGCGTCGCACGTATCCGTCTGGATGTCATGATGACCGACAAGATCGTCACCGTGCCCAATGCGCAGGCCGTGCACGGCCTGCGTCTGCAGAAGGTGCCGTATACCAAGTACGTGTTCTGCAACGCCGAATTTATTATTCCGCACCCAAACGACGGCCTGAATATCGCGCTGGACTCTGAAGACAGCTTTACCGTGTTCAACGCCATCGATGCCGAATCTATGGAAGTGGCCTTCCAGGTCATTGTCGACGGCAACCTGGACAACTGCGACGCCGACTACACCGGCAAGTACGCCGCCTCTACCTGCTACAACTCCGAGAAGGCGTTGGATCTGGGCGGCAGCATGCGCAACGAGCGCGACTGGGTCGTGGTATTCAATATCCCGGCGATTGAGAAAGCCATCAGCGATGGCAAGTTCGTAGCCTTGGGCGACAGCAAGGTGCCCGTGGTCGAAGGCCGCAAGGCGAAGATTGGTGACACCAACACCACCCGTTATATCCCCGTACCGAAGAACCCGCACGGCTGCAACATGTCGCCGGACGGCAAGTATTTCATCGCCGCCGGCAAGTTGTCGCCAACTTGCACCATCATCTCGACCGCGCTGTTGGATGAGCTGTTTGCCGGCAAACTAAAAAACGAGCGTGATGTAGTGGTTGGGGAGCCGGAACTGGGCCTGGGCCCGCTGCACACCACCTTCGACGGCCGTGGCAATGCCTACACCACGCTGTTCATCGACAGCCAGGTGGCCAAGTGGAACATAGAAGAAGCCATCCGCGCCTATAACGGCGAGAAAGTTAACTACATCAAGCAGAAGCTCGATGTGCATTATCAGCCCGGGCACAACCATGCCACGCTGACCGAGTCCAGCGAGGCGGATGGTCAATGGTTGGTGGTGTTGAGCAAGTTCTCCAAAGACCGGTTCCTGCCGGTTGGCCCGCTGCATCCGGAGAACGATCAGCTGATCGATATCTCCGGCGATGAAATGAAGCTTGTGCACGACGGCCCAGCCTACGCAGAGCCGCACGACTGCACCATGGCTCGCCGTGATCAGATTCACCCCAAGAAGATCTGGGATCGAAACGATCCCTACTTCGCCGAAACCGTGAAGATGGCCGAGAAAGACGGCATCAACCTGGAGACCGATAACAAGATTATCCGTGTCGGCAACAAGGTCAGGGTCTACATGGTGTCGATGGCGCCCAGCTACGGCATCAACGAGTTCACCGTCAAGCAGGGCGATGAAGTCACCATCACCATCACCAATATCGACAAGATCGAAGACCTGACCCATGGCTTCTGCATCGTCAACCAAGGCGTAACCATGGCAATCGGTCCGCAACAGACGTCCTCCATCACCTTCAAGCCGGAAGGGGTAGGTGTGTTCTGGTACTACTGCAACTTCTTCTGCCATGCGCTGCACATGGAAATGAACGGGCGGATGATTGTCGAGCCGGCGTAATCGCGCCGCACTGCAATGGACGATGTGCTTCAACCCTGCACTCCCCGGCGTTTCCGGGGAGATGTTCCAGTGAAACAAATTGTCTGGACCATAATGAGGCGTTAATGAAACTTTCGACAGTCAGACCCTATTGTCACCAGGCAACCGGGTTATTACTCATTCTTTCCAGTTGCGCCACGGCGCAGCCGCAAGCCATTACAGAATTGCCTTTGGAGCCCGCTAGCAACAACCAATGGTTGCTTCCGGCCGGGGAGTATTCCGGTCAATTCATCATCGCCCGGCCGATGCATTTACGTTGCGCAGCCGGAGCCGTTTTCGATGCGCAGGGCCAAGGCAACGCGCTGGAAATCGCCGCGGCTGGCGTCACGCTGGAAGGCTGCTCGATCCGCAATACAGGTCGCAACCTTACCGAGATGGATGCCGGGATCTTCATCCGACCCGATGCTGACGGAACGCTTGTCCGAGGCAACCGCATTGACAGTGCCGGGTTCGGCATATTTTCCGATGCAGCCAGTAATGTGCGCATTCTGGACAACCGGATTCGAGGCGATGACAGCGTGCGCTCGCAGGATCGTGGTAACGGGATTCACTTGTTCCAGGCCACCGGCGCGCTCGTCTCGGGGAACGAAGTCAGTCATACCCGGGATGGCATTTACATAGACAACTCCAATCGCAATGTTTTGGAAAATAACACCCTGCACGACCTGCGTTATGGCGTGCATTACATGTACTCGCAAAACAATCAGTTGTTAAACAATCGTACCTACCGCACCCGCACCGGCTATGCACTCATGCAGAGCCGCATGCTGACGGTTGTCGGCAACCGATCCCGCGAGGATCAGGGTTACGGGATTCTGATGAACAACATCACCTATTCGACTCTGGAGAATAACCTGGTCACCGATATCAGGGCGGCGACTACCGATGCCGGAGGGGAAATCAGGGGCAACCAAGGCAAGGCATTATTTATCTACAACTCGCTATTCAACGCGATTGAAAACAATCATTTCCAGAACAGCACTTTGGGTATCCATCTGACCGCCGGTTCGGAAGACAACCGTATCTCGGGTAACGCCTTTGTCGGCAACCAGCAGCAGGTCAAGTACGTGGCCACTCGTACGCAGGAGTGGTCGGTCGATGGGCGCGGCAACTACTGGAGCGACTACCTGGGCTGGGATCGCGACGACGACGGCTTGGGCGATATCGCCTACGAGCCCAACGACAATATCGACCGCCTCCTGTGGCTGTACCCGCAGGTGCGCCTGCTGCTGAACAGCCCGAGCATCGAGGTGCTGCGTTGGGTGCAGCGTGCGTTCCCGGTGATCAAGTCGCCGGGGGTACAGGACAGCCACCCGTTGATGAAGCTGCCTACCGAGGTGCTGGAAGCAGGGCCGCGGGTGAACATAACGCAGGAGCTCAGCTCATGAGTGCCGTAGCGATCCAGGGCGTAAGCCATAGTTACGGCAACATGACCGTGTTGCATGATTTGAACTTGAACCTGGGCGAAGGGGAGGTGCTGGGCCTGTTCGGCCACAACGGCGCCGGCAAGACCACGACCATGAAACTGATCCTTGGCCTGCTGCAAGCCAGCGAGGGGCGGGTTCAGGTGCTCGGGCGCGACCCACGGGCCAGCGATGTCCGCCGCCAGTTGGGCTATCTGCCGGAGAATGTGACGTTCTATTCGCAGCTCAGCGGTCGCGAGACGTTGCGGCACTTCGCTCGCCTGAAAAGCACGCCGCCGAGTCAGGTCGACGACCTGCTCGAGCAGGTCGGTCTTGGTCACGCCGTGGATCGCCGGGTCAAAACCTATTCCAAGGGCATGCGTCAGCGCCTCGGCCTGGCCCAGGCGGTGCTCGGCGAGCCGCGCCTGTTGCTGCTCGACGAGCCGACGGTCGGCCTCGACCCCATCGCCACCCAGGATCTGTACCTGCTGATCGATCGCCTGCGCCAGAGCGGCACCAGCGTCATTCTCTGCTCCCACGTGCTGCCCGGCGTGGAGGCGCACATCAACCGCGCGGCGATTCTCGCCAAGGGCCGCCTGCAGGCCATCGGCAGCATCGAGCAGCTGCGCAGTGAGGCCGGTTTGCCGGTGCGCATCCGTGCCAACGGCGTCAGCCAGAGCGAATCCTGGCTGGAGCGCTGGAACACGGCGGGTCACTCGGCGAGGCGGTACGGTGAGGATGCTGTCGAGGTGGTCGCCATCAACGGCCACAAGCTGCCGCTGTTGCGTGAACTGCTGGGGGAAAGCGAGCCGGACGACGTGGAAATCCACCAGCCTTCGCTGGAAGACCTGTATCGCTACTACATGGAACGCGCCGGCGATGTTCCGGCGGCGGAGGGTCGAGTATGAATCAGGTTTGGAATATCGCCCGCAAGGAACTCAGCGACGGCCTGCGCAACCGTTGGTTGCTGGCCATCAGCTTATTGTTCGCGATGCTGGCGGTGGGCATCGCCTGGCTCGGCGCGGCCGCTTCGGGGCAGGTGGGGTTTACCTCGACCCCGGCGACCATTGCCAGCCTGGCGAGCCTGGCTACCTTTCTGATGCCGTTGATCGCGCTGCTGCTGGCCTATGACGCCATCGTCGGCGAGGACGAGGGCGGCACCCTGATGTTGCTGCTGACCTACCCGCTGGGGCGTGGCGAGATTCTGCTCGGCAAGTTCCTCGGGCATGGGCTGATTCTCGCCCTCGCCGTGCTGATCGGTTTCGGCGGCGCCGCACTGGCCATCGCCGTGCTGGTCGATGACATCGAACTGGGTCTGCTGCTCTGGGCCTTCGCTCGCTTCATGATTTCCTCGACGCTGCTGGGCTGGGTGTTCCTGGCGTTTGCCTACGTGCTCAGCGGCAAGGTCAACGAGAAGTCCAGTGCCGCCGGCCTGGCGCTGGGCATCTGGTTCTTCTTCGTGCTGGTGTTCGATTTGCTGCTGCTGGCTCTGCTGGTGCTTAGCGAGGGCAAGTTCAGCCCCGAGCTGCTGCCCTGGCTGCTCCTGCTCAACCCCACCGACATCTTCCGGCTGATCAATCTGTCCGGCTTCGAGGGCGGCAGCGCCATGAGCGTGCTGTCGCTGGGCAGCGAGCTGCCGGTGCCTGGCGCGGTGCTCTGGCTGTGCCTGCTGGCTTGGGTCGGAGTATCGCTGCTGCTGGCCTATGGCGTCTTCCGTCGTCGTCTGACCTGACTTTCACGAAATATAAGGAAATCACGCTATGAACGCTTTGTATCGCATTGGTGCCAGCAGCGTCTTCGCCCTGCTGCTGGTTCTTGGTCTGGCCGGCTGTGGCGAAAGCGAGGAGGTTAAACAATCGCTCGACCCGGTGGCTTTCCACGACAGCGACGAATGTCACGTCTGCGGCATGATCCTCGCGGACTTCCCCGGCCCCAAGGGGCAGGCGGTGGAGAAGGGTGGGGTGAAGAAGTTCTGCTCCACCGCCGAAATGCTCGGTTGGTGGCTGCAGCCGGAGAACCGCCTGCTCGACGCCAAGCTCTACGTACACGACATGGGCCGCAACGTCTGGGAGCACCCGGACGACAGCCACCTGATCGATGCAACCAGCGCCTACTACGTGGTCGGTACGTCACTCAAGGTTGCCATGGGTGCCCCCCTGGCACCCTTCGCCAACGAGCAGACGGCTCAGCGCTTTGCCGAGGAGCATGGCGGCCGTGTGCTGCGTTTCGACGACCTCGATCAGGCGTTGCTGCAGAAAGCGGCGAGCATGCAGCATGGCGGCATACGCGGGCAGATGCCCGGCGATGCACAGAGCGCACAAGCAGGGCACTGAGCCTTCCACAGCCCTATATGCGCTATAGGGCGGCCAACACAACTTTAACCCCCCGAAATAACCACACCTCAACAGATGCCCGGCCACTTCGAAAAAGTGCAGCGGGTGCTGAGGGAACGGGTGTTTTTGGGGTGTTCTTACAACCTCACTAAGCTTCGGGGCAGATTCCATTGCCCCAAGGGTGTTTCGTCCCGGAGGGGAACCCATGCAACTTGTTTGCCCAGCCGGCAGCCTGCCTGCCCTCAAGGCCGCCGTCCGCCAAGGCGCCGATGCCATCTATGTTGGTTTTCGCGATGACACCAACGCACGCCACTTCGCTGGCCTCAATCTGGATGAGAAGCAGCTGCAAACCGGCCTGGAGCTGATCCGCAAGGAAGGCCGCCAACTCTTTGTGGCGGTCAATACTTACGCCAAGCCGGGCGGTTGGCAGCGCTGGCAGCGCGCGGTGGATCACGCCGCCGAGCTGGGCGTGAATGCGCTGCTCGCAGCCGACCCCGGCGTGCTGGCCTATGCCAGCAAGCGCCATCCGGATCTCAACCTGCACCTCTCGGTGCAGGGCTCGGCGACCAACGCCGCTGCCCTGAGCTTCTACCAGCAGCGCTACAACATCCGCCGCGCCGTGCTGCCCCGCGTGCTGTCGCTGGCCCAGGTGCGCCAGGTGGCGGAGAAGAGCAAGGTGGCGCTGGAAGTTTTTGCCTTCGGCAGCCTGTGCATCATGGCCGAGGGACGCTGCCACCTGTCGTCCTACCTGACGGGCGAGTCGCCCAACCTGTGCGGCGTGTGCTCGCCGGCCAAGGCGGTGCGCTGGCAGGAAGATGCCGAAGGCCTCAGCTCGCGGCTCAATGGCGTGCTGATCGACCGCTATGCCAAGGACGAGCCGGCCGGCTACCCGACCCTGTGCAAGGGCCGCTTCCTGGTCAATGGCCAGCGCTTCCATGCCCTGGAGGAGCCGACTAGCCTCAATACCCTCGACCTGATTCCGCAACTGGCCGCCATAGGCATCGAGGCGGTGAAGATCGAAGGCCGCCAACGCAGCCCGGCCTACGCCGAGCAGGTCACCCGGGTTTGGCGCGCCGCGCTGGATGCCTATGCGCGTGCGCCGCAGAGCTTCAGTGTGCAGCCGCAGTGGCGCAGCGCGTTGTCGACGTTGTCCGAGGGTAGCCAGACCACCCTGGGCGCCTACCACCGTTCTTGGCAGTGAGGAGTCATCGATGAAACTCAGTTTAGGCCCGGTACTGTTCTACTGGACACGGGAAAAGCTGCTGAACTTTTACGCCGAGATGCTCGAGCAGCCGCTGGATGTCATCTACCTCGGCGAAACCGTGTGCTCCAAGCGTCGCGCCTTCGGTCTCGGCGAGTGGCTGGGGCTGGCCCGCGACCTGCGCGGCGGCAGCACGGCCGAACTGGTGATCTCCGGCCTGACGCTGGTCGAGGCGGCCTCCGAGCTGTCCAGTCTCAAGCGCCTGTGCGACAACGGCGAATTGCTGGTGGAAGCCAACGACATGGGCGCGGTGCAGTTCCTCAGCGAGCGCAAGCTGCCCTTCGTCGCCGGGCCGGCGCTGAACGTTTACAACGGCCATGCCCTGGCGGAGCTGATCGACTGCGGCATGCAGCGCTGGGTGCCGCCGGTGGAGTGCTCCGGTGCGCTGATCCAGGACAGCCTGGAGCAGCTTGACAGTCTCGGCCTAAGCCGGCCGCAGGTCGAGCTGTTCGCCTACGGCCACCTGCCTCTGGCCTATTCGGCGCGCTGCTTTACCGCCCGCGCGGAGAACCGGCCCAAGGATGACTGCCAGCTCTGCTGTCAGAATTATCCCGAAGGCATTCCGCTGCTCAGCCAGGAAGGCGAGGCGCTGTTTACCATCAACGGCATCCAGACCATGTCGGCCAAGGTCAACAACCTGCTGGCCGATTATCCGCAACTGCAGAACGTCGGCGCCGACCTGTTGCGCCTCAGTCCGCGTGCCGAAGGCATGGCCGAGGTGATCCAGGCCTACCACGCGGTGCGCCAGGGCGCGCTGCCGCCGCTGGCGGTGGAAGGCTGCAACGGCTACTGGTATGGCCGTCCCGGCATGCTCGGCGCCGAGGAGGCTGGCTTATGCTGAAACTGACCCGCCTGGCCCTGCGCGTGGGCGAACCGCTGGCCGATGGCGACTTCGACCTGCTGCAGGGCCGTTGGAGGCGCCTGGACGCCAGCGACCTGGGCCTGGCCTGGTGCATCGCCCTCGATCGCAGCGGCCTGCGCATCGTCCGCGAGACACCGGCGGATGTGATCACCCGCACGATTCGCGGTTGAAGCCGCTACAGGCGGCGCTCGGGTTCAATGCATAACTGCTACATGGCCGAAGAACGCCCGCCGCTGATGATGTACGGGCTTTTGTCGTTCGCCGTTCGGGTTTAGTGCTTGCTGGCTTGAGTCGGCATGGCCAGCAATTGTTTTTCCTGATGCCAGTCGAAGGGTTCGTCGTTTTCCAGGGCTTTGAAGCGGTGCTCTTCCAGGGTCTGGTACATCTCGATTTCTTCGTCGGGCATGAAGTGCAAGCAGTCGCCACCGAAGAACCACAACAGGTCGCGCGGCACCAGATGAGCGATTTGCGGGTAGCGCTGGAAGATCTGGCTGATCAGATCCTGGCCGAGGTAGAGGCTGGCTTCCGGATCGTTCGGCAGATCGGCGAGCAATTCGTCATAGCGTTCCAGGTACATGGCGTGGCTGTCGTCGAGAATCTGCTCGGCTTCGCCCAGGGCAACCAGAATGCTGCGCAGATGGGCGAGCAGGGCGAGGTGGTGGTCGAGGTGGGCGTTGGCCATGAGAAAAGTCCTGTAGGTAAAACGGGCGCGCCAGTATAAGGCCCGGCGTGCCCACTGTCCCTGGCCGCGAACAACTACTGCGCTTGGCCGGGGGAGGGGCGCACCGTGCGCCACCGCCACCATTGCTGCGCACGGCACCGCCGGCGGAAGCATGGCGCTAAGTCAGTGACTCTAGCGCACCTTGCCGCGGCCGAGTTTCAGCTCCTCCTTGGCGAAGTCGTCGACGTCGATCACCACGCGGCGCGCCGCTTCGGCCTGGTGCAGGCTCTGTGCTTCTTCTGTGGTGAGGATGCCGGCGCTGGCTGCGGCGTCGATCAGGCTCTGTCCTGGCGTCTCCTGCAGTTGGCCGTTCTTGACTGCCTGGTGCAGTTTTTTCTGCAGGGGTTGCACGCTTTGCAGCAGATCCATCGCCTGCTGCAGGGCGGTCACCGGGTCGTTCTCCGCCTGTGGCCGGTAGCAACCGGCGAGCAGCTCTTCCAGGGCCGGATCGCCGCTGTTGCGGCCGATGATCTCGGCGACCTGGGCATCCTGTGCGTCGCTTGGGCCTTTGTGGCGGCGGCCGAAGGGGAAGACCAGTACGCGCAAGGCGCAACCGAGCAGTTTGTTCGGGAAGTTGCTGAGCAGTTCATCCAGCGCCTGCTCGGCGTGGCCCAGGCTTTCCTCCATGGCCCAGCCCAGCAGCGGGCGTGAATGCGCCGGGTAATCCAGGTCGTGGTAGCGCTTGAGCGCCGCCGAGGCCAGGTACAGATGGCTGAGCACGTCGCCCAGACGTGCGGATAGCCGCTCGCGGCGTTTCAGTTCGCCGCCCAGCAGCATCATGCTCAGGTCGGCAAGCAGGGCGAAGGCGGCCGCCAGGCGATTCAGCGCACGGAAGTAGGGACGGCTGAGGTTGTCGCCTGGCACTTCGCCGAACCCGCCCAGACCGAGGCTGAGCAGCAGGCTGCTGGCGGCGTTGCCCACGGCGAAGCCGATGTGTTGCAGCAACAGTTGGTCGAACTCGAGCAGTGCCTGTTTTTGGTCTTCACGGCCGGCCAGGGCCATCTCCTTGAGTACGTAGGGGTGGCAGCGAATGGCGCCCTGGCCGAAGATCATCAGGTTGCGCGAGAGGATGTTGGCGCCTTCCACGGTGATGAAGATCGGTGCGCCTTGCCAGGAGCGCGCCAGGTAGTTGTTGGGGCCCATGATGATGCCCTTGCCGCCATGCACGTCCATGGCGTGGCTGATGCACTCGCGGCCGCGCTCGGTCAGGTGGTACTTGAGGATTGCCGAGAGCACCGAGGGTTTTTCGCCCAGATCCACCGCGTTGGCGGTGAGGATACGCGCGCTGTCCATCAGCCAGGCGTTGCCGCCGATGCGCGCCAGGGCCTCCTGGATGCCCTCGAAGGCCGCCAGCGGTACGTTGAACTGTTCGCGTATCTGGCTGTACTGGCCGGTGACCAGGCTGGTGAACTTGGCCGCTCCGGTACCCACCGCCGGGAGGGAGATGGAACGGCCGACCGATAGGCAGTTCATCAGCATCATCCAGCCTTTGCCGAGCATGTCCTGGCCGCCGATCAGGTAGTCCAGGGGAATGAACACGTCCTTCCCCGCATTGGGGCCATTCATGAAGGCGGCGCCGAGAGGCAGGTGGCGGCGGCCGATTTCTACGCCGGGGGTGTCGGTGGGCACCAGGGCCAGGCTGATGCCGAGGTCTTCTTGCTCGCCGAGCAAGTGATCGGGGTCGTAGGCTTTGAAGGCCAGGCCGAGCAGGGTCGCGACCGGGCCGAGGGTGATGTAGCGTTTTTCCCAGGTCAGGCGCAGGCCGAGCACTTCCTCGCCTTGCCACTGGCCTTTGCAGACGATCCCGGTGTCGGGCATGGCTCCGGCATCGGAGCCGGCCAGCGGGCCGGTGAGGGCGAAGCAGGGGATGTCATCGCCGCGGGCCAGGCGCGGCAGGTAGTGCTGGCGTTGCTCGTCGGTGCCGTAGTGCAGCAGCAATTCTGCCGGGCCGAGGGAGTTGGGCACCATCACGGTGGAGGCCAGGTCGCCGCTACGGGTGGCCAGTTTCATCGCCACCTGGGAGTGGGCATAGGCGGAAAAGCCTTTGCCGCCGTATTCCTTGGGGATGATCAGGGCGAAGAAGCCGTGCTGCTTGATGTGCTCCCAGGCCTTGGCGGGTAAGTCCATCTGCTGGCCGATCTGCCAGTCGCTGACCATGGCGCAGAGTTCTTCGGTGGGGCCGTCGAGAAAGGCTTGCTCCTCCTCGCTCAATTGCGCCTTGGGGTAGGCCAGCAGTTTGTCCCAGTCCGGGCGGCCGCTGAACAGTTCGCCGTCCCACCAGACGCTGCCGGCTTCGATGGCATCGCGCTCGGTGGCCGACATGGGCGGCAGTACCCGCTGAAACCAAGCAAACATGGGGGCGCTGAACAGCTTTCGCCGTTGCTCCGGCAGCGCCAGCGGTAGCGCCACCATCAGGAGCAACAGCCAGAAAACGCTCAAAAGCCAGGTCGGGGCGTGACTGAATAGGCCCATGAGAACCAGGTACCCGGCAATCATGCCGAGAGCGGGCAGCGCTGCGCTGCGGCGATGGGCCAAGTAGGCCGTGCCAGCGGCCAGAACGAGCAACCAGATAGCGAGCATGCCAAATCCTCCATGACGACGAGTGGGAAAGAACTGCTGCTGAGTTTAGCCGCCATCCACACAAAAATGGCGACAAGGGCGGCAAGCTTGGCCGGATTGTCGCGACATGCGCTCGAGCGGCGTCGTTAGGCTGGGTTTCCGTTAGGAGAAATAGCGATAAGAATATTTGCAACCCGGCCGCTGCAGCGACAGTGACCACCCGGCGCTGATTGAGTTCGCTGAAACGTCGCGCGGCGGCAGTCGCGACCCGCTAACCCTGAAAGGCAGCCATGCGCTACTCAGCGGCGAGAGCTACTGCGTACCGAAAGCCGCGCTGTTGGCGGCCCGTGCGCGGCATTGCGGGATCCCCGCACGGATCGGTCTGGCCGGTATGCGCAACCACCTGGCCAGCCCGCGGTTGCTGGCGTTGCTGCGCAGCGAGGTGTTCGCCATGCACGGTTATACCGAGTTATACCTGCAGGGGCACAGGCACGCGCCCGACGGAATGAGTGCTGCCCGTCAGGCTTCTCATGGAGTGGTGTCGGTCAGTTCTTGATCAGGCTGAGAAATTCGCTGCGGGTGGCGGCGTTGTCGCGGAATTCGCCGAGCATCACCGAGGTGACCATCGAGGAGTTCTGCTTTTCCACGCCGCGCATCATCATGCACATGTGCTGGGCTTCGATCACCACGGCCACGCCAAGGGCGCCGGTGACTTGCTGGATGGCTTCGGCGATCTGCCGGCTGAGGTTCTCCTGGATCTGCAGGCGGCGGGCGTACATGTCGACGATCCGCGCGACCTTGGACAGGCCGAGCACCTTGCCGTTGGGGATATAAGCGACGTGGGCCTTGCCGATGAACGGCAGCAGGTGGTGCTCGCACAGCGAATACAGCTCGATGTGCTTGACCAGCACCATTTCGCTGTTGTCGGAGCTGAACAGCGCGTCGTTGGTGACTTCTTCCAGGGTCTGCTGATAACCGCGGCAGAGATACTGCATGGCTTTGGCCGCACGCTTGGGGGTGTCGAGCAGGCCTTCGCGGGACGCGTCCTCGCCTAGTTGGCCAAGAATCGCGGTGTAATTTTGTTCCAGGGACATGGATCTTCCTGTGGCATTCGGGGCTAATACGCTAGCGCGCAGGGTAGGGGGAGAGTTTCAGGCTGGCAACCAGGCGTCTGCTACCACTCGTCGCGGCCATCCATCATGGTGCGCTTGAGCATCACATAAACCGCACCGGTGCCGCCATGCTTGGCCACGCAGGAGCTGAAGCCGAGCACCTGCGGGTGCTGGCGCAGCCAGGTGTTGACGTGGCTTTTGATCATAGGTTTACGCCCATCCATGCGTACCGCCTTGCCGTGGGTGATGCGCACGCAGCGTACTTCCAGTTTGTTGGCTTCGGCGAGGAACTCCCACAGGGTGTCGCGGGCTTTCTCCACCGTCATGCCGTGCAGGTCGAGGCTGCCATCGAAGCCGATCTGGCCGAGTTTGAGCTTGCGCATCTGGCCTTCCTGCACGCCGTTGGCGGCCCAGTAGAGCGGGTCTTCGGCGCCTACGTCGATGACGAACTGATCGGACAGCCCGTCGACTTTGAGCGCATCCACGCGCACGCTTGCCGCCTGGCGCAGGCTGGCCAACTGTTTGCGGTCGGGCTTGGCTTTGCCGGTATCGGCGCGGTCGTGCTTGATCGGCTTGACGCCACGCAACTCGGCTTTGAACAGGGCGCTGTCGTTATCTTCTCTGCTGTCGTCTTGCATCTGGGCCTCCGCGAAGGCCGCTAGTGTAACCAAGGCTGAGAGCTTGTGAAAAAACTCTCGGCTACTGCGACCCCTGGCGGCCGCTGCTGGCGTTGCGCTGAGGTTTTCGTGCTGCCTGATCGAGGAGAAGGCTCAGTCGCGTTTCTTCATCAGGTGCGGGGCCATGCTCAGCTCGCTGGGGCGACGCAGGCGGCGCCGGCACATGCGCCATGCCCCGATGCCGCTCCACAGCAGCAGCAGGCCGAGTACCAGCAGTACGGCGGCCGCGCCGGTCGAATCGTTGAGGGCGCCAAGTGTCGGTGCGCGGCCGAGCAAACTGGCTGCTCCGGCCATCGCCAGGAGCACGCCAGCGGCGGCAAACAGCGCTGCCAGTATGGCCGCGAAGCGCATGCGCCAGTTGCCTGGCCCGCGTGGGCGCAGGCGGCGAGCATCGAAACCATCGGATAACTTCATTCCGACTTCCTCAGTGGGTATCGGCGGTATGACCGGCAGACGCTGTGGTGGTTCCCGGCAGGCGCCTGGCGTGCGGGGTAATGCGACCTGCTCGCGGGTCGCTCACCGTCCGGCTCAAAGCAGAGCTTCAGATCAGGGCGCTGGCTTGCGCCACCACTGTGGCGAAGTTGTCCGCCAGGGCAATGATCTCCGCGCGATGCATGTCGGCGGCGCTGATGATCTTGCCGTCCGGGGTCGGCAGGTCGCGGGTGGCGCAGGCCGCATCGACTACCGTGCAGCGGTAGCCATAGTCCTTGGTGGCGCGCACCGTGGTGCTGATGCTCGAGTGGGTCATGAAGCCGCAGACGATCAGGTCCAGATGGCCAAGCGCTTGCAACTGGTCATGCAGATCGGTGCCGGAGAAGGCATTGGGCAGGCGTTTTTCCACCACGATTTCGCCGGGCAGCGGCGCTACCTCCGGCAGATGTTGACCGCGTGGGCCGCGGGGGTCGAGCAGGCCGCCGGGGATGCCCAGATGTTTGATGTGAACGATAGCGGCGCCGGTGTTGCGCGCGGCGCTCAGTAGTTTGGTGATCTCCGCGAGTGCCGCGTCCAGTCCCGGCAGTTGCAGCACGCCGCTGCGGTATTCCTCCTGGACATCGATGATCAGCAGGGTTGCATTGCCCAGGGTGGCCGGTGCATGGCTGCGCCCGGTGAGCTGGAATAGGGTTTGTGGATAAGACATGACAGAACTCCTCGCTGACGCGGACGACATCGCTCATTGTCCGCTTGTGCGGCGCTGCTGTGAACCTCTTCGGCGCGTCGCCTTGCACAAAGGCAGTCGCTTATGAACGTGTGCTGGCTGCCGCGCATTTCTGGCGGCTGTTCGTCCTGGCGGTGGCCAGGACGGTGTTTTGCGAGCTCAGGCACGAGCCGAATCAGCCGCCCTTGCACGCACCGCGGCAGTAGCCGCGTGGGGGAGCGCCCGGCAGACGCCGGGCGCCGCGCGGTCAATAGAGGCCCAATACCTGGAATTGCAGGTACCAGACGCCCAGTGAGCCGAAGAAGTTGACCAGAATGGCCGGCAGGAACCGCAGGTGCACGCCAAAGCTGTAGCTCTTGTCCAGCGACATGGCCATGACCCCGGCGGCCGAGCCGACCACGGTCAGCGAGCCGCCCACCCCGACCATCAAGGCGTTCAGTGCCCACTGATCGAGGCCCAGCTGCGGGTTGGACATCAGGGCGGCGGCTTCGACCGGCACGTTATCCATGACCCCGGAAATGATGCCAAGAATCACGTTAACTCCGCTCGGGCTCATCACCTCGAACAGTTGCGAGATATAGGTCAGCCAGCCGACATGGTTGAGGCAGGCAACCGAGGTGATGATGCCGATAAAGAACAGCAGGGCGTTCCATTCGACCTTCTGCAGTTGATCCTGCCAGGGCAGTTCGATGCCGCGGCGCATCAGCAGCCAGGCGTACAGGGCGACGAAACCCAGGCCGATGCCGATGGCAAACTCGATGCTGACTTTCAGCAGGATATTGCACAGCACCGCCCCCACTACGGCGAAGAAGCCGACGATGGCCAGGCCGGCGCCGCCGGGCTTGAGTGCGGTTTCCGCTTGATCCGCCATATGGATCAGGCGTTCGCCATCGAGTTGGCGCAGGTAGAACAGGTGCAGGGTGGCGGCGAACAGCAGCCAGCCAATCAGTGCCGAGGGAATCAATAGCAGCAGCCCGGCGATGCTGATTTTGCCGGCCAGCACCACCATCAGGCTGGTCGAGGTGCCTAGAAACCACACCCCGGAATTGGAAGCCACCACGACATTGCACAGTGCAATGTGGGTGTAACGCTGGTGGGCCGAGATGTTTTTCACGGTGTTGCCGAAAATCATCGCGGTGGTGATGTTGTTGAGGAATGGCGAGAGCAGCGCCGACAGGGCGCCGGTGGCCCAGAACATGCCTTTGGCGCCGAGGCCCTTGCGCATCAGGTAGCCATTGAGCGCGGTGAACACGTTCCGCTCGTTGAGCAATTCCACCACCATCCACATGAACGCCATGAAGGCGATCAGGCCGAACAGTTCTTCCTTGGTCTCGCTTTGGGCGTGGAGGAAGTACTGGAAGCCGTTGGGGTCGTTGATGGCGTAGTGGGCGCCGATGACGATCAAACCGGACATCATGAACATGGCCGGCTTGAATTTATCCATCTCCAGTTGTGCTTCAAAAACGATAAGCGTCATGCCCAGCAGGAATATCGCCAGCACGAGCAAGCCCGTGAGCGAGAAGGGTTCTATGGTCATTTGGGGCGGATCTCGGAAGGAAGGGATTGGGAAGGGTTAAGAAATCGTTACGAATTATATCGGAGCGCCTGGCGCTGCGACACGGGGTCGCATGGGCCGCGCGGTATTTATTTGCGGCCATACGTCATGCTCGGACGCTTCGGCTAAACTGCGCCAACTTTTGCCCGGAGAGATTCTCGTGACTGCAGCGCCTACTCGTTTACGTACCCTGCGTGATTACATCCGCTGGGCCGTCAGCTGTTTCAACCGTGAACAGCTGTTTTTCGGCCATGGCAGCGACAATGCTTGGGACGAGGCGCGCCAGCTGGTGCTGGGGGCCGTGCATCTGCCCTGGCAGATCGCCGACGGCTACCTCGATTGCCGCCTGGAGGATGAGGAACACGCGCACCTGCAAGCCTTGCTCAAGCGGCGCATCGAGGAGCGGGTGCCGACCGCCTACCTGTTGGGCGAGGCCTGGTTCTGTGGCCTGCCATTCGTGGTCGATGAGCGCGTGCTGATTCCTCGCTCACCGATTGCCGAATTGATCGAACGGCATTTCCGCCCCTGGCTGCCGATGGAACCGGCGCGAATTCTCGACTTGTGCAGCGGCTCCGGTTGCATCGGTATCGCCTGTGCTTACGAGTTTCCCGAGGCCGAGGTGGTGTTGGCGGATCTGTCGTATGAGGCGCTGGAGGTGGCCAACCAGAACATCGAGCGGCACCAGCTGGATGAACGCGTCTACACCGTGCAGGGCGATGGCTTTGCCGGATTGCCGGGGCAGCGCTTCGATTTGATCGTGTCCAACCCGCCCTACGTCGATGCCGAGGATTTCGCCGACATGCCGGCCGAATACCGGCATGAACCGGCGCTGGGCCTGGCGTGTGGCGAAGATGGCCTGGATCTGGTGCGGCGCATGCTGGCCGAAGCCGCCGACCATCTGCATGAAAAGGGTTTGCTAATCGTCGAGGTCGGCAACAGCCAGGTGCATGTCGCCGCCTTGTATCCGGAAGTGGACTTCACCTGGCTCGAGTTCGAGCGTGGCGGCCACGGCGTGTTCCTGCTGGCGGCCCAGCAGTGCCGCGAACATCAGGCGTTGTTTCGCCAGCGCTTGAACGGCTGAGGGCGCGGCGGCTGCGTGTGGCCCTCAGCGGCTGAGTAACGAGGCCGCACCGGCACCGCCAAACAGGGCTGCGCTAACCCGGTTGAACCACACCTGGCCCTTGCCCGAGCGCAGGTAGCGCGCCGCGCCACGGGCGCTGAGGCCGTAGAACAGCTTGCAGCTCAGGTCGAGCACTGCCCAGCTGGCGACCATCACCAGCAGTTGGCCCAGCAGCGCTCGCTCGGCACTGATGAACTGCGGCAGGAAGGCGGCAAAGAACAGAATGTCCTTGGGGTTGCTCGCGCCCAGGCCGAAGGCCTTCCAGAACATCGCGGGGAACCCCGGATTGATCGGCTGCTCCTCGGCGCTGACCGGCCTGGCGGCCTGGCGCGAGGCCTGCCAGCTCTGCCAGGCGAGGTAGAACAGGTAGAGCGCGCCGACGATTTTCAGTAGGCTAAACAGTTGCTCCGAGGCCAGCAGCAGGGCGCCCAGGCCGAGGGCCGAGGCGCTGAGCAGGCCGATCGAGGCCGATACCCCGCCGAGAAACCCCGGTAGCGAGCGGCGCAGGCCGTAGTTGAGGCTGTTGCTGACCATCAACAGCGACAGCGGCCCGGGGATCAGGATCACGATCAGTGCGGCGCTGCTGAACAGCAGCCAGGTTTCCAGACTCATTGCATGCACTCCTTCATACGGAAAAGCCCCAGCGTCGAAACGCTGAGGCTTGGTATTGCCCAAATCAGCCTAACCGTGCTTTGGCAACGTAGCGAGCGCTGGCCAGGCCTGGTTTCAACGCGGCATGGGCAAGCGTAGTTGTGGCCGTTACAGGAAGGCGAACTTGGCGATAAATATGAGGCACAACACATACAGGCTGATGGAAACCTTGTCGCGTTGACCCGTCAGCAGCTTCAGCGTGGCGTAGGTCAGGAAGCCCAGGGCAATGCCGTTGGCGATGGAGAAGGTCAGCGGCATCATCACCACGGTAACGATCGCCGGGATGGTGTCGGTGAGATCCTCCCAGTCGATATGCGCCATGCCGCTCATCATCAGCATCGCCACATAGATCAGCGCGCCAGCGGTGGCATAAGCCGGAATCATCCCGGCCAGCGGGGCGAAGAACATCGCGGTGAGGAACAGCACGCCGACGGTGACGGCGGTCAGGCCGGTACGGCCGCCAGCGGCCACGCCCGAGGCGCTCTCCACATAGCTGGTCACCGGCGGGCAGCCGACCATGGCGCCGATCACGCTGGAGGTGCTGTCGGCCTTCAGGGCTCTCGACAGGTCTTTGATCTTGCCATCGTCGTCGATCAGGTTGGCGCGGTGCGCCACGCCCATCAGGGTGCCGGCGGTGTCGAACATGTTGACGAAGAGGAACGACAAGATGACGCTGACCATGCTCAGGTTCAGAGCGCCGGCGATATCCATGGCCAGGAAGGTTGGCGCCAGGCTTGGCGGCATCGACACCAGGCCGTTGTACTCGACCAGCCCCATGGCCCAGCCCACTGCAGTGACCCCGAGCATGCTGAACAGGATGGCGCCGAACAGGTTGCGGTGACTGAGTACGGCGATCAGCAGAAAGCACACCGCGGCCAGCAGTGCGGTGGGCTCGCCGAATGAGCCCATGGTCAGCAGGGTGGCCGGGCTGTCGACGACGATGCCGGCGGTTTTCAGGCCGATCAGGCCGAGGAACAAACCGACCCCGGCGCCCATGGCGAAGCGCAGGCTCATGGGGATGCTGTTAAGCAACCACTCGCGAATCCTCGACAGGCTCATGATCATGAACAGGATGCCGGAGAGGAACACCGCGCCCAGTGCAATCTGCCAGCTATAGCCCATCTCGCCGACCACGGTATAGGTGAAGAAGGCATTCAGACCCATGCCGGGCGCCAGGCCGACCGGCCAGTTGGCGTACAGGCCCATGAGGAAGCAGCCCAGTGCCGCACCGATACAGGTGGCGACGAAGGCGGCGCCATGATCGACTCCGGCGCTGGCCATGATGCTGGGGTTGACGAAGATGATGTAGGCCATGGTGACAAAGGTCGTCAGGCCCGCCAGCAGTTCGGTTTTGATGTTGGTGCGATGTTCGGTCAGCTTGAAGAAGCGGTCGAGCAAGCCGGTCTTCGCCAGCCCTAGGGCGTGAGTCGCATGTTGTTCTTGTTTAGCGCTTTCCACAGTGGGTACTCCTCATCTCTCTTGTTGTGTACCACCCAGAATCTATGCTGCGCACGGTTCGATTCTCTGAGGTAGGTGGCGCGTTAGGTGTGCTCACTGGCTTGGTTATTGACCGAAAGGTCAGGAAGCTACACTGACGCGATTATGCTGTTGTATACAAAAAAAGCAAATATTGTTTTGTTTGTATCGTTGAGGTGCCCTGTGACTGCTGGTAAATGGGTCGCGTCGCTTCCAAGGTAAGAATTGCTTGTCTCGATTCATATAAAGTCTATTTAAAACATGTGCTTATGCTGAGCTGTCAAAGAGTTGCGGTAGTCGCCGTGAGCGTTTTCGGCGCAGCTATAAGCACCGTCAATGGCGCTTTAAGCTGTTTTGTCGGCAGTGGAAGCACTTCTTATAAGAAATCA
>NZ_JARRAB010000020.1 GCF_030376615.1 Pseudomonas sp. sp1636
CCGCCGCTGCTGGTGGCCACGGGGGTGTCATTGACGGCAATAACATTGACGGTGGATGAGGTTGACAATGGCGTGGTGTCGACGCCGCTGTTAGCCGTTCCGCCGCTATCTTGAATACTTATAAGGGTGACGATGCGGTTGGCTGCAGTGGGCGCTTCGCTGTCATTGCGATAGCTCAGGCCGTCCACCAGTGTTTGCGCCGCCGCACTGCTGATGCCTGCGACCTTGCTAATGCTCACCGTTGCGGTACTGGCGGTAACCGATACCGTAACGGACATGCCATTGGCGGCTGTAGTCTCAGAGTTACCGTTGGTTAGCGCAATATCGGTGCCGTCTATTCGTAGTATTTCGCCGGCGCCCTCGGTCACGTTGGTGATGGTCAACGAGAGTTGCGTGATTGTTTGCCCTGACTCTATGGTGCTAATAGTTGTGCCTGAGAATAGCGTTACCGCTGAACCGTTTTCTGTGTAACTTGGCGAGGATCCTGTCGCTGTAAGTGTAGGTGCATCGTTAACCGTATCGACTAACACGCCTGTGGTGGAGCCAACGCTATTTAATGTCAGGTTTGCATTATTGGCTGCGGCATCTTGCAGGGTTCCGCCATTGAGGACGATGGCAGAACCGACAGTTACCCCATCGCTATCCACATCGCCGCCTGACACGGTGTAACTGAACACCAGATTTGTGCTTCCGCTGCCGCTCACATAGGCCGCCGCAACTGTTCCCCCGGTATCCAGCGTTAGGTTGATATAAGGCGTCCCACCACCGGTGTTCACCGTCACGGCTTCATCGAAATTAACCGTAAAGTCGAGGTTTTGGCCTTGGGTATAGGTTCCATTGGAAGGAACCGAGACCGAGCTTACCGAGGGCGGAGTGGTATCGGCCGCTGTGAAGGTGAAGTCGTTCCCTGTGCCACCCACATAGCTTGCGGTGAAGCTATTCCCGCCGACCGCAAGGGAGCCGCCCTCGGAGAGGGAAGAGAATATTCCGGTAATAGCATCACTGCCGTCGTTCGAAATGACGGTGTAAGTATCGCCGTTGGTAGGTGTATAGCCTAGATTTATGGAAGTAGTGGCTGAGCTGACATCCACCGCACCATTAACAATGAGTTGATCGTGCTGTACGCCCGCCGTAGTACCATTGATGTCAATACTCAGGGTGCTGCCCGAGTTCATGGTCAGGTTGCCGTTAATGGTCAGGGTGCCTGGGTTATTGCCCGGTGAAAGTGTGCCGCCGCTTTGCACGGTCACTCCATTGAGGGAACCTGTTCCGCCCAGCGTTGCGCCCGAGGCAACGGTCGCACCTGAAGTGGCGCTTAAGGTGCCGCTTACCAATAAGACGCCAGTGTTGATATTGGTGGCACCTGTGTAGTCATCGGTACCACTCAGGGTCAGGGTAGCGGCCCCCGTCTTGGTTAGGCCTCCTGCACCGGTGATATTCCCCGAGATAATGGTATTGGCGGAGGTGCTGATAGTAGCGTTACCGCTGAGTGCAACTGCGTTATCGATAGTTGTGGCGCCGGTTACCGCCAGGGTAGTGCCAGCAGCCAGTGTTACCGTGCCGCTGCCCAAGTTGCTGTCGCTAGATATGCTTAAAGTGCCGGCACTGATACTGGTGGTTCCAGAGTAGGTATTGGTGCCGGAAAGCGTCAGCGTTGAGGCGCCAGACTTGCTGAGGTTATTGGCTCCGCTGATAACGCCGGACAAGGTGGCGTTGGCGGAGGTGCTGATGGTGGCATCGCCACTGAGTGCTACATCGTTGTCAATGGTTGTTGCGCCGGTTACTGCCAAGGTGGTGCCCGCTGCCAGGGTCAGTGAACCAGCGCCCAGATTGCTGTCGCTTGCCACACTCAATGCACCGGCACTCACGGTTGTGGTGCCTGTATAACTATTGGTGCCTGACAGCGTCAGCGTTGAGGCGCCAGACTTGCTGAGGTTATTGGCTCCGCCGATAACACCGGACAAGGTGGCGTTGGCGGAGGTGCTGATGGTGGCATCGCCACTGAGGGCTACATCGTTATCAATGGTTGTTGCGCCGGTTACTGCCAAGGTGGTGCCCGCGGCCAGGGACAGGGAGCCGGTGCCCAAATTGCCGTCGCTTGCCACACTCAATGCGCCGGCACTCACGGTTGTGGTGCCTGTATAACTATTGGTGCCTGACAGTGTCAGTGTTGAGGCGCCAGACTTGCTGAGGTTATTGGCTCCGCTGATAACGCCGGACAAGGTGACGTTGGCGGAGGTGCTGATGATGGCATCGCCACTGAGTGCCATCGCGTTGTCAATGGTTGTAGCGCCCGTTATATCCAATGTGGTGCCAGCGGCCAAAGTCAGGGAGCCGCTGCCCAGGTTGCTGTCGCTGCTGAGCGATAGGGTGCCTGCCGATACTGTGGTATTCCCGGAATAGCTATTGGTGCCAGACAAGGTCATGGTGCCGCTGCCTTGTTTGATCAAAGCACCGCTGCCGGAAATGACCCCAGAGACATTTGTGCTGCTATTGTCGCTGCCAGCGGTCAGGGTGAAACTGCCCAAATCGATACTGGCGTTGGCATTGTTGCTGAACAAGCTGCCGACCGTTTGATCTGACAACAGAGTTATTATGCTGTTGCCGTTGGCTTTCAGAGTGCTGCTGCTAGAAACAGAAGCGTCGCCGTTCAACCTGATCCAGCCGTAGTTAATTGCTGTCGTCGCACCTGTATAGGTATTGCTACCGGAAAGGGTCAGCGCGAAGGTGGCCGCTGGCGATTGGTGAACTGTGAGCCCACCGGTGCCACTGATATCACCAGAGAAGGTGGTGTCGGCAGTGAGTGAAGTGGTCAGTGTGCTACTGCCCAGGCTAATCGATCCTGCACCGGACAGATTGCCAATGGATTCGTTTGACGAGAGCGACAGGGTCGCGCCGCTGGCGACAGTGACGTCGCTATTGTTGGCGATGGCGGAGCCGCCACTGACGACTAACGTACCGGCAGCCACAGTGGTGGCTCCGGTATAGGTGTTGCTGCCGGAGAATGTCAGTGTGCCCGCGCCGGTTTTGGTTAGGGTTCCACTGCCCGCTAAGGCGCTGGAGATGGTGGCCGTATCGCTGCTGCCATTGTTAAGGCTCAGCGTGCCGCTGCCAATGGTAATGGTACCCGTTGTCAGTGACAGGCCACTGGCCAAATCCATGTCAAAGGTCAGGCTCTCGTTCAGCGTTACGTTATTAATCGTCAATAAAGTGCTGGCGAGTGTGCCGTCGAAGACAATGGTCTGGCTACCGGTGGCATCGGCAGCAGCAATGGCTACGGCCTCGCTGAAGCTGACTCCGTTGCTCTCATCAATGGTGGCAGTATCGGTGGAATTGGTGACGTAGATAATGTCGGAGGCTACGGTCACATTCGCGGTGGTGCTGTTAGTGCCATCACTTAAGGTGAAGCGGACGGTAGCATCACCCGCCGGGGTGTCATTGCGGTAGGTGATGTGCTGGGCGACATCGTTTACCAAGGCTGTCGTTGCAGCGGTGCCACTGCTGGTGAAGGTAATGGTTAATACACCTCCGGTATTGGTGAAAGTGGCAAAGGTCTGGCCACCCGATTGCAGGTTGCTGCCACTGACGGTAAAGAGGGCGCCGGAGGTGTTGAAACCTAACGTATCTGCGCTGAGCGCCGTACCTGAACGTTGCACTGTCAGGCTGGCGCCGGACCAGTTGCCGTTACCGCTATTGAGCGCACCAAGCTCGGCATCCGTCAGCGCGGCGTTGGCCCCGGCATCCAGTACCACTGTGTTGCCGACGCCGGCCCAGTCGACACTCTCACCGTTGAGATTGCTGATGACGGGTGCGGCATTGAGGTTGTAGTCGGTGACGGTGGTTCCGCCGTCGGTCGTCAGAATTTGCGAGATCGCGGTACCGACTATGCCATTGGAACTGCCGCCTTTTGTCGCGATGCCTACCCCGCCAGCGCCGCCGGTGTTGCCAGTTGCCAGCGAGGTGTTGGTTGCTGAATCGATCTGCACCGTGCCACCTGCGTTCCAGATCGCGCCAGTGCCGGAGCCTGCATTGCCACCATTGCCGCTGTTGTAGCTACCTGTTGCTGCGCCGCCGGCCCCGCCGCCGCCCGCGCCGATGTTGTTGGTGATCGAGCTGCTGAGAATGGTCAGGGTGCCGGTGTTGTAAATAGCCCCCACGGCGTTGCCGCCATGGCCACCTGCGCGGTCATAACCCGCGCCGCCGCCGCCGCCGCCAATCGAGATCGAGCCATTGTTTGCGCTCCCGCCGTTGCCGCCGTTGGTATAGCCACCACCGTAGGTGGAGCCGGCTCCACCTACGGTGGTGCCGCCGCCGCCGCCCATTGAGCCGTAGCCGGCGCCTCTTCCGCCGGAGCCGGCCGAGGCCGAGCCTGCTAGGTGGGGCGGGTTTGCCCCGCCGGCCCCGCCAAAGGTGCTGCCAAAACCGCCGCCGCCGCCGCCTGCGCCACCGCCGCCACCTAGCGCACTGCCACCGCCGCCACCGCCTGCCGCCTTGTTGCCGGTAATCGTACTGTTGGTAATGGTCAGAATCCCGGCGTTACGGATAGCCGCGCCCAGAGCGTCGCCGCCCGTTGCGCCCACCGCACCGTCGCCGATATCGCCGCCTGCACCGCTCAGAAAACCATTGCTTACAGTAAGGTTGCTGATGGCAACTGCGGAGCCGCCCCCGGAGGTAAACACGTCCAATACGCGGGTGAGGTTGTTGCCGCTTAAGGTGAAACCACCGCCCACGATGGACATCGTCTGCCCATCGGTAACATTGATGGTGATCGCATCGACGGCCGAGGCAAAGGTGATATTGCCGGTTAGGGTGATGACATCGGCCGCACCGTCGGTATTGCCTATGGCAATAGCGGCTTTAAGCCCGGCAACAGTATTGACGTTGGCGGTTTCCAGGAGGTGGTCGTAGGAACTCAGTAGCGATGTGTTCAACGCAGCCGTGTAACTTACCTCGCCCGTGGTAGTTTCCAGCGTCCAGTTGCCGCCCTTGCTGGCGGTACCGGTGTTGTCGGTGGAGGCGGCTATGTCGGCGCCGGTCGCAGCGGCTAATTGGGTCATAAAGTTTTGACCTGCGCTGCCTGCACCTACCTCGCAACCGTAAAGCAGTATGTCTCCGTCTGCGCTTAGAGAATCGCCAATGGTTTGTAGTTGAGCGGCGTAAGCATCGATGTTGCCATCGAATAGCGGGGCATTGCCCAGCAGTAAAAGGCCCGCATCGCCATGGGAGATAATATGAATGGCGTCGATGTCGCTGCGTCCTGCGAGTGCGTCGGCAATTTGCTGGACACCATTTTGCTCGGTATTCAAGAAAACGATTTCGGTGTTCGGCGATACGGCATCCAGCAAAGCCTGATAATCCGGCACGCGGGTATCAACAAACACAATTTCGTTGCGATTCTCAACCGGTGAATTGGCGCTAATCGCGAGAGGTTGTTCGTTAGCGTTATCTTGCTGCGCGGCGTTGTCGCCGGTGGCCGAGGTCGAGCTTTCCTGGCTATTGGTGGCCTGGGCAGCATCGATGCCGGTGGCGGCGATGGCGCCGTCAAACATCATGCGCGCTTCGAGTGATTGGATCAGTAGCGGCCGTTTTTGCGACGTGATCTGCTCTGCCTGCTTGCGGGAATGCTTACCGCTTTTGTTCCACCACATGATTGCCTCCTTGCCTGTGCTCTAGTGCGTTGCAACGATTGTTCTTGTGGTATCAGCGCATTGCGCCGAGTTCTCGGGCATGGCCCGGATGACATTGGCGGCGCTGCCGACGCCGTCTTTCCAGAACGATAAAGCCGAGTATTGCTCGAACAAATCAGGTGGCAGGATCGTCCGCCTGGTTTGTGCGGCGACCTGGGGGCGAACCCGGTGCAGACCGGAAAGGCCCAGGGCTTGATCGAATTCTGGGGCGTCGTAGTGCACATTGACGAAGTCGTGCGGGTGCCAGGGGGCTTCGATAAAGTCGTAAACCAAGCGCAAGACTTTTTCCGGGGACTGGGTCAGCAGGTCGTAGTCGACGATCAGCACAGAGCTGGCGTGTTCGCCGTAATAGGCTTCTTTCAGCGCCGCCCAGGCGAAGCCGACCAGACGGTTGCGTTGCGCCAGGGTGTCGACACGACTGTAGACAGTATTGCGTTCGGCATCGTCGGCGAACAGCTTGGTGTTCTCGTAGGGGTTGGCCCGGTACCGGCGCTCCAGACTATCCATCACCCAGGCAACGTTGCGCACGCAGGCTATGACTTTGCTGGAGGGGAACAGGTCGAGCAGGGCAGGCAGCTTGGCGGACCACAGTCGATTGGTGTCGAATACCACCGACTTGTCACTCTGGTCGGCATAGTAGTTGTCGAACAGGCCGCGCAGCAGGCGGCGCCGTACTGCCTGCTCGATCACCGGGCCGAACTCGCTACCGGCGCTGAATTGGCCGAGCAGGCTGGAGAACAGGCTGCCGACGGGGCTGGTCATGCCGGCGTGAAAGCGCGGATTTTGCAGCAGCAGTGCCGATAGCAGCGTGGATCCGGAGCGGGGTAGGCCGGAGATGAAATGATAGGACGACAATGCGGACTCCTTTCCATTTGCTGCTGGCAGCATATTCCGATTTAAGGGCGGCCTCATGGGCAACAATCAGTCGAGGTCAATTAAGCCCCTAAAACTGCGGTTAGCATAGCCATCTAATGGAGAATACTGCCAGCAACCGAGAAATTATTACCGCTCCTCTGACTGCAGGGGTACCGTTCGGGTTTACTTCGCCGAAGTTTGGGCTACAACCATTGAGGTGTTGCGCCGCTACGTCTGGGCGCAATTCTTCCTGTCCCGGGGTGTCTGTTTCGCTTACGCGAGCCGCGCAGTCAGGCGTCTGGGGCAGGTTGTGTTGCTAATAACCCTGAGGAGCTAATCCATGGAATCCTTTATCGGCACTATCCAGTCTTTTGCGTTTAACTTTCCCCCACGCGGCTGGTCCCTGTGCGAGGGCCAGTTGATGGCGATCTCGCAAAATACGGCGCTGTTTTCCCTGCTCGGAATCACTTATGGCGGTAATGGGCAGGTGACCTTTGGCTTGCCCAATTTGCAAGGGCGGATGCCGATCGGCATGGGCCGAGGGCCCGGTTTGCCGGATTACGATTGGGGCGAGGTAGGCGGTACTCCCTTGGTCACGCTGACGTCCAGCGAGATGCCCATGCACACCCATGCGATACAGGTGCAGGTGGCTGGTACGCCTTCTGCGCCGGCGACTGCGCCGAGCACTACCAATCAATACCTGGGAGCCTCCGGAGGAGGGCCGGGCTCTGCCTCGATCTGGTCGGATGCGCTCACCGAGTCAGTCCCTTTGGGTGGGGCTCAGGCGGGCATGGCCGGAGGAAGCCGGCCTATCGATATCATGAATCCGTTCCTGGCGATCAACTTCAGCATTGCCATGCTCGGAATCTTCCCGTCACGTAACTGAGCCCGTTGTCGCAGCCCCTTTGCCTGGCAAAGGGGCTGCGTGTGCAGCTTGCATTTCTCATACTGGATTACAGGACTCACCAATATGCTTGATCTCATCGATGCCGATCATTTTCGCCAATTGCAAGGTCAGGTCTGCCGGTTTGATATCCATGACGGTGAAACCCTGCATCTGCGGGTCGACTCGGTCAGCCTCAAGCCGCAAGCACGAATGCCTGAGGCCGACGAGGAGAGGCGTCTGCCGTTCGCGGTGGGCCTGACGGCCGTTCAGCCCACCAGCTTCGTGCATGGTTTATGCTCGCTGGAGTTGCCGCAGCTAGGCCGCGTAGCCAACATGATGGTGGCGCGGGAGGCGGCGCTCGGCCGGGATCCCGGCCAGAGCTATTTCCAGATACTGTTCAGCTAAGCCGATCCGTGCGGGGCGGCGCCTGGTCTGGATACCAGGCCAGGCGCTCCGCCATCGGGTGGGACTCCTCGACCCTGAAACCCATCTGCAGGTACAGCTGCTTGGCCTGTGGGTTGTTGCGCCAGACCACCACCGCAACCGGGCTGAATACTTTCCGCGCGGCCTGCTGCACCCCTTGCAGCACGGCCTTGCCGTAGCCGCGCCCGCGGGCGAGGGGGGTGAAGGCCAGGTAGATCAGGCGTACTTCGTTGTGGCCGAAATCGGCGATCATCGCGCCTATCGAGTCACTGGTCTTTTCGATGACAAAGTGCATGGCATTCGGGTAGTTGGCCCCGCTACCTTCCTGTTGCACGCGGTACTGTAAGGCAATCACATGATCGATCAGTTCGTGCTCGCCATCGATCCACTGCAAGTCTGGCCGCGCCGAGTGGTAGAGCCCCTGCAGGAATGGTTCGTCACTGGGCCGTGCGGGCCTTACGGTGAGCCCTTCAGGCATGGATGAGGTGTTCAACATGCGCTTCTCCTTGGCTGTTTCCTAAAATCCGCTTTCCCGCACGCCCAACGCGACCAAGCGATGCCAGGTCGCGCCGAGCAGCGACTCGCGTCGCCCTTGCAACATCACCACACCGCGCAGCGGCTGTGCAGGCAGGGTCAGTTCATCGACCAGGGCAAGGCGTACCGCATATTGCGCCTGCACTGGCTGGGCGCGACGTTGTGAGTCGCGGCGCACGGCGATTGGCCCGCTATGATCCGAGGCCAGCGCCTCAATATCCAGGTAGGGTGCGCCGGTGGCGCTGATTTCGACGAGGCTCACCGACAAGGCCGGGCGCAGTGGATCATCGGCGATGAAACGCCCGTCGGCGCCGGCTTCGACACGCCAGAGCGCCTCCTCGGGCAGATAGCCGCGAAGCCGCACCTGTTCTTCCACCACCCGCGCCAGAGGCGCCTGTGGCTGCAGCCAGCGACCTGGACTGAGTCCCGGCAGCAGGTCGCGCACCACACCCGCATGCGGCGCACGCAACAGCAAGCGCGCACGCTGGGCGGCCAGGCCACGGTATTCGGCCAGCGATTCGGCCAGTTGTTGCTCGAGCACGCTCACATCGGCCACGGTCTCGCTGCGACCCGCCTGGCGCCGTAACTGGAGTTGGAGTATGCGGATCTGGCTGCGCACGATGGATTGACGCGCATCCAAATCCGGCGATTCAAGTTCCAGCAGCAGGTCGCCTGCCTGCACTTGCTGGCCATCGCGCACTTCCATACGCTTCAAGCGCGACGGTAGCGGTGCATACAAGGCGCTGGCCCGTGCGGCTTCAAGCAGCGCCGGTACTTCGACCCCGCTGCGCCAGGGCATCACCAACAGGAGCAAACCGCCGAGCAAAGCGCCGGCCACCAGTAGCAGTCGGCTCGGGCTGGCCTGGTTCCTGCGTTGCCACCAGATACGGGTTTCCCGCCAGATCGGCAGGCCGATGAACCAGACCAGCTCCACTAGCATCAGGAAGCTGCCGAGCAGTTTGAAGAACAGGTGATAGACCAACAGCGCGATGGCGAAGAATAACACCGCCCGCCACAGCCAGGCGCTGTAGCCCCAGGCCAGCAGGCGTCGATAGAGGGTCGGCGACCAAGGCTCGGGCATCGGCTCAGCATAGCCGAACAGGGCTTCGCGCAGGCGCCAGCGGCATAGGGCAAAGGCGCGTTCTTGGAGGTTCTCCACCCGCCATAGGTCGCTAAGCAGAAAATACCCATCGAAGCGCATGAACGGATTGAGGTTGACCGCCAGGGTGGTCAGCCAAGTGGCGCTCGCGAGCATGAAGGCTGTTGTGCGCATAGGGCCATCCGCCAAAAACGACCATGCCAGCAACGCAATGGCCGCCAGCAACAGTTCGGCGAGCATGCCGCCGGCGCCGATCAGTAGGCGCGAGCGGCGGTCATTGACCCGCCAGGCATCGCTGACATCGGTATAGAACAGCGGAAACAGCACCATAAAGGCCAAACCCATGCTCTGCACCCGACACCCGGCGCGCTTGGCCATGTAGGCGTGACCGAGTTCATGGCACAACTTGGCGAATACCAACGCTACGCCGAAGGCCAGTGCGCCACCGAGACTGAACAGGTGCGGGAAGGTGGCGACAAAGCGCTCCCAGTCGCGCGCCACCAGGAACAGGCCGAGGCCCAGTGTCAATGGCAGGCCGATGCGCAGCAGCTTGGCGCCGTGACGCTCCAGCCAGGGCCAGGTGCGGTTGAGGAAGGCATCCGGTCGCCACAGTGGAATACGGAAGAACAGGTACTGGTGCAGCGCGAGTTGCCACAGGCTCTGGCGTTGTGCCGCGGATTTGATGGCATAGCTGGCGCGCTGCTCGGCATCCGCGGCGGCGATCAGGTCGTGACCGCGCAAAAAACGCAGCAGTTCTTGTAGTTCCGTCTCGCCCAAGGGGGCTCCCGGCTGTGCGTTGGCGGCGGCCAGCACATGCTGTGCATCGCCTAACGACCAATGCCGTAGCAGCCTCAGGGCGGCGGCACCAAGCTTGAAATAGCGCCCGCGCAGGGGATCGGCCAGGATCCATTGCGGCGATCCATCCAGCGCCGCTGCGGCTGGGGAGAGTTGCAAGTCGGGGCGTAGCGTCGGCAGCCGCATTTACAGGCCCAGACGCTGGCGCAACGCGGCCAGCGGGCGGCGAAGCAGGTACAGGGCCAGCGGCACGCGATGGCCGAACAGTTTGGCGGTGCCGCGCAGGCCGATGCGTGGTGGTGTGGCGGAGAAACCGGCGTCGAGGCGGTAGGCCAGTTGTCCGGTGGCACTCGTTTGTGCCTCGTAGGCGAGGCGTCGGAGCTGGGCGGAGTAACGGTTGAGCGGATCGCTGTCGAGAAACAGCACCACTTCGGCACCAGAGGCAAGATCGATAGCATCGCCCACCGCCAGTTCGATGCGTAGCTCGGCTTGCTGTGGGTCGGCGATTTCCATCAGCCGTTCGCCAGTCTGCACCGGTCTGCCGGTCCAGTATTCGGCGTCGGCAAACACCGCGATGCCAGTGCGCTCGGCGCGTACTTCGCTACGATCCAGCAGTTCGCGGGCGTAATCGCGCTCGGCGCGTTTCTGTTCGACTCGCGCGGCCAGCAGATCCAGTCGTGCTTTGGCTTCGGTATCGGTGAAGGCACGTTGGGCGTTGCTCTTCAGCTCAGCCTCGGCGACATCCAGGCTGCGTTCGGCGACATCTGCCTGGGCTTTGAGCGAGGTGGCGTCGAAGCTCACCAGTAGGTCGCCCGGCGCCACGGCCTGATTAGGCTTGACCTTGATCTCGCCAATCACGCCATCCAGTGGCGCCACCACTACTCGGCCGTTGAGCGGTACGACCTCGGCGGGAGCCAGCACCGATTGACGCACCGGCAGCAGGAGTAGCAACGAGGCGGCTGCCGCCACGGCGAGAATCTTCTTGCGCGGCCAGCGCAGGCGCCAGGGCTTGCGTGGCTGCAACGCCAGCCAGGCATGGCTGTAGCAGTCGCCGAGCTGGAGCAGCAGGGCCTGTTCGGCCTGGCTCCAGGGTTGCTCGCGGGCGATCCATAGACCACCGAACAAAGCGTTGTCACGATCCAGTAATGGCAGCCAGAACACTGAGCCGGCCGACAGGCTTTGCCAATCGGCGCGGGTTTGCTCATCCAGCACCGCAGCGTCCACTACCTGCGCCTTGCTCGATGTGCCTTGGGCTAGCAACTGAGAGGCCGCGCTCTCGACGAAGGCGACGAAGGGGGCATGCGGCTCGACCCTGCTGATAGCGGTCACCGCATTCACGCGGCCGGCGATCAGCAGGGCGGCGTGACGATAGCCGAACAGGGGTTGGGTGTCGTTGACCAGCACATAGGCCAGGCTGTCGACGTCTGCGGCGGCGCGCGCCTGACTCTGCAGCGCGAGGAGCTGGGCGAACAGGCGCTCGGCTGGGCCTTGTACCTGGGCCGTCATTGGGCCTCCAGGAAGCGGGCGCTACCGCTCATGCCGGCCAGCAGTCCGGGTGCGTCTTGGGGCAGGGCGCCGATCAGCAGCAGGGTCTGGCTACCTTCATCGATGCGTGCCCCCAGACGTTTGAGTTCCACCTGCAAAGGCTGACCGGTTTCATCCGGGACGAACTCGAAGCGCTGGCCCGGTTTGAGCCAGGCCAGCCAGCTGGAGGGCACCAGCAACTGCAGCTCCAGGGTGCGGTTGTCGACGATTTCCAGCAGCGGGGTGCCGCTGGCCACGCTCTCGTGGGGCTGTACCTGGCGTTGCACCACCCGGCCATTGAATGGGGCGACAACCGAGCAATGTTTGACCTGAACCTGATAAACCTGGGCTTCCGCCTGGGCTTGGGCCTGGCGTGCCTCGGCCAGCGCTACCTCGAAGCGTCCGACCGAGTTGAGTGCGGCCAGTTGCTTGTTGTGGCTCAGCTCTTCGCGGGCTGCACGTGCAGATGCCTGCGCTGCATTCAGCTGAGCCTGGTAAGCACTGCAGTCGAACCGTACCAGGACGTCGCCTTTGCTGAAGTCCTGACCGTCACTGAAGGGCATCTCGATGATTCGGCCGGCTAATTCGCTGGACAGTACGGCCTGGTCGCGGGCGCGGAGTACGCCGCGCGCCTTGCGTTCAGCCATGCTGCCGAGGTTTGCCGGCTCGTCGAGCAGAGGGTCGGTTTCCAGCGCTGCCGCTTGGATGCAGTTTGCGCATAGCAGTAAGACTGCCGCTCCGGCCCGGCCAATGGTTCGTTGCATCGTTGCACTCCCTGCATTTTTTATGTTGGCAGTGTACGGGAGAAGGCGGATTGCGCAAATCGCCGGACACAAACGTTGTTGAGTGTAGCGGCGACGGGATGGCTGGCAGCTTGGTGGGCCGCTTTGGCAGGAAAACGTTACGCATTGGCGGCGGCCAGGGGTGTGGTTACTGCCAAGGCGTAAGGTGTAAGCAAAACTTGCCGGCTGCAGCCGGTCGGCGTCGCGGCGCGGCGCTAAGGTGCGCTTGCCCGGCGTCAGTGCAGAGGTTGTGATGGGGTAAGTCGAGCCGCTCTGGCGCCAGGGTGAGCGGTTGTCTACAACAATAACGAGGAGGCGTAATGACCGCCGTGAACAAGATCGAACAGCACAACCCCATCGGTACCGACGGCTTCGAATTTGTCGAGTACACCGCGCCGACCCCCGAAGGCATTCAGCAGTTGCGTGAACTGTTCACTGCCATGGGCTTTACCGAAACCGCCAAGCACCGCTCCAAGGAAGTCTGGCTGTTCCAGCAGAACGACATCAATTTCGTGCTCAACGGCAGTCCCACCGGCCACGTTCGCGAGTTCGGCCTCAAGCACGGGCCCAGCGCCTGCGCCATGGCCTTTCGAGTACAGAACGCGGCGCAGGCGGCGGCCTATGTCGAGGCCCAGGGCGCCACGCTGGTCGGCAGTCATGCCAACTTCGGCGAGCTGAACATTCCCTGCGTCGAAGGCATCGGCGGTTCCTTGCTGTACCTGGTCGACCGCTACGGCGACAAGAGCATCTACGACGTCGATTTCGAGTACATCGAAGGCCGTACGCCACAGGACAACTCGGTCGGCCTGAAAGAACTGGATCACCTGACTCACAACGTCAAGCGTGGGCAGATGGATGTCTGGTCGGGTTTCTACGAGCGGATTGCCAACTTCCGCGAGATCCGCTATTTCGACATCGAAGGCAAACTCACCGGTCTGGTGTCACGGGCCATGACCTCGCCGTGCGGCAAGATCCGCATCCCGATCAACGAGTCGGCCGACGACAAGTCGCAGATCGAGGAATTCATCCGCGAGTACCACGGCGAAGGCATTCAGCACATTGCCCTGAGCACCGACGACATCTACGCCACCGTGCGCCAGCTGCGCGCCAGCGGCGTGGACTTCATGCAGACCCCGGGCACCTACTATGACAAGGTGGACAGCCGCGTGCCCGGCCACGGCGAGCCGAGCGAGCTGCTGCGCGAGCTGAATATCTTGATCGACGGCGCGCCGGGAGATGACGGCATCCTGTTGCAGATTTTCACCAATACGGTGATCGGCCCGATCTTCTTCGAGATCATCCAGCGCAAGGGCAACCAGGGCTTCGGCGAGGGCAACTTCAAGGCGCTGTTCGAGTCGATCGAGGAAGACCAGATCAAGCGCGGCGTGCTCAAGGGCGAATGATCCGCAAATCGGAGGGTGGGTTAGGCGCAGAGGGATGCGCCGTGTGCCGGCAGGTGCTGGCCGCGCCTAACCCAGCCTACAAAAGCCTTGCATCGAGGAGATACCGGCCATGAGCCGTAACTGGATCAGCTTCCCCCCGCGCGAAGGCGAGTGTTCGCGCCAGGCGCACTGCGACTTTCCCGAGGGTACTTACGAGCGCGAGATGGGCCGCGAAGGCTTCTTCGGCCCCACCGCGCACCTGCACCACAAGCATCCACCGACTGCCTGGATCGACTGGCAGGGGCCGTTACGCCCGCACGCCTTCAACTTCAACGATATTTCCAGCGAGCGCGACTGCCCGCTGGAGGCGCCGCTGACCCTGCACAACGCCGATATGAAGCTGCGCCTGTGGAAGACCCATGGCGCCATGCGCCACCTGGTGCGCAATGCCGATGGCGACGACCTGTTGTTTATCCATGGGGGCGCGGGGCACTTCTATTGCGACTTCGGTCACCTGGAGTACCGCGACGGCGACTACCTGGTGATCCCGCGCGGCACCGCCTGGCGCATCGAAACCAGCGAGCCGACCTTCATGTTGCTGATCGAAAGCAGCGATGGCGCCTACCAGCTGCCGGACAAGGGCCTGCTCGGGCCCCAGGCGATCTTCGATCCGGCGGTGCTCGATCATCCGCGTTTGGACGAGGCGTTCAAGGCCCAGCAGGATGAGAACACCTGGCAGCTGCGGATCAAGCGGCGCAACCAGGTCAGCACCGTGACTTACCCCTACAACCCGCTGGACGTGGTTGGCTGGCATGGCGACAACACCGTGGTGCGCCTCAACTGGCGCGATATCCGTCCGCTGATGAGTCACCGTTACCATCTGCCGCCGTCGGCGCACACCACCTTCGTCGCCAATGGTTTCGTGGTCTGCACCTTCACCCCGCGGCCGGTGGAAAGCGATCCGGGTGCGTTGAAAGTGCCGTTCTACCACAACAACGACGACTACGACGAAGTGCTGTTCTACCACCGCGGCAACTTCTTCAGCCGCGACAACATCGAGGCCGGCATGGTCACGTTGCACCCCTGCGGCTTCCCCCACGGCCCGCACCCCAAAGCCCTGCAGAAAAGCCAGGAAAGCCCGGCGACCTTCGTCGACGAGGTGGCGGTGATGATCGATACCCGTCGCGCGCTGGAGATTGACCCGGCCGCCGCGCAGGTCGATGTGCCCGAATACGTCAACTCCTGGCGCGCGCCTGGCTTGAAGTAGGCTGTTTCGCACGCACCGCTACCCGACGAATATCTGTGGTGCGCAGGGCGCACCCTACGAGGTTAGAGCATGAAACTCGCATCATTGAATCAAGGCCGTGACGGTGTACTGGTCGTGGTCTCCCGCGACCTGACCCGTGCGCTAAAAGTTCCGGCCATCGCCGCCACCTTGCAGGCCGCGCTGGACGACTGGGCCGTCTGCAAGCCCAAGCTGGACGCGGTCTACCAGCGTCTCAACGACGGCCTGTGCAGCGACGCCTTCGCCTTCGCGCAAGGTGCCTGCCACAGCCCCCTGCCGCGGGCCTACCATTGGGCCGACGGCAGCGCCTACGTCAATCACGTCGAACTGGTGCGCAAGGCGCGGGGCGCCGAGATACCGGAGAGCTTCTGGCACGATCCGTTGATGTACCAGGGGGGCGCCGACTGCTTCATCCCGCCGCAGGCGCCGATCAGGATGGCCGACGAGGCCTGGGGCATCGACCTGGAGGCCGAGATCGCGGTGATCACCGACGACGTGCCGATGGGCGTCACGGCCGCCGAGGCCGCGCAGCACATCCAGTTGCTGATGCTGGTCAACGACGTGTCGCTGCGCAACCTGATCCCCGGCGAACTGGCCAAGGGCTTCGGTTTCTACCAGAGCAAGCCCTCGTCGAGCTTCTCGCCGGTGGCCATTACCCCGGACGAGTTGGGCGACTGTTGGAAAGACGGCAAGGTGCATCGGCCGTTGGTCTCGCACATCAACGAGGTGTTGTTCGGCCAGCCGGATGCCGGCACCGACATGACCTTCAATTTTCCGAGCCTGCTGGCCCATGCGGCTAAGAGCCGACCACTGGGCGCGGGCAGTATTATCGGTTCGGGCACGGTGTCGAACTACGACCGCAGCGCCGGCTCGTCCTGCCTGGCGGAAAAACGCATGCTGGAGATTATCGAGCAGGGCGAGGCCAGGACGCCGTTTCTCAAATTCGGCGACCGGGTGCGCATCGAGATGTTCGATGCCGCCGGCCACAGCATCTTCGGCGCCATCGACCAGGTGCTGGAAAAGTATGAGCCGTAGGATGAATATCGCTGCGCTCAACCCATCCTAGGCTGGAGGGATGTCCATGCTCACGCTTTATAGCTACTGGCGCTCCAGCGCCGCCTACCGGGTGCGGATCGCCTTGAACCTCAAGGGGCTGGCCTATCGGCAGGTGCCGGTGCATCTGGTCAAGGACGGCGGCCAGCAGCACTCGGCCGAGTACCGGGCGCTCAACCCGCAGCAGCTAGTGCCGCTGCTGGTGGACGAGGGCAATGACGGGGTGCGCATCGCCCAGTCCCTGGCCACTCTCGAATACCTGGATGAGGTCTACCCGTTGCCGGCGTTGTTGCCGGCCGATCCGGTTCAGCGTGCCCGGGTGCGCGCGCTGGCTCTGCATATCGCCTGCGACCTGCATCCGCTGAACAACCTGCGTGTGCTGCAGTACCTGTCCTCCGAGCTGGGCGTCGGCGACGCGGCGAAGGACGCCTGGTACCGGCACTGGGTGGCGACCGGGCTGGCTGCGGTGGAGCAGGGGCTGAAGGACTTCGATGGGCGCCTGTCCCTGGGGGATCGGCCGGGCTATCTGGAGGCCTGCCTGATCCCCCAGCTGTATAACGCCCGGCGTTTCAACTGCGATCTAGACGGCTACCCGCGCATCCTCGCGCTGGCCGCGCGTTGCGAAGCCCTTGAGGCTTTTAAACAGGCGGCCCCAGAGGTGCAGCCCGACGCGCAGTGATCCTGGCCCGACTAGCTGACCTCGCATGGGATGATGCGACCCGCCGGGTGATGAGCCCGCTCGTGCTTGTCAGGAACGCAACAGGAGGCGCTCGACCTTGTGTCGTGCGCCTTTTTTTACGTGGGCGTGATTAGCCCCGCCGGGAAGTTGGCGTCGGTAGAGTGGCGAATAGTCGCCACTTGCAGAGGTTGATCGGCGGTTAGTCGCCGACAACGGCCCGGGCAAGCAGCCGGGCGCCGCCACGATCCGGTTGCCCGTGCCTCCTTGTACGCCTCTGCCCTGATGCTTTGCGGCGAGTTGTCGGCTTTAAACAGAGTCAACGGCTAAAGCTGGCACAGGGGTTGCGATGCTCCATACTCGCCAAATCGATGTTGTGTCCCTGCAAGCCAGCCACACCGCTCCCAGAAGGCGGGTCGGCGGGTCGAATAACAATAATGGAGTTGTGCTTATGTTGCCGTCTGCCGCCCGCCTGTTCACCAACCTTGCCGTAAGCAAGAAGCTGCTCTGCGGTTTCGCCTTGGTGTTACTGCTGACCATTGCGGTGACCGCCAGCGGTTTCATCGCACTACAAACCATTGTGCAAGGGCATAACCTGACCGGACAACTGACGGCCGTGAATATGGAAGTTCTCCAGGCCCGTCGGCTTGAGCGTACGTTTGCCATCGGCCAAAGCACCGAGAGTGCCGAGCGGGTACGCGAGAGCCTGGCGAGCGTGCAAGCGTTGCTGTTGCAGCTGGAGCAGGGCGCCTCGGCGGCGCAAGCCAAGCACTTTCAGACCATGCAGCAAGCGGTTGCCGATTACCTGAGCCAATTCGACAGCTATGTCGACTTGCAGGGCAGGGCGCGTCAGGCGCGCCAGGACATGGGTGCTGCTGCAGTCGAGACGCGCGGCCAATTCGAGTCGATCGAGCTGGACATGTACGACGCCGTGCGCGAGTTGCGTCTGCAAGGCGACAAACTCCGCGGTAGCGATCCGCTGACGCTGGCGGAAACCGCATCCGGCCTGAGCAAGCGCATGCTCAATCTGCGCGGTTACGAGAGTCTGTACATCATCGACGGTGCGGCCGAGGCGCTGGAGGAGTGGGCTTATATCAGCGAAGATCTGCAAAGCGCCGCCCGCAACCTGACCGTGTGGTTGAACGACGAGCAGCAGGCGGCAATCGAAACGGCCTTGCAGGCGTTGACCGCCTACCAGCGCTCTTTCGGCTATTACCAGCAGATCCGCGAGCAGAGCCGCACCACCGAAGCCGCGATGATCGAACGGGCGCGGGCGGTGCTCAGCCTGGCCGAAGCGGCGAAAGCCCGTGAGCAGCAGCGCATGGATGTTGGCAGTCGCCAAGCCATGCTGCTGCTTGCGGCCATGGGCGTGGCGGCGGTGGCTCTCGGTTTGCTGGCCGCCTGGTCGATCTCCCGTTCGATCGTCATCCCCTTGCGCCAGAGTGTGGCTTTTGCCCAGCGCATTGCCCAGGGCGACCTGACTCAGGACTTGCCGCTCGATCGCCACGACGAACTCGGCCAGTTGCTGGCGGCCATGCAGGGCATGACCGACAGCCTGCGCAATCTGCTCGGGCGGATTGGCGGGGGCGTCAGCCAGATCGCCGCCGCGGCCGAACAACTCTCGACGATCACCGCGCAAACCAGCGCCGGGGTGCACAACCAGCGCCAGGAGACCGAGCAGACCGCTACCGCCATGCATCAGATGGCCGCCACCGTGCAGGAAGTGGCGCAGAACGCCGAGCAGGCGTCCAGCGCGGCCCGCGCTGCCGACCACGAGGCGCAGCAGGGCAATCAGGTGGTGCAACAGGTGGTGACGCAAATCGACAGCCTGGCGCTGGAGGTCGATCACTCGGCCGCTGCGATCCAGGCGCTGAACCAGGAAAGCGCCCGTATCGGCGGGGTCTTGGAGGTTATCCGTGCGGTTGCCGAGCAGACCAACCTGCTGGCGCTGAATGCGGCCATCGAGGCCGCCCGGGCGGGCGATCAAGGCCGCGGTTTTGCCGTGGTCGCCGACGAGGTGCGAGCGCTGGCGCGGCGTACTCACGATTCCACGGCAGAAATCGAAGGTCTGATCGCCAGCCTGCAGCGGATGGCGGGCGGCGCGGTGGAGCAGATGGAAAGCAGCCGCACGCTGACCCGGCACGCCGTCACCCTGGTCGGTCAGGCGGGCGACGCGCTGGGCCGCATCACCCAGGCGGTGAGCACCATCGAGCAGATGAACCAGCAGATCGCCGCCGCCGCCGAAGAGCAGAGCGCCGTGGCGGATAGCATCAGCGAAAGCGTCACCCGGGTGCGCGATATCGGCGAGCAGAGCGCCAGGGCCAGCGAGCAAACCGCCGTTTCCAGCGCCGAGTTGGCGCGCCTGGGGGGCGAGTTGCAAGGCCTGGTCGCGCAGTTCCGCACCTGAGGTAAACCAAGGGCTTGGCGCGATGCTATGGCAGGCGACGAACTTCCCGGATTGGATCCGGGCTATGGTGGCTGAGTAGGTGGACGTCGCAGACCTTGCCTATAAATATGGTTCTTCGCGTAGTTTGGGGAAAGTGCCGGTTGACACCGGACTGGCAAATAAGTGTGCGTTGCTGACGACCTGGCTCTATCCGTTACCGCGCCGTCTGGCCTGATGGGTTTCGCCCCTTACGGGCGAGTCACTTTCTCTTGCTTGCCCAAGAGAAAGTAACCAAAGAGAAGGGCACCCCACCATCCGGCCCCGGCTGCGCCGGGGTTCCCTCCTTCCATCACCGCTTCAGGGGCACGCCGCGAAGGGCCATCCATGGCCCATCGCGGCTCTCGCGGCATCCATGCCGCGGGGCCCCTTACGCGGCGATTCCACTCGGCCTCCTGAAGGGGACTTGGGCGGTGTCTGCACGAGCGCAGTTCAAGAACAAAAGCTCAGACGCTACCCATCCAGTTCTTGCGCAAATCCTGCAAGCTCGCGTCCCAGTCCCGCCATGAGGCCGAGTGCAGGTGTTGCGCAGGGGCGCAACCCAAACGTCCAGCACACGCGTTAACGGGCCATGCCAAGCCTTCGGCCGATGCGCACAAACTTGCCCGTCCGGTGTCAAGCTCAACGTCCCCACAGAAATGCGAAGAACCAGAAAAAAGCCCGGCGCAGGCCGGGCAAGAACAACTCCGCAGGAGCGAAGTGGTCAGGCAATCGAGGCCATGGCTTGTGCTTGATGTGTGGCTGCGACTTCGCCGATCACCAGGATGGCCGGGCTTTTCAGCTGGAACGCCAGGGCATCTTGGTGCATCGCCGCCAGCGAGCTGCGGCATTCGCGCTGGTGCGGCAGCGAGGCGTTTTCGATCAGCGCCACCGGCATGTCGGCGCACATGCCGCCGGCCAGCAAGCTATCGCGGATGTCCGCCAGCTTGGCCACGCCCATATACACCACCAGGGTGGTGCCACCTTGGGCCAGGGCTTGCCAGTTCAGGCTGCTGTCGTCCTGGGTGTGGGCGGTGACCAGGGTCACGCCGCGGGCAACGCCGCGCAGGGTCAGGGGGATGCCGCAGTTGCTGGCACCGGCCAGGCCAGCGGTGATGCCATTGACCATCTCCACTGCGATACCGTGCTGCTGCAACCAGTCGGCCTCTTCGCTGCCGCGGCCGAAGATGCACGGGTCACCGCCCTTCAGGCGTACCACGCACTTGCCTTGACGCGCATAGCGCAACATCAGGCGATGGATAAAGGTCTGCGGTGTCGAGCGGCAGCCGCCGCGTTTGCCCACCGGGACTATGCGTGCGGTTGGGCAGTGTTCCAGCACCGCCGGGTTGACCAGGTCGTCGATCATCACGATCTCGGCCTGCCGCAACGCTTTCACTGCCTTGAGCGTCAACAGCTCCGGGTCACCCGGGCCTGCACCTACCAGCCAGACTTTTGCGCTCATATCAAAATCCTCGTCGTAGGGTGGCTAACCGCGAAGCGTTACCCATCCTGGTCGTTGCCTTGGTAGTAAACACTTCGCGGATTTCCACGGGGTGGCCATCCACCCTGCGGTTATGCATGCAGCGCTACAGGCTGGGTGGCCAATAGCCGTTTGATTTCCGCTACGCAGGAGCCGCAACTGGTTCCGCATTTCAGTTCTTGCTTGAGCCCATCCAGGTCAAGGCCGCGGGCAATGCCGCTGCACACGACGGCTTCGCTGACGTTCAGGCAGCTGCACAGGGTCTTGCCGGCTTTCATGCCACTGGCGGCACCGGGTGGGGTGGACAGTGGCGCCAGTAGCCAGCGGCGCAGCTCGGCATCGGCCTGACCTTCGCTCCACAGGCTCTTCAACCAGTCGCGGGCCGCGGTTTCGCCAGCCAGGCGGATGGCCTTGATGCGGCCGTCCTCGATGCGTACGCGTTTGCCCACGGCTCGACGTGGGTCGTCGTAGGCCAGCACCGGCCCTTCGTGCAGTCCCAGCAAGCGGTCGATTTGCGCCAGCAGTTCAGGCTCGGGTGCCACCGCGTTGGCCGCCCGGATGACCAGGGCCGGGCGCTCGCGACCCGTGAGGCTGAGGTTGGCGTAGGCAAAGGACTCGAATAGCGGACGCAATGCCTCGAAGCGCTTCTGTACGTCGGCCTCGACCAGGGCGAATAACTGCCAAGGCAGCTCGACCTTCGCCACCTGGATCCCGGCATGCTTGAGTTCGGGCTGCTTGGACAGCGGGTCGAAGGCCGGCAGGGTCAGTACGTTGGTGCCCAGGCCCTTGAGAAAACGGTTGCCCCAGTGCATGGGCAGATAGGCCTGGCCGGAACGAATCGCCTCGTCGGCCTGTACCGGCACGATCAGGCTGCCACGGCGGCTGCGGATCTTGACCAGGTCGCCGGCTTGCAGGCGCAGGCGGCGCAGCTCGTCCGGGTGCAGGCTGAGCGCGGCCTCCTCGACATGACCGAACAGGCGCGCGGCGGTGCCGGTGCGGCTCATGCCGTGCCACTGGTCGCGCAGGCGGCCGGTATTGAGGGTCAGGGGGAAGCGCGCGTCGCGTTGTTCCTTGGGCGCGCGGTAGGGGTCGGCATGAAACTGCGCGCGGCCGTTTGCGGTTGGGTAGCGACCGTCGCCATACAGGCGCGCAGTACCCTGGGTTGCGCCGGCCGGGAACGGCCATTGCTGGGGGCCTTGGTTGTCCAAAATCGTGTAACTGAGCCCCGAGAGGTCGAGGTCACGGTTCGCGGTCAGGTGTTTGTATTCTTCGAACACGCTTTGCGGGCTGTCGAAGTCGAATAGGCTGGGCAGGCCGGGGCGCAGCAGTTTTTCTAAGCGACGGGCGAAGTCCGTGGCGATCGCCCAGTCCGGCCGCGCATCGAAGGGCGCGGCTACGGCGCGGCGCACATGGCTGATGCGGCGCTCGGAGTTGGTCACGCTGCCTTCCTTCTCGCCCCAGCTGGCGGCGGGCAGCAGCAGGTCGGCGTAATGGCAGGTCTCGGTGGTGAAGAAGGCTTCCTGAACCACCACGAACGGGCAGCCGGCGAGGGCTTCATGCACCTTGTTCTGATCCGGCATGGATTGCGCCGGGTTGGTACAGGCGATCCACAGGGCCTTGATCTTGCCGATGCGCACTGCTTCGAATAGCTCGATGGCGGTCAGCCCGGTGTTTTTCGGCAAGCTGTCGATGCCCCAGTAGCCGGCGACCTCGGCGCGGTGCTTGGCGTTGGCGGCATCGCGATGTCCCGGCAGCAGGTTGGCCAGGCTACCGGTTTCGCGGCCGCCCATGGCATTCGGTTGGCCGGTGAGGGAGAAAGGGCCGGCGCCGGGTTTGCCGATCTGGCCGGTGGCCAGGTGCAGGTTGATCAACGCGCTGTTCTTCGCGCTGCCGCTGCTCGACTGGTTAAGGCCCATGCACCAGAGCGAGAGAAAGCTCGGTGCGCTGCCGATCATCCGCGCGCACTGTTGCAGGCTGTCCTGGCTGATGCCGCACAGCTCGCTGACCATCTGCGGGCTGTAGTCACGCACCAGGGTTTTCAGTGCGTCGAAGCCCTGGGTGTGGGCATCGATATAGGCGCGATCGATCCAGCCTTCCCACATGAGAATATGCAGAATGCCGTGGAACAGCGCGACATCGCTGCCCGGCAGGATCGCCAGGTGCAGGTCGGCCAGCTCGCTGGTGTCGGTGCGCCGCGGGTCGATGACGATGACGCGCATGTCCGGGCGCTTGGCCTTGGCTTCTTCCAGGCGGCGGAACAGCACCGGGTGGGCGTAGGCCATGTTGCTGCCGGCGATCAGCAGGCAGTCGCTTTGCTCGATGTCCTCATAGCTGCACGGCGGGGCGTCGGCACCGAGGCTGCGCTTGTAGCCGGCCACCGCCGAAGACATGCACAGGCGCGAGTTGCTGTCGATATTGTTGGTGCCGACCAGGGCCCGCGCCAGCTTGTTGAAGGCGTAGTAATCCTCGCTCAGTAACTGGCCGGAGATGTAGAAGGCCACGCTGTCCGGGCCGTGTTCGCGGATGGTCTCGGCGAACTGGTTGGCGGCGTGATCCAGGGCGCTGTCCCAGTCCGTGCGCGAGCGGGCCAGGCTTTTGCCCAGGCGCAGTTCGGGGTAGAGGCCACGGGCGTCGAGGTCGCCGGTCAGGTGCAGGGTCGAGCCCTTGCTGCAGAGTTTGCCGAAGTTGGCTGGGTGATCCGGATCGCCTTGGACGCCGAGAATCCTCTCGCCGTCGTGTTCGATCAGCACACCACAGCCCACGCCGCAGTAGCAGCAGGTGGAGGCGGTGATCTGATGGGGGTGGGTCATGGCGTCATCTCTCTGCGCTAATCCCGTAGGCCGGGCCGAATACGGCGCGGCCTACAAATGGCCTGTCAGGCACATTCGGTCGCTGTGTTCAGCATCAGCAATACGCGGCCGTTTTCGACTTTTGCTTGATGCCGGTGGGCACAGCCGACATCCGGCGCTACCGCCTCGCCCGACTCCAGCTCGATTTGCCAGTTATGCAGCGGGCAGGCCACCCGCTTGCCGTAGATCAGCCCTTGGGACAGCGGGCCGCCCTTGTGCGGGCAGCGGTCGTCGAGGGCGAATACCTCGTCGCCCGCGGTGCGGAAGATGGCGATGTCGCCCTTGGGGCCGGCGACGACGCGCGAGCCCAATACGTTGATTTCTTCCAGGGTGCAGATATCCAGCCAGCTCATACGCTTGCCTCCTCGATTTGGGTGACGACGATACGATCGAACTCTTTCTTCAGTTGCGGTTGTTCGATCCGCTCCTTCCATGGGTCCTGCTCGAAGGACAGGGCGAACTGCAGGCGCGCGTTCAGTGCCTGGCGGTTTGCCTCGTCTTCCAACACGGCCTTCTTGATGTGATCCATGCCTACGCGCTGCATGTAGTGCACGGTGCGCTCCAGGTAGAAGGCCTCCTCGCGATACAGCTGGAGGAAGGCGCCGTTGTACTCGCGCACCTCCTCGGCGGTCTTGAGTTTGACGAAGAACTCGGCGACCTCGGTCTTGATCCCGCCGTTGCCGCCGATGTAGATCTCCCAGCCGGAGTCCACGCCGATGATGCCGACGTCCTTGATGCCGGCTTCGGCGCAGTTGCGCGGGCAACCGGAGACGGCCAGCTTGACCTTGTGCGGCGACCACATGTTGAACAGGTCGTGCTCCAGGTCGATGCCCAGTTGGGTCGAGTTCTGCGTGCCGAAGCGGCAGAACTCGCTGCCGACGCAGGTCTTCACGGTGCGGATGGACTTGCCGTAGGCGTGCCCGGAGGGCATGTCGAGGTCTTTCCACACGCCCGGCAGGTCGTCCTTCTTGATCCCCAGCAGGTCGATGCGCTGACCGCCGGTGACCTTGACCATGGGCACCTGGTATTTGTCGGCCACATCGGCGATGCGGCGCAACTCGGCGGGGGTGGTCACGCCGCCCCACATGCGTGGCACCACCGAGTAGGTGCCGTCTTTCTGGATGTTGGCGTGGGCGCGCTCGTTGATCAGGCGCGACTGCGGGTCGTCCTTGGCCTCGCCCGGCCAGGTGGATATCAGGTAGTAGTTCAGTGCCGGGCGGCAGGTGGCGCAACCGTTCGGGGTGTTCCAGTTGAGATAGGTCATGGCCTGCGCCATGCTGGTCAGGTGCTCCTCGCGGATCGCCTTGCGCACCTGCCCGTGGTTGAGGTCGCTGCAGCCGCAGATGGCTTTCTCGCTCTTCGGCTTGACGTCGGCCGCGCCACCCACGGTGCTGATCAGGATCTGCTCGACCAGGCCGGTGCAGGAACCGCAGGAGCTGGCGGCCTTGGTGTGCTTTTTGATCTCGTCCACCGAGAACAGGCCGTTTTCCTGGATCGCCTTGACGATGGTGCCTTTGCACACGCCGTTGCAACCGCACACTTCGGCGCTGTCGGGCATGCTCGCGGCACTGTTCTGACCCTGGTGGCCGGCGTCGCCGGTGGTGCTCTCGCCGAACATCAGATGGTCGCGGATCTGGCCGATGTTGTGGTTCTCGCGGATCTGCCGGAAGTACCAGCCGCCGTCGGCGGTGTCGCCGTACAGGCAGGCGCCGACCAGCACGTCGTCCTTGATCACCAGCTTCTTGTACACGCCGCCGATGGGGTCGGACAGGGTGATGGTCTCGCTGCCTTCGACGCCCATGAATTCGCCGGCGGAGAACAGGTCGATGCCGGTGACCTTGAGCTTGGTCGAGGTCACCGAACCCTGATAGCGGGCGAAACCAAGCTGGGCCAAGTGGTTGGCGCAGACCTTGGCCTGCTCGAACAGCGGGGCGACCAGGCCGTAGGCGATGCCGCGGTGGCTGGCGCATTCGCCGATGGCGTAGACCCGCGGGTCATAGGTCTGCATGGTGTCGTTGACCAGGATGCCGCGGTTGCAGGCGATCCCGGATTGTTCGGCCAGCTCGCTGTTGGGGCGGATACCGGCCGCCATCACCACAAGGTCGGCGGGGATGACTTCGCCGTCCTTGAACTTGACCGCGCAGACCCGACCTTCGCCGTTGTCCAACAGTTCGGCGGTGTGCTTGGGCAGGAGAAACTTGAGGCCACGGTCTTCCAGGGATTGCTGCAGCAGGCGGCCGGCGGTGCTGTCGAGTTGCCGCTCCAGCAGCCAGTCGCCGAGATGCACCACGGTGACGTCCATACCGCGCAGCTTGAGGCCGTTGGCCGCTTCCAGGCCGAGCAGGCCGCCGCCGATGACCACCGCATGCTTGTGGGTCTTGGCGGTGTCCATCATTACCTGGGTGTCGGCGATATCGCGATAGCCGATTACGCCCTGCAGGTTGTTGCCCGGGATCGGCAGGATAAACGGGTTGGAGCCGGTGGCGATAAGCAGGCGGTCGTATTCGGCTTCGCTGCCGTCATCGGCCACTACCACACGCGCCTTGCGGTCGATCTTCACCACTTTGCGCCCGAGCAGTAGCTTGATGCCGTTGTCGCTGTACCAGTTGAGGTCGTTGAGGACGATCTCCTCGAAGGTCTGCTCGCCGGCCAGCACCGGCGAGAGCAGGATGCGGTTGTAGTTCGGGTGCGGCTCGGCGCCAAATACGCTGATGTCGTACAGGTCCGGGGCGAGCTTGATCAGCTCTTCAAGAGTACGCACTCCGGCCATGCCATTACCGATCATTACCAGCTTGAGTTTTTTCATGGTTCCTCACCGTCACGCATAACCGGAAAACAAAAAAGGCGTCCCGCTGGTCACCCAGCGAGGACGCCTTTGTCCAAGTCCCGTTCTCTCGGGAAGTGCGGCCCTCATCGTTGAAGGTCGCGCTTTATTCAAATTTGCCAATACCAATGCAGGGCTTGTGCCAACTTCATAGATGCTTGGGAATTAGCGGGTTTGCGTGGCGTTTTAGGTCGGTGTCGATGCTTCGCTGCACCTGGATAAGGCGTGTTGCGCCGTTCTGGTGCATTTGCAGGGCTACTTCAGCAGCACCAGCAGGGCCAGATTCAAGAGCAGGGACAGCAGGGCCACTGTGCGCCAGACTTGCAGCGGCTCACGCTCGAGCAATGGGCGCGGCCGGCTACTCAGTGACTGGCGCTCGCCCTGTTCCAGGGCCAGCAACCATTCCTCGGCGGTCTCGTAGCGCTGCTTGGGGTCGGCGCTGACCGCGCGGTTGAGGCTCTCGTCGATCCAGCTTGGCAAGTCGGGGCGGTAGCGGCTGGCCGGCGTTGCGCTGGCGAAACGTGGATGCTGGAACGCCTCGATCTCGCCATAGGGATAGTGGCCGGTGAGCAGCTGGTAGAGGGTCACGCCGGCGGCGTAAAGATCTTGCTGGGCGCTGGGGGCGGCACCGGCAAACGCCTCCGGGGCAATGTAGCTGGGGGTGCCAGGCAGGTCGTGAGCCTCATCGCGCGACAGGCCGGGGCAGTAGGCCAAGCCGAAATCCAGCACGCGCAGTTCGCCGTCGTCGCCCCACAGCAGGTTTTCCGGCTTGATGTCGCGGTGCAGGATATTGCGTCGATGCAACATGCCCAGGGCTTTGACCAGGCGCGGGGCGAGATCCAGCCAGTCGGGCAGGCCGAGGGGGCCGGACAGGCGCTGTTGTTCGGCCAGGGTCTGGCCGGCGTATTCGCGCTGCAGGTAGTACAGGTGCTGGCGTTGCGGCAGTGGATGAACTTCGGCGAAGAAGCGTCCGGCCACTCGGCGCAAGAACCATTCCTCGAGCAGCAGGGCCGGGCCGGCCTGCGGCTCGTCGGCGCGATTGGCGGGCAGGGTCTTGAGCAGCCAGCGGCGCGCCTGGCCGTCGCGTACGCGGTAGATCAGCGACTGGCGCGACTCGGCCAGCAAGCGCTCGACCTGCCAGCCTTCGAAGTCCTGGCCTTCGCGCAGTTTTGGCGGCAACGGCCAATGCTTGAGTTGCGCCAGGGTGTCGGCCAGGGCGTTTTCCGGCAGGCCTTCGACCCGCACCAGCAAGGCGCTGGCATTGTCCTGGCTGCCGGCCAGGTGGGCGGCGCTGACCAGCGCGCGGGTCGCGGCGTGTGCATCCTGCTCGTCGTGCAGGATGCGCTGGATGCCGGCGTCGCCGAGTGTCGCCCAGACGCCGTCGCTGACCAGCAGGAAGCTCTCGCCTTCGCGCAATTCGCCGTCCAGGTAGTCGACCACCAGGTGTTGATCCAGGCCCAGGGCGCGCTTGAGCACATGCTGCATGCCCGGTTGTTCCCAGACATGGTCTGCGCTGATGCGCTCGAGTTGGCCGCTGTGCCAGCGATAGGCGCGGCAGTCGCCGACATGTGCCAGGGTGAAACGTCGGCCGCGCAGCACCAGGGCGGTGAGGGTGGTCAGCAGCGGCTGGCCGCCACCATTGGCTTGCAGCCAACGGTTGTGGGCGATCAGCAGGCGATCCAGCGATTGTGCCACCGCCCAGGTTTCCGGGGTGGCGTAGTAGTCCAGCGCCAGCGCTTGCAAGGTCGCTCGCGCGGCCAGACCGCCGTCGGCGCATTGGCTGACGCCGTCGGCCAAGGCGAACAGATAACCCTTGCTCGCCGCCAGGGCCGGAGCCGGCGTCACCACGCGGATGGCATCCTGATTCTCCGGTCGCGGGCCGGTCGCGCTGGCTTCGCCGAAAGTGAGTTGCAGGGCCATGGCGGCATCCCTGAAAGGGAAGGGTTGCGGCAAAGGCGGGGCCGGAGCATGGCTGCCGGGTTGACCGTTGCCGGCTTCACCCATCGTTCCTGACCAGTGCGATACAACTCTGCCGGTCAGCCCCGCCTTTGCCGCAACCCTCCGATAGGCGGAGGGGGTGTGCAGGAGCCAGCAAGCTGGCTCCTGCGGGACGTTCATCATACCCGGGCGGCAGTGACCGCAGCCGAACCCCAGGTAGTGCGCCAGCGGCGTTTGACGCCATACAGGCCGAACCAGGCCAGTACGCCGAGGCTGGCAAAAAACCACAGCGCCAGTTGGTAGTCGCCGGTTTGTTGCTTGATCGCACCCAGGCCGGCGGCCAGGAGGAAGCCGCCGATACCGCCGGCCATGCCGATCAACCCGGTCATGACGCCAATTTCCCTGCGAAAGCGCTGCGGCACCAACTGAAACACCGCGCCATTACCCGCACCCAGGCCGAGCATGGCGGTGACGAACAAGGCCAGCGCCGCCGTTGAACTGGACAGGTTGAAACCGACGGCGGCAATGCTCAGCGAGGCAATGGTGTACATCACCAGCAAGGCGCGGATGCCGCCAATGCGGTCGGCCAGGGCACCGCCAAGCGGGCGCATCAGGCTGCCGGCGCAGACGCAGGCGGCGGTGTAGTAGCCGGCGGTCACCGGGTTGAGGCCGTACTGGTCATTGAAGTAGCCGGGCAGCGCGCTGGCCAGGCCAATGAAGCCGCCGAAGGTGACGCTGTAGAAGAGCATGAACCACCAGCTGTCGCGGTCACCCAGGGCTTTCAGGTAGTCGGCCAGAGCTTTCGGCTTGGGCCGCTCGGGGGCGTTCTTCGCCAGCAGGGCGAAGATTACCAGGGTGATCAGCAACGGAATCAGCGCCCAGCCGAACACATTCTGCCAGCCGAACAGGGCGGCCAGGCTCGGAGCAAATACGGCCGCCAGCACTGTGCCGGAGTTGCCCGCACCGGCAATGCCCATGGCTTTGCCCTGGTGCTGTGGCGGGTACCACTGCGAGGCCAGCGGCAGGGCGACGGCAAAGGCGGCGCCGGCAAAGCCGAGGAACAGGCCGAGCAGCAAGGCTTGCTCGTAACTGCCGATGCCGATCTGCCAGGCGCAGAACAGAGCGCTTATCACCACTACCTGGCCCATCAGGCCGGCGGTCTTGGGCGACAGCCGATCGGCCAGCAAGCCCATGAAAAAGCGCAGCACGGCACCGGCCAGGATTGGCGTGGCCACCATCAGGCCGCGTTGTTGTGCGGTCAGTTCCAGGTCGGTGGCGATCTGCACCGCCAGCGGGCCAAGTATGTACCAGACCATGAAGCTCAAGTCGAAATAGAGGAAGGCGGCAAACAGCGTCGGAGTGTGGCCGGCGTTCCAGAAACTTTTATTCATCGAATACCTCGTCAGCAAGAAGGATCCCGGTGGGATGCGGCGCGCCGTGGTCGTGGACACGCCGTCCGCACCCGCCGGGGAGGCTCTGCACTTGTGGTGCAAGGCCCTGCGGCCGAGGCCACAGCGGGGTTGAGAGAAGTGCAAGCGAGACCTCTGGATCGCAGAGGAACCACCAGCCCCGGGCGTTGGGGCAGAAACTAAAAACGCCGCATCACCGTTCGCACTGGGGCGAGGGTGAGGCGACGTCTTTGTCGTTCATGAGGGCAGCCGCCATTGGCCACCTGTGACAAGGCTTTAGCAAGAGCCAAGCCAACACCGGGACTCAGCGACTTTCTGGGGCTGTGCAGCTGGCGCGCTGGGCTTTTTGTGGTGCAAAAAAGAGCGCGGTTGCTTATTTGTGCGCCGAGATGGGGCGAGGTCGTGGCTCGCCGCGTGGCGGCCGGGAGCCTGGCCATAAATCCGCTGGTCAGAAAGTCCGCGTGCTTGCGTGATGCTCGGAATCGATGCGGCAGGCTCTACACGGAGTGCTCGTGGTTAATCTTGGTGCTGGGTCTTGACTTTTGTGAAATTATGATTTTTGCGTGGTGCTATACTTGGAGTCGATCAAACAGAAAGGCCGAGGCCGTTCACCGAGACAGGGTGGCGGCTGTAACTGTCGGGTAGCGGGGCAGTGGCGGCGCGGTTGATGTGAGGCGAATTGGGAGGTAGGTCATGAATCGGCACTATTACACCAGTGACAACCTCGACGATCTTGAAACCGTTGAGCAGGAGTTGGAGGCCAAGGGCATCAGTACCGAGCAGATTCATGTGCTCAGCGAGAAGGATGCCGATGTTGAGCGACACCACCTGCACGATGTGCCCTCGTTCATGAAGCAGGATGTTGTCCACTCAGGCGAGCTTGGCGCGGCCGTTGGTGTGGTGCTGGTCATCCTGGTTCTCGGTGGCGCCTATCTGCTGGGCTGGACCGCCACCGCTGCGGGATGGATGCCCTTTATCTTCCTGGCGATCGTGCTGCTGGGTTTCTGCACCTGGGAAGGTGGCTTTTTGGGTATCCAGCTGCCGAATACCCACTTCCGCCGCTTCAGGAGCAACCTAGAAGAAGGCAAGCACATCTTTTTCGTCGATGTCGAGCCGGAACAGGAAACGCTGCTTGAGCAGGTCATCACCCATCACCCGCAGTTGAGGGTCGCCGGAACGGGATCGGCAGCCCCGCACTGGATCGTGGCCTGGTTGCACAGATGGCATCAGTTCAAGCGCACGATCTAACGACGCTTGCAATGACCGCAACCGCGGGATCATCAAGGATCAAGGTGATGGCGCGGTTATGCCTTGGCCAAAGAAAAGCACCCGGCTGAGGAAAACATAGTCCGCCTCAGTGGCCATGAGTCCCACCAGCACCAGCAGGCACAGGGGCGGCACCAGAATGGCGTAGACCATGGCCAGGCGCTCCCAGGCCATGTGCATGAAGATGGAAACGATCAAGCCGGCCTTCAACAGCATGAAGGTGACGATCAGCGACCAGCGCAGATAGCCGGCGAAGTGGAAGTAGTCGACCAGGTAGGACAGGGTGCTGAGGACGAACAGCAGCCCCCAGATCTTCAGGTACAGGCTGATCGGATGCTGTTGTCCTGTTTGCGTCATGGCCAGTGCTCCTCTGCCGCGCTACCACAAATAAAAGAAAGCGAAGATAAACACCCACACCAGGTCGACGAAGTGCCAGTACAGCCCGGCTATCTCGACGTTCTGATAGTTGCCGGAGCGCTCGTAGTCGCCGCGCAACACCTTGCCCGCGACGATGCACAGGTAGAGCACGCCGATCGACACGTGCAGGCCGTGGAACCCGGTGATCATGAAAAAGCTCGCGCCAAACTGCGCCGCGCCCATGGGGTTGCCCCAGGGGCGTACGCCTTCCTCGATCAGCTTGCTCCATTCGAACGCCTGCATGCCGACGAAGGCCGCGCCGCAGCAGGCGGTGGCCAGCATCAGGGCGGCAGTCTTGCCGCGGTTGCGGCGGTAGGCGTAGTTGACCGCCATGGCCATGGTGCCGCTGCTGCTGATCAGCACGAAGGTCATGATGGCGATCAGGATCAGCGGGATGTGCTGGCCGGCGATGGTCAGGGCGAAGACTTCGCTGGCGTTCGGCCAGGGCTCGGTGGTGCTGATGCGCACCGCCATATAGCCGGTCAGGAAGCAGGTGAAGATAAAGGTGTCGCTGAGCAGGAAGATCCACATCATCGCCTTGCCCCAGGGCACCTGCTTGAACGCATCCTTATCCGACGACCAGTCGCCGGCGATGCCTTGCCAGCCCGCGGCAGCTGTATCGGGCGTAAGCGCTGGGCGATCTGCGGGTGTTGCTGAGTGCGCTGCCATGGCTTCACCTCAGGCCGCAGAATGCGGCGATGGCTTCATAGGTTGCCGGTGTACTGGTCAGCAGGGCGAAGAGCAGCAGCCAAAGCCCCAGCAGGTAATGCCAGTAGATGGCGCAGAGTTCGACGCTGCTGGCGAGCCGTACCAGGGGCACGTGGCGCAGGAATTTGCCCAGGGTTCTGCCCCAGGCCACCAGGCCGCCCAGCAGGTGCAGGCCGTGCAGACCGGTGAGCAGGTAGAAGAAGCTGTTGGCCGGGTTGCTGGCGACGAAATAACCCCAGGCGGCGAACCGTTGCCAGACCCAGAGTTGCCCGAGCAGAAAGGCGAGCGCCAGCACGCCGCCCAGGGCGAAGCCGGCCAGCGTCGCCTGTGCGTGACCCCGGCGGGCGGCCACGCGCGCCCATTGCAGGGCGATGCTGGCGCCGGCCAGCGCGGCGCTATTCAGCCAGAGCGCGCCGGTGTCGACCAGCGGTGCCAACGGTGCGGTCAGCGGCTGCCAGTCGGGCACTTGCGCACGGATGATGAAGGCGATCAGGAACAGCAGGAAGAGCGAACTGACCACCGCCAGCAACAGGCGCAGGCCGACTCTTGCGGTGCGGGCGCTAGCCAGCGCGGCGGGGCTGGGGATACCCGCGTCGGGACTCCAGCCGCCACTGGGCTCGATGCTGTCGGTGTTCCTCAACAGTAGTCGGTTCATGGTCGTTTATCCGTTGGCGCGGTCTCGGCGCCGCGCTGGCGCATCCGTTGCAACTCCTCGGCGGACACCGTCTGCGGGACGAAATCCTGCTCGATCCCGGGCACGCTGTAGTCATAGGCCCAGCGGTGCACCACCGGCAGCTTGGCGCCCCAATTGCCGTGTACCGGCGGGGTCTGCGGCGTTTGCCATTCCAGGCTGGTGGCCTGCCAGGGGTTGCCGCCGGCGGGTTTGCCGTTGAAGGCACTCCAGAACAGGTTGAACAGGAACAGCAGCTGGGTCACCCCGACGGTCAGGGCCGCCACCGTGATGAAGGCATTCAGATCCTGCGCCGACTGCGGAATGAACGCGTAGTCCTCGTAGGCGTAGTAGCGCCGCGGCATGCCGAGGAAGCCCAGGTAGTGCATGGGGAAGTAGATGGCATAGGTGCCGAGGAAGGTGATCCAGAAGTGCAGCTTGCCCAGGCGCTCGTTCATCATCCGCCCGGTGATTTTCGGGTACCAGTGGTAGATGGCGCCGAACACCACCAGGATCGGCGCGACGCCCATGACCATGTGGAAGTGGGCGACGACGAAATAGGTGTCCGACAGCGGGATGTCGACGATTACATTGCCGAGGAACAGTCCGGTCAGGCCGCCGACCAGGAAGGTGAGGATAAAGGCCAGGGCGAACAGCATGGGCACGGTCAGGTGGATGTCGCCCTGCCACAGGGTCAGCACCCAGTTGTAGACCTTTAGCGCGGTCGGCACGGCGATGATCAGAGTGGTGGTGGCGAAGAAGAAGCCGAAGTAGGGGTTCATGCCGCTGACATACATGTGGTGCGCCCAGACCACGAAGCTGAGCACGCCGATGGCGACTATGGCCCAGACCATCATGCGGTAGCCGAAGATGTTCTTGCGCGCATGGGTGCTGATCAGATCGGAGACCAGGCCGAAGGCGGGCAGGGCGACGATGTAGACCTCCGGGTGGCCGAAGAACCAGAACAGGTGCTGGAACAGGATCGGGCTGCCGCCCTGGTGCTCCAGGGGCTGGCCCAGGGAGATGATCGCCGGCATGAAGAAGCTGGTGCCGAGCAATTTGTCGAACAGCATCATCACCGCGCTGACGAACAACGCCGGGAAGGCCAGCAGAGCCAGAATCGAGGCCATGAAGATGCCCCAGACCGACAGCGGCATGCGCATCAGGGTCATGCCATGGGTGCGCGCCTGCAGCACCGTGGTCACGTAATTCAAACCGCCCATGGTGGCGGCGACGATGAAAATCGCCAGGGATACCAGCATCAGCACGATGCCCCATTCGGTACCCGGGGTGCCCGGGGTGATCGACTGCGGCGGGTAGAGCGTCCAGCCCGCGCCGGTGGGGCCGCCGGGGGCGAAGAAACTGGCGAGCAAGACCAGCACCGAGAGCAGGTAGAACCAGTAACTGAGCATGTTGACGTAGGGGAAGACCATGTCGCGCGACCCCACCATCAGCGGAATCAGGTAGTTGCCGAAGCCGCCGAGGAACAGGGCGGTGAGCAGGTAGATGACCATGATCATGCCGTGCATGGTCATCGCCTGGTAATAGGCGCCGGCGTCCATAAACGCGATACTGCCGGGGAAGCCCAGTTGCATGCGCATCAGGCCGGACAACACCAGGGCGATCAGGCCGACGAAAATAGCCGTCAAGGAATATTGGATGGCTATGACCTTGTGGTCCTGACTCCAGATATAGCGGGTCAGGAAACTCTTGGGTTCGTGCTGTGCTTCTGTTTCCATCTGCTCCGCGTAGGCCATCACGTCATCCTCCGGGTGAGGGGCGAGTGCATGTTGGCGGTTGGCAGGCTGTCGGACTTGACCATCCGTAGCCAGGGAAAGTCCGACAGCTTGCTAGGGCGCTGCTCCCGCTGTGTTGTCACTGTTTCCGGCGATGGACTTGATGAACGCGATCAAGGCGTTCAGCTCGTCATCCGCCAACTCGAAGGTCGGCATAAGCGGGGCAAAGCCCTTGGCGATCACCGCGCCGGGATCGCGAATCGCTGCTTGCAGATAGGCCTCGTCGACCCGTACTGGCGTGCCGTCGGCCAGGTTCTGCGTCTTGCCGTACAGACCCCGCCACGTCGGCCCGACGCCTGGCTTGCCATCGACGCTGTGGCAGGCCAGGCAACCGTGGCTCTCGGCCAGGCGTTGGCCCTGCAGCGCCAGGTCGGCGTCGGTCACAGGGGGTTCATCTGGCGGCACGCCACTCAAGGATTTGATCAGGGCGAGTAGCGCATCCAGCTCATCCTGATTGAAAGTGTAGGGCACCATGACCGGAGGGTAGCCCTGAACCAGCTTGGCTTTGGGGGTGAGGATCGACTCGATCAGGTAAGCCTCGTCGACTTGCACGCTACTGCCGTCGGCCAACTGTTCGGTGCGGCCGTACAGACCCTTCCAGCTCGGGCCGAGGCTGGCGCTGCCATCCAGGCTATGGCAGGCCTGGCAGCCATGGCTTTGCGCCAGCTGCCGGCCCGCCTCCAGCAGCGTTTCCCGGCTGGGTTTGGCGGCGGTACGCAGGGTCTGGGCAAAGGTCGGCTGGTTGTTCAGCCACTGCTCGAAGGCTGCGGGTTCCTCGACGATCATATGGCCGCGCATGTTGTAATGGGCCAGGCCGCAATACTCGGCGCACAACACCTCATAGTTGCCGAGCTTGGTCGGGGTGAACCAGAAGTAGGACACCATGCCGGGCACCATGTCCATCTTGCTGCGGATCTGTGGAATATAGAAGTTGTGCAGCACGTCCTTGGAACGCAGCAGTACCTTCACCGGTTGATCGAGCGGCAGGCGCACTTGATTGTTGCGGATCAGCACATCGTCCTGGCCGGCGGGGTCGTTGGGGTCGAGGCCGAAGGGGTTGGCGCTGCCGATCCATTTGACATCCGACTTGCCCAGCTGGCGATCCTGGCCGGGGAAGCGGAAAGACCATTGCCACTGTTGGGCGACCACTTCCATTTCCTGGGCGTTATCCGGAACCCGCACGAAGTCGTGGTAAACCACCAGGCCAGGGGCCAGCAGGCCGATGATACCCACGCTGGTGATGCCGATTAACCACCACTCCAGCTTCTTGTTTTCGGGCTGATAAGCCGCCCTGCGCCCTGCTTTATGCCGGTAACGAATGATCGCAACGGCCATGAACAGGGTGACGGCGATGAAGAAGATGCCGGTGATGAGCAGGGTGATAAACAGGGCGGCGTCTATCGAACCCCAGTTGGAGGCCGCCGCCGTTGCCTGCCAAGGGCTCAGCACATGGAACAGTACCGATGCCACAACGATTAGCACCAAGACAATTGCAAATACCATGTGTTTTGCATCCTGTTCCTGTCGCGCATATGGCTACACAAACATCCTGCTAAACAGCAAGGTCGAATACAGGCTTAATTCGGCCAGCGCCTTGTCCATCACCGCGGCGGGCCTGTCTGCCCGGCCGACGAGAAACGCTGGAAGGAGTATAGGGGAGGAAAAGAGCCGCCGCCCAAATCGACACTGGGCGCCTCTGGCGATGGTTCGTCGGTCGGCTGGAGTGGCCCTCTGCTGGTGCAACGCCTATAAAGTTAAGGCATAACCCTAGGGTCTGTTGCCGTTTCAGCGCAAGCCGCGTTGCCGCGAAAAATCTCGCCAGGCTAGGCGTAGGACGCCGGTAATGGTTGTTCCCTTGCCAAGTTCTACAACAACGCATGGCGAGATTTTCCGCGCAACCCGCAGGGCCGGGCCTGTTTTAGCGCGATGCTGCGTTTCTCGACGCTCATTTGGAACAACCAAACTTCGCGTCTCGTGCCTTGCCTCGCGCTAAAACAGGCTCCGGCGCGGTCGCGATGAAACGGTAACAGACCCTAGCTCGGCCGTGCGATCGACTGGGTCGCGGAGGGCCAAACCGATGTCCGCCAATCCCTTGCTCGACATGATCGGCAACACGCCGATTCTGCCGTTGACCCATCTCGACACGGGCTCGTGCCAGCTATTCGTCAAGCTGGAAAACCAGAACCCCGGCGGTTCGATCAAGGATCGCATTGCCCTGAGCATGATCGAGGCCGCCGAGAGCAGCGGCCAGTTGCAGCCCGGCGGCACCATCATCGAAGCCACCGCCGGCAATACCGGCCTGGGTCTGGCCCTGGTCGCCGCGCAGAAGGGCTACCGCATGCTGTTGGTGGTGCCGGACAAGATGAGCCGCGAGAAGATCTTCCACCTCAAGGCGCTCGGCGCCGAGGTGCGCCTGACCCGCTCCGATGTCGGCAAGGGCCACCCCGACTACTACCAGGACCTGGCCCGCAGCATCGCCGCGCAGATGCCGGGCGCCTTCTACATCGACCAATTCAACAACCCGGCCAACGCCTGGGCCCACGAGAGCGGCACCGGCCCGGAAATCTGGGCGCAGATGGAGCAGCGCCTCGATGCCGTGGTGGTCGGCGTCGGCTCCGGCGGCACCCTCGGCGGCCTGACCCATTTCTTTCAAAAGGTGGCGCCGCAGCTCGAGATGGTGCTGGCCGACCCCGCCGGCTCGGTGCTGGCCGACTTCGTCGAGACCGGCCACTTCGGCGCGGCCGGCAGCTGGCTGGTGGAGGGCATCGGCGAGGACTTCGTCCCGGCCATCGCCGACTTCGCCCTGGTCAAGCGCGCCTACCGCATCGGCGACGCCGAGAGCCTGCACACCGCGCGCCTGTTGCTGCAGCAGGAGGGCGTGCTGGCCGGCTCCTCCTCCGGCACCCTGCTGGCCGCGGCGCTGCGCTACTGCCGCGAGCAGACCACGCCCAAGCGGGTGCTGACCTTCGTCTGCGACAGCGGCAACAAGTACCTGTCGAAGATGTTCAACGACTACTGGATGCTCGACCAGGGCCTGATCGAACGGCCCAGGCAAGGCAACCTGCGCGACCTGATCGCGCGGCGCTACGAGGAAGGCAGCACGGTCACCTGCAAGCCCGAGGAAACCCTGGCGGCGGTGTACGGGCGCATGCGCTTTCACGACATCGACCAGGTGCCGGTGATGGACGGCGACCGGGTGGTCGGCCTGATCGACGAATGGGATCTGCTGCGCGCGGTGAAGGATGCTCCGGCGCATTTCCAACTGCCGGTGCGCGAGGCGATGGTCGGCAAGCTGCAGACCCTGGATCCGGACGTGCCGCTGGAACGCCTGCTGCAGACCTTCGACGAAGGCCACGTGGCGTTGATCGTCGACAACGGCCGCTTCCTCGGCCTGATCACCAAGAGCGATGTGCTCAATCTCTGGCGCCGCACCCTGCGCTAGCGCCCTGAGCGGTAGAAGGGGTGTTCCGGGGGCTTGAGCCAGTCCCGCTCCTGTAGGAGGCGCGCCCCGCGGCGAATGCAGTCCGCAGGACTGCCAGGCTCTTGGGCCGCTGCCGAGCCGAGATCTGACCAGCCATGCACAGAGTTTTAGCTGGCGGGGACACCTGGCGGCCTCGACCAATGATCCACCCGTCATCGCGCGCGACGTTCCCCAACAGCCAGCGAAGGCGTTGTCGACGGGCAGAGCGCATACAGGAGTCCAGCATGAACGAGTTCGAAACCCTGAGCGTACACGCCGGCTACGAGCCGGACTGGACCGGCGCGGTGATGCCGCCGATCTACGCCACCTCGACCTTCCGCCAGCAGTCGCCGGGGGTGCACGCCGGCTACGAATACGGGCGCAGCCAGAACCCCACGCGCCAGGCGCTGGAACGGGCCATCGCCGAACTGGAGGGCGGCGCCCACGGCTATGCCTTTTCATCCGGCCTGGCGGCCTGCGCCACGGTGCTGGAACTGCTGCCGGCGAACAGCCACCTGGTCGCGGTGGACGACCTCTACGGCGGCACCTACCGGTTGTTCGAGCGGGTGCGCAAAGCCAGCGCCGGGTTGCAGGTCAGCTACGTGCCGGCCGACGCCGATGCCGCCACCCTGGCCGGCGCACTGCGGCCGGAGACGCGGATGATCTGGGTCGAGACGCCGACCAACCCGACCCTGAAACTCTGCGACCTGGCCCAGATTGGCCAATTGGGCCGCGCCCGCGGCATCCTCACCGTGGCCGACAACACCTTCGCCTCGCCCTACCTGCAGCGGCCGCTGGAACACGGTTTCGACCTGGTCGTGCATTCGGCGACCAAGTACCTCAACGGCCATTGCGATGTGATCGCCGGGCTGGTGGTGACCGACCGCGCGGAACTGGCCGAGCAACTGGCGTTCCTGCAGAACTCGGTGGGCAGCATTCTCGATCCGTTCTCCAGCTTCCTCTGCCTGCGCGGCATGCGCACCCTGGCGCTACGTCTGCAGCGCCAGGTCGACAACGCCGGCGCACTGGCCGCCTGGCTGGAGCAACAGCCGCAGGTGGCGGCGGTACTCTATCCCGGCCTGCCCAGCCACCCGCAGCACGAGCTGGCGGCCCGGCAGATGCGCGGTGCGGGCGGTCTGGTCAGCCTCTACCTGGCCACTGACGGCGACGGCACCCGGCGCTTCCTTGAGGCCACCCGCCTGTTCACCCTGGCCGAGAGCCTGGGCGGGGTGGAAAGCCTGATCAGCCTGCCGGCGAAGATGACCCACGCCTCGATCCCCGCCGCACGCCGCGCGCAGATCGGCATCAGCGACAATCTGGTGCGCCTGTCGGTCGGCATCGAACATGTCGAGGATCTGCGCCGCGATCTGCAACAGGCGTTGGCGGCCATCGCGGCTTGCTCATAACAGCCCGAGTTGCAGGCGCGCCGCCTCGGACATGCGGCTCTGATCCCAGGGCGGATCCCAGACCAGTTCGACCTCGACCTCGGCGACCCCGGGCAAGGCCGCGACCTTGGCCCGTGCTTCCGCCTGCAAGACGTCGCCCATGCCGCAACCGGGGGCGGTCATCGACATCTTGATCGCCACCCGCTGGCCGCCGCCTTCCAGCAGCTGGGCCTGGCACTGGTAGATCAGACCGAGGTCGACCACATTGACCGGGATCTCCGGGTCGTAGACGGTCTTCAGCGTCTCCAGCACCTGCTGGATGTCGAAGGCGCCGCTGGCCGGCGGCGGCGCGCTGGTCGGGGGCGCCTGGCGCCCGAGGGCATCGGCCTCGCTGGCGGCGATCCGCGCCAGCCGCCCGCCGGCGATCTGCACCGTGAAGCTGCCTCCCAGCGCCTGGGTCACCAGCACCCGCTCGCCCTGCTTCAGCAGCAGCGGCTCGCCGTGGGGAATCAGGGTGGCCGGGCAGTCGCGCCTGAGTGCCTGCGGCAGGGTCTGGGCTGGCCGGTTGGGATTGGCGAAGTACAGGCCGGTGCCCTGCAGGTCTTCCCGGTAGTCGATGGACAGGCCATGGGCGCGTTGCGCGCTGAGCGGATCGAGCAGCAGGCAGATGCCGTTGGCGTCCACCAGGGTGTCGCCCTCGACGCCGGGCTCGAACAGCAGCTCGTGGGCGAAATGCTCGTCGATCCGCAGGCGCAGCCAGCTGCCGCCGCCCTCGGCCAGGGCCTCGCGCAGGATGCGCCGCGCCGCGCCGCGTCGCTGAGGCGGATATCGGGAGCGGGGTTAGCTTCTGTCATGCGCTACTCCGTCGAGACCGGCGCAGCGCCGCCTTGCAGGGCGCTGCGCAGGGTGTGCCAGGCCAGGGTGGCGCACTTGACCCGCAGCGGGAACTCCCAGACCCCCGCGAGTACCGCCAGTTTTCCGAGCGCCTCCGGCGGTGTCTGACTGCTCGGCCCCTCGGTGAGCAATGCATGCACGCGGGTGAACAGTTCCAGCGCCTGCTCCTGGCGCATGCCCTTGATCGCCTGGGTCAGCAGGGAGGCCGAGGCCTGGGAAATGGCGCAGCCTTCGCCCTGGAAGGCGATGTCCTCGATCACCCCGTCGGCGAGCCTCAGCTCTATCCTCAGCTGGTCGCCGCACAGTGGGTTGAAGCCCTGCGCCGAGCGGTTGGAATCCTCGATGCGGCGGAAATTGCGCGGCCGCCTGCCGTGGTCGACGATCACCTCCTGATACAGCTCGCGCAGTGGGTCGTTCATCGAAACACCTCCCGCACCTTGACCAGGCCGGCCAGCAGCGCATCGATGTCCTGCTCGCTGCTGTAGCAGCCGAGCGAGGCGCGGGCGGTGGCGGCCAGGCCGTAGCGTTGCATCAACGGTTGGGCGCAATGATGGCCGGTGCGGATGGCGATGCCTTCGCGGTCGAGAATGGTGCCGATATCGTGGGGGTGTACGCCGTCGAGGACGAAGGAGAGCACGCCGACCTTGTCCGCCGCGGTGCCGATCAGGCGCAAGCCCGGCAGCGCCGCCAGCGCCTGTTGCGCGTAGGCCAGTACGGCCTGCTCGTGGGCGGCCAGGGCGCCTGCGTCGAGTCCGGCGAGGAAGTCGACCGCCGCGCCCAGGCCGATCGCGCCGACCATGTTCGGCGTGCCGGCCTCGAAGCGCTGCGGCGGCTTGGCGTAGAGGGTCTCGTCGAAGCTGACCGAGAGGATCATGTCGCCGCCGCCCTGGTAGGGCGGCATCGCCTCGAGCAGCTCGCGGCGGCCGTAGAGCGCGCCGATGCCGGTGGGGCCGTACATCTTGTGCCCCGACAGGGCATAGAAGTCGCAGCCCAGGGCGCGCACGTCGAGCTTCAGGTGCGGGGCGGCCTGGGCGCCGTCGACCAGCACCGCCGCGCCCCGGGCATGGGCCAGCTCGACGATACGGCGGATCGGGTTGACGGTGCCGAGCACGTTGGAGACATGGGTGACGGCCAGCAGCCGGGTTTTGGGCCCGATCAGCCGTTCCAGCTCGTCGAGCAGCAGCTCGCCGGCGTCGTCGATCGGCGCCACCCGCAGCCGGGCGCCGGTCTGTTCGCAGAGCATCTGCCAGGGCACGATGTTGGAGTGATGCTCCATGGCGCTGATCAGCACTTCGTCGCCCGCGCGGACATGGGTTTTGCCATAGGTCTGCGCCACCAGATTGACCGCCTCGGTGGTGCCGCGGACGAAGACGATCTCCTCGGCGTGCCCGGCGTTGAGGAAGCGCTGAACCTTGATCCGCGCCTGCTCGTAGGCCTCGGTGGCGCGCAGCGAGAGGTAGTGTACGCCACGGTGGACGTTGGCGTTCTCTTCCAGGAAGAAGCGCGACATCGCCTCGATCACCGCCTGCGGCTTCTGGCTGGTGGCGGCGCTGTCGAGGTAGACCAGCGGTTTGCCGTAGATCCGTTGGGCGAGGATCGGAAACGCCTGGCGCAAGCGCTCGACCTGGTACGGTTCGAAGCGCTGCGCCCGGGGCGGCAGGTTGCTTGCGCGCTGGTTCATGGCGCCACCTCCAGACTGTGCAACTGCGCGGCGACCAGGCGCTCCACCTGGGGTCGCAGCGGCTCAAGGCGAATCGCCTCGAGCATCTCGCTGACGAAGGCGTAGGTCAGCAGCGCCTGCGCCGCCGGCCCGTCCAGCCCGCGCGAGCGCAGGTAGAAGAGTGCCTGTCGATCCAGCTGGCCGACGGCGGCGCCATGGGCGCACTGGACGTCGTCGGCGAAGATCTCCAGGCGCGGCTGGGCGTTGGCCCGGGCCGACGCCGACAGCAGCAGGTTCTTGACGGTCTGGCTGGCATCGGTCTTGATCGCACCCGGACGCACGATGATCCGCCCGTCGAAGACGCCGTGGGCCCGCCCGCCGAGCACGCCCTTGTAGCGCTCGCGGCTGGTGCAGTGGGGGGCCAGGTGCTCGATGCAGGTCTGGTTATCCAGGTGCTGCTCGCCGCCGAGCAGGTACAGACCATCGAGGGTCACCTGCGCGCCGGGGCCCTCGAGTACGACCCGCACCTCGTGGCGGGCGATGGCTCCGCCGCAGGCCGTCAGGTGGGCGTTGAAACGGCTGTCCCGCGCCTGCCGCACGTCCAGGCGGGCGAGATGGTAGGCGCTGCGGCTGGCGTCCTGCAGGCTGTAGTGCTCGAGTTCCGCACCGGCCTCGAGCACGATCTGGCTCAGCGCATTGCTCAGGTAAACCCCGCTCCCGCAGGCGACATGGCTTTCCACCAGGATCGCGCGGCTGCCGGAGCCGACCCGCACCAGCGTACGTGGCTGCGTCGCCAGCGGCGCGTCTGCCGGATCGGTGAGGAACACCAGGTGGATCGGTTGCTCGAGCCTGGTGTGGGCGGGGATCTGCAGCACGGCACCGTCCTCGCCGAGCGCCACGTTGAGCGCGCTGAAGGCATGCGGCGCCTCCTGCAGCGCCTGTGCCAGCAAGGGTTCCAGGACGGCGCGCTGTGCCTCCGGCAACGCCGCCAGGTTGCTCAGTTGCACACCCGCTGGCAGCCCTGCCAGCGCTGAGAGCGCTGCGACGAAATGACCATTGACGAACACCAGCCGCGGGCCAGCGTAGTCGCCGAGCCACTGGGCGAGGCGGGCGGCGGCCAAGCGCCGGATCGGCTGCGCCGCGGCCGGCTGGAACGGCAGCGCGAGGATGGGCGCGACCCGGGTGTACTTCCAGGCCTCGTCCTTGGCCGCGGGGAAGCCGTGTGCGGCCAGCCATTGCCAGGCCGCGTCGCGCACCTGTTGGCGCCAGGCGGGTTGGCGGCCCTGCTCGGTGGCGTGCAGGCCCGCCAGCAGAGGCACCTGGGCGGCACTGTTCATGGCCGTTGCCCGGGCGCCGCCGCGGTTTCGAAATGGGCGTAGCCGCGCCGCTCCAGTTCGACCGCCAGGGTCTTGTCGCCGGACTGGACGATCCGCCCGCTGGCCATGACGTGGACATAGTCGGGCACTATGTAGTCGAGCAGGCGCTGGTAGTGGGTGATCAGCAGCAGCGCGCGGTCGGCCCGGCGCAGCGCGTTGACCCCGGCCGCGACGCTGCGCAGGGCATCGATGTCCAGGCCCGAATCGGTCTCGTCGAGGATCGCCAACTGCGGCTCCAACATCGCCATCTGGAAGATCTCGTTGCGTTTCTTCTCGCCGCCGGAGAAACCTTCGTTGACCGCGCGGTTGATCAGGCCCGGATCCATCTCCACCAGCGCCATGCGCTCCTTGGCCAGGGCGAGGAAGTCCATGGCGTCCAGCTCCTCCAGCCCGCGTTGCTTGCGCACGGCGTTCAGCGCGGTGCGCAGGAAGTACAGGTTGCCGACCCCGGGGATCTCCACCGGGTACTGGAAGGCGAGGAAGATGCCGGCGACCGCACGTGCTTCCGCCGGCATGGCCAGCAGATCCTCGCCCTGGTAGCGCACCGCGCCGCTGACCGCGTAGCTCTGGTCGCCGGCCAGCACCCGGGCCAGGGTACTCTTGCCCGAGCCGTTCGGCCCCATGACCGCGTGCACCTCGCCGGCCCCGATGCGCAGGCTGATGCCGCGCAGGATCTCGCGGCCCTCGACGCTGGCGTGCAGGTCTTCGATCTCCAGCATGGGCCACCTCCGGTCTCAGCCGACGCAGCCTTCCAGGCTGACGCCGAGCAGTTTCTGCGCCTCCACCGCGAACTCCATCGGCAGTTCCTTGAACACCTCGCGGCAGAAGCCATTGACGATCATCGGCACCGCGTCCTCCTCGGCGATGCCGCGCTGACGGCAGTAGAACAGCTGTTCGTCGCCGATCTTCGAGGTCGAGGCCTCGTGTTCGACCCGGGCGCTGGGGTTCTTCACCTCGACATAGGGGAAGGTGTGCGCGCCGCACTGGCTGCCCAGCAGCAGGGAGTCGCACTGGCTGTGGTTGCGCGCGCCGGCCGCGCCCTTCTGCATCTTCACCAGGCCGCGGTAGGTGTTCTGCCCGTGGCCGGCGGAGATGCCCTTGGACAGGATGGTGCTGCGGGTGTTACGGCCGATGTGGATCATCTTGGTGCCGGTGTCGGCCTGTTGGTGGTTGGCGGTGAGGGCCACCGAATAGAACTCGCCGACCGAGTCGTCGCCCTGCAGGATCACCCCCGGGTACTTCCAGGTGATGGCCGAGCCGGTCTCGACCTGGGTCCAGGAGATCTTCGAGCGCGCGCCCAGGCATTTGCCGCGCTTGGTGACGAAGTTGTAGATGCCGCCGCGGCCCTCGGCATCGCCCGGGTACCAGTTCTGCACGGTGGCGTACTTGATCTGCGCGTCGTCCAGGGCGATCAGCTCGACCACCGCCGCGTGCAGCTGGTTGGTGTCGCGCATCGGCGCGGTGCAGCCCTCCAGGTAGCTGACGTAGGCGCCTTGCTCGGCGACGATCAGGGTGCGTTCGAACTGGCCGGTGTCGGCGGCGTTGATGCGGAAGTAGGTCGACAGCTCCATCGGGCAGCGCACGCCCTTGGGCACGTAGCAGAAGGAGCCGTCGGAGAACACCGCCGAGTTCAGGGTGGCGAAGAAGTTGTCGCTGTAGGGCACCACCGAACCGAGGTACTGGCGCACCAGCTCGGGATGCTGTTGCACCGCCTCGGCGAAGGAGCAGAAGATCACCCCGGCCTCGGCCAGCTTGCGCTTGAAGGTGGTCGCCACCGACACCGAGTCGACCACCGCGTCCACCGCGACGCCGCTCAGGTGCTCCTGCTCGGCCAGGGAGATGCCGAGCTTGGCGAACATCGCGCGCAGCTCGGGGTCGACCTCGTCGAGGCTGGCAGGCCCCGGGGTCTTCGGCTTGGGCGCCGAGTAATAGACGATGTTCTGGTAGTCGATGGGCGGGTAGTGGACGTTCTGCCAGCTCGGCTCGGTCATGCCCAGCCAGTGGCGGTAGGCTTTCAGGCGCCAGTCGAGCAGCCATTTCGGCTCGCCCTTCTTCGCCGAGATCAGGCGGACGACCTCCTCGTTGAGCCCGCGTGGGATGGCGTCGCTCGCCAGGTCGCTGACGAAGCCGTACTTGTAGGCGCGGCTGCTGAGTTCGCGGATCTTGGCATTGTCGGTACTCATCGTCGCCTCCTCGTGCGGTTGGCAACTGCCTTCAACTATACCCCTTCGGCCCATACTCCTTAGATCGGTTTGGCCAGAATGTTCTTCACCAAGTATAGATACCCTGTTTTGCCTGAGCCGGCGGCGCGGCCATCAAGGGGCGGGCCGGCGCAGCAGGATGTCGTCACCGTCCACGCGCACCTCGAAGCGCTCGACGCAATAGGCCGAATCGGTGAGGCATTCGCCGCTGCAGACGTCGAACTCGTAGGCGTGCACCGGGCAGGTCACCACGCTGCCGCACAGGCTGCCTTCGCCCAGGGGGCCGTCCTCGTGCGGGCAGTCGTTGTGGATGGCGTAGTACTGGCCGTCGACGTTGAACAGGGCGACCGGTGTCGCTCCCAGGTACAGGGTCGTGCCGGTGCCGGGGGCGATGTCGCCCACCCGGGCGACCTTGACGAATTCACTCATGGCGCTCCTCCGCATCGCACCCGCCCGGCGCACGCCGGCCAGGTGCGAGCGCTGGCTAGACGAGCAAGTTTAGATTGCCAATAATTTACTGTACAAAGTTTGCACATTTGCCAAAAGGACGGGCGATGGCCGTTGCCAACAGCAAGCCTGAACTGTCCGCTTGCGCACGGGACAGAGTCCTGTTTCTGCTCCAGCGGGAGGGTTGCCAAGCCGCCGCGCGGCTCGCCCAGCAGTTGGCCGCGCTCAACGCCGAGGGTTTGCTCGAGTTCAGCGCCGAACCGCGCAAGATCGGCCGGCACGGGGCTGGCGGCTGACGCCCATGCAGCCCGCAGGGCTGCCAGGTTGTGGGGGCGCGGTGCAGGACAACGGCTTCGCCCCGAGGTCGGGCCGCCCACAGATAAGACTCAAACCGGCGAGTTTGAGCTAATCAACTAGCCAAACAGTCCACTAGAACCTGATATTGCAGCCAGCGGGTCAGTGAGTTCAATCAACCGGAGAGGCGGAGCATGCGGCGTTGAACCGCCGCATGGCCTGCTGCGGTTCACCCCGTCTGGCCTTATGCCGCCGGGCGTTGCTGGCGCTGGTACAGGAACTCCAGCACCGCGGCGCGGTAGGCGTGGTACTGCGGATCGTTGGCCAGGGCCAGACGCTCGCGCGGGCGCGCCAAGTCGACCTGAAGAATATCGCCGACGCTGGCCGCCGGGCCGTTGCTCATCATGACGATGCGGTCGGAGAGCAGCACGGCCTCGTCGACATCGTGGGTGATCATGATCACGGTGTTGCCCAGCTCGGCGTGGATCTCCATCAGCGAGTCCTGCAGGTGGGCGCGGGTCAGGGCGTCCAGGGCGCCGAAAGGTTCGTCCATCAGCAACACCTTGGGTTGCATGGCCAGGGCGCGGGCGATGCCGATGCGCTGTTTCATGCCGCCGGAGATCTCGCCGGGGCGCTTGTCCTTGGCCTGGGTCATGTGCACCAGCGCCAGGTTGTGCTCGATCCAGTCGCGCATTTCGCCGCGCGATTTCTTGCCCTGGAACACCTGGCGCACCGCCAACTCGACGTTCTGGTAGCAGTTCAGCCAGGGCAGCAGGCTGTGGTTCTGGAACACCACGGCGCGTTCGGGGCCGGGCTCGTCGACCTCGCGGCCGTCGAGAATCACCCCGCCGCTGGTGGCCTTGTACAGGCCGGCGACTATGTTCAGCACGGTGGATTTGCCGCAGCCGGAGTGGCCGATCAAGGAAACGAACTCGCCCTTATCGATGCGCAGGTTGACGTTCTGCAGGGCGCGGTACAGGCCCTTGTCGGTGGGGAAGTCGATGCCGACGCCGCTGAGTTCGAGGTGTGAATGGCTCATGGGAAGTCTCCTGATTAGCGCAGTACGGCATGCTTGTCCCAGCTGAACTGGCGTTGCAGCAGGAGCATGAGGCGGTCGAGAGCGAAGCCGATCAAACCGATGACGATGACCGCCACCATGATCCGGCCGAGGGAGCTTGCGCTGCCGTTCTGGAACTCGTCCCAGATGAATTTGCCCAGGCCCGGGTTCTGCGCCAGCATTTCGGCGGCGATCAGCACCATCCAGCCGGTACCGAGCGACATGCGCAGGCCGGTGAAGATCATCGGCACGGCGGCGGGCAGGACGATGCGCCGCACATGCGCCAGCGGCGACAGGCTGAGCACCTTGCTGACGTTGTTCAGATCCTGCTCGATGCTGGCCACGCCCACCGTGGTGTTGATCACCGTCGGCCACAGGCAGCACAGCGCCACGGTGATGGCCGAGGTGAGGAAGGATTTGGCCAACAGCGGGTCGTCGCTGACGTACAGGGCGCTGACCAGCATGGTCACCAGCGGCAGCCAGGCCAGCGGCGACACCGGCTTGAACACCTGGATCAAGGGGTTGATGGCGGTGTAGATGCCCTTGCTCAGGCCGCAGACGATACCCAGCGGAATGGCGATCAGCGAGGCGATGGCAAAACCGGCCATCACGGTGTAGAGGCTGGTGAAGATCTGCTGGATAAAGGTCGGCTTGCCGGTATAGGGGCGCACCTTGATGGCGGCGTCGGGGTTTTTCTCCAGCAAGGCGGCGTTGCGCGCGTCCTGGCGCTCGTAGAAGTTCCGGGCCTTGTCGCGCTCCTTGAGGTGGGCGCTGACCAGGCCGGAAAACTGTTCGGCAACCTGCACCGGGCCGGGGAACTGGCCGAGGCTGGTCTGGATATTATTGGCCAGCAGTTGCCAGCACAGCAGGAAGCCGATGATGCCCAGCAGGGGCAGAATCAAGGGCGGTGCCCAGCGCTTGATGAGCGCATTGCTGCGGGCCGTCTGCAGTGTTGCGGTTATCGGGGTGGCGACGCTCGGATTGCTCATCGTCCTGTCCTCTTGATTAGAAGGGAGCCGGCGTACCGGCTCCGGGAGTGCCTATCAGATCTTGCTGTCGCCCTTCAGGCCGATCTCGAACTGCTCGAGATAGGCATTGGGTTTGCGACCGTCGTAAGGCACGCCGTCGATGGTGTCGGTCAGCGGCGCACGGAAGCCATCGTCATCCGCCGGGGGAATGTCGCTGGCCGCAAGCTTGCCTTCTGCCACCAGTTCGGCGGCGGCCTCGCGGTAGATCGCCGGCAGATAGACCTGCTTGGCCATCTCCAGGTACCAGCTGTCCGGCTTGGCTTCGCTGATCTGGCCCCAGCGGCGCATTTGCGTCAGGTACCAGATGGCATCGGAGTAGTAGGGGTAGGTGGCGTGGTAGCGGAAGAACACGTTGAAATCCGGAACCTCGCGCTTGTCGCCCTTCTCGAACTCGAAGGTGCCGGTCATCGAGTTGGCGATCACCTGGGCATCGGCGCCGACGTACTCGGGCCGGGAGAGAATCGCCACGGCTTCCTTGCGGTTGGCGTTGTTGTCGGCGTCCAGCCACTGGCCGGCGCGAATCAGCGCCTTGACCACGCGTTTGTGGGTTTCCGGGTTGGCTTCGGCCCAACTCTTGGACACGCCGAAGACCTTCTCCGACATGTTCTTGCGGATGGCGTAATCGGCGATTACCGGCACGCCGATGCCCTTGAACACGGCGGCCTGGTTCCAGGGTTCGCCCACGCTGTAGCCGTGGATGGTGCCGGCTTCCAGGGTGGCCGGCATCTGCGGTGGCGGGGTTACCGAGAGCAGGACCTGGGCGTCGATCTGACCGCCGGTGTCGCCCTTGTGCGGGGCGTAGTAGCCCGGGTGGATGCCGCCCGCGGCGAGCCAGTAACGCAGCTCGTAGTTATGGGTGGAGACCGGGAACACCATGCCCAGGTTGAAGGACTTGCCCGCGGCGTTGAGCTTGTCGATCGCCGGTTTCAGGCTATCGGCCTTGATCGGATGCAGCGGCTTGCCACCTTCCATGGGCACCTGTTTTTTCATCTCCTCCCAGACCGCATTGGAGACGGTGATGGCGTTGCCGTTGAGATCCATGGTGAAGGCGGTGACCACCTCGGCCTTGGTGCCGAAGCCTATGGTGGCGCCGATCGGCTGGCCGGAAAGCATGTGCGCGCCGTCCAGTTCGCCGTCGATCACCCGATCCAGCAGCACCTTCCAGTTGGCCTGGGCTTCCAGGGTGACGTAGAGGCCTTCATCCTCGAAGAAGCCCTTCTCATAGGCGATGGCCAGCGGCGCCATATCGGTCAGCTTGATAAAGCCGAATTTCAGCTCGTCCTTCTCCGCCTCGGCGGCGAGGGCGATTGGCAGGCTCAGCGGTGACAGCAGCATGACCGCGGCACAGCCGAGGCCAGTCAGGGTTTTCTTCAGTAGTGCACGGCGGGTGGTGGAGTTACGCATAGTGGTTCCTCAAGTCCCAGAAACGAAAAAAGACGTCGCGGACAGCCCTGCCAACAGTTGGCCGAGTGTCGTTGGCGTCTTTGTCAATTCGTCCCGATCACCGCCGTTGGCGACCCGAAGACGTGTGTAAGTGTCTTGAGGAGGTATACGCAAAGGGCTTGCCAGCTTTGCGCAGGGTTCAGCACTGCGGCTGTTTCGGATGCGCTGCTGGCTTTTCAATCAGCCTGGAGCAAGAGCGATTATTGTTTAAAAACATACAGTTGCAGGCTGGATATTAGCGGTTTTATTTTTCTTGGCCCGTTCCCCGGCCAGGCTAGCGGCGGCTTGCAGTCCTGAATGTTGAGGTTTTTTGAGCCATTGGCGTGCATGCTCAGGCCGTCTTGAGCGCTTTTGGTTCGGTTTCCCCATGCGTGCGTACGGCGGATTCAGTCCGTCAGACAGTGTGGCCGCGGCGTCGAGCGACAGGTTGTGCCTGGGCCTCCTCGACAAACTCCTTGAGCCACTTCAGCACATCGACCGCGTCCCAGCGCGCGGGGTCGAACATGGCGTAGGCCAGGCCTTGATAGCCCACCACGTCCAGTTGCTTGTGATAGCCGGCGCGTTGTAACAGGGCTTCGATTTCGGCGAAGCAGGTATTGAAGTGCACGCGGGTGAACGGGGTTCGGCCCTCGGTGACAATACCCTCCAGGTGCAGTTCGGCGACCGTTGCGCGAACGTTATCCAGTGGCATTCGGTTCACGCTATGTTTCAGTTGCAAGACGTTCAGCATCGCTGTGCTCCCGATTGACGCTGTGGTTTGGTCAGGTGTTGTTGCCCGGCAGACCTGACGAGATAGCTGAGGTAAGGGTAGTCGAAAAGCGCTGTACAAATAAACAGTATTCGGCAATAGTAAAGCCAGACCCATCCAGCGATTCACTCGATCACCCTCGCCAACCGCTTGCACAGCCGCTGGCCGTGGGGCTGCAGAGGAGCAACCAGTAATGCAACAGATGCTGATGACAATTGTGCTGTTGGGGTTGCTGGCAGGCTGCGCTCAGCCTCAGGTCGAGCAACCCAAGGCCAATGGCACTTATTTGGTGATTGAGAACAGTCAGGCTTGGGCGGTGTTGGTGTCGGACGGCAAGCGGGTGGAGGAGCGCGGCACTGTGGTGGATGTGATCAAGCTGCCTAGCCAGCATGCGGCCGTCGCCGCCAGCTACGTGATCGAAACGGCCAATTGCGGCCGGGTGCAGTGGCTGACCGAGCGTGCGGATGACGCGGACGGTGTCACCACCCTGATGTCACTGCATAACAACCAGCGGCTCGGCGAGGCTGGCTGTGTGATTGGCAATGGGCTGACCCGGGTGTGGACGGTACTGGATTACTCGGGGTAGTGCAGGCGGTGAATGCCGGGTTCCATGCCCGCAACCAAGTGTTTCGCGGGCATGTTCCCAAGCTGACAGGGCTTAGCTGGCCGGAGCCTTGCGAGGCTTGCCTGGCACTGGGGCTTGAAGCAAGCCATCGGCCCGGAACATCGCCTTGATGCCGCGCACGGCCTGGCGAATGCGATCCTGGTTTTCGATCAGGGCAAAGCGCACATGGTCATCGCCATAGTCGCCGAAGCCAATGCCGGGCGAGACGCAGACCTTGGCTTCCAGTAGCAGCTTCTTGGCGAATTCCAATGAGCCCAGGTGGGCGTAGGGCTCGGGAATCTTGGCCCAGACATACATCGAGGCTTTCGGGTTCTGCGCCATCCAGCCGATCTCATGCAACCCTTTGACCAGCACATTGCGGCGCTGGCGATATTGCTCGGCGATATCCAGCACGCACTGCTGATCGCCTTCCAGTGCGGCGATGGCGGCGACTTGTAGTGGGGTGAAGGTGCCGTAGTCGTGGTAGCTCTTGATCCGCGCCAGGGCATTGACCAGCTCCTTGTTGCCGACCATGAAACCGATACGCCAACCGGCCATGTTGTAGCTCTTGGACAGGGTGAAGAACTCCACGGCAATATCCTTGGCCCCCGGCACCTGCATGATCGACGGCGCCTTCCAGCCGTCATAGACGATGTCGGCGTAAGCCAGGTCGTGAACCACCAGCACGTCGTACTGCTTGGCCAGAGCCACCACCCGTTCGAAGAAGTCCAGCTCCACGCACTGGGCCGTGGGGTTGGAGGGGAAACCGAGGATCATCATCTTCGGCTTGGGGATCGACTCGCGGATCGCCCGTTCCAGTTCGGCGAAAAAATCCACCCCGGGCACCAGCGGCACCGAACGCACCTGGGCGCCGGCTATCACCGCGCCATAGATGTGAATCGGATAGCTGGGGTTGGGCACCAACACAGTGTCGCCGTGATCCAGGGTGGCCAGCATCAGGTGCGCGAGGCCCTCTTTGGAACCGATGGTGACTATGGCTTCGCTTTCCGGGTCGATTTCGACTGCGTAGCGATCCTGGTACCAGCGCGCGATGGCGCGGCGCAGACGCGGGATGCCGCGGGAGGTGGAGTAGCCGTGGGTGTCGTCGCGCTGGGCGACCTGCACCATTTTTTCGACTATATGCGCTGGCGTGGCGCCATCCGGATTGCCCATGCTGAAATCGATGATGTCCTCGCCACGGCGGCGCGCGGCCATCTTCAGTTCGGCGGTGATATTGAACACGTAGGGGGGGAGTCGATCGATGCGCGCAAAGCGGCGCGAAGCTTGGTCAGCCATGCTTTCCTCGGAAACGTAAGCGCCCGGAACCGTCCGAGCGACGTTGGCCAGTGCGCTGGCCAGGCGACGAAGATAAGCGGGAAAGGGGGCGTCTGTCGAGAGGGGAGGCTGGGCAAACGTAACTTGTCCAGCCTTAGTGCTTTTATTGGCAGCTTATGGCTTATGGCTTGTCGCTGGCCGTTTCAGCCGCCCAGCATGTCGTGCATGGCGATAATCTGTTCGGCGACCTGCAACAGCTTCTGCTGCCGGCTCATGGCCTGGCGGCGCATCAGGGTGTAGGCCTCTTCTTCGTTGCAGTTTTTCATTTTCATCAGCAGGCCTTTGGCCAATTCGATGCGTTTGCGCTCGGCCAACTGGGCGTCGCGGGCTTGCAGCTGGGCGCGCAAGGCCTGATCGCTCTCGAAACGAACCATGGCCACATCGAGTATCGGTTGCAGGCGTTGGGCGTGGATGCCTTCGACGATATAGGCACTGACCCCGGACTGAATGGCCTGGCGCATCACGCTTGGGTCGTGTTCGTCGGTGAACATGACGATGGGGCGCGGTTGGTTGCGGCTGACCAGCACCACTTGCTCCATCACGTCGCGGCTGGGGGATTCGGTGTCGATCAGGATCACGTCGGGGCGTACGGCCTCGACGCGTTCGGGTAGGTCGATGGTCAGCCCGGATTCGTCTATCACCTCGAAACCGGCTTCGATCAGCGCGGCTTTCAGGCGGCCGACCTTCTTCGGGGTGTCGTTGATTAACAGGATGCGCAGCATGGGGTGGTTCTCCGGGCAATTACAGGGCGACAGCGGCGCTGTCGGCCAAGGCGTGGAGGGTGAAGCTGCGGGCATAGCCTGCCGGATCTGAGCCATCCCAGGTCTTGCCGTCGAGCAGCGTGGCGCTGCGTTGTTCGGTCGGTACCCTGATACTCAAAGCCTCCGCCGCTTGGCGGTAGAGGTCAAGCTGCTGCACCTGGCGGGCAATCCCGAGGTAATCGGGGTCGTCGCGCAGCAGGCCCCAGCGGCGGAACTGGGTCATGAACCACATGCCGTCGGAGAGGTAGGGCATGTTGACCGCGCCGTCAGCGTGAAAGCGCAGCGGGTGCATATCCAGCCAGGCATGGCCAAGGCCGTCCTGGTACTGGCCGAGGAAGCGTGGCTGAATGGCGCTCAATGGCGCGTCCAGATAATCGCTGGCGCTGAGCAGTTGCGCGGTGCTGCGCTTGTTTTCTTCGTTTTCGTCGATGAAGCGGCTGGCCTCCAGCACGGCCATCACCAGGGCGCGCGCGGTATTGGGATAGTGCTCGACAAAGGCGCGGGTACAGCCAAGCACCTTCTCCGGATGATCCGGCCAGATCGACTGGCTAGTGGCGAGGGTGACGCAGAGGTTTTCATCGACCGCTTGGGCACACCAAGGTTCGCCCGCGCAGAAACCGTCGATGCGTCTGGCCTTGAGGTGAGCGATCATTTGCGGCGGAGGCACCACCACGCTGTCGACATCGTTGAGTGGATGAATGCCCTGGCTGGCCAGCCAGTAATACAGCCACATGGCGTGGGTGCCGGTGGGCAGGGTCTGGGCGAAGGTCAGTCTTGCGCCTTTTTGGTGCGTGCGCAGATTTAGTGCGTCGCTTGTGGTCACGCCAGCGAATTGCAGGGCGTGCGACAGGTTGATGCTCTGGCCGTTCTGGTTCAGGCCCATCAATACCGCCATGTCGGTGGCCGGCGCACCGCCAAGGCCGAGCTGTACGCCATAGATCAGGCCATAGAGGCTGTGCGCCGCATCGAGCTCGCCACTGAGCAGTTTGTCGCGCAGGCTGGCCCAGGACGCTTGGCGCTGCAGGTTGATGGTTAAGCCATATTTCTCGGCGAAGCCCTGAGTGGCGGCGACAATCACCGATGCGGCATCGCTCAGGGCCATAAAGCCCAGGTTAAGCACGCGCTTTTCCGGTGTATCGCTGCCGGCTGCCCACGCCTGTGTATCGATACGGCTGATTTTATGCTCGCTCATGGCGCTTTTCCCAGATCAACACAAAAATGTGCCGCTCCAATGGCTGAGTGACCCGGCAATTGGAGCGGCAGCATTGTCTATCAAGCCGATTCCGCCGTTGGAAGGGCTCTGTTGTCTGGAGTTAAGCAAGTGACATGCCAGCCCGTGTTATGGGTTGGCGGGATCATGCTTGGCGCCCGGCAAGGGCCGCGCGGGTGTGGCCAGGCGCTGGCTCAGCGTTCAAGCATCTGCCTGATGTCGCTTTGCGGAATCTGTTGCTTGCGGCCCTCGCTGTCGGTGAATTCGATCATGCCGGTGTCTTTATCCAGGCGCGGCTTGTCATCGCTCGTCAGCATCTGGCCATCGGTGGTGGTGATGATGTATTCGCTGCTGCAGCCCGCCAAGGTAAGAACGCACAGTGCCGCGATAAGCCAACTGTTCATGATTTCTCCTGAAACCGGAAATGAAGCCGCGATAGCCCTCTTGGAAAAGGTAGCTGCTGGGCATTCGCCTGCAAGAACTGCAGGCAAGAAAAAGCCCCGCACGAGGGCGGGGCTTTCTTGTCGCGTTGTCGCGTTAGGCTTGAACGACCGGGATGTTGGCGTTCGCGGCCGCTTCACGGAACTCGGCGATCTGGTCGAAACTCAGGTAGCGATAGACATCGGCTGCCATGGTGTCGATTTCCTTCGCGTAGACCATGTATTCCTCAACGCTCGGCAGGCGAGCCAGGATCGAAGCGACTGCGGCCAGCTCGGCCGAAGCCAGGTAGACGTTGGCACCATCGCCCAGACGGTTGGGGAAGTTACGGGTCGAAGTCGACACCACGGTGGCGTTCGGCTCAACCCGTGCCTGGTTACCCATGCACAGCGAGCAGCCTGGCATTTCCAGACGGGCACCGGCTTTGCCGTAGATGCCGTAGTAGCCTTCTTCGGTGAGCTGGTGCTGATCCATCTTGGTCGGCGGCGACAGCCACAGACGGGTCGGCAGGGTGCCTTCGACTTTTTCCAGCAACTTGCCGGCCGCGCGGAAGTGACCGATGTTGGTCATGCACGAACCGATGAACACCTCGTCGATCTTTTCGCCTTGCACGCTGGACAGCAGACGGGCGTCGTCCGGGTCGTTCGGCGCGCAGAGAATCGGCTCGTTGATCTCGGCCAGATCGATTTCGATGATTTCGGCGTACTCGGCGTCGGCGTCGGCAGACATCAACTCCGGGTTGGCCAGCCAGGCTTCCATCGCCTGGGCGCGGCGTTCGATGGTGCGGGTATCGCCGTAGCCTTCGCTGATCATCCAGCGCAGCAGGGTGATGTTCGACTGCAGGTACTCGGCGATGGCCTTCTCCGGCAGCTTGATGGTGCAGCCAGCGGCGGAGCGCTCGGCCGAGGCGTCGGACAGCTCGAAGGCTTGCTCGACCGTCAGCTCGTCCAGGCCTTCGATCTCGAGGATGCGGCCAGAGAAGGCATTGATCTTGCCTTTCTTCTCGACGGTCAGCAGGCCTTTCTGGATCGCGTAGTAAGGGATGGCATGCACCAGGTCACGCAGGGTGATGCCCGGTTGCAGTTTGCCCTTGAAGCGCACCAGTACCGACTCCGGCATGTCCAGCGGCATGACGCCGGTGGCAGCGGCGAAGGCCACCAGACCGGAACCGGCCGGGAAGGAGATGCCCATCGGGAAGCGGGTGTGCGAGTCGCCACCGGTACCGACGGTGTCCGGCAGCAGCATGCGGTTCAACCAGCTGTGGATGATGCCGTCGCCCGGACGCAGGGACACGCCGCCACGGGTGCGGATGAAATCCGGCAGGGTGTGGTGGGTGGTCACGTCGATCGGCTTCGGGTAGGCCGCGGTGTGGCAGAACGACTGCATCACCAGGTCGGCGGAGAAGCCCAGGCAAGCCAGGTCTTTCAGTTCGTCGCGGGTCATCGGGCCCGTGGTGTCCTGGGAGCCGACGGTGGTCATTTTCGGCTCGCAGTAGGTGCCGGGACGTACGCCCGCGACGCCGCAAGCCTTGCCGACCATCTTCTGCGCCAGGGTGAAACCCTTGCTGCTGGCAGCCGGTTGTTCTGGCAGCTTGAACAGGTCGGTAGTGCCCAGACCCAGCTCGGCGCGTGCTTTCTCGGTCAGGCCGCGGCCGATGATCAGCGGGATACGGCCGCCAGCGCGGACTTCGTCGAGCAGTACCGGGGTCTTCATTTCGAAGGTCGCCAGGACTTCGTCGGTGCCGTGCTTGCAGACTTTACCGGCATGCGGGTACAGGTCGATCACGTCGCCCATGTTCATCTGCGAGACGTCGAATTCGATCGGCAGGGCGCCGGCGTCTTCCATGGTGTTGTAGAAGATCGGGGCGATCTTGTTGCCGAAACAGAAGCCGCCGGCACGCTTGTTCGGCACATTCGGCACATCATCGCCGAAGAACCACAGCACCGAGTTGGTGGCGGATTTACGCGAGGAGCCGGTGCCGACCACGTCACCCACATAAGCGATAGGGAAGCCTTCGCCACGCATGGTTTCGATCTGCTTCATCGGGCCGGTGACGCCTTGCTCGTCCGGTACTATGCCGTCACGGGCCATTTTCAGCATGGCCAGGGCGTGCAGCGGGATATCCGGGCGCGACCAGGCATCTGGAGCAGGGGACAGGTCGTCGGTGTTGGTTTCGCCGGTGACCTTGAACACGCGCAGGCTGATCTTGTCGGCCAGGGTGGGACGGTTCTTGAACCACTCGCCATCGGCCCAGGATTGCAGCACGGCTTTCGCATGAACGTTGCCGTTCTTGGCTTTTTCGGCGACGTCGTGGAAGGCGTCGAACATCAGCAGGGTGTGCTTCAGTTGCTCGGCCGTTACGCCAGCCAGTTCGCTGTCGTCGAGCAGCTCGACCAGCGTGGCGATGTTGTAGCCGCCCTGCATGGTGCCCAGCAGTTCGACCGCGTGTTGTTTGCTGATCAGCGGGGAAGTGGTTTCGCCTTTGGCGATGGCGGAGAGGAAACCGGCCTTGACGTAGGCGGCTTCATCGACGCCTGGCGGCACACGGTTGCTGATCAGGTCGAGGAGAAAGGCTTCTTCGCCAGTCGGCGGGGATTTCAGCAGCTCGATCAGGCCTGCGGTTTGTTCGGCGTTCAGCGGCTGGGGCACGATACCCTGAGCGGCACGCTCTGCTACGTGTATGCGATAGGCTTCAAGCACAGTTATTACCCTCATCAGTGGTCCCAAAGGGTTGTCCGGGACGCGATCCAGAAAACTCTGAACCAGGCGCTTCGTGGCTTTATGGGCCCCTCAGCCGAGGTTTCAGAGGTTTCTTGCAGAAGCTGTTTTCAAAGTTTTACGCCGGCAGGACGGCTTGATGAGGGCTGGCGCAGGCCCTTGAAAAGGGGCTTCCAAGGGCCTGCGCCAACATCGTACCTGCAGGATCGACTGTGCTCGTGACGCTTTGAAAACAGCTTCCAACGGACTATTGGTGCCTATAAAAGGCGGGCCGATTCTACTGGAAAGCTTTGATAAAGTTAAGCTAAAGGCCCACGGCAAGCCGGTTGGCCGAATTGTTTGCGTTCAACGGAGAGATGCGGCGAAAGTCGGTGAAAAAGATGGTTTGCATGGGGTTAAAGCGCAAATTTGGCCATTAATCCAGGCTGCGGCTAAGGGCGAGCGGGTGTTCGGCCGGCCCGTCGATAGGGGTGAACTGACTTAGACAAAGGGCTAAGATGCCTGCCTTTTCGCCAGTATGTATTTAGCCCCGCCATGTCCAGTCAGCGTATCAAGACGCCGTGTGTCGGCCTTTGTTCTACCGTTTACGGTGATTTGGTCTGCCGTGGCTGCAAGCGCTTTCACCATGAGGTGATTAACTGGAACGGCTACAGCGACGGGGAAAAACGTGCAGTCTGGTTGCGCCTCGAAGTGCTGCTGGTGCAGGTGATGACGGCCAAGCTGGAAGTCTTCGACGATGCGCGCCTGCGCAGCCAGTTGGAGCAGCGGAAAATCCGTTTCGTGCCGCAGCAGTCGCCTTATTGCTGGGCCTACCAATTGATTGCCCGCGGCGCTCGGGCAATCAACCAGCTGCAAGCCTACGGTCTGGTATTGCTGCCAGAGTTTCGCGGCTGGACCCTGCCGCAACTGCGTGACGCCATCGACCGCGAATTCTTTCTGCTCTCCGAGGCGCATTACCAGCGCTATATCGCGCCGAAATTTCTCCTTGAGGGCCTGCAGGCGCGCGATTGAGCTGCAGCCAGATACGACAAGGCCGCCTGAGCGGGCGGCCTTGTCGTATCTGGGAATTCCCCGGCAAGCGATCTTTTCACAGCCTCTCAGTGCTGAGCCACCAGTTCTTCCAGGTGGGCGATGATGTCATCGGGCTTGAGCACCAGTACGTCACAATCCAGCACGTCGAGAATCACCTCGGCAGTGTTGCCGATCAGTGCCCCAGACAAGCCGGTGCGAGCCACGGTGCCGATCACGGTCACGGCGGTATTCAACTGATGAGCAATTTGCGGAATCAGCACGTCGGCCGGGCCTTCGGCGACATGCAGGCGCTCCTCGGCAATGGCGTATTCGGCCTGGAAGGCTTTGCATTGCTCGCGGTAGCGCGCCTCGATGGTTTCTTTCAATTGGAAGACCGGATCCGCGGCCGACAGCATCGGTGCCGGGTGGGCGCTGATCACATGCAGGGTGGCCTTGGCCAGTGCGGCGATGTCGTAGCCGTGGTTGACGATGCTGTTATGCAGGGTGCGGTGCTCACTGTCGGCGTTACCGACATCGACCGCGGCGAGGATGGTGCCGCCAGTCCAGGGCTTGTCGGTTTTCACCATCAGCACCGGGGCCGGGCAATAACGCAGCAGTTTCCAGTCGTCCGGAGTGAGAAGGGCTTTTTTCAATGGGTTGTCGGGAAAGTGCTGCTTGATCACCAGGCCACAGCCTTCGGCTTGCTGCACGGTGACGATGGTCTGGTGCAGGTTCTCATGCCAAGCCTGCTGGCTGGAGGTGCTGTAGCCCTCTTTGTCGAGCGTGACGCACAGATCGCTGAGATAAGCCGAGTGGTCTTGCTTCTTGTCACAGACCAGCAAGTGCAAATGCGATTGCGTCACGCCAGCGATCAATTTGGCCCGCTTGAGTGCCAAGCCTTCGGGTCGTTCTGGTTCCATGACCACTAAAATGTTGCGAATGGCTTGCATGCTCGTCTCCGTTCGAGGTGGGTGTGACTAGTAAATACTATAGATGCAGCAACAGCACTGTGTCTTTGCCCGGTGTCAACGGCATGGCTGGCTGTTCGCGGCGCCATTCGTATAATGGCCGCCCAGCCCACCAGACGCGGCTGCCATCGAACTTCGTGAGCTTATGCAACTGTTATCTGAAATTGAAGCGTTCTTGCTTTGCCCAACGCCTGACGCCTGGATTGCCCAAGCCTTGCAAAATCAGGACGTGATGCTGATAGATCACGCCAATTGCGAGAAGAAGGCCGCATCAACCGCCTTGACCCTGCTTTTTCGCTATATCGAAAAGGCCGATTTGCAATATAACTTGTCGCGTTTGGCCCGTGAGGAGTTGCGCCATTTCGAGCAGGTTGCAGCGCTGATGAAGAAGCGTGGCATTGCCTATCGTCCGGTCAGCGCGGCCTTGTATGCCCAACGCTTGCACAAGCACATGCGCACCAGCGAGCCGCACAAGCTGGTGGATACCCTGATCGTCGGCGCTTTTATCGAGGCGCGCTCCTGTGAGCGGTTCTTCCGTCTGGCACCACACCTCGATGAGGAATTGGGGCAGTTCTATCGCTCGCTGCTCAAGTCCGAGGCACGGCATTACCAAGGTTATCTAAAAATGGCCCGTGATTATGCCGGCGAGCCAATCGATGAGCGGGTGGCCTACTTCGCCGAGGTCGAGCGCGACGCCATCCTCACCCCGGACAAGGAATTCCGCTTCCACAGTGGCGCTGCCGCTGGCTGACAGCCGCCTAGGCGACCGCGCTGCCGATGCAGCGTTGCCAGGCTTCGATAAAGTCGCGCGGGTGACCCTGTGGCCGAAATACCCGGCGCCACACCCGGGCCAGGGCGAGCAGGTCGTCGGCCGCCGGCAATTCGCGCTGATCCGCCTCGATCAGCATCCAGGCGATGGCGGTGGCGTAACGCAGGTTGACCGTCAGTTCAAGGTGCGGCGCCGCCAGAAAGGCGTGCTGGCTGGCTAGCCCGCGGATCCGGCTGGCCAGTTCCGGGTCGAGCGCCAGGTATTGATCCCAGAGCTGTTGATGGCGCAGTTCGGCGATGCGGTACAGGCCATGGCCACCCTGGTCGTCCAGCGCCGAGCCCAGCGCCGACTGGCAGGCGGCAGCGCCCAGGAGCAAGACTTCAGCGGCAAGTGAGTGGCGCCCCAGATAAACCAGAGTGGGGCGTATGACATGCTGGACTAATTCGCCGGCTGCAATTCCCATATAGCCCTCGCGAAAAATGACCGGTGGGGCCGGGGGCGCGTGGCAGCTTGTGATCGTTCTTGGAAAGGCCCCACCGGAAGCGGAGGTTAGCCGCTTAATTTGAAGTGTAGTGCGACCTTTTGGCTGTAAAAGGCTGTTTTTAAATTGTTTTCAGCTTTCGGTTATTACCCATATTCCGCTTAGTGCTTAGCCCGAAAGCGCAGGCGTAATCTGCCGGCATCGGTTTGGTTTTGCGGATGACCTGCTCAACTCAGCGATTGCCCACGTCGCCAGGCACCGCACGGATCTGTAGGGCCGCATGTTCCCGGCATTTTTCCTACTCCCCAGTCATGGGGCCGCTGACGGGCGCGGCCCATCTACAGGGGATTGGCGGCGTGGGCTGCTCTTGTAGGAGGGCCGACCTCGGCGCGAGGCTTTGGCGGTTCTGCGGCCTGCATCGGCGCAAGGTCGCGCCTGCCAGATGAGTTCAGCGCTGCGTTTGCCTAGGTCGCGGTGGCAATGGCCACGTGACGACCCAGGGGCTGAAGCATGGCTGTTAACGGCTGCGTGTTTGTTCGTCTCCCGTCGCTACAGGCCGGGTCGGGTCGGTGATCCACTCGCTCCAGGAGCCGGCATACAGCGGCGCCAGTGGGTAGCCGGCGAGACACAGGGCGAACAGGTTGTGGCACGCGGTGACGCCGGAGCCGCAGTAGGCCACCAGCCCGCTGGCCGGGCGTGTGCCGAGCTGCGCGGCAAAACGCTGGCGCAGTTCGCTGGCCGGCAGGAAACGTCCCGTGCTGTCCAGGTTGTCGGTAAAGGGCGCACAGCGCGCGCCGGGGATATGCCCGGCGACCGGGTCGAGCGGTTCCACCTCGCCGCGAAAGCGCGGCAGGGCGCGGGCGTCGAGCAGGGTGAGCTGGGGGGTGTCCAGGCGTTGCAGCAGCTGAGCGGCACTGAGCAGCAGGCTGGCATCGGCTTGTCCGCTGAAGCCTCCGGGCTCGGGGTTCGGCAGCGCTTGAGTCGGCGCGAAGCCCGCCTGCTGCCAGGCCTGCCAGCCGCCGTCGAGCAGGTAGACGCCCTCGCGCTTGCCCAGCCAGGCCAGCAACCACCAGGCGCGGGCAGCAAAAGCGCCGGAACCGTCGTCATACAGCACGACTGTGCTGTTGTCGTTCAGCCCCCATTCACGCAGGCGTGCCAGTAGTCGAGTCGGCTCCGGCAGGGGATGGCGGCCGGTCGTGCCTTTATGGATCGGCCCGGACAGGTCGCGCTCGAGGTCGGCGAACAGCGCGCCGGGGATATGCCCTGCACTATAGCTGCGTTGGCCGTAGGCCGGCTCATCCAGGGCGAAGCGGCAGTCGAGGATGACCAGTTCGGGTTGCCCAAGGCGGGCCTTGAGCGCGTCGGCGGTGAGCAGTTGGGCGAGGGGCATGCTGGGCATCCTTGGCAAAGACTGATTCGAAACATGATAACCGCGCAATAGAGCATGTCATATCGGTCTGCTGATCCGGCATATTGGCAGCCGTCGTTGCGCGGATATTCTCGCGCGCCACTTGGCCGGCCATGTTGCGCTGCCCTGGCGGGGTTGTCGCTAACGCCGGACTTATCCAGCCCATTGTTCCGAAGGGATGAGGTGTCTGTGCATCCTCTGTTGATCGTTGTGATGTTTACCCTCTCGGCCGGCATTGCCATGCCGCTAGGGGCGGCACTGGCCAGTGTCGAGCATATTCGCCCGTACTGGCTGGAGAGCGAGTTCCGGCACAGCGTAGTGGCCTTCGGTGGCGGTGCGCTGCTGGCAGCGGTGGCGTTGGTGTTGGTGCCCCAGGCGATTGCCCAGTTGAGTCCGTGGTCGGCGGCGTTATGCTTCTGTGCCGGCGGCATGGCGTTCATGGGGCTGGATATTTTGCTCTACCGCATGAAGACCTCGGCCAGTCAACTGGCGGCAATGCTGGCGGATTTCATTCCAGAGTCGCTGGCGTTGGGGGCCGCATTTGCGCTGGGCGGTGATGGTGCGCTGCTGCTGGCCGGCTTGATGATGCTGCAGAACTTGCCGGAAGGCTTTAATGCGTATCGGGAGCTGAGAAAGGCGACTGCCTACAGCCGCGCAAAAATACTCATCCTGTTTACGGCCATGGCGTTGCTCGGCCCGCTGGCCGGCGTGTCGGGTTACTTGTGGTTGTCCAATTCACCCCTGTGGGTGGCGCTGATCATGCAGTTTGCCGCCGGGGGTATCCTCTATTCGGTGTTTCAAGATATCGCGCCACAGGCCAAGCTGAACAAGCATTGGGCGCCATCGCTGGGGGCCTTGCTGGGCTTTGTGCTGGGTATCGTCGGGCACATGCTTACGGTGGTTTGAGCGCTGCTGTATGGTTCAGCCTCTTTCAAGCTCACAGAGCCATGAGGCCGCCATGAAGCGTTTTGTACTGCTCGATACCGCCCAGATTCCCGATGGCTCCGGGGCGCTCTGCCTGTTCGAGTACGGCGAGGATTTTGTGATCAAGATTGCCGGTGGCGATGGCGGTCAGTTGATGAACACGCGCATGCACGGCTCGGAAGACGCCCTGGCGGCGATTCCTTGCAAAAAAGTCGCCGGGCGTCCGGATTCGCGGGTACTGATCGGCGGTCTGGGCATGGGCTTCACCCTGGCGGCGGCGCTGCAGAACCTGGGCAAGACGGCCGTAGTGGAGGTGGCCGAACTGGTGCCCGGGGTGGTCGAGTGGAACCGCGGTCCGCTGGGGGCCAAGGCCGGCTACCCGTTGCTCGATTCGCGCACGCGGGTGGTGCAGGATGATGTGGCCAATTGCCTGAAGACGGCGGATAAACGTTATGACGCCATCATGCTCGACGTCGACAACGGCCCCGAAGGCCTGACCCAGAAGCGCAACAGCTGGCTGTATGGCGCGCAAGGCTTGCAGCGCTGTCACCAGGCGTTGCGGCCCAAGGGGCTGCTGGCGGTGTGGTCGGCCAGTGCCGACCGGCAGTTCGCCGACAAGGTGCGCAAGGCCGGCTTCAAGGTGGACGAAGTGCAGGTCTATGCCCATGGCAACAAGGGTACCCGGCACACCATCTGGATTGCCGAAAAACTCAAATAGCCGAACAGCAGGCGTTGTCGCGCAGGCTGCTTAGCGAATTGCCAGTTTGCCGATGTGGCCATCATTCAGACTGGCGAAGTCAGGGGTTCGGCTCGCTCCCGGCAGGCGATGACAGGGTTCTGTGTCGGTTTGCGGGCGCGCAATGCCCGGCAAAGGGCGAGGTCGATATATACTGCGCGGCATTCTGATGGGAGAGCCGCGTGGCTATTGATATTCACTGGATTCGCGACAACGCCAGCCTGGCGCAGTATTGCCTCAGCTGGCGCAGCCTGCCCTTCGTGGCGGTGGACACCGAGTTTATGCGGGTCGACACCTTTTACCCGATTGCCGGCCTGCTGCAGGTCAGCGAAGGCGAGCGGGCCTACCTGATCGACCCGCTGCTGATCGACGACTGGGCGCCGTTCAGCGCCTTGCTGCAAGACCCGGCCGTGGTCAAGGTGTTGCATGCCTGCAGCGAAGACCTGGAAGTCTTCCTGCGCCTGACCGGCAGTTTGCCAGTGGCCTTGTTCGACACCCAGTTGGCCGCCGCCTACCTCAATCTCGGCTTCTCCATGGGCTATTCACGCCTGGTTCAGGCCGTGCTGAACATCGAGCTGCCGAAGGGCGAGACGCGTTCGGACTGGCTGCAGCGCCCACTCAGCGAAACCCAGGTCAGCTATGCCGCCGAGGATGTGTTGCACCTGGCCGAGGTCTATAACCTGCTGCAGCAACAACTGTCGGCCGAGAAAAATGCCTGGGTGCTGGAAGACGGCGCCGAGCTGGTGGCCAGCTTGGGCCGTGAAGTCGCCCCGGAAGAGGTCTACCGCGAGGCCAAGCTGGCCTGGAAACTGTCCCGTGCGCAGTTGGCGGTGTTGCGCCAACTCTGTGCCTGGCGCGAGCGCGAGGCCAGGGCGCGCAATCAGCCGCGCAACCGCATCATCCGCGAACATTCGCTGTGGCCGTTGGCCCGCACCCAGCCGGACAATCTGGTGGCGCTGGCGCGGATCGACGACATGCACCCGAAAACCGTGCGCCAGGACGGCGAGTTCCTGCTCCAGTTGATCGAGAATGCCGCCGCCACGCCATCGGCCGATTGGCCCGAGGCGTTGCCCGAACCCTTGCCGCTGGAAGCTTCGGCATTGCTGAAGAAGCTGCGCGCCATCGGTCAGCGCGAAGCCGAGCGGCTGAACATCGCCCCGGAGCTGATGCTGCGCAAGAAAACCCTCGAAGCCCTGCTGAAAACCGGCTACCCCAATGGCCCCTACCAATTGCCGGACTCGCTGCGCGGCTGGCGCCGTGAGTTGATGGGCCAGGCACTGCTCGATTGCCTGGCTGCTACAGGAGAATCCGCGTGAAACGCATCTGCTCGATCTACAAAAGCCCGCGCAAGAACGAGATGTACCTCTATGTGCTGAAAAGCGATGCCCTGGAGCGGGTGCCGGAAAGCCTGCTGGCGGCGTTCGGCCCGCCGACCCTGGCCTTCAGCATGGTGCTCACCCCGGAGCGCAAGCTGGCCCGCGAGGACATCCACACCGTGCTGGAAAACCTCGAGAAGCAGGGCTACCACCTGCAGATGCCGCCGCCGGAAGATGACTACATCGAGCACCTGCCGGACGAATTGCTGCGCCGCAACGACCCGGTGTGACCGCCATGCGCGTCCTGATCGGCGAAACCGCACATGCCCGCTATGCCGAGCTGCTGAGCCAGGCGCTGCCTGGACTTGAGCTGCACGGCAGCGCCGATCCGCTCGAACTGGCACACTGGGCGGGGCGTTGTCCGCTCTGGCTCGGTCAGCCGGATCTGCTCGCCGCCTTGCTGGAGCAGGGCCACCAGCCGCAGTGGCTGCAGTCGACCTGGGCCGGCATCGCGCCGCTGCTGGCGGCCGACCTGCCGCGCGATTACCAGTTGAGCCGCGCGGTGGGCATCTTCGGCCAGGTGATGGCCGAATACGTGCTCTGTCACCTGTTGGCTCACGAGCGCCAGTTGTTCGCCCGTCTGGCCGCCCAGGTCGAGCGCTGCTGGGATAACCGCCTGCCGCAGAGCCTGGCCGGGCGTCGGGTATTGATCGTCGGCAGCGGCGATATCGGCCTGAGCGTGGCGCAGTTCCTCGCCCCGTTCGGCGTCGAGCTGTACGGCGTGGCCAGTCGCGCGCGCGTCTTGCCGCCTTTTCTTGAAGTAGCCGGCCTCGATCAGCTGCCGCGCCTGGCCAGCCAGGTCGATTACCTGATCAACCTGTTGCCGGACACCCCGGCCACGCGCGATATCTACGATGCCGCGCTACTCGCCCAACTCAAGCCCAGTGCCTTGTTGATCAATGCCGGACGCGGTGTGGCCGTGGTCGATGCCGATCTGGTCGCGGCGCTGCAGCAGGGCCGGTTGGCCGGCGCGGTGATCGATGTCTGCCGCGAGGAGCCGCTGCCGGTTGACCACCCGTTCTGGAACGCGCCGCGCCTGTTGCTCACCGGGCACAGCTCCGCGCCCACCGAGCCACGCCTGCTGGTGCAGTTGTTCGTCGACAATCTGCGCCGTTACCAGGCCGGCCGCGCATTGCGCGGCGCGGTGGATTTTGCCCGCGGTTATTGAGTCCTGCGCATGGGGGGCTTCCCCGGGTTGCCCGCGTCGGCAAAGGCATCGCGCTGGGGTCGGCCCTCCTACAAAAGCAGCAAACACCGCTATCCCTGTAGGAGGCGGTGGTTTGCTTGCCATTCGGCCCGCCGGCCTTGGCCGCGTGCGGGGGGCGCGCTAGACTGCCGGCCTTTTCGCCAGTCACCGTACCCTCGCCATGGCCGCCAAAGTCGAACCCTTCTGGAAACGCAAAACCCTCGAACAGCTCGATCAGGACGAGTGGGAGTCGTTGTGCGACGGCTGCGGCCTGTGCTGCCTGCAAAAGCTCGAGGATGAGGACGACGGCAGCGTCTACTACACGCGTGTCGCCTGCAAGTTGCTGGATCTGGATACCTGCCGCTGCACCGACTACGGCAATCGCCGGCAATTCGTGGCCGATTGCATCCAGCTCACCCCGGCCCAGGCCGACCAGTTCCAGTGGCTGCCGCCGACCTGCGCCTATCGCCTGGTCAGCGAAGGCAAGGATCTGCTGCTGTGGCATCACCTGGTCTGCGGCGACCCTGAACAAGTGCACAAGCAGCGGATTTCCCAAGCCGGGCGCATGCTCAGCGAAAACAGCGTGGCCGAGGACGACTGGGAAGAACACCTGATTTTTCGCGCCGGCTGAGGCGGTTTGCGCGTTAAAACGCTATAACGCTCAGGTTGTATTGAGTTGCACGGCTGGTTTCCGGTCTATGCAATGCACTGACCCGTCCCGTCAAGGAAATGCCCATCATGATGATCTGTCGCCGTTTGTCGTTCGCCTTACTGCTGAGCCTGTGCGCACCGCTATGGGCGGCGCAGAAAGTCGACCTGGATTACCACGTGCGCTTCCTGCCCGAGAGCGATCAGGCCGAAGTCAGCCTGACCCTGGAGAAAGGCGAGCGGGTGCTCAGCCTGGCGTTCGATCTGGGCGATAAGGGCGACTACAGCGACTTCAGTGCCGACGGCGAATGGATCCAGGAAAGCCCCCAGCGTGGTGTCTGGCAGCCAGGCCAGGGGGTGGCCAAGCTGAGCTACCGCGTGCGTATCAGTCAACCGCGCGGGGACAACCGTTTCGACGCGCGCATGACCGAGGACTGGGCCCTGCTGCGCGGCGACCACCTGGTGCCCAGCGCCCAGTTGCGTCAGGAGGACAAGACCGAACTGGTCGCGCGCCTGCAGTTCGAGCTGCCCAAGGGCTGGCGTGGCGTCGAGACCGGCTGGCCGCGTATCGGCAAGAACCGGTTTCGTATCGACAACCCGCAGCGCAAGTTTGACCGCCCGACCGGCTGGATCCTCGCTGGCAAGATAGGCACGCGCCGCGCCAAGCTCGGTGAGACCGATGTGACCATCGCCGCGCCGATTGGCGAGGGCATGCGCCGCATGGACATTCTCACCCTGCTGACTTTCGTCTGGCGGGAAGCCCAGGCGGTGTTCCCGCGCGACCCGGCCAAACTGCTGATCGTCGGTGCCGGCGACCCCATGTGGCGTGGTGGCCTGTCGGCGTCCAACTCCTATTACATGCACGCCGACCGCCCGCTGTTCAGCGAGAACGGCACCAGCTCCCTGGTGCATGAGCTGGTGCATGTGTTCAGCCGCATTCGGGCGCGCGATCGCAGCGACTGGATTACCGAGGGCTTGGCCGAGTACTACGCCATCGAACTGGTGCGCCGCGCGGGTGGTTTGAGTGAAGAGCGCTACCAGAAAGTCCGCGAGCAGCAAGTTAAGTGGAGCAAATCGGTGAAGAGCCTGCGCGGCAATAATGTCAGCGGCGCGGTGACCGCGCGTGCGGTGCTGTTGCTGCAGGAGCTGGATCGGGAAATTCGTCAGCAGACCAAGGGCAGCACCGAGCCGCGCTCGCTGGACGATGTGACCCGCGGCTTGATGCGCCTGGACAAGGCCAGCACCAAGGACTTTATCGAGATCAGCGAGAACGTGATGGGCGGCCCTTCCAGCGTGCTCGCCAGCAAACTGCTGCGCTAGACCACTATCGCCGCGAGGCGCGTGACCTATATGGATGTGGGAAATGCCGCCAGCCCGTCAGGAACGGGTGCGGCCCTCCTGCAGGGGGTCGCGGTGCTGGCCGCTTTTGTAGGAGGGCCGACCTCGGCGCGATGCTTTTGATTGTTGGGCAGGCCTGCGGCCTCTAGAACTTGGGCCCGGACTTGGTGTGGTTGCCCTTGGCCATGCGGTCGTAGAGCACCACATTGACCGTCGCTGCGAGGTTCATGCAGCCCTGGGTGGGGATATAGATCACGTCCTCGCACCAGGCGCGGATCTCCTTGTCGAGGGAGCCGTCTTCCGGGCCGAAGATATAGATGGCGCGATCCGGGTGGGTGTATTGCGGCAAGGGGCGGGCGCCGTCGACCAACTCCACCGCGACCGGGGTGCAGCCCAGCGGAATGATCTTCTGCAGGTCATCGATGCCGATCAGCGGGATATCCATATAAACGCGCTTGGTGTCGGTGATGAAGTCGCGGGCGCGTTCATAGCGCTTGCCGGTGTAGAACACCGAGCTGACCCCATAGCAACCCGCCGCGCGCATGACGGCGCCGACGTTCTCTGGGGATTTTGGGTTGAATAAACCAATGCAGCTGTATCGTTTGTTCGCCACGTAGCCGGCCTTGCGGGTAAAAACCGGCATTATACGGGGTTAAGGCGAGGGGGCTCGCTCTTTGCGCGTTGGAGCGCGGCCACGCCCGGCGTGCCCTGGTCGCCAGCGCCGCGCAGCGGCATGCATGAGTCCGCTCTGCAAGCAGCCTCAGTCTTTGTTTTTCAGCAGGGCAGCCAGGTCGGCGAAGGCCTTGTGGGTCGATTTCGCTCCTTGCGGGCTGGCGGTCGAGCCCTCGCTGAAGTACTGCTGGTCGGTGTAGCGCGCGTGCTCGTTGTCGTGGCAGTACAGGCACAGCAACTCCCAGTTGGAGCCATCTTGCGGGTTGTTGTCGTGGTTGTGGTCGCGGTGGTGCACGGTCAACTCGCTCAGGCGCTTGCCGGAAAACTCCCGGGCGCAACGGCCGCAGACGTGCGGGTACATTTTCAGGGCTTTATCCCGGTAGCCTTCTTCGCGGCTGCGCTGGGCCTCGGCGAGGATGCGATCCAGCTTGGCGGTAGGCGAGGGCGATGGGTTCGTGCTCATGGTTGGTCTCGTGGCTAAACACTAATACCGACAGTGTAGCCCTGCCGGTGGTCGGCGAGAACAGCCGGACGGGCACTTATCGAACCCGCGCGTGCCCAAAGGCCAAGAGCCCGGATAACAGGAGGTGGATGATGCGCCTGACCAGCGTGTTGCCGTTGGCCCTGGCGGCCCTGTGCAGTCTCGCGTCTTATGCGCGGGACTACCCCGGGCTCATCCCCCAGGAGCGGCCGGCCGGCTCGCCCGGCACCGCTACGCCGCAGCCCTTCAGCCAGCCGCTGCCGCGCAATCTGCCGAGTCCGGCGCCGAATAATCCGCCCTTGCTCAACGACGGTACGGGCTACAAGGCCAATCCCTCCGGCGGTTCCCTGGCTCCGCCAGATGGCGAGTTACCGCTACTGGAGCAGCAGCGCCAGCGCAACAGTCAGGGCTTGCCGGGCAGCCGCAAGGGCCGCGAATAAACTGAGCCTTGCCAGCAATGACAAAGCTTCGCGGCGAGCAGCCTGGAGTTCGAGCGTGGCGGATGCGGATCGCTGTCAACCGCTCTGCAGGCGCCTAGCCCAGCTTGAACACCTTGAACAGAAAGGCATATTCCAGCGCCACGTCCCTGAGTGCCTGGTAGCGTCCGCTCATGCCGCCATGACCGGCGTCGAGGTCGGTCTTGAGCAGCAGCAGGCGGTTATCGGTCTTGTTGGCGCGCAGCTTGGCCACCCACTTGGCCGCCTCCCAATACTGCACGCGGCTGTCGTTGTAGCCGGCCACGGCGAGTATTGCCGGGTAGGCCTGGGCCTTGACGTTTTCGTAGGGCGCGTAGTTTTTGATCCGCTCGAACACCGCGGGCTCGTGCGGGTCGCCCCATTCGTCGTACTCGGTCACGGTCAGCGGCAGATCGGGATTCTGCATGGTATTGAGCACGTCGACGAAGGGCACCTCGGCGATGGCGGCGGCGAACAATTCGGGGCGCTGGTTGAGCACCGCGCCGATCAGCAGGCCGCCGGCGCTGCCGCCGCTGATGGCGAGCCGATCCGGACTGGTGTAGCCGCTGGCGATCAGGTGCTCGGCACAGGCGATGAAGTCGCTGAAGCTGTTGTGCTTGTGTTCCAGTTTGCCGGCGCGGTACCAGGCTTCGCCCAGCTCGCCGCCGCCGCGCACATGGGCAATGGCGAAGACGCAACCGCGCTCAAGCAGGCTCAGGCGCGCGTGGGAGAACCAGGGGTCGAGGCTTTCGCCGTAGGCACCGTAGCCATAGAGGTAGAGCGGGGCAGGCTGGCCAAGCACGGCACGCTTGGCCACCAGGCTGATGGGCACCTGGCTGCCGTCCGGGGCGGTGGCCCACAGGCGCTGGCTGACATAGCTGTCGGCGTCGAACGGGCCGAGTACCGGGGTTTCCTTGAGTACCTGTTGTGCGCCGCTGGCGAGACTCAGTTGGCGGATCTGCGCCGGACGGTTGAGTGCTTCGTAGCGCAGACGAATCACCGGGCTGGCGAACTCCAGGCTGTCCTGCACGTAGAGGCTGTAGGCGGCATCCGGCAGGATCACCCGATAGGCGGGTTGATCCCGGGCATGCACCTCGATGATCGGCAGGCCACCCTCGCGCAGGCTGAGGATCAGCGCGCTGTCGTTCAAACTCACGCCTTCGAGCATCACCTGCGGGTCATGGCCGCGTAGTGGCTGCCAATGTTCGCGGCTCGGCGTCTGCGCGGCGGTGCTTTGCTTCACGCAGTACAAGGCGAAGTTGATACCGCTCTGGTTGCTGCGGATCAGCCAGGCCCAGTCGCCATCGACTTTGCCGTGGTCGACGTAATATTCGTGACCGTCCTCGCGTGTTGCCAGGCAGCTGAATGTCGCGTCCGGGGTGTCGGCATCCAGCACCCAGACCTCGCTGGTGGTTTTGCTATTGAGCAGCAGCACCAACTGACGTTCGGAACTGGCGCGGTAGCAGTTGAGAAAGAAACGCCCGTCGGCCTCGTGGAACACCAGTTCGGCCGAGTCGCTGCCGAGCCGGTGGCGATACAGCTTGTGCGGGCGATGGCAGTCGTCCAGTTCGCCGAAGAACAGCGTCTGGCTGTCGTTGGCCCAGGTCATGCTGCCGTCGCAGTCGGTGAAGGGCAGCTCGCTGAGCTCGCCAGTGACCAGGTTCTTGACGAACAGCTGGTAAGTCTCGTCGCCGCTGGTGTCCAGGCTGTAGGCCAGAAGCTGGTGGTCCTGGCTGACGCTGAAGCTGCCGAGCGAGAGAAAACCGCCGTTGGCCAGGGCGTTGGGGTCGAGTAGCAGTTGCTCGGCGCTTTCATCGGCGTCGAGCGAGCCATCGGCCGGGCGCGGGCAGCGGTAGTGGCGCGGGTATTCGTCGCCGGCGGTGGTGCGTTGGTAATACAGATAGGCGCCCCAGGGCGAAGGCAGCGACAGGTCGGTCTCGCGGATACGGCCCTTGATCTCCTGGAACAGCGCTTCGCGCAGCTCGCGTTGCTCGGCCAATTCGGCTTCCAGGTAGGTGTTTTCTGCCTTGAGGTACTCGAGTACTTCCTCGCTGTCGCGCTTCTCCAGCCAGCGGTAAGGGTCGGCTGCGTTCTCGGTGCGGGCGATAGGGGCGTGCGGCATGGGGACTCCAAGTCGGTATGGCCGACAGTCAAGGCGCCGGGCTTCGGAAAAGCCGTTATCATAAGCCGCACTGCGTCAGCAGGCCGTTGAAAAATGCAGCCTTCGCGCGCTGTATTTTTCAACGGGCCAGCCCCGTCATGCTTAGAGATCCGCGCTTTATGATCGAGAACGACTATTTACTTGCCTGGGGCGTCTATGCCATCGCGGCCCTGGGTTGCCTGTTGGTGTGGTTTCGCCTGACTCGCTGGATGTGGCGTTACCTGCGTGAACCCTTGCGTGTGCTGGTGGCGGTGCTGCTGTTCAGCCCGACCGTCGTCGACCCGGTCAAGGAGGAGGTGCTCGCCCCGGCGATTGCCATCAGCGCGATGGATCTGTTGCTGGATGTGGGTAACAGCGCCTGGCGCGCGGTGGCCGATCTGGCCATGTACGGCTTGGTCGCATTCGCCCTGTATTTGCTGTTCGTGGCCATTCGCTGGCCCTTGGAACGCTGGTGGAAGGGCCGTCGTGGCCCGCAGCCGCAGGCCGGCGATGAGGATGTGCCGACCCTGCGCGAGATCATGCAACGCGAGAATGGCGACTATGCCGATACGCGTTACGACCAGGGTGGCAAGGGCCGGACACGGGTCGAACCGCGACTTTAAGCGGATTCTTCGCGGCTAAATGACTGGGCGTGCCTGCGGATCTATCTCATCCACGCCACTCGGGCCGCCTGCATATAACGGCGCAAGAGCTCATTGCTTGCACCCGTCGATCCAGATCGTTCAGCATGGAGCTTCTGTGCACAGAGTCGAGAGATTTAACCATGTGTGAATTGCTCGGCATGAGCGCCAATGTGCCCACCGATATCGTTTTCAGCTTTACCGGGCTGATGCGCCGCGGCGGCGACACCGGGCCGCACCGCGACGGTTGGGGGATCGGTTTCTATGAAGGCCGCGGCCTGCGCCTGTTCCAGGATCCGCGCGCCAGCAGCGAGTCGCAAGTGGCGCAACTGGTACAGCGTTACCCGATCAAGAGCGAAGTTGTGATCGGCCATATCCGCCAGGCCAACGTTGGCAAGGTCAGTCTGGCCAATACCCATCCGTTCGTACGCGAGTTGTGGGGGCGTAACTGGTGTTTCGCGCACAACGGCCAGTTGGCGGGCTTTTCTCCGGCACCGAATTTCTACTGGCCCGTCGGCGATACCGACAGCGAGGCGGCTTTTTGCGATCTGCTCAACGGCCTGCGCCAGGCTTTCCCCGAGCCGGTGGCAGTTGAGCTGCTTTTGCCCACCCTGGTGGCTGCCTGCGCGGCCTACCGCCAATACGGCGTCTTCAACTGTCTGCTCAGCGATGGCGACTGGTTATTCAGCTTCTGCTCGAGCAAGTTGGCGCACATTACCCGGCGCGCGCCCTTTGGCCCGGCACGGTTGAAAGATGCCGACGTGCGGGTGGATTTCCAGGCCGAGACCACGCCCGACGATGTGGTGACGGTGCTGGCCACCGAGCCCTTGACCGATAACGAGCGCTGGAATCTGTATCAACCGGGCGAATGGCGGTTGTGGCGGCGTGGCGAGTGTGTGGCTCAGGGCTTGACCGACTGAGCGCGTGGAGAACTTGGAATCAAGGGAGGGGCGATGTTCAGAAGCTATCTACGCTTGGTGCTGTTTGCCTTGGGGCTGTTGGTGGGTGTGCAGGTGCCAGGCTTTATCGATGATTACGGCAAACGTGTCGAAGCCCATCGGCTGGAATCGGAGCAGGGTCTGAAGGGTTTTCGCGCAACCGCCACGCGCTTTTTCAACAGCGACCTGCAGGCGTTGGTGACGCACTATCAGGCCAGCAAGGATCCGGTGATGCGCAGCGACGCGCAGAGCGTGGCTGATCTCGTCGATCGCGCCAGTTTCCTCGAATTGGAGTGGCAGGCCATGCAACGGCCGTGGTACGCCCAGGTCTGGCACCTGGCGACGGCGGCCGATGGCGAGTTGCTGGAGGAAACCTACAGCGCTTACCGTTATCAGGTGCTGCTGGCGCCGCAAGCCATCGCCTGGGGACTGGTCTGTGCCTTGCTGCTGGCCTGGCTGGCGGAAAGCCTGCTGCTGATGGTCGGCGTGCTGCTCGGCGTCGGTCGCAGCCAGAAGGTGCAGCACCGACACTGGCGCTAGCGGGCCGTTGAAGGGCTGGCCGAGCGACCAGCCAGCCCGGAGGTTGGTCGCGCCGTCGAGGAGCGCTCGGGCTCACTGATCGAAGTGGCTGGCGTTCTGGCACAGGCTGGTGGCCAGGGCGAGGAAGCCGTCGTAGAGCAGTTGGTCGTTGCCTGATGCATTGCTGACGCTGGCGCGGATGAACTGCGGTACCGCATTGCGCCCCACGGCGAAGGCTTCGGCCGCGCTGACCAGGTAGTGCTTCTGCTTGAGCTCGGCTTCGATCTCCGCCGCGCGCCAGGGTTCGGCTACCTCGATCCAGTAGTGCGGGCTCTGTGGGTGGCTCCAGTAGTTCAGGCCGTCGAGCAAGCCAGCCACCTGTTTCTTGCGTCTGCCGATCTCGGCGATCTGCTGATGCAACAGCGTTTGCGCGGTGCCGTCATCGATCCAGCGGGTCGCCAGCTCCAGGGGCAGGGGGGTGGCCATCCAGCAGGTGGCCCGTAGCGCGGCGGACAGGCGGCCGATCAGCGACGCTGGCGCATGCAGGTAACCCACCCGCAAGCCCGCGGCCACCGCCTTGCTCAGGCTGCCGATGAGGATGCTGCGTTCAGGTGCGTACTGGCTAAGGGGCGGCGGACGGTCGAGCACCAGCACGGCATGGGCTTCGTCTTCCAGAATCAATAGATTGTGCGCGCGACAGATCTGCGCAATGGCTTGCCGGCGCGCGGCAGAGAGCACAGTGCTGGTCGGGTTTTGCAAGGTCGGCGTGCAGTACAGGGCGGACACCCGGTGGCTGCGGCACAGTTGTTCCAGGGATTCGGGGCGCAGCCCCTGGTCGTCCATTTCGATGCCCAGCAGCTTGATGCCGAGAAAACGTGCGGCGCTGATCAGTCCCGGGTAGGTGAGCTGTTCGGTGACCAGGGTGTCGCCCGCCCGGAGCAGGGCCATAAGGGTGCAGAACAGGCCGTGCTGGCCGCCATTGACGCACACTACCTGATCCGCATGGGGGGCAAAGTCGCCATGGGCCAACCAGCGCGCGCCGGCCTGGCGATAGTGCGGCAGACCGACGTCCGCGGTGTAGCGCGTGAGCTCCTGCAAGGTCTGCGGGTCGTTGCTCAGTTCTTTCAGGCTGTGCGCCAAACAGGCCGTTTCATGCCCTGGGATGTGCATGTTGTGGCTCATGTCGAAGTACCGCTGGGGCTCATCGAGGACGTTGCGAAACCCCGGATCGGCCGTGCGCTGCTGCCCGCGCTGGCGCACGAAGGTGCCGTCACCGACCCGGGCCAGCACCAGGCCCGTGCGTTCCAGTTCGGCGTAAGCGCGGCTGATCGTGCCTATGGTCACGCCCAGTTGATCCGCCAGCGTGCGATGGGGCGGCAGCTTTGCTCCGGCCTCGATAGAGCCTTCGAGAATCCCCGCTTGCAGGGCCAGGGCCAATCGCTGGTACTTGGCGCCCTGGCCTGAGGCGAGTGCGTTCTCGAGTATTGGCACCGTGTCAATAATTCTTTTGACAGCCATATTTCGCCCTAATAGTCTGCTTCGACACCCGATAGCGGGCGGATTGCCTTAGATTTTTCAGCGCATTTCCAATAAATGGAAGAATTGACATCATGCCAATCGCCGTTGCAATTGCCAACACCGAAAAGCTGCGCAAGCAGTGGCTGGCCGGATTCGTCACCAGCCTGCTGTTTTTGATCGTCTGTCTGAGCTGGGGGACTACCTGGCTGGGCATCAAGATTGCCGTCGAGAGCGTGCCGCCGCTGACTGCCGCCGGCTTGCGCTTTCTGATTGCGTTTCCGCTGTTCCTGAGTTTCGCCGCGTTGCGCCGGGAGCCGATCTTCTTCCCCCGGCAAAGCCTCGGCTTCTGCGTGTTCGTCACCTTGAGCTATTTCAGCCTGCCCTATTACCTGCTGAACTACGGGGAGATGTACGTTTCCTCGGGACTCACCGCGTTGCTGTTCAGCAGCATGCCGGTGTTCATCCTGATCTTTTCCGCGTTGTTGCTGCGGGAAAGGATCTACGGTTCGCAGGTGGCGGGCATCGTTATCGGCTTCGCCAGCCTGTTCATGATCATCAAGAGTCAGGGGCTGCACCTGCAAAGTACGGAGTTGCTCGGGGTCTTGGCGATCCTCGCGGCGGCGCTGATGCATGCCCTGTGTTACGTGGTCACCAAGCAGAAGGGCGCTGCCATTAGCGTAATCACCTATAACACCCTGCCGATCGGTCTTGCCGGACTGATGCTGTGCCTCGCCGGGCTGTGGCTGGAGCAGCCGGATTTTACCGCGGTCACCCTGCGCTCCTGGGGCGCCTTGAGCTATCTGGGGCTGGTCGCTTCGGTCGGCGGTTTTATTGTCTATTTTTTCCTGCTCAAGCGGCTCAGCCCGGTGCCGCTGTCGTTCGTGTTCATCATTTTTCCGGTGTTCGCCGTGATCATCGGTGCTTGGTACGAGGGGCGGCCGGTTTCCAGCGATCTGCTCGGTTACTCGGCGCTGCTGCTGGCGGGCTTCGCCATTACCAAGCTCCCGTTGGAAAAAATCCTGGCGAAGAACAAGGCCATGTCCTCGTCATGCAACACGTAACTGGAGAATGGGCGCGACCTCAATAGCCCAGAACCAATTCCGGCCCTAGGTAGGCGTTGACCCGGCTGATGTCGTCGTCGCCGAGCAGGCCCACGGCCGCCTCCAGCTGCAAGCGCGACAGCAGGTAGCGCAACTTGGCTTCCAGCAGGTCGCGGCGGGCGATAAATACCTGTTCTTCGGCATTGAGGATGTCGACGTTGGTGCTGGAGCCGGCGAGGAAGCCTTTCTTGGCCGAGTCCTGCGCGCGTTCGCTGGAGGCGACGGCTCGCTCCAAGGCGGCGATGCGTGCCTGGCCGCTTTGCACCCCGCGAAACTCACGGGTAGTGGCCGAGAATACTTCCTCGCGGGTGGCATTCAGTTCTTCGCCGGCCTGTTCGCGACTGGCCACGGCCTGGCGCACCTTGGAGCTGACGGAGCCTCCGGAGAACAGCGGCATATTGAACTCCAGCCCGGCCGATGCGTAACGGTTCTGCTGGTTGATGGTGGAGATGGAGTCGCTTTCGCTGTCGGTATAACCCAGCACCAGGTCGAGGGTCGGCCAATGTCCGCTGCTGGCCCGGTTGACTTCCTCTTCCGCTACGCCGTGGCTGTAACGCCGCGCCCGCAGGGCCGGGTTGTTCGCCTGGGCCTTGTTTAGCCACTCCTGCAGGGTTTCGGGGTGCAAGCCCGGAGTGGGAAAGTCGTGGCGCAAGGTGGCGACATGCTCGGGCACCTCGCCGAGCATTTCCTGCAGCAGGCGCAGAGCAATCACCTGGTTGTCCTGGGCCTCGATCAGTTCGGCGTAAGCCAGGTCGCGCCGTGCCGTGGCCTGATCGATGTCGGTGACGGTGCCGTCGCCCAGGTCGAAACGCCGTTGCGAAGCCGATACCTGTTGTTCGAAGGCCTTCAGTTTGGCATGCGCCAAGTCGATGGTCTCCCGGGTCAACAGCACATCGAAATAACGCCCGGCCAGGCGTACCGCTACATTCTGGGTTTTTGCATCGAATACCGCTTCGCTATAGTTGGCGCGTTGCTTGCCTTGACGGTACTCGGCGAGCTTCTGCCGATTGAACAGCGGCTGGCGTAGCTGCACGACCAAGTTTTGCGAGTCATAGTCCAGGTCGTTTTCGACCGAGTTGCCGAGCTGGTTATCTTGCGTCTGAGTGCCATCGATGCGGCTTCTGCTGGCACTGGCGCTGAGTTGCGGCAGCAAGCCGGCGCGCCCCTGGGGCCGGTTCTCCAGGCCGGCATCGCGCTCGTGGATGGCGGCGCGGTAGGTTGGGCCTTGCAGTCGCAGAGTGTTCCAGGCTTCCTGCAAATCCAGGGCTGCGGCGGGCAGGCTGGGCAGTCCAAGCAGGCAAGCTAAAGCTAAACGAGCCACCATATTATTGCTCCTTGAAAGCACCATCAATCCTATCGAGCATAGGTTTCATCAGGTAACTCATTAGGTTGCGTTCGCCGGTTTTGATCGTCACGGTGGCCGGCATGCCAGGACGAATCCGGTTGTTGCCGAGCATCTCCATGCCCATTTCGGTCACCTCGACCTCGGCGAGGTAATAGGGTTGTTTGTTGGTTTCATCGATCAGTCGATCCGCCGATACGGTGAGTACGCGGCCCGGGATGTTCGGTGTTTGCGCGTGGTTGAAAGCGGGGAAGGCAATGTCCACCGGCAATCCTGGAGCCATCTTGTCGATGGCCTGCACCGGGATCATGGCGTTTATCTGCAGCGGTTCGCCTGCCGGCACTACATGCATGATAGTCGAGCCGGCCTGAATCACCCCGCCGATGGTGGTGACGTTGAGGCCTAACACGACGCCGTCGATGGGGGAGCGGATCACCGTGTTGGTGACTTCATAGTCGAGCGCGCGCAAACGGTCGGCGAGGGCTGTGGCCTCCTTCTGCGTCTCGGCCAATTGCGACTGCACTTCCTTCTGATGGTTTTGTTCGAGCTGCAGGATGCGCAGTTTCAGTTCGGCTATCTGGTTGCGGGTGCGACCGATCTCGGCGATGTTCTGCGCCAGCGAGGCATTCAGTTCGGCCGCGTTGCGCTCCAGTTCGAGCATGCGATTGCGCGTGACATAACCTTCTGCAGCGAGGCTGCGCACACCTTCCAGTTCCTGCTTGAGAAATTTGATCTGCGCGTAGCGTGAGCCCTGAACCTGGCGCAGGCCTTTGAGCTGCTCTTCGGCGCCGAGGATGTTTTCCCGCAAGATCCCGGCTTCACCGGTCAAGGCCGAGCGGCGGGTGGTCAGCAGGCGCTGTTGCAGACGGGTTGCCGCACGCAGGCGCGGATCGTCGGCGAATTGGGCGAGCAGCTCGGGATCGAAGGCCACTTCGTCCAGACCATCGCGTTCGGCCTGCAGGCGATTTTCAACGGTTCGCACCACTATGTACTGGGAGCTGACCACGCCTTGCTCGGCAATCGCCTGGGTCGAGTCGAGTTCGACCAGGGCTTGGTTGCGTTTCACCAGGTCGCCTTCGCGCACCAGGATCGTCTTGACCGAACCGCCGCTCAGGTGCTGGATGGTCTTGCGGTTGTCGGTCACATTGACCGTTGCATTGGCCACTATTCCGGCATCCAGGGGCGCCAGGACGGCCCAGAGGATAAACCCGCCAAAACCGGCGACCACCAACCACAGTCCCCAGCGTCCGGGGCGGCGGTCGTCGACGTCGATTCCCTGCGGGTTGTTGGCTTGCGGTAGGTTTTTGCTTTCGAATTCAAGATTAGACATGCGTTGTCACTCCTTGGACTTGACCGACGCCAGGTTCGGCGAACCCGGAACGGCCGGCATCACACTGGCCTGGCGGAGTGCATTGAAGACCTCGTCGCGGCTGCCGAGCATCTGCGTCGCGCCCTCACGGAGTACCAAAACCTTGTCGACTATGTTCATTACCGCCGGTCGGTGCGAGATCAGAATCAGGGTTTTGCCGCGCTGTTTGAGGCCGACCAGGGCTTTGATCAACGCCACTTCACCGACGTCGTCGAGACTGGCGTTTGGTTCATCCAGCACGATCAGCGAAGGGTCGCCGTACAGCGCGCGGGCCAGGCCGATGCGTTGCTTCTGGCCACCGGACAGCGAGCCACCGTCCGCGCTCAATGGGGTGTCATAGCCATGCGGCAAGTGCAGAATCATCTCGTGCACCCCGGCTTGCTGGGCCGCCAGTATCACTGCTTCGCTGTCTATCTTGCCGAAGCGGGCGATGTTCTCGGCGATGCTGCCTTCGAACAGTTCGACATCCTGTGGCAGGTAGCCCAGCCAGGGGCCGAGTTCTTCCTTGTCCCACAGGAAGACATCGGCACCGTCCAGGCGCACCTTGCCGGCCGAGGCCTGCCAGACGCCAACCAGCAAGCGCGCCAGGGTCGACTTGCCGGAGGCCGATGGGCCGATTATGCCCAGTGCTTCGCCGGGCGAGACGTTGAACGAGATGTTGCGCAGTATGTTCAGCGATGAGCCGGGCGCGTTGGCGTAGGCGCCCTCCACGGCGAGCATGCCCTGGGGCTTGGGTAGCGACATCCCCGATTTGTGCGCGGGGAAATCTTCCAGCAGGGTGTTAAGGCGGCTCCAGGACGAGCGGCTGGTGAGCAACTGTTTCCAGGTCGCGATGGCCAACTCGACCGGCGCCAGGGCGCGCCCGGCCAGGATCGAACAGGCAATCATCATCCCCGGGGTGATCTTGCCTTCGATCGCCAGCAGTGCCCCGGTGCCGAGGATCAGCGATTGCAGGGTAATGCGCACGAAGCGGGTGGTGCCGTTGATATAGGCCGCGCGATCCGACGCCAGGGTCTGCATCTCCAGCGTGCGCAGGTGGTTGCCGAACCAGCGCTGACGGATGGCGGGAAGCATGCCCATGGCCTCGATGACTTCGGCGTTGCGCAGGTTGTTATTGGCGAAGTTGGCGGAAGCCATGGAAGCCTGGTTGGCTTCGGTCAGCGGCTTGCGGGTGCTGATTTCGGTCAGGTAGGCGAGGGCGATCAGCAGTAGTGAACCGATCAGGGTGACCAGCCCGAGTATGGGGTGAACCAGGTAGATCACCAGCAAAAAAATCGGCGTCCAGGGCGCATCGAAAAAGGCGAACAGGCCATTGCCGGTAAGAAATTGACGCACCTGGGACAGGTCTTGCAGCGCCTGCGCCGGATTCCCGCCTGCGCGGCGCAGGTTGCGTTCGAACGCGGCGCCGAACACGCGCTGGTTGAGCATCATGTCGAGGCGGTTGCCGACGCGAATCAGCACGCTCGAACGCACCACTTCCAGCAGGGCCATCAGTACATACAGGCCTACCACCAGCACGGTCAGCATCAGCAGGGTGGTGATGTTGCTGCTGACCAGTGCGCGGTCATACACCTGCAGCATGTACACCGCAGGGGTCAGCATCAGCACATTGATCACCCCGCTGAAAGAGGCCAGGGCATAGAAGGTCTTGCGCAAGCGGAACAGCACCTCAGCTAGCTCGGAGCGAGGGGACGACAACATATCCATATTGAACCTCCAGGACTGCGGATCTCTGAGTGCTTAGCTGCGGCTAAGACTGCGAGTCGTTGGTCTCTGACGAGCCAGGGCGAGCGCACAAAAATATCTTCGTCAGCCGCCAAAGAAGTGACTTGCCAACTAGGTATAGATCGGTTTTCAGGGTTCACGCAAGCGCAGGAAGGATTCAAACGGGGCGCCCCTTGTTTGAATGTGGGTGAATCTATTTTCTATTGCTGGCAGTGACTTATGATTTGTAAAGGTTTTTGGTATTTTCTCCGACGGACTCTTGACAGGGCTAAGCTCCGAGACTTTAGTCTAGTTGTGAGGAACAGCTGAAAGCATGCCGCGCAGGAGAGGGCGTGGTGGCGTATGTCGGCTGCCAACACTGGGCATTCATCATGAGCAGAGTCTTGTTGTGCGTCACGATCATGCTGTCTGCGCTAGGGCATCTATTCGATCTACAGCTCCCCGTGGCTGATATTCAATGCCGCATTTTTGGGGAATCCTTGCGGGAAAATCCCACTCTAATGAGCACTGCCGAGCGCCACTGGCTCGCGGATGCTCGTGCGTGAGCATTTTGCCGGACGGCCATGCCGCCGCACCTTTGCACGGTGGGCGTGCAGGTACATAACTTCCTGTTTTGTGTTTTGCTCGCCGGGTTGAGGTGGCGCGCTAATGCTGTGATCAGCCCGTAGGGCGTACTCGTGAAGCAGTACGCCGTTAGGCCAAGGGGGCGGCGGACTGTTCGCTGCGCTCACGAGTGGTCGGCGCTGCGGGTCGCCCTCGCCAATGCGGGGCCGTTGCATCGAGCTCGACACTATGAGAGTCGATAGTGAGAGCCACTGGTTGTTGCAACAGCTAGCGGGAGGCATGGCCGAATCGAAACCCCATTGCCACCGGGAGGATTTCGTATGAATGACAAGATCAGGATCGGCATAGTCGACGACCATCCATTGTTGCGCCAAGGGGTGGCCACAACCTTGCAGAAGGAGGCGGACTTCGACGTGGTGGCGCAGGGCGACTCCGCCGATGAGGCGCGGGAGATTGCGGCGCGCTGCATACCCGATGTGTTGTTGATGGATGTGAACATGCCCGGCGATAGCTTTGCCGCGGTGCGCGCGATCAGTAAGGCGCAGCCGGCGGTAAACGTGCTGATATTAACTGTTTCCGAGTCCGAGAATGACGCATTCGCGGCTTTGGAGAGTGGCGCCCGGGGCTATGTACTCAAAGGCGTGAGCGGTCCTGAACTGGTGTTGGCGATCCGCAGCGTGGCCAAGGGGGAAACCTTCATTACCCCGGAGTTTGCCAGCCGCCTACTGAGCCATTTAAGGAAGCATGAAAGTGAAGCGCGTGGCGTCGAACTTACCTGCAGGGAAGAGCAGGTCATCCGTGAGGTCGCTGAAGGGCTGACCAATCGTGAGGTGGCGGCCAAGCTCGGACTCAGCGAAAAAACCGTCAAGTACTACATGACCATCATCATGCAAAAATTCCATGCGCGGAATCGAGTCGAGGCGGTGACAGCGGCTCGGCGTCAGTGGGACATGCAAAAGGGCTGGGATGTCGATATTCGCGCACGATAAGCCAGCTTCCCAGTTGTGCCTAAAGGGCCGGCAGTTCTGACAATCGGCCAGTGACCGGCCGTGGTGGTGCAGTGGTGCTGCCGCTTGTCGGGGGCGATCCAGGCATCGCGACAAACCGTCAGTTGCACACTCAAGAGTTGTCGCTATCGGCCGCCGCCATATTGAACTGGGCCTTGATCCGGGTGCCGTGCTCAGGCGCTGACTCGATGCTGAATCGACCGCCGAGCGACTCCACACGGTAGCGCATGCCGACCAGGCCAAGGCGTGATCGGCCGCGGCTCTTGGCCTGCAGGGCCTCCGCGCTAATACCTGCGCCGGCATCCTCAATCTGCACCTCCAGCAATCCGCCCCGGTAACTGGCACTAACCTGCTGTTGTTTGCCGCCGGCATGGTGAAATGCATTGTTCAGCGCTTCTTGAACCAGGCGGTAAATGCAGATTTTATAGGGCAACGGCACCCCGCTGGGTAAATTGCCCAGGGAGAGTTTCACCTTGCTCTCAGTCCGCAGCTCATGCCGCTGCACCACCAGCTGTAATTCTTCATGCAGGCTCAGCACGTTGATTTCCGGCAAGGCCAGGCCGCGGGAGATGCCGCGAATTTCCCGCAGACTATCCTGCGCTGCACTGCGGATGGTTTCCAAGGCATCGCTACTGGGGTTTTCGCCCTCTTGCAAGTAGCGCTCACGCAGTCCGCTCAACTCATCGATGCGCAGCAGGATCAGGGTCAGCAGCTGTGCCGGGCCGTCATGCAAGTCGGCGCCGAGGCGTCTGAGGGTGAGTTCGGTGATGGTCGAGAACTCATGGCTTGCGCTAGTGATCTTGTCCTGCAAGGCGGTGTTTTGCTGGTGCAGTTGATCCTGCTCGTGCATCTGTTGGCGCAATGCTATCTGCTGCCGTTCGATGATCCGGTCGCCGTGCCTGACAATGCAGAACAGCAGTATCAGCATGGCGATGGAGGCTGCCGCGATGGTGGCCCACACCTCCTGATGGATGCTGCCGATTTCGTGCTCCATTTCGTAGAACTCACCTGCTGCCAGAACCCGTCCACTGCCAAGCTCGCGCAGTGGTACATAGGTTTCGTAGAGCGGAATGTTGAGGCTGTGCTCATAGGCATGTTCCTCCTGATCCAATTCGCTCAAGCTGGTGACTATTTTGCCCTGCATGGCCTGGGCGATGGATTCCGACGGGTAGAACTGGTTCGCTGGCAGCTCTCTGGTGCTGTAGACATTGCTGCCGTCGGGCAGCCAGATTTTCACCGAAACGACATGTTGCTTGAGAGAGGTGTTGCTCATCAGCTTGTCGATGGCTTGCTTGCTGGCATCGGGTAGCGTGCGGGCTGAGGCTAACCCCTGGATATGTTCACTCAGGTACGCCTCCATATAGATAGCCGCGCCTTCGCCTGCACTTTGTGCGGCGGCCAGTTTGATCTGCTGGCTGATCAGGTTGCCGACAAAGGCCATCGTCAATCCCACAGTGATCGTCGCGGCGAACAGAAACCGTGTGGCGCGGCTGAACCTGCCGGCCATGGCCGATAGCTGTTGCCACCATGAGATGTGTGGGGCGCCCGACATCGGCGCGGTTCTGGCCAGCGCCTCATTCGGTGCCTGGAGGGATGCCGCCGACTCTGATTCGGCTTTCGCATCTTTAGGCATATGCGTCTCTCCCGGGTGCTTTGAGCGAGCCGCCGCCGACGGCCGGGCGAGGGCAGGCTGCTGCCCAAACGCCTGCAACCTGTCCTCTTCATAAGCTAGTTGAGGATTCGCGGGTTGTCGGTGATTGCAACCAGGGATTTTCGTGGCCATGCCTCAATTGTGTGTTGCAGGCGCGATCTCTTGCGGAGGGCCGCACCTGTTCCTGACAGGCTAGCGGCATTTCCCACCTCCATGTGGGGCACGCGCCCCGCGGCGAATGCAACCCGCAGGGCTGCCTGCCCATCGTTTCGCGGTATCGCCAAAGCTCGCCCCGAGGTCGGGCCTCCGACGGATCGCAGGCCGTTCGCGCCCGGTGATACAACACCTAACGGATACCGAGCCATTTTCTTGGCTATGCCTCGTTAACTGTTGCCAACACGCCCAGGCGCGAGGATCTGTCCGCAGGCTTCAGCCGCGAAAATTGCGGATAAATCCGCTGCGCCCCCCCCTTATGCGACACGTCGCAGGGACGTAGCCTTTTTCGGCGGCCGGCTAAACACCGGCAACGATCGCGGCTGCAGTCGCGCCTACTTGGAGAGGAACTTCATGCCGTCTTCCAAGCCCTGCAGGGTGAGCGGATACATCTTGTCTTCCAGCAGCTCGCGCAGGATGTTGGTCGAGGCGGTGTAGCCCCAGGCGTCCTTGGGGTAGGGGTTGATCCAGACAAGCTTCTTGTACTTCTCCATAAAGCGTTTGACCCACACGTAGCCCGGCTCTTCGTTCCAGTGTTCGACGCTGCCGCCGGCCTGGGTGATTTCGTAGGGCGCCATGGCCGCATCGCCGACGAACACCACCTTGTAGTCGGCGCCGTACTTGTTCAGCAAGTCCTGGGTGGAGAAGCGCTCCGAGCTGCGGCGCAGGTTGTTCTTCCACACCGACTCGTACACGCAGTTATGGAAGTAGAAGTACTCCATGTGCTTGAACTCGGTCTTGCAGGCGGAGAACAGTTCCTCGCAGACCTTGACGTGGGCATCCATCGAGCCGCCGATGTCGAACAGGATCAGCAGCTTGACCGTGTTGCGCCGTTCCGGGCGCATCTGGATATTCAGCAGGCCGCCGTCCTTGGCGGTGTGGTCGATGGTGCCGTCCAGATCCAGCTCGTCCTGGGCGCCCTGGCGGGCGAACTTGCGCAGGCGGCGCAGGGCGATCTTGATGTTGCGCGTGCCCAGCTCGACCTGGTCGTCGAGGTTCTTGTATTCGCGCTGATCCCAGACCTTGACCGCGCGGCCCTGGCGTTTGCCGGCATCGCCGACGCGGATGCCCTCGGGGTTGAAACCGCCGGAACCGAACGGGCTGGTGCCGCCGGTGCCGATCCAGCGGTTGCCGCCAGCGTGGCGCTCCTTCTGTTCTTCCAGGCGTTTCTTGAATTCCTCGATCAGCTTGTCCAGGCCGCCGAGGGACTCGATCCTGGCGCGCTCCTCGTCGCTCAGCGAGCGCTCGAACTCCTGGCGCAGCCATTCGTCGGGGATCAACGCCTCGATGTGCTGGTTGAGGTTTTCCAGGCCCTTGAAGTAGGCGGCGAAGGCCCGGTCGAACTTGTCGAAGTGGCGCTCGTCCTTGACCAGGATGGTGCGGGCGAGGAAGTAGAACTCGTCCATGTCGGCGAACACCACGTTGTGTTGCAGCGCGTTGATCAGGTCGAGCAGCTCGCGCACCGACACCGGCACCTTGGCCGCGCGCATTTCATTGAACAGGTTGAGCAGCATGGCTGCATCCTCGTGTAATCGTTGACTCCTAAAATCGTTCCAGGGGCTGCGAGCTAGAGCCAGGCAAGGCGAGGGCAGGCGAGGAAGCGGAGTTTACGTCTGTAAATGAGCATTCCGAACCTGATCTCAACGCAGCATGGCCGACGCGCAGCGGTCCTCGGGGCGATTTTCAGCGGCTGGCGCGGCGGCTCATGAACGCCAGGCGCTCGAGCAGCTGCACGTCCTGCTCGTTTTTCACCAAGGCACCGGCCAGCGGCGGGATGGCCTTGGTCGGATCGCGTTCGCGCAATACGGCTTCGCCGATGTTGTCGGCCATCAGCAGTTTCAGCCAGTCGACCAGCTCGCTGGTGGACGGCTTCTTCTTCAGGCCCGGCACCTTGCGCACATCGAAGAACACGTCCAGCGCCTCGGCGACCAGGTCTTTCTTGATGTCCGGGTAGTGCACGTCGACGATCTTCTGCAGGGTCACGCGATCCGGGAAGGCGATGTAGTGGAAGAAGCAGCGGCGCAGGAAGGCGTCCGGCAGCTCTTTCTCGTTGTTCGAGGTGATGATGATGATCGGGCGTTTTTTCGCCTTGATCGTCTCGTCGGTCTCGTAAACGTAGAACTCCATCTTGTCGAGCTCTTGCAACAAGTCGTTGGGGAACTCGATATCGGCCTTGTCGATCTCGTCGATCAGCAGAATCACCCGCTCCTCGGCCTCGAAGGCTTCCCACAGCTTACCCTTCTTGATGTAGTTGCGAACGTCGTCGACCTTGGCGGAATCCAGCTGCGAATCGCGCAGGCGGCTGACCGCGTCGTACTCGTACAGCCCCTGGTGGGCCTTGGTCGTGGACTTGATGTGCCAGGTGATCAGCTTGGCGCCGAAGGACTCGGCCAGTTGCTCGGCGAGCATGGTCTTGCCGGTGCCCGGTTCGCCCTTGACCAGCAACGGGCGCTCCAGGGTAATCGCGGCGTTGACCGCGAGCTTGAGGTCGTCGGTGGCGACGTACGACTGGGTGCCTTCGAACTTCATCGGTAAATCCTCGAACGGTAACGCGCCGGGTAATACCCGCGGGTTCAGTATTTGAAAAAACGACTATACCGCGCAGCCCCGGCGACTGTGAACGCAGACGCGCCATTCAGTCACTGAATGGCGGGTCACGCTTTGCACGTCACAGGAGTCGGCTGGCGTCCCCAGTCGGCTTTCGCCGTACTGGACGGCCGGGCCTGCGCATCATAGGCTTCAGAGCTTGTGAAAATATCGAGCGACGTAGCGAGGCCGTCTCCAGGCGTTCGCGGCAAGGCGCGATACGTGAAAAGCAGGGGAGTTTAGTGAGCTAAATGACCCTGCTTTTCACGTAGCGCAACGCCGCAGCGGGCGTTTGGAGGCGGCCGCAGTAGGCGAGAGTTTTTTCACAAGTTCTCAGGCCTTCTTCCAGCAGCACAGCACAAGGACACCGCCATGAGTCGTATCTTCGCAGACAACGCACAAGCCATTGGCAACACCCCGCTGGTCAAAATCAATCGCCTCGGCCCGGCCGGCGTGACCATCCTGGCCAAGACCGAGGGGCGTAACCCGGCCTATTCGGTGAAGTGCCGGATCGGCGCCAGCATGGTTTGGGATGCGGAGGAGCGCGGTGTGCTCAAGCCCGGCATGACCATCGTCGAGCCGACCTCGGGCAATACCGGCATCGGTCTGGCCTTCGTCGCGGCGGCGCGCGGCTACCAATTGCTGCTGACCATGCCCGCTTCGATGAGCCTGGAACGGCGCAAGGTACTCAAGGCCTTGGGCGCCGAACTGGAACTCACCGAACCGGCCAAAGGCATGAACGGTGCCATCGAGCGAGCCACGGAAATTGCCGCTTCCAACCCCGCTAAATACTTCATGCCGCAACAGTTCAACAACCCGGCCAACCCGGCGATCCACGAAACGACCACCGGTCCGGAAATCTGGAACGACACCGACGGCGCGGTCGATGTGCTCGTTTCGGGCGTCGGCACCGGCGGCACCATCACCGGGGTGTCGCGCTACATCAAGCAAGCCCGGGGCAAGCCGATTATCTCGGTGGCGGTAGAACCGGTCAGCTCGCCGGTGATCAGCCAGACCATCGCCGGCGAGGAGGTCAAGCCCAGCCCGCACAAGATCCAGGGCATCGGCGCCGGCTTCGTGCCGAACAACCTCGACCTGGGCCTGGTCGACCGCGTCGAACTGGTCAGCGACGAGGACTCCAAGGCCGTGGCGCTACGTTTGATGCGTGAAGAAGGCATTCTCTGCGGTATTTCCAGCGGCGCAGCCATGGCCGCAGCCCTGCGCATCGCCGCCGAACCGGCAATGCAGGGCAAAACCATCGTGGTGATCCTGCCGGATTCCGGTGAGCGCTACCTGAGCAGCATGCTGTTCAGCGACTTGTTCAGCGAACAGGAGCTGCAGCAGTAAACGCATCGCGCCGGCTCGGCCCTCCTACAACAGCTGCTAACACCGCTATCCCTGTAGGAGGGCCGTGCCCGTTCCTGACGGGCTAGTGGCATTTCCCGCATCCATGTGGGTCACGCGCCCCGTGGCGATGGCGGACAGCGTCCGCCCAACAATCAAAAGCATCGCGCCGAGGTCGGCCCTCCCACAACAGCAAGAAACACCGCTATCCCCTGTAATCCATTGTTTTTCGGGCTGTTCAAATGCCGATCAGCATGCTAAAACCATTCTATCGAGTGATCTAGCCGCTTGAAAAAGAAGGGAAAAACATGACCAAGTCGGAGTTGATCGAAAGGATCGTCACCCATCAGGGCCAGCTCTCAAACAAAGATGTCGAGCTGGCCATCAAAACCATGCTGGAGCAAATGTCTCAGGCTTTGGCTACGGGTGACCGCATTGAAATCCGCGGTTTCGGCAGTTTTTCTCTGCACTACCGCGCGCCTCGCGTTGGGCGTAACCCGAAAACGGGTGATTCGGTTCGGCTCGATGGCAAATTCGTGCCGCATTTCAAGCCGGGCAAAGAGCTGCGTGATCGGGTCAACGAAGACGAATAAGCACGCTGTTTAAGACTGTTTGAAACTGTCCCCCGCCTTCTCTTTCTCGACCCTCTCCTGCCCAGGCCAAGCGCAGGGCGACGCCGCACGGACGACCGGCCGGCATGGCCGGAGATTGCCCGCTCTCTTCGATGAGGCGCAGCAAAAGCTTCGCCGCTAAAACCTTCTCTCATCCAGCCTCTGCTGGACGCAAAGCGTCCGGCTACGTGCCTGTGCGCGATCGATGGGGCGCGCTATCCCATCGGTGGACTTCGCGATCGCCGTGCGCTGCCACGCCCATGCACCCGCAGCAAATAAAGCGCTGGCGTCAGCTTCAGGCTGCTGGCCAGGACGGATGCTGCCCGGTCAGGGCTTTCCCGCAAGCACAACAAGCCCTGTGCCCATTGCGCGCGCGGGGGTGAAAAAAGATCCATGTCGATCCTCCAGTATCGCAACCCCTGACGGCTTGGCCATGCCAGGGCGATGTGCCATCCGGGCAAAGGCGCCGGCGATGCTGTCGCCCTGATCAGGCGCCAGAGGTGCTTGCGTTGTTTAGGTATAGATCGGTTTTTCGGCATCGCGCAAGGCTGAGAGCCCTGTCAGCGGTCGTCTCCCGATGATGCTGTATTGATTTTTATCTAGTGCTGGCAGTGACTTATGATTCGTAACGGTTTTTATTGTTCTGACCGACGGTAACTTGACAATCTTAAAGACCGGGACTTTAGTCTAATCGTGTGTAATTGCTGATGAAGCTTGCGGCGCAGGAGAGGGCGCGAAGTTTGTGTCAGCCAGCCAACACTGGATGAACATCATGAGCAGAGTCTCGTTTCACGTTTCGGTTATGTGGTCACCGCTAGGGCACTTCTTCGACCCGCAGTTCCATGGGCCACCTCGTGCCTGAAATTCAACGCTGAGTTCTCTCGGCGTTGATGGGGCAAATTCAACTCTAGTCGTACACCGACGCGCGTAAGCATGTTGGTGCGAGCAGTTTTTGGCCTTATCCCAGGCATCGCCACCCGTAACCGTTCTGTATTGCAACGCTGAGCCACGCTTTTGCGAGGATTTGCATGCACGTGGCTTCCTGTTTTTTGCGTTTTGTGCGCAAAGCACCGAGGGAATAGAAATGGCCAACTTCATCAAGTCCGATCTCGAGTTCATTCTTCAGCAGATCCTGATTGCCGAAGCCCATGCGGCGGGTGCGGATCTGCTCGATCTGCTTCCGAATACAGAGGTAGGTTTTGGCCTGCGCACGGTCGATGGGTCGTTCAACAACCTGATCGAGGGACGCAACCTGTTCGGTGCTGCCGACACGCTGTTTCCTCGGCTGCTCACCCCGGTATTCAACGCTGCCGAGGGCGGCACCTCCTATACCCAGACCAGCGGCTTGGTGTTCGACTCGCAGCCGCGCACCATCAGCAACCTGATCGTCGATCAGACCGCCAATAATCCGGCGGCAGTGGCCGCGGCGGCAGGTAATGACGGCGCTGAAACCGTCGTGAGCCCCGGCCTGGATGGCATCTTCGGTACGCCCGACGACAAGGATGTGTTCCTTATTCCGAACATTGCCCCGGACGAGGGGCTCTCCGCACCCTTCAACCAGTGGATGACCTTCTTCGGCCAGTTCTTCGATCATGGGCTCGACCTGGTCACCAAGGGCGGCAATGGCACGGTGTTCATGCAACTGCAGCCGGATGACCCGCTGTTCGATCCGACCCCTGGCGCGCCGAATTTCATGGTGCTCACCCGGGCCACACAGGTGGCCGGGCCTGGCGCGGATGGGATACTCGGCACTGCCGACGATACCGTGGAGCATGAAAACACCACGTCTCCGTTCGTCGACCAGAACCAGACCTATGGCTCGCATGCCTCGCAACAGGTGTTCCTGCGCGCCTATGCGGTCAACGCAGAAGGCAAACCGGTTGCGACCGGCAAGTTGATCACCAATCGCGACCTCGGCCCCGATGGTCAGTTCGGTACTGCCGATGATGTCGAAATCGGCGGCATGGCGACCTGGAAGGTGGTCAAGGCGCAGGCCCGCGACATTCTCGGCATCAATCTGACCGATGCCCAATTCGACAACGTGCCGCTGCTCGCCACCGATCAATACGGCAACTTCATCAAGGGCCCCAACGGCTATCCGCAGGTGGTAATGGCGGGCAACGTCCTGGTCGAAGGCGACCCCTTGGCCAATGGCGGGCTGGGCATCAGCCTGGACAACGCGATAGGCACCAATCACCAGTTCCTGATCGACATCGCCCATAACGCGGTGCCGGTATTCGATGCCGGCGGTAATCTGCTGCCAGACAGCGACAGCGCCGTCGGCCTGTCCGAGGCGGGCACTTATGACAACGAGCTGCTCGACGCCCACTACATCGCAGGCGATGGCCGGGTTAACGAGAACATCGGCCTGACCACGGTGCACCACATCTTTCACTCCGAGCACAACCGTTTGGTCGAGCAAACCAAGAGTGTGCTCATCGAGTCGGGCGATGTGGCTTTCCTCAATCAGTGGTTGTTGACCCCGGTTGCAGCAATACCTGCTGACCTGTCGACGCTCGATTGGAACGGCGAGCGCTTGTTCCAATCCGCCAAGTTCGGCACTGAAATGCAGTACCAGCACATCGTGTTCGAGGAGTTCGCGCGCACCATTCAACCGCAAATCGATGCCTTCATCGATTTCGACGACACCATCGATCCGTCGATCGTCGCCGAGTTCGCGCACACGGTTTACCGTTTCGGCCACTCGATGTTGCTCGAGACCATCGACCGTCTGGATCCGAATTTCGTCTCCAGCGAGATCGGCCTGATCGCCGCTTTTCTTAATCCGTTGGAGTTTGCCGCCAGCGGCCCCACTCCCGATGAGGCGGCTGGCGCCATCATCCGCGGCGTGACCCGCCAGGTCGGTAACGAAATCGACGAGTTCGTCACCGAAGCCCTGCGTAACAATCTGGTCGGTCTGCCACTGGATCTGGCCGCGATCAACATCGCCCGTGGCCGAGATACCGGTGTGCCGTCCTTGAATGCGGCGCGTCGTGAGTTCTATGCCGGCACCGGCGACGCCCAACTGAAGCCCTACACCAGTTGGGGCGATTTCGTGCTGAACATTAAACACCCGGAATCGCTGATTAACTTCATCGCCGCCTACGGCACCCACTCGACCATCACTGCCGAAACCACCCTCGCCGGTAAGCGTGCAGCGGCCTCGGCTATCGTGCTCGACGGCGCTGGCGCCCCGGCAGACCGTCTCGACTTCCTCAACAGCACCGGTGCCTGGGCCAGCGACGCTAACGGTGTGACCACCACCGGCCTGGACGCTATCGACTTCTGGATCGGTGGCCTGGCCGAGGCGAAAATGCCGTTCGGCGGCATGCTCGGTTCGACCTTCAACTTCGTCTTCGAGACCCAGCTCGAGGCGCTGCAGAATGGCGACCGCTTCTATTATCTGCACCGTCTGGCTGGACTGAATTTCGTCCATGAGTTGGAGCAGAATTCCTTCGCCGAACTGGTGATGAACAATACCGATGCGACCCACTTGCCGGGCCTGCTGTTCCTGACTCCTGGGTTGATTCTCGAGGTCGATCAAACCAAACAGTTCACCGGCCTTAACGAAGCGGGCCCAGACGGTATACAGGGCACCGCCGACGATGTCGTCGGAGCGGACTTGATCGACGGCAACTCGGATCCCGACAGCGGCGACCCGCTGATGCCGTTGGTGATCCGCGACAATCCGGCGACCGCTGGGCCGGACGCCAACTACCTGCGCTATACCGGCGATGAGCACGTGGTGCTCGGCGGCACCGCCGGCGACGACATCCTTATCGCCAGCATTGGCGACGACACCCTGTATGGCGACGAGGGCAATGACCGCCTCGAGGGTGGCCATGGCAACGACGAGATCCAGGGCGGCGCCGGCGACGACATCATCACCGACATGGGTGGCGACGACGTGCTCAAAGGCGGCGACGGTAACGACGTGATCCACGGCGGTCCGGGTGTGAACCTGATTATCGCCGGTAAGGGCAATGACTTTATCGTCACCGGCGAGGACATCTCCGAGGTGATTGCCGGCGAAGGCAACGACTTCATTCTGGGCAGTAAATTCAACGTCCAGCAAGCCGGTAATGAAGGCGACGACTGGATCGAAATCGGCACCCAGGACGGTGCGCCCGGCGACAACTTCGACCCCTTCGGCCGAGACCAGGTAATCGGTCACGACGTCTTCGTCGGTGATGGCACCTTCGATGAAATGATCGGCGAGGGCGGCGACGATATCTTCGTCGGCAGCGCTGGTCCGGACAAGATGAAGGGTATGTCCGGCTTCGACTGGGCCACCTTCAAGAACAGCCGCAATGGCGTGAGCATTGACTTCTTCGCCAATGCCTTCAATGAAACGCCGATTGCCGCGGCGCTTGCCGCAGTTACCACCAAATATGCCCAGGTTGAAGGGCTGTCGGGCTCGGCCTTTAGCGACTATCTGCGCGGCGATCACGCCGACGCGGCGCAGATTGCCGCTGCCGGTGCTTATGGCAGCGTGCTGACCAATGCCTACATCGACAACATCGCCGGCCTGCGGGCGTTCCTCGGCAGTGCGGCTGCCGGCCCGGACGGCATCTTGGGTAACGCCGACGATCAGTTCGGCTCCGGCAACATCATCCTCGGCGGCGATGGCAGCGACATCATCGAAGGCCGTGGCGGCGATGACCTGATCGATGGCGACAAGTGGCTGAACGTACGCATTAGCGTGCGCGAGAACAATGATGGCACAGGGGCTCAAATCGCCAGTTTCAACAGCCTGAAAGACATGGTTCCACTCATGCTGAACGGCACTTACAACCCTGGCCAACTGGTGATAGTGCGTGAGTTGATGGACGGCGCAGGCGGCTACGACACCGCCATGTTTACCGGCAACCTCGCCGACTACATCGTCAGTGTCGACGCGAGCGGCACCGTCACCGTGACCGATACCTTCGTCGATGGCGATGGAACCGACCGGCTGACCAATATCGAGCGTCTGCAGTTTGGCGATGGCGCGCTGGTGAGTGACGGGGCGGGGGGCTTTGTCCAGGAAATCGCAGGCACCCAGCAGAACGGCAACTTCTCGCCGCTGGGGCAGGTGCAAATCCTCGGTACAGTGGCATCCTTCCAGACGCTGACCGCCTCGATTGCCGGTGTAACCGATGGCGACAACGCAGCGGGCGGGGCTATTACCGGTCGGGTCAGCTACTACTGGCAGGTTGAACTGGTGCCTGGGGATGGCTTCTTCGAGGACATCGTCGGCCCCGGCGGTTTGCCGGTGGTCGGTCAGACCTTCAGAGTGACCCCTGACCTCGAAGGCTTGAACCTGCGTGCCAGGGCGGTCTATCAAGACCAAAACGGCGTGCTGGAAAATGTTTTCTCGGCACCTACCGCCGATGTAGTTGCCGGCGTTGCGCCCGGCCCTGTGGCTCCGCTGCCAGCCGAGTCCAGTACTACCAGCCCGGGCATCCACCTGATCCGCTCGGATCTGCAGTTCATCCTCGATTCGATCAAGATTGCCGAGCAGCACGCGGCCGGTGCGGACTTGCTGTCCCTGCTGCCGCATGAACGTTCGACTCTTGGCCTGCGCACGGTGACGGGGGAATTCAATAACCTGTTCGCCGGGCAGAGCCAGTTCGGCGCGGCGGACACGGTATTCCCGCGTTTGCTGGATCCTGTATTTAATGAAGCGGAGCCTTTGGATGTAACAATGGGTGGTGACGGTGTTACCCCCACGTCGTACAACCAAACCAGCGGCTTCGTGCAGGACAGCCAGCCGCGCACCATCAGCAACCTGATCGTCGACCAGACGCCAAGTAACCCGGCGGCGGTCGCTGCGATGGCCGCGAATCTGGGCTCGCAGAGCATCAAGAGCCCCGGCCTGGACGGTGTGTTCGGCACCGCCGACGACAAGGATGTGTTCTTCATCCCCAACGTGGCGCCCGACGAGGGGCTGTCCGCGCCGTTCAACCCGTGGATGACTTTCTTCGGCCAGTTCTTCGACCATGGTCTGGATCTGGTGACCAAGGGTGGTAACGGCACGGTCTTCATTCCGCTGCTGCCGGATGACCCGCTGTTTAGCACGGCGCCGGGTGCACCGAACTTCATGATGGTGACCCGCGCCACTCAAGTGAACGGTCCAGGTGCTGACGGTATTCTCGGTACCGCCGACGACACCACACATGAGGCTGAAAACACTACCTCGCCGTTCGTCGACCAGAACCAGACCTACGGTTCGCACTCCTCGCAACAGGTATTCCTGCGCGCTTATGAGATCAATGATGCCGGCGCGCCAGTGGCCACCGGACGCCTGATCACTAACCGCGACCTGGTCGATGGCGTGTTCGGTAACGGCAACGATGTAGAAATCGGTGGCATGGCTACCTGGGCCGTGGTCAAGGCGCAGGCGCGGGACATCCTTGGCATCAATCTGACCGATGCCGATGTCGACAACGTACCGTTGCTGCGCACTGATGCTTACGGCAACTTCATCAAGGGCCCCAACGGTTTCCCGCAAGTCATCACTGGGCTCGGTCCTGACGGCATCCCCAACACGGCCGATGACGTGGTTATAGAAGGCGACCCCGACGCGAATGGTGGGCAGGGTATCAGTCTGGCCACTGCCGTGCGCACTGGTCACCAGTTCCTCATTGACATTGCCCACAATGCGGTGCCGGTCTTCACCGCCGGCGGTGGCGCCGACGGCATCCCCAGGACTGCGGATGATCTTGATCCGAGCGCCTACGACAGCGCGTTGCTTGACGCCCACTACATCGCCGGTGACGGTCGGGTTAACGAAAACATCGGCCTGACCGCGGTGCACCACATCTTCCACTCCGAGCACAACCGGATGGTCGAACACACCAAGGACGTGGTGCTGGCGAGCAACGATGTGGCCTTCATCAACGAGTGGCTGCTGACCCCGATCGTCTCGCTACCGGTTGGCCAAGCGGCGATCGATGCCCTAGAGTGGAACGGCGAGCGGCTGTTCCAGGTCGGTAAGTTCAGCACCGAGATGCAATATCAGCATCTGGTGTTCGAGGAGTTCGCACGCACCCTCCAACCGCAGATCGACGTCTTCATCGGCCCGACCCAGGGCTATGACGCCGACATCGATGCGTCGATCGTTGCCGAGTTCGCGCACACCGTGTACCGCTTCGGTCACTCGATGCTGACCGAGACGGTCGACCGCCTCGACCTCAACTTCAATGTCGTGGGGGACTCTAACCCGACAGAAGCAGGCAATCAGCAGATGGGCCTGATCGCCGCCTTCCTTAATCCGTTGGCGTTTGTTGATAGCGGTCCGACCCCGGACGAAGCCGCCGGCGCCATCGCCCGCGGGCTGACCCGCCAGGTGGGTAACGCGATTGACGAGTTCGTCACCGAGGCGCTGCGTAACAACCTGGTCGGCCTGCCGCTGGACTTGGCCGCGATCAACATCGCCCGCGGCCGCGATACCGGCATTCCCTCGTTCAACGCGGCGCGCCGCGAGTTCTACAACATGACCGGCGACAGCCAACTGAAGCCGTACACCAGTTGGGTCGATCTGCTGCAGAACCTCAAGCACCCGGCGTCGGTGATCAACTTCATCGCCGCTTACGGTACTCATGCCGAGTTGCTGGCGGCTGACGTCAATACGCTGGCTGAAATGCGCGCGGTGGCGACCGCACTCGTACTGGGCGGTACGGCCACTATTAATGAAGGGACAGCGGAACAGCGAATCTTTGACGCTGATCTGATTGCCGGCGACCGCCTGGACTTCCTCAACAGTGTGGGCGCCTATGCCAGTCTGGCTAATGGCGTAACCACCACCGGGGTCGATGCCATCGACTTCTGGATCGGCGGTCTGGCCGAAGCCATCATGCCCTTTGGCGGCATGCTCGGCTCGACCTTCAACTTCGTCTTCGAAACCCAACTGGAGGCCCTGCAGAACGGCGACCGCTTCTACTACCTGGATCGTACCGCCGGCCTGAACTTCGTCACCGAACTGGAGAACAACTCGTTCGCCAAGATGGTGGCGAACAACACCAGCGCGACTCACTTGCCGGGGCTGATCTTCCTGACTCCGGGGCTGATCCTCGAGGCCGATCAGAGCAGGCAGCACACTGGGCTCGATGAGGCCGGAGCCGACGGCATACAGGGAACTCTCGACGATGTGATCGGAGCCGACGGCATCGCCGGTAACTCGGATCCTGACGGCGACGTGATGCGTGACGACCCCAGCACCATTGCGGTGGAGGCCAACTACCTGCACTACACCGGTGATGAGCACGTGGTGCTCGGCGGCACCGACGGCAATGACACCCTGATCGGCAGTATCGGCGACGATACGCTCTGGGGCGATGCCGGTAATGATCGTCTGGAAGGCGGTCATGGCAACGACATGATCCGCGGTGGCGCCGGCCACGACATCATCACCGACATTGGCGGTGACGATAATATCCAGGGCGACGACGGCAACGACGTTATCGCCAGCGGTAACGGCATCAACCTGAACCTCGGCGGCTTCGGTCAGGACTTCATCATTAACGGTGAAGACAGCACCGAATCCTTCGGCGGTCCGGGCAACGACTTCATCCTCGGCAGCAACGCGGATGAGCAGAACGCCGGTAACGAAGGCGACGACTGGCTCGAAGGCGGGCATCTGGACGGTAGCCCAGGCGACAACTTCGACCCGCTCGGGCTCGATACCGTGATCGGTAACGACGTCTACATCGGTAGCGGTCTGCCGGACATCATGAACAGTGAGGGCGGCGACGACATCATGGTCGGCAGCGCCGGCCCGGGCGACAAGTACATCGGCGCCTCCGGTTTCGACTGGGCAACCTTCAAGGACGACCTCACGGGTGTCGATATCGACCTGACCGTACGTGCCATCGACGCAGCGCCTGGGCCGGTGGCCGCCGGCATCCTGGCGCGTTTCAAGGAAGTGGAAGGCCTGTCGGGTTCGCGGCACAGCGACATCCTGCACGGCGATGATGCCGACGCCGCGGTGATCGCCACCGCCGGCTTCCAGGGCAGCGTGCTGACCAACATCGCCCTGATCAACGGTCTGCAGGAGTTGCTCGACACCGCCATTGGCGATGGCGTCAACCCGGTCACCTCCTTCGGTGCCGGCAACATCATCCTCGGCGGCGACGGCAGCGACATTCTCCATGGCCGCGGTGGCGACGACATCCTCGACGGCGACAAGTGGCTCAACGTGCGCATCAGCGTACGCGCCGGCATCGACGCCAATGGTTTGCCGGTGGGGGACGAGATCGCCACCTACGACAGCATGAGGCCTCTGGTTCCGCTGATGCTCAGCGGCTTCTACAACCCGGGGCAATTGCAGATCGTTAGGGAAATCATGCCGGGTGCTGGTGGCTTCAACTTCGACACCGCCTATTACGACGGTCTCGCAGCGGACTACCTCATCACCGAGAACCTCGCCAACGGCACCTTCACCGTGAACGACCTGGTCGGTATCGACGGTGTCGACACTCTGATTGGGATCGAACGGATTCAGTTCAACGACGTGGCGGTCGTGCTGGTTGATGGCCTGAACGCCGAACCAGTAGGTCTGGCTTCGATCAACGACAACACGCCGGAAGTCGGCTCGCTGCTGAGCGCAGGGGTCGAAGGTGTGACCGACGCCGATAACCCAGGGCTAGGCAGGGTCACCGGGCCAGTGAGCTACTACTGGCAAGCCGACTTCACCGGCACCGGGCTGTTCGAAGATATCCTGATCACGACCGGTCTGGGCGTGGAGAGGGCCACCGGCAAGACCTTCCGCGTCACCAATGACGTCGAAGGCTTGGCCCTGCGCGTCATGGCCATTTACAAGGACGCCAACGGCGTACTCGAGACCGTGTTCTCGGCAACGACTGACCTGGTAGCAGCGGTTTCGGTCAACGACGCCCCGGTCGGCACCATGCTGATCAGCGACACGACGCCGGTGATCGGCCAGCTGCTAACCGCCACTCGCGCCTTCACCGACCCGGATGGCCCGGCTAACCCTGTGCTGTCGTACCAATGGCAGTCGGGTAACGGCGGCGTCTTCAACAACATCGCCGGCGCCACCACCGCCACCTTCACCCCGACCCTGGCCCATGCCGGACTGCAACTGCGGGTCAGGGTCACCTACACCGATGACCTTGGCACGCTGGAGACAGTGACCTCGGTGGCGACGTCGGTGGTGACCAGTGTGATCGTCGGTACGCCGGGGGATGAT
>NZ_JARRAB010000021.1 GCF_030376615.1 Pseudomonas sp. sp1636
GCCACGGCGATGGGCGCGGCTGAGCCATAATGCCGGCGTTGGAAACTGTTTACGCCCGACGGGCGGTACAGATTGTCGGTCAAGGAGCTTCTATGAGCAGTACTGCACTGGCGGTTGAAGGCGAGAAAATTCTGGTGGTCGATGACGATGCCCGTTTGCGGCGCTTGCTCGAGCGCTTCTTCGAGGAGCAGGGCTACCGCGTGCGCACGGTGGAAAACGTCGAGCAGATGGATCGCCTGTTGGCACGCGAGTTGTTCCACCTGGTGGTGCTCGACCTGATGCTGCCGGGCGAGGACGGCCTGTCGGCGTGCCGCCGGCTGCGCGCGGCGAACAATCAGGTGCCGATCATCATGCTCACCGCCAAGGGCGACGAAAGCAGCCGTATCCAGGGCCTGGAACTGGGCGCCGACGACTACCTGGCCAAACCCTTCAACCCGCGCGAACTGCTGGCGCGGATCAAGGCCGTGTTGCGCCGTCAGACGCCAGTGGTGCCGGGCGCGCCGGGCAGCGAGGACGAGAACGTCAGCTTCGGCGAGTACCAGCTGTCGCTGGCTACCCGCGAGCTGAAGAGGGGTGACGAAATCCACATGCTCACCACCGGCGAGTTCGCCGTGCTCAAAGCCCTGGTGCAGCACGCGCGCGAACCGCTGACCCGCGACAAGTTGATGAACCTGGCCCGCGGCCGCGAATGGGACGCCCTGGAGCGCTCCATCGACGTACAGGTCTCGCGCCTGCGCCGGCTGATCGAACCGGATCCGTCCAAGCCGCGCTATATCCAGACGGTCTGGGGCGTGGGTTATGTGTTCGTGCCGGATGGCAGTAAATAACCCGTAAGGGGGATGACGCTTTTTTCATCCGCCATGACTCCGCTCGGTGGATCGATAAAGCGCGATCCACCCTACAACTGCTTCGAGTATCGATGAAAACCCCCCTTTGGTTCCCGCAAAGTTTCTTCGCCCGCACCCTCTGGCTGGTGCTGATCGTGGTGCTGTTCTCCAAGGCGCTGACCCTGGTTTATCTGATGATGAACGAGGACGTGCTGGTCGACCGCCAATACAGCCATGGCGCGGCGCTGACGTTGCGCGCCTACTGGGCCGCCGATCCGGAGGATCGCGAGACGATTGCCGCGGCCGCGGGCCTCAAGCGGGTACCCCGCGAGACTGTGCCGGTCAGCGAGCAGCACTGGCCCTATAGCGATATTTTCCAACGGCAGATGCAGGCCGAACTCGGCCCCGAGACCGAAGTGCGGGTGAGTGCGAAAAGTCCGCCGGCGCTGTGGGTGCATGCCCCGGCGTTGGGCGATGACTGGCTGCGGGTGCCGTTGTATCCGCACCCGCTACGCGGTCAGCGAATCTGGAGCGTGCTCGGCTGGTTCCTCGGCATTGGCTTGCTGTCCACCGCGGCGGCCTGGATCTTCGTGCGCCAGTTGAGCGCGCCCTTGAAGCGCCTGGTGTTCGCTGCCCGGCAGATCGGCAAGGGCCGCAGCGTGCGCCTGCCGGTCGGCGACACGCCGAGCGAGATGACCGAGGTCTACCGCGCCTTCAACCAGATGGCCGAAGACGTCGAGCAGGCCGCCCGCGAGCGCGAGCTGATGCTGGCCGGGGTGTCCCACGACCTGCGCACGCCGCTGACCCGCTTGCGCCTGTCCCTGGAGTTGTTGAAGCACGACTCCGAGCTGACCGAGGACATGGTTCGCGACATCGAGGACATGGACGCGATTCTCGACCAGTTCCTCGCCTTTATCCGCGACGGGCGTGACGAGCCGTTGGAGCCGCTGGATTTTGCCGAGCTGATCCGCGAGGTGGCGGCGCCCTACAACCAGCAGCAAGAGGTGGTGCGCCTGTGCCTGCAGGCGGTGCCGCCGTTTCCGCTGCGGCGGGTGTCGATCAAGCGCCTGCTGGTCAACCTGGTCGAGAACGCCCTGCGCTATGGCGGCAATGGGGTCGAGGTCGCGGTCTCGGTATCGGGGGATCACAGTGCGCCCTATGTGCTGCTCAGCGTGCTCGACCGTGGCGACGGCATCGACCCGGCGGAGCTGAATAGCATCTTCAACCCCTTCATTCGCGGCGACCGCGCCCGCGGCGGCCAGGGGGCCGGGCTCGGCCTGGCCATCGTCAAGCGCATCGCCGCCCTGCATGGCGGCAGCGTCGAGCTGCGCAACCGCTGCGGCGGCGGCCTGGAGGCGCGGGTGTGCCTGCCGTTGGGGTTGCTGCTGCCGCGCGACGCGGTCTAGCCGCAACCGACCGTAGCCCGGATAAGCTCAAGCGCAATCCGGGGAAATCCAGCGTCTGGCCAACCGCTCCCGGATTGCATCCGGGCTACGGGACTCGGCTGCCTCGCCTGCGTTTTCGGCGGCCGGTTAACCCTGGCCGCGGGTGCGCGTGCGGTTGGGGCTGCCGTTCTTTTCCAGGTACTGGATGACCAGGCCGGCGACATCCTTGCCGGTGGTGGTTTCGATGCCTTCCAGGCCCGGCGAGGAGTTGACCTCCATCACCAGCGGGCCGTGGAGGGAGCGCAGGATATCCACCCCGGCGACATTGAGGCCCATGATCTTGGCGGCGCGGATGGCGGTCATGCGCTCTTCCGGGGTGATCTTGATCAGGCTGGCGCTGCCGCCACGATGCAGGTTGGAGCGGAACTCGCCGGGCTTGGCCTGGCGTTTGATCGCGGCGATCACCTTGTCGCCGATCACGAAGCAGCGGATGTCCGCGCCGCCGGCCTCCTTGATGTATTCCTGCGCCATGATGTTGTGCTTGAGGCCCATGAAGGCCTCGATCACCGATTCGGCGGCCTGCTGGGTTTCGCACATGACCACGCCGATGCCCTGGGTGCCCTCCAGCAATTTGATGATCAGTGGCGCGCCGTTGACCATCTGGATCAGGTCGGGAATGTCGTCCGGCGAGTTGGCGAAGCCGGTCACCGGCAGGCCGATGCCCTTGCGCGAGAGCAACTGCAGCGAACGCAACTTGTCGCGCGAGCGGGTGATGGCCACCGACTCGTTGAGCGGGAACACGCCCATCATCTCGAACTGGCGCAGCACCGCGCAGCCATAGAAGGTCACCGAGGCGCCGATCCGCGGGATCACCGCATCGAAGCCTTCCAGCGGTTGGCCGCGGTAGTGGATCTGCGGTTTGTGGCTGGCGATGTTCATATAGGCGCGCAGGGTGTCGATCACCTGCATTTCGTGACCCCGTTGTTCGCCGGCCTCGACCAGGCGACGAGTGGAATACAGGCGCGGGTTGCGCGATAGTACGGCGACTTTCATGGGGCACCAGAGATGTCGAGGAGCGTGGGTTTGTCTTGAACGTAGACCAGCGCCGGGTTGACCACCAGTTGGCCGTCGATCAGCGCCTTGGAGCCGAGCAGCACGCGGTAACGCATGGTCTTGCGGCAGGTCAGGGTGAACTCAACCGGCCACACCCGGTCGCCCAAGGTCAGGTGGGTACGGATCACGTAGCGGCTCTGCACATGGCCGGTCGAGCTCTTGATGTTCTTCACCGTCACCAGCTGCGCCTCGCAGCGATGGCGGCGTTGCACCAGGGTGCCGAGGTGCGCGGTGAAGCGTACCCAGCCCTCGCCATCGCGCTGGAACGGCTGGATATCGCTGGCATGCAGGCAGGAGGTGCTGGCGCCGGTGTCGATCTTCGCGCGCAGGCCGACCATGCCCAGTTCCGGCAGGTTGATCCATTCGCGCAGGCCAATCACGCTGAGGTGGTCGAAGGTCTTCACGTCGGGCGGGTTCCGTCAGGCCGGGTTGGCCCGTAGTTATGGGCATTCTAGTTGGGCCTTATGACAACTGCATCAGGCAAAATGCACAGGAACCGGCTGTTTCGATCGAGAGTGCAATGAGCGATAAAGACGACGACAAGGTACGCCTGGACAAATGGCTGTGGGCCGCACGTTTCTACAAGACCCGCGCCCTGGCCAAGGCCGCGATCGAAGGCGGCAAGGTGCATTGCCGCGGCGAGCGCTGCAAACCGGGCAAGGAGCCGAGGATCGGCGACGAACTGCTGATCCGCAACGGCTTCGACGAGCGCAGTGTGGTGATCCAGGCGCTGTCGACGGTGCGCCGCGGTGCCCCCGAGGCCCAGGCGCTGTACGCCGAAACCGCCGAGAGTGTTGCCCGCCGCGAACAGGCCGCCGCGCAGCGCAAGGCCGGCGCTCTGGGCGTGCAGACCGACGGTCGGCCGAGCAAGAAGCAACGCCGGCAGATCCATCGATTTCGTGATGGGCAGGATTGAGCGCTTGGGAAAAACGCTCGCGACGGCGCTCGATATGCTCACAACCTTCGAGAACAACCCGCGATCCGGGCGTCACTCGCCGCAGGCAGTGCGCCATGGTTCCGGCACAAAAGCTGGCGGGCTGTCGCTTCGCTCCGAGGCCGCCCTACCCGCAAGCAGTGCACCATCGATCAGCGGGCAACACGAAACCGGGACATAGCCTTCGGCTAATCTATACGCATCGCCATTGCCGTTGCGGAGGCCAGCATGACCCCGATACGCATCAACCGTCGCCGCCTGCTCGCCGGGCTCGGCGGCGGCGTCTGGCTGCTGGGCAGTCGCGGGATCTTCGCCGAGCTGCTGTTGACCCCGGCGCAGGCCCTCGGGCCCTTCTATCCCGAGCAACTGCCGCTGGATCAGGACAACGACCTGCTGAGCGTCGGCGACCAGCCGACTCAAGCCCGCGGCATCGTGGTGCAGCTGCACGGGCAGATCCTCGATGCCCGCGGCAAGCCCCTCAAGGGCGCGCTGGTGGAGATCTGGCAGGTCGATGCCAATGGCATCTACCTGCACCGTCTGGGCGGCGACCGGGCCAGGCGCGACCCGAACTTCCAGGGCTACGGCCGCTTCGAGACCGCCAGCGATGGCCGCTACCGCTTCCGTACCCTGCGTCCAGTGCCCTACCCGGGGCGCACCCCGCATATCCATGTCGCCGTGACCCTCCCCGGCCAGCCGCGTTTCACCACCCAGTGCTACATTCGCGGCGAGCCGCTCAATCAGCGTGATGGCGTGCTCAATGCGATCCGCGAGCCGCGCTTGCGTGAACGCCTGATCGTGCCCTTTGTACCGGTGGCCGGCGCGCGGGCAGGCGAGCAGGTGGCGCGGTTCGACATTGTCCTCGGCATAACGCCTGCTTCCTGAGGCATTACAACGGCCAGACCACCAGCAATAGCGGCACGCCGACCAGCACCACCAGGATTTCCATCGGCAGGCCCAGGCGCCAGTAGTCGCCGAAACGGAAGCCGCCGGGGCTGAGGATCAGGGTGTTGTTCTGGTGGCCGATGGGGGTGAGGAACGAGCAGGAGGCGCCAATCGCCACGGCCATCAGCAGCGAATCGGGGTTGACCCCGAGCTGGCTGGCCGCGCTCAGGGCGATCTGGCACATCACCGCGGCGGTGGCGGCATTGTTCATGAAGTCCGACAGGGTCATGGTCACCACCAGCAGCAGGCCCAGCACCACCACCGGGTTGCCCTGGGCCACGTGTTCCATCAACAGGCGCGCCAGCAGGTCGGCCGCACCGCTGCTGGACAGGGCGCCGGCGACCGGAATCAAGGCGCCGAGCAACACGATCACCGGCCAGTCGATGGCCTCGTAGACCGCCCGCAGGGGCACCACGCGCAGCACCATGAACACCAGCACGCCGGCGGCGAAGGCCACCGCGGCCGAGAGCAGGCCGAAGGCGGCGACGGCGATGGCCAGCAGCATCACCCCCAGGGCCAGGCTGGCCTGCCTGGGGTCGGGGATGCTGATGGCGCGGTCGGCCAGCGGTACGCAGGTGTAGTCGGAGGCGAACTCGGCGATATCGTCTGAGGCGCCCTGCATCAGCAGCACATCGCCGCGCTCGATCAGGGTCGAGCGCAGGCGCTTGATCGAGCGATGGCTCTGCCGGGAAATCGCCAGCAGGTTGAGGCTGTAGCGGCTGCGCAGGCGGGTGCTGCTGGCCGAGCGGCCGATCAGCTGCGAGTCGGGGCGCACCAGCAACTCCTGCAGCACGCTGTCATCGCTGCCGGGGTTTTTTTTATGCGCCTCCTCCGGCTTGTGTTTGCTGGTTTTTCGGGCGTCGGCGGCGCTGTCCGAATCGGCTGTTGCCGTCCTCTTGCGCTCGGCCTCCAGGGTCAGCCCCAGCTTGCCCAGCGCCTTGCCGAGAGCCTCGGGCTCGGCCTCGATCACCAGCACGTCGTCGGCCTGGAGGATGCGCCGCGGGTTGGGTGCGGACAGGCGCAGCTTGTTGCGCACCATGCCGACCACCTGGGCATCGACCGCATCGAGCAGTTGCTCGACTTCGCGCAGGCTCTTGCCGGCCGCCTGGCCGCCGTCCTTGACCCGCGCCTCGGTGAGGTAGGTGCCGGTGTCGAAACTGGCCGCGCTGGCGACCTCTCGCTTGGGCACCAGGCGCCAGCCGAGCAGGGCGATAAACACGACGCCGCTGAGTGCCACCGCGATGCCCACCGGGCTGAAGTCGAACATGGCGAAGGGGCCGGCGCCGCTCTGCGCACGGAAGCTGGAGACGATCAGGTTGGGCGGCGTACCGATCAGGGTGGTCATGCCGCCGAGAATGGTGCCGAAGGCCAGCGGCATCAGCACCCGGCCGGGGGGCAGGCCCTGCTTGGCGGCGATTTGCAGGGCAATCGGCATCAGCAGGGCGAGGGCGCCGACGTTGTTCATAAAGGCCGAGAGCAGGGCGCCGAGGCCGGTCAGCGCGGCAATCGACAGCATCGGTCCGGCGTTGGCCGGCAGCAGCCGGTGGGCCAGGGCATCCACCGCGCCGGTCAGCTGCAGGCCGTGGCTCAACACCAGCACGCAGGCGACGGTGATCACCGCCGGGTGGCCGAAGCCGGCGAAGGCCTGCTGCTCCGGCACCAGGCCGGCGATCACGCAGGCCAGCAGGGCACCGAGGGCGACTATGTCATGGCGCCAGCGGCCCCAGAGGAACAGGCCCATGGTGGCGACGAGGATGGCGAAAATCAGGCCTTGGTCTTGGCTCATGGGGCTGGACTATCCCTGGGTTGGGCGCATTGCGTTGCCTGTGTTGTAGCAGAGCCGGTCGGTTCAAGGATAGGCACAGACCACTAGACGTACTGCGCCGCGGCATAACCCGAGGCCCAGGCCCACTGGAAGTTGAAGCCGCCCAGGTGGCCGCTGACATCCAGCACCTCGCCGATGAAATACAGTCCCGGACTCTTCAGCGATTCCAGGGTCTTGGACGACACTTCACGGGTGTCGATGCCGCCCAGGGTCACCTCGGCGGTGCGGTAGCCCTCGGTGCCGGCCGGCACCAGTTGCCAGTCGGCCAGCCGGTCGGCAATCGCCTTGAGTTCGCCCGGGCTGTATTGCTTCAGCGGCTTGCTGGCGAACCAGTGGTCGGCCAGCAGGCCGGCCATCTTCTTGGTGAACAGCTCGGCGAGCAGGGTCTTCAGCTCGCTGTTGGGCCGCTGGCGCTGCTGCTCGGCCAGCCACTCGGGCAGGTCGATATGCGGCAGCAGGTCGATATGCAGGGTGTCGCCCGGCTGCCAGTAGGAGGAAATCTGCAGGATCGCCGGGCCCGACAGGCCGCGGTGGGTGAACAGGATGTTCTCGCGAAAGCTCTGGCCGTTGCAGCTGACCAGGCAGTCCTCCACCGAGGTGCCGGACAACTCCGTGCACAGCGCCTTCAACTGCGGATCGGTAAGCGTGAACGGCACCAGGCCGGCGCGGGTCGGCAGCAGGCTATGGCCGAACTGCTTGGCCACCTGATAGCCGAAGCCCGTGGCGCCCAGGGTCGGGATCGACAGGCCGCCGGTGGCGATCACCAACGACTCGCAGCGCACCGGGCCGGCGCTGGTCTGCAATTGGTAGCCGGCCTCCCGCTTGGCGATCTCGCTGACCGAGGTGTCCAGGCGCAGCTCGACCCCGGCCTGCGCGCACTCGTCGAGGAGCATGCCGAGGATGTCGCTGGATTTGTGGTCGCAGAACAGCTGGCCGAGCTTTTTTTCGTGGTAGGCCACGCCATGTTTGCCCACCAGGCCGATGAAGTCCCACTGGCTGTAGCGTGCCAGGGCCGACTTGCAGAAGTGCGGGTTGGCCGAGAGGAAGTTGCCCGGCTCGCAGTACATATTGGTGAAGTTGCAGCGCCCGCCGCCGGACATCAGGATCTTCTTGCCGGCCTTGTTCGCATGGTCGAGCAACAGCACCCGGCGCCCGCGCCCGGCGGCGGTCAAGGCACACATAAGGCCGGCGGCACCGGCGCCGACAATCACCACATCAGTCACTTGCACAGCCACTTCCCCACCCCAGGCGCCGCGAGCGCGGCGCCAAACAGCGCGCATCTTACCCGAAGCCGCTAGGCCGGTGAGGGCGGCGCGCCGGGTGGGGCGGCGAGCAGGCGTTGGTAAAGCTGCAGGTCGCGGGCCGAGAAGCAGCAGAAGATCAGCTCGTCGAACTCGTTGAACTCTTCCAGCGCCGCCCGCACCGTGCTCACCGCGACCTGCGCCGCCAGTTCCAGCGGGTAACCGTAGACGCCGGTGCCGATGCTCGGGAAGGCCAGGCGACGGATGCCCTGGGCGGCGGCGAGCTCGAGCGAGCGTCGATAACAGCTGGCCAGCAGCGCCGGCTCGCCCCGATTGCCGCCATGCCAGACCGGCCCGACCGTGTGGATGATGTAGGCGGCGGGCAAGCGATAACCTTGGCTCAGCTTGGCCTCGCCGGTGGCGCAACCGCCCAGGCGCCGGCATGCCTCCAGCAACTGCGGCCCGGCGGCGCGATGAATGGCGCCGTCGACCCCGCCACCGCCGAGCAGCGAGGTATTTGCCGCGTTGACGATGGCCTGCACCGGCAGTTGGGTGATGTCGCCTTGCAGGGCGCGGACGGTGGTGGGCATGCTGTGGCTCCGTAGCAACCGCTGTGCCTATTAGACACTCAGCCGGCGCAACTGCTCGCTGATCTGACTGGCGCTGGCGGCCGCGGTCAGGGGCTGATCCCATTGCAGTTCGGCCGGGACGCCATCGAGGTACCAGAGCCGATTGGCCAGGTCGTCGGCGTCCTTGGCGTCGTGGGTCACGCAGATCATCGCCATGCGCGGCTGTGCATCCAGCAGTTGGCTGATCAGGCGGCGCAGCTCGGCGGCACGATCCGGATCCAGCGAGGCGAAGGGCTCATCCAGCAACAGCAGATCCGGCTTGATCGCCAGGCTGCGGGCCAGCGCGGCACGCCGGGCCATGCCCAGCGACAGCTGATCCGGCAGCGCCTCGGCAGCGTCGCCCAGACCGACCTGGGCCAGCAGCCGGTCGATCTCGGCATGGCTCGCGCCGACCATGGCCAGGTTCTGCCGCACGCTGCGCCAGGGCAGCAGGCGGTGCTCCTGAAACAGGTAGCCGAGGCGCAGGTTGCTGCTGCGCTTGATCATCCGCTCGTTCAGGCGCCGATCCAGTCCGGCGATGCCGTTGAGCAGGGTGGTCTTGCCGATTCCGGAAGGCCCCAGCAGGCAGATGCGCTCGCCCGCGGCAACCCGGACGCTGATGTTGCCCAGAACCGGATGGCCGCAGGCCTGGCCGTCGATCCGCAGCTCAAGCATGCTGCGCCCCCGCGGCTCGCCAGCGCGAGGCCCGACGTTCCAGGGGTTGCAGCAGCGCCAGTTCGATCAACTGCACCACCGCGATAAAGGCCAGGCTGTAGGCCAGGATGCTCGCCACATCGAACACCTGAAAGGCCATGTGCAGCTGGAAACCGATGCCGTCGGAGCGGCCGAGCAGCTCGACCACCAGCACGATCTTCCAGATCAACGCCAGGCCGCCGCGGGTCGCGGCCATCAGATAGGGGAACAGCTGCGGCAGCCAGACGTCCGCCAGCCGCTGCCAGCGGCTGAAGGCGTAGACCTGAGCCATCTGCTCCAGGCGCGGATCCAGGCTGCGCGCGCCCTCGCGCAGGGTCACCGCGACATTCGGCACCTTGTTGATCACCACCGCCAGCACGGCGGCGGCCTCGACCAGGCCGAACCAGACATACAGCAGGATGATGGTGACCAGCGCCGGCAGGTTGAGAAACAACACCAGCAGGGGATCGAACAGCGCATTGGCCAGCGCCGAGCGGCCCATCCACACGCCCAGCAGCGCGCCGAGCAACATCGCCAGGACAAAACTGATAAGCACTCGGCGCAGGGTCACGCCCAGGTGCTGCTGCAGTTCGCCGCTCTGCAGCGACTGCCACAGCGAGCTCAGCACGGCGCCCGGCGTGGGCAGCAACGGCGTCTCCAGCAGCGCCGCGATCATGGCCCACAGCGCCACGGCCAGCGGCAGCATGATCCAGTAGGCCCAGCGTGGCGGCTTCATGGTTCGGCTCGAAAGAACAGCGCCTCGGGCATCAACTGCGCCGGCTTGGCCCCGGTCAGGCTCAGCAGGCGGCGCAGGTCGGCGATGCGCTCGGCATCCAGCGGTTCGGGAATGCCCTCGACGAAGCCGTTGCGCAGCGCCGCAAACACCCTGTCGTCCTCGGCGCGCATCAAGGGCCTGATGGCGTCCCAATAGGCCGGGGTGGCGGCCAGTTCGGTTTTGCCTTGGCGCAGCGCACGGTCGAACTTACCGAGCAGCGCCGGGTTCTGCGCCGCCCAGGCCTGCGGGAATAGATAGCCGAGCACCGGCAGGTCGGGGTGCAGATCCAGCACCCGCAGCAGATCCGCCAGGGCAAACGCCGAACGGCTGCCGCCCTCTGCGCGCAGTCGCGCGGCAAAGTGCCAATAGGTCACCAGCGCATCCACCTGACCCCGGCGCAGGGCCTGACTCAGCAGCGGCGGCGCGGCGAATTGAACCTGCGCATCGCGCGCCAGATCGATACCCTGCTGGCTGGCCACTTGCTGCAGCAACAGCCAGCCGAGACTCTCAGGCCCGCCGGCCACGCCGATACGCTGGCCCACTAGATCGGCCACCTGCGTGATCGCGCTGCCGCTGGCGACCACGATCTCACCGATCTGCGCGGAAAACGGCAGATACAGATAGGGCGTGCCGGCGGCATAACGCGACTGCGCCCAGAGCAGATCGCCCACGGCGCCATCGACGCTGCCACTGGCGACCGCCAGCCGCGACGCCGGCAAATCGGCCACCAGCCTGACCTTGAGTTCGAAGCCCTGGGCCCGATCCAACTGCCGGCGCTGCAGATGCTCCAACTCCCAGTGCGCCGTACCGAACTGCAGCACGCTCAGGGTCAGCACCGGCAGAGGCTCACTGCCAGCCTCGGGCGATTTTGCGGCCAGCGCAGACGCACTGCCGAACAACGCCAGCAGCATCAGCGCCGCAGTCACACCGCGCGCAGCAGTCAGGGCGCGGCTAACCGGCAGGGCGAGGAGCAGCAATAAACGCATCATCGCCTCAGGGTACGAAGCCGGGCGCCCTGCACGAATAGTACTTTGGTGCTTGTTGTTTGCTGCGATGGTCGGGGGCGGCAGGCCGGCTATGGTCGCTCCCGTTGCGCGAACGACAGAGTGGCCAGGGCGCTCGCGCCCACTAGAGCGGCCGGAGATACGAATGCAACCGCGCTGACGGCAGGGCTGGAAGAGCGTTGCTCACGGCTTGCGGGGAGAGTCCATATAGGCTTGTTAGGCTCTGGCTTGAGCCGAGCGCACTTGACATATTCAGCATTATTGATAATGATGCTGCGCAACATTGCACAATTTGCGAATCGGTATAAATGAAACAAGACTCATTTTTGGAGCTTTTGTCACAGAGCCTTATAGCTTCTGTAACGGCTCAGGAAACGAAACCATCCAAGGGTAAATCAGTTGATGCTGGCAAGTCCGTATGGATAGTAAAAGTTACGTTGTCTAACGGGAATGTCACAAATTTAACTTCGTCTAGGGGAACTCACAGGGAGTGGGCCTCGCTGGATACTTTAAACGATTGGCTTAAAAAGCAGGGTATTTCAAATTTTCAAATCGTACACATGGAGGTGGCAAGCTTATGAAATATATTTCTTTATTTAGTGGTGCGATGGGGCTTGACCTTGGGCTGGAAATGGCTGGCTTTGAAGCTGGCGTGTGTGTTGAAAATGATAAGGAGGCAGTTAGCACAGTAAGGTACAATAGGCCAAGCTTGCCTATATTCGATTGCTCAATTGAAGATGTTAGCGGAGACGAGCTAAAGAAAGCCGCAAAATTTGGCCGATCAAGAGTGCCGCTAGTTGCAGGCGGCCCACCATGCCAAGCCTTTAGCGTATTTGGAAATAGACTTGGTATTGAGGATGCCAGAGGTCAATTGGTATTTGAATTTTTGCGTATTGTTGAAGAGGCAAAGCCAGCAACCTTTTTAATGGAGAATGTTAGAGGGCTGCTTTCAATGTCAATAACGCCAAATAAAAAAGAGCTCTTGGATGATAGGAGAATACCACGAGAATTCTTTGAAAAAGGATCATTGTTAAATAGAATATTTGAGGAGTTCAATAGCATTGGTTATCACGTAGATTGCTTTGTTGTCAATTCGGTTAATTATGGGGCGCCGCAAATTAGAGAGCGTATATTGCTAATTGGTAATAGGTTTGGTTATTCAGTTGAATTTCCTAAGCCGCTATACAGCAATCGCCAGGAAGATAAGTTACCCCCATTTAAAACTTTAGGCGAAGCTATCTCCCCTGAAGCAGGTTTTATAGATCCATGCCCAGAAATTATGGATTTCAGCCCTCGAAAATTAAGGTATTTGTCTATGGTGCCTGAGGGTGGAAATTGGCGTAGCTTGCCGGTTGAAATTCAAAAAGAATCGATGGGTGGAAGCTGGTATTTGAAAGGGGGAAGAAGTGCTTATTGGAGAAAATTGTCCTATGCCTTTCCTAGCCCTACAGTAGTCACAATGCCAAATCATGCCGGAACTAGCATGTGCCATCCAAAAGAACTGAGGGCCATTACTGTTGGCGAGGCCGCCGCAATTCAAGAGTTCCCTAGTGACTGGGCTTTTCAAGGAACCACAACTGCCAAATTCAGGCAGGTTGGAAATGCCGTTCCAACTAGACTTGGAAGGGTTGCAGGTGAGGTAATAATGTCGCTCTTGAAAAAAATAGAATCAGAAGGAAAGGCGAAAATCCCTAAATGTGGTCACACAATAACTCATTTAAGACCGCATGTTAGAACGAGAACGTTTTGGAAAGATGGAGAGTCTTTCGCTGGCGATAAATGTTATTACGGCAAGGAACATTCAGAAAGGCAACTAGAATTAATATAATTAATTATCAGTGGCGGGCGAGCTCGCCACTGATAACTAATGTCACCCATTTATTTTTTTGAGTAATTTCATCCAGTCAATTTTGCCATTAACTCTAACGTCATTTTCGTATTTATCCACCACTCCTACTTTAAAAGCCTCAAGTAAAGTTGATGCGGTTTCATGTATTTTTTCTTCTTCTAATGCTTCTAGAATTCCCTTTAGCACCCATTCTTGCGTTTCAATCGCTCCACCGCTAAGCCACGTCCAGAAATCTCTCCCGGCGTAAACATGCACATGGCTGGTTAGATCAAAAACATTATGATTGGCACCTCTATTAACCCCTCGGAGAATGTCGTATTTGTCAGTTAGCCCATCCTTTTTCCCATAGAAAACACCAACCGCTATATTGTCAGAAACTTCAGGGTGATTTTCTATAATCTCGCGAAAGGCCACGTTAAGCTGAACGGCCATGGTCAATTGAATAGTCCACTTTCCAGCTTTTAATGATAAAAGCTCCTTTTGGCCATTCTCACGTGTAATGATATGATCTATTTCATCGAAACAAGATTCTGAAAATGGTGGGTTTTGAGCGCGAAATTTTGAATCTAACTTCTGAGCGCCGAATACATTTGGTAATATCTTCTCGTCAACTAGCTTTCCGAATCCGGTATTATGCCCAGTCATCAAGTGACTAGCAATAACCAAGTCCGCCAGTTCTTCAAAGCTACTCAGATCATGATAGTCAAAGAGAAAAGGCATCATGAATGGATTGATAGACATTGTTCCGTTAAGTTGATCTTCAAGTTTTTTCCTGCGTTGGACAATCCACCACTTGCTCCATTCTTTTACGCCAGAAATAATTTCTTGTTTGCTTTTCATTCAGAATCCTTAGTGTGACTTGGAAGTGGTGCTAACTATAAATCAATTAGTGTGATAACACGTTTACGGGTGCGGTGGATAACATACCTCACTATTTTTCTCTGCCGCTCTATTTTGAGGCTTCCGGTGGGTCGATGGTGGCGTAAGGACGTTATACATCACCCCTGCAAAGCCTCGGGTGCTAATCCCCGCGAAGCTAGCCATTCGCCAGCACTTTGTCCAACCTTTGCTTGCCAGGCCTACCTTGCCGACTCAGGTTCCGGCCGTGTCTGCAGGCGGCTTGCCCCGTTTTATGTTGCTTTCAAGCCGTACAGACGTATCAGATAGCGGTTGCCTTGCAACCTGCAGGGTGATTCAGTACGGCAATAACCGATAAGGCTTGCAGACCCGCCGGATGCGCGGGGAATGACCAGTCTGGAATCTTTGCCTTATGGACAGCCCGTCATGAATGGATTGCGTGCGTTGTGCTTGTCGCTGTTGTTGTTGCCGTTGGCCGTGGTGGCGCAGAGCCTGCGTCTGGTGGCCGACTCTTGGCCGCCGTTCACCGACCAGCGTTTGCTCAATAACGGCCTGGCTGTCGATTTGGTGAGCCGCGCGTTGGGCCGTGCCGGTTATGCCACGGATTATGCGCAGGTGCCCTGGGCACGGGCGGTGCGGGGTTTGCAGCGCAGCGACTACGATGTGCTGATCAGCGCTTGGTATAGCGATGAGCGCGCCAGCTTCGGCTATTTTTCCCAGCCCTACCTGGTCAACCGCATCCGCTTGCTGCGGCGTAAGGGCAGCCGCATCCGCTTCGAGCAGTTGTCCGATTTGTATCCCTACCGTATCGCGGTGATGCGCGGTTATGCCTATTCCGCCGAGTTCAACGCCGACCCGCTGTTGCGCAAGGTTAGCGTCGGCAGTTTCGCCAGTGCTGCGCGCATGCTGCAGGCCAAACGGGTCGACTTGACCCTGGAGGACGAGATCGTCGTCCGTTACCACTTCGGCCGCGAGCTGAGCGCTATCCGCGATGAGCTGGAGTTCTTGCCGCAGCCGTTGAGCGAGAACGGCCTGCATATCCTGATCCGCCGCAGTCATCCAGACCATCAGCGGATTGCCGAGGCGTTCAATCAAGCCATTGGCGCCATGCGCGCCGATGGTAGCTATGCGGCGATTCTCCAGCGCCATGGGCTTTGATCGAGGATCTTCCTCCCTCCAGGCCGAGGCTGGCGGGTTGCACCTGCCCTACATGTCCGCATGGATCGGGCGACAGGTCTTGGCGAGCTAGAGCGTCAGTGTCAGGCGCCGGAGCAGGGCGCCGGGGAGCAGGGTCGAGCCGTTGTGGCGCTGGTAATAGGTGCGGGTGGACAGGCTCAGTTCGCGCTCGCGGGTCAGCGCTTCGAGTTGACTGCCGAGCAGTTCGTAGAGGCTGTCGTCGAAACGCATGCTGGCGAGCGGCGCCTGCAGCTTGCCGTCCTCGACCCAGAAGCTGGCGAAGCGGGTCATGCCGGTCAGGCGTCCGGCCGGACGGTCGGAGTAGTTGAGGTACCAGAGGTTGCCGATATACAGGCCTGTGCCGAGGCGGGCGAGGATCTCGTCCTGCTCCAGGCTGCCGGCGGCCATGGCCAGCGCTTGCGGGCTTTCCCAGGGGCTGGCGCCGTTGGCCGGCAGGCCGTATTCGGCGGCGCTGCGGGCGCTGACCAGTTGCGCGCCGGGCTGGCCGGCCTGGATCAGGCTGAGGTCGCGGCGCGGGTAGCCTTCGCTGGAAAACGCCGGAGTCAGCGAGTCTGCGACCTGCTCGTGCAGGGTTAGCAGCGGGCTGAGGCGGGCCGCGCCGGCATGCAGGCGTTGCAGCGGACTGTCCTTGTCGGCCAGGGCCCGGGCGGAGAAGCCGCCCCAGCTCATCAGTTCGAGAATTTCCTGCAGGGCGGCGGGCGCCAGGTAGGCGCGGTAGCTGCCGGGCGCCAGGCTGCGCGCGGGCTGGCCCAGGCAGCTCAGTTGCTCGCGCGCCTGCTGCAGGCGCCGGGCGAAGGCGTCGGCCTGCCAGGTCTGGCCGGCGTATTGCGCCTTGAGCGCCTGGCCGTTGGCGTGGAACAGGCTCCAGTCGAAGTTGAAGCTGCTCGCCTGGTGCCAGCCGAAGGCGCCGCCGGAGCTGGCGAAGCCGCGGCTGAGCGGGCCGGCGGCATAGAAGCCGACCAGATCCAGACCCTGCGCGGCCTGGCCGATCTGCTCGAGCACCGCGGCGCTGTCCGGCAGCGGTTGGAGTTGCACGACATGGCTGTGCCAGGCCTCGCGATTGAGCTGCAGGTAAGGGTCGGGCGGCAGCAGCGGCAGGGTCTGGCGCAGTTGCTGGAGGGCGTCGGCCAGGCGCTGGCGGTCGACTTTCGGCGTGCCGCTGAGGCTGAGCTGCAGCTCGGCATGGCGGCCGGCGTGGATCAGTTGCAGGCACAGGCTGGCCTGCTGCACCTCGCCGGCTTGGCGCACCTTGGCCTGGTTGAAGCGGATGAATGTGGAGGATTCGGCGCTGTAGCCGAGGCTGAAGTCTTCGCCTGGGTTTAGCGCGCCACGCAGCCATTCGCTCAGCGCTTTAAATTGGTTCAGGTTGCTCATCAGGCGGCTCCGCCGAATACGTCGACCTGGCGGAAGACGCAGGCCGGGGTGGCGTGGCCGACGCGCACCACCTGGTTGGGTTCGCCCTTGCCGCAGTGCGGGGTGCCGAGCACCGCACGGGTGCTGGCGTCGCCGACGGCCGCGAGCGAGCGCCAGAACTGGCTGGAGGTGCCGCGGTAGTTGGGGTTCTTGACCACGTCGCGGAGTTGGCCGTGCTCGATCAGTTGGCCCCATTCGCAGCCGAACTGGAACTTGTTGCGCGCCTCGTCGATCGACCAGGAGCGGTTGCTGGCCATCAGGATGCCGTACTCGATGGCGCCGATCAGTTGCGCCAGGCTGTGGCTGCCCGGCTCGATATTGAGGTTGGCCATGCGGTCGATCGGCGGCCGGTTCCAGTTGCACGCGCGGCTGTTGGCCACCCCCGCCAGGCCGCTGCGCCACTGCGACAGGGCGCCGCCGAGGGGGCGCAGGAGCAGGCCGTCGCGGATCAGATATTCCTTGCTGGCCGGGCTGCCGTCGTCGTCATGGGCGTAGCTGGCCAGCTCCTCGGGGATGCCCGGATCGAAGGTCACGTTGAGCAGGCTGGAGCCGTATTGCAGCTGGCCGAAGTCGCTGGCCTTGACGAAGCTGGTGCCGGCGAAGTTGCGCTCGTCGCCGAGGATGCGATCCAGCTCCAGCGGGTGGCCGATGGATTCGTGCAGTTGCAGGATCATCTGGTCGGGCATCAGCAGCAGGTCGCGTCGGCCGCTCGGCGCGTTGGGCGCCAGCAGCAGTTGCAGGGCCTGCTCGGCGACCTGCGGCGCGGCGCCGAGCAGGCCCAGGCGCTCGATCACCTCGGCGCCGCCCTGCTGGCCGAGGTGGGCGCCGCCGAGGTGGCGGGTCTGGCTGTCCTGGCCGTCGTAGGCGGTGACGCTGAGGTGCGGGTAGACGAAGCGCTGGGCCTGGCGCAGTTCGGCGCCGCTGTTGTTGAGGTAGAGCTGTTCGACCTGGGTCAGGTCGAGGCCGACCCGCCAATTGACCAGGCGCGGGTCGCTGGGCACGGCGGCGGATTCGGCGGCGAGCAGTTGGTAGCAGGCGGCGAGCGAGGGGAATGCCTGCTCCAGGCCGGGCGAGCGGTACTCGCCGCGTTCGCGGGAGGGCGCCAGTGTATGCAGCTCGAGCAAGGTCTGTGGGGCGATCTGCCGGGCCAGCGCCGTGGCCCGCTGCAGCGCGGCCTGCAGGCCCTGGCGCGACAGGTCGCTGGTCGCCGCGTAGGCCTCGACCCCGGCCAGCCGCACGCTGAGCATCGCGCCCTGATCGCGGCTGAAGCGCGGCGGCTCGGCCACCTGCTTGCGCATCGCCAACTGTTGGTGATCCTCGCGCACATAGCGCAACGACCAGCATTCGGCGTCACAGCGCAGGGCGGCGAAGTGGCGCTTGAGGGTGGCGCAGGCCTCGAACATACGGCGGCTCCTTTGCGTAGACGGCTGGCTGCATACGGGATGATTGCCGAAGCATCGGCCTGCGACAAGCACCACGGCTTCGCCTGCTGGGCAGGCGGGCCGCTATTGCCAGACGGTCAGGCCGCGGCCCTGGTGCTTGGCCTGGTAAAGGCGCAGGTCGGCCTGGTGCAGCAGGCTTTCCAGGTCGTCCGGGGCGCCCTGGTAGACGCCGGCACTGAACGACAGCGGCGGCGCGCCGGCGGCGTAGTGCAGGCTGGCGCAATGTTGGCGCAGGCGGTCGAGGGTCTGGGCCAGCTCGTCGGCGGTCTGCTGGCTGAGCAGGGCGAACTCTTCGCCGCCGAGACGGCCGAGCAGGGCATCGGGGACGGCCGCGGCGAAGGCGCGGGCGAAGACGACCAGGGCGCTGTCGCCGCTGGCGTGGCCGTGCTGGTCATTGATCCGCTTGAAGAAATCCAGGTCGAGCATGGCCACGCTGAGCTGCTGGCCGGCGCGTTGCGCGTGTTTCAGCTGCTGCAGGCCCTGTTCGTAGAAGGCCCGCCGGTTGTTCAGGCCGGTCAAGGCATCGAACTGCGCCGCCTGCTTCAGGGCGCGCATCAGGTCGCGGCGTTCCAGGGTCGACATCACCCGACAGTTCAGCTCTTCCGGGCAGAAGGGTTTGCGCAGGAAGTCGTCGGCGCCATGCTTGATGAACTTGGCGCTGAGCGAGCCTTTGGCATCGGCGGACAGGCCGATGATGATCAAGTCGTTGCGCTTCATCTTCTGCCGCAGCAGTTTGACCAGGTCGAAGCCGCTGATGCCCGGCATGCGGTGATCCACCACCAGCAGGTCGATATCGGGCTGCGCCTGCAGGGTGCGCAGGGCCTCGTCGCCATCGCAGGCTTCGATGATCTGATAGCGGTGCGGGGTCAGGATATGGCGGATGTACTGGCGGGCGGCTAGCGAGTCTTCGGCGACCAGGATCTTCACCAGGCTATTGCTTTCCAGGCGGTGCAGCAGGCGGAAGGCGTACTCGTAGGAATGCTGACTTTCCTTGAGCACGTAGTCGACCACGCCCTTGAGCAGCAATTCGTCGCGTCGCTGCTCGTTGTAGGAGCCGCTGAGGACGATGCACGGCAGCTGGTACTGCATCACCAGATCGACGCTTTCGCCGTTGGGCGCATCCGGCAGATGCAGGTCGACGATGGCGGCGAAGAACAGGCTGGCGGCGCTTTCCAGCATGATCTGCGCCTCGCCCAGCGAGGCGCAGAACACCGGCTGCAGACCGCTCTCCTGGCGGAACAGGTGGTCGAGGATTTTCAGCACCATGGGGCTGTCTTCGATGACCAGGATATTACGCACAGGAATCTCCAGTAGCTGTGGCCGCGCGCTGTGGCGCTGCGGTTGGATTACAGCGTGCGCACGCGCAGCGAACGGCCTTTGATCTTGCCTTCGCCGAGGCGTTTGAGCGCCTGCCTGGCGCTGCCACGCTCGACCGCGACATAGGCCTGGAAGTCGAAGATGGCGATCTTGCCGACCTGGCTGCCGGGGATGCCGGCCTCGCCGGTGAGGGCGCCGAGAATGTCGCCGGGGCGCAGTTTGTCCTTGCGTCCGGCGCCGATGCACAGGGTGATCATCGGCGGTTGCAGGGGTTCGCCGGCTTGCGCCTTGAGGCTGTTCAGCGGGTGCCAGTTGAGCGGGCTTTTCTGCAGGGTCTCGATGGCCTGGGCGCGATGGCCTTCGGCGGGCGCGACCAGACTCACGGCCAGGCCTTTCTCGCCGGCGCGGCCGGTGCGGCCGACCCGATGGATGTGGATTTCCGAGTCGCGCGCCAGCTCGACGTTGATCACCATGTCCAGGGCGTCGATGTCCAGGCCGCGGGCGGCGACGTCGGTGGCCACCAGCACCGACAGGCTGCGGTTGGCGAACATCGCCAGCACCTGGTCGCGGTCGCGCTGTTCCAGGTCGCCATTCAGCGCGGCCGCGGAAATGCCGTTGGCGGTGAGGTGGTCGACCACTTCCTGGCACTGCTGTTTGGTGAAGCAGAAGGCCACGCAGGATTCGGGGCGGAAGCTGGCGAGCAGCTTGACCACCGCGTCCAGGCGCTGCTCCGGGTCGATCTCGTAGAAGCGCTGCTCGATCTGCGCGTCGTCGTGCAGGGCCTCGGCCTTGACCTGCTGCGGGTTGCGCATAAAGGCCGCACTGAGTTGCTTGATGCCCGCCGGGTAGGTGGCGGAGAACAGCAGGGTCTGCCGCTTGCTCGGGGTCTGGCCGATGATCTCGGCGATGCTGTCGTAGAAGCCCATGTCGAGCATGCGGTCGGCTTCGTCGAGCACCAGGGTGTTGAGGCCGTCGAGCTTCAGCGTGCCCTTGCTCAGGTGTTGCTGAATCCGCCCCGGGGTGCCGACGATGATCTGCGCGCCGTGTTCCAGCGAACCGATCTGCGGGCCGAAGGGCACGCCGCCGCACAGGGTCAGCACCTTGATGTTGTCGCCGGCGCGGGCCAGGCGGCGGATTTCCTTGGCCACCTGGTCGGCCAGTTCGCGGGTTGGGCACAGCACCAGCGCCTGGCAGCCGAAGTAACGCGGATTCAGCGGGTTGAGCAGGCCGATGCCGAAGGCCGCGGTCTTGCCGCTGCCGGTCTTGGCCTGGGCGATCAGATCCATGCCCTTGAGCATCACCGGCAGACTCTGCGCCTGGATTGGCGTCATCGCCGTGTAGCCGAGCGACTCGATGTTCGCCAGCATGGCGGCGGACAGTGGCAGTGAGGAGAAAGCGGTGTGGGTCACGGTTCAGGCCTGCAGATCGAAATGGCGCGCAGTGTAGCAGGCGGCGGGCAGGGCGTTGCTGCTAGTACGACCGGGGGTGTGGCGGTTCACCAGGCGGCGGGATCGCTCTGCACCGCGACCCCGCAACGTGGCAGCCCGGCGGGCTGCATTCGCCGCGGGGCGCGCCTCCTACAAGGTTGCGGGCAGGCTTGAGTCCATGGATGAACCGATTAATCGATCAGGCCCTAGCTGACGGCCCGGATGCCGCCGGCCCCTTGGGCTACGGCGCAAGCAATGGCCGGGCCGCGCGACACGGCGTGACGCTTGCCTGGCGTAAATATTGCCTGTCGTCCTTGCCGCATCCGCTGTCGGGATGCACGGAACTCGTTGAGGTGTCGTTATGACTGGAGTACTCAAGCCGGGAGTTCGCGTACTGGAGCGTTTCAGCTTCGCACGTAAATTTCAGCTGTTGTTTGTCTTGTTCGTCCTGCCGTTGGGCTATGCGTTGTGGGTGATCGCTAGCGATCAGGTGGCGCGCCTGGAACTGATCGACCATGAGCTGGAAGGCATGCACGGGGTCGCGGTGCTGGGGGCGGTGCAGCGTGAGGTGCTCGCGCAGCGCACCCTGCTGGCGCGCTGGAAGGGCACCGACAAACCGGCCGAAGCGCTGTTGCAGCAGCGCGCGAACGGTCTCGATCAAGCGCTGGCGCAGGCCGCCACGCAGCTGGCCAGTGGCCCTTCGAGCGCCCAGGCCCGCGAGCAATTGGCTGCGCTGCAAGGGCTGCGCGCCGAGCTGAGTGTGGCGTCGCTGGGCAAGATGGCGCTACCCGATGCCCTGGAGCGTTACCAAAAGACCCTGTTGCAACTGATGGCCCTGCGCGAACAGGTGGCCACCGACAGCGGTTTGATCCTCGATCCGAACCTCGATACCTATCTGATGATGGAACAGCTGACCTTCACCCTGCCGCGCCTGCAGGAACACCTCGGCAACTTCGCCAGCCAGGGCTATGGCGCGGTGTTATCGCAGCACTTCACCCTGCAAAGCCGGGTGCTGATCCGCGATTTGCGCCGCGCCCTGGACGAGTCGCGCGGCCAGTTGCTCAAGGCGCGTGTCACCCTCGGCCAGCAGGGGGCGCCGTCGCTGGGCGAGCTGCAAGGGGCGTTCGCCGAGGCCGAGCAAGGCTTCGACAAGTTTCTCGCCGAGATCGATCGCGATATGTTCGAGGCCAGCCCCATGGCCTTGAGTCCGCAGCAGTTCATTGAACGGGTCGATGCGTTGCAGACCCGGCTGACGGGGCTGCAGCAGGCGTTGTACCAACAGTTCGCCCTGAACCTGGGTGGCTACCGCCAGCAAATGCAGGGCGAAATGCTGCAGGTGATCGCGGTATTCGGCGTGCTGACCCTGCTGGCGCTCTACGTGCTGCTGTGCCTGAATGCCTCGATTCGGCGCAGCACCGCCGGCATCATCGAGGCCGCGCAGGGCCTGCGTGACGGCGATTTGCGCGTGCACATGCAGGTGCATGGCGAGGACGAGCTGGCGCGCATCGCCACCGCGCTGAACGCGGCGGTCGCCCAGTTGCGTGGTTCGTTGCAAGGCGTCGACCAGGAAAGTCAGAACCTCGGCGGCACCGTGCGGTTGCTCAGCAGCCAGGCGCAGAACGCGCTGGCGGCAGTGGAGCAGCAGCAAGGGCAGATGAGCCAGATCGCCACCGCCGCCACCCAGATGGCGGCCACCGCGCAAAGCGTGGCGCAAAGCTGCGAGGAGGCTGCGGTGGAAGCCGGGCAAACCCGTGAAATCGCCAATCTGAGCAACCAGCGCAGCGTGCGCACCAGCGCCAGCATGCACCAGCTCAGCAGCCGCCTGGGCGACAGCGCCGCGACCCTGCAGCAGTTGCGCGAGCAGACCGAGCAGATCACCCGGGTGGTCGACGTGATCAAGGGCATTGCCGAGCAGACCAACCTGCTGGCGCTCAACGCCGCCATCGAGGCCGCACGCGCCGGCGAGCAAGGCCGCGGCTTCGCCGTGGTCGCCGACGAGGTGCGCAGTTTGTCCCAGCGCACGCAGAACTCCACCGCGGAAATCGCCCAGACCGTGGCCGACCTGCATAGGGTGGTCGGCCAGTCCGTCAGTTTGATGGAAGAGGCTGTGCAGCAGGCCGAGGGCGATGTCGGCAGTGTGTTGGCCATGGGCGAGGATCTGGCCGGGATCGTCGCGTCGGTGCAGCGGGTCAGCGACCGCCTGGCGCAGATCGCCACCGCCGCCGAGCAGCAGGCCGCCACCGCGGACGAGGTCAGCGGCAATATCCAGCGGGTCGATCAGGGCGCCAGCGCCCTGCTCGACGGCGCCCAGGCGGTGAGCGAGGCGGCCGCACAACTGGACAACGGCAGCCGGGTGCTGGCGCAGAACACCGGGCGCTTCCAGCTGGATTGATGCACGGGGCGTCCCGGCTTGACGCTTGGGGTGCTGCTGGCGCAGTCTGCCGGCCCTGGCCGCCAGCGAGCAGGACGCCCGATGCCGCACATTCTGATTGTCGAAGACGAAGCCGCGATTGCCGACACCCTGGTCTACGCCCTGCAGGCCGAGGGTTTCGCCACCTGCTGGTTGAGCCTTGGCGGCGCGGCGTTGGAGCGGTTGGCGGGCGAGCCGTTCGACCTGGTGATTCTCGATGTCGGCCTGCCGGATATCGGCGGGTTCGAGGTTTGCAAGCGCCTGCGGCGGTTTTCCGAGGTGCCGCTGATCTTCCTCACCGCGCGCAGCGAGGAAGTCGACCGGGTGGTCGGCCTGGAGATCGGCGCCGACGACTATGTGGTCAAACCCTTCAGCCCGCGCGAGGTGGCGGCGCGGGTCAAGGCCATTCTCAAGCGCACGGCGCCGCGCCCGCTCGCTGGCGAGGGACGGCCGCCCGCCGCGGCGACGCTGCGCATCGACGGGCAACGCTATCAGGCCCACTACCACGACCAGTTGCTCAACCTGACCCGCCACGAATTCCGCCTGCTGCAGACCCTGCACGGCCAGCCCGAACGGGTGTTCAGTCGCGAGCAACTGCTCGATGCCCTCGGCGTGGCGGCCGCTGCCGGATACGAGCGCAGCATCGACAGCCATATCAAGAGCCTGCGCGCCAAATTGCGCCAGGTGGCGGCATCGGCCGAACCGATCCAGACCCACCGCGGCCTGGGTTACAGCTACAACCCGGAGCGCTGAGATGCCGCTCGGCGTGCGCATCTTCCTGGTCTACTTCCTGTTCGTCGGCCTGGCCGGCTGGTTCGTGCTGAGCACGGTGATGGACGAGATCCGCCCCGGGGTGCGCCAGTCCACCGAGGAAACCCTGGTCGACACCGCCAACCTGCTGGCGGAAATCCTCCGCGACGAGGTCAAGGCCGGTAGCCTGCAGCAGAGCCGCCTGCCCGCCATGCTCCAGGCCTACGGCCAGCGCCAGCCCCGGGCGAGCATCTGGGGGGTGGCGAAGACTCAGGTCAACCACCGCATCTACGTCACCGACGCCCAGGGCGTGGTTCTGCTCGACTCCACGGGGCAGGCGGTGGGCCAGGACTATTCGCGCTGGAACGATGTGCTGCTGACCCTGCGTGGCGAATACGGCGCGCGCTCGACCAAGGAAGAGCCGAACGACCCCGACTCCTCGGTGATGTACGTGGCCGCGCCGATCCGGGATGGCGAGCGGATCATCGGCGTGGTCTCGGTGGCCAAGCCCAACCGCAGCCTGCAGCCCTATATCGCGCGCTCGGAGCAGCGCCTGGCCGGGCTGGGCGGCGGCCTGATCGTGCTCGGTCTGGTGATCGGCGCGCTGCTGTCCTGGTGGCTCAGCGCCGCGCTGCGCAAGCTCACCCGCTATGCCCAGGCGGTCAGCGCCGGCGAGCGGGCCGAGCTGCCCAGCGTGCACGGCGGCGAGCTGGCGCAACTGGCCCAGGCCATCGAGCGCATGCGCACCGAGCTGGAAGGCAAGGCCTACGTCGAGCGCTATGTGCACACCCTGACCCACGAACTGAAAAGCCCGCTGGCGGCCATCCGCGGCGCCGCCGAGCTGCTCGACGGCGAGATGCCGGGCGAGCAGCGCCAGCGCTTCGTGGCCAATATCGAGCAGGAAAGTGCGCGCATCCAGCAACTGATCGAGCGCCTGCTGCGCCTGGCCCAGGTGGAGCAGCGCCAGGGCCTGGAAGAGCAGGTGGCGGTGCCGCTGCATGCGCTGGTCGAAGCCCTGTTGCAGGCGCAGATGGCGCGTATCGAGGCGGCGGGGTTGCGGGTCGACAACCTGATTGATGCCGGGTTGGGCGCCCGCGGCGAGGCCTTCCTGCTGCGTCAGGCCGTGGCCAACCTGCTCGACAACGCCCTCGACTTCACCCCGCCGGGCGGCTCGATCCGCTTCAGCGCCAAGGCCACGGGCAGCCAGATCGAACTGGCGCTGTTCAACCAGGCCGCGCCGATTCCCGACTACGCCCTGGCGCGCCTGTGCGAGCGCTTCTACTCCCTGGCGCGCCCCGGCAGCGGGCGCAAGAGCACCGGGCTAGGCCTGAATTTCGTCCAGGAGGTGATGCAGCTGCACGGCGGCGAACTGCAGGTGAGCAATGTCGAGGGCGGAGTACTGGTGCGCCTGGTCGTTAGTCGCGCGTAGCAGACCGTGGAGCCCGGTTTCGGTCGCCCGGATAGGCCTTGGCGCAATCCGGGGCAACGCCGGCGGTCGCGGACTTCATTGGGCCATGGGGGCTGGCGGGGCCTGCGCCAACACTACAGGCGTTTGCGCATAAAAGCCGCGGTCGCCGGGCAAAGCCCGCAGAACTGCCGGCTCGCGGCAATCGCCAAGGGTGCCGTTGCGCGTTCGCTCAGGCAGTAGCCGCGCCGGGCAAAGAAGGCCTCGGCCGTAGTGGTGAGCAGGTAGATGGCGTGCACGCCATGGGCCGCCGCCTGCCGTTCGGCATGGGCCAGCAACTCGGCGCCGAGGCCCTGGCCGCGCGCGGCGTCGGCCACGGCGAGGGAGCGCAGCAGCGCATCCGTGCCGTGGATCTGCAGGCCTACCAGGCCCATGAGACGGCCGCCGGCCTGGCAGCCAAACAGACGCAGATCGTTCGCGACGTCCTGCAAATCATCGGTGGGCAGGTGGCAGGCGGCGAGCAACTGCTGCGCCTGTCCGTCGATTGCGATGGCTTGAATCGTGGCTTGCATAGGAGTGGCTGCCTGTCAGAGTGGACGTATCGCGCCCCGCGTGGGGCCAGTAGCGGGCAAGGGCCTGGCCGCCCGCGCAATAGCAGAGGCCCCCGATTTACCCGCGGGGGCTGGGTCAGGCCGCCTTCGCGCTCGCCGCAGCAGGCGCGGGTTTTAGCATTGAGGCTGTTTCCTGGTTGGCCCAGGCCTTGTAGCGCAACAGCGAAGTGAGCAGGTGGCCGGAGCTCATACGGGCTTTCCCGCTGAGGTCTTGCCTGACAGCGGTGCCGGCGGTGTGTCTGCTTGCCAGGTTCTTAACACCAGATAGAGCAGCGGGCCTATCGAGACGAACAGCGCAGTCAGGACAAAGAACGGCAGCAGGTAGACCAGTGGCTTGCCACGTGCACGGCCATCGCGGTACATCCAGAGGCAGGCCAGGGCGGCGAGGATATACAGGTCGATCACCACCTGGGCGGTGTCGGCGCTGGACATCAGTTGCAGACCGAACTGCAGCAGCGATTGCTCGGCCTGCAGCATCACGTAAAGGGTGTAGGCGCCAAACGCCAGCAGGGTGAGCAGGGGCAGTGCGAGTTTTTTCATAAGACCGTCCTGGGTTGGGTAGCCGTGCGACCATGCGGGATGATCGACGCTACCCAGTTTCCTGCGGGCTGTCCATGTCCTCTGGCCGCAGCATTTCTCCACAAAAACTCCATCCCGCCTGCATAAACCCTCCATTCGCCCCGCCCAGACTCTGCCTACCTTAATTGCCGCGGAGAGTTGCACCATGAGCCGTATCCTGGGTTTCAAGTTGGGCGCCATCGCCTTGTTGATCCTGCTGTTGCTGATACCGCTGTCGATGATCGGCGGGCTGGTCAGTGAGCGGCAGTCTCAGCGCGAGGCGGTGCTGCAGGACATCGCCCGCAGTTCCAGCTATCGCCAGCAGATCACCGGGCCGATTCTGGTGCTGCCCTACACCAAGGTCTGGCAGGAGTGGAAAACCCTGGCCAAGACCGGCGAGCGTTATCTGCAGGAGCAGCAGTCCCGCGGGCGGCTGTACTTTCTGCCCGAGCGTTTCGTGCTCAACGGCACGGTCGCCACCGAGGAGCGGACGCGGGGCATCTACAAGGCCTTGTTGTACCGCAGCGATAATCGGGTCAGCGGCGCCTTCAAGCTGCCGGCGCGTTTGGGCCTGGGCGATGAGCTGGGGCGGTACCGTTTCGATACGCCGTTCCTGGCGGTGGGCATCAGCGATATCCGCGGCATCGGCAATGACCTGCAACTGCGCCTCAACGGCATGACTCTGGGCTTTGCCCCGGGCAGCGGCGACCAGCGTTTCGGCGCCGGGGTGCATGCGCCCTTGCCGGCGCTGGATAGCCAGGGCGGACAACTGCTGGAGTTCGCCTTCGACCTCAAGCTGCAGGGCACCGAACAACTGAGCATCACCCCGGTGGGCCGCGACAGCCGGGTCGAGTTGAGTTCCGCCTGGGCGCATCCGAGCTTCGTCGGCGAATACCTGCCGAGTAGTCGTGAGGTGAGTGCGGCGGGCTTCAAGGCGCATTGGCAGACCAGCTTCTTCGCCACCAATCTGGAAGAGGCGCTGCACGATTGTGTGCGCAAGGACAGCTGCCAGGGGCTGGCGGCGCGCCACTTCGGGGTGAGCTTTGTCGACCCGGTGGATCAATACCTGAAGACCGAGCGGGCGATCAAGTATGCCCTGCTGTTTATCGGCCTGACCTTCGCCGTGTTCTTTCTGTTCGAAGTGCTCAAGCGCATGCCGGTGCATCCGCTGCAGTACGCCCTGGTGGGGATGTCGCTGGCCTTGTTCTATCTGCTGTTGCTGTCCTTGTCCGAGCACCTGAGCTTCGTCCGGGCCTATGCCCTCTCGGCGCTGGCCTGTGTGTCCTTGATCGGCTTCTACATCAGCCATGTGCTGCACAGCTGGCTGCGCGGCGGGCTCTTCGGGGTGTTGCTGGCGGCGCTCTATGGCCTGCTGTTCGCCCTGCTGAGCGCCGAGGACTATGCCTTGCTGATGGGCTCGCTGCTGGTCTTCGGGGTGCTGGCTTGCGTGATGGTGCTGACCCGCAAACTCGACTGGTACGGCGTCGGCAAAAACACCGGCAATAGCCCGGCCGCCGCCCTTTGACTGAAGCGGGCGCGGCCTTGGCTGCGCCCCGGGAGCAAGTGATGATGCGTGTACTGCTGCGTTTTTCTGCCTGCCTGGCCCTGGGGCTGGTCGTGGTCGTGCTGATCCTGGTCGGGCTGATCTTCAGTGGCCAGTTCGGGCTGATCGGCGGCCTGCTGTGTACCGGCAAGCCCTTGGCACAACTGGGCCTGGCGCTGTTGCCCGAGCCCTTCTGGGTCGCCCTGACCGGCGTGGCGGATGCCCGCCACAGCAGCTCGGTGCAGTCGTTCCTACAGCTCTGCGTCGCGTTGGGGCAAGGCGCCGGGTTGCTGGCGCTGGGGTTCTTGCGCCTGTGGTACTGGCGATGAGCGGGCATGTCGGCCTGCGCGAGGACGCGCTCGCGGGCGCGCGTTTGGCCGCGCGCATTCGACTGTTGTTTGCTTGTCCGGGCCGTCACCCGGTGCCTGGGAATAAGCTTGAGGCGCCGCCGGCTGCCCTCAGGCCAGCGGCACTGTGGCCTGCATCGACGGTCGCTGGCTGACGTCTGCATACCAGTCGGCCAGTTGCGGGAAGCGTTCGCGCCAGCCCAGTTGCGGCTGGCGTAAGTCCAGGTAGCCGAGGGCGCAGGCGACGCCGATCGCGGCGATATCGAAGTGGCAGGCCAGCTCGGCAATGGCCTCGTTCTCGAACTGCTGCAGGGCGCGCTCGATCTTCGCCTGCTGCCCTTGCTGCCACTGTTCCCAGCGCTTTTCCGGCGGGCGCAGAAAGGTTTCGTAGCGAACCAGCACGGCGGCGTCGAGAATCGCGTCGGCCAGGGCGGCCAGGGTCAGGCGCCGCCAGCGCGACGAGCCCTGCAGCGGGATCAGCGGCTCGCCGACATGTTGCTGGTCGAGGTAGTCGAGGATCACCCGGCTGTCGTGCAGCACGTTGCCGTCGGCCAGGCGCAATGCGGGAATCTTGCCCGCCGGGTTGTGCCGATTGAGTTCGGCGTCGGCCGTGGTCGGGGTGGCCTGAACCGGTTGCAGGGCCACGCGGTCGAGCTGGCCGGTCTCGTGCAGCAGCACCATGACCTTGCGCACGAAGGGCGAGCTGGGTGAGTAGAACAGGGTCATGCCGGGGCTGGACATAGGGTCTCCTTAACAGGCGGTTGCAAGAGCAGTGCGTTCGCTGCGCGCGGGCATCCCGCCTGATCCGGCCTGCTGATGTGTTGGGCGGCGTTCCTTATCGGCAACCTGCGGTTCGGTTGAATTGGCGCAGATCCCGCGTTGTATCCGGTGCATGTTCATTCGACCTTGGTAGGGGCGGCGGTTCCCGGCGGCCCGGGTTGGGTGGCCGAACGTCGCGCAAATGGGCGCTATGCGGCTTGCAGCCCGCCGTCGGGCGCGGGCACTCGACCAAAGTCGCGCTAGCGGTCGCCACTGGGACTGCTATGTTGAAACGGTCAAAACAACAAAAACCGAGGAGTCCCTCATATGTCCGTATCCAAGCAAGAGGCCGCCAAGGCCTACTGGAAAGATAACCTGCGGCTGATGTTAATGCTGTTGGCCATCTGGTTCACAGTGTCATTCGGCGCAGGGATTCTGTTTGTCGAACAGCTCAACCATATTCAGTTCTTCGGCTTCCCTCTGGGCTTCTGGTTTGCCCAGCAGGGGTCAATCTATGTGTTTGTCCTAATGATCTTCTTCTACGTCTGGAAGATGAATCAGTACGACCGCAAACACGACGTCCACGAAGAATAAGGCGCCGAGCATGGATACCCAAACCCTGATCTACCTGTTCGTCGGCGCGACTTTCGCGCTGTATATCGGCATCGCCCTGTGGACCCGTGCGGGCTCCACCAGCGAATACTACGTCGCCAGCAAGGGCGTGCACCCGATCCTCAACGGCATGGCCACTGGCGCCGACTGGATGTCGGCGGCGTCGTTCATCTCCATGGCGGGGATCATCTCCTTTATCGGCCTCGACGGTAGCGTCTACCTGATGGGCTGGACCGGCGGTTACGTGCTCCTGGCCATGTGCCTGGCGCCCTACCTGCGCAAGTTCGGCAAGTTCACCGTGCCGGATTTCATCGGCGAGCGTTACTACTCGCAGACCGCGCGTCTGGTCGCGGTGGTGTGCGTGATCTTCATCTCCTTCACCTACGTGGCCGGGCAGATGCGCGGCGTCGGTATCGTCTTCTCCCGCTACCTGGAAGTGGACATCAACACTGGCGTAGTGATCGGCATGTGCATCGTGTTCTTCTACTCGGTGCTGGGCGGCATGAAGGGCATCACCTACACCCAGGTGGCGCAGTACTGCGTGATGATCTTCGCCTACATGGTGCCGGCGATTTACATCTCGATGCTGATCACCGGCAATCCGATCCCGCAGTTGGGCTTCGGCAGCGAAGTGGTCGGCACCGGCCAGTCGGTACTCGAACGCCTGAACGGCTTGAGCACTGAGCTGGGCTTCGCCACCTACACCGACGGCAGCAAATCGACCATCGACGTGTTCTTCATCACCATGGCGCTGATGGTCGGTACTGCCGGTCTGCCGCACGTGATCGTCCGCTTCTTCACCACCCCGACCGTGCGTGCGGCGCGTCTGTCCGCCGGTTATGCCCTGCTGTTCATCGCCATCCTCTACACCACCGCGCCGGCTATCGCCGCTTTTGCCCGGATCAACCTGCTCAGCAGCATTCCGGAAACCAGCTACAGCGAAGCGCCGCAATGGGTGACCAACTGGGAGAAATCCGGTCTGATCGCCTGGCTGGATAAGAACGGCGACGGCAAGATCCAGTATGGCCCGGGTGCTCCGTTCGCCGGTGCGCCGACCTTCGGCCCCGAGCGTGGCGTCAATGGTGAGCGCATGGTGACCAATGCGCCGAGCGAAGCGGCTACCGAGCTGTACGTGGATCGCGACATCATGGTGTTGGCCAACCCGGAAATCGCCAACCTGCCGGGCTGGGTGATCGCCCTGATCGCCGCCGGTGGTCTGGCGGCGGCACTGTCGACTGCCGCGGGTTTGCTGTTGGTAATCTCCACCTCGATCTCGCATGACCTGCTCAAGAGCAACCTGATGCCCAACATCAGCGAGAAGAAGGAGCTGCTCGCCGCGCGGGTTGCCGCCGGTGTGGCGGTAGTGGTGGCGGGCCTGTTCGGTATCTACCCGCCGGCCTTCGTGGCCCAGGTGGTGGCGTTCGCCTTCGGTCTGGCGGCGGCCTCGTTCTTCCCGGCCATCGTCATGGGGATTTTCTCCAAGAAGATGAACAAGGAAGGCGCGATTGCCGGCATGGTGGTCGGTTTGGCCTTCACCTTCAGCTATATCGTCTACTACAAGTTCATCTTCCCGACTGCCGGGCCGGCTGACTGGTGGTTCGGTATCTCGCCCGAAGGCATCGGTACCCTGGGCATGATCTTCAACTTCATCGCTGCCATCGCAGTGTCCACGGTCACCGCTGCACCGCCGGAGCATATCCAGCACATCATCGAAGACATCCGCATCCCACGGGGTGCAGGTGCCGCGATCGATCACTGAGTGCTAAAGCGCTAAACAAAACGCCCCGGTAACGGGGCGTTTTGCTGTGTGCAGGATTCCGGCTTTTTTATCGGCGATGGGCCCGGGCGTGAGGGGCTAGCCGTAAGCGGCTGCAGCCGCGGCATTCGCGGGTAAATCCGCGCCTGCCAAAGCACTACCGTTCATGCAAGCCGTAAGCGGGACTTGGCCTTTTTATAGGCTCTGTACCCGTTAGGTGTTGTATCACCAGGCGCGAACTGCCTGCGATCCGTAGGAGGCCCGACCTCGGGGCGAGCTTTGGCTATACCGCGAAACGATGGGCAGGCAGCCCTGCGGGCTGCATTCGCCGCGGGGCGCGTGACCCACATGGATGTGGGAAATGCCGCTAGCCTGTCAGGAACAGGCGCGGCCCTCCGACAAGAGATCGCGCATGCAACACATAATTGGGACATAGCCTTTTTATAGATGCAGATCAAGGCCGGCCGCCGGCGGCGTGCTTAGAATCGCGCCCCCTCCTGGATTTTCGAGCCTGCGGCATATGCCTTCTGCACCCCGTCATACCGAACTGCTGTCTCCGGCCGGTACCCTGAAGAACATGCGCTATGCCTTCGCCTACGGGGCCGATGCGGTGTATGCCGGGCAACCGCGTTATAGCCTGCGGGTGCGCAACAACGAGTTCGATCACGCCAACCTGGCGCTCGGCATTGCCGAGGCCCATGCCCAGGGCAAGCAATTCTACGTGGTGGTCAACATCGCGCCGCACAACGCCAAGCTGAAGACCTTTCTCCGGGATCTGCTGCCGGTGGTGTCGATGGGCCCGGATGCGCTGATCATGTCCGACCCCGGCCTGATCATGCTGGTGCGCGAGCATTACCCACAGATGTCGATTCACCTGTCGGTGCAGGCCAACGCGGTGAACTGGGCCAGCGTCAAGTTCTGGCAACGGCAGGGCTTGAGCCGGGTGATCCTGTCGCGCGAGTTGTCGCTGGAAGAGATCGCCGAGATCCACGCCGAGGTGCCGGGCATGGAGCTGGAGGTGTTCGTCCACGGCGCGCTGTGCATGGCCTATTCCGGGCGCTGCCTGCTGTCCGGCTATATCAACAAGCGCGACCCCAATCAGGGCAGTTGCACCAATGCCTGCCGCTGGCAGTACAAGGCCGAGCCGGCGCAGGAGAACGAACTGGGCGATATCGTGCGTATCGTCGAGCCGACCCTGGGCGCCGGCGCGCCGACCGAGCAGGTGTTCCTGCTGGAGGACGGCAGCCGTCCCGGCGAGCAGATGGCCGCCTACGAGGACGAGCACGGCACCTACATCATGAATTCCAAGGATCTGCGCGCGGTGCAGCACGTCGAGCGTCTGGTGCAGATGGGCGTGCACTCGCTGAAGATCGAGGGCCGGACCAAATCCCATTACTACGTGGCGCGCACCGCCCAGGTGTACCGCAAGGCCATCGACGATGCGCTGGCCGGTCGGCCGTTCGACCAGTCGTTGCTCGGCACCCTGGAGTCCCTGGCCCATCGCGGCTACACCGAGGGCTTTCTGCGGCGCCATGTGCACGACGAATACCAGAACTACCAACGCGGCAGCTCGGTCTCCGAGCAGCAGCAGTTCGTCGGCGAGTTGACCGGCGAGCGGCGTGGCGAGCTGGCCGAGGTGCGGGTGAAGAACCGCTTCGCCCTGGCCGATGGCCTGGAACTGATGACGCCCCAGGGCAACCTGCGCTTCAATCTCGATAGCCTGGAGAATCGCCAGGGGCAGGCGATCAGCGTCGCCCCGGGCGATGGCCATGTGGTCTACCTGCCGGTGCCGGCCGGGGTGTCGCTGGAATACGGACTGTTGATGCGCGATCTGTAGGCTGGATGCGTCCATGGTGGATGAAATGGGCGTCATCCACCCAGACGATCAAGCCGTGGCCCGGATTGCGCCGCGTTTCGCGGCTTATCCGGGCTACGGGGCTGTTGTCGTGTCGCGGTGCGCCATGCGCCCCAATAACTGTGCGCCGGCCAGGCCTTACAGCGAATGCGCGCGCTGGCGTCGGCGCCAGCTGGCCAGGCGCTGATCCAGCGCCGGCAGGCTGTCGAGCTGTTGCTGGCGCGCCTTGCTGAACAGGATCAGGGCCAGCTCGGCGGTGGCCAGGGCGTCGGCGCTGGCATGATGGCGTTGCTGCACCTGCAGGCCGAAATAGCGGATCCAGTCGTCCAGGCCGCCGCGCGGGATTTTCGCCTGCGGACAGAGCAGCGGCGCCAGTTCGGCGACATCGAAGAAGCGGTGGCGCAGGTGATGGCCCAGGCTCTGCTTGAGGGCGCGGCCGAGCATGCGCTGGTCGAAGCCGGCATGGAAGGCCAGTAGCGGGCTGTCGCCGAGGAATTCCATAAAGTCCAGCAGCGCTTCGGCCGGCTCCACGCCGTTGGCGATCTCGCTGGGTGCGATGCCATGGATCAGCACGCTGGCGCTGACCTTGTGGTCGAGGCGTTGCAAGGTGCATTCGAACTGCTGGCCAAGGTCGATGGCGCCCTGTTCGATCACCACCGCGCCAATCGACAGCAATTGATCGCGTTTCATGTCGAAGCCGCTGGTTTCCAGATCGAGCACCACCAGGCGCTGTTCGCCCAGCGGGGTGCTGTCGAGGGCGGCAGGCCCGGCCAGGCGAATGCGTCGATCCAGTTGCGACTCGAGCAGGGCGGGGCCGCGGCCAGTGAACCAGGTGAATTGACTCATAGCTGGTACCTCAGGGCCAGGCTGCTTTGCAGGCGCTGGGCCTGACGGAAGGCTTCGCGCAGGATGCGCCGATCCAGCTGGTTGAGGCGGTCGGGATCGATGCGGTTGGAGTAGGGCCGATCCTGCTGGGCTTGCAGTTGATGTTGCTGCATGCGCGTCTGCTGGATGAAGTGGTAGGCCTCTTCATAGGCCGCGCCGTCGAGCGGCTCGATCACGCCCTTGGCGATCAGCTCGCGCAATCGTTCCAGGGTGTTGCAGGCTTCGATGTCGTGGGCCAGGGCGAGCAGGCGGGCGCCATCGACAAAGGGGGTCAGACCCTGCACCTTGAGGTCGAGGGTGTCTTTTTCGGCGCCCTTGCGGGCCACCACGAAGTCGCGAAAACGCCCCACCGGCGGGCGCTGGCGCAGGGCATTTTCGGCCATCATGCGTTGGAACAGGCTGTTGCCGGCGACCTGTTTGAGCAGGTTCTGGCGCAGCAGGTCACAGCCGTAGGGATCGCCCCAGACCACCCGCAGGTCGAAGTAGATGCTCGATTTGAGCAGGTTCTCCGGGGTCGCTTCATCGATAAAGCTGGTGAAGCGTCGCGTCCACTCGTGGCGCGACAGGCACAGCTCCGGGTTGCCGGCCATGATATTGCCCTTGCACAGGGTGAAACCGCACTGGGCCAGGCGCTGGTTGATCTCGACGGCCAGCGGCAGCAGGCGGCGGCGCATGTCGGCGGCGCTCGCCGCGTCGCTGGCCTCGAACAGGATGCCGTTGTCCTGGTCGGTGTGCAGGGTCTGTTCGCGGCGGCCCTCGCTGCCGAAGCACAGCCAGGTGAAGGGCACCCCGGGGTTGCCGAGGTCTTCCAGGGTCAGTTCGATCACCCGGCACACGGTGTGGTCGTTGAACAGGGTGATGATGTGGGTGATCTGGGTCGAGCTGGCGCCGTGGGCGAGCATGCGCTCAACCAGTTGCTGGATGTCGCTGCGCAGCGCGGCCAGGGTCTCGACCGAGCCGGCATGGCGGATGGTGCGCGCCAGATGCACCAGGTCGACCCGCTGCAGGCTGAACAGGTCGCGCTCGGAGACCACGCCGCACAGGCGCTCGTGCTCGACCAGGCAGATGTGGGCGATATGCCGCTCGGTCATGGCGATCGCCGCCTCGAAGGCGCTGGCGTCGGGCGGCAGGTAGAAGGGCTCGAGCGTCATCAGGCTGGCGATCGGCTGCTCCAGCGAGCTGCCGTCGGCGATCACCCGGCGCAGGTCGCGCAGGGTGAAGATGCCCAGGGGTTTGAGCGCCGCATCGACGATGACGATGCAGCCGACGTGCTGCTCGTGCATCAGTTGCACGGCCGTGCGCAGCGGCGTGGCGGGCGGACAGCTGATCGGCTGGCGCATGGCCAGTTCACCCAGGCGGCTGTCCAGCGAATACTGCGCGCCCAGGCTTTCCACCGCGCGCATCTGTACCTGCTGGTTGACCTGATCGAGCAGGCTGCTGACCCCGCGCAGGGCGAAGTCGCGAAACGGGTTGGACAGCGCGAACAGCTTGACGAAGGCCGGCTTGCTCAGCAGCAGACAGAAGGTGTCTTCGGCGGCCAGGTGTTCGGTGCGGGTGGCGCGCTCGCCGATCAGCGCCGCCAGCGGGAAGCATTCGCCGCTGGCGATCTCGAAGGTGGTCTCGCTGCCGCGCTTGGCCGAGTGCGGACGCTCGCCATGCACATGGCCCTGCTTGACGATGTAGAAGTATTCGACCGGCCCGTCGCTGGGCTTGATGATGGTCTCGCCGGCGCTGTAGAAGCGCAGCTGGCAGTTTTCCACCAGGTAGGCCAGGTGGGCCATGTCCATCTGGTTGAACGGGGGGTATTTGTGCAGGAACTCCACGGTGCCGTGAATGTTCTGCAACACCGCTGTCTTGCCCGCCTGGGTGTAAGCGTCCGATTTGCTCATGCCGCGCGGCCTCGAAGCAAGGGTGAGTGGCTATGGTCGGCCGCAACGGCCAGGGTGCCCATTGGACGTAAGTCTAGTCGGGCCTGACCGTTTGCCTGCTCGGCGGCGTTGCCTGGGTGTTGTTGGGCTTACTCCAGGCCCAGCAGCTGCAAGGCGCGTTGCGCCTCGATCACCCCGGACAGCGCGTGGCGGCCGCCTTGGCCATCGAACAGCAGGGTGCGCGGCAACTCGCCGCGCCAGCTCGGGTCGATGGCGAACGCCAGGGCTTCGGGCGCCTCGCTGCCGTAGGCGAAATGCCGCCCGGGCACGGCCAGTTTTTCCAGCAGCTCGGCATGGCCGCTGGCGACCGGTTCGCTGGCCAGGGTGATCAGTTGGATGCCCGGGTGCTGGCGCAGCAATTCGCCGAACTGGGCGAGGTTTTTCTTGCAGTAGGCGCATTCCAGCGACCACAGCGCCAGCAGGGTGGGCTGCCGGTATTGGCCGGGGTCGACGAGCAGGCGCGCCTGTTCTTTGTTCAGCGGTTCGATTGACGGCTGGGCGCAGGCCAGGCCGGCGAGCAGGCAGAGGCTGTACAGGCAGCGGGAGACGAAGCGGGTCATGGCAGGGGGTATCCTTGGAGGCCGTATTGTGCGCTGTTCCAGAACGCCAGCAGACGCTGGCCGTGGCGCAACAGGCGGGGGTGGTCGGAGGCGCCGCTGCTCTGCGCCAGCGTTACGCGGCGAAAACTGCGGCCGTTGTCGTCGGAGATTTCCGCCAGCAATTGGGTCTGTTCGCCGTCGAATTCCTTCCACAGCAGCACCACCCGCGGGCCCAGGCTGGCGACGCTGGCATGGGCGGCGCGCGGCCCGCCGACGGCCCGCTGGCCTTGTACGCCCTGCGGGGCGAGCCGGCCGTAGAACACCGGGCCGTCCTCGCCATGGGGGCTGAACCAGACCGCGTGGCGCTGGCCTGCGCCATCCACCGCCAACGCCGGGCCGTGGTGCGGGCAGGCATCTATGCGCCAGGCATCGAAGGTGGCGCGTTGCAGCGGCTCGGCCGCGCCTTGGCGGGGCAGGCGCAACAGGGCATGGTCGCGCTCGCTGTTGGCGAACACCTGGCGCCACATCAGCAGCAGACTGCCGTCGTTATCCTCGGTGAGGGCCAGGCGGCAGCACTGGCAGGAATGGTCGGCCAGTTTGTATTCGGCGGCAAAATTGCGCCCACCGTCATCCGAGTGGGTGGCATAGAGCGTCGAACCGCTGTACTCACGGCCGGCCTGCTCGGCCGCCAACTGTTCGCGGCCGTCGATCCAGACCAATTGCAGGCGCCCGTCCGCGCCCAGGTGCATGCGCGGGAAGCTGTGTCCGGTCAGGCTGCGATCCCGGTGCACGGTGACGGGGGCGCTGAAATCGCGGCCATTGTCGGCGCGGGCGAAGCGCACATCGCCGGTAAAGCGTTGCTCGAAACGCCGCGCCCAGCTGACATAGAGCGCGCCATCGGCGGCCACGGCCAACTGCGGATGGTTTTCGCCATCGGCGGCAATGGCTTCGGCGTCCCGGTTGACCTGGGCGTGGGCCTGCCAGCTGTTGCCGTCGTCCTGGCTGCGTTGGATATGGATGCGACCGTGTCTGACCAGGGCGGCGTAGAGTGCGCCGTCCGGGCCCGAGGCCAGGCCAATGGCCAGCTCGCCGTGCTGGCCGCCATGTTTGTCATGGTCGCCGCCGCCAGCCAGGATCGGCTGAGCGCAACAGCTCAGCAGCAGTATGGCCAGCCAGCGCAGGGGGTGTCGTTTCATTGCAGGGTTCCTGTAGAGGGGGGGCGTTCGCCCCCGGTCGATGGATTACCAGCGCAGTTGCACGCCAACCGTCAGGTTGCGTGGCAGGCCGGCGCTGTAGGTGGGGCCGCTGTTGTTCAATCCGGAGGTTTCCGCATAGCGCTTGTCCAGCAGGTTGCTGAGGCTGGCGAAGACTTCCGTCTGCTCGTCGAACAGGTAGTTGCCGCGCAGGTGCAAGAGGTCATGGCCGCCATATTGGCTGGTGTTGGCCGCATCGCGCCAGTAGCTGCCCAGGTGCTGCCATTCCAGCTCGACCCGGCCGCCGTTGAAGGCCGCCGGGGCGTAGTTGAGGCGGCTGTTGCCGATCACCCGGGGCGCCGCCTCCATCTCCTTGCCGCTGTAGTCGAGGCTGTCGGACACCGACCATTTCTCGTAGCTGTGCTTGGCGTAGGACAGGCTGTTGTCCAGGCGCCAGGCGTCGGCCAGTTGCACGCCCAGGCCCAGCTCGATGCCGCGGTGCAGGGTTTCCCCGGCGTTCACCGCACGGCGCTGGTTGGTCAGCGGATCCTGGAAGCTGAGGATGTCGTCCTTCTTCGTCATGTGGTACAGCGCAACCTGGTAGTCCAGGCGTCTGCCGTAGCCGCGCAGGCCGATCTCGTAGTTGTCCACCAGCACCGGGTCGAGGTCGAGCAGGGCGTCGGCGGCGGCCTGGGCGCGTGCCGCGTTGCTCTCCCGCGAGCTGCGGAACACCTGGCTTTCCGACGGCGCGCGGAAGGCGTTGCTGTAGGCGACGAAGGCGCTCAGGGTCGGGGTGAAGGCATAGGTGGCGCCGAGTTTGGGGCTCAGGTGCCGGTAGCGCACCTTGTTGTCGCCGGCATGGCCGTACCAGCCGTTGCCCGGGAAGGCGCCGGGCACGCCCTGGCTGGCGCCGGCCTGGCCGCCGTTGAAACGGTTGTGGTAGTCGTACTGCATCTGGTCGTAGCGCAGGCCGGCGGTCAGGCGCAGCCTGTCGCTGGGCGACAGTTCGCCGTGCAGGTAGGGCGAGATGCTCTGGAAGGTCACCTCGTAGTCGTAGATGGGCACCGGCGCCACGGCCTGGTTCAGTTGATAGTCGGTGGCACCGTGGGCGTTGCTCGTGCGCGTCAGGGCTAGCGAGTCTTCCTCGCGCGAGCCGGGGCTGTAGTCGTAGTCCAGGCCGACGATCAGGCGCGTGCGCAGCGGTTCGAAGTCGACGCGGTACTTGCTGAGAAAGCCGAACGAGCGGTTGGCCGTGGTGTAGTCGCTGGGGTCGTAGCTGACCGACCAACTGGGGATGATGTCCATGCTGTTGTCGCGAAAATAGGGGGTGAAAGACAGCAGGCTGTTGGCGTCCAATTCATAGTCGAAGGCGCTGGAAAGGCGCAGCGCTTCGACCTGGCGGGTGGAGAAGGGGATGTTGTTGTGCCGCTGGTCGTGGCGGTACTCGGCCTGATTGAGGCTGCCGACATGGGCCTGGTCGATCTGCGAGTAGGACAGCACCGTCTTCACCCGCAGCGCGTCGTTGTGCTGGCGATCCCAGCGCAGCAGGGCACTTTGTCGGTCGTAGCCGGCATGCTCCTGCCAGCCGTCCATGCGGGTGAGGTTGAGACTGGCGCGAAAGCCATCGCGCTCGTTGGAGTCGCCGGCATCCAGCAGCAGGCGCTTCCAGCCGTAACTGCCGATTTCACTGGAGAGGCCGAATTCGGCCTGGGGCGGCGGCTCCGGGGTGAGCACGTTGACGATCCCGCCGATGGCATCGGAGCCATAGAGCGCGCTGCCCGGCCCCTTATTGACTTCGATGCCGGCGGATTGCGGCACGTTGATCTCGTAGAGCGCGTTGTGGTTGAAGAAGCCGGTGGAGCGGGTGGGAATGCCGTCCTCGAGAAACAGGTACACCGGCGCGGTGGTCAGGGGCTGGCGAATGGCGGTGGAGTGGCCTTCGCCGGACAGGTTGCTCAGGCGCACGCCGGGCATGCGATTGAGCACCTCGCTGGGATGCCGCGGGCGCAGTTCGGCAATCTCGTGGCCTTCGCTGCGCACCACGCTGGCGGGGATCTCGCTGAGTTTTTGCGCCTCGCGGGTGGCGGTAATGGTGGTCGGTTCCAGGTGCAGGGCGTGCGGCTGGCCGTCGGCGGCGTTGGCGCCGCCGACTATGCCGGCCAGCAGGCCGGCCAGGTACTTGCTGTTCATGGGGTTCCCCGAAGCGCCCGCTGTCGAGCGGGCACGAATCATGGCTGCCGATGCGGCAATGGCCGTGCCGGCAGTTAGTGGCCTGTGTGGCTAGTTCAATTAGTCAATTTCGGCGCCTGAGGCCCTGATACTGCGTTGCTGCTCCTCGCCATAGCCAGCTATGACTCGTCGCAGCGCCTTGTCTCAGAACCTCAGTCATCCGAACTTGAGTTAACCAACTAGCCGTACAGGCCACTAGCGTTAGCAGATGCTTATAGTTGCTGTGTGCAGGTGGCTTTCAGGCCTGCCGGGGAGGGGCGCGCGAGAGTGCCGCTGGCCAGCTGCGGCGGTGAGGGAGGAAGGTTGTCCTGGCGCCTGTGACGCCGAGGCGCGGCGCGGCGAACAGCGCCAGGTCGAACGTGTGGCCGGGCAATTGCGCCTGGCTGCAATGCAGGCTGCACCACAGGCAGGGGTTGCTCGACTGCTGGGAGCCGCTGGTATCCGCCGGTTGCTCCACGGCAACCTGGACGTAGCCTCGCGCGGTACACATCTGCGCCCAGGTCACGGACGTCCCGGCGCTTTGTCCGGGCATCGGCAGCAACGCGGCAAACACCAGGGCCAGGCTGGTGAGCCAGAGGGTCAACAGGTGTCGGTGCGGCTGCGGACGCGCCATGCGAACAGGCCAGGGGAAAGATCCCGGCACTATAGAACAGCGTCGTTCGGCGCGGCAATGTGGGGATTTGCCACATGGGCGCTGTAACGGGTTTGTTTCGGCTTCGGTTTCACTGCCGATCGCGGACAGGGCCGGCCCGACCAGAAGGACGCGGTTCTGTAGCCCGAATCAACCGCGGAGCGCGGTGCAATCCGGGCGCGCGATCACTGCGGCATAAAAAAACCGCCCCGAAGGGCGGTTTCTCGGTGTTGCGGCGGCGATTACAGGCCGTTCTTGGCCTTGCTCTTTTCCTTGAATTCGCGGCGCCGGCGGTGCAACACCGGCTCGGTGTAGCCGTTGGGTTGCTTGCCCCCCTCGACCACCAGTTCCAGGGCGGCCTGGAACGCGATGTTGCCGTCGAAGTCCGGCGCCAGCGGGCGGTACAGCGGGTCGCCGGCGTTCTGCCGATCGACCACCGGCGCCATGCGCTTGAGGCTGTCGATCACCTGTTCCAGGGTGACCACGCCGTGGCGCAGCCAGTTGGCCATGTGCTGGCTGGAGATGCGCAGGGTGGCGCGGTCTTCCATCAGGCCGATGTCGTTGATGTCCGGCACCTTGGAGCAGCCGACGCCCTGGTCGATCCAGCGCACCACGTAGCCGAGGATGCCCTGCGAGTTGTTGTCCAACTCGTTCTGGATTTCCTCGGGCGTCCAGCTGGTCTCGGCGGCCAGCGGGATGCTCAGGATGGCGTCCAGCGATGCCGGCGCACGTTTGGCCAGTTCGGCCTGACGGGCGAACACGTCGACCTGATGGTAGTGCAGCACGTGCAGGGCGGCGGCGGTCGGGGAAGGAACCCAGGCGGTGTTGGCGCCGGCCAGCGGGTGGGCGATCTTCTGCTCGAGCATCGCCGCCATCAGGTCGGGCATGGCCCACATGCCCTTGCCGATCTGCGCGCGGCCCTGCAGGCCGCAGGCCAGGCCGACGTCGACGTTGTTGTCTTCGTAGGCGGCGATCCACTTCTGGCTCTTCATGGCGGCCTTGCGCACCATGGCGCCGGCTTCCATCGAGGTGTGGATCTCGTCGCCGGTACGGTCGAGGAAGCCGGTGTTGATGAACACCACGCGCTCGGACGCCGCCTTGATGCAGGCCTTGAGGTTGACCGTGGTACGCCGCTCTTCGTCCATGATGCCGACTTTCAGGGTGTTGCGCGGCAGGCCGAGGACGTCCTCGACGCGGCCGAACAGTTCGCTGGTGAAGGCGACTTCTTCCGGGCCGTGCATCTTCGGCTTGACGATGTAGATCGAGCCGGTGCGGGTGTTCTTGCGGCTGGTGTTGCCATTCAGGTTGTGGATGGCGATCAGGCTGGTCAGCAGACCGTCCATGATGCCTTCCGGAACCTCGAAGCCGTCTTGGTCGACGATGGCGTCGATGGTCATCAGGTGGCCGACATTGCGGATGAACAGCAGGCTGCGCCCGTGCAGGGTCAGCTCGCCGCCGTCGGCCCGGGTGTAGACCCGATCCGGGTTCATGGTGCGGGTGAAGGTCTGGCCGCCCTTGGTCACGCTCTCGGCCAGGTCGCCTTTCATCAGGCCCAGCCAGTTGCGGTAGACCACCACCTTGTCGTCGGCATCGACCGCGGCGATCGAGTCTTCGCAGTCCATGATGGTGGTCAGCGCCGCTTCCATCAGCAGGTCTTTGACCCCGGCCGCATCGGTCTGGCCGACCGGGGTGCTGGCGTCGATCTGGATTTCGAAGTGCAGGCCATGGTGCTTGAGCAGCACGGCGATCGGCGCCTGGGCGTCGCCCTGGAAACCGGCCAGCTGGCTGTCGTCGAGCAGGCCGCTGTTGCTGCCGCCCTTGAGGCTGACCAGCAGTTTGCCGGCTTCGATGCGGTAGCCGGTGGCGTCGACGTGGGAGCCGGCGGCCAGCGGTGCGGCCTGGTCGAGGAAGGCGCGGGCGAAGGCGATGACCTGGTCGCCGCGCACCTTGTTGTAACCCTTGCCCTTCTCGGCGCCGCCGGCCTCGCTGATCGCGTCGGTGCCGTACAGGGCGTCGTACAGCGAACCCCAACGGGCGTTGGAGGCATTCAGGGCGAAACGCGCGTTCATCACCGGCACTACCAGCTGCGGGCCGGCCAGTTGGGCGATTTCCTCGTCGACGTTGGCGGTGCTGGCCTGGAAGTCGGCCGGCTGCGGCAGCAGGTAGCCGATTTCCTCGAGGAAGGCTTTGTAAGCCATTGCGTCGTGGGCCTGACCGGCGCGGGCCTGGTGCCAGCCGTCGACCTGCGCCTGGAGGGCGTTGCGCTTGGCCAGCAGGGCACGGTTTTTCGGCGCCAGCTCGTTGATTACGGCTTCGGCGCCGGCCCAGAACTTGTCGGCAGCGATGCCGGTACCGGGGATGGCTTCGTTGTTCACGAAGTCGAACAGCACTTTGGCGACCTGCAGGCCACCGACTTGAACGCGTTCAGTCATCACTTGCCTCACTCTGCTCAGCTCTACTCAATAGCCGCTTCGGATCTGGGGTTTAAGTCTTGTAGTCCGAGGCGCGGCATACTACATCAAGATTCTTGGAAAATCAGTGGGTGCGCGTCGTTGTGCGACCAAGAGGCGCTCTGCAGTCATGTCGAGGCTGTTGTGTTCTCAAAAATTGCAATAATTGTTTCATAAAAGTCTTAAAACGGTACACGTTAATTATGCCGGCTTTCCGGCAGGGGCTCGGCGGACGGCCTATACTGCGGCACCTGTATTGACGATTCGGCTCAACACCTTGCCTGCTGCGACCGCCTGCGCGGAGGTTGTACCCTGTGAGTGACAGGAGGAGTTGCACGATGCATATACACGCGGCCGGCGCGGCCGATCTCGACGAGCTGATCCGCTTGTTTGCCGGCTACCTGCAGTTCTATCGGGAGGACAAGCCGCCGGCGGCGATTCGCGTGTTTCTTGCGCAGCGCCTCAGCCGCGGCGACTCGGTGCTGTTCCTGGCGCGTGATCCGCAGGGTAGGGCGCTTGGCTTCGTCCAGCTCTACCCGTTTCAGGCTTCGCTGGCGTTGGCGCCGGCCTGGTTGTTGAGCGACCTCTACGTGGTCGAGGCCGCCAGGCGCCAGGGGGTTGGCGCAGCGCTGATGAACGCCGCCCGAACCCATGCCGAGAACAGCGGCGCCTGCGGTTTGCAGTTGCAGACGGCGAAGAGCAATCTGGCTGGGCAGGCGCTGTACGAGCGGCTCGGCTATGTGCGCGACGAGCTGTTCCACACCTACTGGCTGGATCTGCCGCGGCCCGGCGGCGACTGAACGCGGCGCCGCGGCCGTTCGCCCCGGCACCATTACCTAACTGCGGAACAACCACGAGAGGCTTGCCATGGATCATCTGGTACTAACGGTCATCGCCAAGGATCAACCCGGGTTGGTCGAACGCATCGCCCTGTGTGTCGCCGACCACGGCGGCAATTGGCTGGAGAGTCGCATGTCGCGGATGGCCGGGCAATTCGCCGGTATTCTGCACGTCGCCGTGCCGGCCGCGCAGCGCGCCGAGCTGGTCGGTGCCTTGCAGGCGCTGGCTGCCCAGGGCATCCGCGTGCTCTGCGACGACAGCGGCAGCGAACCGGTCGGCAGCTGGACGTCGATCCTCCTCGAACTGGTCGGCAACGATCGCCCCGGCATCGTCCGCGACATCACCCGACTGCTCGCCGAGCAGGGGGTCAACCTGGAAAGCCTGAATACCGAGGTGATGCCGGCGCCGATGAGCGGCGAGTCGCTGTTCCATGCCGAGGCATTGCTCGCGGTGCCCCAGGGGCTGGCGTTGGAAACCCTGCAAGGCCAGCTGGAAACCCTCGCCGATGAGCTGATGGTGGAGCTCAATTTGCGCGCCGAGAGCTGATCGCGACCAGGGCGCCAGGGGATATCCACGGCTTGGGTGGGTATCGCTGTGGATAACCTGGGGAGCCTCGGATCCTGCGCTAGTGTCCCGCGGCTTTCCCTGGGTTGATTAAATAAACAGCAATTTCAATTACTTGTGCACAAAGGTCGGGGATGCTTCTGTGGATAAGGTTGGGATGACTGGCTGCGAGCCTGTGCCGGCGCGGGCTGCACGAGATTGATCGTTTATTGTGCAGCGCGCGAGGCTCGGCGTTCCCGCCGCGCCTGCCGGGCGACCTCAACCCCGGCGGCGCAGGGTCAACCAGGCATCCAGGCTATAGAGCGCCAGGCCGGTCCAGATGCAGATAAAGGCCAGCAGCTTGCTGGGGTCGAAACGCTCGCCGAACACCGCTACCGCCAGGATCAGCACCAGGGTCGGCGCGATGTACTGCAGGAAACCCAGGGCGGTGTAGGGCAGGTGGCGCGCGGCGGCGTTGAAGCACACCAGCGGGATCAGGGTGATAGGGCCGGCGGCGATCAGCCAGAGTGCCTCGGGGGTTTCCCAGAACGCCGGCTGACTGCTCATGGCGCCGGGGTTGAACAGCAGCCAGCCGAGGGCCAGCGGCAGCAACAGCCAGGTTTCCACCACCAGGCCGGGCAGCGCGGCGACCGGCGCCTGCTTGCGGATCAGCCCATAGAAACCGAAGGTCAGCGCCAGTACCAGCGACACCCAGGGAATGCTGCCGACCTGCCACAGCTGCTGCGCCACGCCCAGGGCGGCCAGGCCCACGGCCAGCCATTGCAGGCGGCGCAGGCGTTCGCCGAGCAGGAGCAAACCGAGCAGCACATTGACCAGCGGGTTGATGTAGTAGCCCAGCGCGGCTTCGAGCATGCGCTCGTTGTTCACCGCCCAGACATACACCAGCCAGTTGCTGGCGATCAGCAGGCCGCTGACGCTCAGAACGGCAAGGCGTTTGGGGTTGTCGCGCAACTCACGCAACCAGCCTGGGTGTTTCCATAGCAGCAGCAGCGCGGCGCCGAAGACGGCCGACCAGAGCGCGCGGTGGACGATGATCTCCAGCGCGGGGACATCCTGGATGGCTTTGAAATAGAGCGGAAACAGACCCCAGATGATGTAGGCGGTCAGGCCGAGAATGTACCCGCGGCGCGGGTTGGCGGTGGCCATGCAAAATCCTTGTCCAGGCGGCAATTAAAGAGCGGGGATTCTAGCAGGCCGTTGGAAAACTACCTGCGTTGCCGATGCGTCGTTAAAAACAGGCTCAAAATGCTCATTTACAACACGTAAACTGCGCTTTCTCGCCTGTTTTTGCCTAGCCTCGGCTGCCTCGCCTACATTTCTCAACGGCCTGCTAGTCGTGCGCTTCGACACTTGTCTGTAGGTTCAGGTTTTTCCTGCCGGGGAAAACCGCTCTTGCGTAAGGCCGGTTTACCGGCGTAGCCCGCGCGTGTCGCCGATGGCTTGCCGCTGTTGCTCAGAACAGCTTGAGCGGTTCCTCGTCCAGCGCCGCCAACTGCTCGCGCAGCATCAGCACCTGTTCGCCCCAATAGCGTTCGCTGCCGAACCAGGGAAAACTGTGGGGAAACGCCGGGTCGTCCCAGCGGCGTGCCAGCCAGGCGCTGTAGTGCATCAGGCGCAGGGAACGCAGGCCTTCGATCAGCGGCAGTTCGCGCGGGTTGAAGTCGTGGAACTCCTGATAACCGTCCATCAGCTCGGACAGTTGACCGAGGCGCTCATGGCGTTCGCCGGCCAGCATCATCCACAGATCCTGCACCGCCGGGCCCATGCGGCAGTCGTCGAGGTCGACCATATGGAAGGTGTCGTCGCGGCACAGCAGGTTGCCGGGGTGGCAATCGCCGTGCAGGCGGATCGCCTGCACCGGGGTGTCGGCGAACAGCGCATCGAGGCGTTTGAGCAGATCGCGTGCCACCGACTCGTAAGCCGGCAGCAGGCTGGGCGGAATGAAGTTGCCCTCCAGCAGGGTGGCCAGCGAGGCGTGGCCGAAGTTCTCCACCTGCAAGGCTTCGCGGTGGGCGAAGGGGCGCAGCGAGCCGACCGCGTGCAGGCGCCCGAGCAACTGGCCGAGGCGATACAGCTGGTCGAGGTTGCCCGGCTCCGGCGCGCGGCCGCCGCGCCGCGGGAACAGGGTGAAGCGAAAGCCGGCGTGCTCGAACAGGGTCTCGCCATCGCGCACCAGTGGCGCCACCACCGGCACCTCGCACTCGGCCAGTTCGAAGGTGAAACTGTGCTCCTCGCGGATCGCCGCGTCGCTCCAGCGTTGCGGCCGGTAGAACTTGGCGATCAGCGGCGTTTCGCCTTCGATGCCCACCTGGTAGACGCGGTTTTCGTAGCTGTTGAGCGCCAATATGCGGGCATCGCTGAGGTAGCCAATGCTTTCCACGGCATCCAGCACCAGGTCGGGGGTCAGGGCGGCAAAGGGATGGGACATGGTCGGCTCCGGTCTCTGGGCCGACGAGTGTAGCGCTTATCCGGGGGCGGGCGTGTTACCGGTCGCGGCCCGTAGCCTGGATAAGCGCAGCGCAATCCGGGATCGGTGCGTCAAGGCTTCTCCGGGCTACAGGAGCGGTTCGGCTTCAAGGCTCCAGCGTGGCGAGGCGTGCTATTCCCCGGGCTTGGGCGTGCGTGCCAGGCAATAGATGTCGACCCGCGCCGCGCCGGCCTTTTTCAGCAGGCGCGCCAGGCTCTCGGCGGTGGCGCCGGTGGTCAGTACGTCGTCGACCAGCGCCAGGTGCAGACCGCCGAACTGGCTGGCAGGCGCCAGGGCAAAGGCGCGGCGCAGGTTGCGTTTGCGGGTGGCGGCGTCCAGTTGCTGCTGCGCCGGGGTGTCGATCACCCGCCGCAGCCAGTGCTGCTGCACCGGCAACTGCAGTTGTTCGCTGAGCCACTGGGCGAGCAGCGCCGCCTGGTTGAAACCGCGCTGGCGTTGCCGGCGTTCGGCCAGGGGCACCGGCAGCAGCAGGTCGGGCCTGGCCAGGCCTTCGTCGAAGGCATGCAGCAGGTGTTGCGACAACAGCTCGCCGAGCAGGCGTCCCAATGGCCATTGCGCCTGGTGCTTGAAGCGGGTGATCAGGCTGTCGACAGGGAAGGCATAGCGCCAAGGAGCCTCGACCCGGTCGAAGCGCGGTTGCCGTTTTAGGCAGCCGCCGCAGGTCAGGCCGGCGTGCGGCAGCGGCAGGGCGCAGACCTGGCAGCGCGCGCCTAACCACGGCAGTTCGCTTTCGCAACTGACGCAGAGGCTGTGTCGGGTGTCGGCCGGCTCGTCGCAGAGCAGGCAGCCCTGTTGGTTTTTTAACCAGTTGTAAATCTGGTGTTGGCCTTCTGGTTGACAGCGCATAAGGCTTCCTTAAATATGCCGGACATCCGTGTCGTGCTGACTGACTCTAGCAGCCGCTACAACTAACCAGGAATCACCGATGAGCGCCACCACCGCTGCCCACCTGCGTCACGATTGGACCCTCACCGAGGTCAAGGCGCTCTTCGAACAACCCTTCAACGACCTGTTGTTCCAGGCGCAGACCGTGCACCGCGCGCATTTCGATGCCAACCGCGTACAGGTCTCGACCCTGTTGTCGATCAAGACCGGCGCCTGCCCGGAAGACTGCAAGTACTGCCCGCAGTCCGGTCACTACAACACCGGCCTGGACAAGGAGAAGCTGCTGGAAGTGCAGAAGGTGCTGGAGGCGGCCGCCGAGGCCAAGGCCATCGGCTCGACCCGCTTCTGCATGGGCGCGGCCTGGAAGCACCCGTCGGCCAAGGACATGCCCTACGTGCTGGAGATGGTCAAAGGCGTACGCGCCATGGGCCTGGAAACCTGCATGACCCTGGGCAAGCTGGACAAGGAGCAGACCGCCGCTTTGGCCGAGGCCGGCCTCGACTATTACAACCACAACCTGGATACCTCGCCGGAGTTCTACGGCAACATCATCACCACCCGCACCTACAATGAGCGCCTGCAGACCCTGGCCTACGTGCGCGATGCGGGGATGAAGATCTGTTCCGGCGGCATCCTCGGCATGGGCGAGTCGCTGGACGACCGCGCAGGGCTCTTGATTCAACTGGCCAACCTGCCGGAGCACCCGGAGTCGGTGCCGATCAACATGCTGGTCAAGGTCAAGGGCACGCCCCTGGCCGAGGAAAAGGACGTCGACCCCTTCGACTTCATTCGCATGCTCGCGGTGGCGCGGATCATGATGCCGCAGTCGCACGTGCGCCTGTCCGCCGGGCGCGAGGCGATGAACGAGCAGATGCAGGCGCTGGCCTTCTTCGCCGGCGCCAACTCGATCTTCTACGGCGAGAAGCTGCTGACCACCGCCAACCCCCAGGCCGGCAAGGACATGCAGCTGTTCGCTCGCCTCGGCATTCAGCCGGAGGAGCGCCAAGAGCACGCCGACGAGGTGCATCAGGCGGCCATCGAGCAGGCCCTGGCCGAGCAGCGCGACTCCAAGTTGTTCTATAACGCTGCGGTCTGATGGCTCGCGCAGTGGATGGGTAAGTTGCCCACCACCCGAGGTTTGATCTTTTCCGGGTAGGAGCGGGCCATGCCCGCGAAGGCCGTTTGCGGTTCGCGGGCATGGCCCGCTCCTACATCGCTGCTATTGCCGAGGCTTGCATGCCCTTCGACCTTGCCGCCCGTCTCGCCGAACGCCGCGCTGCCGATCTCTACCGGCAGCGGCCCTTGCTCGATTCGCCGCAAGGGCCGCTGGTCAAAGTCGACGGCCGCGAGCTGCTGGCCTTCTGCTCCAACGACTACCTCGGCCTGGCCAACCACCCGCAGGTGATCGAGGCCTGGCGCGCCGGCGCGCTGCGCTGGGGGGTCGGCGGCGGCGCCTCGCACCTGGTGATCGGCCACAGCACGCCGCACCACGAGCTGGAGGAGGCGCTCGCCGAATTCAGCGGCCGGCCGCGGGCGCTGCTGTTTTCCACCGGCTACATGGCCAACCTGGGCGCGGTCACCGCGCTGCTGGGGCAGGGCGATACGGTGCTGGAAGACCGCCTCAATCACGCCTCCTTGCTGGACGCCGGCCTGCTCAGCGGTGCGCGCTTCTCGCGCTACCTGCACAACGACGCCGCCAGCCTGGCCAGCCGCCTGGACAAGGCCGGCGGCAATACCCTGGTGGTGACCGACGGGGTGTTCAGCATGGACGGCGACCTGGCCGCGCTGCCGGCGCTGTGTGCGGCGGCCAAGGCCAGGGGCGCCTGGGTGATGGTCGACGACGCCCACGGCTTCGGCCCGCTGGGTGCCACTGGCGGCGGTATCGTCGAGCACTTCGGCCTGGGCCAGGACGACGTCCAGGTGCTGGTCGGCACCCTGGGCAAGGCCTTCGGCACCGCCGGAGCCTTCGTCGCCGGCAGCGAGGAGCTGATCGAGACCCTGGTGCAGTTCGCCCGCCCCTATATCTACACCACCAGCCAGCCGCCGGCGCTGGCCTGCGCCACCCTGAAGAGCCTGGAATTGCTGCGCAGCGAGCACTGGCGGCGCGAACGCTTGAACGCCTTGATCAAGCGCTTCCGTGAAGGCGCGAGCGCGATTGGTCTCGAGTTGATGGACAGCGCCACGCCGATTCAGCCGATCCTGGTCGGCGACAGCGCTCGCGCCATGCGCCTGTCGCAGCTGCTGCGCGAGCGCGGCTTGCTGGTCACCGCGATCCGTCCGCCGACGGTGCCGGCCGGCAGTGCGCGCCTGCGCGTCACCCTGTCGGCGGCGCACAGCGATGCCCAGCTCGAACGGCTGCTGGAGGCGCTGGCCGAGTGCTGGCCGCTACTGGAGAGCAGCGATGCGTGACCGCCTGATCTTGCTGCCCGGTTGGGGTCTGGGCAGTACCCCGCTGGAGCCGCTGGCCGAAGCCCTGCGCGGCCTCGATTCGCGCCTGCGGGTCGAGATCGAGCCCCTGCCGTTGCTGGACTCCGGCGACCCCGTCGACTGGCTGGACGAGCTCGATGCCAACCTGCCCCAGGACGCCTGGCTCGGCGGCTGGTCGCTCGGCGGCATGCTCGCCAGTGAGCTGGCGGCGCGCCGTGGCGAGCGTTGTGCCGGCCTGCTGACCCTGGCCAGCAATGCGCGTTTCGTTGCCGCGCCGACCTGGCCCGGCGCGATGGCGGCCGAGACCTTTGCGCTGTTTCGCCAAGGCTGCGCGACGGATGCGCGGGCCACCTTGAAGCGCTTCGCCCTGCTCTGCGCTCAGGGCGCCGCGGATCCGCGCGGCTTGTCGCGGCTGCTGCTGGGTGCGGCGCCGCAGCACCGTACCGGCGATCTGCTGGCAGGGTTGGATGTGCTGGCCGCGCTGGATACCCGCGGCGCCTTGCAGGCCTTCGTCGGTCCGCAACTGCATCTGTTCGCCGGCGACGATGGCCTGGTGCCGGCAGCGGCGGCGGCCGCGCTGCTGGCGTTGCTGGCGGATGTCGAGATCGGCCTGATCGATAACGCCAGCCATGCCTTCGCCCTGGAGCGCCCCCACGAGATCGCCGCGGCGATCCAGGCCTTTCTGCATGAGGCCGGCGATGATTGAGCGTGTGCTCGGCGGGTTGCCGGACAAGCGTCAGGTGGCCGCCTCCTTTTCCCGCGCCGCCGACAGCTACGACAGCGTCGCGGCCCTGCAGCGCAAGGTCGGCAGCGAGCTGCTGGATCGCCTGCCGGCTGATCTTGTCCCGCAGCGCTGGCTCGACCTGGGCTGCGGCACCGGGCATTTCAGTCGTGCCCTGGGCCAGCGTTACGCCGCGGCCGAGGGCGTGGCCCTGGATCTTGCCGAGGGCATGCTGCGCCACGCCCAGCCATTGGGCGGCGCGCAACAGTTTGTCGCCGGCGATGCCGAGCGCCTGCCGCTGCGTGGCGAGTCCTGCGACCTGCTGTTTTCCAGCCTGGCACTGCAATGGTGTGCGGATTTTACCGCGGTGCTCGGCGAAGCCCGGCGAGTCTTGCGTCCCGCTGGCGTGCTGGCCTTCAGCAGCCTGTGCGTCGGCACCCTGCAGGAGTTGCGCGACAGTTGGCAGGCGGTGGACGGCTTCGTCCACGTCAACCGCTTCCGCCGCTTCGCCGATTACCAACAGCTTTGTGCGGACAGCGGCTTGCAGCTGCTCAGCCTGGAAAACCAGGCCGAGGTGCTGCACTACCCCGACCTGCGCAGCCTGACCCATGAACTCAAGGCGTTGGGCGCGCACAACCTCAACCCCGGCCGCCCGGGTGGCCTGACCGGGCGCGCCCGCATGCTGGCGCTGCTCGCCGCCTACGAACAGTTCCGTCAGGCGCCGGGATTGCCGGCGAGCTATCAGGTGGTCTACGGCCTTTTGCGCAAAGAGAGTTGAGATGACTGCAGCCTTCTTCGTCACCGGCACCGACACCGAAGTCGGCAAGACCACGATTGCCGCCGGCTTGCTGCATGCCGCGCGCATGGCCGGGTTGTCGACCGCCGCCGCCAAGCCGGTGGCCTCCGGTTGCAGCAAGACTGCCGCCGGCCTGCGCAACGACGACGCCCTGGCCCTGCTCGGCGAATGCAGCCTGGCGCTGCGCTACGAGGAGGTCAATCCACTGGCCTTTGCCCCGTTCATCGCCCCTCATCTGGCGGCACGCGAGGCCGGCGTGCGCCTGGATCTGGCGGCGCTGCGCGGGCCGGTGCAGGCGATCCTCGACAAAGGCGCGGATTTCGTCTTGGTCGAAGGCGCCGGCGGCTGGCGCGTGCCGCTGGCCGGTCAGGCGGCGCTGTCGGATCTGCCGATCAGCCTGGGTTTGCCGGTGATCCTGGTGGTCGGGGTGCGCCTGGGCTGCATCAACCACGCCGTATTGACCGCCGAGGCGATTGCTCGCGATGGCCTGACCCTGGCCGGTTGGGTGGCCAATGTGGTCGATCCCAAGACCTCGCGCCTGGAGGAGAACCTGGCGACCCTCGCCGAGCGCTTGCCGGCGCCTTGTCTGGGGCGGGTGCCGCGCCTGGCCAAGGCGACGCCGGCGGCGGTGGCCGAGTGCCTCGATCTGGCGCTGCTGGAGTTGGAGCTATAAGGCAGCCTTCCGCCATAGCCATTTGCCAGTATGTTGCCGAGGCAATATCTGCTTCAATACAGGGCAACGATTCGTTGCAGTCGCGGGAGCTGGTTTATGCAAATCTCCGCTAACGCCTTCAATTCGGGCATCGGCACCATTCAGGCGGGGCAGCGGCGGGTCGATCAGGCCGCCGCCGAGATCGCCGGCGGTATCATCGCCGGGCCCCAGCAGGCGACGCAGACGCCTGTGCCGAATCAAGTCAATCCGCCGCCGGAAGCCGCCGGTCAAGGCCGTGCGGATCTGGCCGACAGCCTGGTCGCCCTGCGTGTGGGCCAGAACGAGGCACAAGCCGGGGCGCGCGTCGTGCGCACCGCCGACGAAATGCTGGGCACGCTGATCGACACCAAGGCCTGAGAACGCCCCGGTCGCCTAGCCCCGACAGTGTCGTCACTGTCGCTCCGGTCTATTTCGCCCGCCGCGCGGCCGGCGTTTCCCCCGATCTGGCCCGCGCTGCTCAGGCGCCCGTTACGCCATCGCCCAGCCTTGACGATGAACAAACTGCTTTCTCCCGCGAAGCAGCGGAGCAGTGCTCGGCGCCTCGACCCCGTCCATGCTCCAGCCGGACAAGGCCGAATCCAGTCCGCAGCCACGCATCGAGCAACTGCAGCCTGCCGAGCGGGCCACTCGTGACCGCGAAGTGCGCGTTCACGAGCAGGCGCCTGGCTGAGTTGCCGGACTCTGCAGCGCCGATTGATCTGTTTGGCTATCGGTAGTCCGCTGATGCTTGACAAGGCTGGGGCGTAAACGTATGTTTCAAACACTTGTTTGATTGCTGGGTGGCCAAGACGTCGCCAGGCAGTCGGGAGTGATCCCCCAAGCGACCGCCTATCCGGTCACCCAAACACACTAAGAGTCCACCGCAGAGGTTTTCCGCTATGCCTGACTACAAGGCCCCCTTGCGTGACATTCGCTTCGTTCGCGACGAACTGCTCGGCTACGAAGCGCATTATCAGAGCCTGCCTGGCTGCCAAGACGCTACCCCGGACATGGTTGACGCCATCCTCGAAGAGGGCGCCAAGTTCTGTGAGCAGGTATTGGCGCCGCTGAACCGTGTGGGTGACACCGAAGGCTGCACTTGGAGCGAGTCCGGCGTTAAAACCCCGACCGGCTTCAAGGAAGCCTACAAGCAGTACGTCGAAGGTGGCTGGCCGAGCCTGGCCCATGACGTCGACCATGGCGGCCAAGGCCTGCCGGAGTCGCTTGGTCTGGTGGTCAGCGAACTGGTCGGCACCGCCAACTGGTCCTGGGGCATGTACCCCGGCCTGTCCCACGGTGCGATGAACACCATTGCCGAGCACGGCACCGCCGAACAGAAGCATGCTTACCTGACCAAGCTGGTTTCCGGCGAGTGGACCGGCACCATGTGCCTGACCGAGCCGCATTGCGGCACCGACCTGGGCATGTTGCGCACCAAGGCCGAACCGCAGGCCGACGGCAGCTACAAGGTTTCCGGTACCAAGATCTTCATCTCCGCCGGCGAGCACGACATGGCCGATAACATCGTCCATATCGTCCTGGCCCGCCTGCCCGACGCGCCGCAGGGTACCAAGGGTATCTCGCTGTTCATCGTGCCCAAGTTCCTGCCCGATGCAGAGGGCGCTGCCGGCACCCGCAATGCCGTGTCCTGTGGCTCGCTCGAGCACAAGATGGGCATCCACGGTAACGCCACTTGCGTGATGAACTTCGACGGCGCTACCGGTTACCTGATCGGCCCGGCGAACAAAGGCCTGAACTGCATGTTCACCTTTATGAACACCGCCCGCCTGGGTACCGCGCTGCAAGGCCTGGCCCATGCCGAAATCGGCTTCCAGGGCGGTCTGAAGTACGCTCGCGAGCGTCTGCAAATGCGTTCTTTGACTGGCCCGAAAGCGCCGGAAAAAGCCGCCGACCCGATCATCGTGCACCCTGATGTGCGCCGCATGCTGCTGACCATGAAGGCCTTTGCCGAAGGCAACCGCGCCATGGTCTACTTCACCGCCAAGCAGGTCGACATCGTCAAGTACAGCCAGGACGAAGCCGAGAAGAAGCAAGCAGACGCACTGCTGGCTTTCCTCACCCCGATCGCCAAAGCCTTTATGACCGAAGTTGGCTTCGAAGCCGCCAACCACGGCGTACAGATCTACGGCGGCCACGGCTTTATCGCCGAGTGGGGCATGGAGCAGAACGTGCGCGACAGCCGCATTTCCATGCTGTACGAAGGCACCACCGGCATCCAGGCACTCGACCTGCTCGGCCGTAAAGTGCTGCAGACTCAAGGCGAAGCGCTGAAAGGTTTCACCAAGATCGTGCACAAGTTCTGCCAGGCCAACGAAGGCAACGACGCGGTTAAAGCGCTGGTCGAGCCGCTGGCCAAGCTGAACAAGGAGTGGGGTGAGCTGACCATGAAGGTCGGTATGGCGGCGATGAAAGATCGCGAAGAAGTCGGTGCCGCTTCGGTGGATTACCTGATGTTCTCCGGTTACGTCTGCCTGGCCTACTTCTGGGCCGATATGGCACGCCTGGCTGCCGAGAAGATCGCCGCCGGTACTGAAGACGAAGCCTTCTACAAGGCCAAGCTGCAGACCGCACGCTTCTACTTCGCGCGCATCCTGCCGCGTACCCGTGGTCATGTGGAAGCCATGCTGTCCGGCGCTGGCAACCTGATGGACATGCACGAAGACGACTTCGCCCTGGGTTACTAAGCCCTCCCGCGATTTCGCCTAAAAAAGCCGCTACCTCTCGGGGTCGCGGCTTTTTTCGTATGTGGGCAGGGTGGACTTCAGCCCACCGAGGCCCCGATTTAACGCTGCTGGGCTGGAACGGAAGAACCGATATGCGACAGCTTACATACGCCAGGCGACGGTCTTCCGCCGGTCGCGCAGCCGCCATTTATGACGGCGCATGCGCACGGTTAGGGTCGTTGTGAGTCAGCCCGCCGCGGCCGTAGCGTAGGGGGATTGACCCGCGCCTGCCGACGGAGGACGAGCGTGCCCGAATACAAGGCTCCCCTGCGCGATATGCGCTTCCCGATCGACGATGTCTTGCCCATCTGGCTGCGGCCGAGCGGTTCGGCCTCTGAGCGGCGCTTGAAGCTTGGCCCAAGCCCGGCAAATGGCGGGCTTGGGTTATCGGCGGGTTGACAAGCAAGTGCAGACTTTTCGGTCACAACACGACCCTATGTGTCTGAAATGTTGCTCGGTTAAACTCCCAAGCCTGATTTAACCCTGTTGCTCCGTTCGAGGATTTTCCATGGCTGACTATAAAGCTCCCCTGCGCGACATGCGCTTCGTGCTCAACGAAGTGTTTGAAGTTTCCAAGCTGTGGGCCCAATTGCCGGCCTTGGCCGACGTGGTGGATGAAGACACGGCCAATGCCATTCTCGAAGAAGCCGGCAAGGTCACCGCAGGCGTGGTCGCGCCGCTCAACCGCAGCGGCGACGAAGAAGGTTGCAGCTGGAGCAATGGCGCGGTGAAAACCCCGGCCGGCTTTCCAGAAGCCTACAAGACCTACGCCGAAGGCGGCTGGGTCGGCGTCGGCGGCGACCCGCTGTTCGGCGGCATGGGCATGCCCAAGGTGATCTCGGCGCAAGTGGAAGAGATGGTCAACTCGGCCAACCTGTCGTTCGGTCTGTATCCGATGCTGACCGCTGGCGCCTGCCTGTCGCTCAACGCCCACGCCAGCGAAGAGCTGAAAGAGCAGTACCTGCCGAATATGTATGCCGGCGTCTGGGCCGGTTCCATGTGTCTGACCGAGCCGCACGCCGGCACCGACTTAGGCATCATCCGCAGCAAGGCCGAACCCCAGGCCGACGGCAGCTACAAGATCAGCGGCACCAAGATCTTCATCACCGGCGGCGAGCACGACCTGACCGAGAACATCATCCATCTGGTGCTGGCCAAGCTGCCCGATGCCCCGGCCGGACCGAAAGGCATCTCGCTGTTCCTGGTGCCCAAGTTCATGGTCAATGCCGACGGCTCGCTGGGCGAGCACAACGCGCTGTCCTGCGGCTCGATCGAACACAAGATGGGGATCAAGGCCTCCAGCACCTGCGTGATGAACTTCGACGGCGCCACCGGCTGGATCGTCGATGCGCCGAACCGCGGTCTGGCGGCGATGTTCACCATGATGAACTACGAGCGCCTGGGCGTCGGTGTCCAGGGCCTGGCCACCGGCGAGCGCTCCTACCAGAGCGCCATCGAATACGCCCGCGAACGTCTGCAGAGCCGCGCGCCGACCGGCCCGCAGGCCCAGGACAAGCTGGCCGACCCGATCATCGTGCATCCCGACGTACGCCGCATGCTGCTGACCATGAAGGCGCTGAACGAGGGCGGTCGCGCCTTCTCCAGCTACGTCGCCATGCAACTGGACACCGCCAAGTTCAGCGAAGAGCCGACCGTGCGCAAGCGCGCCGAAGAGCTGGTGGCGCTGCTGACCCCGGTGGCCAAGGCCTTCCTCACCGACATGGGGCTGGAAACCACCATTCATGGCCAGCAGGTGTTCGGCGGCCACGGTTTCATCCGCGAGTGGGGCCAGGAGCAACTGGTGCGCGACTGCCGCATCACCCAGATCTACGAAGGCACCAACGGCATCCAGGCCCTGGATCTGGTCGGGCGCAAGGTGGTCGGCAGTGGCGGCGCCTTTTACCAGCACTTCGCCGACGAGATCAAGGCCTTCACCGACTCGGCCGATGCCTCCCTGGCCGAGTTTGTCGAGCCGCTCAAGGCGGCCATCGCCAACCTCGAACAGATGACCGCCGACCTGTTGCAGCGGGCCAAGGCCAACCCCAATGAAATCGGCGCGGCCTCGGTCGAGTATCTGCAGGTGTTCGGCTACACCGCCTACGCCTACATGTGGGCGTTGATGGCCCGCACCGCCCTGGCCAAGCAGGCTCAGGACGACTTCTACGCCAGCAAGCTGGGCACCGCGCGCTTCTACTTTGCGCGCATCCTGCCGCGTATCCACTCGCTGACCGCTTCGGTCAAGGCCGGCAGCGCCAGCCTGTACCTGCTGGATGCTGCGCAGTTCTAAGCCGTCCCCGACAACACAAAAGCCCCGGCCAGCGTGCCGGGGCTTTTTTACATCTATTGGCGATGGGCTGATGGGTATTGGCGATGGGCTAGTGGTTGGCTTCAGTCTTCAGCGGCGGGATGTCGACCGCTCCGGGCGGCGTCGAGCCATTGGCCTGCGGGCGTTCGCGCTGCCATTGCAGGGCGATCAGGGCCAGGGTCGGGATCCCCAGCAGCGCGGTGATCAGGAAGAACTCGGCATAGCCGAGTTTCTCCACCATTACCCCGGAATAGCCACCGATCAGCCGCGGCAGCAGGAGCATGATTGAGCTGAGCAGGGCGTATTGGGTGGCCGAGAACTGCAGGTTGGTCAGGCTCGACAGGTAGGCGACGAACGCCGCCGTGGCCAGGCCGGCGCTGAAGTTGTCGGCGCTGATGGTGACGATCAGCATCTGCAGGTCGGCGCCCATGCCGGCGAGCATGAGGAACAGCAGGTTGGTCGCGGCCGAGGCCAGGCCGCCGATGAACAGGATCGGCAGGATGCCGAAGCGCACGATCAGCAGCCCGCCGACCCCGGCGCCGAGCAGGGTCATGACCAGGCCGAACAGCTTGCTGACGCTGGCGATCTGATCCTTGGTAAAGCCCTGGTCGATGTAGAACACGTTGGCCATCACGCCCATCACCGTGTCCGACATGCGGTAGGTGGCGATCAGCCCGAGCAACAAGAATGCCTGCCAGCGGTAACGCACGATGAAGTCGTTGATCGGGGTCAGTACCGGCGCCAGGCCACGCCGGCCCATGCTCGACAGGCACAGGGTGGTGAGGATGGTGTAAAGCAGGGCGCGCAGGAAGGCGCGGTCTTCGAGGAGCAGGCCGAACAGGCTGGTTTCGCCCCGTACCAGGCTGGCGAAATCGGTGTAATAGAATTGGGTGAACATCGCCGGCACCGAGACCAGCAGCACGATCAGCACCAGCACCGAAACGATCTGATGGCTGAAACCGTAGCGCGCCGCGGCCAACTGGGTTTGCAGCGGCACGTCCGGTTCGCGCATCCACAGGCTGGTGAGCAGGCCCGGCAACATCAGCAGGGCGAACACCAGGTAGGTGCCGGCCCAGGCGCTGTGCTGGTAAAGCTGCACGGTAGAACCGAAACCCTCGGCGAAATACAAAGCCCCGGCGGTGGCCAGCAGTGCTGCGACCCGGTAGCCGGCCATGTAGCTGGCGGCCAGGGCCGCTTGGCGGGTGTCTTCGACGATCTCCAGACGATAGGCGTCGATGGCGATGTCCTGGGTGGCAGAGGCGAAGGCCACCAGCACCGCCAGGGAGATCAGCCAGGTCAGTTTGGTTTGCGGGTCACACAGCGCCATGCCGGCCAGGCCGACGGCAATCAGCACCTGGGCCAGTACCAGCCAGGAACGGCGCCGCCCAAGCCTGCCGAGCAGCGGCAGGCGCCACTGGTCGAGCAGGGGCGACCAGACCCATTTGAAGGCATAGGCCAGGCCGATCAGGCTGGCAAAACCAATGGTTTCGCGCGCTACCCCAGCCTCGCGCAACCACACCGACAGCGTGGAGAACACCAGCATGTAGGGCAGGCCGGCGGCGAACCCGAGGAGCAACAGCACCAGTGTGGCGGGGCTGGAATAGGCGGCGAGGGCTTCGCGCCAGCTTTTACGGGGCATTGAGCGGGTATCTGTCTGCAGGGAGGAAATGGATTAAAGGGCGCACTCTAACCGCTGTGCTCCATCGGGCGCCAGCCGTGCCGTCGGATATCCACCCGGTCATTGAGCACCAGCACACCTTCGGTGCGCAAACGCGCCCGCTGCTCCGCGCCGGAAACACTGCCCGCCGGCAGGCTCAGGCGACCGCTGGCGGCGATCACCCGATGCCAGGGCAAGGTCGTGCCTGGCGGCAGCTGGCTGAGGCAGCGCCCTACCCAGCGCGCTGCGCGGCCAAGGCCGGCCAGTTCAGCCAGTTGGCCATAACTGACGACCTTGCCCGCCGGGACTTGCGCCAGCGTCATATACAGCGCCTCGCGGCGGGTTTCCTGGCTTGCCGCTGACAGGGGCGAAGCGGCATGCTTGGCGCCCCCGTCCTGACCTGTTGGTTGTCGACCGATCATGCTGCTGCGCATCCTGCTGTTCTCTGCCTTCGTGGGTTTGGCCCTGCCGGTGTCGGCGGACACGGTCTGGCTGAATAATGGTGACCGCCTGAGCGGCGACATTCTATTGCTCGACGGCGGCAAGCTGGCGTTGAAAACCCGCTATGCCGGCCAGGTGCTGATCGACTGGAAGGATATCGAGACCTTGCGCTCGGACAAACCCCTGTTGCTGCGTCGCCAGGGCCAGGGAGTGGACAGCAAGCACAGCGAACACAGCGAACAGTTGGCCGCGGCCGGCAAAGGTATGGTGCGGGTCATCAATGCGACCAGCCAGACCGTGCCGCTGGCCAGCATCACCCGCCTGGTGCCGCCGCGACCCGTGCTGCAGGATCGGCTTTGGGAGGGCAATCTCGACGCCAAGCTGGACATGGAGCGCAACGAGGATGAATCCGATGAGTGGAAGCTCAAGGGCAACGCCCGGGTCGAACATGGCCGCTGGCGGCATGTCCTGACCGGCGATCTGGAACACGAGATCAAGAACGACACTAAGGTCGACGATAACTGGAAGTTGGAGTACGACCTCGATCGCTTCCTCACGGAACACTGGTTCTGGCGCGTCGGCGGCGAGCAGCAGGAAGACCAGTTCGAGTTCGTCAGGCGCCAGCGTATCGTCGGCAGCGGGCCCGGCTACCGTTTCTGGGATAACGAACTGGGGCGCTTCGACCTGATCGGCCAGCTCAATCGTATTCACTTCGAAACGACCTCCGGCGATCTGGCATTCGACACCCTTTCCCTGGAGTGGGATTACAAGCGCCTGCTGTGGGGTACTCGCCTGGAGTTCTATAGCAACGCCGAACTGCAGATCCCCGAAATCGATGAAGTCGACTATGTGCTCGACAGCGAGTTCGGCCTGCGCTACCGGCTCAACAGCTGGGCCCGCCTGTCGCTGTTGTACGAACTGGATCAAATCCGTGCCCTGGGGCGCACCGCCTCCGAGCGCCATTATCTGCTGGGTGTCGGGGTCGGTTGGTAGGGGCGTGCGGGCATGGCGGCGCTCGCCTGACTTGAACTCCGATTAATTCCGACGGTCAGTTCTTGTTCAGCGCTTGGGCTTGCGCATAATGCCCGGCTTTTATCCACTCCGAGCCTTTGCAGTCCTCTTATGATTTCCAGAACCCTGCTATGCCTGGCCCTTTTGGCAGCCGCCAGCCCTCTGCTGGCCGATACCGTATGGTTGAAAAACGGCGATCGGCTGAGCGGTACGATCAAATTCTTCGAAGGGAAAAAACTGCTCCTGGAAACCGATTACGGCGGCTCGATTGCGCTGGACTGGAAGAAAATCGCCACCCTCGAAAGCGACCAGGAACTGCTGATCAAGGAAGGCAAACTTACCGGCGAGCGGGCCAAGGCCCTGTTGGCCGCCGAGCAGGGCAAGGTCACCCTGGCCAATGGCGAAGGGCCGAGAACCATCGAACTGGCGAGTATCCAGCGGATCATGCAGCCCAAGCCGCTGGTCGAGGATTTGACCTGGAAGGGCAATCTCGACGCGGCGCTGGACTACAAGCGCGCCGAAACCGATAGCGATAATTACGACGTCGACCTGAAAACCCAGATGCGCCATGGCCTCTGGCGGCACCACGCCGCGGCCGATTACAACCGCGAGTTCCAGGACAGCGTAGTGGCCAGCGATCACTGGGGGGCCGAGTACGCCCTCGACCGCTTCCTTGATGAGCACTGGTTCTGGCAGGGGCGTCTCGAATACGAGCGCGATCAGATCGAGGACCTGGTTCGTCAGCGTACGCTCGGTACCGGTCCGGGTTACCAATTCTGGGATAACGAATTAGGCGCCTTCTCGGTGGCCGGCTTGCTCAACCGCACCGATTACGAATATGCCAATGGTGAGCAGGATAACTTCTATGCCATGAGCATGAAGTGGGACTACAACCGCTATCTGGTCGGCAAGAGCGTCGAGCTGTTCAGCAGCGGTGAAGTCGGCAAGCCGCTGGCCAATGTCGCCGATTACACCCTGGAGGCGGCGCTGGGCCTGCGCTACAAGGTTACCGACTGGGCTTCGCTGAATATGAAGGCCGAGAAAGACCTGGTCAGCGGTTCGCAAGGCGAACTGGACGAAACCCACTACAGCCTGGGCTTTGGTGTCGGTTGGTAGCCATATTCGGCACGTGTCAGCGTGCCATGAAAAAGGCTATGTCTTGGTTATGTGTTGCAAGCACTCTGCATGGTGCGTTGATGCTGAAGGCTTTGCGCTATCCACCCTGGCAGCACGCGCCTTGTAGCCCGGATGGCCAGCACCGCTGACCCTGCCTCCACCAGCATGCGCAGCGGAGAAAACCTGCCGGCCCCATGCAGCAGGTACATAGCCAAAAATTTCGGTCATTTGGCTCGCCAAACTCCCTCGTTTTTGCGCCGCGCGCCTGGTTGCGCTCGCCGGCTGTCGCCCTCGCGACGGCCTTCGCTTTTTTCACCGCCTCGGAGGGCTTTGCGCTGCTGTCGCCTGGCGCGCGCACCGGCCCAATCGCTGAGGCTGCCGCGCCATGGCGCGACGGCGCTGTCAGTCGGCGATCAGTTGTTCAACCAGGCTCGGGTCGTCGATAAAGCGGTTACGCGTGCCCTGCAGGCCGCCAATTTTCTCGTTGCGGGCGTTTTCTGCGGCATCCGGAGGATCCATCCGGTGCCACTGCTTGTACATGCGCGCCTGACCGACGATGGGCAGGTCGTATTCGATGTGCATGTAGAAGATCGCCCGGGCGATATTGCCCTTGGCCTCGTCACGCGGTTCCAGCAGTTTGGCACTGCTTTTGAGGTCGCAGTCGATGTCGTCGAACGCGTTCTGCGCGCTGGCGTCCAGCTCAGCGAACTGCGCGTTGCTCCGCGCCAGTTCAACACGGCTCAGCGCCGGATAGAGATTGTGCAGGTCGGACACCATGTAGGCATAGTGCGGGGTCATAATGCGGCACTGGCGATCGGTGATGCAGCGCAGGGCACTTTTCAACTGCTTATTGCTATAGATCGGGCTGATGCTGAGTGATCCGCCGGCCCCTCCGCTGGCAAAGGCCTTGGCGCAATACAGGGTAGTGCCGCCGGCCCCATAGAGGTCATGCCAGAACAATTGTTCGCGGGCTTCATGAGCGGAAATCTGGCTCTGACCGCCGGCCAGGGCAGGAAGGCCGAAACTGGCGGCCAGGTAACCGAGGGCGATAACGACTGTGCGCATGAAAAGGCCCCATGACCACCGTATCCGGTGGGTCTGATATTTTTATAAGACCGTCCGAGTCTAACAAGACCGGCGTCACAAAATAAAGCCGAGGCCGTGCTCGGCTGACGCCATGTAAGCCTTGGCTTACATGGCGTGCTGTCGATCGCGACTACTGTGATTGGCGGCGGGCGGCTAATCTTCTGCCCATGGACGTAGCGCAGGAAGCGCAAAGTAACCAATAGGGACACGCTGGATAGCCGCCAGGAGGGCGCGCGCAACACGGATGTCAGTACACAGTCTGCAAAGGCCCCGCATTCGCGGGGTTTTCTTTTTCGGCGTTCGCCCGGCTTCACATAAGAGATAGAGCGCGACGTGCTTGCGCACCAGGTCGAGCTGTTCCTGCTCTGCGCCGATCCGCGCACGCGAGAAGTCCGCCGCTTCCTGGTCGGCCCGCGCGGCTGCGAAATCACCGGCCTGGCCTGGAGCCCGGACGGCAAGGCGATGTGGGCGAATATCCAGCACCCGGGCATCAGCTACCCGGCCAGCGACGGCAAGAGTCGCCCGCGCTCGACCACGGTGCTGATCAGCAAGATCGATGGCGGGGTGATCGGCAGCTGAGCGCGGGCAACGGCTCAGGCTGCCTGACGGGTGTTCGGCAGGCGGCTAAACCAGTCCAGCGTTTCGTCCCACAGTGGCTGGGCGGCGGGGCGGAAGTAGCCCATGTGACCGATGGCGCCCAGCCCGGTTGTCGTGTCGATATCCCGTGCCTGATAGGGCGCGCCGGTATAAGCGGCCATAAACGCGTCACGCGATTGAGGTGGCGCCCATAGGTCGTCGAGGGCGTTGGCGGCGACGATCGGCGTGTTGACCTGGGCGAAGCGTTCGGCCAGACCGGGCAGCTGCGGGTCTTCGAAGAAATAGCGGGGGAAGCGGCACCAGTGCTTCCACTGCGTGTATACGCCCAGGGGCAGGTCTTCGCCCATGTTCAGCGTGCTCCAGGCCAGGTAGCCCTTGGCGCGCGTGATCAGCGGGCCGATCACTCGCCACATGGCCAGGACGCGTAGCTGCTCGGCCCTGGGCATCCAGCCGTGCCAGCCGGCGCCAGTGCCGAAGGTGTAGAAACCCTGCACCTGAGCATGGTTGGGCAGCAGGCCGAAGGCATGCCCGCCGAATGAATGGCCGACCATGAACAGTGGCCGTTCGGCGTGGCGGTGTTGGTCGACGGCGGCTGCCAGGTCGAGGTGCGCCCAGTCCAGATAGTCCATCTCGAAGCCGCGCAGGCTGGCCGGTTTCGACAGGCCGATACCACGGTAGTCCAGGGTCAGGGTGCTGAAGCCGCGGCGCGCCGCATATTCGGCGAAGCGCCGGTAAAAGCCCTGGGGCACCCCGGTGGCTCCGGCGATCAGCAGCTGCGCCACCGGGGCGGGGGCGTGGTACCGGGTGGCGATCAGCGGGTAACCGTCGAGTGCCGGCAGTTGCACGGTTTCGCCGAGGATGGTCTGGCTGTCGCTGGTCATGCGTGTGCTCCTCCGGGGGGCTGTTGCCGGGTCAGGTTGAACAGGGCCTCGGCCGCGCGTTTGAGCGGCTCGCTGCTGCCGGCGACGCGGGCCTGCAACAGGCCGCCTTCATAAAGCGCGACGAACAGCGCGGCGAGGTTGTCGGCTTGTTCGCGTGGGTAGCCGTACCGATGCAATTGCTCGGCAAGAGTTTGGCGCACCCGGACAAAACTACGCTCCAGGGCCTGGCGAATCGCCACATCATCCGGGCCGCTCTCCAGGGCCACGGTGGCCAGTGGGCAGCCGCGCTCGAACTGGCTGCTCTCCAACTGCTGCAGCGCACCTTGCAACCAGTGCTGCAGCGCTTGCAGCGGGTCTGGCTGCTGGCGGAACAACTGGACGAATAGGCCGTCGATACGCTGGCCGATATGCTCGATGGCGGCCACGGCCAGTTCGCTCTTGCCGCCTGGAAAATGGTGGTAGAGGCTGCCTTTCGGCGCGCCGGCGGTCTCCAGCAGTTCACTCAGGCCGACGCCGTGCAGGCCTTTGCGTTGCAGGGCATCGGCCATGGCATCGATCAGGTTGTCGCGGGTCGAGGTCTTGGTCATGGCGAATTATATAGACCGGTCGGTCTAGTCATGGCAAGAGATTTTTTACCGCATTCATCCGATGGATAGCGACGTATCGCGGCGGCGGGGCAGGCGCAAGAGCGATCCCGCGCCTCGTCCGCGGTGCATTGCTCCTGGCTTCGGCGATGGAGGAAGAGCCCCCGGCATGGCCAGCCTTGCCCCTGCTGCGGGGTGCGGCTACGGTTTCCATCTGGCGCTTGCCCGTAAGCTCCGCGATCAGCGCCGAGGCGCGGCGGGCGAGCGGTAGCTTGAATGGAATTAATGGAATCGAATGGAGGGAGACCCTGCGCATGCAGCCCACAACAACCCCTGAATTGCCCGAGCCGCGCTTCGTGCGCGGTGAGGAACTGCTGATCGTCGGGTTCGGCGAGCGCTTCAGCGCCGAGTGCAGCCAGGACATTACCGCGCTCTGGCAGCACTTCGGGCCGCATATCGGCCGGGTGCCAGGGCAGTTGGGTGGGGAAACCTTCGGCCTGTGTTGCAACCCCGGCGAAGACGGCAGCTTTGAATACATTGCCGGGGTGCAGGTGAGCCGCTTCGACGAGTTGCCGCCCGGCTTCAGGCGCATGCGCCTGCCGGCGCGGCGCTATGCGGTGTTCCTGCATCGCGGGCATATTTCCAGCCTCCATGAAACCTTTGCCGCGATCTTCCGGCGCTGGCTGCCGGCCTCCGGTCTGGAGGCGGCGGACGCTCCGGAGTTCGAGCGCTACAGCGGCGATTTTGACCCCGTGGCGGGCACCGGTCAGGTGGAAATCTGGGTGCCGCTCAATGGCTGACGGGAGGCTGGTCACCCTGGCGCTTTGCTGGCTGACGGATCAACCAGGGACGTGCTGCGCCACCCAGGCGGCATAGGCGCCGATGAACTTTTGCAGGAACGGCTTGATGCCATCGCCGAGCATGCCGGCCTCTTCGAAGAAGCTGCCGGCACCACCCAGGTAGGCTTCCGGCTGCTGCATCATCGCGACGTCGAGAAATACCATGGATTGGCGCAAGTGGTGGTTGGCACCGAAACCACCCACAGCCCCCGGCGAGGCCGTCAGCACCGCGCCGGGTTTGCCACTGAAGACGCTCTGGCCGTAGGGGCGCGAGCCGACATCGATGGCATTTTTCATCGGCGCCGGCACCGAGCGGTTGTATTCCGGGGTGACGAACAGCAGGGCGTCGGCGGCTTTGACCTTGGCGCGGAAGTCGAGGTAAGGCGACGGTGGCGGGTCGATGTCGATATCTTCGTTGTACAGCGGCAGCGCGCCGATTTCGACGATTTCCAGCTTCAGTAAGGGCGGCGCCAGTTCGGCTAACGCCAGGGCGAGTTTGCGGTTGATCGAGGCTTTGCGCAGGCTGCCGACCAGCACGGCGACGTGGTAGACCTTGCTCATAATGACTCCTTGCACGCTGTGGACAGGGGTGAGCCAGTACCGGCTTGAACTAAAAACTATAGACCGCCGCGCGCACCGGGCGGTTGTCGCGCATAGCCGAGCAGGCTGCGAACGATCCTGCCAACCGCCGTTGTCATGCCGGCGGGGCGGCCAGCCTTACCGTGACCGGCGGCTTCGCTCATGGCCCAGGCGATTGCGCAAATGCGCCGAGCAGATCCGCGACAAACGCCTGTTGCGCTTCGCTCGGCTGGCGACCGCGGTGGCTGGCCAGGTGGAATTGCACGCTGAAGTCGAGCCGCTCCGCCAGCAGCGCGCGCAGCTGGCCGCGCGCTTCCCAAGGCGCGGCGATGTGCCGGGGCAGGTAACCGATATGCGCCCCGGAGAGAATGAAGGCCAGGGTGCCTTCGACCTGTTCGCTGCGCGCGCTGCTGTTGGCCGATTGCCAGGGCTCGTCGGCTCGGGTGAAGCGGTAGGGATGGTGCACGCCATCTTCGCCCTGCAGCTGCTCGCGGCTGACCTCCGTTTGGCCGAACAGCGGGTGGCTGGCGGCGCAGTACAGCGCCTGTTCCTCCACGAACAGCGGCTGCAGATCCAGCGCGGCCTGAGTGCCGGAGAAGTAGCCGATGGCCAGCTGCAGCTGATCTTGCAGCAAGCGCCGCTCCAGCTCGGCGGGCATGGCGCTGAGCAGCTCGATCTGCACCGCCTGGTTGCGCTGGCGAAACCGCCCGATGGCCGCGCCGACCCGTGCCAGCACCTGGTCATCCAGGGCTTCGGAGAGACCGATGCTGAGCGTACCCAGTAGCTTGTCGGCCATGCCCTGGGCCTCGCCCTTGAACACCTCGAGGGCGGCGAACAGTTTGCGCGTGGCCAATAGCACTTGCTCGCCCTTGGGGGTCAGGCTGAAACCGGCTTTGCCGCGTTCGCACAGGCGGAAACCCAGGCGTGTTTCCAGCTTGGCCATCTGCGTGCTGATGGTCGACTGACCGATCCCCAGTTCGCCCTGGGCGGCACTGAAGCCGCCGCTCTCCACCACGGTGGTGAACAAGCGCAACAGCTGCAGGTCGAGGTCGCGCACTTGGCTGAGCATGCCGGCTCCAAACATTGATGAATGTCGATGCCAAAGTAGATCACTTCATATTTATCCAAAGCAATGCCGGGCGCAGGATGATGCCAGGGTTTTCGTAGGAGCCCGCGTGCTGGCGATTCTTAGCTGTTGCAGATCGCCAGCACGCGGGCTCCTACCCAAGAAAACCGACTCGTCAGAAGAGAGGAATCCGCCATGCGCCTTGCCACTAGCTTGTTACTGCTCGCCTGCGCCCTGCCGCTGCAGGCCGAGGAGCAGGTGCTGAACATCTACAACTGGGCCGACTACGTGGCGCCGCAGGCGCTCGAGCGCTTCCAGAGCGAAACCGGCATCCGGGTCAAATACGACACCTTCGACAGCGCCGAGGTGCTCGACAGCAAGCTGCTCACCGGCGGCAGTGGTTACGACGTCGTATTCCCGGCTTCCAGTGGCCTGGCCCGGGCGATCCAGGCCAAGGCCGTGCAGCCGGTCGGCGCGTTGAGCAATGCCGGCAACCTCGACCCTGAACTGCTGGCCAAGCTGGCCAGCGTCGACCCCGGCAATCGCTACGGCGTGCCCTACACCTGGGGCACCGTCGGCTTAGGGCTAAACCGGCAGGCGCTGGAGCAACGCTTGCCGGGCGTGGCGCTGAACAGCCTGGATCTGCTGTTCAAGCCGGAGTACGCCAGCCAGCTGAAAGACTGCGGCATCGCCGTATTGGACTCGCCGCAGGAGGTGATTGCGATCGCGCTGAACTACCTGGGCAAGGATCCCTACAGCAACGCCGCCGCCGACCTAGCGGCCGCGCAGCAGTTGCTCGCCCAGTTGCAACCGAACCTGCGCTACATCGGCAGCGCCAGGCATATCGACGACCTGGCCAAGGGCGAGATCTGCCTGGCACTGACCTACACCGGCGACGCCGGCATGGCCGCCGCCCGCGCCGCCGAGGCCAAGCAGCCGTTCGCGGTGTTGTTTCGCATTCCTGTGGAGGGCACGCTGATCTGGTTCGACACCATGGCGATTCCGGTCGATGCGCCGCACCCGCAGGCCGCCCGCGCCTTTATCGACTACATGCTCAAGCCCGAGGCCATCGCCGAACTGACCAACGCGCTGTATTTCGCCAACGCCAACGCGGCTTCCGCGCCCTTGCTGGACGAGGCGATCAGCGGCGATCCGGACATCTACCCGCCGGCGCCGGTACGCGCCAAGTTGTTCCCCGAGCAGATCCAGAGCCTCAAGCAACAGCGTCAGCGCACCCGCTTGTGGACCGCCTTCCGTAGCCAGTACTGAGCGCGCCCGGCAGCGGGCGCTGAATTTCTATCCAAGTTGTGAGGATCGTAAACCATGGATCAAGCCTACGAAAACGACCAGGCGCTGACCCGCGACAGCCTGTATGGCACGGCGGCCGAGCCGACCTACGCCGGCATCACCAGTTTCATGCGCCGGCGCTACAGCCGTGACCTACGCGGTGTCGATCTGGTGGTCAGCGGCGTGCCGTTCGACACCGCCACCACCAACCGACCCGGCAGCCGCTTCGGCCCGCGGGCGATTCGCGCCGCCTCGGTGCAGTCGGCCTGGGCGCGGCATTTTCCCTGGGAATTCGACCCCTTCGACCTGCTGGCCTGCATCGACTACGGCGACTGCTACTTCGACCACGGCACCCCACAGGACACCCCGGCGCTGATCGAGGCGCATGCCGACAAGATCCTCGCGGCCGGCTGCGCCATGCTCACCCTGGGCGGCGATCATTTCATCAGCTACCCGCTGCTCAAGGCCCATGCCAAGCAGCATGGCGCGCTGTCGCTGATCCACTTCGACGCGCACAGCGACACTTGGCCGGACGAAGAGGGCGCGCGCATCGACCACGGCACCATGTTCTACCACGCCGCCCGCGAGGGCCTGGTCGATCCGGCGCGTTCGGTGCAGATCGGCCTGCGCACCACCAACGATGACGTCATGGGCTTCCAGGTGCTCGACGCCCGCGAGGTGCAGCGCAGCACCCCGGAGCAGATCGCCGAGCGCATTCGCGCGCGGGTCGGCGAGCACCCGGTGTACCTGACCTTCGACATCGACTGCCTCGACCCAGCCTTCGCCCCTGGCACCGGAACCCCGGTGTGCGGTGGCCTGAGCAGCCACCAGGCGCTGGAGATTTTGCGTGGCCTGCGCGGCATCAACCTGGTCGGCATGGACGTGGTGGAAGTCTCGCCGCCCTACGACAACGCCGAAATCACCGCCCTGGCCGGTGCGACCCTGGCGATGGAGATGATCTGCCTGTACGCGGCGCGGCATAAGCTGGCGCGCTGATCCTAGGTGCTGCCCCGTGGCGTGCTGGCGACTATGCCGGACGGCCCGTGCAGGTACGCCCATTCTGTGGCCTGTTGGTACGCCGCAGACAGCAAAAAACCGCGCAGTGTGCGGCTTTAAAGGTGCTGGGCCCGGTAGGGCTCGAACCTACGACCAAGGGATTATGAATTGCCTGGAAACGCCGCAAATCCAGTGAAAGCGGCGCAGGTGTAGTGAGCTGAAAGTAGCGTGGTAGATGGGGTTGAGCGTAATTGCGCGAAAACGGTGAAAGCTGGGGGCTGTACCGCCAGCGTGCTGTTTTTTGTACTGCGCCAAGCTCAGACGCTAGCCTCGCAGGCCGTTTTTAGGCTTGAGTGCCAGTATCCACTTTGATTTTCCATTAGGTTCGGTATACGTTACATATCATCTAATTTGTAACGTATGCAGAACATGGACTATTCCCTTATCACGACACGACTTGGCGAACAGCTTCGGCAACGCCGCCTCAATCGCGGGCTGACCCAGGCCAAGCTCGCTGCCCTGGCTGGCATCACTCGGCAAAAGGTCATCGCCATCGAGAAGGGCGACCTCTCGGTGGGCATGATGGCCTATGCACGAGTGCTGGCAGCCCTCGACTGCGAGCTCTCGGTTGTGCCCGCTGCCATGCCCACGCTGGACGAAATCCAGGGAGTGTTCGACTGATGACGGCCGTGCTGCAGGTTGCAACGCCAGAGGGCGACAGCGGGAAGATCCTTACCAGCGCCGGGGACTATCTGTTCCGCTACCACGAAGACGCCCAGTTGCAGGCGGCGATCAGTTTGTTGATGCCCATGCGCCTGGATGAGTACCGTCACCGGGAACTGCACCCGATCTTCCAGATGAACCTGCCGGAAGGCTACGTCCTGGAACAGTTGCGCAATCGCCTGGCCAAGGTGGCGAACGTCGACTCCATGTTGCTGCTGGCACTGTCTGGCAGCAGTTCGCCTATCGGGCGGGTGGCGGTGAGCTCGCCGGAGGTCGATGCGCTCTTACGGCGTCAGCAGTTCCCTGGCGAAAAGCTTGCGGAAATTCTCGCCTGGGATGGCGCGGAAGACATTTTTGTCGGTTTGGTAGATCGCTACATCCTGCGCGCCGGAATATCGGGTGTGCAGCCCAAGGTACTGGTGCCAGAGCATCAGGCTTGCGCGCCGCAGCGTTTCACCTCGAAAACCTCCGAGCTGATCATCAAAAGCGGTCGGGATGAGTTTCCGGGGCTGGCGATCAACGAGTTCCTCTGCATGTCCGTGGCCAAGGAGGCGGGGATTGCGGTGCCGGAGTTCTACCTTTCCGCCAACGCCAAGCTGTTCGTCATGCGCCGTTTCGACCGCGACGAGCAGCTCAACCCCATTGGTTTCGAAGACATGGCGGCATTGATGGGGCTGGCTGCGGAGCAAAAATACAGCAAGAGCTATTCGGCCATCGCCAAGGCCATCCGCCTGTTCTGTCCGCCCGAGCAGGTGCAGAGCTCACTGGCGCAGCTCTTCGCCATGGTGACCCTGAGCTGCATCGTCGGTAACGGCGACGCCCATCTGAAGAACTTCGGGCTGCTGTATTCCGACCCGACCCAGCGCGATGCGCGGCTGGCGCCGGCTTACGACATCGTCAACACCACGGCCTACATTGCAGAGGACGTATTGGCGCTGGATCTTGTCGGCAACAAGTCGTTATTCGCCTCGCGACAGGGGCTGCTGGACTTCGCCCGGGTCTGTGATGTGGCCCGGCCGGAAGAGGTCATTCGTGAGCAGTTGCAAGCGCTGGAGCGGGTGCTGGCTCGCTCGACTGAGCTGAGCGAGCGGGCACCGCATGTGATCGCGGCAATCCGGCAGTGTGCAGAACCGTTTATAAGAACTTTCGGCTAGCGTGCGCAGGACTTTCTCTATGCAGGTCGCAACAGCATGAAAAAATTAATCATCCTTATTGCGCTATTATTGGCAGCCGTTCTGTTCGTTGGATACTACAAGGCTATTGATGATGCGGAGCTGAATACGGTGTTCTTCATCAAAAAGAGCCCCACCTTTCAGGTTAAGTTCGAGAACCTATTTGCTAACGACGCAGACAATAAAAAGCTGCACGAGTTGAGTGGCGAAGAGCGGGAGTTGGTGATCGATTACTGTAAATACCGGTTAGGTATTGAAACTGAACTGAAATCGCAGGCGGAACTAGAGGTCTGCAAAGAACGGTAAGCATGAGATGCCAGGATATTGAGCTGGCTTTGCCGAAGGTTGGTTCGACCGGCCGGTATTGGGTTGGGGGTTAGGCGTTCAGGCGCGAAGTTCTTAGCAGAGCTCAAACCTAGGCTCTCGGTGCCTTCCGTCAGCACGTAGGCATATGAGAGCAACCGGGCAGGCCACGATTCATTCTGCGTAAACCGTGGTCTGTTCCAGATTATTCCTCCTTTAAAGGTGGTGGGCCCACACGGGCTCGAACCGTGGACCAAAGGATTATGAGTTGCCTAGAAACGCTGCAAGCCCAGTGAAATCGGGCGTAGCTTAGCGCAGGTACAGTTAGCTGAAAGTAGCGTTGTAGACGGGTTTAAGCGTAATTGAGCGTAATCTGCAAAAGCTGGGCACTGTACCGCAGGTGTACCGTAACGCGGCCAAGCTTTGCTTGTTTTTTAATCATCATGTTGGATCTAAATTTATGACGTTGTCATCGCCAAACAAGAGTTTAGCCCGGTTAACTATTTCGAGTGTTGGGTGAGGATAAAAGAAGGCCAGCTCTCGTCGAGCACGAGTGCAGCAAACATAGATGATTTTACTAGTCCGCTCTATTACGGTGTCCTTGCCCTTTCCAGTAAAGAAAGCCTCGAAGTTATATTTGTTCCACTTTCCGTTATCTAGTACTACAAGAACGTTGTCGTACTCCCGGCCCTTTGTTTTATGTTGGGTTGAAAATGGTGTTTGGCCGTCAATGTACTCAAAAAGGTTTCGGAATTCTTTAAAAGGAATTTTGCAGACTTGGTCGTATATATAGCCTTTTGTGCGCTGGAACTCTAATAGCCGATCATCTTTTCTGACTAATCCTTTGGTGTGAGCTAATCCAATTATTTCTTCGATGGTTTTTCCGTGCGATTGCGACAGTTCTTCGATTTCTTTCTTAAGTTTAACTTTCTTTGCATGAGAGTCGATTTTGTAATCAGTTGATCGCAGAAAGTCGTTAAAATTACCTAGTGTGTAAAGTTGTATCAATGTTTGTATTCGGTGAAGGTGCTTGATCAAGTGATCTCTTGTCGTTCCACCTCCACCCAACATGCTCTGATCGGCTTTCTGATCATCAATCAGCATGTCTTTCTCTATATAGATAGAGGATATTGTTTTGAAGGGAGTAGAGAGTGCAGTCTGATAGGCATCAGGGTGCTCGGAAATATAGTCTGCTTGACCTGGTGTGGCTGTGACTTTCGCTAGTGTTTTCCCTTCTTTCCCCGCTTGTATTTCATGTATAACCTGCCCGAATGACTTGTCCTCAATTAAATAGTCGGGCTCATCGGTTTTGATGTAGTCACGGATTCGTTTGACATATTCTAGGATTTTGTCTGCGTCATAGATGCGCATAAGCCCCGGGAAACCAGCTTTGGTAGCGATCAAGTTGTGAGTCAGATTTAGCTCTTTTGTTTGGGGGGTAGACTTGTCCCAGTTTAGGTAGTCTCTGGCTGCTTGAACGTCGGGGTTAGATGAGTATAAAAATTTTGCGGACCCTACAATAGGCTTGCCTTCGGTCATATTTGGGGCCGAAGTGTCGTCAGATGGTGTTTGTGCCAATCCGTCGGTTCGAAATTTGTTCGCTAGTTCTATTACAGATGTGGGGTTCCTCCTATTCTGTTCTTTTTTGATCTCAGTGACTTTATCCCGGCCATCACCTTTGAAATCATCTAGATTCCCAATACCCTGATCGTAGATCGATTGCATAGCATCACCAAAAAAACCTACGATGTTTCGTCTTGGTGTGCGGGATAAGTGTTGTAGAAGTATGGCGATTACAAGGGGGTTAGTATCTTGATATTCATCTACCAAAATAAAATTGAACTTGTCATTCAGGATGCGACACAGCTTAGGGTATTTAGCAAACAAAGCATGAGCTAAAATCAGTACTTGGTCATGAGATATGATTCCCGATCTAAGTTTGAGGTAGTCCTTGTATTGAACTTCGTTGTCGATTGACACAATTACTTCCGGCTCACCTTCCGGCGTAAGAACCTTAAATAGCTTTTGCTCTTCATCGTTTATCAACTCGATTAACGTTGTTTTCAGCTCTTGCTGGAAGTGCTTAATGCTTGACCATAGAAAGTCATGAATAGTGGAGACGTGTAGGTTGTCATTGCTGGCTCTGTGCTCAATTTCGTTTGTGGCAGCGTTTGTATAAGTAATACAGGCTACGCGCGCCAGCGGTTGTTGGTTCGTAAGACCGTTAATGGTCTCAATCAGTGAGTATGTTTTACCGCTGCCAGCACCGCCGCTTAAAAGAAAGTTCTTATTCTGGGATGTTGCTTCAAGGATTTTGAGTGTTTCTTGGCTGTAGGAGGTTTTTTCTAGCTGCGAAGCCATACCAGGCCCTCCTGAATATATGCAGGTGTTTTCCAGTTTGAGAAGCTAAATGCCCCTTTCTCTTGGCTGTTTAGTAAAATATCGATAGCAAGTGTGGTTTTCTTATCAACGCCTTTTTCTGCAAACTCGAAGGGACTGTGTGTTCCTTCAATATAAAGAGTGAAATGTTTGGCAATGAGAGAGGGGAAGGCTGCTGGATCATCTCCTAGCAAATCTTTATTGATATTGAAGAAGGCATCCTCAAAACTACGTCCTCGATATCCATTTTCCTCAGTCTGGTAGGCTGTATAAAGATAGCCATCTTCACTCGCTACCCATGCTTCTTCGTTGTGCGTGAAGATTTTTAGATTGTTTTCTAGCTTCAGAAAATAGTCTAAATCTTGCCTGTTTTTTTTATGGAAAAAACATAGCGCGTTATTGGATGTGTGGTCGGCATCGGGATCATTCGTAGAGCATTTTTTCGATGTGTAGATTGCTTCGCCTTTCTTGTTAAACTTTGGGTTCCCATCCTTGTCGGTGTCAGGAATTGTTCGCCCCGAGTCTATATCAGTTAAAATTAATGACTTAATTCCTAAGAAGCGAATAAATTTTTCGAAAACTTGCGAGTGTGCGCCAACCTCAATAATTGATATGTTTTGAGATAAGATGGGGGCGATGTCCTTCGCAGGGGATTCTTGGTCAATTTTTTTCATCATGGCCGGCAGTAGAATTCGCTCGGTATCGCCCTCTACTAATATTGCTTTTTCAGCAAAAAACAACTCGGCACGATTCAGTGTTAGATATTGTTTTAGAAATTTAAAGTGATTGTTCTGGTCTTTTCCATCTTCTTGTTCATATTCTTTTCTCAGGCTTTTCAGGTTTTTGCACTTGGCGCACCCGTTAACTCTCTTCATATACTTAATGTCATCGAAGTCGCATTCGGCAACGATGTGAGATGAGTGGGTGGTTATAATTGTCTGAAGGTTAACTACTAGCCCGTCCTCTCTTTTCACTCCATCCGCTAAGAGGTTTTTTATGTTTTTTATAAATACATACTGCATCTGCGGGTGAGTGTGCGCCTCAGGTTCTTCTATGAACAAAAGATTCAGTGCGGCTGGCCGTTCTGTAATGGCTTTCCTGAATGATGTCATTAGCAGATCAATTTCAAAGATCATGCTAATCAGATTCATGTACCCAAGGCCGTTGAAGTGTTCAGGCAGGTTGTGCGTTTCATGTCGATATAGAACAGTTGTATTGCCGTCTAAAAGTTCTCTGTGTTGCAAAGTGGAGGCTATTGTAAGAGATGTTTCAGATAGTGATATCCCGCCAAACCGATCGACATTGGTTAGTAGTTTAGAAAACATGTTTTGATAAATTGCGCTTAAGTTTTTGTCTGCCCCGCGCAGGGTTTTTTTAAATAAATTAACCGTGTCTTTCTGTTCGTCAGATTCCTCCGTTCTTTTGTATATTGTGGCGGTTTGTCCTGAGAGGGTCTTATCGTTATCTTTGTTGGTTACATTTCGTTTTGCACTTATGGCTCGAAATGAAATCACTTCATCTAAAGAAATTTTTTCCTTTGTAAGGTCAGTGTATATTTTCTCATCTGAGCTTAAGTAGCTTTTCCTGATTATGCTTCCAAAGTATTTCTGTTGATTTTCAGAAAGATAAAGCAGTGCATCTTCGTCGTAATTATCCTTGTTCTCTTGGAAGTCTGTATAGAGTGAGGTGAGCTGCTTGTGGGGAAGTTTGTATTCGAAGCCTAGATTTATTAAGTTGTCTTCTGGGTCTAGGCTCATAATAAGAGGGGCGACTTGGCCTAGGTCGTCATTCTCGTCGTATGAGATTATTAATTTTAACTCCATCCCAAGCGGAGTGTACTTGTCTTCTTGAGGGATGGGTTCTTCGCCAGAAATTAATGACTTCAGCTTTTCTCTGAGCACTATGTTGAAATCATCAAAAGTGATTTTGCTTCTCTCTGAGACGAATTTTTCTAACGCTGATAGGAGTGAGGTCTTTCCTGTATTGTTTTTGCCAATTACAAGTGATAGGTCGTTTTCTAGATCAAGCCTGAAATCTCTAAGGAGACGAAAATTGCTTATTTCAATCGCTGATATTTTCATTTAATGGCCCGTATTTTCTGGATAATTTTTTGTAAGCGAAAGGGGCTGCTCTACTTTTTTCTGCAGTCATTCTTCGTCAAAGTAGTCGCTATCCAGCTTTGGTAACTTTAGGAGGCGCGACGTTACTCCGACCTCGTAGTCCATCATCAAATTGACCAGCCGACTGCCATCAACCAGCACCATGCCTTCCACGGAGCGGGAAAAGTCGATGGCCTGGGCGGTAAAACCTGACGTGGTGATAAACACGCCACGCTTGGCCTTTTGCCCAGCGAGTGCGCCATAGAAAGCCTGTAATTCTGGTCGGCCAACCGTGCCCTGCCAGCGTTTGGCCTGGACGTAGACCTTCTCCAGGCCGAGCTTGTCTAGCGAGATCACCCCGTCGATCCCACCGTCGCCGCTGCCGCCGACGCGCTGCAGATCGTTGCGGCTAGCTCCGTAGCCAAGGCTGTGCAGCACATCCAGCACGATGACTTCAAAGCGGTTGGGGCTGACTTGCAGAAGGTTATCTAGTAGGTCTGCAGCCGTTGCCTCGCGTAGCTCACGTAGAGCCTGTTCCAGGCGGTCGTCAGGGCTAACAGTGGCTGAGCTGAGCGCCGGTACAGGCCGTTCTTGCCCATCGAGGGGGATGGCGTCGTTCGGGCTCTTGAGTTTCACGTCCATAAAGCCGATGGCGAGCTGTTCGACCTTATCCGCAGTCAGAGGGGCGGGGTGCTGGGCGGCATAGGTAATGCCTGCGTCGGTCAGCTTCCAATACCCACGCTTGGCACTGCTGGACAGGCCGGCGCGTTTGAGGCGGTCATGGGCCCAGCCGACGCGGTTCTTGTACGTGGCCTGGCCGCTAGCAATTAGCTCTTGGCGCTGAGCTTCCGAAAGGTTCAGAGCATCCGCAGCTGCTTCATGGGCGTCACGTGCTGTCGCGCCTTCGGGCGTGGCGGCCAGGTGGCGCAGGATCGGCTCAATAAACTGGTCGTAGGTAGGGACGGACATTGCGACTCCAGGCGCAGGATTGATGTTAGGGCCGCGTGCTAAAGGTTTTGCATGGTTTTGCATTTAGGGAAGGTTGAGCAGCCCCAGAATTGTTGGCCGACAGTGGCCCCGGTTTTACGGGTGCGAATAACCAGGGCGCTGCCGCATTTCGGACATTGCCGCTCGGCTGTCGGATTGCTACGGCGTTTGAGGTTTTGCACGTGCTCGCGGTGGGTGGCGAGGGTGGGGGCGCGGCGGCCGGTTTGCAGGGCGTGCAGCATGGCGTCTACTTCAGCCGCGCTAAATACCGCCTGCTGGAATGACTGGATATAGCGGATAAAGCCGATGCCCTGAGTCACGTTGGCCGGCACTTCGGTTTTAAAGGTGCTGCTGCCGACAAAGGTGATGACCGAGTGCAGGTGCTCGGGATTAACGCCAAGGGTGGCTTCCAGAGCTTTGAGGTGCTTGTAGTTCTGCCGCAGTGGGCTCTGGAATTTGAAGGTGCGTTTGTAGAGCTTCTGCGTCCACTGCGCCTGCCTCTCGCTGCCGAATATCCAGCCGCTCATGTTCTTCGTTTCCAGCACGAAGACGCCGTAGGGCGAGAGGAATACGTGGTCGATCTGGGTGGTGCCGTCGGGCGTGTTCAGGGTGACGTTGTGCAGGCGGCGGTAGGTTTGTTTATCCAGCTGCCAATGGGCGAACAGCCGTACCAGGAGTTCGCCAATCTGGCCCTTGGCCCAAGGCGACTTGAGCAGACCGATCAGTAGTGCGGCTGGGATAAACCAGCTCAACATGCCCGAGAGCTGCGCGATGATAGGGGTGAAGTCCATTTCTTAACCTTCAGCAATCCTGAGTTAACCGGATAGTACCGAAAGTAGACGTAACTGGACGAAAGAATTCGATGGCGTTTTTGGGGCAGGCTGCATTCCGATATGGTTCCGCCGCGTCTCGTAAAACGCTGTCTACTTCGGCAGTGTCTGTTAGATCAGGAATTCAAATGCGGTGAGTAGTTTTACGGTTTCGGGGAGCTTCTGCTGCAGTAGCTTGTCGAGGTATTGCCGCGCACTGTGAGGTGGGTTCTTCAGCGATGCTCGCTGCCGTTGCGCCGCTTCGAGAACAGCTGCTTTGTCGAGATCCCAAAGGTCGGCGATAAAGTCATCAGGGTGCACAGGTTCAATATCAAACGTATCGAGGACGTCTTTGGGGAAGTCCTTGAGGTTGAACGTCACGATCACCGAGGCATTGCACTTAATTGCCGCTGCGAGTACGTGGCGATCATCCGCGTCAGGGCGATTCAGCCCCTCAATTAGGGGGGCGTAGTCAAGCACCAGGGCATCCGGCACAGCCCTATCCATCAACGAGGACGTTCTGTCCAATTGTTCGACGGTTAGCTCCGGACGATTGATCAGAAGATTGCGTTTCTACTCGTCATGAACCTGGGCCGACCAGCGTGCTCGGTATACGCCGGTCAGTGCCAGGTGCATCAAAAAATCGCGCAGCGGTGCGGGGTAGAGAACATTCGCATCATAGAAAGCGGTGAACGGTGAATGCCTCATTCGTACCCCATCCCTAGCTCCTGGGCTTGTGCCGCGAGTTCATCCATGGCGGCGCGGCTCGCTTGATCACGCTGTTCCTTGTAAGCCATCAGGTCAGCGAATTTGATCCTGCGATGCCGGCCGGTTTTAGTGTGTGGCAACGCACCTTGATCCAACAGTTTCACTAGGTGAGGCCGCGAAACGTTGAGCATATCCGCACCTTCCTGGGTCGTCAGTTCGGCATGAATAGGGACGACCCTGACGGCATTACCAAGGGCGAGTTCGCTCAGGATTTCGCCGAGCAAGCGCAGGGCGAACGTAGGCAGCTCGACGACTTCGCGCTGTTGCGTTTCGTCGATTAACTCAATGCGCTGGGTCTCAAGCTTGGTGGTTAGGAATGCAGCTAACTGGCGGCTTGACTCCACAGCCGCAGCGATTTCTTTCTCGCCGGGAAGAACGGTGCGAGTGAGGTCGGCGGTGGTCATGGCTGTCTCCAAAAACGGTGTATTCAATTGTCGTCGTGGTTGCTGCTTGGCATCCACAGTTAACCTTATATTCGAAATAAACGAAAATCGCAATAAACGAAACGGCTTGGCGGAGAAAGGTGGCTCCCTTTGAGTGGGTTTCGCCACCACCAAAATCGTTGATGTGGTGTGAGCCTTCGAGGAAATTTGGTTCTTCTGACATCAAGGCAGGTGACATGCTGGGAGCGGTTCGTCCACTGTCCATGGACTGAGGACGGTTAGCTGGCCGGACAGCCCGCCTGTCAATGCAACACAATTCAGAGCCTTTACGAGGCTTGCGAGCTAGAACCAAGCAAGGCAAAACAGGCGAGCAACACGGCCCAGCGAAGTAACACTACTGAGAAATGACGATGCGTATTCACCTGCTGTCCGACCTGCATAATGAGTTCAGTCCATTTGCTCCAGAGCCCCTGGGCTGTGATGTGGTCATTCTGGCGGGCGACATCGATGTCAAGGCGCGCGCTGTTGAGTGGGCCAGACAGTCCTTCTCGAGGCCGGTGCTGTACGTCCCTGGCAACCACGAGTTTTACGGAGGGCACCTGACGCACACCCTGCAGAAACTAAGGGCGGGGCAGGATGACCGCGTTCGGGTATTGGATCGAGATGAGGTGATCCTGGCCGGTGTGCGGTTTCTGGGAGCGACCATGTGGACGGATTTCGCCGCTACCGGTAACCCGCCGATGGCGTCCCTGAGCGCCCAGAATGCGATGAACGACTTTCGGCAGATCCGCACCGAAAACTACAGACGCATCCGGCCCGCTGATTTGGTTGCTCAGTCAGTACAGACGAAAGACTGGCTGCGCATGAAATTGTCGGAGTCATTTGATGGCCCAACAGTGGTGATCACTCATCACGCCCCAACGCTACGTTCTCTTCAGGGCAGCCCGCATGCCGGCACTCACCTGGATGCCGCCTATGCCAATCGCTGGGAAGAGCTGATGGGCGGAGAGCGGATGGCGCTGTGGCTGCATGGGCATTCGCATACGGCTGTCGACTATGACGTGGCGGGCACCCGTGTGGTTTGCAATCCGAGGGGGTATCCGGGAGAGAAGACGGGCTTTCGCCCGGATTTGATCATCGATCTCTAGCCAACGGTTGCGTACCAGTCATTCAGTTACTTCGAGCCTATAGACGCGGCTTGCTCTAAGCCCGGTGCATTGAGTGCCATAAGTGCCAGCGGACATGTGCACTTCATAAGTACCCGCTTTAAGTGGCGTACCGGTGATGAGCCCATGCGGGTCACGGTCTTGGTGCTCGACCCAGAGCCCTTCAGGCAGGGTGAAGCTATCACTCACGTAGATGCCATGGATGGGCGTAGAGGTATTGAGCACGTCGAGCTTCACGCTATAGGGCTGGCCGACAACGGCTATTGGCAGGCTCTCTGGGAGAAGTACTGGCTTAGGCTGCATACCACAGCCGACAAGAACATTGCCAAGCATGAGGACTTCACAGCCTGTTAGCGACGTGGCCATACAGAGGGTGAGCAGCGTCTTTCGCAGCATAGTTGGATTGTTCTTTGCGGCGGGCTTACTCGAAAGTGTCCGTGCTAACGGGATGGAACCCAGTTGCTCAATCGATCTGTGGCAGCTGCTCATCTGCCAGCGTCGGCCGCGTCCTGGCGATCTAGCTCGCGCTCGATGTTCAGCCACTCGTTCTTGAGTCGATAACGAAGGTAGACCATGAAGGCCCGATCGCGCAGGCGGCGAAAGGTAGAGGTGCTGCGGGCTTCCTGAGTGCTCTCGATAGTCTCGGTGAGCCAGCTGCTCTCGAATGCTGTCCAGATCGGTGGGATGGGGGCCTGCAGGTTGGAATAGCAAACGGGAGCCACCTCCTCGAAGAACACCAGCTTTATCGTGGAGCGGTCAAATCCCGCCAACTGCCGAGCGATGGCGTTGTAGTCGACTTCGTTGTCGACGAAGGCATCCGATAGCGCCGACCACAATCGAGTGCGCTCATCGCGCGTCAAAACACTTCTCACTTGGAAAACTCCTCAAGTTCGTCATCCAGGGCGTCTGCTGCGATCCCGCCCACTGCTCCACCCGCTAGCACCACGGCGATGGCGCAGAACGGTGCGCCGGGGCCACAGATGAGCGAGACGCCAAGACCAGCGAGAAGGCCGCCTGCGGCACCGCCACCGATGATCATGCCTTGGCGCGCAGTCTCCTTTTCGCCTAAATCGGTGTCCGGAATCAGTAGACCACTACACTCCGCATTGCCCCAGGTTATGCGAGGGGCGCTATTTATGGCTTCTGGATGTAGTTCTGCTCAGGTACAGACAGTTCGTCAGCTGGCTGCAGCCTCAGCCAGCCCAGTGCCCGTGCCTGCTCGATATACCAGTGACCTTCTCGTTGGGTAAGCCCTAGGTCTTCTCTGGAGCTGCCAAAGGGGCCGGGGTTTTGTTGGGCGATCTGCAGGGTGTCGGTGCCAACGCTGGCAATAATCGCAACGTGACCGTAGCGGTTGAGCAGCGAGGGGGCGAATACCAGCAAGTCTTCTGCTTGCGGTTGCTCGGCGCTGCCGTTGCGGAACTGCAGCATCGCCCGTTTGGCGTTCAAACTGCCGTCGCTGAGGGTTGGGTCGAAGAAGTCTTTGGCGTGCCCATAGGTGTCGGGCATGCGGTGGCCATGCCGCTCGAAGTAGTAGCGTTTGACGAACTCCACGCACTGATAGCGCAGGCCCAGGTTGTAACCATCCTGGCTCAGGTTACGGCCCTGCACCGTATTGACCCCGCCGTTGTAGTAGATCGCCACGCCATTTAGCTCATCGAGTTGTTCGCCCACGGCATGCTGGCTGTTGGGGTTGATACGGGTAACGGCTGCATAAGTCGCCAGAGCGATAAAAGGCAGCAGCACACAGCTAGCGAGCAGGGCGATTCGGCGTTTGTTCATCGTGAGGTCTTTATCAATTGGAGAGCGGTGCTGTAGCTCTTTGGTCTGGATCGTCAGTACGGCATGGAGCGCCAATGCCCCAGGTTTGGGCCATCTTCTGTTGAGTGCCGGTTATTCAGTGACCTGGAGCGTGTAGAGCTTTTCCACATCCTGCCCCGCGCATTGAGTGCCATAGGTACTGCCATAGACCAGTAGGTTGTAGCGTCCGGCCTCGGTTGGAGTCCCTCGGATTTCGCCATGCTTGTCTCTTTCGGTGTGGGCTAACTCCAAGCCATTGGGCAGTGGCTTGCCTGGAGCTACCAGCAACTGGCTCATAGGGGTACTGGCGTTGATCACATCTATACGGATGCGATAGGGGACTCCCACGACTGCAGCAGGAAGCTCATTGGGCAGAAGTTCCGGCGCAGGCCTTAGCGCGCAGCCGACCACGACATTACCGAGCATGAGGACTTCACAGCCTGTTAGCGGAATGGCCATACAGAGAGTGAGCAGCGTCTTTCGCAGCATGGTTGAATTGTTCTTTGCGGAGGGCTGTTAGCGAGATTTGCGCTCGAGTTCTTCTATTTCGGCAAAGACTTTTCGATGCTCGGCTTGCGAGGCGTAGTCGCCGCTGATTTCCTTGGCGTCTTTTCCGGTTAGGCCATTGCCAGTCAGCGCATCGCGAGCGAATCGGATGGCAAACTTCCGACCGTCCAGCTCTAGGTAGAGGTAGTAGTAGTCCTCGGGCTTGTTGGGTTCGGCGAATGCGCTATAGGCATAACGAACACGTTGGCTAAGATCTGGAGGGGTGTCGATTAACGTTGATCTATCCAGCTCAGGGTATTCATCGCGCAGTTCACTACTGGCTATAAGAGGCAGCTCAGCATTTTGAGTCGCTGTGAAAGGCAATGGCTTGCTGCGCAGTATGGTGACATTGCTGGCCCCACCATCGGCCTCAATGTTGCGTGGTTTGTACATGCCGCCGACAAACCAGCGGCTTGCATCGAACATTTCTTCGTTCTCGAAACCGCCGTAATACATCATGATTTTTTTAGGCATCTGGCTTTCCTTGGCATTCAGATAAAGTCCGGTCGCCAAGCTAGCGGCCAGGGCAATGCTGCATAGCAGCAGCTTGTTCAAGCGCCTCATAGTGGCTTGTATTCCCGCAGGGTGGCCGGCACCCCAGTGGGCGAGTCACCGGCGCGAACTGGGCGAACCGCGCCTTCTGCGTCGAGCGGATAGCCAATTGTTTGATCGTTCGTGTCACGGCTTTTCGCGTGGAGCGCGAGTGCCTCATCTTCTGTACTGGCCGATTTTCCAGGTTGTCTTGGCGCAGACTCGTTGGGCAATATGGCGGTAGCGTCTTTGCTGGCCTGTCGATGCGCTGCTAGGCGCTTTTGATAGTTGCTGCGCTGTAACTCATAACGATCCATGGCAAGCTTGTCCGCCCGAACTCTTTGCTGCGCCCCTGCTAGTCCTGCGCGATCAGTCGAATTGCCATAGGTCTGGTCATAATTGCTGCGCCGTGGAAATGCCCACACAGCAGTTTGAGCGGTGTTGGCGATCAACTGCGCCAGACTTTGCTCGTACAGCGGATCTTCACCTTCGCTGACGTGTACGTCTGCATGAATACCAAGACCGGTACGGCAGGCGTAGGAGTGAATCTTGGCACTCAGGTCGAACGCTTCAGGCTTGAGCATCAGGGCTTGGGCATCGCGCATGCGGTAACTGTCTGCCTTATCCAGCTCATAACCAAACTCGATTGTGCCGACCAGGCCGTGGGAGAAAAAGTCGAGCTGCTTGATCTCGCGCTTCTTGCTGATGCGCAGGTTGATAAAGTCGAGTAGTTGGGCGATGGAATCCAGTTCACGGTACTTGGCGCCATAGCGGGTTTCGACCACGTCCTTCACGGCGTCGAGCAGGGGGCGTTCGTAGTCTTCGGTGAAAATCAGAAAAATACGCTGGGTGGCATCGTTGGCGCTTGCCGGCGGGTAGAGGCGAACTTGCCGGATGCCTTGGTTGATAAAACGCATCTTGTTGCCTTTCTGCCCACGCAGCTTTTCCATCAGGCCCATATGCGAGGCGCCGACTACGGTAATGAAGTCGCGCTGTAGCGAAACAGGGATCTGTTGAATAGCGTGCTGGGAGCTGGTCTTACCCTGGTGAGGCGCTGTCATTGCATCTGTCCTTAGAAGCTAATGCCCTGTTGCTTGAGGTGGTTGGCCGCATCCCGGCCCCAGCGAACGACCACGGATTGTGGGGCTTTGGTGAATACCCGCTCGGTATTGCCGTAGGCATTGGTGTAACCGACAAAGCGCTGGCCATCGCCGCACTCCACGCAGTACAGCGCGTCCTCGACAGGCTGGCCGCTATTGCTGTCTATCAGCTGGTACTGCTCGCTGTGCCTGGGCAGGATCTCTGGTGCGCTGAACGGCGCGCTGCCCGATTGAGTACCAACCAGTACGTCTCCTGAACCGGTGATGATGATCCCGCCATGAGCGGTGGCACTACCAAGAAACGCAATGGGTTTTCCATTGACCAGGATGCTGCCTATACCTTCGGTGACCGCATCGCCACAGGCCGTACTATCACCGACCCGCAGGGTGGGTAGGTTGTTGATCAGTACATCCGGCGAACCACTGGTGGTCGGGTTGGTGCCATGCCCAGGAATGGGGCAAGCATTTAAATCGCTGAGGCGGGAGGCTGGTTTTGCCATGGCTGTCGTCCTTGTGCCAAGTGATCAGGCATTCTGAGCTTCATGGGATTTTTTCGGTGTGGCTAAGTTCACTTTTCGCGGCGTTAACTTCCTGCGTGCTCTTGCCTTAAATTCCGCAAGGTGTCGTCGACGAAGGCGCAGCCCCAGTAAATCACTGAGAAATGATGATGCGTATCCACTTGCTGTCGGACCTGCACAATGAGTTCAGCCCGTTTACTCCAGAGCCTCTGGACTGTGATGTGGTCATTCTGGCGGGCGACATCGATGTCAAAGCACGTGCTGTTGCGTGGGCCAGGCATGTCTTCCCTGGCCCGGTGTTGTACGTCCCAGGCAATCACGAGTTTTACGGTGGGCACCTGAGCCATACCCTGCAAAAAATGCGAGCGGTGCAGGATGATCGCGTTCGGGTGTTGGATCGGGATGAGGTGATCCTGGCCGGTGTACGGTTTCTGGGGGCGACCATGTGGACGGATTTCACCGCAACCGGCAACTCACCGATGGCATGCTTGAGTGCGCAGAATGCGATGAATGACTTCAGGCAGATCCGCACTGAAAGCTACAGGCGCATCCGCCCAGCCGACCTGGTCGCCCAGTCGGTGCAAACGAAAGACTGGCTGCGCATGAAGCTGTCGGAGTCATTTGACGGCCCAACTGTGCTGATCACCCACCATGCTCCAACGCTACGCTCCCTCCAAGGCAGCCCGCACGCAGGTACTCACCTGGATGCCGCTTACGCCAATCGTTGGGAAGACCTTATGGGTGGTGAGCAGATGGCGCTGTGGGTGCACGGCCATTCGCATATGGCTGTCGACTATGACGTAGCGGGAACACGGGTGATCTGCAATCCCAGGGGGTATCCGGGGGAAGAGACAGGCTTCCGCTCGGATCTGATCATTGAGCTCTAACCACCCTTCTATAGCTCTAGGGTTGGTCTAGCTGTTTTTCCTGCAGACATGAAAAAGCCGCGCAATGCGCGGCTTTTCGATTTGGTGGGCCCAGTAGGACTCGAACCTACGACCAAGGGATTATGAGTCCCCTGCTCTAACCAACTGAGCTATAGGCCCCAGAAGCCGGCGGATTATACCGGTGCCTTCTCGGTAGCGCCAACCGAACGACGCGGGCTGAGGAAATTATGGGCGAATACGTCGGCGGCGAGGGGGCGGCTGAGGACGAAGCCCTGGATCTGTTCGCAGCCTTCGGCGGCGAGAAACAGTTCCTGGGCCTTGGTTTCCACGCCTTCGGCGATCACCGTGAGTTGCATGCTGCGGCCGAGGGCAATGATGGCGCGGGCAATGGCTACGTCGTGCGGGTCGCTCGGCAGGCCGCGGACGAAGGATTTGTCGATCTTCAGGGTGTCCAGCGGCAGGCGCTTGAGGTAGCTCAGCGAGGAGTAGCCGGTGCCGAAGTCGTCGATGGCCAGTTGCACGCCGAGGGCTTTCAGTTGGTGGAGGAGGCTCAGGGCGTCCTCGGTCTGGTTCATGATGAAGCTTTCGGTGATTTCCAGTTGCAGCAGGCTGGGGTCGAGCGCGTGCTCGTCGAGCAGGCGCGAGATGCGCTCGAACAGGTGCGGCTGGCGCAGTTGGGCGCCGGCCAGGTTGACCGAGAGCGGGCCGAAAGGCGCGTGGAGGATTTGCCATTCGCGCATTTGCCAGCAGGCTTGTTGCAGCACCCAGTCGCCCAGCGGCAGGATCAGGCCGGTTTCCTCGGCCAGTGGGATGAAGCGGTCGGGCGGGATTTCGCCAAACACGGGATGGATCCAGCGAATCAGGGCTTCGGCGCCGGCCAGACATTGGCTGCTCAGGCTGAGTTTGGGCTGGTAATAGAGGTGCAGTTCTTCACGCTCCAGGGCGCGGCGCAGTTCATGTTCCAGGGCCATGCGTTCGGTGGCCTGGAAGGTCAGGTCGCGGGTGTACATTTCGACCCGGTTGCGGCCTTTGGCTTTGGCGCGGTACATGGCGGCGTCGGCGTTTTTCACCAGGGTGGCGACATCCAGGCCGTCCTCCGGGTAGAGGCTGATGCCGATGCTGGCGCTGATATAGAACTGGTGGTCGTCGACCTGGAAGGGCGGGCTGAAGCAGGCGAGCAGTTTGTTGGCGACCAGTTTGGCGTCGTCGGTCTGGTGCAGGCCTGGTAGCAGGAGGATGAATTCGTCGCCACCCAGGCGGGCAACGGTGTCGATGTCGCGCAGTTGTTCCTTGAGGCGAATGGCGATGCTCTTGAGCAGTTGGTCGCCGACCGGGTGGCCAAGGCTGTCGTTGATGTGCTTGAAGCGGTCGAGGTCGAGAAACAGGATCGCGCCTTGGCGGTCGTCGGTTTGCGCATCGTCGAGTGCGGCATGTAGCCGGGTTTCGAACAACATGCGGTTGGGCAGGCCGGTCAAGGGGTCGTGGTGGGCTTGGTGGTCGAGTCGGGCCTGGGCATGTTTGAGTGAGCTGATGTCGGCGAATACGGCGACGAAGTGCGTGGTCTGCTGGGCTTGATTGCACACGGCGTTGATGGTCAGCCATTCCGGAAAGATCTCGGCGTTCTTGCGCTTGTTCCAGATTTCCCCTTGCCAGTGTCCTTCATCTTCCAGTTGGTGCCACATTGCGCTGTAGAAGGCGCTGTCATGTTGGCCGGAGGCAAGCAGTCGGGGGGTTTGCCCAAGTACTTCGGCTTCGCTAAAGCCGGTAATTGCGCTGAAAGCGCGGTTGACCGCGACTATGCGCTGCTGAGGATCGGTGATCATCACGCCTTCGGCGGTACTTTCGAACACGGTGGCGGCCTGCTGGAGCTTTTCCTGCATGGCCTGGCGTTCGGTGATGTCGCGGGCGATGGTCAGCAGGCAGGGCTCGTCGCCGACCTGAATCGGTTGGGCGGACAGCTCGCACAGGCGTATCTGGCCCGCGCGGGTGCGGATCGGCGCGCTCAGATCACGGACTCTGCCGTGCAGGCCGATCTGTTCGATCATCCTGGCGCGGTCTGCGGGGTTGGCCCAGATACCCAGTTGCAGGGTCGAGCGCTCGGCGGCTTCGCTGCTGCTGTACCCGGTGATGCGGCTGAAACCCTCATTGACTTCGATCAGTTGGCCGTCGCGGACACGGCTGATCAACAGGCCGTCGGGGGAGGCGTGGAAGGCTTTGGCGAATTTATCTTCGGAAATCAGCAGTTGCTGCTGGGTGGCTTTGAGTTGGCTGATGTCGCGTACGATTATCACCAGCGCCGGGGTGTCGACGAGCTGGAAGGCCTGGGCGGAGATCAGGCCGATGAAGCGTTGCCCGTCGCGCCGCTGGAAGGGCATCTCCAGGTTGCGCAGGCGTTTGCCTTGCAGGAGGTTGAGCAGGGTCGGGCCGATGTCGGGAATGCCCCAGATATTCAGTTCACTGGCGGTTTTGCCGAGCGCTTCGCTGACCGGGATGCCGGTCTGTTGCTCGAAGGCATTGTTGACGTCCAGCAAGCGGCCGTCGGCGCGGCGGGCGATCACCAGGATGTCCGGGCACTGCTGGAACACCGAAGCGAACTTCTGTTCGGAGAGGCGCAAGGCCTGCTCGACCTGCTTGGCTTCGCTGATGTCGACCATCAGGCCGCGCATGATCGTCTCGTCGCCATTGCGGGTCAGGGTGACGATGTCGCGGATCCATAGCAGTCGGCCGTCGGCGGTATACATCCGGTAGTCCAGGCTACGGTCGCGGCCGGCGGCGCTTTCGCGTTGGCAGTGGTCGATGGCTCGTTGTGCATCCTCTGGGTGCAGGGTGCTCAGCCAGAAGCCTGGACGCTTCCAGTCGGCCAGTGGGTAGCCGAGCAGTTTTTCCGCGTGCGGCGAGACATAGGTGAAGCTGTGGTCGTCCCGGCGTGCCTCCCAGGCAATAGCCGAGAGGTTTTCCACCAGGCTGCGGTAGTGCTGTTCGCTGTTGCGCAGTTCCTGTTCGAGCAGGCTGCGGGTGACCATTTCGCTGTGCAGGCGGCGGTTGATGCGCAGTATCGCGGCGATGATGGCGCACAGTGCGAGCAAGCCCGGGAGGCCATACAGCAAGAGTTCGCGCCAGACACTGCGCCTGTCCTGCAAGTTGTCGACCCAGCGTGCCTGTAGGGCGCCGATTTCGTCGCTGCCGATGTTGGCGAGGAGTTTGTCGAGAATCCCGATGAGGATCGCCTGGTCGTGTGGCGCGGCCATGGCGAGTTGATAGCGATAGGGCGTTTCGCCGCTGATGATCAGACCTTTCAGTTTGAGCTGGCGCAGGCTCCAGACACTGGAGGCGAGGTCGCCGATCAAGGCATCGGCCTGGCCGATGGCGAGTGCGTGCAGCGCGGCATTGACCGTCGGCAGCGGTAGCAGGTGGAGATCCGGGTGTTGGCTGCGCAGCAGTTCGTGGGGGGCGTAGTCCTCGACCACGGCAATCTTCAGGCCGTAAAGGTCTTTCATTGCGCGTGGCTGCGGCCCGTCATCGCGCGCCAGGATGACGATGGGGAAGTCCAGGTAGGGGCGGGTAAAGGCCAGGTAGGCCTGCCGTTCTGGCGTGGCCATCACGGCGGGCAGCAAGTCGAGCTGACCGGCCTTGGCCTGCTCCAGTACCGCGCTCCAGCTGCTCGGTGCGCTCGGCTGCAGGCTCACCCCCAGGCGTTGTTCAAGCAGTGCGATGTAGTCGGCAGCCAGGCCTTGGTAGCGGCCCTGTGCGTCGCGGAGCTCGAATGGCGGCCAGGAATCATCGATGCCCAGGTGCAGCACCGGGTGCTCGGCCAGCCAGGCGCGCTCGTCCTCATTGAGCGCCAAGGCTGCCACCGGACTGACCCAATACACCAGACACAACAGGAGAATGGCCGGCAATCTCGGCATGGCGGCCTCGTGGCGGAGCGAATGATATTCGGAGTGTAGACGGGGCTTGGCTAGGCAGATAGCAAAACCCCCCGGGATTGGCCGGGGGGTTTGTATTACTCGTCGAGGAAGGAGCGCAGATGCTCGCTACGCGTCGGGTGACGCAGCTTGCGCAACGCCTTGGCCTCGATCTGGCGGATCCGCTCGCGGGTGACATCGAACTGTTTGCCAACCTCCTCGAGGGTATGGTCGGTGTTCATGTCGATGCCGAAACGCATGCGCAGCACCTTGGCTTCACGCGCGGTGAGGCCGGCCAGCACTTCGCGGGTGGCTTCCTTGAGGCTTTCCACGGTCGCCACGTCGATCGGCGATTGCATGGTGGAGTCCTCGATGAAGTCGCCCAGGTGCGAATCTTCGTCGTCGCCGATCGGGGTTTCCATGGAGATCGGCTCTTTGGCGATCTTCAATACCTTGCGGATTTTGTCCTCGGGCATTTCCATGCGTTCACCCAGCTCTTCCGGGGTCGGTTCGCGACCCATCTCCTGCAACATCTGCCGGGAGATACGGTTGAGCTTGTTGATCGTCTCGATCATGTGCACCGGAATACGGATGGTGCGGGCCTGGTCGGCAATCGAGCGAGTGATCGCCTGACGGATCCACCAGGTGGCATAGGTCGAGAACTTGTAGCCGCGCCGGTATTCGAACTTGTCCACCGCTTTCATCAGGCCGATGTTGCCTTCCTGAATCAGGTCGAGGAACTGCAGGCCGCGGTTGGTGTACTTTTTGGCGATCGAGATCACCAGACGCAGGTTGGCTTCAACCATCTCTTTCTTCGCGCGGCGGGCCTTGGCCTCGCCGATCGACATGCGCCGGTTGATATCCTTGATCTCGGCCAGGGTCAGGTCGCACTCGGCTTGCAGGGCAACCAGCTTCTGCTGGCAGCGCTGGATGTCGCCTTGCAGGCCGCCGATGGCCTCGGCGTATTTTGCTTTGCCCTTGGCCAGTTGCTCGGACCAGCTGGCATCGATTTCATTGCCCGGGAACAGGCGCAGGAAGTCGGCGCGAGGCATGCGCGCATCACGTACGCAGAGTTGCATGATGGCGCGTTCTTGCGCACGCAGGCGCTCCAGGGCGCCGCGCACACGAACCACCAGCGCCTCATACTGCTTGGGCACCAGCTTGATCGGCATGAACAAACCGGCCAGGGCTTTCAGCTCGGCGATGCCTTGCTTGCTGTCACGGCCATGCTTCTTCAGCGACTTCTTGGCGATCTCCAATTGCTCGGAAATAGCGGTGAAGCGGCGCAGGGCTTCTTCCGGATCCGGGCCGCCATCGCCTTCTTCTTCCTCTTCGCTGTCGTCGTCGTCCTCGTCCTTGTCGTCATCGGCATCGGCGGCAGTGCCGTCTTTGACCGGTACAGGCGCGGCAGGGGCTTCAACAGGAACGGTGCCGTCGTCCGGGTCGATATAGCCGTTGAGGACTTCAACCAGGCGGCCGCCTTCGGTGGTGACGCGGTTGTATTCGGCGAGGATGCTGTCGACGGTGCCAGGGAAGTGGGCAATAGCGCCCATGACTTCACGGATACCTTCTTCGATACGCTTGGCGATTTCGATTTCGCCTTCGCGGGTCAGCAGTTCCACTGTGCCCATTTCGCGCATGTACATGCGCACCGGGTCGGTGGTACGGCCAATGTCGGTCTCGACCGCTGCCAATGCAGCCGCTGCTTCTTCCGCAGCCGCTTCGTCGGTATCGGCGTCGGCCAGCATAAGAGAATCCTTATCTGGCGCAACCTCGAATACGTTGATCCCCATGTCGTTGATCATGCGGATGATGTCTTCCACCTGTTCCGGGTCGGAAATATCCTCCGGCAGGTGGTCGTTGACCTCCGCGTAAGTCAGGTAGCCCTGCTCACGACCAAGGGTGATCAACTCTTTGATACGAGACTGCTGTTGCGCTTTTCCGGACATAACACCCTATCCACTGAAGGTCTTGGCGGGCTAAAAACAAGCCGCGGATTATACCCGAATAAGACCCCTATGCGCCAGTTGGGCTCGGGATTACCGGTGATGCATTACGGCTCAGCAGGTTGCGCAGTTGGTTTTTTTCCTCTGCACTCAACTCACTTTGACGGGCTTTGTGGATCAAATGTTCCAGGCTGCGCTCGCGTTGGCGGGCCACAAGACTAGTTATAGTGTCGAAAAACTGTTGTTCAAGGTTGTCGGCTGAAATCAGCCATTCCTTTTCCGCCAGGGCCCGTAACAGGCGGCCCTGTTCGGTGCCGTGCCAGCGCGCGAGCAGTTGCAGGGCGCGCAGTTTCGGGTTCTTTTGCAGGGCGCCGAGCAGGGCGACCAGCAGCTGTGCGTAGGTGTCGTCTTCGGCGGCGAAGTGGCTGACGTCTTCGACGTTCTGTGCCAGTTCGGGGTGGTGCAGCAGGGTGCGTAACGCGCTCAGGTGCGGCGATTCGACGCTGACGGCGGTGCGGGGTGCGCGTGGGGTGAAGTCGTCGCGGCCCTTTTTGCTCCGCTTGCCGCCTTCTTTCTTCCAGTCGCTCTTGCCCTGGCTGCGCTCGAAGCCCGCCGT